>NZ_CP047173.1:1431583-2863166 GCF_009834185.1 Rathayibacter sp. VKM Ac-2760
GGCCGGCGGCCACGCCTCCGCTCCGCCGCGCCTCACCGCCGTCGGCCGCCTGGCGCGCGGTCACCCGGCTCACCCCGTCGACCTTCCCCGCCTGGGTCCCGAGGCGCTCGCCCGCGCGCTGACGCTCCTCGCCGAGCGCGCGCCCGGGCGTCGCGGCACTCTCTACCGGCTGCTCGGGTCGCGCCCGCAGGTCGCCGCGCCCCTGCTCGCCGCGCTCGGCGGCGAGACCGCCGCGCTGGTGCGCACCACGATCGCCCCGACGATGCTGCGCGCCGGCACCGCCGACAACGTGCTCGCGGCGGAGGCGTCGGTCGTGCTGAACCTGCGCCTCGCGCCCGGCGAGACGGTGTCGAGCGCCACCGAGCGCGTCCGCCGCCGCGTCCGCGACCGCGAGCTGACCGTCGAGGTCGTCGCGGGGGAGGACCCGTCGCCGCAGTCGCCGAGCGACGGCGCTCCGTTCGCCGCCGTGCGGGCGGCGCTCGCCGTGTCGCACCCGGACGCCGCGGTCGTGCCCTACGTGATCAACGCGGCCACCGACTCCCGGCACCTGCACCGCTTCGCGCCCGCCGTCTACCGCTTCGCGCCGCTGCTGATGTCGAAGGAGCAGCGCGCCGGCATCCACGGGGTCGACGAGCGCGTCGACGTCGCGGCGCTCGAGCGCGGCGAGGTCTTCCACCGCGCCCTGATCACGGGGCTCGGAGCCTGACCCGCCGAAGGCCCCGCAGGCGCCGGGTGTAGGTTCGTCCGTCGTGGAGACGGTGCCGATGCAGACCCAGGATCGCGTGCGGACCCAGGACGGCCCGCACGTCCGGGACCGCGTGCTCGCCGACCTGCGCGCGCTGCTCGGCGACCGCGTGCTCACCGACCACGACGTCCTCGAGGCGTACCGCCACGACGACGCCGAGTGGGCGCCCTCCGGGCTGCCGCTCGCGGTCGTCGTCGCCGAGAGCGCGGAGGACGTGGCGCACGCCGTCCGCGTCGCCGCCCGCGAGGGCCTCAGCGTCGTCCCGCGCGGTGCCGGCACCGGCCTGTCCGGCGGCGCCAACGCCCTCACCGGCTGCCTCGTCGTCTCGCTCGAGCGGATGACCGCCGTCCTCGAGATCGACGCCGACGAGCGCTTCGTCGTCGCCCAGCCCGGCGTGATCAACGACGCACTGCGGGCGGCCGTCGCCGAGGTCGGGCTCTGGTACCCGCCGGACCCGGCCAGCTCCGCCATCTCGACGATCGGCGGCAACGCCGCGACCAACGCCGGCGGCATCTGCTGCGTCAAGTACGGCGTCACCCGCGATTACGTGCTCGGGATGAAGGTCGTCCTCGCCGACGGCTCGCTGGTGAACCTCGGCCGCCGCACCGCGAAGGGCGTCGTCGGCTACGACCTCACCGGCCTGATGGTCGGCTCCGAGGGCACCCTCGGCATCATCGTCGAGCTCACCCTCCGCCTGCTCCCGCTCGCCGGCCGCGAGCAGCGCGCCGTCGTCGGCTCCTTCGCCTCGCTCGAGGCCGCCGGAGTCGCGGTCGCCGCGATCTCGGCCGCCGGCATCATCCCGTCCGCGCTCGAGATCATCGACAGCACCTGCCTGCGCGCCGTCGACGACTGGCAGCACCTCGGCCTGCCGCACGGCGTCGACACGCTGCTGCTGGCGAAGGTCGACGAGCCGGGCGAGGCGGGCCGCGCCGCCGCGGACCGTGTCGAGGCGCTGATGGCCGGCGCCCGCGCCCTCTCCGTCGAGCAGGCCACCGACCAGGACGAGGTCGACCGGCTCTTCCTCGCCCGCCGCCTCGCCTACCCGGCGCTCGAGCGCCTCGGCCCGGTGCTGACCGAGGACGTCTGCGTGCCGCGCGGCGCGGTCCCAGAGATGCTCGCCCGCATCCGCTCCGCCGCAGAGGACCACGACGTGGTGATCGCGACCATCGCGCACGCCGGCGACGGCAACCTGCACCCGTTGATCATCGCGCCCGAGGGCGACGACGCCGCGAAGGACCGCGCGAAGAGCGCCTTCGACCGCATCGTCGCCGACTGCCTGGCGCTCGGCGGCACCGTCACCGGCGAGCACGGCGTGGGCCTGCTCAAGCTGCCTGGCGCGGCCGACGAGCTCGGGCCGCGCGTGCTCGCAATGCACCGCTCGATCAAGGACGCGCTCGACCCGCTCGGCGTGCTCAACCCGGGCAAGGCGTTCCCTGGCTGACGCGCCGCCCGCCTCAGCGCGCCAGGAACTCCAGCAGGGCCTCGGTGAACACCTTCGGCTGCTCGATGTTCGCCGCGTGCCCGTCCTTCTCGATCACGAGCGAGTCGCCGTGCGGAGCGAGTGCTGCCGCCGCCGCCGCGTGCTCGGCCGGCCAGAACTCGCTCTCGCGCCCGGCGACGAAGAGCACCGGCACGCCCGTCCGCGCGATCACCGGCCGCCAGTCCGCCGCCGCGTGGTCGTTCAGGAGCCGCCGCTCGGTCTCGGTCAGCTCGCGCCGCTCGCCACCGCCGAGCGCCTTCAGCAGCCGAGCGATGCGCACCGGCCCCTTCGACGCGACGCTCCACCGGCCCGGATCGGGGATCGTCGTCGCGAAGAGGGTGTCGCGATTCGCCTCGGTGTAGTCGTAGAAGCCGTAGGGCCAGTCCTCGCCGTTCAGCATCCGCGGCGTCTGGTCGACGATCACGATGCGCTCGACCCGGCTCGCCGCCTCCACGCCCGCCCCCGCGAGGAACGCCCAGATCGAGTTGCCGCCCATCGAGCCGCCGACCAGCGCGGCACCGCGCAGATCCAGGTGCTCGAGCAGCTGCGCGAGATCCGCCCCGTGCCGCAGCATCGTCGCGCCGGCCTCCGTCCGCTCGGACAGCCCGTGCCCGCGCCGGTCGAACGAGACCACCCGGTAGCCCGCCTCGGCGAGCGGCCCCTGCTGCGGCTTCCAGCTCGTCGCCGGCGCCTTGAACCCCGCGATCAGCACCACCGGGCGCCCCGCGGGGTCGCCCTGCTCGGTCCAGCTCAGCCGGACCCCGTCGTCCGTGGTGAAGTCCGGCATCGTCGCCCCTCGTCGCAGTCGTCGCGGTCGGCTCCGGCCGCTCCCCGCCACGCTAGTGCGACGGGAGGCGCGAGTCGCTGCAGAGGAGGGGGCTGTGGCGATCAGGCTTCCTCGAGCACGCTCCGCACCGCGTCGTTGGCCTCGCGCCACTCGTCCGGGTCGGCCTCCTCCCAGAGCTCCGTGAGCTCGCTCCCGGGCGAGTCGGAGGCGGCCAGCGCGGCGAGGGCGAGCGCCACGAGCTCGTCGTCGGGTCGCCCGGCCCGCTGCACGAAGTGCGCGATCGTGTCGGCGTGCGGACCGCCCTCGCGGCCGAGCCCGCGCGCGACCACCTCGGCGGCCGCGATCGCGCAGGTCGCCGCATCGGCGTCCACCCCTCTCGGCGCGACGGCGGTCTCCAGCGCCTCGCGGACGTACTGCCAGTCGCCGGCCTCGTCGAGCTCGTAGACCCAGTCGCTCGCCGTGTCGTTGCCGAACGGCTCTCCACTCCATGCACCCATGGCCCGACGCTACGCCGACCCGCGCGCGGCCGCACCGCCGATGCACCGATCGATCCGTCGGAGAAGCACGTGCCGGAGCACGCGGGAGATCCGTCCGTGACGGATCGATCCGAGCGGAGGAGCGCCTCAGGCCAAGCGCTCGCTGAGTGCGACGATGACGCCCTCCGGTCCGCGGACGTACGCCATGCGCCAGGCCCCCTCGTACTCGTCGACACCGCCGACCAGTCCGTACCCGTCGGCCGCGAGCCGCTCGAGGACGGCGGCGAGGTCGTCGACGACGAAGGCGAGGCTCCGAAGCCCCGGCTCGTCCGCATCGACGGGGGCGGGGACGGGCCGCGGCGCCGGCCGGACGAACCGTGAGAGCTCGACGGCGGTCCCGCCGCCGGGCGGACGCAGCATCACGATGTCGGTGCGGGCGTCCTGCATGCCGACCACCGTGTCGAGGAACTCGCCCTCCACGGGCGCCCGTCCCTCGAGCACGAGACCCAGCCCGACGAAGAACGCGGTCGCCGCCTCGAGGTCGTGGACCGTCACTCCGATGTGGTCGAACCCGGTGATCCCGGCCATGCGCGTCTCCTCGTGTCGGCCCCAGTCAGGCAGGACCGCGCTGCCGCGTCAAGGCGCACTCCCACCCCGTCTCCGCGGGGTGCAGCCGCCCGGCCGGGCCGGCCGAGCCGCTCCGTCGAGCCGCTCCGCCGAGTTCCTGCACCGTTCACCCACGGGAGCCCGCCGTGCGTACCGCGGCGCGCGAGCACTGGGTAGGCTGTACTGCTTCGTCGTGAGTGGAGCGGTCGCGGAGGAACGATGGGCAAGAAGCGCAATCAGGGACGATCCGGAGGCGGGCGCTCCGGCGGATCGGGCGGTCAGGGCGGCGGCCGCACGGCCGAGACCGCGCTGATGGTGCGGTTCCGCAGCTGGTACCGCTCCCACCTGGCCGACGTCGCCGTGATGCACGAGCACCTCGACGTCGACGAGGCCGTCGAGGTCCTCACCGATCTCTTCGCCATGACCCGCGACCTCCGCCCGCGCGGCTCGTTCGCCCAGCCCGACGCAGAGCTGCTCGAGGCCGTCTTCGACCAGATCGAGGCCGACCTCTCCGGTGAGGAGAGCGAGGCCGACCTCGACGACACCCTCTTCACCGTCGCCGAGGTGGTCGAGCACTTCCTCGACTTCCTCACCGACGAGGACCTCTGGACCGGCACCGACGAGGAGCTCGACGAGTGCCAGGCCGTGCTCGACGAGGTCCTCGACCTCGCCGGCTCCTTCGTCGAGGCCGTCCTCGACGACCTGCTCGAGGTCGACGAGGTCCCGGACGCCGAGATGCTCACCGCCGCCCGCGCCACCGCGCTCGTGCACGCCGCCGACGTCGTGGTCGAGCACCTCGCCGCGACCGCCGACGCGACGATCACTGAGCGCGCCGCCCGCGAGATCGTGGTCGAGGCGGGCATCTCCTCCGCCGGCTCGACCCCGAGCGACGACGCCGTCCGCATCCCCGTCTCGGCCTGGTGGGACGCGCTGGTCGCCTCCGACGTGCTCGAGACCGACGGCTCGACCGCGGGCCTCGGCGACGCCGCCCGGCCCTGGCGCAGCTCCGACGCTCGCGAGGCGACGGTCGAGCGCATCGCCTACATCGCCCGCTTCGTCGAGCAGTGGCTCGCCAGCTCGCAGGAGGCGCTCGCCGCCGCCGACACCGAGAACGGCGCCTTCTCGCCGCGCGAGCGCGCGATCACGACGACCGACGCCGTCCTGGTGCGGATGGCCGTCGCCTGCCAGGCGCAGATCCACGAGGGCCTCGTCGTCGGCGAGCTGGTCGACGAGCTCGCCGCCGACCTCGACGTCTCGCTCGAGGAGGCGCTCGACGAGCGCGAGCGGATGGTCGGCTCGGCCGAGCGGATGCTCGACGACGCCGCCGAGCTCGGCCTGCTGCTGCACTCGCCCGAGTTCGGCTACGTGCTGCCCGAGGGCCTGCAGCCCGTCCTCGCCTCGGTGGTCCGAGCGAGCATCGTGCTGCTCGGCGCCCGCGACGCGACCCGCCTCGAGATCCTCGACGAGGCGACGGAGGACACCGACGCCTCCTACGCCCTGCACGTCTCGCTCCTCGGCACCAAGCCGGTCGTCTGGCGCCGGCTCGAGCTGTCCTCGGAGTCGTCGCTGCGCGATCTGCACCTCGCGCTGCAGCTCTCGCTCGGCTGGACCGACGCGCAGCCGCACTACTTCAGCGTCGGCGTGCCCGACGAGGAGCGCGCGCCGATCGGCTCGCCGGCCGATGCCGAGGAGCTCGGCGCCGACCTGGTCGACGAGGGCGGCGTCGCGCTCGCCGAAGTGCTCGAGAGCGTCGACGACGAGCTGTTCTACGTCTACGACCTCGAGGACGAGTGGCGCCACGTCATCCGCCTCGAGTCGGTCTCGCCGCTGCGGGCCGCGCTGCCGCGCTGCACGGGGGCCCGGGGCGCCGCTCCGCTCGACGCCCCCGGTGGTCCGGCCGCGTGGGCCGACACGGTCCGAGCCGCGACCGATCCGGCCTCGGCCGATCACGCGGAGGCGCTGGACGCCCTCGGCCTCGCCGCCGGGGCGACCTTCGACCCGGCGAGCGTCGACGTCGACGGCATCAACCGATCGCTCGGCCTGCTGCGCGCGGCGGTCTGAGCTCGTCGCCGACAGAACATCAGCCGGGAGCGGACCTCCTCCACCATCGTGGACGAGGTCGCTTCTCAGCTGATCTTGTGAAGCCGTCCGCCCCTGCCGGCCGTCCTCACGGCGTGAGCAGCAGCTTGCCGATGTGCCCGGAGGAGCGCATCCGCTCGTGCGCCCGCTCCGCCTCGGCCAGCGGGATCACCTCGTCGACCACCGGCCGCACCGTCCCGCCCGCGACCAGCGGCCACACCTTCTCGCGCACCGCGGCGACGATCGCACGCCGCTCCTCCAGTGGGCGGGCGCGGAGTGTCGTCGCGTGCACCGACGCGCGCTTGCGCATCAGCGTCCCGATGTCGAGCGCGCCCTCCGCGCCGGACTGGTTGCCGATGAACACGACGCGACCGCCGAGCGCGAGCGCCTCGATGTCCCGGGCGAGGTAGTCGCCGCCGACCGGATCGAGGATCACGTCGACCCCGCCGTCGGTCTCGGCGGCGATGCGCTCCACGAAGTCCTGCTCGCGGTAGTCGATCAGGATGTCCGCGCCGAGCGCCCGGCAGGCGTCGAGCTTGCGCGGACTGCCGGCCGTGACGGCGACGCGCGCCCCGATCGCCGACGCGATCTGGATCCCCGTCGTGCCGATCCCGCTGCCGCCGCCGTGGATCAGCACCGTCTCGCCGGCGCGGAGCCCCGCCACCAGCACCAGGTTCGACCAGACGGTCGCGGTCGTCTCGGGCAGCGCGGCCGCCGAGATCAGCCCGACACCGTCGGGGACGGGCAGCAGCAGGCCCGCGTCGACGACGACGTGCTCGGCGTAGCCGCCGCCCGAGAGCAGCGCGCAGACCTCCTCGCCCTCCGCCACCGCGGTCACGCCCTCGCCGAGGCCGACGACCGTGCCCGAGACCTCCATGCCGAGGATCTCCGAGGCCCCGGCGGGCGGCGGATAGACGCCGGCGCGCTGCCCGAGGTCGGCCCGGTTGACGCCGGCGGCGGCCACGCGCAGCAGCACCTCGCCGGGGCCGGGAGACGGGGTCGGCACCTCCTCGAGCACGAGGCGGGAGTCGGGGCCGGGGTTCTCGACGCGGATCGCAAGCATGCCGCGATGCTACGCCGCGCGCGTCCGGCGGCCCTCCGTTCGATCTGCAGGCGGTCCGGGCCGTCGCGCGACCGGACGCACGGCGGAGGGCCCTTTCCCGGCGGGATCGCCTGCAGATCGGACGGCGGCCGCTCAGGCGTGCTCGGCGAGGAAGGCGAGCACCGCGTCCTTGAACGCGCGTGCCGGAACCGTGCTGGTGTGGTCGCGGCCCGGGACGCTGACGAAGCGCGCCCCCGCCTCCTCCGCCAGCCGCGCCCCGCCGGGTGCGATGGGGTCGGCGCCGCCGGTCACCATCAGGGTCGGCAGTGCCGGGTGCACCCCGAGCTCCGGATGCGCCCCGCCGCGGACGCCGTCCGCCACCGCCACCAGCGCGGCGAGGTCGTTGCCGGCCACGCCCTCCGCCATGCCGATGAACGCGCGGGTGAAGCCGTCGTCGATCTCGCCGCCGTCTGCCACCCGCGCCCGCGCCGCCGCCGCGTCGAAGTGCCGGAGCGGCTCGCCCACGGTGAGCCCGCCGAGGCTGAGGGTCGCCAGCAGCTCCGGGCGCTCGAGTCCGAGCACCCAGCCCATCCGCGCGCCGAGCGAGTAGCCCAGGTAGTGCGGAGCGATCAGGTCGTAGGTCTCGATCACCCGGACGATGTCGGCCACCATCGGATCGACCCCGTAGGCGCCGGCCCGGTGCGGCTTCTCGCTGGCCCCGTGCCCGCGCTGGTCGAGCGCCACCACGCGGTAGCCCGCGCGGCTCAGCGTCCGCAGCCAGCCCGCCGTCTCCCAGTTCAGCACCGCGTTCGACGCGAAGCCGTGCACCGCCAGCACGGTCGGAGCCCCCTCGTCGCCGACCGCGTAGGTCGCGATCCGCGTCCCGTCGTCGGCGACCACGGACACGGGCGGGGGGAAGGCGATCGGCGTCACCCGACAACCCTGCCACCCCGCGGGCGCGGGCTCGGCAGGCCCTCCGCGACGGCCGGACTGCACGGCCCGTCGCGCCATCGGACGGCCGGAAGGCCGACATCGCACGCCGACACCCGACGAGGGCCGCCGAGAGCCTCCTGAGCGAGGGCATCTGCGTTTGGTTCTCGGATGGGAGATCCAGAACGCTCGAGTGACCGGCACGACCGGAGGTCGCTGTACGGGGCGCACACACCGTGGGGCTTCCTCGCGATCCTGTTCGTCGGGTTGTCCGTCGGAAGCGCCGTCGCCGGTGCCGTCGGCGTGACCCTCTCGCTCGACGTCGTACCGATCGCCCTCTCCGTCGCGATCACCTGCCTGATCAGCCGCCTGGTGCTCTTCCTCCGACACCGCCGCCGGTGAGCGTGACGGCCGACGGACGCTGCGGTCGCTGAAGAAGGGCGCGGCGCGGTCAGCGCGCCGCTCGCGAGGAGCGCACGAACGGCACCGCGAGGACGAGCCGCACGCTGTGCCCCCGCCCCGAGCGGATCCCGAGCACGACGGAGAGCACGAGGTTCAGCACGAAGAGGCCGAGGATCGCCGCGATCGTGAGGGTGGGCCAGCCGCCGCCGTAGGCGTCGCGCGCCGAGACCAGCGCGAGGTGCAGCGGGACGAGCATCAGCTGGAGCGCCAGGTAGGTGAGCTGCCAGTTCACGGCGACGACGCCGTTGCGGTCGCTCAGGGTGCCGGTGCGGCGGCGCGCGCCCCACGCCATCACGGTCGCCGTCAGAGAGATCAGCGGCGAGAGGATGACGAAGCCGGCGATCGCCGAGAGCCCCGCGAACCAGATCGCCCGGGCGCCGCGGCCGTCGCGGCGGCGGCGCAGCGTGTCGTCGTCGTCCATCCGCCACCGCTCCCTCGCGATCCCGCCGGCGATCCGCCGGCACTCCAGTCTCCCACCCGCCCCCGGCGAGGGGCGGGGACGTCCCCCGCCGCCCCGGGGGTTACCCGGATGGGATGCCGCGCGGCCGCTCCGTAGCGTGGAGGAGTCGCCGGGCGCCCCCGGCATCCCACCCGCAGAAGGAGCACCGACCATGTCGAACACCGAGTCCACCCCCTCCAGTGCCACCACCGCCGTCCCCACCACCGCGACCGCCGCCGACGCGAAGCCCACCGAGGTCTACGGCGCCACCGCCGTCCTGACCGACCCGGCCCCGGTGCAGGAGCAGGAGCGGGAGCGAGCGCAGCGCGAGCAGCAGCCCGCCGCACAGCCCGCCGCCCAGCACCCCGCGCCCTACGGTGTCCCGCCCGTCGCCCCCGCCGCCGCCACCCCCGCGCCGTCCACCCCGTTCTCGCTGACCAGCCTCATCCTCGGCGTCACCTCGGTCTTCTTCGGCCTCACCGTGATCGCCCCCGTCGCCGGCCTGATCTTCGGCATCCTCGGCCTCCGCCGCGAGCCGACCGGGCGCACCCTCGCGATCTGGGGCATCGTCCTGAACGCCGTGATGATCGGCCTCGTCGTCCTCTTCGTCGTCGCGCTGCTCTTCCTCGGTCTTCTGGTGCCGTTCGTCGCGCTCGCGACCGGCACCGACGTCAACTGACCGGCGTCACCTCCGCCGCCCCTCAGGCCAGGAACGCCCGGAGCAGCGCGGCCGACGCCCGCACGTGCTCGCCGGCCAGCCGCGCCGCCTCGTCCGCCCGCCCCGACAGGACGGCGATCACGAGCGCCCGGTGCTGCTCGTCCGCGTGCGCGATGTTGCGCGGCAGCAGCGGGATGTCGTCGAGCAGGGCGTTCAGCCGCATCCGGTTCTCGGCGACGAGCGGCAGCAGCGACGGCACGCCGGCCAGCTCGGCGAGCACCAGGTGCAGCCGGGAATCCCGGCGGCGGTAGTCCTCCTGGCTCGCGTCCTCCACCGCCCCGAGCGCGTCGAACAGCTGCTCCCGGTCGGCCGCACTCAACTCGGCCGCCGCGGCCAGGCGCACCGCGCCCACCTCGAGGATCTCGCGGAGCCCCACCACGTCGTCGATCTCGGCCCGGTCGAAGCCGCGCCGCCCGGTCGGCACCGCCGGCAGCTCGACCGCGACGAAGGTGCCGCCGTAGCGGCCGCGTCGCACCTCGAGGTACCCGGCGTCCACCAGCGACGCGATCGCCTCGCGCAGCGTGTCGCGCCCCACGGCGAGCCGCCGGGCCAGCTCGCGCTCGGCCGGCAGCCGCTCGCCGGGCGCCACCAGCCCGAGCCGCACCGTCTGCATCAGCCGCTGCACCGTCTCCTCGAAGGCGTTGCCCGAGCGCACGGGCCGCAGGACCGCCTCGCCGGCGCTCACCGCCGGCCCGGCCGCGGGCCCGGAGTCCGCGCCGGTCACTCCGGCGTGACGTAGGCGGAGGAGATGCCGCCGTCGACGAGGAAGGTCGAGCCGGTGATGAACGAGGCGTCGTCGCTCGCGAGGAAGGCCACCGCGGCGGCCAGCTCCTCCGGCTCGGCGAACCGCCCGATCGGGATGTGCACGAGCCGGCGCTGCGCCCGCACCGGGTCCGCCGCGAACAGCTCCTGCAGCAGCGCCGTGTTGACCGGCCCGGGGCAGAGCGCGTTCACCCGGATGCCCTGGCGGGCGTACTGCACGCCGAGCTCGCGGCTCATCGCGAGCACGCCGCCCTTCGAGGCGGTGTAGCTGATCTGCGAGGTCGCCGAGCCGAGCACGGCCACGAACGACGCGGTGTTGATGATCGAGCCGCGGCCCTGCCGGGTCATGTGCCGCAGCGCCGCCCGGCAGCAGAGGTAGACCGACTTCAGATTCACGTCCTGCACCCGCTCCCAGGCCGGCAGCTCGGTCGTCTCGATCGAGTCGTCGTCCGGAGGCGAGATGCCCGCGTTGTTGAAGGCGATGTCGACCGAGCCGTAGGCGTCGACCGCGGCCTGGAAGAGCGCGTCGACCTCGGCCTCGCTCGTGACGTCGACCCGCACGAACATCCCGCCGAGCAGCTCCGCCGCCTCGGTGCCGCGCGCGACGTCGACGTCGGCGATGACCACGCGCGCTCCCTCGCGGGCGAAGCGCACCGCGGTGGCGAGACCGATGCCGCTGGCGCCGCCGGTGATGACGGCGACCCGGCCGGCGAGGCGCTGCGTCAGATCCAGCGGAGTGGTGTCGAGGGGAGGGAGCGCCATGGATCGGCCTTTCACGGAGGAGGAGCGGGGGAGGAGCGGGAGGAGCGGAGGGGGAGTCGTGGGCCGGCTCAGTCGGCCGCGAAGAAGACGTTCTTGGTCTCGGTGAAGCCGAGGGCCGCGTCCGGTCCGAGCTCGCGCCCGAGCCCGGACTGCTTGAAGCCGCCGAACGGCGTCGCGTAGCGGACCGACGAGTGCGAGTTGACCGAGAGGTTGCCGGCCTCGACCGCGCGGGACATCCGCAGTGCGCGGCCGAGATCGCGGGTCCAGATCGAGCCGGAGAGCCCGTAGTCGGTGTCGTTGGCGAGCCGGATCGCGTCCGCCTCGTCCTCGAACGGCAGCACGGAGACGACCGGGCCGAAGACCTCCTCGCGCCAGACGGCGTCGCCGGTAGCGGGCAGCAGGACGGTCGGCGGGAACCAGAAGCCCGGGCCGGACGGAGCCGACCCGCGGAACGCGACCGGCGCTCCCTCCGGCACGAAGCCGGCCACCCGCGCGTGATGCTCGGCCGACACCAGCGGACCCATCTCCGTCGCCTCCTCGCGCGGGTCGCCGACGACGACGCCCTGCACGGCCGGCTCGAGCAGCTCGAGGAAGCGGTCGAGGACGCGCCTCTCGACCAGGATCCGGCTGCGCGCGCAGCAGTCCTGGCCCGCGTTCTCGAAGACGCCGGAGGGCGCGGTGCTCGCGGCGCGCTCGAGGTCGGAGTCGGCGAAGACGATGTTCGCGCTCTTGCCGCCGAGCTCGAGCGTCACCCGCTTCACCTGGTCGGCGCAGCCCGCCATCACCCGCTTGCCGACGCGCGTCGATCCGGTGAAGACGACCTTGCGGACCAGCGGATGCGTCACGAAGCGCTCGCCGACCACGTCGCCGCGCCCGGGCAGCACCTGGAAGAGGCCCTCGGGCAGGCCGGACGCGAGGGCCAGCTCGGCCAGGCGGAGACTCGTCAGCGGCGTCCACTCCGCGGGCTTCAGCACGACGGCGTTGCCCGCGGCGAGCGCCGGCGCGAAGCCCCAGGAGGCGATCGTCATCGGGAAGTTCCACGGCGTGATGATGCCGACCACGCCGAGCGGCTCGTGGACGGTGACGTCGAGCCCGCCGGCGACCGGGATCTGCGCGCCGAGCAGGCGCTCGGGGGCGGAGGAGGAGTACTCCAGCACGTCGCGGACGTGACCCGCCTCCCAGCGCGACTGGGTGATCGGGTGGCCGGAGTTGCGGGTCTCGAGCTGCGCCAGCTCCTCGATCGCGCCGTCGACGGCGGCGGCGAAGCGGCGGAGGGCGCGGGCCCGGTCGACGGGGGCGAGCGCCGCCCAGCCGCGCGTGCGCCGCGGCGGCGCGGCTCGATCGCGGCGTCGACGGCGGCGAGGTCGGCGAGGGCGATCTCGTCGAAGGCGGCGCCGGTCGCGGGGTCGACCAGGGTTTGCACGGCAGCGGGGGAGGGCGGGGTCATCGGGGTGCGTCCTTCGGGGTTCCGGAGCGGTCGTCGGCGTCGTGCGCGGCTCCCGCGCGGTGGGCGAGCGCCGCGGCGACGAGGCCGGTGAACAGTCGGGTGTCGGCGGTGTCCTCCTCCGGGTGCCACTGCACGCCGAGCGCGAAGCGGCGGCCCGGCAGCTCGAGCGCCTCGATGGTGCCGTCGGCGGTCCGGGCGGCGACCTCGAGGCCGTCGGCGACCCGGTCGACCGCCTGGTGGTGGTAGACCTGCGCGACGACGACGTCCTCGCCGAGCAGTCCGCGCAGGCGCGACTCCGGCTCGACGGCGACGTCGACGTGGGAGAACACGCCGCCGCCCGCCTGGTAGCGGCGGTCGCCGACGACGTCGGGCAGGTGCTGGTGCAGGGTGCCGCCGAGCGAGACGTTGAGCAGCTGCGCGCCGCGGCAGATGCCGAGGAACGGCAGATCGGCCTCGAGGGCGGCGGTCATCAGGTGGTCCTCCCAGGCGTCGCGCTCGGGGCGGGGCTCGTCCGTCTCCGGGTGCGGCTCCTGGCCGTAGCGGGCCGGGTCGATGTCCTTGCCGCCGCAGACGATCAGCCCGTCGAGCCGGGCGACGACCGCGCGGGCGGTCTCGGCCGAGGCCGGCTGGGGCGGCAGGAGCAGCGCCACGCCGCCGGCGCGGGTCACGGAGTCGAGGTAGTTCGCGGGCAGGAAGGACGCCTCGACGTCCCACACGCCCGACACGGCGCGCTCGCGGTAGGTCGTCAGTCCGATGATCGGGCGCGGGGCGACGACGCCGCCGCCGGTCGACGCGTCAGAGCCGCTCAAAGCCGCGCACCCTCTCCCAGTCGGTCACCGCCGCGTCGTAGGCGGCCAGCTCCACGCGGGCGTTGTTCACGTAGTGCTCCACGACCTCGTCGCCGAAGGCGGCCCTGGCGAGCGCGGACGACTCGAACAGGTCGGCCGCCTCGCGGAGGGTGGCCGGGACCCGCGGCGCCCCCGAGCCGTAGGCGTTGCCGGTGCAGGCGTCCTCGAGCTCGAGCTCGTTCTCTATGCCGTGCAGACCGGCGGCGACGAGCGCCGCGACGGCCAGGTACTGGTTGACGTCGCCGCCCGGCACCCGGTTCTCGACCCGCAGCCCGGCGCCGTGTCCGACGACGCGCAGGGCGCAGGTGCGGTTGTCGAGACCCCAGGCGACCGCGGTCGGCGCGAAGGAGCCGTCGACGTAGCGCTTGTAGGAGTTGATGTTCGGGGCGAAGAACAGCGTGAGCTCGCGCATCGCGGCCAGCTGGCCGGCCAGGTAGTGCCGGAAGAGCGGCGACATCCCGTGCTCGCCCGCCGCGTCGGCGAAGACGGGGGTGCCGTCCGTACCGCGGAGGGAGAGGTGGATGTGGCAGGAGTTGCCCTCGCGCTCGTTGAACTTGGCCATGAAGGTCAGGCTCTTGCCGTGCTTGTCGGCGATCTCCTTGGCGCCCGACTTGTAGATCGAGTGGTTGTCGCAGGTGACGAGGGCGGCGTCGTAGCGGAAGCCGATCTCCTGCTGGCCGAGGTTGCACTCGCCCTTGATGCCCTCGCAGTACAGGCCGGCGCCCTCCATCGACACCCGGATGTCCCGCATCAGCGGCTCCATCCGGGTCGAGGCGAGCAGGGCGTAGTCGATGTTGTAGTCGCTGGCGGGGGTCAGCTCGCGGTAGCCCTTCCGGAAGGCGTCGCGGTAGGAGTCGTCGAAGACGATGAACTCGAGCTCGGTCGCGACGAACGCCTCGAGCCCCCGGTCGGCGAGCCGGTCGAGCTGCGCGCGGAGGATCTGCCGGGGCGCCTCGCCCACCGGAGCGTCGTCGAGCCAGGTCAGATCGGCCGTCACCAGCGCGGTCCCCGGCAGCCACGGCGCGAGGCGCAGCGTCGACAGGTCCGGGATCATCTTCATGTCGCCGTAGCCGCGCTCCCAGCTGGAGAGGGCGTAGCCGTCGACGGTGTTCATCTCGACGTCGACCGCGAGCAGGTAGTTGCAGCACTCGGCGCCGTGCTCGGCCACGTCGTCCTGGAACAGCCGTGCGGAGATGCGCTTGCCGACGAGCCGGCCCTGCATGTCGGTGAAGGCGACGATGACGGTGTCGATCTCGCCGGCCTCGATCAGGGTGTCGAGCCGGTCGAGGGTGAGCATGCCGCGGGGGAGCGTGCGGGCGGCGCGCGTCGTGTCGGCGCGCGGCTGGGCGGCGCGCGGCTGGTCGGCGCTGTCGGGTGCCATGGCGTGCCTCCGGAGATCGCTCCGCCGGGCGGGACGGACGCCGCATGGTCGGATTCGGGACCATTAGACCACAGCCCGTCTCGGTCGTGCTCCCGGTCGCCCGGTTGTCGCGCAGGGTCCATGGCGAGCCGTCGGCGCAGTGCCTCGATCGCGCCGTTCACACCCCTGTAACGCCATTGGTCTTCCCCGCGTCCATTGAGGACCCTATGCTCTGAGCCACCCGAGCCGAGGAGACCCGATGGCAGAGCAGACGAAGCAGACTCCGACGAGCAAGGGTGCGAGGCGCCCGGCGGCGTCCGGGCCCGACTCCGCGAACGTCACGAGCACCGCGGGGGTGACCTACCGCGAGGCCGAGGCCGGCTACTTCGAGAAGCGCACCCTGCGCCGCTCCGCCGGCGTCTGGGGGCTCTGGGGTCTGGCCGTCGCCGCCGTCATCTCGGGTGACTTCTCGGGCTGGAACTTCGGGATCGAGTTCGCCGGCTTCGGCGGGATGCTGATCGCCTTCGCGGTCCTCGTGGTGATGTACTACGGCCTGATCTTCTCGATCGGCGAGATGTCGGCCGCGATGCCGCACACCGGCGGCGCCTACTCCTTCGCCCGCTCGGCGATGGGGCCGTGGGGCGGTCTGGTCACCGGACTGGCCGAGACCATCGAGTACGTGGCCACCACCGCCGTGGTCGTCTTCTTCTCGGCGCAGTACGCGAACGGGGTGACGAGCGAGCTGCTCGGCTTCGACCTCTCCGGCGCGATGTGGATCTGGTGGCTCGTCCTCTACATCGTCTTCGTCGCGCTGAACTCCGCGGGCGCGGCGATCTCGTTCCGCTTCGCGATCGTCGTCTCGATCGTGTCCATCGCGATCCTGCTGGCCTTCTCCGTGATGGCGCTGCTCTCGCCGGCGCTCGACTGGTCGAGCCTGTGGAACATCGCGCCGGACGCGGGCCAGTCCGAGTTCCTCCCGCACGGCGTCCTGCCGATCCTCTTCGCACTGCCGTTCGCCATGTGGTTCTTCCTCGGCATCGAGGAGCTGCCGCTCGCGGCCGAGGAGGCGCACGATCCGGTCCGCGACATCCCCCGCGCCGGCTTCTGGGCCCGCGGCACGCTGATCGTGACCGGACTGCTCGTCCTCTTCCTCAACACCGCGCTGATCGGCTCCGAGGACATGGGCGTCTCGACCGAGCCGCTGCTCGACGGCTTCCGCGCGATGGTCGGCGACGGGGCGGCGGCCGTGCTCGCGCTGTTCGCCCTGATCGGGCTGCTCGCCTCACTGCAGGGCATCATGTTCGCCTACGGGCGCAACATGTACTCGCTCTCCCGGGCGGGCTACTACCCCCGCGTCTTCTCGCTCACCGGGAAGCGCCAGACGCCGTGGATCGCCCTGACCGTGGGCGCGGTCATCGGCTTCGTCGCCCTCGTCGTCGTCGACGTGCTCAGCCGGCTCGACCCGGACAACGCCGGCGCCGTCGCGGGAGCGATCGTGCTGAACATCGCGGTCTGGGGCGCGGTCGTCGCGTACTTCATGCAGATGGTCTCGTTCGTGCTGCTGCGCCGCCGGTTCCCGAGCGCGACCCGTCCGTACCGCAGCCCGTGGGGTGTGCCGGGTGCGGTGATCGCGGCGCTGATCAACGTGCTGATCTTCCTCGGCTTCCTCTTCAACGACGCGTTCCAGCCCGCGATCATCGCCATCGCCGTGGTCTACGTGATCATCCTGATCGGCTTCGCGGTCTGGGGGCGGAAGCGCCTCGTGCTCTCGCCCGAGGAGCGCTACGCGCTGAGCGGCGGACTGCACGCGGCGCCGAGCATCCCGGAGCCGGATCGCGTCGACTGACGCGCGGCGTCCGGGGTCAGGAGGCGCCGCCGCGGCTGTCGTGGCCGGGGTCGAACGCGACGGGGGAGAGCCCGTCGCTCCGGATCGCGAGCGCGAGCGGGAGGGCGAGCGCGGTGAGCAGGACGGCGGTGAGGAGGGTGAGCAGGAGGAGCATGAGGGGTCCGATCTCGAGGTGATGCTCCGAGAGTGGACCCGTCCACTTGTCCGCGGGGCTCGAGGAGCAGTCCACTTCGGCCGGTCCGGTCCATCCCCGTCCGGCCGCGCCAAGGTGGACTGCTCGGCTGGAGCCCCGGCGTAGGCTGGCCCCGCAGTCCGCGGACCCCCTGCACCCTTCGGGGCCGCACGACGACAGCGATGGAGCTGACGTGACCTCCGCCTCGACCACCCTCCCCGAGAGCATCGACCCGCCGAGCCGGCCGGAAGGACCCCCTGTGAACGGCGCCACCCGCACCGAGACCGACTCGCTCGGCCCGCTCGACATCCCGGCCGACGCCTACTGGGGCATCCACACCGCCCGGGCCCTGGACAACTTCCCGATCTCGAAGCGCCCGATCTCGATCTACCCGGACCTCGTCCGCGCGCTGGCGACCGTCAAGCTCGCGGGGGCCCGGGCGAACACGGAGATCGGCAGCCTCGCCCCGGCGAAGGCCGAGCTGATCGAGCAGGCCTGCCGCCGGATCATCGACGGCGAGTTCCACGACCAGTTCGTGGTCGGTGTCATCCAGGGCGGCGCCGGCACCTCGACGAACATGAACGCGAACGAGGTCGTCGCCAACGTCGCCCTCGAGATCGCCGGCCGGCCCAAGGGTGACTACGCCTTCCTGCACCCCCTCGACGACGTGAACCGCAGCCAGTCCACCAACGACGTCTACCCGACGTCGATCAAGATCGCGATGACCTGGTCGCTGCGCCGGCTGCTCGACGAGCTCGCCCTCCTCCAGGCCTCGTTCTCGCGGAAGGCCGTCGAGTTCGGCAGCGTCCTCAAGGTCGGCCGGACGCAGCTGCAGGACGCGGTGCCGATGACCCTCGGCCAGGAGTTCCACGGCTTCGCCACCACGCTCGGCGAGGACCACGCGCGCCTCTCCGAGACGATCTGGCTGCTCGCCGAGGTCAACATCGGCGCCACCGCGATCGGCACCGGCATCACCGCCGATCCGCGCTACGGCGCCGCCGCCGTCCGCCACCTCAACGAGCTGACCGACCTCGACCTCGAGATGGCGCAGGACCTGGTCGAGGCGACCAGCGACGCCGGCGTCTTCATGTCGTTCTCGAGCGCGCTGAAGCGCTCGGCGATCAAGCTCTCCAAGATCTGCAACGACCTCCGCCTGCTCTCCTCGGGCCCGCAGGCCGGCTTCGGCGAGCTCAACCTGCCGCCGCGCCAGGCCGGCTCGAGCATCATGCCCGGCAAGGTGAACCCGGTGATCCCCGAGGTCGTCAACCAGGTCGCCTACTCGGTGGCCGGCGCCGACGTCACCGTGACCATGGCGGCCGAGGCCGGCCAGCTGCAGCTCAACGCCTTCGAGCCGGTGATCGCGCACTCGCTGCTGCAGTCGATCACCTGGATGACCCAGGCCTGTCTCACGCTCCGGATCAACTGCATCGACGGCGTCACCGCCAACGTCGACCGGCTGGAGGCGATGGTCGCCTCCTCGGTCGGCGTGGTCACCGCGCTGACCCCGAGCATCGGCTACACCGCGTCGGCGGCCCTCGCGAAGGCGGCGCTCGCCACCGGGCGCAACGTCGCCGACCTGGTGGTCGAGGCCGGTCTGATGTCGCGCGAGGAGGTGCTGCGGCTCATCTCACCCGCGCGCCTCTCCGGCATCGAGGCGATGACCGCGTCCCTCCCGATCATCGAGCCGACGCCGGAGTAGTCCGGCCCACTCCGCGAGATGCCACTTGCGCGCGCCTTCCTCGGCGTGTCGCGCTCACAAGTGGCATCTCGCGGAGAGGTGCAGGGCGGCGTAGCTGCGCCAGGGGGACCAGGGGCGGGAGGAGTCGGCGAGGGCTCGAGGGGTCGAGGGGAGACCGAGGGCCGCGGCGCCGCGGCGGACGGGACCGTCGTCGGCGAGCAGCACGTCCGGGTCGCCGGTGATCCGTGCCGCGACGGAGCCGGCGGCCACCGGATCGATGCCGTCCACGGCGAGCAGGCGTTCCAGCAACTCCTCGCGACTCGCGCCGGCGTCGAGCCGCAGCTCGCCGGCGGCGAGGAGCGCGGCGACGCGGAGGACGGTCCCGACTCCGCGAGCGCCTGCCAGCGGCTCCGCGCCGCGGTCGGCGATCGCCGCGGGCGAGGAAGGCGCGGGTGATCGCCCCACTCGCGAGCGCGGCGGGCAGCGGCTCGCCGAGGGCCGCGACCAGCCGGGTCAGCGCCGCGCGGGCCGCGACCGGAGCACCGCGCCCGATCAGCGTGCGGAGCAGGGTCTCCGCCGGGTCGACGGAGCCCGGCAGGCGGATCCCGGGCCTCGCGGCGACGAGCGGAGCGAGCACCGGATCCGCCGCGAGCGCCTCGTCGATCGCCGCGGAGTCGGCGTCGAGGTCGAGCAGACGGCGCACCCGCGCGACCAGCGGGCCGACGTCGGCGACGGAGGCGAGCGTCGCAGTGCAGCGCACCGCGTCGCCGTCGAGCTCGAGCCGGGCGATCGCCGGGCCGCCGGGCAGCGCGAGCGAGCGGGCGTACCGGTCCGGCCCTGCCTCCTCGACCCCCGGCAGGGCGGTGCCCCCGAGCGCGGTGAGCACGCCCGCGTCGAACGGCGCCCGCACCGGCAGGCGCAGCTCGAGCGTCGTCGCGCCCGCCTGCACGGCCGCCGCCGAGCGGTCGCCGCGGGTCGAGGCGCGCACGGCGCTGGGGCTGCGCTCGTACACCTCCTGGATCGTCGCGTTGAACTGCCGGATGCTCGCGAAGCCCGCCGCGAACGCCACCTCCGACACCGGCAGCTCGGTGCCGGTGAGCAGCAGCCGGGCCGTCTGCGCGCGCTGGGCCCTGGCCAGGGCGAGCGGAGGCGCGCCGAGCTCGTCGCGCAGGATCCGGCCGAGCTGGCGGGTGCCGTAGCCGAGTCGTGCGGCGAGCCCGGCGACACCCTCGCGGTCGACCACCCCGTCGCCGATCAGCCGCATCGCCCGGGCGGCGGTGTCGTCGCGGAGGTTCCACTCCGGCGAGCCGGGCACGGCGTCCGGCAGGCAGCGCTTGCACGCGCGCAGCCCCGCCTCGTGCGCGGCGGCCGCGGTCGGATAGAAGCGGACGTTGCCGGGCCGCGGAGTCGCGGCGGGGCAGCTCGGGCGGCAGTAGATGCCGGTCGAGTGCACGCCGGTGAGGAAGCGGCCGTCGAAGCGGGAGTCGCGCGAGGCGACCGCGCGGTAGCGCTGCTCGAAGAGCGGGTCGACGTCCGTCATGCTCCGAGCCTCGCACGGCACGCGGCCGCTCGATCGCGGGAATCGGACACGGCCGCTGTCAACCGCCGGTCCGGCGGCCCGCCGGTGCCCTACTCTCGGTCCCCATGAGCGTCTACCCGCCGCCCCCGCCCGCCCGGCCCTCGATCGTCCCGACCGTGCTGGGCGCGATCGGCGTCGCGCTGCTCGGCGTGCTGCTGCTCCTCGTGCTCGCCTACGTCGTGTCGGGTCTCGGCGCGACCGCCGCGGGGATCTGCGCGGTCGTCGCCCTGGTGCCGCTGCTGATCGTGCTCGCGGGCGTCCGCTGGGTCGACCGCTGGGAGCCGGAGGCGCCGCTCGGGCTGTGGTTCGCGTTCCTCTGGGGCGCGGCGGGCTCCGTGGCGATCTCGCTCCTGGTCGACCTCGGCGTGCAGATCGCGGTCTACGCGACCGGGGCGCAGCCGAGCGAGTCGGACTTCGTCGGCGCGGTGATCCAGGCGCCGATCGTCGAGGAGTCGGCCAAGGGGCTCGGCGTGCTGCTGATCCTGCTGATCTGGCGCCGGAGCTTCGACGGACCGGTCGACGGCATCGTCTACGCGGCGGTCGTCGCCTCCGGATTCGCCTTCGTCGAGAACATCCTCTACTTCGGCAGCGCGCTGGTGGAGGGCGGGCTCGGCTCGCTGGCCGTCACCTTCTTCCTCCGCGGCGTGCTCTCGCCGTTCGCGCACGTGCTCTTCACCGCCTGCTTCGGCGCCGCACTCGGTGTCGCGATGAACCGCCCGCCCGCCGCGCGCCTGCCGATCGCGCTGCTCGGCCTGGCGCTCGCCGCTTTCCTGCACGCGCTCTGGAACGGCTCGTCGTTCCTCGTCGCCGACTGGTTCGGCTTCTACGGCGTGGTGCAGGTGCCGCTGTTCGTCGTCGCGGTGGTGATCGTCTCGCTGCTGCGCCGGCAGGAGCGGCGGGTCACCCTGGAGCGGCTCGGCGACTACGCCGCGGCCGGCTGGCTCTCGCCGACCGAGGTGCGGATGATCGGCACGGCCGAGGGGCGCCGCACCGCCGCGCGCTGGGCCCGGGTGGCCGGCGGCGACCGGCCGCGGGCGATGCGCGGCTTCATCCGCTCGGCGACGCGGCTCGCCCACGTGGGTCAGCAGCAGCTGGCCGGGCGCGGTGGGCGCGGGGCGGTGCTCGACGAGCGGGTGCTGCTGGACGAGCTGGTGGCGCGCCGCGCCGCGCTGACCGGCTGACCACGGGGAACGAAGGGAGTCGCCGAGTGCGCAGCATCGAGGTCGGGACCGCCGACGGGGGAGTCCTCCGCGTCCACGACAGCGCCGGCCCGGGCCGGCCGCTGCTCTGGCAGCACGGCTCCCCGCAGACCGGGGCGCTGCTGGCGCCCGTGCTGCGGGCCGCCCGCGAGCGCGGACTCCGGCTGCTCTCCTACGGCCGGCCGGGCTACGGCGGCTCGACCGCCCGGCCGGGTCGCGACGTGGCCTCGGCGGCGGAGGACGTCCGCGCCGTCCTCGACGCACTCGGCCTCGACCGGATCCTGACGGCCGGCGCCTCGGGCGGTGGACCGCACGCCCTGGCCTGCGGCGCCCTGCTCGCCGACCGGGTCGACGGCGTGCTGGCGCTCGCCTCACCCGCGCCGGACGACGGCGGCCCCGAGTGGCTCGCCGGCATGGCGGCGCCGGGCGGGCTCGCCTCCGCGCGGGAGGGCCGCGATTCGCGCGCCCGCTTCGCCGAGACGGACGAGTTCGATCCCGCGTCGTTCGTCCCGGCGGACGACGAGGCGCTCGAGGGCGAGTGGGCGGCGCTCGGCGAGGACGTCGCGCGCTCCGAGGAGTGGGGCGACGGCGGCCTGATCGACGACGACGTCGCCTTCGCGCGGCCCTGGGGCGTCGACCTCGCGGCGGTGCGCTGCCCGGTCGTCCTGGTGCAGGGCGGCCTCGACCGGGTGATCCCGCCGCACCACGCCCGCAGGCTGCGCGCGCTCCTCCCGAGCGCCGAGCTGCACGAGCACCCGGGCGACGGCCACGTCTCGGTGCTGCGGCGGTTGCCCGAGGCGCTCGACCGGCTGCTCGCAGTGAGCTGAGGCGACGGCGGCCGCCGCCTGGTCAGCTCGGCTGCACCGCGACCTCGGGGTCGGTCGCCGTCCGCCTCGCCCGCAGTCGTTCCGCGGCGCGGCGGCGGAGATCCGCGAACGCGACGACGCCGGAGGCGAGGCACAGCGCCGCCACGGCCGGTGCGACCAGGTCGATCGCCGCCTCCAGCCCGAGCGCCGTCGCCACGGCTCCCGCGGCGACCGCGGTGATGGCCTGCGCGAGGTAGCTCAGAAGGTAGACGGCCGAGATCATCGAGCCGCGGTGCTCGGGCGGCGCCGCCTGCCCGACCAGTGCGAGCCCGCCCGAGAAGCTGAGCGAGTAGCCGACGCCGCCGACGATCATGAAGGCGACGAACAGCACGAGCGAGCCGCTCGCCGCCGTCCACTCCATCAGCGCGAGACCGGCGATCGCGACCACGGCGCCGGCGATGATCGCGAGATGCGCGTGCACCCGCTGGATCGCCAGGGCGGTGAGACCGATCACGACCGACGACAGCGCGAGCACCGCGCCGATCACGAGCAGATCGGTCGTGCCGGTGAGCTCCCGCGCCATCTGCGCGCCGAGGGAGAGCACGAGGGCGCCGACCGCGTAGGCGACCGAGACGGCGAGCGTCGCTCCGGCGTACGCGCTCCGCAGACCCGCGGGCACGGTGGGCAGGCGCGGGCGCCAGCGGGCACCCGGGACCGGGCGGTCGTCGCGACCGAGGGCCAGCAGGACGAGCGTGACCGCGCCGACCAGCCCCAGGACCCAGTAGCTCAGCTGCAGGGGCAGCGGCGCGTACTGCGCCAGGGCTCCCGAGAGCAGGAGCGACAGGGTGAGCCCCGCGGCGGTCGACACGGTCGTCAGCGACGAGGGGAGCCGCGGGTTGGCCGACACGTTGTTGTCGACGAGGGAGGCGCTCGCCGCGCTGAGCGCGAGCGCCGTCCCGACGCCCTGCATCGCCCGGCCGAGATAGAGCAGCGCGACGCCGTCCGCGAGCGAGAAGACGAGCGCCGAGAGCGCGATCAGGGCGATGCCCAGCAGCATCGTCCGCCGCCGCCCGATGACGTCGGAGAGCCCGCCGACGAGGAGCAGCGCGAGCAGCAGCGCGACGGGATAGGCGCCGAAGACCGAGGTGATGACGACGGGGGAGAGTCCCCACTCCGCCGCGTAGCTGGGGTAAAGCACGGAGGGCGCGCCGCTGGACCAGAGGCACAGGGCCAGCACGAGCGTCGAGACCCAGAAGGCGCCTCGCCGCCCGAAGCGCGCGGGAGGGCGGAGGACGGTCCGGGGAGTCGGCATGGCGGCCACGCTAGTGCCCTGGCTTGGAAAAACCAAGCGAGCCTGCGATAGTCTCGACACGTGCCCGCCACCGCCCGCCTCCCCGTCGACGTCGACAGCGACCGGGCCGAGCGCTGCTCGGTCGCCCGATCCCTCGAGCTCCTCGGCGAGCGCTGGAGCCTGCTGATCATCCGGGAGGCGCTGCGCGGAGCGAGCACCTACTCCGAGTTCCGCGAGCGGCTCGGTGTGCCGAGCGACGTGCTCTCGGCGCGGCTGCGCACCCTCACCGAGGCCGGGATCTTCGCCAAGGTCCCCTACCGGCCGGAAGGAGCGCGCGAGCGCTCCCGCTACGAGCTCACCGAGCAGGGCCGCGCGCTGAAGCTCGTGCTCGTCGCGCTCGCGCAGTGGGGCGATGAGAACCGTCCGCTGCCGCAGGGTGCGAGCTCGATCCCGGCCGACGCCGACTCGGGCGAGCGGCTCGAGCTCGCCTTCGTCGACCGGGAGGGCCGCCGGTCGCCTCTCGAGCGCGTCCGGATCGTGCCCGGCCCCGCCGCCCGGTCGACCTGGAAGAGTCTCTGAGCCGAGCGTCCCGGCCGAGGGCGGTCCTCAGGCCGCGCGCAGCACCCGGCGCTCGCCGGCGGTCACCGCGACGCCGAGGCGGTTCTGCGCGGGCGGCAGCGGGCAGTTGTAGTGCGGCGAGAACCCGCACGGCGGGATGTACGCGCGGTTGAAGTCGAGCAGCACCGGGCCGGGCGTGCCGGCGTCGGCGGCGCCGCCGAGGCGCTGCACGACGAGGAAGCGGCCGACCGGGTAGCTGCGCAGCGCCGGATCCTCGCTGCGGTTGGTCGGGTCGCCGAACGGGACGAGCAGGGTGCCGCCGTCGTCGAACGCGGCGACCGTGTACTCGTGCGCCCGGCCGTCGTCGACGAGGGAGAAGGTGATGTCGCCGGGGACGACCAGGTCGCGGGTCGCGCCGTTGTCGCGCAGGTGCTCGAACGGGATCGTCCGCGCGTCGTCGACGGGCTCGAACCAGGCCTCGAGCACCCAGGCCGCATCGAAGGGGAACGTCTCGATCGCGTCGAACGAGCGGATGCCCTCCGAGGCGGCGTCCCAGACGCGGTAGCCGTACTCCTCCTCGCCGGTGTCGAGGCTCGGGCGGCGCATGCGGGTGAGCGTCGCGGTCGGTCCGTGGCCGGCCAGCACGGCCGCGTCGTCGACGCTCTCGCCGGCGTCGAGCCAGCGGGTCTCGACCAGGGCGAGGTCGCCGCGCGGGCCGGTGACCCGCTCGGCGCGGCGCGCGAGCCACGACTCCCAGCCGGCGCGCGCCGACTCGGTGATGTCGATCGAGGCGCGGGAGGGGGCGGTGGCACTGCTGCTCGTCGAAGGCATGCAGCGTGCAACGCGGTGGGTGTCGCTTCTCTTCCCGCGCGGGTCCGAGGAGATCGGCGCCTGAGAACGGCCGTTAAAGACCTCGACGCCCTGCGGCAGCGGCAGGGCCGGCTGCTCTGACGGGGCGTCGAGCTCTTCTTGACCGACAGCATGCGCCTCCCGGCGGCCGTCCGCAAGAGGGCGGCGCCGTTCGCCCACGGCGAGTCGCGAGAAGCCCTGTCGCGCCGGTCGGCACCCGAGCGGTCGTTAGACTGGACCGCCTGTTTTCGACGGTCCCCGGAGCGCATCCGCCTCCCGCCCGAGACCGCGGAGCAGGCGCGGAAGGGGCGCACGATGACGGACAGCGACACGATCCTCGAGTCCGAGCTGTCGCGCGAGCGCGCGTACGTGGCGGGGCTCTACGCCCGCCTCGACGAGCTGATCGCGCAGGCCAGGGAGGCGCTCGACTCGGTCCGGATCGAGAGCGTCGGCGGCAACCACCAGAGCCGCTCCGAGCGCGACGCGTTCGCGCGGCTCTACGAGGACCGCATCCGCTCGCTCTCCGGCGCCGACGACCGCCTCGCCTTCGGCCGGCTCACGCTCGCCGACGCCGAGACCGAGCACCGCTACATCGGCCGCATCGGCCTCCGCGACGACGAGCAGGACACGCTGCTGCTCGACTGGCGCGCCCCGCAGTCCGCCGCCTTCTACCAGGCCACCGCCGCCCGCCCGATGGGCACGCGGGCCCGCCGGCACCTGACCACCCGCGGCCGGGAGGTCCTCCGCTTCGAGGACGAGGTCTTCGACGAGGAGCTGCTGCGCGAGGGCACGGCGCTCCAGGGCGAGGGTGCGCTGATGGCCGCCCTCGGCGCCCAGCGCACCGGCCGGATGCACGACATCGTCGCCACGATCCAGAGCGAGCAGGACCGCATCATCCGCTCCGAGCTGCGCGGCGTGCTCGTCGTGCAGGGCGGACCCGGCACCGGCAAGACCGCGGTCGCCCTGCACCGCGCCGCCTACCTGCTCTACTCGCACCGCGACCGCATCGCCTCCTCCGGCGTGCTCGTCGTCGGGCCCTCCCGCTCGTTCCTGCGCTACATCGAGGCGGTGCTGCCCTCGCTCGGCGAGACCGGCGTCGTGCTCTCCACCCTCGGCCAGCTCTACCCAAGTCTCGACCTGGTCGAGGAGGACCGGCCCGCGGTCGCCCGGGTGAAGGGCTCCGCGCGGATGGCCGAGCTGCTCAAGCGCGCCGTCCGCTCGCGCCAGGCCGTCCCGGCCGAGACGCTGATCCTCGACGTCAACGGTGAGAAGCTGCGCCTCGAGCCGCACGAGGTGGAGCGGGCCATCACCCGCGCGCGCGACTCCCGGAAGCCGCACAACGTGGCCCGGGTGACCTTCGTGAAGGCGATGATCACCCATCTCACCCGGCAGCTCGCCGACCAGCTCCGCAGCCACGGCAACACCGTCGACGAGGCCGACGAGGCCGTCCTGCGGGAGGACGTGCGCACCGCCTACGACGTCCGCGTCGCGCTCAACACGGCGTGGATCCCGCTCACCCCCGAGAAGCTGCTCCAGGACCTCTTCGCCCGGCCGAACTGGTTCGCCTCGCTCACCCCGCGCTGGACACCGGAGCAGCGCGCCCTGCTCCGCCGCGACCGCGACGCCGCCTTCACCGTCTCGGACGTGCCGCTGCTCGACGAGGCCGCCGAGCTGGTCGGCGCCTACGACGACCACGCCGACGCGGAGAAGAAGGCCGAGAAGGAGCAGCGCCGCCGCGACATCGAGAACGCCGAGGCGGCCATCCGCAACATGGGCGTCGACGGCCTGGTCAACGCGAAGGACCTCGCCGCCGGCTTCGCCGAGCGCGCCGGCGTCGGCACCACCGCCGAGCGCGCGGCGGCCGACCGCTCCTGGACCTACGGCCACGTCGTGGTCGACGAGGCGCAGGAGCTCTCACCGATGCAGTGGCGGGTGCTGCTGCGCCGCTGCCCGATGCGCTCGTTCACGATCGTCGGCGACGTCGCCCAGGCCTCCGGAGCCTCGGCCGCGTCGAGCTGGGACGCCGCGCTCCGCGACACCTTCGGCCGCCAGGGCCGCGACGGCGAGGCCGCGCCGTGGCGCCTCGAGGAGCTGACGGTGAACTACCGCACGCCCGCGCAGATCGTCGCCTACGCCGAGCGCACGGCCCGCGAGAACGGGCTCGAGATCACCCCGGGCGAGGCGGTGCGCTCCACGGAGTGGCCCGTCCGCACCGTGCGCGACCGCGGCGACGCGGCGCTCGCCGACCGGGTGCTCGCCGTCGTCCTGGAGGACCGTGCGATCGGGGACGGCACGCTCGCCGTGATCGCCCCCGACGACGAGCTCGACGCGATCACCGCGCGGCTGGAGACGGAGCTCGGCCGCGAGGTCGGCCGCGGCTCCCGCGGGCTCGACCGGCCGGTCGCCGTGCTGTCGACGGCCGACGCGAAGGGGCTCGAGTTCGACTCCGTCGTCATCGCCCGGCCGCGGCTGATCGCCGCGGAGGAGCGCGGCGCCGCCTCGCTCTACGTCGCGATGACCCGGCCGACGCAGCGCCTGACCCTGGTGGAGTGAGCGGCCCGGTCGGGGGAGCGGGGCCGGATCGAGTGTCCAGGGCGTCCCTCCTAGGATGGAGAGCATGAGCAGCGAGAACCTGACCAAGCCCGAGCTCGACGCCCCCGACGGCCCGGCCCCCGACACCCTCGTCGTCGAGGACCTCGTCATCGGCGACGGCGCCGAGGCCCAGCCCGGCTCCACCGTCGACGTGCACTACCTCGGCGTCGAGTACGACACCGGCGAGGAGTTCGACTCCTCCTGGAGCCGCAACCAGTCGATCAACTTCCCCCTGAACAACCTCATCCGCGCCTGGCAGCAGGGCATCCCCGGCATGAAGGTCGGCGGCCGCCGCAAGCTGGTCTGCCCGCCCGCCCTCGCCTACGGCCCCGCCGGCGGCGGCCACCCCCTCTCCGGCAAGACCCTGATCTTCGTGATCGACCTTCTCGGCACGAAGTAACCCGCCGGTCGGGCCCACCTTGCTGGTCGAGTAGCCCCGAAGGGGCCCACTTGCTGGCCGAGTAGCCCCGAAGGGGCGTATCGAGACCCACCCCGCCAGCACCGAAGGCGCAGCCCCCGTTCACCGGGGTCTGCGCCTTCGTCGTTCACCGCCACCGCCCCTCAGCGCGGCTGCGCCTTCTTCACCCGGTCGACCAGCTCGCGCCAGGCCCCGTCGAGCTCCGTCTCGCCCAGGCGCACGGTGTGCGTCTGCACCCGGATCTCGTAGACGAACCGGTCGGGCCGCCCGCCGGCGACCGCCGCGGCGGGCGGCCGGTCGTCCCAGTCCAGCGAGCCGAGCAGCTCGTGCCACGCGCGCTCGTCCGGCTGCGCGTCCACATCGATCCGCCAGACCCGGCGGAGCCCGGCGAAGCCGCCGCTGCGCGAGACGATGACATCCATGGCCGCGATCGTACGCGCCCACCCCGAAGGAGCGCCCTCGATCATGCAGATCGAGCAGCCCGCGCAGCGGGCGCCTCTGCTGATCGAGCAGCCCGCGCAGCGGGCGACTCTGCTGATCGAGCAGCCCGCGCAGCGGGCGACTCTGCTGATCGAGCAGCCCGCGCAGCGGGCGCGTCTGCTGATCGAGTAGCCCGCGCAGCGGGCGTATCGAGATCCACCAGCGCCGAGAGGCGGGCCCGCAGACCCGACCGCTGACGACGACGGGTCTCGATGCACCCCTGCGGGGCTGCTCGACCAGCGGGGAGGGCGCTACGCCGGCAGCTCGACCCCCACGGTCGTCCACCCCGTGCGCACCGCCGCCTCCACCTCGGACCCCGCACCGAAGCGCTCGCCCGCGGCAGCCACGGTGAGCGCCGCGAAGCCCTCGAAGTCGGCCGTCGCCGTCAGCACCCCGCCGGTCAGCACGTCGTACCAGACCTGCCCCGCGCTCTCCCACGCGGGGCCGCCGAGCTCGATCGCCGCGACGGCGAACGCCCGGTTCGGGATGCCCGAGTTGATGTGGACGCCGCCGTTGTCGTCCTCGGTGTCGACGTAGTCGGCCATCGAGCCGGGCTGCGGGTCCTTCCCGAGCACGTCGTCGTCGTAGGCGGTGCCCGGCGCGATCATCGAGCGCAGCGCGGTGCCCTGCACCTCGTCGGTGAAGAGGCCCTCGCCGATCAGCCAGCTCGCGTCCTCCGCGCTCTGCCCGGCACCGAACTGCTCGAGCATCGCGCCGAAGACGTCGGAGATCGACTCGTTGAGCGCGCCCGACTGCCCGCGGTAGACGAGGTTGGCGGTGTACTCGGTGATGCCGTGCGCGAGCTCGTGGCCGATCACGCTCTGCGAGACGGTGAAGCGGCGGAAGACCTGGCCGTCCCCATCGCCGAAGACCATCCGCGAGCCGTCCCAGAAGGCGTTGTCGTAGTCCTCGCCGAAGTGCACGGTCGCGTCCAGCGGCAGCCACGCGTCGTCGATGGAGTCGCGGCCGAAGGCCTGCTGGAGGAAGTCCGACATCGCACCGAGTCCGTCGTAGGCCTCGTCCGCCGCGGCGTCGCCGGTGGCCGGCGCGCCCTCGGTGCGGACGACGGTGCCGGGCAGGGTCTCGGTCGACTCCGCGTCCGAGATCGTGCGCTGCAGGGCGGCGACCCGCTCGGCGCGGGGGACGGGCGTCGCGGTGGCGGTCGAGCGCCCGGGCGAGGGCTCACCCGGGCGGACGCGCCGGAACGGCACGTCCTGCTCGAGGGAGCGGCTCGCCGCCCGCGCGGCCCGGGCGAACGCCGGGTCGTCGAGTCGGGCGATGCGGACGAGGAGATACGGCGGGACGACTGTTCTGCTCATGGCCCGATCCTCCCATCCACCTCCGACACCGTCGCGGGATCGCCGCGGGCGCTCCGATGCGCTAGCCGCGCCCCGCGCGCCGGCCGGGCCCCGCGCGCTAGCCTGGCCAGCGACGAGCGGCATCCACGGACCGGGGCGCACCCGAGGACTCGAAGGCGGACATGGGCATCATCACGCGGGGCTTCTTCGGCAAGCGCGAGCAGAACCCGGACCTCCCGCCGGGGCAGTACCTGGAGAAGGGCTTCCCCGTCCTCTCGATCGGGCCGACCCCGAACATCCACGAGTGGGCGTTCTCGATCGACGCCGGCCCGGCCGGGGTCCGCCGCTGGACGGCAGACGAGTTCGCGGCGCTGCCGCGCGAGGACATCCACACCGACATTCACTGCGTCACGCGCTGGTCCAAGCTCGCGACGAACTGGCGCGGCGTCTCGGTCGACCTCCTGCTCGACGGCATCGAGAGCGACGCCGGCTTCGTGATGGCGCAGTGCTACGGCGGCTACACGACGAACCTCCCGTTCAGCGAGATCCGGGGCGGCAAGGCCTGGATCGCGACCGAGTTCGAGGGCGCGCCGCTCGCCGCGGAGCACGGCGGCCCCGCTCGGCTGCTCGTGCCGCACCTCTACCTCTGGAAGAGCGCGAAGTGGGTGCGCAGCCTCCGCCTGATGCCCGGCGACGAGCCCGGCTTCTGGGAGCAGAACGGCTACCACATGCACGGCGATCCCTGGAAGGAGGAGCGCTACTGGTGATGTGGACGGAGGCGGTGACCGAGTCGGTCGTGCCGCTCACTCCGACCTCACGCCTCATCGCGCTCCGCGTCCCCGGCTGGCCCGGGCACCTCGCCGGGCAGCATCTCGACGTGCGGCTGACCGCGGCCGACGGCTACCAGGCCAGCCGCTCCTACTCGATCGGCGCCCCGTCGGACGGCGAGCGCGTCGAGTTGGCCGTCGAGCGCCTGGACGACGGCGAGGTCTCGCCCTACCTGGTCGAGGGCCTGGAGCCGGGGGACTCGCTCGAGGTGCGCGGGCCGATCGGCGGCTGGTTCGTCTGGAGCGCCGAGCAGACCGAGCCGGTGCAGCTGATCGCCGGTGGCAGCGGACTGGTGCCGCTGATGGCGATGGCCCGCGAGCACGGCCGCGTCGGCAGCGCCGCGCCGATGCGGCTGCTCTACTCCGTGCGCTCGAGCGCCTTCGCCTACTACCGCGACGACCTCCGGATGCTCGGCGAGCTGCCCCGCGACCGCGGCGGCGTCGAGACCGAGTTGGTCTACACCCGCGTCGCCCCGGCCGGCGCCGCTCGGCCCGCGGGCCGGCTCACCCCCGAGCTGCTGGTCGCCACGGCGATCCCCGCCTCCGAGGAGCCGACGGTCTACGTCTGCGGCCCCACCGCCTTCGTCGAGGCCGTCGCGACGGCCCTCGTCGCCCAGGGCCACGACCCCGCCCGGGTCCGCACCGAGCGCTTCGGCGGCCCCTAGCCTGCCCCCTCCGCGAGATGCCACTTGTGCACGCGACACGCCGTGAAAGGCGTGCACAAGTGGCATCTCGCGGAGGGGAGTGGGCTACTCGAAGCTGACGGTGCGGTTCTCGCCGATGTCGGGCTGGCCGCCGGTGACGGCCGCCTTGGCGACCTTGAAGAGCACGACGGGCGCGGGGGAGTCGGTGACCCAGAGCTCGACGGTCTCGGCCGAGACGCGCAGCAGCGCGACGCTCGGGTCGTCCTTGCCGTCGGGGAACCAGGCCGAGACGGACGGCGACCACAGCTCGTCGACCTTCGCCGGGTCGTGCACGACGGTCGCCGAGCCGGCCACCGACAGGTAGCCCTTCTTGGACTCGAAGGCGACGTTGACGCTCGGGTTGGCGCGGACGTCCTCGACCTTCGCGGACGGGTCCTGGGTGAAGAACCAGAGATCGCCGTCGAAGTCGATGTCCTGCGCGGCGAGCGGGCGGCTGACGAGCTGGCCGGTCGCGTTGACGGTGGTGAGGAGTCCGATCTTCGCGCTCTTCACGATCTCGGTGATCTGCGCGCGGTCGTCGTCGGTGGCGGGGGTGATGGAGGTATCGGTCATGGCGACGACGCTACGCGCACGACCGCCCGCCGCAAGGGGTGGCGGGCCCGCGCGCGGCCTGTCTAGCGTCGAGGCATGGACACCACCACGTACACGGCCATGCTCGACAGCGGCGCGGAGCAGGAGAGCATCCGCCTCGAATACATCGACGGCTCCCCGCAGCGCTCCCTCACCCGCGTCGCCGACATCGACGGCGAGGAGGTCGAGGTCGTCTGGGAGCTGGACGGCGAGATCGACGGCTTCCACGTCTACCGCCCCGTCCGCGTCGAGGGACGCGACGACGACAGCGGCGAGGTCTCGGACGACCTCACCGACGGCAACGCCGCCGGCGCCTACGCCGGCGAGTAGCCCCGCCGCCGCGCCGTGCTCCCGAGGGGTCGCGGCGCGGTCAGGCGACCGGGTTCAGCGCGTCGTAGCGGCGGAAGCCCGGGCTCAGCCGCAGCACCGCCGCGAGGATCGCGATGATGGCCAGCCCGCCCGCGAGTGGCGGCAGCCAGAGCAGCGCGAGCGAGGCGAGCAGCCCCGTGTAGAGGTCGCCGACCCGCGGACCGCCCGTGACGACGACGATGAAGATCCCCTGCAGTCGCCCGCGCATGTTGTCGGGCACCGCGGTCTGCAGCATCGTCTGCCGGAAGATCGAGCTGACGTTGTCGGCCGCACCGGCCCCCGCGAGGGCGACCGAGGCCGCGCCGATCAGGCCGAGGTTCGGCGCGGAGGCGTCGTGCTCCACCAGCGCCGCGACCAGCAGCACCCCGCCGAAGCCGGCGATCAGCAGTCCGTAGACCTGGATCGATCGGCCGATCGCGATCCCCTGCCTCCGGACACCGGTCAGCCGGCCCGAGAACACGCTGCTCAGCAGCGCCCCGACCGCGTAGGCCGCGGTGAGGATCCCGACCGTCACCGCGCCGCCGCCGAGCAGCAGTGCGGCCGCGGCGGGGAAGACCACCCGCGGCTGTCCGAAGGTCATCGCGACGATGTCGACGAGGAACGAGAGGCGGATGTTCGGTGCTCCGCGGAGGAAGCGCAGTCCGTAGCGCAGCGACTCCAGCCCCGGCCGCTGCCGCTCGCCCTCCGGCACCAGCGCGGGCAGCCCGGCGATGCCGAGGAAGGCGAAGAGGAAGAGCACGACGTCGATCGTGTAGGTGATCGCGAAGCCGGAGGAGGCGACCAGCACGCCCGCGAGGGCCGGCCCCACCGTCACCTCCACCCCGCCCGCGATGCCGCCGAGCGCCGCCGCGGCCGGCACCAGCTCGAGGCGGAGCAGTCGCGGCGCGACGGTCATCCGGGTGGCCCCGATGATCGTGGTGGCGACGGCGTTCACCGCGGTGAGCAGGTAAAGGGTGAGCGGCGTCTCGGCGCCGAGCCAGGCGAGCGCCGCGATGCCGGCCGTCGAGCCCCAGGCGACGATCGCGGCGAGCAGCAGCACCAGCCGGCGATCGAAGGCGTCGGCGAGCATCCCGCCGTAGAGACCGGCGAGCACGGTCGGCACCAGCGCGACCACGCCGACCATCGCGACGGCCAGCGTCGAGCCGGTCAGGTCGTAGATGTGCAGCCCGACGGCGACGATCGTCATCTGCCCGCCGATGCCCGAGATCACGTTCCCCGCCCAGAGCCGCGCGAAGGCGGGGGACTCGCGGAGGGGGGAGAGGTCGACGACGTGGCTGCGCCGGGGCGCGGGAGGGGGCTGGCTCACCCGCTCCATTGTCCGCCTCCCGAGCGGTGCCGGGCGGAAGCCGGGCGCACGGGACCGTCGAGGCGGAGCCCGTAGGGTAGGGAGCATGAGCACGTCATCCGACGGCGCGCCCCGGCGCCCGCGCGCCACCGCGACGCGAGCCGCCGGAGCGGCCCCGCCCGTCGCGCCGCCGCTCCGCGCAGCCGGCCCCGCCGCACCGCGAGCCCCGTCGCACCGGCCACCGGCGGAGGCCGCGTCGCCGCCCTGCGCCGCCGCTACGGCGCCGCGACGGCGTCGATCCTGATCCCGGTGGTCGTCGTCCCCGTCGCGTTCTTCGTCTGGTACGCGATCATCTCGCTCGGCGCGTTCCCGGGCGACCAGGCCGTCAGCGATCTGCTCGTCGGCGTCGTCTACACGGCCGTCATCCACGCGCTGCTGCTCGCCGGCGTGCTGCTCGGGGTCTCCTCGATCCGGGCGCGGCGACGGGCCGGCCGGCCGCCGGTCGCGGGCTGGATCGGCGTCGCCCTCAACGTGCTCGTCGTCATCGGCTGGGAGCTGCTGGTGTCGCCGTGGCTCGTCGTGCTCTGGAACCGGGCCGTCGGCGCCTGATCCGACGGTGCTGATCCGACGGTGCTGATCCGACGGTGCTGATCCGACGGTGCTGATCCGGCGGTCCTGATCCGCTCGTCCGTCGCCCCCGCGCTCTGGTAGGCTCCTGAGGTTGCCGTTCGACGGCCGCGGATCAAGAGAGCCCACGCATCAGGCGCCGGGCACCGCGCAACGAGAGAGAGGGGATCCCATCTATGGCACTCGAAGCAGACGTCAAGAAGGCGATCATCGAAGAGTACGCGACCCACCCCGGTGACACCGGATCCCCCGAGGTGCAGGTGGCCGTCCTGACCAAGCGGATCAAGGACCTCACCGAGCACCTCAAGGAGCACAAGCACGACCACCACTCGCGTCGTGGTCTGCTGCTGCTCGTGGGTCAGCGCCGTCGACTCCTCGGCTACCTGTCGGACGTGGACATCAGCCGCTACCGCTCGCTGATCGAGCGTCTCGGCCTGCGTCGATAGTCCCTCCCGCTCCTCCCCTCACCGGGTCGAGTGCGGGGTCTCGATGACACCGCGATCTTCTTCGAACGGGCCGCTCTCCTCCGGGAGGGCGGCCCGTTCCGCGTTCCCGGGCTCCGTCGTCCCGCCGAGGACTCACTCCAGCCGCTCCGGGCGGTCGACGCCGCCCCAGGAGAAGCCGTCAGCGGCTGCGAACCAGTCGGCCGCGGCCCGGCCGAGCGCGGCGTCCGCCTCCGGCCGCCCGGGCGTCGCCAGCGACTCGGCGAGGCCGGGCAGGGTCCACCCATCACCCAGGGCCGTCGCCTGCGCTCGCGCCCAGGCGTCCGAGCAGGCAGGCTCGCCGGCGGCCCGCGCGATCGACGCCGGCGCGCTCGGCGACGCGCCGTCGCGCACCAGGGCGAGCGCGCAGGTCAGCGCCGCGGTCCGGACGACGCTGCGCGGCGCCCGCGGCGGCTCGCTCGCGCGGACCTGATCCTGCGCCCCGACGACCGCGGTCAGCGCGAGGAAGAGCCGCGTCGCCTCCTCGTCGGGCCGCGGTTCGAGCCGGCCCGGCCCCGCCGAGATCGCGGCGGACGCTCCGGGCGCCAGCACCAGTCCTCCGCCCATCCGCGAGGAGTACGAGGCCAGCAGCCCGCTGATCCCCGCGTCCGCGCGGAGGTCGCTCTGGCTGATCACCCCGCGCACCCCCGGGCCGCTGAGCACCCAGACGACCGGGGTGCCGTTGTGGATCATCAGGCTGCGGTGATCGGCGTCGATGCAGGCGAGCAGGTGCCCGGCGAGCGCCTCGCCCTCGCGATCGAGCACCGAGGGCGCGACGAGCAGCTCGTGCGGGTCCTCACAGGGGCCGGAGCCACCGCCCGCCGCCGCGGAGAGGCTCGCCAGGGGTGCCAGCGCCGCGAGCGCGAGCGCGAGCACGGCGATCGCGGCGACGGAGGCGGCGGTCGCTCCGAGCACGCGGCCGCGCGCCTCGCCGCGGCGGGCGGGCCGCGCGCGAGCGGAGCGCGCCGCGGGCTCCGCAGGCCGCACTCCAGGCCGCCGCCTCCTCGCGGACGCGGACGCCACCGTGCCTCGACGCACCATGCGGACTCCCTCTGCTCGGAGGCTAGCCCCGGAACCGGCCCCTGACCAGGCCTGGAGCGACCGGCCTCCGGCGGCGGGCGGAATTCCTTCGAGAATTCTCCGGTCCGGTGCATCCGGAGGGGCCCCTCGGCCGGAAGTAGTGGTGAAGGCCCTTCTCGAGAACCCACCGACCCGCCCGCGGGTCCCATCGTGAAAGAGGAACACCGTGACCACCTCCCGCCTCACCCACCGCCTGCTCGCCGGAGCCTGCCTCGGCACCCTCGCCGTCGCCGGTCTCGCCGCCGCTCCTGCGAGCGCGGCCGACGCCGACTCGGCCGACCTCTACGTGCTGCACGCGGTCCCCGACACCCCGGTGGACGTGTACGTCAACGGAGCACTGACGCTCGACGACTTCACGCCCGGCTCGCTCGCCGGCCCGCTCGACCTGCCCACCGGCACCTACACCGTCGCGATCACCGCCGCGGACGCCGCCGACGCGAGCGCCCCCGTCATCGGCCCGGTCGACCTCGCCCTCGAGGCCGGCAAGAGCTACACCGTCGCCGCGCACCTGAAGCCCGACAACACCCCCACCGCGACGCTGTTCCCGAACGACATCTCGGCCACCGCGGCCGGGGAGGGACGACTCACGGTCCGCCACATCGCCGCCGCCCCCGCCGTGGACATCCTCGCCGGCGGCTCGCCCGTGCTGACGAACGTGACCAACCCGAACGAGGGCATCCTCAACCTCGCTCCGGCCACGATCTCGACCGTGGTCGCCGCGACCGGGACCACCACTCCGGTCATCGGCCCGGCCGACGTCCAGGTCCAGGAGGGTGTCAACACGATCGTCTACGCCTGGGGCAGCCTGGAGAAGGGCAACCTCGCCCTCGCGACGCAGACCATCGGCGGCCTGCACTCCTCGCCGTCGGGTGTCCCCGCCGGTGAGGCCGGCCTCGCCGCAGACAACCGCACCGACGCGGCCGCGGGCTGGTGGGGCGCTGCCGCCCTCGCCTCGCTCGCGCTGATCGGCGCCGCGCTGATCGGTCGCCGCAAGGCCGTCGCCGGTCGCTGACCGACGCGCACGACCGCCGGTCACTGACCGGCACTGAAGACCGCCGGCCCGGCGTGCCCCGCACCCGGGCCGGCCGCCGACCACGAGAAGAGGAGGACGTGATGAGCAGGACCCCCCGTCTGCCGCGCGCTCTCCTCGTGGTCGGCCTGATCGCGGTCGGCCTCGGCCTCGGCGGCTGCTCGGCACAGGCGGTCGGGGTCGTGCCCGCCCCTGACGCGAGCGCGCCGCTCACGACGTCGACGCCGGCCGCGATCCCCTCCAGCACTCCCTCCGCCCCGGCCGTACCGCAGGTCCCCGTCGCCGACGCGCGACTCGGGGCCACACCCGCGCCGGTGGTGCTCGCGCCGACCCGCCTGGTCGTCGACGGCCTGCCGATCGACATGCCCGTGCAGCCGGTCGGCGTCGCCGACGACGGCACGATGGAGCTGGTCCCCGACACCGACGTGGCGGGCTGGTACCGCTTCGGCCGCGGGCTCGACGCCGCGGACGGCACCACCGTGATCGCCGCGCACGTCGACTCGCTCACCTACGGACTCGGCCCGTTCGCCGAGCTGAAGAAGGCGCAGCCCGGCCAGCGGATCGGCCTGACCGGCGAGGACGGCGTCCAGCGCGTCTACACCGTCGACACGGTCGAGACGACGGAGAAGACCACCGTCGACCTCTCGAGCGTCTTCGTCCAGGACGGCCCCGCGCGGCTCGTCCTGATCACCTGCGGCGGCGACTTCGACTACGACACCCGGCACTACCTCAGCAACGTGGTCGTCACCGCGACCCCCGCGACGTGACCGCCCGACGATGACTCCGATCCGCCGCGTCCGCGCTCCCGACGAGAGCGCGCCGTAGCATGAGCATCGCCGCAGCGCTGCCGAGCCCTCCGCCTCGGTGCCGCCCCCAGTCCAGGAGGACCCCCCTGATCGACGCCCAGTCCCGCGAGCCCGACGACGAGGCCGCCGACGAGCGCGCCCTCGTGCAGCGCCTCGGGCTGCGCTTCGCGGCGGGGGAGGAGCCGGCGCTCGCCGAGGCCTACTCCCGCTGGTCGCCGCTCGTCTTCACCCTCGCCCTGCGCTCGCTCGGCGACCGGGGCGACGCGGAGGACGTGGTGCAGCGGGTCTTCGTCTCGGCCTGGACGAGCCGCGCGGGCTTCGACCCGGGCCGCGCCGCCCTCGGCGCCTGGCTGGTCGGCATCTCGCGCAAGCGGATCGCCGACGCCCACGAGAACCGCTCGCGCGAGCGCCGGCTCACCGCCGCACTCGTCGCGGTCGCCCCGGTGGACGAGGGCGAGCCGGCGGTCGATCTCGAGGAGCGGGTCCTGGTCGCGGACGAGCTCGCCCGACTGGATCCCGTCCCGCGGCGGGTGATGAGCCTCGCCTTCTACGAGGATCTGACCCACACCGAGATCGCCGAGAGGACCGGCCTCCCGCTCGGCACCGTCAAGAGCCACATCCGCCGCAGTCTCGACAGACTCCGCTCCCGATTGGAGGTGAGCAGCCCATGACGCATCTCGATCCCGACGAGCTCGCCCTCCTCGCCCTCGGCGAGGCGTCCTCCGCCGACGCCGCCGCTCACCTCGAGGCGTGCCCCGCGTGCGCCCAGCAGTTGGTCGAGCTCGGCCACGCCGCCGGTCTCGGCCGGCGGAGCCGCTCGCTGGTGCTCGAGTCGCCGCCGGCCGAGGTCTGGGACCGCATCCGCGGGGAGCTCGCGCTGGGGGAGACTCCGGAGCCCTCGATCGCACCGGTCACCGCGCTCCCGACGGGCCGCCACACGCCCTCGCGACGCCGTCCGCGGTCCCGCCGGCTCCTTCCCGCGGCGCTCGCCGCCCTCGCGGCCCTGGCGATCGGCGTCGTCGGCGGCTTCTGGCTGCAGGCCTCGCGCGGCACCGACGCGGTCGTGGTCGCGCGCGCCGATCTCGCCGCTTTCCCCGACTGGCAGGGCGCGAGCGGCAGCGCCGAGCTCGAGGACGCCGACGGCGAGCGGCAGCTCGTCGTGCACCTCGACGCGGCCGGCGCGGCCGACTCCTACCGCGAGGTCTGGCTGATCGCCGCGGACGCCACCGGACTGGTGGGGCTCGGCGTGCTGGACGGCACGGACGGCCGCTTCACGGTCCCCGCCGACATCGACCTCGCCGAGTACTCGCTCGTCGACATCTCCGAGGAGCCCGACGACGGCGACCCGCAGCACTCGGGCGACTCGATCGTCCGCGGGCCCCTTCGCGAGAGCTGAGCTCCCGGCGGATCAGACCGCCTCGGCCCGCTCGGCCAGCAGTGCGGTGAGGGCCTGCACCGCCGCCGAGGGGCGCATCGCGCTGCAGACCGAGACCTCCCACACCAGTCCGGGCCAGTCGAGGTCGATCGCGGTCACCCCGTCCAGCGGCGCGATGCCCGAGCGGGGGACCACCGCCGGCCCGAGGCCGGCCTGCACGAAGAGTGGGATCGCGGGCAGGTCGGCGACCTCGGTCGCGACCCGTCGCGTCGCTCCCGCCGCGCGGAAGGCCCGGTCGACGCTGACGCGGTTGCCGAAGCCGACCGGGGTGTCGATGAACGCGGCGCCCTCGAGGTCCGCGGGGGAGGGCCGCACCAGCCGCGCCATCGGGTCGGCGCTCTCGACGAGGAGCAGGTAGCGGTCCCGGACGACGGTCGTCACGGCGAGGTCGTCCAGCTCGGCGACCGGCAGGGCGAGCAGCGCCACGTCGAGCCGGCCGCGCCGCAGGTCCTCCGCCAGCCCGGTCGATCCGCTCGGCGAGGTGCGCAGCAGCAGGTCGACCAGCGGGTGGCGGCGCCGGAACGCGCCGAGGGCGCCCGGCAGGTCGAGGATGTCGAGCGCCGAGAAGGTGCCGACGCGGACCCGGCCGCGCAGTCCCGCGGCGTCGTCCGCCGCGAGCGAGCGCATCCGGTCGACGCTGTCGATCGCCGCGCGTGCCGAGGGCAGCAGCGCCTCGCCGACTACGGTGAGCGTGACGCGGCGGGTCGAGCGGGTGAACAGCGGCGCGCCCAGGTCCTGCTCGAGCGAGCGGATCGTCGCCGACAGCGTGGACTGCACCACGTAGAGGCGGGCCGCCGCGCGGGTGAAGCTGAGCTCCTCCGCGACGGCGACGAAGGCGGCGAGCTGTCGGTCGTCCATGCCCCATTGTGCGGCTTCGGCGATGAATGCGTCCACGATCCTTCGTTGGACGTGGACGATCGGGAGGAGCACTCTGGGCGCATGCCGACCACCGGAATCCCCGCCGAGCGCACCGCCGCCCGCACCCCGTCCTCCGCGCGCCGCCCCGAGCTGGGGCACCACCTCGGCTTCTGGGTGATCGCGCTCGCCTTCCTCTCGGTGATGGCCTTCTCGACCGTGCCGACCCCGCTCTACGCGATCTACCAGCAGCGCGACGGCTTCCCCGCCTTCGTCGTGACGGTGATCTTCGCGGCCTACGCCGTCGGAGTGGTGGCGAGCCTCTTCCTCGCCGGCCACGTCAGCGACTGGCTGGGTCGTCGGCGCATCCTGCTCGCGGCGATCCTCGTCGAGGTGCTGGCGAGCATCGTCTTCCTGCTCTGGCCGGACGTGCTGGGTCTGATCGTCGCCCGTCTGCTCACCGGCATCGGCGTCGGCGCGCTCACCGCGACCGCCACCGCGCACCTCTCCGAGCTCCGCGCGATCGCCCGGCCGGAGGAGGGCCCCGGCGCCTCGCGCGCCGTCTCGACCCTCGTCAACGTCGGCGGCCTGGCCCTCGGCCCGCTGATCGGCGGCGTCCTCGCGGTGACCGTCGACCGTCCCCTCGTGGTGCCCTACGAGGTCTTCCTCGTCCTCCTGGTCGTCCTCGGCATCGCGGTCGCCCTCGTCCCCGAGACGGTCGAGCGCCGGGAGGAGCTGCCCGCCTACCGGCCGCAGCGGCTCGCCGTGCCCGCCGCCTCGCGCGGCACCTTCCTCTCGGCCGCGGTCGGCGCGTTCGCCGGCTTCGCCGTCTTCGGCCTCTTCACCTCGCTCGCGCCGACCTTCCTGGCCGGCCGCTTCGGCGAGACCTCGCACCTGGTGGCGGGCGTCGTCTCGTTCGGCGTCTTCGCCGCCGGGGCCGTCGCCCAGCTGACCGCCGCGCGGCTGCCCGTCCGCCGCGCGCTGATCCTCTCGGCCACGGCCCTGACCGTCGGGCTCGCCCTGGTCGCGTGGGGCGCCGTCGCGGTGGTGCTGCCCGCCTTCATCGGCGGCGGGGTGATCGCGGGCGCCGGCGTCGGCCTGATCTTCCGTCTGGCGCTCGGCGTCGCGGGCTCGCTCGCCTCCGACGAGACCCGCGGCGAGGTCCTCGCCGGGATGTTCCTGGCCTCCTACATCGGGCTGGCGGTCCCGGTGCTCCTGATCGGCGCGGCGCTCGCCGTCCTCCCCGCCGTGCCGGTGCTGGTCGGCTTCGTGGCGATCGTGCTCGTCCTGGTGCTGGTCGCGATCGCGCGGATGCTGCGCTCGGCGGTCTGAGCGCGGCGCCGGGCGGGGCGGAGGCCGGCCGAGGGGGCGCGCGCCGCGACACGCGCGGCTCCGGCGCTCCATGATGGAGGCATGAAGCTCTTCTCGTTCGGACGCTCCGACTCCGACCCCCTGCCCGCCGGCGACCGCGGCTCGGGCAAGCTCGACGACTACGACTACGAGCTGCGGCCCAAGTCCAAGCGCGGCGACACGCTCCTCGGCGTCGCCGACTCCCTCCCGCACCAGGACGAGCTGGCCCGCGTGCACTCGCTCGGCGAGGAGGAGATCACGGCGGTCATCCCGCGCCGCACGATCGAGGAGGAGCGCACCGACGCCCCGATGCCGGTCCGGCTCTTCGCGAACCACCGCCCGAGCGATCTCGTCGGCTACGTGCCGCGCGGGCTCGAGAACGTCGTCGAGGCGGCGCTCGCCCGGCTCACCGAGGCCGGCAAGCAGCCCCGCATCCCCGCCCGCATCGTGAAGGGCAAGGGCGGCCTGCGGGTCCAGCTGCTGATGCACGAGACCCGTGGCTGACGCCGAGGGCCAGGCGGGCACCGACCGCTCGCCGGCCGGCTTCTGGGACGAGCCCGCGTCCGCCGGTCCGCCGGCCGGCTGGTATCCGGATCCGGCGCAGGTGAACACCCAGCGCTACTGGGACGGCCGCGCGTGGACCGGTGACCTCGCCCCGCTCGCCCCGCCCGCGGCGCCGCTCGGCAACACCGCGGCGACCGCCTCTCTCGTGCTCGGGATCCTCGGCGTGCTCCTCACTCCGATCCCGCTGTTCATCGGGCTCCTGCTCGGCGGTCCGCTCGACGTGCTCGCCGTCATCCTCGGTGTCGTCGGCCTCGTCAAGGGCGGCGCGCGGCGGGGAGCGGGCGTCACCCGGGCCGTCGTCGGCCTCGTGCTCGGCGCGCTGATGCTCGCGGCGATCACCGTCGGGGCCGGCACGATCTGGTAGCCGCGCGGCGGTGATCCCCGGGTGGGGCCGCGCGGCGCGTCCCCGGTTCCTGGTCGATCCGGGCCCGCACTGATAGCATGAACCGGTTCCGAATCCGGGAGCGGCCGCCGGTCGTCATCGGGTTCGAACCACGGAGCAGGCCGGCAGGAAGCTGGTCCTCGGTGGTGGAGTCCCGGTTCGCGACATCACGCAGTGCTGACATCAGGCAGCGCTGCAGCCAAGGTGCCACAGCACAGTGGTCGATGTCGGGCAGACCCGGAGCCCTTCTACTGGTGGCCAGCACGAACGCCCTCCACACGACGGCACGGCGCGAAGCCCTGCCGTGGGATCGCGTGCGATTCCTGACCGTCATGCCGCTCCGACGAACGCCGGCGCCCAGAGGGGTGCCGCTGCAGACGTTAAGGAGACAGACCTCTTGGAAGGTCCTGAAATCACATTCGCCGAAGCCGTTCTCGACAACGGCTCGTACGGCACCCGCACCGTCCGCTTCGAGACCGGCCGCCTCGCGCAGCAGGCTCAGGGCGCGGTCGCCGCGTACCTCGACGAGGACACCATGCTCCTCTCCGCCACCTCGGCGTCGAAGAACCCGAAGGACAACTTCGACTTCTTCCCGCTGACCGTCGACGTCGAGGAGCGCTCCTACGCCGCCGGCAAGATCCCCGGCTCGTTCTTCCGCCGCGAGGGCCGCCCCTCCACCGAGGCGATCCTGGTCTGCCGTCTGATCGACCGGCCGCTGCGCCCCTCGTTCGTCGAGGGCCTGCGCAACGAGGTCCAGATCGTCATCACGGTCCTCAGCATCGCGCCCGACGAGTTCTACGACGCCCTCGCGATCAACGCCGCGAGCGCCTCGACCCAGATCTCCGGCCTGCCCTTCTCGGGCCCGGTCGCCGGCGTGCGCCTCGCGCTCATGTCCGACGGCTCCGGCGCCGACCAGTGGGTCGCCTTCCCGAAGGCCTCGCAGCTCGAGAACGCCGTCTTCGACCTCACCGTCGCGGGCCGCGTCGTCACCAACGAGGACGGCTCCTCGGACGTCGCCATCATGATGGTCGAGGCCGAGGCCACCGACGTCTCGTGGAACCTCATCAAGGCGGGCGCCACCAAGCCCGACGAGGCCGTTGTCGCCCAGGGCCTCGAAGCCGCCAAGCCCTTCCTCCGCGCGCTCGTCGAGGCGCAGTCGAAGCTGGCCGCCGAGACCGCGAAGCCCGTCAAGGACTACCCGGTCTTCCTGCCCTACGCGCAGGAGACCTACGACAACGTCGCCGAGCTCAGCTACGACGAGCTCGTCCGCGTCTACCAGATCGCCGACAAGGTCGAGCGTCAGGACGCCGACGACGCCCTCAAGGCGAAGGTCAAGGAGCAGATCGCCGAGCGCATCGCGTCCGGTCAGCTCTCCGCCGAGGCCTACTCGCAGGTCGGCGCCGCGTACAAGTCCGTCACGAAGGTGGTCGTCCGCGGCCGCATCCTCCGCGACGGCGTCCGCATCGACGGTCGCGGCCTGGCCGACATCCGTCCGCTCGACGCCGAGGTGCAGGTCATCCCGCGCGTCCACGGCTCGGCGATCTTCCAGCGCGGCGAGACCCAGATCCTGGGCGTCACCACGCTGAACATGCTCAAGATGGAGCAGCAGATCGACTCGCTGTCGCCCGTCACGAAGAAGCGCTACCTGCACCACTACAACTTCCCGCCCTACTCGACCGGTGAGACCGGCCGCGTCGGGTCGCCGAAGCGTCGCGAGATCGGGCACGGCTTCCTCGCCGAGCGCGCCCTCGTGCCGGTGCTGCCGAGCCGCGAGGAGTTCCCCTACGCGATCCGCCAGGTGTCCGAGGCGCTCAGCTCCAACGGCTCCACCTCGATGGGCTCCGTCTGCGCGTCGACCCTGTCGCTCCTCAACGCCGGTGTGCCGCTGCGCGCCCCGGTCGCGGGCATCGCGATGGGCCTCGTCTCCGACGTGGTCGACGGTCACACCCGCTACGCGGCGCTGACCGACATCCTGGGCGCCGAGGACGCGCTCGGCGACATGGACTTCAAGGTCGCCGGCACCTCCGAGTACGTCACGGCCATCCAGCTCGACACGAAGCTCGACGGCATCCCGTCGTCGGTCCTCGACGCCGCGCTCAAGCAGGCCAAGGACGCCCGCACCACGATCCTCGCGGTGCTCACGGCGGCCATCGACCAGCCCGACGAGATGGCCCCGACCGCGCCCCGCGTGATCTCGGTCCAGATCCCCGTCGACAAGATCGGCGAGCTGATCGGCCCCAAGGGCAAGACGATCAACGCGATCCAGGACGAGACCGGCGCCGACATCTCCATCGAGGAGGACGGCACCGTCTACATCGGCGCCGTCGACGGACCGTCGGCCGAGGCCGCCCGCGCTCAGGTCAACGCCATCGCGAACCCGACCAACCCCGAGGTCGGCGAGCAGTTCCTCGGAACCGTCGTCAAGATCGCGACCTTCGGTGCGTTCGTCTCGCTCCTCCCCGGCAAGGACGGCCTGCTGCACATCAGCGAGGTCCGCAAGCTCGCCGGTGGCAAGCGTGTCGAGAACGTCGAGGACGTCCTCGGAGTCGGCCAGAAGCTGCTCGTCTCGATCACCAAGATCGACGACCGCGGCAAGCTGTCCCTCGCGCCCGTCGTGGCCGAGGACGCCGAGGCGCCCGTCGAGGTCCCCGCCGAGAGCTGATCCCTCTCGCGAACGACGACGCCCGTCCCACTTCGGTGGGGCGGGCGTCCGTCGTTCGTGGGGTACGGTGGCGGGACCGTGCCGTCGCACCGCCCCGACCGGAGGACCCCGTGACCGACTCGACGCCCCCGGCCCTCGCGCCGGAGACGCCCCTTCCGCCCCGCCTCCTCGGAGCCACCGGTCTGCCCGTGCACCCGGTCGCCCTCGACGGCTCCGTCTTCGGCTGGGCCGCGAGCATCGACGAGACCACCGAGGTGCTCGACGCGTTCGCCGAGCTCGGCGGAACCCTGATCTCGACCGCCGACCACTACGCCACCGGGCGCAGCGAGTACATGATCGGCCGTTGGCTCGAGCAGACCGGCCGGCGCGAGGAGCTGCTCGTCGCGACCAAGGTCGGCCGCCACCCCGACGCCCCGGGCCTCGCCGCGGAGGACGTGCGGATCGCGATCGAGGGCTGCCTCGAGCGGCTCGGCACCCGCATCGACCTGCTCTCCTTCGACAGCGAGGACCCCGAGGTCCCGATCGCCGAGAGCCTCGCCGCCGTCGCCCCCTTCCTCGAGAACGGCTCCGTCGGCGCGCTCGGCGCGGCGCACTTCAGCGGTGCCGCCCTCGCCGAGGCGGCCGAGGTGTCCCGCGAGCTCGGCCTGCCCGGCTTCACCGCGGTGGTCGCCGAGTACAACCTGATGGAGCGCAAGCACTACGAGGCCGACGTCGCCCCCGAGGTCGTGCGGCAGGGTCTCGGCACGCTCGCCCGCCTGCCGCTCGCCAGCGGCTACCTCACCGGGCAGCTGCGCCACCGCTCGGACGAGCCGGAGTCGGTGATGTTCGAGGCCGGTCTCGACTACGTCGGCCGGCACGGCAACAGGGTGCTCGCGGCGCTCGACGAGGTGGCGCAGGCGCACGGCAGCAACGTGGGGACCGTCGCTCTCGCCTGGGTGCTCGCGCACCAGGAGGTGTCGGCCGTGACCGCTCGGGCCCGCTCGGCGGACGAGCTCGCGTCGATCTTCGGCGCCGCGACCCTGCCCATCACCCGCAGCGAGATCTCCCAGCTCGACCGCGCCTCCGCCTGAGCCGCCCGCCGAGCCGTCAGCGGCGGAGGATGCGCGCCTCCCACGGCCCGAGCGTCGACCCGGTCGCGCCCGCGACGTTGCCGAGCACCGTCTCCGCGCCCGCCCACTCCTCGAGCAGCGCGACCTCGAGCGGCTCTCCCGAGACGTTGCCGACCACGAGCAGCTCGCTCGCGCCCGTGCGGGTGAAGGCGAACAGCGTCGGGTGCTCGGCCTCGAGCAGCGCGAAGCGCCCCAGCTGCACGGTCTCGTCCTCGTGGCGCAGCGCGATCAGCGCGCGGTAGTACTCGAAGACCGAGCGTTCCGCCGCGCGATCGGCGGCGACGTTCACCTGGGTGGAGTTCGGATTGACCGGGATCCACGGCTCGCCCGTCGTGAAGCCGGCCTGCGGTCCGCCGTCCCACTGGACCGGCGTGCGGGCGTTGTCGCGGCTCTGCGCCCGCAGCCCCGCGAGCACCGCCTCCGGCTCCTCGCCGCGCTCCTCGACGGCCTCGGCGTAGTAGTTCAGCGACTCGACGTCGCGGAAGTCCTCGATTCCGGCGAAGGGCACGTTGGTCATGCCGATCTCGTCGCCCTGGTAGATGTACGGCGTGCCGCGCTGCAGGTGCAGCAGCGTCGCCCAGAGCGTGGCCGACTCGTAGCGCCACGCGCCGTCGTCGCCGAAGCGAGAGACCAGCCGGGGCTGGTCGTGGTTGCCGAGGTAGAGGCTGTTCCAGCCGCGCTCCGCCAGCCCGTCCTGCCAGCGGGCGAGGTTGGCCTTGAGGGCGACGAGATCGAGCGGCACCGGGTGGAACTTGTCGACGCCGTGGTCGATGCCGACGTGCTCGAACTGGAAGACCATGTCGAGCTCGCGCCGCTCGGGGTCGGTGACGAGCACCGCCTCCTCCAGCGTGACGCCCGGCATCTCGCCGACGGTCATCAGGGCGGCGTCGCGGCCGGCGAACACGGCCTCGTTCATCTCGCGGAGGTACTCGTGCAGACGAGGGCCGACGCCGCCGACGATGCCGGAGCCGCCGCCCGGCCCGTCGATCGCGTCGACGTCCTTCGAGACGAGGTTGATGACGTCCATCCGGAAGCCGTCGACCCCGCGGTCGAGCCACCAGTTCATCATCGCGTGCACCGCGTGCCGGACCTCCGGGTTCTCCCAGTTGAGGTCGGGCTGCTGCACCGCGAACAGGTGCAGGAAGTACTCGTCGGTCGCGGTATCGAGCGTCCACGCGGGGCCGGAGAAGTAGGAGCGCCAGCCGTTGGGCTCGGCGACGTCCAGACCCGCGTCCGCAGTCGCCTCGAGCTCGGCGTCCGGCGCGAGCGGCTCCTCCGCCGCGGCGCTGCGCCCGCGCCGCCACCAGTACCAGTCGCGCTTGGCGTCCTCCTGCGAGGAGCGCGACTCCACGAACCAGGCGTGCTCGTCGCTGGTGTGGTTGACCACCAGGTCCATCACCAGCTTGATCCCGCGCTCGTGCGCCTCGGCGAGCAGCAGGTCGAACTCCTCGAGCGTGCCGAAGAGCGGATCGATGTCCTGGTAGTCCGAGATGTCGTAGCCGTTGTCGTGCTGGGGCGAGGGGTAGACCGGCGACAGCCAGACGACGTCGACCCCGAGGTCGGCGAGGTGGCCGAGACGCGCGCGGATGCCGCCGAGATCGCCGATGCCGTCGCCGTTCGAGTCGGCGAACGAGCGGGGGTAGATCTGGTAGACGACCGCGCTCGTCCACCATGGTGTCGCGGGGGTCGGGGTGAGGGGCTCCATGGCCCGAATCTAGCCGTCGCCACCGACACTCGCGCCCCCGCCGCACCGGCGTCGGCGACGCCCGCGGAGGGCCGGGGGAACGCCGTGTAACGATCCGGTTAAGCGTTCCCGACCGCTCGGCAGGGCGTTCCGCGCGCTCGGATACTCTCGGTCCTGGCGGACCCGGACCGCCGCGGGGGAGTGGGCGAGTGGCGAGGCTGAAGACCGGTTCGGCCGTGCGGACGATACGCGGCACCGCCCCGATCCCGCCGCTCGAGGACACCCGTCCCGTCGTCGCTCCCGCCGCGCTGAAGCGCCGACTCGGCGACACCGCGCAGTCGCTCTTCCCGCTCGTCTTCGACGCCGCCGCGCTCGGTCGCCGGGGAGCGGGCGGCCGCGCATCCGACGGCCCCGATCTGCTCGAGCGCTTCGCCGCCCGGGGCGGCGACGCCGTCGTCGTCACCGACGGCACCGGCTCCGCCGAGGGGGAGGAGCGGGTCGGCGGCTGGCTCGCCGGCGACCGCGACCGCTTCCTGCTGCTCGGCCGCGTCGGCGCGTCCGCCGAGGCGGTCGCCACCCCGCGCGCCCTGGTGGCGCGGGTCGAGGAGTCGCTGCGGCGCCTGCGCACCGATCGCCTCGACGTCCTGGCGGTCCGCCCGGACGGCGCCGGCCGCCTCGACGAGGTGCTCAGCGCCGTCGAGGTGCTGCTCGCCCGCGGTCTCGTCCGCACGGCCGTCGCGTCGGGCTTCGCCGCGGAGGAGCTCTTCGAGGCCCGCGTCCTCGCCGGGCACGGCCACCCGCGCTTCGCCGCCGTCGAACTGCCCTACAGCCTGCTCGACGCCGCGGACGCGGAGGGCGACCTCGGCCTCGTCGCGGCCGGCCAGGGGCTCTCGCTGCTCTCGACCGTGCCGCTCGCCCACGGCTTCCTGCACGGCGTCGAGCGCGGCCGCCGGCAGCTCTCCCGCCTGCCGGACGGCGCCCTCGCCGCCGCGCACCTCGGCCGACGCGGCCGCCGCGTGCTCACGGCCCTCGATGCGATCGGCGCCGAGCTCACCGCCGCTCCCGCCGCCGTCGCGCTGGCCTGGCTGCTCGCCCGCCCCGGAGTGGCGGCGGCCGTGGTCGCGCCGCGCTCGCCGTCCGACGTCGACGCGCTCGTCCGGGCCGTCTCGCTCGAGCTCGACGAGGGTCACCTCGCCGCCCTGGAGCGCGCCCGCCGCTGACGCGTCGCACAGCCGTCCCGGGGAGCGCGTGGCCTAGGCTGTGCCGGATGAACCACGGTGTCGCCTTCCCTCTCGAACAGCCGGAGACGACGATCGGAGCCGCCGGCGGCTCGCTGGTCCGCCGGTCGGTCCTCCCCAGCGGTGTCCGCATCCTCAGCGAGGCGATGCCTGGAGCGCGCAGCGCCACCATCGGATTCTGGGTCGCGGCGGGCTCGCGCGACGAGGCGCCCGCCCTCCCCGCGGCCGACGGGCACCCGGCCGTCCCCTCGAACTTCGGCTCGACTCACTTCCTCGAGCACCTGCTCTTCAAGGGCACGGGCACCCGGTCGGCGCTCGACATCGCCGTCGCGTTCGACTCCGTCGGCGGCGAGCACAACGCGCTGACCGCCAAGGAGTACACCTGCTACTACGCCAAGGTGCAGGACCGCGACCTGCCGATGGCGGTCGAGGTCATCGGCGACATGGTCACCTCGAGCCTGCTCGACGCGGCCGAGTTCGAGACCGAGCGGGGCGTCATCCTCGAGGAGCTCGCGATGGCGGACGACGACCCGGCCGACGTCGCGAGCGAGCGGCTCTTCGAGGCCGTCTTCGGCGACCACCCGCTGGGCCGCCCGATCGGCGGCACCGCGGCGATCATCGGCGAGGCCACCCGCGACGCCGTCTGGGCGCACTACCGCGCCGCCTACCGTCCGCGCGACCTCGTCGTCACGGTCGCGGGAGCGGTCGATCACGAGGTGCTGGTCGCGCAGCTCGAGCGCGTCCTCGCGGCCGACGGCTGGGACCTCGGCACGCCGGCCGCTCCGGTCGCTCGACGGGTCGGCGGATCGGCCGCCTTCACCCGCGGCACGCCGCTCTCGCTCGTGCACCGTCCGACCGAGCAGGCGAACCTGCTGATCGGCTTCCCGGGCCTGGCCGCCGCGGACGAGCGCCGGATGACGATGGGCGTGCTCAACTCGATCCTCGGCGGCGGCATGTCCTCCCGCCTCTTCCAGGAGGTGCGGGAGAAGCGCGGCCTGGCCTACTCCGTCTACTCGTTCGCGCCGTCCTACTCCGACGCCGGGCTCTTCGGCCTCTACGCCGCCTGCACGCCGTCGAAGGCGGGCACCGTCGCCGAGCTCCTGCTGGCCGAGTTCACCCGGCTGGCCGAGCACGGCGTCACCGCCGACGAGCTGTCCCGCGCTCGCGGCCAGCTCTCCGGAGCGGCGGCGCTCGCCCTCGAGGACTCGGACACGCGGATGTCGCGGCTCGGCCGCTCCGAGCTGACCTTCGGCGAGTTCGTCGACCTCGACGAGAGCCTGCGCCGACTCGCGCTGGTCACCGCGGAGGACGTCCAGGCACTCGCGGCAGACTTGGCCCGGGGGCCGTCGTCGATCTCGGCCGTCGGGGCGGTCGACGAGTCGACCTTCGCCGGCATCGCCGAGATCGAGACCACTCCCGCGGCCTGAGCCGCACCACGAACGTCCGCGCACCGTCGCGCCGCACCAGGGAGGACCTCCGTGTCCCACTACATCTATCTCGTCCGCCACGGCGAGCAGCAGGACGCCGAGCACGGCATGCCGGACGGGCCGCTGTCGGCCAGGGGCGAGCGCCAGGCCCGGCTCATCGCCGAGCGGCTCGGCGGCGTCCCCTTCACCGGCGCCTGGCACTCGCCGCTGCGCCGGGCGGAGGAGACGGCCGCGCGGTTCCGTGCGGTGCTGCCGGGGCTGTCGATCGAGCCGTCGTCCCTGCTGTTCGACTGCATCCCCTCCGGCCCGACGCCCGACATGCCCCGCGCCTTCGAGCCGTTCTTCGGCAGCGTCACCCCGGCCGAGATCGACGCCGGTCACGCGCAGATGCAGGACGCGGTGGCGGAGTTCCTCGCCCCCTCCCGCGAGGACCGCCACGACCTGCTGATCACCCACAACTTCGTCATCGGCTGGTTCGTCCGCCACGTCTTCGACGCACCGGACTGGCGCTGGCTCGGCGTCAACCAGGCCAACTGCGGCTTGACGATCATCCGCGTGCGCTCGCGGAAGCCCCCGGTGCTCGTCGTCCACAACGACCTCGCCCACCTCCCGGTCGAGCTGCGCACCGGCCTCCCCGAGGTCCAGCCGTACTGACGTCTCCCGGATGAGAACACCTCGTCCGAGTGGTGCGGCCCCGCTGCGGTCCCTGCTGATCGAGTAGCCCGCGGAGCGGGCGTATCGAGATCCACGTCCGCCGAAGTACTGGTGACAGCAGGTCTCGATACGCCCCTCCGGGGCTACTTGACCAGCAAGGGCGGCCCTCCCTGCTGATCGAGCAGCCCGCAGCGCGGGCGTATCGAGATCCGCTGTCGGCCGCGGTCGTTAGGCTGGACGGGTGACCACCTCCGTCGCCGTCGTCGGTGCAACCGGCAAACTCGGCTCCCTCACCTGCTCGCTCATCGAGGCGTCCGAGGAGTTCGAGCTCGTCGCCCGGCTCGGCTCGCGCAGCGACCCGCGCGAGATGCTCGCGGCCGACGTCGTCGTCGACATGACCCTCCCCGCGGTCAGCCAGCAGATCGTCGACCTCGCGGTCGCGAACGGCCGGAAGGTGCTCGTCGGCACGTCGGGCTGGACGGGTGACCGCATCGCCGCGCTGCGCCGCAGCGTCGAGGAGCAGCCGAGCGCCGGAGTCGTCATCATCCCGAACTTCTCGCTCGGCTCGGTCCTCGCCACCGCGCTCTCGACCGTCGCGGCGCGCTTCTTCGACGCGGTCGAGATCATCGAGACGCACGGCGCCCGCAAGGTCGACTCGCCCTCCGGCACCGCCGTGCGCACCGCCGAGCTGCTGCTGCGCGCCCGCGCCGAGCTGGGCCCGGTCCAGGCCCCGCACACCGATCAGCGCGCCCGCGGCCAGCAGGTGGCGAGCGTCCCGGTGCACAGCCTGCGCCTGCCCGGTGTGGAGGCGCGCCAGGAGGTCGTCTTCGGCGGCACCGGCGAGACGGTCACCATCCGGCACGACACCTCGTCCTCCGCCTCCTACGAGGCCGGCATCCTCCGCGCGCTCGACGCCGTCCGCAGCACGACCGGCGTCGTCGTCGGCCTCGACGCGCTGATCGACCTCCGCGCCGCCTTCGACGCCGCCCCGCTCGCCGAGCGCGCGCCCGACGAGCCCGCGATCAGCGACGACGCGCCCTCCGGCCAGGCCGCGGCCGCGACGAGCACCCCGTGAGGACGCGCATCGGCGTCGGACTGATGGCCGTCCTGCTGGCCCTCTACCTGTTCGTCTGCCTGCAGTACTCCTACGTCGCGTTCGCCGCGGGCACCGTGCCGGGCATCGTCCTGGGCGTCGGGCTGCTGATCCTCGGCGGGATCGGCGTCTGGGGCCTGGTCCGCGAGCTGTCCTTCGGCCTCCGCGCCGAGACGCTGGCGCGGCGCCTCGAGCGCGAGGACGCGCTGCCGTCCGAGGTCCTCGAGTCCAGTGCGACCGGCCGGCTCGACCGCGCGGAGGCCGACGCGCTCTTCCCCCGCTACGCGGCCGACGTCGACGAGGACCCCGAGAGCTGGCGCGCCTGGTACCGGCTCGGACTCGCCTACGACGCGAGCGGCGACCGCAAGCGGGCCCGCGGCGCGATCCGCCGCTCGATCGCCCTCGAGCGCGAGCACAAGGACTGACCGGAGCCGGCCGTCCGACTCCCTGCGCCGTCGAACTTCCGGACCGTCAGGCGAGCACGGCCTGCAGCGCCTCGGCGACCGTGCGGTGGCGGAAGACGAAGCCGTCGTCGAGCAGTCGCCGCGGCACCAGGCGCTGACTCGAGAGCAGGAGCTCGTGCCCCGCGTCGCGCAGGGCCAGCTCGATGATCTTCTCCGGCACCGGCAGCTTGAACGGGCGGTGCAGCAGCTCCGCGAGCGTGCGCATCACGTCGTTCGCCGTCGCGGCCTCGGGGCCGGCCAGGTTCACCGGTCCGGACAGCTCGGAGGTGAGCAGGTGGCGGATCGCCGCGGCCTCGTCGTAGAGGCTGATCCACGGCCAGACCTGCTGCCCGCCGCCGAGCGGGCCGCTCAGCCCGACCTTGGTCAGCGGCAGCAGCGGCTTGAGCGCGCCGCCGTTGCCGAGCACCAGCCCGGTGCGGAAGGTCACGACCCGGGTGCTCTCCGGTGCGAGCTGGGCCGCCTGCTCCCAGCGCTCGACGACGTCCGCGAGGAAGCCCTCGCCGCGCGGCGACTCCTCGGTCAGCTCCTCGCCGGGCCGGTCGCCGTAGTAGCCGACCGCGGAGGCGTTGAGCAGGATCGACGGGGGAGTGGAGGCCATCCGCATCGCGTCGGTGATGGTCTGCGTGGTCTGCACGCGCGAGTCGAGGATCTCCCGCTTGTACGAGGCGGTCCACGGGAGCCGGCTGATCGAGGCGCCCGAGAGGTTGATCACCGCGTCGACGCGGTCGAGCACGCTGAAATCGAGCATGTGCGAGGCGGGTGCCCAGTGGAACTCGTCCGCGCTCGTCGGCGCGTGGCGGACGAGGCGGAAGATCTCGTGCCCGTCCGTGCGCAGCTGGCGCACGAGCTCGGAGCCGATCATGCCGCCCGCTCCCGAGATCAGCACCCGCAGGCGCCGCAGCGGAGCGGACGTCTCGCGCGCGGTCGCCGTCTCCGGGCCGTCCGCGGCGCGCGAGGACGCCGGCGGTCGCGGCGGCGTCGAGCCGGTCGAGTGGCGAGGCGCGTCGCCGGGGGCGCCGGTCCCGTCCTGGTCCGAGTGCCGTGCGGTCGATTCGCTCATGCTGCCTCCCGAGGCCCGTCGCGGGCCGCCCGCGAAGCGGGATTCAGCCTAGGGCCTCAGGCCCGGGAGCCGGCCGTGCGGCCCAGGAGCCCCGCGCGCACCAGGAGGAGGTAGAGCTCGCAGCCGAGGCAGAGGCCGAAGGCCGCGTTGAGGAAAGCGGCGAGGAAGGCGATCGCCGCGGCGACCGGGACCGCACCGGGCACTCCGGCGAGGTGCAGGGCGACACCCGCCGCGGTGACGATCAGACCGATCAGCTGGGCGAAGCGCGGCGGGCGGGCGTCCTCCCACTCCGACGGCGGCGCGAGGCGGGGCCGGATCAGCCGGCGGAAGACGACCGCCCACGGCCCGGAGCCGACACCGCGGGCGGCCGACCAGGCGAACAGCGCCGCGAGGACCACCAGCAGCAGGAAGCCGGGCTGGACGAGCCGGGCAAGGGAGTCCGCCTGCGCCGGCGCCGCGAGGCCGAGCCCTGCCGTCGCGAGCAGCAGCACGGCGGTGACGGAGGCGGCGAAGCGCGGTCCGCGCGGATCGACGGAGCCGGCGGGCGGGGTGGTGGTCATGCTGTCTCCAGTCGGTCGAGCTCGGCGAGGACGACGGCGCGGGCCGGAGCGCCGGCGATGCGGCTGCGGGCCACACCGTCGGCGTCGAGCACCAGCAGGGTCGGGGTCTGCAGGATGCGGAATCGGTCGGCCAGGTCGGCGCGGCGGGTCAGGTCGACGTCGAGGTGCACGGTCCCGGGTCGCTCGCTCGCCAGCTCCACGAGCATCCGGCGGACGGCGGGGCAGCGGGCGCAGTACTCGGTCGAGAACTGGACGACGGTCGCGCGGCGGCCGAGGACCGCGCCGTCGACGAGCCCGGCCGGGTCGATCCGCTCGACGCGCGCGGCGGGGCGGGCGGCGACGCGCCCGGATGCGCGCTGCTGCAGGAGGCCGAGGGCGGTTCCGAGCGCGACGAGGCCGAGCAGGGCGGCCGCGATCAGAAGGGGATCCACCCCCTCACGCTAGGCGGCGGACGCCGTGCACGATCGTGCATGACGAACTGCGACGGAGGGCCGTGCTCTATCGTCTTAGCGGTGACCGATCAGCCCGCACCTGACAGCAGCCCCGTCTTCCGCTCCGACGTGGTCGTCGAGCTCGTCCGCTCCAGCGCGCACGACTCCGACGTGCTCTTCGCCGCCCGCGTCTCCACGCAGGGCGAGAAGACCCTGTCCGCCGCCCTCGACGAGGAGTCGGCCGACGCCGAGCTGCAGGGCAAGCGCGACCGCGGCCTGATCAACTACCTGATGCGCGACCGCCACGGCTCGCCCTTCGAGCACAACTCGATGACCTTCTACGTGCAGGCGCCGATCTTCGTCTTCCGCGAGTTCATGCGGCACCGCATCGCCTCCTACAACGAGGAGTCGGGCCGCTACCGCGAGCTCCGCCCCGTCTTCTACGTGCCCGGCCCCCAGCGCAATCTCGTGCAGGTCGGCAAGCCCGGCGCCTACTCCTTCGAGCCCGGCACCCCGGAGCAGACCGCGCTCGTCGTCGAGGAGACCCGCCGCGCGAGCATCCAGGCCTTCGAGGCCTACCAGCGGATGCTCGGCGAGGGCGTCGCCCGCGAGGTCGCCCGCATCGTCCTGCCGCTCAACATCTACTCCTCGATGTACGTGACGCTGAACGCCCGCTCGCTGATGAACTTCCTCTCCCTGCGCACCAAGCGCGAGGACTCGACGTTCCCCTCCTTCCCGCAGCGCGAGATCGAGATGGCCGCCGAGCAGATGGAGACGCACTTCGAGCAGCTGATGCCGCTCACGGCCGCCGCCTTCACCGCGAACGGCCGCGTCGCCCCGTAGCCCGCGCTCGGCCGGTCCCGGTCCGATCTGCAGGTGATCGGACGGATGAGCCGCCCCGGGACGCGCACGTGCGCTCCGGCCGACCCGGATCGCCTGCAGATCGAACCTCGACCCCGCCGCAGGCAGCCCCTCCACAGCGCACATGCGGGCCGGTCCTCCACCGTTCGCAGCCACGCGCCCCGCCGACCGGCCGCGCGGCCACGCTCGCCTCGTGCGCGCATCCTCCACCTCCGTCCTCCGCTCCGGCGGGCTCGTGAAGACCGAGCAGCTCCTCCGGGAGGGCTCCTCCGCACGGGAGCTCCGCGACGCCGTGAAGGCGGGCGCGCTGGTCCGCGTTCGGAAGGGCTGGTACGCCCTCCCCGGTGTCGACACCGGAGTCGAGCGCGCCTTCCGCGTCGGCGGAGCGCTGGCCTGCGCGAACGCCGCAGTCGCGCACGGGCTGTGGGTGCCTCGCTTCAGCGGTCTGCACATCGCCGTCCGCCCGCACGCCTCCCGGCTCCGCGATCCGGACCGCCACGCCGTCCGGCTCAGTGAGGACCTGGACGTCGTCGTCCACTGGTCGAAGGACGCCCCGCGGCCGTGCGAGCTCGTGCAGGCGATCGAGGACTGCCTCGTCGAGGCGGCGAGCTGCCGAGGTGCGGAGTTCGCCTTCGTCCTCCTCGAATCGGCCCTGCACCGCCGTCTGCTCGGCGCCGCAGGGCGAGCGCGGATCCTCGCCCGGCTCGCGGTCCCGCTCCGGCTGCTCCTCCGCCCGGCCGGGGGCTCTTCCGAGAGCGGACTGGAGTCGATGGTCGCCTTCCGACTGCGGGCGCTGGGGATCGCGTACCGACAGCAGGTGCGCATCGGCCGCCGCCGGGTCGACCTCCTGATCGGCGAGGTCCTCGCCCTGGAGGTGGACGGAGCCGCGTTCCACGATCCCGACCGCGACGACCGCCGCGACGTCGAGCTGGGTCTCCTGGGCTACCGGGTCCGCCACTACCGCACCTCGCTCGTCCTGGACCACTGGCCTCTCGTGGAGGCCGACATCCTCGCTGCCCTCTCCCGCGGCGATCACGTCCGCAGCTGACCCGGTCCGGGGTGGGCGGCGCAGGTTCGATCCGCAGGCGATCGGGCCCCGGCGGAGGCGTCCGACGCCGCAGGAGCCCCGATCTCCTCCGGAACTCCTGCAGATCGAACGACCGCCCGCGCAAACGAACCCGGGACCGCCGACCCGATACCCTGGGCTCGTGTCAACTCCGGAGAATCCCTTCGGCCAGGTGCTGGTCGCCCTGGTCACCCCGTTCACCGCCGACGGCGAGGTCGACTGGCCCGGCGTCGAGAAGCACATCGACGACTGCATCGCGAAGGGCGCCGACGGCATCGTCGTCACCGGCACCACCGGCGAGACCAGCACGCTCACCGACCCGGAGAAGATCCGCCTCGTCGAGGTCGGCAAGTCCGTCGCCGCGGGCCGCGCGAAGATCATCACCGGCGGCGGCTCGAACGAGACCGCTCACGCGATGCAGCTCGCCCGCCAGAGCGAGAAGGCCGGCGCCGACGGCAACATGATCGTCACGCCGTACTACAACAAGCCGACCCAGGCCGGCATCCTCACGCACTTCCGGATGATCGCCGACGCGACCGACCTCCCGGTCATCCTCTACGACATCCCCGGCCGCACCGGCGTGCCCATCCGCTACGAGACGATCCTCCGCGCGGCGAAGCACCCGAACATCCTCGCCGTGAAGGACGCCAAGGGCGATCTCTCCGAGGTCAGCCGCGTCCTCAACCAGACCGACCTGATGTACTTCTGCGGCGACGACGCCAACGTCCTGCCCGAGCTGGCCATCGGCGCGACCGGACTGATCGGCGTCACCGCCAACATCGCCGCCTCGCCGTACCGCACCATCGTCGACGCCGTGAACTCCGGCGACCTCCGGGCCGCCACGCTCGCGCACCAGCAGCTCGAGCCGCTCGTGCGCGCCGTGATGACCCACGTCCCCGGCACCGTCGCGGCGAAGTACATCCTGCACGGGCTCGGCCGCATCTCCTCGCCGCGCGTGCGCCTGCCGCTCGTCGGCCCCGAGGAGTCGGAGGCCGCCCTGATCGAGGACGAGCTCGGTCTCGTCCGCGACATCCCCGGCGTCGACTTCCGCAACTTCCGGCCCGACCGCAACGCCGCCGCGGGCGGCGCGCTGCCGAAGGTCGCCGGCACCACACGCTGACGCCGCCCGAGCGGCACGGACGACTCCCGACCGAGGAAGAGGAGGGCTCATGCCCAGTCCCGTGATCACTCCCGCCGCGCTCGAGGCGGGGACGCTGCGGATCATCCCGCTGGGCGGCCTCGGCGAGATCGGCCGCAACATGACGATCTTCGAGATCGACGGCAAGATCCTCGTGGTCGACTGCGGCGTGCTCTTCCCCGAGGAGAACCAGCCGGGCGTCGACCTGATCCTCCCCGACTTCACCCCGATCAAGGACCGCCTCGACGACATCGTGGGCGTCGTGCTGACCCACGGGCACGAGGACCACATCGGCGCCGTGCCCTACCTCCTGAAGCTCAAGCGGGACATCCCGCTGATCGGCTCGACGCTCACCCTCGCCCTGATCGAGGCGAAGCTGAAGGAGCACCGGATCAAGCCCTACACGCTCGCGGTGAAGGAGGGCGACGTCGAGAACCTCGGGCCGTTCGAGCTCGAGTTCGTGGCGGTCAACCACTCCATCCCGGATGCACTCGCGGTCGCGATCATCACCGACGCGGGCTCGGTGCTGCACACCGGCGACTTCAAGATGGACCAGCTGCCGCTCGACGGCCGCATCACCGATCTCCGCGCCTTCGCCCGCCTCGGCGAGGAGGGCATCGACCTCTTCATGGTCGACTCCACCAACGCGGACGTGCCCGGCTTCACGCCGAACGAGCGCGACATCGGCCCGGTCATCGAGAGCGTGATCGCCAAGGCGACCCGCCGGGTCATCGTGGCGAGCTTCTCCAGCCACGTGCACCGCGTGCAGCAGGTGCTCGACGCCGCGCACGCGAACGGCCGCCGGGTGGCGCTGCTCGGCCGCTCGATGGTGCGCAACATGGGCATCGCGGCCACCCTGGGCTACCTCAAGGTGCCGGAGGGCGTGCTGATCGACGTCAAGAAGGCCGGCGACATCCCCGAGGACGAGATCGTCTACATGTCCACCGGCTCGCAGGGCGAGCCGATGGCCGTCCTCAGCCGGATGGCGAACCTCGACCATCAGATCCAGCCCGGCGAGGGCGACACCGTCATCCTCGCGTCGAGCCTCATCCCCGGCAACGAGAACGCGGTCTACCGCGTGATCAACGGCCTGACCAGGCTCGGCGCCACCGTCGTGCACAAGGGCAACGCGAAGGTGCACGTCTCGGGCCACGCCGCCGCCGGCGAGCTGATCTACTGCTACAACATCCTCAAGCCGCTCAACGTCCTGCCGGTGCACGGCGAGTACCGCCACCTCGTCGCGAACGCGAAGCTCGCGCAGGCCACCGGCATCGCGGAGGAGAACACGATCATCGCCGAGGACGGCACGGTGCTCGACCTCCGCGACGGCCGGGTGACGGTCGCCGGGCAGCTCGACCTCGGCTTCGTCTACGTCGACGGCTCGTCGGTCGGCGAGATCACCGACGCCGATCTCAAGGACCGCCGCATCCTCAGCGAGGAGGGCTTCATCTCGATCATCGTCGTGGTGGAGGCCGGCACCGGCCGGATCGTGGTCGGCCCCGAGATCCACGCGAAGGGCTTCGCGGAGGACGACCGCGTCTTCGACGACGTCAAGCCGCGGATCGCGAAGGCGCTCGAGGAGGCGGTGCAGAGCGGAGTCAGCGACCAGCACGCGCTCTCGCAGAGCATCCGCCGCGTCGTCGGCCGCTGGGTCAACACCACCTACCGCCGCCGCCCGATGATCGTCCCCCTGGTCATCGAGGCCTGACCGGACGGGCGGAGCACCCCCGACGCTCCGGCCCGTTCCCGCCGCACCGCCCGCCCTCGGGCGTCCCCGTCCGCACCTCATGCCAGACCCGAGCCCCCCGGAGACCGCGCATGGAGCACTCGATCCGCGCCGCCCGTCGCGACGACGCCCCCTTCCTCGCCGACATGCTCGTCGAGGCGGCCAACTGGAACTGGACGACGGCCCGCACCCGGATCGACGTCCTCGAGGACGAGTCGGCCCGCCGCTACGTCGCAGGCTGGCCCCGCCCCGGCGACCTCGGCTCCGTCGCCGAGACCGCCGACGGCGAGCGGATCGGCGCCTGCTGGTTCCGCCTCTTCAGCGCCGCCTCGCCCGGCCGCGGCTTCATCGCCGCCGGCGTCCCCGAGCTGACGCTCGGCGTCCGCCCGGTCTGGCGCGCGCAGGGCATCGGCCGCGGTCTGCTGCGGGCGGCGCTCGATCAGGCGCGCGCCGCCGGCTACGCGCGCCTCTCGCTCAACGTCGCCACGGACAACTTCGCCCGGCGGCTCTACCGCAGCGAGGGCTTCTCGGCCGTCGCGGATCGCGGCGACGCGGAGACGATGGTCGCGAGCCTGCGCTGAGCCGCCGCACCCCCTGCCCTCGGCGGGCGGCCGGCTCCGCTCGACCGGCCCTGCGGCGAGGGTCCGCGGCGATGACGGAGGCGGCGGGTACGGTGGCCCTATGGCGACCTCCCCGAAGACGACCCCCCGTGCGAAGGGGGGCGCCCCCGCGCGCTCGAGCACCCCGCGCTCCGGCCGCGGCTCCGGTCGGGCCTCCTCCTCGACGAGCACGAGCACGGTCGCGTTCAGCTCCGCCCCGCGGCCGAACCCGGTGGTGACGGTCTGGATGGCGCTCGCGCACCTGGCCGGGGGCGCCGCCCGAGCGCTCGGTCCGGAGCGGCTCGCGAAGGAGGAGCGCCGCGACGGCATCCCCTTCCTGCTCCTGCTGCTGGCCGTCGCCGGCGCCGTCGTCGAGTGGTTCCTCGCGACCGATCCGGTCGCCCTGGTGCTGGACGCGTGGAGCTTCGGCGGGCTGTTCGGCCGCGTCGCCTACGTGCTGCCCGTCGTGCTGCTGCTGTTCTCGCTCTGGCTGTTCCGCCACCCGCGCTCGGTCGACGACAACGGCCGCATCGGCGTCGGCCTGGCCGTCCTGCTGATCTCCTCGGCCGGCCTGTGCCACGCGCACCTCGGCGCGCCGCAGCCCGGCTCCGGCATCGAGCAGATGGCGGCGGCCGGCGGCGTGCTCGGCTGGCTCGTCGGCGCGCCCCTCGTCGCGGTCGCGACCGTTCCGGGGGCGACGGTGCTGCTCTCGCTGGTCGTGCTGCTCTCCCTCTTCATCATCACCAAGACCCCGCCGAACCGGATCGCCGCCCGCTCGCGCGAGCTCTACGGCTACCTGTTCGGCGCCCCCGTGCTCGACGACGAGGAGCGCGCCCGACTGAAGGCCGAGCGCGCCGCCGCCAAGGCCGCCGCGAAGGCGGAGAGCGAGAAGGACCAGGGCGAGGACGAGCAGGAGGAGGGCGGCGAGCTGCCCTGGTGGCGCCGCACCGACTCCGGCCGCGAGGACGAGCCGACGGTCCAGGCCGAGCTGCCCATCGACGCCCTGGGCGACGAGGAGGACGCACCGAAGGGCCGCAAGGGCCGCGGCCGGGCGAAGGAGTTCGACACCGCACTCGAGGAGCCGGCCTCGGCCGGTCGTGACGAGCCGGCCGATCCGCCGACCCGCTCCTACGCGACCGAGGTCATCTCCGAGGCCGAGTCGGCCGAAGCCGCGCTCGCGCGCCACGATCAGACCGCGACCACGCGGATCCCGCTCGGCGTGGTCGACGACGACGCGACCGGCGTCATCGCGCTCGACGACCTCGACGTCGCCCCTGCCGTCCCCGTCCCGCCGGTCATCGAGACCGGGCCGATCACTCCCGTGGCCGAGGACTCGACCGCCGGCTTCGACTCCTCGTTCGAGGAGGACACGCCCTACCGCCTGCCCTCCGCCTCGGCCCTGTCCACCGGCACCCCGTCGAAGGCCCGCTCCGCCGCGAACGACGAGATGGTCCGCGCGCTCACCGAGGTGCTGCAGCAGTTCAACGTCGACGCCACGGTCACCGGCTTCTCCCGCGGCCCGACGGTCACCCGCTACGAGATCGAGCTCGGCCCGGGCGTCAAGGTCGAGCGCGTCACCGCGCTGAGCAAGAACCTCTCCTACGCCGTGGCCAGCAACGAGGTCCGGATCCTCTCGCCCATCCCGGGCAAGAGCGCGATCGGCGTCGAGATCCCCAACACCGACCGCGAGATCGTCTCGCTCGGCGACGTCCTGCGCTCCGCCGCGTCGACCACCTCGACCCACCCGATGACGATCGGCGTCGGCAAGGACGTCGAGGGCGGCTACGTGGTCGCCAACCTCGCGAAGATGCCGCACCTCCTGGTCGCCGGCTCGACCGGTTCCGGCAAGTCGAGCTTCGTGAACTCGATGATCACGAGCCTGCTGATGCGCGCGAGCCCGCAGGACGTCCGCATGGTGCTGATCGACCCCAAGCGCGTCGAGCTGACGATCTACGGCGGCGTCCCGCACCTGATCACGCCCATCATCACGAACCCCAAGAAGGCCGCCGAGGCGCTGCAGTGGGTCGTGAAGGAGATGGACATGCGCTACGACGACCTCGCGTCGTTCGGCTACCGGCACATCGACGACTTCAACGCGGCGGTGCGCAGCGGCGAGATCAAGCTCCCCTCGGGCAGCAACCGCGTGCTCCGGCCCTATCCGTACCTGCTGGTGGTCGTCGACGAGCTCGCCGACCTGATGATGGTCGCCCCGCGCGACGTCGAGGACTCGATCGTCCGCATCACCCAGCTCGCACGCGCGTCCGGCATCCACCTGGTGCTCGCCACGCAGCGACCGAGCGTGGACGTGGTGACCGGCCTGATCAAGGCCAACGTCCCCAGCCGCCTCGCCTTCGCGGTGACGAGCGTGACCGACTCCCGCGTCATCCTCGACCAGCCGGGAGCCGACAAGCTCATCGGCCAGGGCGACGGCCTCTTCCTGCCGATGGGCACGAACAAGCCGATGCGCGTGCAGGGCGCCTGGGTGCGCGAGGAGGAGATCGCCAAGGTCGTCGAGCACGTCACGCGGCAGGCGCAGCCCGAGTACCGCCAGGACATCACCGTGCAGGCGCAGCGGAAGGAGATCGACTCCGACATCGGCGACGACCTCGAGCTGCTGATGGCGGCGGCCGAGCTCGTGGTCAGCACCCAGTTCGGCTCGACCTCGATGCTGCAGCGCAAGCTCCGCGTCGGCTTCGCGAAGGCCGGGCGCCTGATGGACCTGCTCGAGTCGCGCGAGGTCGTCGGTCCCTCCGAGGGCTCGAAGGCGCGCGACGTGCTCGTCACTGCGGAGCAGCTGCCGGGCGTCCTCTCCCGGATGCGCGGCGAGGAGCCGGGCGAGCACGAAGCGGCGCCTTCGCCGACCGCGCCCGACGCCTATGCGGACCCGCTGGCCGAGCCGACCGGCCCGGTCGCGACCGACTACCACGACGACGACGAGGGCTCGGACGACGACGCCTGGGCGCTCACCGGCCGCGACTGAGCGATGACTCCGACACCCCGAGACGGCGGACACCGATGACCAGCCCCACCGCACCCTCCAGCGCCGCCCCGAGCAACTGGAACCTGCCCAACGCGATCACCGTGGTCCGCATCCTGCTCGCGCCCGTCTTCTTCTGGCTGCTGCTGGCGGACGGCGGCGCGGACGGCGGGGTGCGCATCGCCGCCGCGCTGCTCTTCATCGTCGCGATCGCGACCGACGGCATCGACGGCCACATCGCGCGCAGCCGCGGACTGGTCACCGACCTCGGCAAGCTCCTCGACCCGATCGCGGACAAGGTGCTCACGGGCGCGGCGCTGGTCGGCCTCTCGATCCTCGCCGAGCTGCCCTGGTGGGTCACGATCGTCATCCTGGTCCGCGAGATCGGCATCACCGTGTTCCGGATGGCCGTGCTCTCCGACCGCGTGATCCCCGCCTCCCGCGGCGGCAAGCTCAAGACGATCGTGCAGTCCGTCGCGATCTCGCTCGCGCTGCTGCCGCTCTGGACTTTCCTCGGCGAGTGGGTGCACTGGCTGAACGGCATCACGATGACGGCCGCGGTGGTCCTCACCGTCGTCACCGGCATCGACTACCTCGCCGACGCGGCGCGCCAGAGTCGCGCGGCCCGCGGGCGCCGGTGAGCGCCGAGGAGCTGCTGCGCTCGCTCGGCGAGCGCGGTCTCGCCCTGGCGGTCGCCGAGTCGCTGACCGGCGGGGCGCTGAGCTCCGCGCTCGTCGAGGTGCCCGGTGCGTCCGCCGTCTACCGCGGGGGAGTGGTGTCCTACGCCACCGATCTCAAGCACCGCCTGCTCGGGGTCGACGCGGAGCTCCTGGCGCAGGAAGGACCCGTGCACCCCGTCGTCGCCGTGCAGATGGCGCGCGGCGTCGCCCGGCAGCTCGGCGAGACCGGTGCGCGGACCGTCGGCGTCGCGACGACGGGCGTCGCCGGCCCGGAGCCGCAGGGCGGCGCGGCCGTCGGCACCGTGTTCGTCGCCGCGGTCCTGGACGAGGTCGAGCTCGTGCGCGAGCACCGCTTCGGCGGCGGGCGGCCCGAGATCCGCGCCGCATCGGTCGCCGCGGCACTCGACCTGGCCGGCGAGCTCGCGGCCTCGGCCGGGTGAAGCCCGAGAGTCCCGGAACCGCTTCGGAATCGTGGAATGCGCGGGGTTTCGGCCCGGTTACATCTGACGTCGCTCACACGCAAAGTCCAGTCATCCGGTATTAGAGTCGACTCACACGAGCCGGGTAGTGAACAGCTATCCGGCTCTCTCGTACACATCCCCTTCGAATTCGGCGTTCCGGCGTCTCTCGAATCGGTGCGCGAGAAGCGGTTGACGTGGAGAAGGAGGGTCCAGTGGTTCTAGTTCGTCAGGAGATCGGCGATGTCCTCAGGGACTTTCGCCTGCAGAAAGGTCGCACCCTGCGCCAGGTGGCGAGCAAGGCGAGTGTCGCTCTCGGCTACCTCAGCGAGGTCGAGCGCGGTCAGAAGGAGGCGTCGTCCGAGATCCTCGCATCCGTGGCCGACGCGCTCGACACCCCGATCTCGGTGATCATGCGCGAGGTCGGCGACCGGCTCGCGGTCATCGAGGGGATCGACACGATCCCCGACACCATCCCGGCCGACATGGTCGCCGGATTCGACGCGGACCTCGTCTCGCAGTAGCGGGTCCGTCCTCTACCCACCCACCGCACCCGCACTTCGCGAAGGGCGCCCGAGCTTCGGCTCCGGCGCCCTTCGTCGTTCCCGGCGGCACCCCGACCCGACCCTGTCCGGCTCCCACTCCGCCGCAGGTTGTTACCGTGGACGCATGCGCCTGAGCGAGTTCCAGCAGCTGGTCGACGATGAGTTCGGCGCCGCGTACGCCCGCGTCCTGGTGCCGGACCTGGTGCTGACCGAGCTCGGCGGCCGGAGTGCGCAGTCGGCCCTCCGTGACGGCGTCGAGCCGCGCGAGGTCTGGATCGCGCTCTGCCGCGCCAACGACGTCCCCGAGGCGCGCTGGCACGGGATCGACCCGGCGAAGCGCCGCAGCTGAGTCCTCGGTCGCCCGAGCTGTCGGCGCGCTGCCGAAGTCGTGTTCGACACGCCGCGCGCGCCGTTCTCGAATCCCTGTTCGAACGGGTCTAGGCTCCTCACCAGAAGCAGGATCGCCTCCGTCTCCACGGAAGCGGTCCGGCCCGCCGCCGATGTCGGTGGTCGGGCCTACCGTCGACAGCACGTCATCGGACTGCTTCACCGCCTTGTCGCACCGGCCGGGACGCACCCACGGGCAACCGCCCGCGGACGATCCCGGTACGACACGACAGCCTGTAGGCGAAACCACCACGACACGAGAGCGAGACGGCCATGCCCAGTTCCTCAGACCGCGAGAAGTCCCTCGAGACCGCACTCGCCCAGATCGACCGCCAGTTCGGCAAGGGTGCCGTCATGCGCCTCGGCAGCGACGAACGCGCCCCCGTCGAGGTGATCCAGACCGGCTCGATCGCGCTCGACGTCGCGCTCGGGATCGGCGGGCTCCCGCGCGGCCGGATCGTCGAGATCTACGGTCCCGAGTCCTCGGGAAAGACCACGCTGACCCTGCACGCCATCGCCAACGCCCAGCGCAACGGCGGCATCGCGGCCTTCATCGACGCGGAGCACGCGCTCGACCCCGAGTACGCCAAGAAGCTCGGCGTCGACATCGACTCCCTCCTCGTCTCGCAGCCCGACACGGGTGAGCAGGCGCTCGAGATCGCGGACATGCTCGTGCGCTCCGGCTCGATCGACCTCATCGTCATCGACTCCGTGGCGGCGCTCGTGCCCCGCGCCGAGATCGAGGGCGAGATGGGCGACTCGCACGTCGGCCTCCAGGCCCGGCTGATGTCGCAGGCGCTGCGCAAGCTCACCGGTGGCCTCAACACCACCAACACCACGATGATCTTCATCAACCAACTCCGCGAGAAGATCGGCGTGTTCTTCGGCAGCCCCGAGACCACCGCGGGCGGCAAGGCACTCAAGTTCTACGCCTCGGTCCGCCTCGACATCCGCCGCATCGAGACGCTGAAGGACGGCACCGACGCGGTCGGCAACCGGACCCGCGTCAAGGTCGTCAAGAACAAGATGGCGCCGCCATTCAAGCAGGCCGAGTTCGACATCCTCTACGGCATCGGCATCTCCCGTGAGGGCAGCCTGATCGACTTCGGTGTCGAGCACGAGATCGTCCGCAAGTCGGGCGCCTGGTACACCTACGACGGCGACCAGCTCGGCCAGGGCAAGGAGAAGGCACGCCAGTTCCTCATCGACAACCCCGACATCGCGGCCGAGATCGAGAAGCGCATCCTGATCAAGCTCGGCGTCGTCGCCGACCCGAACGCGGTGGCCGAGGTCGCCCCGGTCGCGATCGAGACCAAGCAGCCCGTCCGGGAGACCAAGCCTCCCGTCCGCAAGGGCGCCTAGCCCGTGGGGGAGAAGGCTGCGGAGGGGGCACAGGGTCGGCCCGTGGCCTTCCTCCCCTGGGTGAAGGACGACGGGGCGACCGCCGAGGACGGACCCGCCACCGTAGACGCGTCTGCGGTCGACGCGATCGCGGAGCTGTCTGCGCACGTCGCGCGCCGCGACGCCGCCCCGACGCCCGTGCGCGGCCGGGCCGGCCGGCCGGACGACATGCCCGAGGACGACCGGGTCGACGCCGCCGCGGAGGACTCCGCCGCTGAGGAGCTCCCCGAGGAGCCCGATCCCGAGCAGATCGCCGACCGCATCGTCCGCGGGCTCTCGCGCAAGAGCCTCTCGGTCGCCGAGGTCGAGGCGCGCCTCTACACCGAGGGTGTCGCCGAGAAGGACGCGCTCGACATCCTCGATCGCTTCGCGCGCTTCGGCTACCTCGACGACTACAAGATGGCGGAGTCGCTGGTCCTCCAGCTGCGCGAGCGCAAGAAGCTCGGCCGCTCGTCGATCATGCAGGAGCTACGCGCCCGCAAGCTCGACCCCGACGCGATCGCGACCGCGCTCGACGAGCTCGACGGCGACGACGAGTACCGCACGGCGATGGAGCTCGCGCGCAAGCGCCTGCCCAGTCTCCGCTCGCTCTCCGACGAGGTCGCGGAGCGACGGCTGACCGGCTTCCTCGCCCGCCGCGGCTACTCCGGAGCGCTCGTGCAGCGGGTCGTCCGCGAGACGGTCCGCCGGCCCGGTTCGAGCGTCCGCTTCCGCTGAGCGCAGCCGCCGCCCGGCCGCCGAGCGGCGGCCGGAGCGGCGCGTAGAATCGCACACCATGAGCACGCTCGTTCCGGCCCCGTCCCCCCTCCTCGACGCGCGGCCGCGGACCTACGAGGTCCGCACGTTCGGCTGCCAGATGAACGTGCACGACTCCGAGCGGCTGAGCGGCTCGCTCGAGGCGGCGGGCTACGTGCCGGCCGACGGCGCCGAGGCCGACATCGTCGTGATCAACACCTGTGCCGTCCGCGAGAACGCGGACAACAAGCTCTACGGCAACCTCGGCCATCTCGCCTCGGTGAAGCGCCGGCACGAGGGCATGCAGATCGCGGTCGGCGGCTGTCTCGCCCAGAAGGACAAGAACGTCATCCTGGAGAAGGCGCCCTGGGTCGACGTCGTCTTCGGCACGCACAACATGGGCGCGCTGCCGAGCCTGCTCGAGCGGGCGCGGCACAACGACGAGGCGCAGCTCGAGATCCTCGAGTCGCTCGACGTCTTCCCGTCGACCCTGCCGACCAAGCGCGATTCGACCTACAGCGGCTGGGTCTCCATCTCGGTCGGCTGCAACAACACCTGCACCTTCTGCATCGTCCCCGCGCTCCGCGGCAAGGAGAAGGACCGCCGGCCGGGAGACGTCCTCGCCGAGATCCAGGCGCTCGTCGACGACGGGGCGATCGAGGTCACCCTACTCGGCCAGAACGTCAACTCCTACGGCGTCGAGTTCGGCGACCGCCAGGCCTTCTCCAAGCTGCTCCGCGCCGCCGGGACGATCGACGGCCTGGAGCGCATCCGCTTCACCAGCCCGCACCCGGCCGCCTTCACCGACGACGTCATCGACGCGATGGCCGAGACCCCCGCCGTCATGCCGCAGCTGCACATGCCGCTGCAGTCCGGCTCCGATCGCATCCTCAAGGCGATGCGCCGCTCCTACCGCTCCGAGCGCTTCCTCGGCATCCTCGACCGGGTGCGCGACCGGATCCCGCACGCCGCGATCAGCACCGACATCATCGTCGGCTTCCCCGGCGAGACCGAGGCGGACTTCGCCGAGACCCTCCGCGTCGTCGAGGCGGCGCGCTTCGCCTCCGCCTTCACCTTCCAGTACTCCATCCGCCCGGGCACGCCCGCGGCGACGCTGCCGGACCAGATCCCCAAGGCCGTGGTCCAGGAGCGGTTCGAGCGCCTGGCCGCCCTGCAGGACTCGATCAGCGAGAGCGAGAACTGCGCGGTGGTCGGCCGCCGGGTCGAGGTGCTCGTCGCGACCGGCGAGGGGCGCCGCGACAGCGAGACGCACCGCCTCAGCGGCCGGGCCGAGGACAGCCGGCTCGTGCACTTCGACGTGCCGACCGGCTCCGAGCAGCCGCGGCCGGGCGACGTCGTCAGCGTCGCCGTCACCCGCGCGGCGCCGTTCTACCTGATCGCCGACTCGACCGACGGCGCGCCGCTGGCCGTCCGCCGGACCCGCGCCGGCGACGCCTGGGACCGTGCGCAGGCGGAGTCCTGCGGTGTCCCGTCCGCGCCCGCCGCCTCCGGCGAGACCGGCGCCCCGCGGGTCTCGCTCGGCCTGCCGTCGCTCCGCGTCCGCCCGGCAACTCCGGCCACGCTGACCACCCCGATCTACGACACCACCGATGGCGAGCGCTGAGCCGGCCGCTCCGGCCCTCCTCGCCGTCGTCGGAGCCACGGGCACCGGCAAGTCCGATCTCTCGCTCGCCCTCGCGACCGCGATCCGCGCGGCCGGCGGCGCGGCCGAGATCGTCAACGCGGATGCCATGCAGCTCTACCGCGGCATGGACATCGGCACGGCGAAGCTGCCGCCCGCCCAGCGGCGCGGCGTCCCGCACCACCTGCTCGACGTGCTCGACGTGACGGAGGAGGCCTCCGTCGCCCGCTACCAGGCCGAGGCTCGAGCGGTCATCGAGGGAGTCCTGGCCCGCGGCGCGACCGCGATCCTCGTCGGCGGCTCCGGCCTCTACGTCTCGAGCGTGATCTTCGAGTTCTCCTTCGCCGGCACCGATCCCGCGATCCGCCGCGAGCTCGAGGAGGTCGCGGAGCGCGAGGGGCCGGGCGTGCTGTTCGAGCGCCTGCGCTCGGTCGACGCCGAGGTCGCCGCGCGGATCGGCCCGCACAACGTCCGCCGCATCGTGCGCGCGCTCGAGATCACCGAGCTCACCGGCTCCCCGCACAGCGCGCTGATGTCCGACACCCCTGCACCCTGGCGGCCCAGCACGGTGCTCGCGCTCGAGGCGCCGCGCGAGGTGCTCGTCGAACGACTCGACCGCCGAGTCGAGCGAATGTGGGCGGACGGGATGCTCGACGAGGTGGAGCGGCTCGTCCCGCAGGGGATCGAGCGCGGCGTCACCGCGGGCCGCGCCATCGGCTACGCCCAGGCGCTGGCGCAGCGCGCGGGCGCGCTCACCCGCGAGGAGGCGATCGCCTCGACGCAGGCCCTCACCCGCCGCTACGCCCGCCGGCAGAACAGCTGGTTCCGCCGCTATCAGGGAGCGCACCGGCTGCCGTTCGACGCTCCCGACCTCGTCGAGCGGGCGCTCGCCGGCGCCCAGGTCGGGGCTCCGGCGCCTCGCTAGGCTGAGCGCCATGACGATCGAGCTGCACTTCACCAAGGGCCAGGGCACCGGCAACGACTTCGTGCTCTTCAGCGACCCGGACGGTGAGGTGGACCTCTCGCCCGCGCAGATCGCGATGATCTGCGATCGCCACTTCGGCGTCGGCGCCGACGGCATCATCCGCGCGGTCCGCTCCCGCTCGCTCGTCGACGGTGCCGCCGCACTCGAGCAGGAGCCCGAGGCCGAGTGGTTCATGGACTACCGCAACGCCGACGGCTCGATCGCCGAGATGTGCGGCAACGGCATCCGGGTCTACGCGGCCTTCCTCCTCGCCGGCGGCCTCGCCGCGCTCGAGCAGGGCGACACGCTCCCGATCGGCACCCGCGCGGGCGTCCGCGACGTCACCCGCAGCGGAGCAGGCTTCCAGGTCGACCTCGGCCGCTGGGAGCTGGCGGGCGGCGAGCCGCTCGTCCGCGCCAAGGAGCTGAAGGTGCCGCGTCCCGGGCTCGGTCTCGACCTCGGCAACCCGCACATCGTCGTGGCGCTCAGCAACGACGAGGAGCTCGACGAGGCCGACCTCACCTTCATCCCGCAGGTCGAGCCCGAGCCCGCCGACGGCGCGAACATCGAGTTCGTCGTCCCCGGTGAGCCGCTGGTCCACGACGGCATCGGCCGGATCCGGATGCGCGTGCACGAGCGCGGCAGCGGCGAGACGCTGAGCTGCGGCACCGGTGCGGCGGCGGCGGCCCTCGCGGTCCGCTACTGGGCGGGGGAGCGCGCTCCGCAGTCCTGGCGCGTGGACGTCCCGGGCGGCACGCTCGGCGTCACCATGTTCCCCACCGAGGAGGGCGAGCACGTCGGCCTCTCCGGGCCGGCCGACCTCGTCTACACCGGGACGATCCGGATCGACTAGGGACGGGCCCCCGCGGTCACTCGGTCCGCGTCGTCCGGATCACCCGGAAGCCCTTGGCGGACGAGATCCGGTCGACCTCGAGCCGGCCCTCGAACGTCTCGGTGAGCCAGGTCAGCAGCGAGTCGGCTCCGAGGTTGCGCTGCACGACGAGCCAGGCCTCCGCGTCGGCCTCGAGGCGGGGGAGCCAGCGCTCGAGCAGCGCGTGCAGCTCGGCCTTGCCGACCCGGATCGGCGGATTCGACCAGACGGCGGCGAAGCGCACGTCGTCGGGAACATCCTCGGGCAGCACCGCGTTGACATTGGAGACACCGAGTTCTGCGCAGTTGCGGCGGACGAGCTCGAGCGCCCGCTGGTTGACGTCGACCGCCCACACCCGGGCGCCGGGGGAGCCGAGCGCCAGGGCGAGCGAGATCGGTCCCCAGCCGCAGCCGAGGTCCAGGAGGTCCCCGCTCGCGGGGGCGTCGGGGACCGCGTCCAGCAGGACCCGGGTGCCGAGATCGACGTGGCCGGGGCTGAACACTCCGCCGGCGGTCGTGACCTCGAGGTCGCGGCCGGCGATCCGCGCGCTGATCCTGCGGGGTCGGAGTTCGCCGTCGGGAGTGCTCGTGAAGTAGTGCTCGGCGGCCATGAGAAGTGAACTTATCAACAGCTGAGGAGTTAGTGTTATCCGGATGACGGAAGACCTGAACGAGACCGACACGACCGAGGCCGTGGACGTCGTCTCGCGGGTCCTGGCGAACGCGCAGTCGCGCTCGTCGGGATATTCCCGCTTCGTCGCGGGCGGAGCCCAGGCACTGCAGAGCGCCGACGACACCGAGCGCCACGGCGACGAGAACAGCGACGGCGACCAGTTCGACCGCGCCGACCGGCAGGCGCTGCGCCGCGTGGCCGGTCTCTCCACCGAGCTCGAGGACGTCACCGAGGTCGAGTACCGCCAGTTGCGGCTGGAGAACGTGGTGCTGATCGGCGTCTACTCGCAGGGCTCGATCGAGGACGCGGAGAACTCGCTGCACGAGCTCGCCGCCCTCGCCGAGACCGCGGGGGCGACCGTCCTCGACGGCCTGCTGCAGCGCCGCCCGCACCCCGACCCGAGCACCTACCTGGGCAAGGGCAAGGCCGAGGAGCTCGCGGGCCTCGTCGCCGCGCTCGGCGCGGACACGGTCGTCGCCGACACCGAGCTCGCTCCGAGCCAGCGCCGCTCGCTGGAGGACGTGGTGAAGGTCAAGGTCATCGACCGCACGGCCGTGATCCTCGACATCTTCAGCCAGCACGCCACGAGCCGCGAGGGCAAGGCCCAGGTCGAGCTCGCGCAGCTCGAGTACCTCCTCCCGCGCCTGCGCGGCTGGGGCGAGTCGATGTCCCGCCAGGCCGGTGGCCAGGTGGGCGCCGGAGCCGGCATGGGCTCCCGCGGACCGGGTGAGACGAAGATCGAGCTCGACCGCCGCCGCATCCACACCCGGATGGCGCGGCTGCGCAAGCAGATCACCGCGATGAAGCCCGCGCGCGAGGCGAAGCGCGCCAACCGCAAGCGCAACGCCGTGCCATCGGTCGCCATCGCCGGCTACACCAACGCGGGCAAGTCGAGCCTGCTCAACCGGATGACGCACGCGGGCGTCCTGGTCGAGAACTCGCTGTTCGCGACGCTCGACGCGACGATCCGCAAGTCCGAGACGCCGGACGGCCGCGGCTACACGCTCGCCGACACCGTCGGCTTCGTGCGCGCGCTGCCGCACCAGCTGGTCGAGGCGTTCCGCTCGACGCTGGAGGAGGTGGCCGACTCCGACGTCATCGTGCACGTGGTCGACGCCTCGCACCCCGATCCGGCCGGCCAGATCGCCACCGTGCGCGACGTCATCGGCGAGGTGGGCGCGCGCGGCATCCCCGAGATCATCGCGTTCAACAAGTCCGACCTCGTCGACGAGGGCCAGCGGCTCGTGCTGCGCGGCCTCGCTCCGGGCGCCGTCTTCGTCTCCGCCCGCAGCGGCGAGGGGATGGACGAGCTCCAGGCCCGCATCGCCGAGATCCTGCCGGAGCCGCAGATCGAGATCGACCTGCTCGTGCCTTACGACCGGGGCGACGTCGTCTCGTCGCTGCACCGCAACGGTCGGATCCTCTCGACGCAGTACGTCGAGGGCGGCACGCACGTGCACGCCCTGGTGCACGAGGACCTCGCCGGCTCGCTCGGCGAGTTCGCCGCTCCCGCCGCCGCCGTCGAGGCCTAGGCCCGCAGCACCGAGCGCCCGCGACCCCGGTTCACCCCGGGGTCGCGGGCGCTCCGTCGTGTCCGGGGCGCCTCGCGCACCACCGCTCAGGACACCGTGCGCCACCCCGGAGGACACGCGGCGTCACGCCCGGTCACATCCCGTCACGCATCTCGACCGCGCCCTCGCCCGTTCCTACTGTGGACGACGAGGCGCCACCCGGCGCTGTGAGCGACAGCCGAGCCCGGCACCCGCCCAGACCGCGTCATCGCGGCCGGACGCCCGGCCGCGTCGAGGAACGGAGGGCTGTGCCGTGCTGACCGACCACTCGGGGACCGCCCAGGAGAGCCACTGTCCGGTCGTCCCGTTCTCCTTCGAGATCTACCCGGCGCGGACCGTCGCCGGCGCCCGCGCGCTCGAGCGCACCGCCGACCGGCTCGCCGCCGCCGGACCGTCCTTCGTCTCGGTGACCTACGGCGCCGGCGGCTCCTCGCGCAGTGCGTCGCTCGAGATCCTCCGCTACCTCCGCGAGCACACCACCGCCGAGCCTCTCGCGCACCTCACCTGCGTCGGCTCGACGCACGCCGAGGCCAACCGCCTGGTGCACGAGTTCCTGGAGGCGGGCGTCACGCGGTTCCTCGCCCTCCGCGGCGACCCGCCGGCCGATGCGGCCGAGGGCGAGCCGTTCCTCGGCGAGCTCGGCAGCGCGGCCGAGCTCGTGCAGCTGATCCACCGGGTGCAGGCCGAGCGCGCGCCCTACGACGCCGTGACCGTGCTGCCGAACGCGCAGCGGGTCGACCTCGCCCGGCGCCCCCGCGCGCAGGTGGCGGTCGCCGCCTTCCCGAACGGGCACCCGCGCTCGCGCTCGCGCTCGCAGGACATCGATGCGCTGCTCGCGAAGGAGGCGGCCGGTGCGGCCTTCGCGATCACCCAGCTGTTCTTCCACCCCGCCGACTACCTGCGCTTCGTCGAGCGCGCGCGGGCGGCCGGCGTGACGATGCCGATCATCCCGGGCGTCATGCCGGTGACCAGCCCCGAGCGCCTGCGCCGGATGCTGGAGCTGAGCGGTGAGGACCTCCCCGCCGATCTCGCCATCGCCCTCGACGTCGAGCCCGACGACGACGCGCGCACCCGGATCGGCGTCGAGCACGCCGCCGCGATGGTCCGGACCCTCGTCGACGCAGGCGCCCCCGCGGTGCACCTCTACGCCTTCAACCGGCACGAGGCGGTGCTGGGAGTCCTCGCCGAGAGCGGGCTCCTGCCCGGCCCGCGCCCCTCGACCGCGCGACCCACGATCCCGACCACGACCCTCACCACGGAGAGAGCATCATGACCACGACCGCACCCGCCTTCCCGACCGGCACCGTCCTGGGCTACCCGCGCATCGGCCGCCGCCGCGAGCTGAAGAAGGCGGTCGAGGCCTTCTGGGCCGGATCGATCGACGCGGCGGAGCTCGAGTCCGCGGCCGCCGCCCTGCGCGCGACGACCCGCGAGCGCCTCGCCGCGCTCGGCCTGGGCCGCGACGACTCCTCGATCCCGGAGGCGCACTCCTTCTACGACCAGGTGCTCGACACCACGCTCGCGGTCGGCGCGATCCCCGAGCGCTTCGCCGACCTCGTGGTCGACGGCGCGGTCGACCTGACCGGCGCCTTCACCCTGGCGCGCGGTGACGGGGAGCGGGCGCCGCTCGAGATGACCAAGTGGTTCGACTCCAATTACCACTACCTCGTGCCCGAGATCGGACCGGAGACGCTGTTCTCGCTCGCCGACACCCGCCGGGTGCGCGAGGTGGCGGAGGCTCGCGAGGCCGGTTTCACGACGCGGCCCGTGCTGGTCGGGCCGGTCACCTATCTGCTGCTCGCGAAGCCGAGCGATTCCGCGCCGGCCGGCTTCGAGCCGCTGTCCCGACTGGACGATCTGCTCCCGGTCTACATCGAGCTGCTCGCCCGCCTGCACGCCGCGGGTGCGGACTGGGTGCAGCTGGACGAGTCGGCCCTCGTGTCGGAGTCGATCGAGGTCGACCGCGCCCGGGTGCTCGCCGCGACAGCGGAGGCGTACCGCGTGCTCGGCCGGTCCGCCGACCGGCCCGCGCTCTTCGTCGCCGCGCCCTACGGCGATCTGGGCGATGCGCTGCCGGTGCTCGCCGCCTCGGCGGTGGAGGCCGTCGGCATCGATCTGGTCAAGGGCGGCGCTCCGGCGAACGTGCCGGGGCTCGAGCGCACCGTGCTCGTCGCGGGGGTGGTGGACGGCCACAACGTCTGGCGCGGCGATCTCGCAGCGGCCTTCGAGAAGGCGGAGGCGCTGCGCTCGCTCGCCCCGCAGGTCGCCGTCTCCAGCTCCACCTCGCTCTTCCACCTGCCCCACGACGTGACCGACGAGCCGGAGCTCGACGAGCGGCTCGTCTCCTGGCTCGCCTTCGCCGACCAGAAGGTCGAGCAGGTCGCCGCGCTCGCCCGCGGCCTCGACGCGGGACGCGAGGCGATCGAGCCGGAGCTGCGCGCCGCGACCGAGGCGCTCGAGGACCGCCGCTCGGCCCCCGGAGTCCGCGACGGGGCGGTCCGCGGGCGGGCGGCCGACCTCCGCCCCGAGGACTACGGGCGCGCTCCCGCCGAGGAGCGCGCCGCCGCGCAGGAGGCCGCGCTCGGTCTGCCGCCGCTGCCGACGACGACCATCGGGTCGTTCCCGCAGACGCGGGAGATCCGCACGGCACGGGCGGCCGTCGGGCGGGGGGAGCTGACCGAGGAGCAGTACACCGCCCGCATGCGCGACGAGATCGAGCGCGTCGTGCGCCTGCAGGAGGAGATCGGGCTCGACGTCCTCGTGCACGGCGAGCCGGAGCGCAACGACATGGTGCAGTACTTCGCCGAGCACCTCGACGGCTTCGCGGTGACCAGGAACGGCTGGGTGCAGTCCTACGGCAGCCGCTGCACGCGGCCGTCGCTGCTCTGGGGCGACGTCTCGCGCCCCGCGCCGATCACGGTCGAGTGGTCGCGGTTCACCCAGTCGCTCACCGACCGGCCGGTGAAGGGGATGCTGACCGGGCCGGTCACGATCCTCGCCTGGTCCTTCGTGCGCGACGACCAGCCGCTGAAGGAGACGGCCGAGCAGGTCGCGCTGAGCCTCCGCGACGAGATCGCCGATCTCGAGGACGCGGGGATCCGCATCGTCCAGGTCGACGAGCCGGCACTGCGCGAGCTGCTCCCGCTGGAGAAGGCGAACCAGCCGGCCTACCTCGCGTGGTCGGTCGGCTCGTTCCGTCTGGCGACCGCGGGTGCGCGGACGGCGACCCAGATCCACACCCACCTCTGCTACTCGGAGTTCGGCGTGGTCATCGACGCGATCGACCGGCTCGACGCCGACGTGACGAGCATCGAGGCGGCGCGGTCGCGGATGGAGGTGGTCGCCGACATCGAGCGCTCGGGCTTCGCGCGCGGCATCGGCCCGGGCGTCTGGGACATCCACTCGCCTCGCGTGCCCGGTGAGGAGGAGGTCGCCGAGCTCGTCCGCACCGCCCTCGACGGCATCCCGGCCCGCCAGCTCTGGATCAACCCGGACTGCGGACTGAAGACCCGAGGGTACGACGAGACCGTCGCCTCGCTGCGCCACCTGGTCGGCGCCGCGGTCGACGCGCGCCGCTCACTGCTGGAGGGTGCGGCGACGCGCTAGCCCGGACGACGCAGGAGGGGCGGACGGCATCAGCCGTCCGCCCCTCCCGCGTCTGCGCTCCGCTGCGTCAGACCGAGCGGAGCACCGCGACGATCTTGCCGAGGACCTCCGCCTCGTCGCCGAGGATCGGCTCGAAGTTGGAGTTGCGGGGGAGCAGCCAGGTGTGGCCGTCGCGCTGGCGCAGCACCTTGACGGTCGCCTCGCCGTCGAGCATGGCGGCGACGATCTCGCCGTTCTCCGCGGTGCGCTGCGACCGGACGACGACCCAGTCGCCGTCGCAGATGGCGGCGTCGATCATCGACTCGCCGACGACCTTGAGCATGAAGAGCTCGCCCTTGCCGACGAGCTGCCGGGGGAGCGGGAACACCTCGTCGATCTGCTGGTCCGCCATGATCGGCACGCCGGCCGCGATCCGGCCGACGAGCGGCACCATCGCCGCGTCGGCGACCGTGGCGGTCGACTCGAACGAGCCGTCGTCCTCGGTCGAGCTCGGCACGTCGATGAGGATCTCGAGGGCGCGCGGGCGGTTCGGGTCGCGGCGGAGGTAGCCGCTCAGCTCGAGCTGATTGAGCTGGTGGGTGACGCTCGAGAGCGAGGCGAGCCCCACGGCGTCGCCGATCTCGCGCATGCTCGGCGGATAGCCGCGACTCGACACCGAGCGCTGGATCGCGTCGAGGATCGCGAGCTGCTTCGCGCTGAGGTTCTTCCGCCGGCGCCCGGCAGCGGGCTTCGCCGCCGCCTTCCCCGCGGCACTCGCCTTGGGCGCCGGAGTCGTCGTCCTGGCCGGCCTCGCTCCGGTCGTCTGCGCGTCGCTCACGATCGTCCTTCTCTCTGCGCACGCCCGGTGCGCACGCTCCCCGCCCGGAGTCGATCAGCGATGTCGGTGGTCGCTGCTGTACTGACTGCGGGCTCTCGAAACTGTATCCGGCGGGGGTCCGCGTTCGAAACATTCGTTCGAGTGTGTCGCGCGATCCAGCACCGGATGCGACGCGTCCGGGTCTTGCCCGGCGCGGTGTTCGAAGATATATTCGGAACAGAGGTTCGGACCGGGTCCTCCCGGCCGAGGCCCCGGCCCGAACCCCTGCTGAAAGGAGCGATCCCCATGACCGCACAGCTCTCCACCACCGCGCAGCACCAGACCTCCGCGCAGCACATCGCCGCTGCCGAGCAGCCCTGTGTCGAGCAGCCCGTTGCCCGCACGCGCCTGCGCCTGACCCGCCGCGGCCGCGCCGTGCTCGCGACCCTCGGCGCCCTGCCGCTCGTCGCGGGCGCGTTCGTCTTCGGCCTCAACGGCGGCGGAGCCGTCGCCTCGGGCGAGAGCGCCGACGTCGAGTTCCATTACGTCACCGTCCGCGCCGGCGAGTCCCTCTGGTCCCTCGCGGAGGAGCTCGCGCCGCAGTCCGACCCGCGCGACGTCGTCTCCGACATCCAGTCGCTCAACCAGCTGGCGAACGCGGGCCTCGAGCCCGGCCAGCGGCTCGCCATCCCGGCGCAGTACGATGTCGCGAGCTGATCGGGGCCTCCGCCCGCCCCGCTAGCATTTCCGGGTGACGACTCTCGACGATCTCCCCCTCCGCGACGACCTCCGCGGGCAGAAGCCCTACGGCGCCCCGCAGGCCGTCGTGCCCGTGGCTCTCAACGTCAACGAGAACACCCACCCCGTGCCCGACGACGTCATCGCCGACATCGTCGAGCGGGTGTCCGTCGCACTGCGCACGGTGAACCGCTACCCGGACCGCGAGTTCCGCGAGCTGCGCGATTCGCTGGCCGGCTACCTCGGCCACGGCCTGACCGCCGACTCGGTCTGGGCCGCCAACGGCTCGAACGAGGTGCTGCAGCACATCCTGCAGGCCTTCGGCGGCCCCGGTCGCTCGCTGCTCGGCTTCTCACCGACCTATTCGATGTACTCGATCCTCGCCTCCGGCAGCGGCACCCGCTGGATCGGCGTCGACCGCGAGGCCGATTTCCGCGTGTCCGCCTCCTACGCCGCCGACGCCGTGCGCCGGGAGAGTCCCGACATCGTCTTCCTCTGCGCGCCGAACAACCCCACCGGCACCCCGCTCGACCTCGAGACGGTCGCCGCCGTCTACGACGCGACCGACGGCATCGTCGTCGTCGACGAGGCGTACGCCGAGTTCGCCGGCCGGGACGCGCCGACCGCCCTCAGCCTGCTCGAGGGCCGCCCGCGACTGCTCGTCTCGCGCACGATGAGCAAGGCCTTCGCCTTCGCCGGGGTCCGTCTCGGCTACCTGGCCGCCGACCCGGCGGTCGTCGACGCCCTCCGTCTCGTCCGCCTGCCGTACCACCTCTCCGCGCTGACCCAGGCGGCCGCCACCGCCGCCCTCGCCCACGCCGACGAGATGCTCGCGATGGTGGGCGAGATCATCGTCCAGCGCGACCGGATGATCGACGGCCTCCGCGCCCTCGGCTACACCCCGCACGAGACGGGCAGCAACTTCGTCCTCTTCGGCGGCGTCGCCGACCCGGAAGCGATGTTCGAGGCGCTGCTCGCGCGCGGCATCCTCATCCGCGACGTCGGCATCCCGAACCACCTGCGGGTGAGCGCGGGCACCGAGGCCGAGACCACCGCCTTCCTCGAGGCGGTCGCCGAGCTGCCCGCCCCGGCTGCGGACCCCGCGGTCGCCCTGGCCCGCGAGTAGCCGCCCGGAGGGGCGGCGGCGCCCCGAATACACTGGGGGCATGACCTCCTCGAGCGCCGCTCCCGGGCGCACCGCCTCCCTCCGTCGTGCCACCAGCGAGTCGAGCATCGAGCTGTCGATCGACCTCGACGGCACCGGTGTCGCGGACCTCTCCACCGGCGTCCCCTTCTTCGACCACCTGCTGACGGCGTTCGCGAAGCACTCGCTGACCGACCTCACCGTCCGCGCGACCGGCGACATCGAGATCGACATCCACCACACCGCCGAGGACATCGGCATCGTCCTCGGCACCGCGATCAAGCAGGCGCTCGGCGACAAGACCGGCATCTCCCGCTTCGGCGACGCGCTCGTGCCGCTCGACGAGGCGCTGGTCCAGGCCGTCGTCGACATCTCGGGCCGCCCGTACCTCGTGCACGGCGGCGAGCCCGAGGGCTTCGCCCTGCACCTCATCGGCGGCCACTTCACCGGTTCGATGGTCCGGCACGTCTTCGAGGCGATCGCCTTCAACGCCGGGCTGACCGTGCACGTGACCGTGCTCGGCGGCCGTGACCCGCACCACATCGCGGAGGCCGAGTTCAAGGCGTTCGCGCGCGCGTTCCGCCAGGCCAAGGCCTTCGATCCGCTCGTCGCCGGGGTGCCCTCGACCAAGGGCGCGCTGTGAGCGGGGGTCGGCCTTCCGTCGTCGTCTACGACTACGGCTCCGGCAACGTCCACTCCGCCGTGAAGGCGCTCGAGCTCGCGGGTGCCGACGTCGAGTTGACCTCGGACCGCACCCGCGCGCTCGAGGCGGACGGCCTCCTCGTCCCGGGGGTCGGCGCGTTCAGCGCGGTCATGTCGGCGCTCACCGCCGCGCGCGGCGGCGAGATCATCGAGAAGCGCCTCGCCGGCGGGCGCCCGGTGCTCGGCATCTGCGTCGGCATGCAGGTGCTCTTCGAGCGCGGCGTCGAGCGCGGGGTCGAGAGCGAGGGGCTGGGGGAGTGGCCGGGCACGGTCGATCTGCTGCCCGCCGAGGTCGTGCCGCACATGGGCTGGAACACCGTCGAGGTGTCCGGCGACTCGGTGCTCTTCGACGGCATCGAGGACGAGCGCTTCTACTTCGTGCACTCCTACGGCGCCCGCGAGTGGTCCCTCGACGTGATGCCGCCGTTCCCGCGCCCGACCGTGACCTGGGCCGACCACGGCGGGCCCTTCATCGCCGCGGTCGAGAACGGCCCGCTCTCGGCCACCCAGTTCCACCCCGAGAAGTCCGGCGCCGCGGGCCTGCGCCTGCTGTCGAATTGGCTGGGCGGGCTCCGCACGAACTAGGATCGGCCGGTGGTCGGCGGCTCTGCGCAGCCGCCGCCGCACCAGCTCCGAGACTGAGGATGACGATGAGCGAGTTCACCAAGGCCCCGGGCCTGGTCCTTCTCCCCGCGATCGACGTGGCCGGCGGCAAGGCCGTCCGCCTCACGCAGGGCGAGGCGGGCACCGAGACCAACTACGGCGACCCGATCGACGCGGCCGGCGACTGGGCCGACCAGGGCGCGGAGTGGATCCACCTCGTCGACCTCGACGCCGCCTTCGGCCGTGGCGACAACCACGGGATCATGAAGAAGGTCATCCGCCAGGTGAAGGGCGTCAACGTCGAGCTCTCCGGCGGCATCCGCGACGACCGCAGTCTCGAGTCGGCGCTGAACGCGGGCGCGAAGCGCATCAACCTCGGCACCGCCGCCCTGGAGAACCCGGAGTGGGCCGCCAGCGTCATCGCGCAGTACGGCGACCAGATCGCGGTCGGGCTCGACGTGCGCGGCACCACCCTCGCGGCCCGCGGCTGGACCAAGGAGGGCGGCGACCTCTGGCAGGTCCTCGAGCGCCTCGAGGAGGCCGGCTGCACCCGCTACGTCGTCACCGACGTCACCAAGGACGGCACTCTCAAGGGCCCGAACCTCGAGCTGCTCGAGCAGGTCATGGCCCGCACGCACCGCCCCGTCATCGCCTCGGGCGGCATCTCGAACCTCGACGACATCGCGGCGCTCCGCGACCTCGTCCCGCAGGGCCTCGAGGGCGCGATCGTCGGCAAGGCGCTCTACGCCGGAGCGTTCACGCTCGCCGAGGCGCTCGACGTCGCCTCCGAGTGACCGGCTCGCCCTCCAGTGAGGGACGCGCGGTCCCCGCGCACCTGACCGACTCCGCCGGCACGCCGTGGGCCGGCCGCCACTTCGAGCAGAGCGCGTCGAGCGATGACGACGGCACCGCGCCGGAGGGCCTCGTCCGCGCGCTGCACGAGTTCGGTGCCGGCGCCGCGGGCCCGGAGGCCGTGGTCGACGCGCTGCGGGACTCTCGCCTGCTCATCCCGCTCGTGGCGAAGCTCGGCGAGGAGGCCGAGGGCGTCGCGGGGCTCCGCGCCGACAAGTCGCAGGAGCTGTCGATCGTCACCGTGGCCGGCCCGGACGGCCGCACGGTGCTGCCGGTGTTCAGCGACGTGGATGCCATGCGGCGCTGGGATCCGCTCGCGCGCCCCGTCCCCGTCGACGGCCGTCGAGCGGCGCTGGCCGCGGTGGCCGAGGAGACCGAGCTGATGGTGCTCGACCCCGCTTCGCCGCACGAGTTCGCCGTCCGGCGTCCCGCGCTCTGGGCGATCGCCGAGGGCTCGCCGTGGCGGCCCAGCCCGGCCGATCCGGAGGTCCTCGCCGCCCTGCGCGCGAGCGCCGACGGGGAGGACGCGGTGGTCTCGCTCGCCGTGCAGCCGGGCGACGTCCGTCAGCGGCTGACCGGACCGGAGCTCGTCATCGTGCTGGAGCTGCGGCCCGGTCTCGACCGCGCGGCGCTCGGCGAGCTCGTCTCGCGGCTCGGCGAGCGCTGGGCCGCCGACGAGATCGTCGCCGCCCGGGTCGACTCGATGACCCTCCAGCTGGCGTCGGCTCCGCCGACCTGATGCGGAGCCTCCCGGCTCAGGTGACCGGGCCGGTCCACTTCTCGCCCGGCCCCTTGCCGATCGGGTCCGCGATCGGCGACGCCTCGCGGAAGGCGAGCTGCAGGGTCCGCAGCCCGTCCCGGAGGCTGCGGGCGTGCATGTCGCTGATGTCCGGCGCGCCCGCGGTGACCAGGCCGGCCAGCGCGTTGATGAGCTTCCGCGCCTCGTCGAGGTCGACCTGGGCGCCCGGCTCGTCGGCGAGACCGCACTTGACGGCGGCGGCGCTCATCAGGTGCACCGCGGCGGTCGTGATGATCTCGACCGCGGGCACCTCGGCGATGTCGCGGGCGGCCTCGACGTCGCCGGAGTCGTCGCCGAACCGTCGGGCGTAGTCGTCGTCGTGCTGAGCCATGGGGTCCTTCGATCGATGGGTCCGGCGGGCGGAGGCGCCCCGGCGCGACGCGCGAGGCGGTGCTCGGCGGGGCGGTGGCGGGGGCACTGGGGCGGCGGGTGATCTCCGCTGCCGTTCCGGCCGGAACTCTGCTATGGTGATGCGGGCTCCGAGGCATGTCCTCGGTTCGAAAGTGGAGATTCTCCCACCCGCGCTTGACCGCTTCACTAGGTTACCGGGTCAGAAGCACTCCGCCTCCGGCAACGGGGGCAGGGCTGCGGTCCTCGAGACACGTCTCGGGGAGCGCGTCGTAGGGTGCAGCGCAGCGCGTCAGTCGCGCTTCGCACAGGGAATCACCTCTCTCGGGATGCGCCGGACGAAGAATCCGGCCGCAGAGCAGCAACTCACCGAGATCAGAGGAGAAACGCAATCAGCGATCCCCGTACCAACGACCGAATCCGCGTCCCCGAGGTCCGCCTCGTGGGTCCCGCCGGAGAACAGGTCGGCGTCGTGAAAATCGAGGTCGCCCTGCGACTCGCGCAGGACGCAGACCTGGATCTGGTCGAGGTTGCTCCCAACTCCAAGCCTCCCGTCGCCAAGATCATGGACTACGGGAAGTTCAAGTACGAGCAGGCCCAGAAGCTCAAGGAAGCCCGTCGCAACCAGGCGAACACGATCCTCAAGGAGGTCCGTTTCCGCCTGAAGATCGACAAGCACGACTACGAGACCAAGCGCAAGCGCGCCGAGGGCTTTCTGAAGGCCGGCGACAAGGTCAAGGCCATGATCCTGTTCCGCGGTCGCGAGCAGTCCCGCCCCGAGATGGGCGTGCGGCTCCTGCAGCGCTTCGCGGAGGACGTGTCCGAGTTCGGCCAGGTCGAGTCCACCCCGACCATCGACGGTCGCAACATGGTGATGGTCATCGGCCCGCTGAAGAACAAGTCCGAGGCGAAGGCCGAGGCCAATGCGGTCCGCGCCGCTCGTCGCGAGGCCAACACCCCCGAAGAGGAATCGGCCGAGGCCGAGTCCGTCTGATACTTCGCCGCCCCGTCCTCGGGGCCGGTGGACGCCCCGCTCGCGGGGCACCAGTTTCGCCCGCCGAGTGCGCGTGCGACGTCGACAAGGAGAGAACATGCCCAAGATGAAGACCCACTCGGGTGCCAAGAAGCGTTTCAAGGTCACGGGCTCCGGCAAGCTCATGAAGCAGCAGGCCGGCATGCGTCACAACCTGGAGTCGAAGTCCAGCGTGCGCACCCGCCGCCTGAACCAGGACCAGGTCCTCGCCCCGCAGGACGCCAAGGTCGCCAAGAAGCTTCTCGGCCTGTAGCTGACGCACGGCAGTCCGCTGCCGCTGTGGTCCTCTGCAACGCCGACCCGGATCGATAGGAAGAAAGAGAAATGGCAAGAGTCAAGAGGGCGGTCAACGCCCACAAGAAGCGTCGCGTCATCCTCGAGCGCGCCAAGGGCTACCGCGGCCAGCGCTCGCGTCTGTACCGCAAGGCCAAGGAGCAGGTCACCCACTCCCTCGTCTACTCGTACCGCGACCGCCGCGCGAAGAAGGGCGAGTTCCGCCGCCTCTGGATCCAGCGCATCAACGCCGCGTCCCGCGCGAACGGCCTGACGTACAACCGCTTCATCCAGGGCCTCGCCCTGGCCGGCATCCAGGTCGACCGCCGCATCCTGGCCGACCTCGCGATCACCGAGCCCGCGACCTTCACCGCCCTCGTGGCGAGCGCGAAGGCCGCCCTGCCCGCTGACACCTCGGCCCCGAAGGCCGCGTAGTCCGCAGCACTTCCCGAAGGGGGTCACGACGAGAGTCGTGGCCCCCTTCGTCGTTCCCGCAGGTCGTCGTTCCCGCGGGTCGTCGTTCCCGCAGGTCGCCTTCCCCGCGGGCGACGTGTCGACCGGGCCCCGCGACGGCGCGCCGATAGGCTCGCCGCATGCTCGACAATCCCCGTTCTCCCCGTGTCCGCTCCGTCGCCAAGCTCACCCGGCGCCCGGCGCGGCAGGAGTCGGGGCTCTTCCTCCTCGAGGGCCCGCAGGCGATGTCCGAGGCGCTGCGCTACCGGCCCGAGCTGCTGATGGAGTCGTTCGCGACTCCCACCGCGCTGGAGCGCCACCCCGAGATCGTGGCCGCGGCCGAGGAGGCCGAGGTCGAGATCGAGTACGTGACCGAGGACGTCCTCGACTCGATGGCCGACACCGTCACGCCGCAGGGCTTCGTCGCGGTCTGCCGGCAGTTCCCCACCTCGCTCAAGGACGTCGTCGCGTCCGAGCCGCGCCTCGTCGCGGTGCTCGAGGAGGTCCGCGACCCGGGCAACCTCGGCACGATCATCCGCGCCGCCGACGCGGCGGGCGCCGACGCCGTCGTGCTGACCGGCCGCTCCGTCGACCTCTACAACCCGAAGGTCGTCCGGTCGACCACGGGCTCGCTGTTCCACCTGCCGGTCGCGGTCGGCGCCGAGCTGCCCGACGTGCTGCAGCGGCTGCGCTCCGCGGGCCTGCGCGCGGTCGCCGCCGATGTGAAGGGCGAGGGCCTGCTCGACGTGCGCGCCCGGGGCGACCTCGCGCAGCCGACGGTCTGGGTCTTCGGCAACGAGGCGCGCGGTCTCGAGGACGAGTCGCTCGAGCTGATGGACGGCGTCGTCGCCGTCCCGATCTACGGCGCCGCCGAGTCGCTGAACCTCGCGACGGCCGCCTCGGTCTGCCTCTACGAGAGCGCCTTCGCACAGCGTTCCTGAGGCGACGTCGCGCGGCGATCCTGAGACGTTCCGCGCCAAGCTGAGAGAAAACCACCTCCGCGTGGTATCCAGCTGCGAGCGGGCCCCGGTTGTTGCGCTCTGGTTAAGAATCCGCTCATGATTTGACCCACCCATGCCCGTGTGATTCTCTGACGGAATGGATGCACCCTCGCAGGCCGGACGATCGTCCGCCGCCGCCCGTGAACCCCTCGTCGTCCTCGACGGGGTGCAGAAGCACTACGGCGAGTTCCAGGCGCTGAAGGACATCGACCTGACGATCAACCGCGGCGAGGTGGTCGTGGTGCTCGGACCCTCCGGTTCGGGCAAGTCCACGCTCTGCCGCACGATCAACCGCCTCGAGACGATCTCCGGCGGCACGATCTCGATCGACGGCCAGACGCTGCCGGAGGAGGGCAAGGCGCTCGCCGCCCTGCGCGCCGATGTCGGCATGGTGTTCCAGTCGTTCAACCTCTTCGCGCACAAGACGATCCTCGAGAACGTCACGCTCGGCCCGATCAAGGTCCGCGGCCTCTCCCGCAAGGCGGCGGAGGCGGAGGCGCAGGCGCTGCTCGACCGCGTCGGCGTCGGCCACCAGGCCGGCAAGACGCCCGCCCAGCTCTCCGGCGGGCAGCAGCAGCGCGTCGCGATCGCCCGCGCGCTGGCGATGAAGCCGAAGGTGATGCTCTTCGACGAGCCGACCTCGGCGCTCGACCCCGAGATGATCAACGAGGTCCTCGACGTCATGGTCGGCCTCGCCGAGGACGGGATGACGATGATCGTCGTCACTCACGAGATGGGCTTCGCCCGCAAGGCCGCGCACCGTGTCGTCTTCATGTCCGACGGCGAGGTCCTCGAGGACACGGATCCCGAGTCGTTCTTCACCGCGCCGCGCACCGACCGGGCCAAGGACTTCCTCTCCAAGCTCATCACCCACTGAACCCCCGGCTGCGCGGATGGTCCCCATCCCGGCAGCCGTTCGACAGGTCGCCCCCCGAACCCCGGGAGCGATCGGACAACGCTCGCACCAGCGGGCCACACCCCAGGAAGGACGATCATGCGCACGAAGCTCATGTTCATGACCGCGGGACTCGCCGCAGCGGCCCTCACCCTCGCCGGCTGCGCCGGTGACTCCGGAACCGGCGCCGGTTCCGGCTCCGAGGGCAGCGGAGCGGCCTACGAGGTCGCCAGCGACGTCACCCTCGAGGGCAGCCCCACCTTCGACGCCATGACGGAGGACGGCCGGGTCACCATCGGCGTCAAGGAGGACCAGCCCGGTCTGGGCTACCTCGACGCCGCGACCGGCGAGCGCTCCGGCTTCGACATCGAGATCGCGAAGTGGGTCGCCGCCTCCCTCGGCTTCTCCGAGGACAAGATCGACTACCAGGCGATCCCGTCGGCCAACCGCGAGGCGTCGATCGTGAACGGCGACATCGACTACTACGTCGGCACCTACTCGATCACGGACAAGCGCAAGGAGCAGGTCGGCTTCGCCGGACCGTACTTCGAGACCGGCCAGCAGCTGCTCGTCGCGGCGGACAACGACACCATCACCGGTCCGGACGACCTCTCGGCCGACACCACCGTGTGCTCCGCGACCGGCTCGACGCCGATCCAGAACATCCGCACCAACTACCCCGAGGTCCCGACCGAGGAGTTCGACACTTACTCGCAGTGCGTCGACGCCCTCGCCGACGGCCAGGTCGACGCGGTCACCACCGACGGCGCGATCCTGATCGGCTACGCCGCGCAGAAGCCCGACGAGCTCAAGGTCGTCGGCGAGCCCTTCAGCACCGAGCTCTACGGCATCGGCCTCGCGAAGGACGACACCGCCCTGCGCGGCTTCATCAACGAGATGCTGACCGACGGCGGTGACACCTGGAGCGCGATCTACGACGAGACCCTCGGCCAGTCCGGCACCACGGTCGAGCAGCCCGCGGTCGACGCCTACTAGGCCGACACCCCTGAGGAGTCCCGGGGCGGCGCCGCGCGCATCGCCCCGGGACCTCTCCTGCTCCACGCCACACCGGCGACCGCTTCCACCTCCCCGATGAAAGGGCACGCAGCATGGATGTTCTCCTGAACAACCTCGACGTGTTCGTCCCCGCGTTCGGCAACACCCTGCTGCTGTTCGTCGTGTCGCTCGTCTTCGCCCTCCTCCTCGGCACAGTGGTCGGAGCGATGCGCGTCTCGCCCGTTCCGATCGCCCGCGCGGTCGGCACCGTCTACGTCAACACCATCCGGAACACGCCGCTCACGCTGCTGATGTTCTTCTTCGCCTTCGGCTACCCGAAGCTCGATCTGCCGGACGTCGACTACACGAATCTCGCGATCGCCGCCCTGAGCATCTACACCGCGACCTACGTCGCCGAGGTGCTCCGGTCCGGCATCAACACCGTGCCGATCGGTCAGGCCGAGGCGGCCCGCGCGATCGGCCTCGACTTCGGCCTCACCATGACCCAGGTGGTGCTGCCGCAGGCGTTCCGCTCGGTGATCCCGCCGCTGATGAGCGTGCTGATCGCGCTGCTCAAGAACACCACCGTGGCCGCCGGCTTCTCCGTCGCCGAGGCCGGGACGATCGTGCGCGTGCTCAACGAGCGCGGCGAGAACAGCCTGATCGTCGTGCTCTGGGTGGCGCTGGTCTTCGTGGTGCTCGTCACCGTGCTCTCCCTCCTCCAACGACAGCTCGAGAAGAAGTGGAGGGTCGCCCGATGAGCTCCGTCCTCTTCGACAACCCCGGACCCCGCGCGGTCGCCCGCAATCGCGCCATCGGCGCCGTCGTCGTCCTCGTCCTCGTCGCCCTGCTGGCCTTCGTGCTCTGGCGCTTCGCCGAGTCCGGGCAGTTCTCCGCGGCCAAGTGGCGGGCCTTCGGCTACCCGCTGGTCTGGCAGAGCATCGGCGCGGCGCTCGGGCAGACGCTCGCCGCCTTCGCCACCGCCGGTGTCGCGAGCATCGTGCTCGGTCTGCTGCTGGCGATCGGCCGGCTCTCGGACCGGCGCTGGATCAACGTCCCGGTCACGCTCTTCATCGAGCTCTTCCGCGCGATCCCGGTCCTCATCCTGATGATGCTGATGTACTACGGGCTCCCGTTCGCGGGCCTGAAGCTCACGCCGTACGTGGCCGTGGTCATCGCGCTGACGCTCTACAACGGCTCGGTCTTCTCCGAGATCTTCCGCGCCGGCATCGAGGCGCTCCCGCGCGGGCAGAAGGAGGCCGGCTACGCCATCGGCCTGCGCAAGGCCGGCGTGATGCGCCTCATCCTCTTCCCGCAGGCGATCCGCTCGATGCTGCCGGTGATCATCGCCCAGCTCGTCGTCGCCCTCAAGGACACGGCGCTCGGCTCGATCATCACCTACAACGAGCTGCTCTACTACGCCCGCTACCTCGGCAACCAGTCCAGCCTGGACAGCCCGATCATCCCCGCCGCCATCGTCGTCGGCGCCATCTACATCGGCATCTGCCTCATCCTCTCCGGCATCGCCAAGTGGGTCGAGATCCGCACCAAGAACGGCGGCCGCAAGGGCACCGGGCACCCGGCGGCCCGCGCCACCACCGACACCGCCCTGCTCGCCGCGCAGGACTGAGTCCGATGGTGGGGATCGCCTGCGGCGATCCCCACCGCGGTCGGCTTCCGAGCCGGTCGCGTTCTGCAGCGCGTCGCCCCTTCGCTGGTCGAGCAGCCCCGGAAGGGCGTATCGAGACCCGCCGCTCCGCGAGGCGGGCTCGCGGGCGACGGTCCGTGCTCGGGCGGATCTCGATAGGCCGGCTGCGCCGGCTGCTCGATCAGCGTGGGCTGGGCGCGACGGGTCCCCGCGCGCCGCTTGACGCAGCGAGCGGGCCGCGCGAGGCATCCCTACACTGGGGGATCGTGTCTGACAGCAACCCGATCACCGACGAGGCCGTCGCGGCGGCGACCGCGGAGGCGCTCAGCGCGATCCGCGCGGCCGCCGACTCGACCGCCCTCAAGGCCGCCCGCACCGCCCACCTCGGCGAGGGCTCGGCCCTCGCCCGCCTGAACGCGCTGATGCGCTCGGTGCCGCCCGATTTCAAGGCCGCGTCCGGCAAGCTCGTGGGCGGTGCCCGCAAGCAGGTCGGCGACGCCTACGCCGAGCGCGAGGCCGAGCTGGTCGAGGCCGAGCAGGCCGCGGCCCTCGACGCCGAGCGCGTCGACGTCACCGCCGGCGCCAGCTTCGTGCGCCAGGGCGCGCGCCATCCGCTCTCGCTGCTCCAGGAGTCCATCGCCGACGTCTTCGTCGGCATGGGCTGGGAGATCGCGGAGGGGCCGGAGCTCGAGAACGAGTGGTTCAACTTCGACGCCCTCAACTTCGACGAGGACCACCCGGCTCGCGCGATGCAGGACACCTTCTTCGTCGACCCGGTCGAGTCGCACCTCGTGCTGCGCACGCACACCTCGCCCGTGCAGATCCGCTCGATGCTCGACCGCACGCCGCCGATCTACGTGATCGCGCCCGGCCGCGTCTACCGCACCGACGAGCTCGACGCGACGCACACCCCCGTCTTCACGCAGTTCGAGGGCCTGGCCGTCGACCGCGGCCTGACGATGGCGCACCTGCGCGGCACGCTCGAGCACGTCGCCCGACTCCTATTCGGAGACGAGGCGAAGATCCGCCTGCGCCCCAACTACTTCCCCTTCACCGAGCCGAGCGCCGAGCTCGACATCTGGCACCCCACCTTCGTCGGCGGCGCCCGCTGGATCGAGTGGGGCGGCTGCGGCATGGTCAATCCCAACGTGCTGCGCTCGGTCGGGATCGACCCGGACGAGTTCTCCGGCTTCGCCTTCGGGATGGGGATCGAGCGGACCCTGATGTTCCGCAACGACGTGAAGGACATGCGCGACATGGTCGAGGGCGACGTCCGCTTCAGCAAGCAGTACGGGATGGTGATCTGATGCGCATCCCGCTGAGCTGGCTGGGCGAGTACGTCGACCTCGAGCAGGACGTCACGACCGAGGCCGTGCACGCGGCGCTCGTGTCCGTCGGCCTCGAGGAGGAGGACGTCCACCGCTTCGAGGTGACCGGTCCCGTCGTCGTCGGCGAGGTCCTCGACCTCGTGCCCGAGCCGCAGAAGAACGGCAAGACCATCAACTGGTGCACCGTCCGCGTCGCCCCCGAGGGCGAGCGCGCGGCCGACGGCGGCGACGACGTGCGCGGCATCGTCTGCGGCGCGCACAACTTCGCGGCCGGCGACAAGGTCGTGGTCTCCCTGCCGGGCGCGGTGCTGCCCGGTCCGTTCCCGATCTCGGCGCGGAAGACGTACGGGCACGTCTCCGACGGCATGATCGCCTCGACCCGCGAGCTGGGCCTCGGCGACGACCACGAGGGCATCCTCCGCCTGGCGAGCCTCGGCATCGACCCGGAGGTCGGCACCGACGCGATCACGCTCCTCGGTCTCGACGACGCCGCCGTCGAGGTCAACGTCACGCCCGACCGCGGCTACGCCTTCTCGATCCGCGGCATCGCCCGCGAGTACGCGCACGCGACCGGCGCCGCCTTCCGCGACCCCGCGCTCGCGATCGGCACGCCCGACCGCGCGGAGTCCGCCCCCGTCTTCCCGGTCCGGGTCGAGGACGCGGCCCCGATCCGCAGTCGCGTCGGCTCGACCGCGTTCGTCACCCGCGTCGTCCGCGGCATCGACACCGCGCGGCCGACTCCGCCGTGGATGGTCGCGCGCCTGCGCCTGGCCGGCGTCCGCTCGATCTCGCTGGTCGTCGACATCACCAACTACGTGATGTTCGAGCTCGGCCAGCCGCTGCACGGCTACGACCTCGACCGGCTCGAGGGCGGCATCGTCGTCCGCCGCGCCCGCGCGGGGGAGACCCTCGAGACGCTCGACGGTCAGACCCGCCGCCTGCACGCGGAGGATCTGCTGATCACCGACGACGCCGGGCCGATCGGGCTCGCCGGCGTGATGGGCGGTGCGCGCACCGAGATCTCGGACACCACCGCCGACGTGCTGATCGAGGCCGCGAACTTCGACCCGGTCTCAATCGCGCGGACCGCCCGCCGGCACAAGCTGCCGAGCGAGGCGTCGCGCCGCTTCGAGCGCGGCGTCGATCCGCTCGTCGCGCCGGTCGCCGCCGCGCGCGCGGTCCAGCTGCTGGTCGAGCTCGCGGGAGGCACGGCCGACGAGCTCGGCTCGGTGCTGGCGGACTCGCGCGCCGTCGAGCCGATCGAGCTGCCCGACGGCTACATCTCCGGGCTGATCGGTCTCGAGTACACGCCGGAGGAGATCCGCGGCGCGCTCGTCGAGATCGGCGCGAGCCTCGAGGCCGGCGGAGCCGGACTGCTGGTGACCCCGCCGAGCTGGCGACCCGACCTCACCGACCGCTCCACGCTCGCGGAGGAGGTCGCCCGGATCACCGGCTACGACCGGATCCCCTCGATCCTCCCCGTCGCGCCGCCCGGGCGCGGGCTGACGGCCGGGCAGCGCCTGCGCCGCACGGTCGCGCAGTCGCTCGCGGCCGCCGGGCTCACCGAGGTGCTGTCCTACCCGTTCCTCTCCCGCGCGCTGAACGACCGCTTCGGCTCCGCCGACGGCGAGCCGGTGCAGCAGGTGTCGCTGGCGAATCCGCTCGACGCGACCGCGGGGCAGCTGCGGCTCTCGCTCCTGCCCGGCCTGGTGCAGATCGCGGCGCGCAACCGCTCGCGCGGTCTGACGGATCTGGCTCTCTACGAGATGGGCTCGGTCTTCGTGCCGCAGGCGGAGCGGCCGTTCGGCTCGCCGAGCTTGCCCCTCGCCGGAGCGCGGCCGTCCGCCGAGATCGAGGCTGCGCTGAACGCGGGGATCCCGCTGCAGCCGCTGCACGCCGCCGCGCTGCTGACCGGGTCGGCGCTCGAGCGTCAGCCCGGCGTCGCCGCGCGCGAGTTCGACTGGCGCGACGCGCTCGACGTCGTCCGCGAGGTGGCCGCCGCCTCGGGAGTCGAGCTGCTGATCCGCCAGGGCGCTCACGCCGCGCTGCACCCGGGTCGCACCGCCGAGGTGCTGCTCGACGGCGCCGTGATCGGCCACGCCGGCGAGCTGCTCCCGGCGCTCGCCGACGAGCTCGACCTCCCGCACCGGGTCGCCGTGGTCGAGCTCGACCTCGACCCGGTGATCGCGCGAGCGGGCCGCATCGTCGTCGCACGCCCGGTCGGCGCGCTGCCCGCCGCGACGCAGGACCTCTCGCTGGTCGTGCCGATCGCGCTGCCGGCCGCCGAGCTGCAGGCCGCGGTGGCCGAGGGAGCAGGGGACCTGCTCGAGGCGATCCGCCTGGTCGACGACTACCGCGGCGCGGGTGTGCCGGAGGGCTCGAAGTCGCTGACCTTCGCGCTCCGCTTCCGCGCGGCCGACCGCACCCTCACCGCGGCGGAGGCCACCGCGGCCAAGGAGAGCGGCACCGCGCTCGCGGCCGAGCGCTTCGGCGCGACGCCGCGCGAGTGAGCGCGCGGCCGCCGGTTCCGACCGGCGGCCGCCCCCGCGCTCGGGCGAGGGCGCGTCCCGCCACCGACTAGGCTCTCGGGCATGACTTTTTCCGTGGCGGTGGCCGGAGCGAGCGGGTACGCGGGCGGCGAGCTGCTGCGCCTGCTCGCCGACCACCCCGAGTTCGAGGTGCGCACGGTGACGGCGCACTCGAACGCCGGTCAGCCCCTCGTCGCCGTGCAGCCGCATCTGCGCTCGCTGCGCGATCTGATGCTCGTCGACACGACGACCGAGAACCTCGCCGGCCACGACGTCGTCTTCCTCGCCCTCCCGCACGGCAGGTCCGGCGAGATCACCGCGACGCTGCCGGACGACGTCCTCGTCGTCGACTGCGGCGCGGATCACCGGCTGACCGACGAGCAGGACTGGGCCGACTACTACGGCGGCGACTTCGCCGGCGCCTGGCCGTACGGCCTGCCCGAGCTGCTGCTGCGGGGCTCCGGTCGGCAGCGCGACGTGCTGGCCGGCGTCCGCCGCATCGCGGTGCCGGGCTGCAACGTCACCGCGATCACCCTCGGCCTCGCGCCGGGAGTGCACGCCGGCGTGATCGAGCCCGTCGACCTGGTCTCGGTCCTGGCCGTCGGCCCGTCGGGCGCCGGCAAGAGCCTCCGCACCGATCTGCTCGCGAGTGAGCTGCTCGGCTCGGCGCACGCCTACGGCGTCGGCGGCGGGCACCGGCACAACCCGGAGATCCGGCAGAATCTCGCCCTCGCCGGCGCCGGGGAGGTGTCGATCTCGTTCACCCCGGTCCTCGTCCCGATGTCCCGCGGCATCCTGGCGACCTCGACGGCCCGACTCGCTCCGGGGGTCTCCGCGCGGGACGTGCGCGCGGCCTGGGAGTCGGCCTACGCCGACGAGCCCTTCGTCCAGCTGCTGCCCGAGGGCTCCTTCCCGCGGACGGCCGACACGGTCGGCGCCAACACCGCGCTGATCGGCCTGGCGGTGGACGAGCGGGCCGGCCGTGTCGTGGTGGTCACCGCCCTCGACAACCTGGTCAAGGGCACCGCCGGCGCCGCGATCCAGTCGACCAACATCGCCCTGGGCCTCCCCGAGACCCTCGGCCTGAGCACGAACGGAGTCGCGCCGTGAGCATCACCGCCGCAGCAGGATTCGCCGCGTCCGGTGTCGTCGCCGGTCTGAAGTCGACCGGCGCCCGCGACCTCGCCCTCGTGCACAACCTCGGCCCGCTGCAGAACGCGGCCACGGTCTTCACCAGCAATCGCTGCAAGGCGAACCCGGTGCTCTGGAGCGAGCAGGTGATGCAGGACGGCGTCGTCTCGGCGATCGTGCTCAACTCCGGCGGGGCGAACTGCTACACCGGCACCGCGGGCTTCCAGGTCACCCACGGCACGGCCGAGGCGGTCGCCGAGCGGCTCGGTGTCTCGGCCGGCGACGTCCTGGTCTGCTCCACCGGTCTCATCGGCGACCAGCTCGACCTCGGCAAGCTCACCGCCGGGGTGGCCGAGGCGGCGGCGGCGCTCCCGGGCGCCACCGGACCCGAGGCCGGCGAGGCGGCGGCCCGCGCCATCATGACGACCGACACCGTGCCGAAGCAGGCGAGCGTCCGCTCCGAGCAGGGCTGGACCGTCGGCGGCATGGCCAAGGGGGCCGGGATGCTCGCGCCCGGTCTCGCGACGATGCTGGTCGTGATCACGACCGACGCGGTCCTCGAGTCGACCGAGCTGGACTCGGCGCTGCGCGCGGCGACCCGGGTCACCTTCGATCGGCTCGACTCGGACGGCTGCATGTCGACGAACGACACCGTCGCGCTGCTGGCGAGCGGCGCGAGCGAGGTGCGTCCGGAGGCCGCGGAGTTCACCGCCGCGCTGACCGAGGTCTGCTGCGACCTGACCGTCCAGCTCCAGGCCGACGCCGAGGGTGCCGCGCACGACGTGGCGATCCGCGTGCTGAACGCCGCGACCGAGGACGAGGCCGTCGTCGTCGCTCGCGCGGTGTCGCGCAGCAATCTCTTCAAGGCCGCGATCTTCGGCAACGACCCCAACTGGGGCCGGGTGCTCGCCGCCGTCGGCACGACCGACGCGCAGTTCGACCCGTACGGGATCGACGTCGCGATGAACGGCGTGCAGGTCTGCCGCGCGGGCGAGCCCGACCAGAGCCGGGACCTCGTCGACCTCGCGCCGCGGGCGGTGGCGGTCGACATCGACCTGCACGCCGGCGACGCGACCGCCACGGTCTGGACGAACGACCTCACCCACGACTACGTGCACGAGAACTCGGCGTACTCCAGCTGATGAGCACCGAGAACCTCACCGAGGCCGAGAGCCTCGCGCTGCGCGACATCGCCGCCGTCAAGGCGGGCACCCTGATCGAGTCGCTGCCCTGGCTGCAGCGGTTCCACGGCCGCACCATGGTGATCAAGTTCGGCGGCAACGCCATGATCTCGGAGGAGCTGCAGCGCGCCTTCGCGCAGGACATGGTCTATCTGCACTACGCGGGCATCCGTCCCGTCGTCGTGCACGGCGGCGGTCCGCAGATCTCCGCGATGCTCGATCGCCTCGGCATCGCCAGCGAGTTCCGCGGCGGCTACCGGGTCACCAGCCCCGAGGCGATGGAGGTCGTGCGGATGGTGCTCACCGGCAGCATCAGCCGTGACATCGTGCGCCGGATCAACGAGTACGGCCCGCTCTCGGCCGGGATCTCCGGTGAGGACGCCGGTCTCTTCGTCGGCAGGCGGCGCGGCGTCGTCCTCGACGGTGTCGAGCACGACCTGGGCCTGGTCGGCGACGTGATCTCCGTCGACCCCGCGGCCGTCCTCGCCCAGCTCGACGCGGGCCGGATCCCGGTGGTCTCCTCGATCGCACCCGACTCCGACGATCCGACGCAGTCGCTCAACGTCAACGCCGACGCGGCGGCCGCGGCCCTCGCCGTCGCGCTCGGCGCCGAGAAGCTCGTGATCCTCACCGACGTCGCCGGGCTCTACGCCGACTGGCCGGACCGCGACTCCCTCGTCTCGCACATCGCCTCCGACGAGCTCGCGGCCCTGCTGCCCTCGCTCGAGTCCGGGATGATCCCCAAGATGACGGCCTGCCTCGACGCCGTCCGCGGCGGGGTGCCGAAGGCCGCGATCATCGACGGCCGCGTCCCGCACTCGATCCTGCTCGAGGTCTTCACCTCCGAGGGCGTCGGCACCGAGGTCGTGGCCTCCGCCGACCCCCGCGACCGGGAGCGAACGTCGGGCCGCTGACCACCAGCGGCCCCGGCTCCGAGCGCCGCCCCGTCGGGGTGCGCGCACCGACGGCCCTCCCGGCCGGACCGCTTCTGCTCGAAAGGCTCGACATGTCCACCGACACCGCCCCCGCGGTTCCCGCTCACGACGCCCCGGCTCACGACGCCCCCGCTCACGGCGCCCCGGCTCCCGACGCCGTCCCCTCCGTGCGGACCGACGACGCCCGTGACCGCTACGCCGCCGCGATGATGCAGACCTTCGCCGCCCCGCTCGCCGTGCTCGAGCGCGGCGAGGGCTGCCGGGTCTGGGACGTCGACGGCCGCGAGTACCTGGACTTCCTCGGCGGGATCGCCGTGAACTCGCTCGGCCACGCCCACCCGGTCTTCGTCGAGGCGGTGACCCGACAGGCCGGTGCGCTGGCCCACGTGTCCAACTACTTCGCCACCGCGCCGCAGATCCGGCTGGCGGAGAAGCTCCGTGAGCTCACCGGCGCGGGCGAGGCGGGCCGGGTCTACTTCGCCAACTCCGGCACCGAGGCGAACGAGGCGGCCTTCAAGCTGGCCCGCCTGCACGCGGCCGGCGGCCGGCACCGCATCCTGGCGCTGCAGAACGCCTTCCACGGGCGCACGATGGGCGCCCTGGCGATGACCGGCAAGGCCGCGATGCGCGCGCCGTTCGAGCCGATGCCCGGCGGCGTCGAGCACATCGAGGCGACCGTCGAGGCGCTCGAGGCCGCGCTCGACGAGTCGGTCGCCGCGCTCATCGTCGAGCCGATCCAGGGCGAGGCGGGCGTGATCCCGTTGCCGGACGGATTCCTCGAGCGGGCCCGGGAGCTGACGCTCGAGCGCGGCGCCCTGCTGATCGTCGACGAGATCCAGACCGGCATCGGCCGCACCGGCAGCTGGTTCGCCTATCAGCGCGCCGGCATCCTGCCCGACGCGATCACCCTGGCGAAGGGACTCGGCGGCGGTTTCCCCGTCGGCGCCCTGGTCACCTTCGGCGAGGCCTCCGAGCTGCTGCAGAAGGGCCACCACGGCAGCACCTTCGGCGGCAACCCGCTCGCGACCGCGGTCGCCGGCGCGGTGATCGGCGAGATCGAGCGCGCCGACCTGCTCGAGAACGCGAGGGACCGCGGCGCGCAGATCTCCGACGGCGTCCTCGGCCTCGGCTCCTCGCTGATCGCCGGTGTCCGCGGGGCCGGCCTCCTGCTCGGCATCGCGCTGAGCGAGCCCGTCGCCGCCGAGCTCGCCGCCGCCGCGCTGGCCGAGGGGCTGATCGTCAACGCGCCGAACGAGTCCAGCATCCGGCTCGCGCCGCCCCTCATCATCACCGCCGCCGACGTCGACGAGTTCGTCGCCCGGTTCGGCCGCGCGGTGCAGGCGCTCAGCGCCTGATCGACCCGACCCCTTCCTCCGATCGAAAGCGAACCGCAGCCGTGACCCGCCACTTCCTCCGCGACGACGACATCACCCCCGCCGAGCAGGCCGAGATCCTCGACCTCGCCGTCGAGCTCAAGCGCGACCGCTTTGCGCGGAAGCCGCTCGCGGGGCCGCAGACCGTCGCGGTCATCTTCGACAAGTCCTCCACCCGCACCCGGGTGTCCTTCGCGGTCGGAATCGCCGACCTCGGCGGCAGCCCGCTGATCATCTCGACCGCGAGCAGTCAGCTCGGCGGCAAGGAGACCGCGTCGGACACCGCGCGCGTCCTGGAGCGACAGGTCGCGGCCATCGTCTGGCGCACCTACGCGCAGTCCGGTCTGGAGCAGATGGCCGCGGGCACCCGCGTCCCGGTCGTCAACGCGCTGTCGGACGAGTTCCACCCCTGCCAGCTGCTCGCCGACCTGCTCACGATCCGCGAGCACCGCGGCCGCCTGGCCGGCCTGACGCTGACCTTCTTCGGCGACGGAGCCAGCAACATGGCGCACTCGTACCTCCTGGCCGGCGCGACAGCGGGCATGCACGTCCGCATCGTCTCGCCCTCGTCCTACGCCCCCGACCCCGCGGTCCTCGCCGATGCCCAGCGCATCGCGGCGGCCACCGGCGGCTCCGCCACGACGACGACCGATCCGGCCGCGGGCGCCGCCGGCTCCGACATCGTGATCACCGACACCTGGGTGTCGATGGGCAAGGAGGACGAGAAGGCCGCGCGGGTCGCCACCTTCGGCGCCTACCGGGTGGACGACGCGACGATGGCGGCCGCCGCCCCCGATGCGCTCTTCCTGCACTGCCTCCCCGCCGACCGCGGCTACGAGGTGACCGCCGAGGTGATCGACGGCCCGCAGAGCGTGATTTGGGACGAGGCGGAGAACCGCCTGCACGCCCAGAAGGCCCTGCTGGTCTGGCTCCTCGAGCGCGCCGGCACCCCCGACGCCGCTCAGTAGACTCGACAGCCGACACCGAGGAGAACCATGACGGAACGACCCTCCGCCCGCGCGGGCGAGGCCGGCGCGCTCTGGGGAGGCCGGTTCGCCGGCGGCCCGTCGCCCGAGCTCGCCGCGCTCTCGAAGTCGACGCACTTCGACTGGCAGCTCGCCGAGTACGACATCGCCGGCTCCCGCGCGCACGCCCGCGCCCTCGCGACCGCCGGCTACCTCGACGAGTCCGAGCTCACCGCGATGCTCGAGGCGCTCGAGCGACTGCGCTCCGCCGTGGTCGACGGCCGCTTCACCGCCGACGACGCGGACGAGGACGTGCACGGGGCGCTCGAGCGCGGCCTCATGCTCGAGGCCGGTCCCGAGCTCGGCGGCAAGCTCCGGGCCGGCCGCTCGCGCAACGACCAGATCGCGACCTTCGTGCGGATGTACCTCCGCGACCACGCCGCGATCGTGGCGGAGCTCGTGGTGCAGCTGATCGACGCCATCGCCGCGCAGGCCTCCGCTCACCCCGCGGCGATCATGCCCGGACGCACCCACCTCCAGCACGCGCAGCCGGTGCTGCTCGCGCACCACCTGCTCGCGCACGCCTGGGCGCTGCTCCGCGACCTCGAGCGCCTGCGCGACTGGGCGGTCCGCGCCGACGTCTCGCCCTACGGCTCGGGCGCGCTGGCCGGCTCCACGCTCGGCCTCGACGCCGAGGCGGTCGCCCGCGAGCTCGGCTTCGCCGCGAGCGTCCCCAATTCGATCGACGGCACCGCGAGCCGCGACCTCGTGGCCGAGTTCGCCTTCGTCAGCGCGATGATCGGCATCGACGTCTCCCGGGTCGCGGAGGAGATCATCCTCTGGAACACCCGCGAGTTCGCCTTCGTCACCCTCGACGACGGCTACTCGACGGGGTCGTCGATCATGCCGCAGAAGAAGAACCCCGACGTCGCCGAGCTGGCCCGCGGCAAGGCGGGCCGGCTCCTCGGCAACCTCACCGGGCTGCTGGCGACGCTCAAGGCGCTGCCGCTCGCGTACAACCGCGACCTGCAGGAGGACAAGGAGCCCGTCTTCGATTCGGTGACCACGCTCGAGGTGCTCCTTCCCGCGTTCAGCGGGATGATCGCGACGCTGACCTTCCACACCGACCGGATGGCCGAGCTCGCGCCGCAGGGCTTCTCGCTCGCGACGGACGTGGCGGAGTGGCTCGTCAAGAAGCACGTGCCCTTCCGCGACGCCCACGAGATCACCGGCGAGCTGGTGAAGCTCGCGGAGACCCGCGGCCTGGGTCTCGAGGAGCTGGACGACGAGGCGCTGAGCTCGGTCTCGCCGCTGCTGACGCCGGACGTCCGTTCCGTGCTGAGCATCGAGGGCTCGGTCGCGAGCCGCGACGGCGTCGGCGGCACCGCGCCGGACCGGGTGGCGGAGCAGCTCGCGCAGCTCACCGAGCGCGTCCGCGTCGTCCGCTCCGCCCTCCGCGGGGACGCGTCGTGACGCTCCAGGGTCCGCCCGGGGACGACGGGCGTCCGCCGCTGCCGCCGTGGCAGCAGCGCACCCTCGTGGTGGTGGCCGGCGTGGTGATCATCGCGGTGATCATCGTCACGATCGTCTCCGGCCAGAGCTTCTTCTAGGAATGGGCTTCTTCTAGGGATGGCCGCCGGTCCGATCGACCTGTCGCGACCGGCGGTCGAGGTCGCGCCGGATCTCCTCGGCGCCGTGCTGCTGCACCGCACGGCCGAGGGGGTGGTCGGCGTCCGCCTCACCGAGGTCGAGGCCTACCTCGGGCTCGGCGAGGACCCCGGCTCCCATGCGCACCGGCGCCGCTCGCCGCGCAACGCGCCGATGTTCGGCGCACCGGGGACGGTCTACGCGTACTTCAGCTACGGGATGCACACCTGCGTGAACCTGGTCTGCTCACCGGAGGGCGCGGCCTCGGCGGTGCTGCTGCGCGCGGGCGAGGTCGTGGCGGGGGAGGAGCTCGCTCTGCTCCGCCGCGGACCGGTCCGGCCGAGGGACCTCGCCCGGGGACCGGCGCGGCTCGCGAAGGCGCTCGGCGTGACCCTCGCGGAGTCCGGCGACCCGATGACCGCGGCGTTCGAGCTGCTTCCGCCGGACGCACCGGTCGCGATCGAGGTCTCCGCGCGGACCGGCGTGTCCGGCGAGGGCGGCGGGGACGAGTACCCGTGGCGGTTCTCGATCACCGGCGACCCGACGGTCTCGCCCTACCGCCGTGCCGTCGCCCGCCGTCGACTGCCGCCGGGCGGGGCTCAGCCCGCCAGGTAGAGCCGGGCGAGGATGCCGAGCGCGGCCGACCAGGCGAGGCTCGCGAGGGTGCCGATGATGAAGCGCTCACGCGCCTCGGGGGAGGCCAGCTCGCTGAATCGGCCGACGCCCTTCACCGCGACGATGACGGCGACGCCCTCCGGCAGCCCGGCGATCAGTGCGCCCGCGGTGGCGATCCGCTCGAGCACGCCGATGGTCGTTCCTCCCCGCAGCACCTCGATCGGCTGCCCGATCGCGGTGGGCGCGGCGCCCGGTCCGGTCGGACGCTGAGCGGCGGCGATCATGATGCCGCCGTGGGCGCCCGAGCGCGAGTCGGTGGTCGCGAGATCGAGGGTGAGCAGCACGACCGGCCCGCCGCCGAGCACGGCGAGCGCGAAGGCGAGCACGACCACCGCGAGGCCGACCGCCGGGGGAGCGGCCGACCCGCCGACCCCGGTGAGCAGGAAGGCGGCGGCCGCGGCACCGAGGCTGATCCAGGCGAGCGACGGCCGGCGCAGTCGGACGGCGAGCACGGCCCCGGCGACCCCGGCGAGCAGCACGAGGACCACCCCCGTCCAGGAGGCGGACTGCACGGCCGCCGACAGCATTGCGGGGACGAGCGCGGGGAATGCCGTCATCGGGGTGTCCTCTCGGGTTCGGGATCGGGGTCGGTGCGACCCGGGTGGGCCTGCGAGTCGTCGTCGCTCGCCGCCCCGTCGGGGTCGAGGGTACGGTCGACCACCGTCAGCAGTCTCGTCAAAGCGTCCCGCGCCGGTCGATCGGCGCGCGCACTCGCCGCCCGCACCCGGAGACTGACCGCCTGTGGGGAGACGGCCAGCTGCTCGGCGGCGTCCTTCTGCGTCAGGCCGGCGTCGAGGAGGTCGACGATCTCCCAGCCCGCCGGCGTCCTCGAGTCGCGGAGGTGCAGCAGCGGATCGAAGAGGGCCTGCGCGTCGGGGACCGAGGGGAAGGCGGCGGCCGGGGAGTCGGGGTCGAGCGCGAAGCGGGTCGCTCTCCCCTTCGCCGCCTCCACTGCCCGGCGCGCGGCGAAATATGCCTCACCCCGGGCGGCCCGAGTCGTGCGGGGGAGCGGGCGCTCGATCGCGCCGATGCCGAGCCCGATGCTCCAGTGCGCGGTGCGGTGCAGGGCGAGGACGACCGAGACGACCGCGTCCGCCCGGGAGAGCACGAACTGGAACTCGTCGCCGGCGGTCCGCTCGGGGGGCAGCACGAAGGCGTGCTCCTCGGCCTCGACGAGCGCGGTGATGGCCTGCTCCACGCGGTCGTCGTCGTGGCGACTGTCGCGCTGATCGGCGGTGATGACGAACACGGGACCTCCTCGATCAAGTATGCAAGCTTGATCCGCACCGATCAAGCCTCAACACTTGACTCCACATCAGGGGCGACGGTCCCGCCGCGCTACCCTGGACGGGTGACCGATCAGGACTTCCGCGGATCCGCGACCGCACCCGCGCTCGACCCCTCCTTCGAGAACGTCTGGGACGAGCTCGTCTGGCGCGGCGCGGTCCACGTCTCCACCGATGCGGTGGCCCTCCGCGAGCTCCTGGCCGGAGACCCGATCACCTACTACTGCGGCTTCGACCCCACCGCGCCGAGCCTGCACCTGGGCAACCTGGTCCAGCTGATCGTGCTGCGCCGGCTCCAGCTCGCCGGGCACCGGCCCCTCGGTCTCGTCGGCGGATCGACCGGCCTGATCGGAGACCCGCGGCCGACCGCGGAGCGCACCCTCAACTCCCGCGAGACCGTGGTCGAGTGGGTGTCCCGCCTGCAGGCGCAGGTGTCGCGGTTCCTCTCGACCGAGGGGGAGAACCCGCTGCGGCTGGTGAACAACCTGGACTGGACGGCGCCGCTGTCGGCGATCGACTTCCTCCGGGAGATCGGCAAGCACTTCCGGGTGGGTACGATGCTCAAGAAGGATGCGGTCAGCGCGCGTCTGAACTCCGACGCGGGGATCAGCTACACCGAGTTCAGCTACCAGATCCTGCAGGGGCTCGACTACCTCGAGCTCTACCGCCAGCACGGCTGCGTGCTGCAGACCGGCGGCAGCGACCAGTGGGGGAACCTGACCAGCGGCACGGATCTGATCCACCGCACCGAGGGGGTCTCGGTGCACGCCATCGGGACGCCGCTGGTGATGAACTCCGACGGGACGAAGTTCGGCAAGAGCGAGGGCAACGCGGTCTGGCTCGACCCCTCGCTCACCAGCCCGTACGCGTTCTACCAGTTCTGGCTCAACACCGACGACCGCGATGTCGCGGCCCGGCTGAAGACCTTCACGTACCTGCCCCGCGTCGAGATCGAGCGGCTGGAGTCGGCGAGTGTCGAGGCGCCGTTCAAGCGCGAGGCGCAGCGGGCACTGGCGAGCGAGGTCACCACCCTCGTGCACGGGGAGGCGGTGACGGCCTCGGTGATCGCGGCCTCGGCCGCGCTGTTCGGGCGCGGGTCGCTCGACTGCATCGATGCGGACATCCTGCGCGGAGCACTGCAGGCGGTGACGACGGTCGAGGCGACCGCGTCGACTCCGGTGGTGCAGGCCTTCGTGGAGGCCGGACTCGTCGCGAGTCTGGGTGAGGCCCGTCGAGCGATCGGCCAGCGCGGTCTCTCGGTGAACAACACCGCGGTGACGGACGATGCCGCCGTGCTCGGCGACCTCCCCCTGATCGACGGGATCGCCGTGCTGCGCCGCGGCAAGAAGAGCTTCGCCGGCGCCTTCGTCTCCTGACGCGGGCCCGGTCCGCCCCGCGGGGAGCCCGGATCGCGACACGCCCGGGCGACGAGCGATTTGCAGGGCCGCGAAACCTCGACGTAATGTAACTCCTCGTCAGCCCAAAGGAGCGGACAGCGAGAGTCGGATGCAGAGCATCGAGACCCGCCGGCCCCCCTCAAGCGATGACCATCCCCTCGCTCTCAAGCCTGTTAGAGATTCGTCTCTTGATGGCGGCGGATCGCGAGCGTAAGATGCAAAGCCTCCGCAGGACCCAGGTCCTCGGCTTCGGTGCACGGCCTCGGCTGCGCACGATGACGGCGAGACGATCTCCGGATCGGCCGCCGAGCATCACAGAGACGCCGACTTGACACGGCCTGCGGATGTGCTAAGTTAGTCGAGTTGCCACGGAGGCGATCGGGACTTCGGTTCTGATAAGCCTACCCGGTCTCGGCGACACGAACAAATCGACCAGCCGTCTGATTCAGGCCGGCTCTCGGTACGACTACTTCGATCACTTCCGTTGTGAAGCACCTTTTGTGGTGTGGAGGCGGGATGTGTCCGATTCTTGAGAACTCAACAGCGTGCACTATGTTCAATGCCAAATTTATAACCCCGTCCAGGTCTTGTGGCCTGGTTGGGTTCCTTTGGAAATTGATGTCAGTAATGATGTCTTATTTGCTAGAGGTCAAACTTGAGCGTCTTCTCTTCGGGGTTGATGTTCGTAATTTTTTTACGGAGAGTTTGATCCTGGCTCAGGACGAACGCTGGCGGCGTGCTTAACACATGCAAGTCGAACGATGAAGCCCAGCTTGCTGGGTGGATTAGTGGCGAACGGGTGAGTAACACGTGAGTAACCTGCCCTTGACTCTGGGATAAGCGCTGGAAACGGCGTCTAATACCGGATACGACCTGCCCCGGCATCGGGTGTGGGTGGAAAGTTTTTCGGTCAAGGATGGACTCGCGGCCTATCAGGTAGTTGGTGAGGTAATGGCTCACCAAGCCGACGACGGGTAGCCGGCCTGAGAGGGTGACCGGCCACACTGGGACTGAGACACGGCCCAGACTCCTACGGGAGGCAGCAGTGGGGAATATTGCACAATGGGCGAAAGCCTGATGCAGCAACGCCGCGTGGGGGATGACGGCCTTCGGGTTGTAAACCTCTTTTAGTAGGGAAGAAGGGCTTCGGCTTGACGGTACCTGCAGAAAAAGCACCGGCTAACTACGTGCCAGCAGCCGCGGTAATACGTAGGGTGCAAGCGTTGTCCGGAATTATTGGGCGTAAAGAGCTCGTAGGCGGTTTGTCGCGTCTGCTGTGAAAACCCGAGGCTCAACCTCGGGCCTGCAGTGGGTACGGGCAGACTAGAGTGCGGTAGGGGAGAATGGAATTCCTGGTGTAGCGGTGGAATGCGCAGATATCAGGAGGAACACCGATGGCGAAGGCAGTTCTCTGGGCCGTTACTGACGCTGAGGAGCGAAAGCGTGGGGAGCGAACAGGATTAGATACCCTGGTAGTCCACGCCGTAAACGTTGGGAACTAGATGTGGGGACCTTTCCACGGTCTCCGTGTCGCAGCTAACGCATTAAGTTCCCCGCCTGGGGAGTACGGCCGCAAGGCTAAAACTCAAAGGAATTGACGGGGGCCCGCACAAGCGGCGGAGCATGCGGATTAATTCGATGCAACGCGAAGAACCTTACCAAGGCTTGACATATACCGGAAACTTCCAGAAATGGTTGCCCCGCAAGGTCGGTATACAGGTGGTGCATGGTTGTCGTCAGCTCGTGTCGTGAGATGTTGGGTTAAGTCCCGCAACGAGCGCAACCCTCGTTCTATGTTGCCAGCACGTTATGGTGGGAACTCATAGGAGACTGCCGGGGTCAACTCGGAGGAAGGTGGGGATGACGTCAAATCATCATGCCCCTTATGTCTTGGGCTTCACGCATGCTACAATGGCCGGTACAAAGGGCTGCGATACCGTAAGGTGGAGCGAATCCCAAAAAGCCGGTCTCAGTTCGGATTGAGGTCTGCAACTCGACCTCATGAAGTCGGAGTCGCTAGTAATCGCAGATCAGCAACGCTGCGGTGAATACGTTCCCGGGCCTTGTACACACCGCCCGTCAAGTCATGAAAGTCGGTAACACCCGAAGCCAGTGGCCTAACCGCAAGGAGGGAGCTGTCGAAGGTGGGATCGGTGATTAGGACTAAGTCGTAACAAGGTAGCCGTACCGGAAGGTGCGGCTGGATCACCTCCTTTCTAAGGAGCATCTGGACACCATGCGTTTTTAGCGTAGAGGTTGTTCCAGGCGCCAGATCAAAGCGAATGTCTTTGCTGGTAGCTCATGGGTGGAACATTGAACTGGGTGCAGGAAGAGATTCGTCTCGTGTCAGTACAGCCTTCGGGTTGGGAACGCACGGGGTGGGTGGGCGTCTGCACATGCACGCTGTTGGGTCCTGAGGGACCGGGCCGGCTGCTCCTTCGGGGGTGGTTGGGTCTCGACTCTCTTGGATCCTTTTTCCACGCCTGGGTGTGTGGGGGAGGGATACCGCCCGTATTTTGAGAACTACACAGTGGACGCGAGCATCTTAGACTCGGGCAGCCTTTGCGGGTTGTTCGGGTCGACAAGATTCGCAAGGAGCAGCCTTCGGGTTGTGTTCTTGCCAATCATTGGATCTGCAACTTTTCGAGTTGTGGTTTCTTAAACTCATGTGATTTTCAAGTTTTTAAGAGCAAACGGTGAATGCCTTGGCATCTGGAGCCGAAGAAGGACGTCGTAATCTGCGATAAGCCTCGGGGAGCTGATAAACGAGCTGTGATCCGAGGATTTCCGAATGGGGAAACCCCGCCAGGCCCCTTGTGGTGACCTGGTGACTCCCGCCTGAATATATAGGGCGGGTAGAGGGAACGTGGGGAAGTGAAACATCTCAGTACCCACAGGAAGAGAAAACAACAGTGATTCCGTCAGTAGTGGCGAGCGAACGCGGAAGAGGCTAAACCGAATCATGTGTGATACCCGGCAGGGGTTGCATGGTCGGGGTTGTGGGACTTTTCGTTGTGTTCTGCCGAGCACTGAACGTTACAGCGCATCATAGACGAACAGGTTTGAATGCCTGGCCAGAGCGGGTGCGAGCCCCGTAGTCGAAATGGTGTTATGGCGTGAAGAGTATCCCAAGTAGCACGGGGCCCGAGAAATCCCGTGTGAATCTGTCAGGACCACCTGATAAGCCTAAATACTCCCAGATGACCGATAGCGGACAAGTACCGTGAGGGAAAGGTGAAAAGTACCCCGGGAGGGGAGTGAAATAGTACCTGAAACCGTTTGCTTACAAACCGTCGGAGCTCCCATGTTGGGGTGACGGCGTGCCTTTTGAAGAATGAGCCTGCGAGTTAGTGCTCTGTGGCGAGGTTAACCCGTGTGGGGCAGCCGTAGCGAAAGCGAGTCCGAATAGGGCGATTCAGTCGCAGGGTCTAGACCCGAAGCGAAGTGATCTATCCATGGCCAGGTTGAAGCGACGGTAAGACGTCGTGGAGGACCGAACCCACTTCAGTTGAAAATGGAGGGGATGAGCTGTGGATAGGGGTGAAAGGCCAATCAAACTTCGTGATAGCTGGTTCTCTCCGAAATGCATTTAGGTGCAGCGTTGCGTGTTTCTTGCCGGAGGTAGAGCTACTGGATGGCCGATGGGGCCCAAAAGCTTACTGACGTCAGCCAAACTCCGAATGCCGGTAAGTGAGAGCGCAGCAGTGAGACTGTGGGGGATAAGCTTCATAGTCGAGAGGGAAACAACCCAGACCACCAACTAAGGTCCCTAAGCGCGTGCTAAGTGGGAAAGGATGTGGAGTTGCACAGACAACCAGGAGGTTGGCTTAGAAGCAGCCACCCTTGAAAGAGTGCGTAATAGCTCACTGGTCAAGTGATTCCGCGCCGACAATGTAACGGGGCTCAAGCACGCCACCGAAGTTGTGGCATTGACATTAGTGGTAGGCCTTCGTGGTCCAGCCGTGTTGATGGGTAGGAGAGCGTCGTGTGGCGAGTGAAGCGGCGGTGTGAACCAGCCGTGGACGCCACACGAGTGAGAATGCAGGCATGAGTAGCGAAAGACGGGTGAGAAACCCGTCCTCCGGAAGACCAAGGGTTCCAGGGTCAAGCTAATCTTCCCTGGGTAAGTCGGGACCTAAGGCGAGGCCGACAGGCGTAGTCGATGGACAACGGGTTGATATTCCCGTACCGGCGAAGAACCGCCCAAGACAATCCAGTAGTGCTAAGCATCTGAATCCCTGTGATGGATCCCTTCGGGGTGAAGCGTTGGGCCTAGCGTGCGACCCCGTGCTGGTGCGTTTAGCGTATTAACAGGTGTGACGCAGGAAGGTAGCCGAGCCGGGCGATGGTTGTCCCGGTCTAAGGATGTAGGGCGAACGATAGGCAAATCCGTCGTTCACACAGCCTGAGATCTGATGGGTAGACGCAAGTCGAAATCGGTGATCCTATGCTGCCAAGAAAAGCATCGACGCGAGGTTCTAGCTGCCCGTACCCCAAACCGACTCAGGTGGTCAGGTAGAGAATACTAAGGAGATCGAGAGAATCGTGGTTAAGGAACTCGGCAAAATGCCCCCGTAACTTCGGGAGAAGGGGGGCCTGAGGCGTGAACGGACTTGCTCCGGGAGCGTTCGATGGCCGCAGAGACCAGTGGGAAGCGACTGTTTACTAAAAACACAGGTCCGTGCTAAGTCGCAAGACGATGTATACGGACTGACGCCTGCCCGGTGCTGGAAGGTTAAGAGGAACGGTTAGCCGCAAGGCGAAGCTGAGAATTTAAGCCCCAGTAAACGGCGGTGGTAACTATAACCATCCTAAGGTAGCGAAATTCCTTGTCGGGTAAGTTCCGACCTGCACGAATGGCGTAACGACTTCCCAGCTGTCTCAACCGCGAACTCGGCGAAATTGCATTACGAGTAAAGATGCTCGTTACGCGCAGCAGGACGGAAAGACCCCGTGACCTTTACTATAGTTTGGTATTGGTGTTCGGTGTGGCTTGTGTAGGATAGGTGGGAGACTGTGAAGCGGGCACGCTAGTGTTCGTGGAGTCATTGTTGAAATACCACTCTGGTCACTCTGGATATCTAACTTCGGACCCTAATCGGGTTCAGGGACAGTGCCTGATGGGTAGTTTAACTGGGGCGGTTGCCTCCTAAAGAGTAACGGAGGCGCCCAAAGGTTCCCTCAACCTGGTTGGCAATCAGGTGTCGAGTGTAAGTGCACAAGGGAGCTTGACTGTGAGACTGACAAGTCGAGCAGGGACGAAAGTCGGGACTAGTGATCCGGCAGTGGCTTGTGGAAGCGCTGTCGCTCAACGGATAAAAGGTACCTCGGGGATAACAGGCTGATCTTGCCCAAGAGTCCATATCGACGGCATGGTTTGGCACCTCGATGTCGGCTCGTCGCATCCTGGGGCTGGAGTAGGTCCCAAGGGTTGGGCTGTTCGCCCATTAAAGCGGTACGCGAGCTGGGTTTAGAACGTCGTGAGACAGTTCGGTCCCTATCCGCTGCGCGCGCAGGAAATTTGAGAAGATCTATCCCTAGTACGAGAGGACCGGGATGGACGAACCTCTGGTGTGTCAGTTGTTCCGCCAGGAGCACCGCTGATTAGCTACGTTCGGAACGGATAACCGCTGAAAGCATCTAAGCGGGAAGCCGGCTTCGAGATGAGATTTCCATCCCTTCGGGGGAGAGGCTCCCAGCCAGACGACTGGGTTGATAGGCCGGATGTGGAAGACAGGACTAAAGACTGTCGGAGCTGACCGGTACTAATAAGCCGATAACTTGATAATCACTACACTCATACCGTTGTAAAGGCTGGTAGGAGTGGTCAGAGATTGCTTGCGTCCACTTTGTGGTTCCCAGAATACGGGCTCCATACCGCGGGTCGTGTTCGCAAAGACACGATCCGCACACCGCGCTCGACATGTTCGGGGCGGACAACAGAACACACGCATGACGTGTGACCCAGATTTGACCACCACCACGCCGGAAGGCTGGCGGTTGCGTCTAGAAGGGTTACGGCGGCCATAGCGAGAGGGAAACGCCCGGTCACATTCCGAACCCGGAAGCTAAGACTCTCAGCGCCGATGGTACTGCAGGGGGGACCCTGTGGGAGAGTAGGACACCGCCGGACACCAATTCACGATGGCCACCCAGAAATGGGTGGCCGTCGCTGTTTAACCATAGGTTCTCCAGGAGAGCCGTCAGTCGCTCGATGCGGCGCCGTGAGGAGTGACGATGTCCGAGGACCGTGCATCCGGAAGCGAGAGCGTCGAGCTCGGCGATCGTCTCGACGACATCGAGCGGTCGGCCCTCGCGTCACGGGCGGCCGCCTACGCCGAGGTGCAGGAGCAGCTCCGGGTCCGGCTCGAGGGCGGGGACTCCGCACGATGACCCACGCCGAGGACCAGCGGCTCGACAGCGCACTCGCCACCAGGGGCATCGCCCGGTCGCGAGTGCATGCCGCTCGACTGATCGCCGATGGCGTCGTCACCGTGGACGGTGCGCCGGCGCTCAAGCCCTCGATCCGGGTGCGGCCCGAGCAGGACATCGCCGTCGCCTCCCTCGACCACTACGTCAGCCGAGCGGCGCACAAGCTGATCGCTGCGCTAGACACCTTCCGAAGCGTGCGGGTCGACGGCGCGATGGCCCTCGATGTCGGCGCGTCCACCGGAGGCTTCTCGCAGGTGCTCCTCGAGCGCGGCGTCGCCTCCGTCATCGCGCTCGACGTCGGCCACGGCCAGCTCGCGCCGAGGATCCGCTCCGACGACCGGGTGAGCGTGGTCGAGGGCTTCAATGCACGGGAGATGACGACGGAGTCGCTCGCGGCTGCGGCGGGGACCGACACCGTGCCGGACCTGGTCGTCGCCGACGTCTCCTTCATCTCCCTGTCGATGGTGCTGCCCGCGGTCGCGGCCTCCGTCGCGTCGACCGCCGACTTCGTCGTGCTGGTGAAGCCGCAGTTCGAGGTGGGGCGCCTGGGCATCAAGGAGGGGATCGTCCGTGATCCCGAGCTCCGGCGCGAGGCGCTCTCGGACGTGCTCTGGTCCGCCTGGGACGTGGGACTCGGAGTGGCCGGACTGATCGAGTCACCGCTCCCGGGTGGCGCTGGGAATCAGGAGTATCTGGCACACCTCCACCGCGACCGCGGAACGATTCCGACAGAATGGAGGGACGCGGTCACCGCGCTCACCACCGGATGACGCGACCGTGTCCGCCGCCGTCGATCGACCCGAAGGACACCTTCTCGATGCAGTCCCCTCCTGGCGAGCGCAACATCCTCGTCATCGCCCACACCGGACGGGCGGACTCCCTCGATGCGGCGATCCTCGTGGTGGAGCGCCTGCGCGGCTCCGGAGCCCGTCCCGTGCTCTGCGCCGACGACAAGGGCGACATCGTCCGGGCGGCCTCCGACCTCTCCGACGTCGCCGTTCTCGGCGCCGACGTGCCGCTCGACGCGATCGAGCTGGTCTTCGTCCTGGGCGGCGACGGCACCATCCTCCGTGCGGCCGAGATCGCCCGCACCGGCACGGCTCCGCTGCTCGGGGTCAATCTCGGGCACGTGGGCTTCCTCGCCGAGAGCGAGCGCGACGACCTCGACGACGCGGTCGCGCGCGCCCTCGACGGCGACTACCGGGTCGAGGAGCGGATGACCCTGCAGGTCCGGGTGAAGATCGAGGACGCCGTGGTCTACGAGACCTGGGCGCTGAACGAGGCGACCGTCGAGAAGGCGAGCCGCGAGCGGATGCTCGAGGTCATGGTCGGTGTCGACGGGCGCCCGCTGTCCAGCTTCGGCTGCGACGGCATCGTCGTGTCCACGCCGACCGGGTCGACCGCGTACGCGTTCTCCGGTGGAGGGCCCGTCGTCTGGCCGACGCTCGACGCGATGCTGCTCGTCCCGCTCAGCGCGCACGCCCTCTTCGCCCGGCCGCTCGTGGTCGGGCCCGACTCGAGCCTCGCGGTCGAGGTGAAGGAGCGCACCGACGGCGTCGGCGTGCTCTGGGCCGACGGCCGGCGCACCTACGAGCTGCCGCCCGGCGCACGCGTGGTCTTCCGCCGTTCGCCGGTGCCGGTGCGCTTCGCCCGCCTGCACGACGCCCCGTTCACCGATCGCCTGGTGCAGAAGTTCGGCCTCCCCATCCGCGGATGGCGGGGGTCGGCGGAGACGGAGTAGCCCCGATGCTCGAAGAGCTGCAGATCCGCGATCTCGGCGTGATCGCCGAGGCGACCCTCCCGCTCGGACCCGGCTTCACCGCGGTGACCGGCGAGACCGGCGCGGGCAAGACCATGGTCGTGACCGCGCTCGGACTCGTGCTCGGTGCGCGCTCCGACGCCTCGGCGGTGCGCTCCGGCAGCAAGCAGGCCTGGGTGTCCGGTCGCTGGCTGGTGCCCGAGGAGGGAGCGGTCGCCGATCGCGTCCACGACGCCGGCGGTGACCTCGACGGGCCGGAGTTGCTGCTCGCGCGCTCCGTCTCGGCGGAGGGCCGTGGTCGAGCGGTCGTCGGCGGGCGCAGCGCACCGGTGAGCGTGCTCAGCGAGCTGGCGGACCAGCTCGTCGTCGTGCACGGGCAGTCCGATCAGATCCGGCTCCGCTCGGCCGCGGCACAGCGCGACGCGCTCGACCGGTTCGGCGGGCCCGAGCTGGGGGAGGCGCTGCGCGACTACGCGAGCGCCTTCGAGCGCTGGCGGGCCAACCGCGAGGAGCTGGACGGGCTGACCGTCGCCCGCGAGGCGCGGGCTCGCGAGGCGGAGCGGCTCCGCAGCGCCCTCGCCGAGATCGAGGGCGTCGCTCCGCAGCGCGGCGAGGACGTCGAGCTGTCGGCGCAGTCCGAGCGGCTCGGCAGCATCGAGCAGCTGCGGGTGTCGGCCGGCGAGGCGCGCGAGGCGATCTCCTCCGAGGAGCTCGACGGGCGCGACGCCCTGAGCCTGGTCGAGACCGCCCGCCGGGTGCTCGAGCGCGCGGCCGAGCACGACGCCGCCCTCGAGCCGCTGACGCAGACCCTCACGGAGGCGTCGGTGCTGCTCGGCGATGCGGCCGCCGGTCTCTCCTCCTATCTGGCCGAGCTCGACCTCGACGGGGCGCACGACCTGGAGCTGATCGAGAACCGCCGCGCCGAGCTCTCCGCGCTGGCGCGGACCTACGGGCCGACGCTCGACGACGTGCTCGACCTGGTCGACTCCTCCGGACTGCGCCTGCTCGAGCTCGACGGCGACGACGAGCGGATCGCGGCCCTCGAGGCCGACACCGCCGCGGACGCCGAGCTCGTCGACCGCCTCGCCGGCCGGCTCACCGAGCTGCGGACGGCCGCGGCCGCCGAGCTGGGCGACCGCGTCAGCGACGAGCTGACCGCGCTCGCGATGGCCGACGCCCGACTGCACGTGCGGGTCACCGCGCTCGGCGAGCCGGCGATGCACGGGCGGGACACCGTCGAGATGCTGCTCCAGCCGCACACCGGCGCGACGCCGCGGGCGCTCGCGAAGGGCGCGTCCGGTGGCGAGCTCTCGCGGGTGATGCTCGCGATCGAGGTCGTCGTGGCGGCCAACGATCCGGTGCCGACCTTCGTCTTCGACGAAGTGGACGCGGGAGTGGGCGGCGCGGCGGCGATCGAGATCGGCCGGCGACTCGCCCGGCTGGCCGAGACGTCGCAGGTGATCGTGGTCACCCACCTGGCGCAGGTCGCCGCGTTCGCGACGAACCACCTCCGGGTGGAGAAGGGGTCGGACGGCTCGGTCACGTCGAGCGCCGTGACCCAGCTCGACGCGGAGGAGCGGGTCTCCGAGATGGCACGGCTGCTCTCCGGGCTGACCGACTCCGAGAACGCTCTGGCGCACGCGCGCGAGCTGCTCGAGTCGAGCCGCCGGGGCTGATCCGGGGCCCGGGGGCGCCCCGGGCCCGTTCTGCTGTTACGGTGGAACCCCGTGGTGGACAATTCGAACTCGGGCCCTTCCTCTTCTCCTTCCGACACTTCTGCGGCCGGGCGCGACACCGCCCCCGCGAAGGTCACGAAGCACATCTTCGTCACGGGTGGCGTCGTCTCCTCGCTCGGCAAGGGCCTCACGGCCGCCAGCCTCGGCAACCTGCTCACCGCGCGCGGACTGCGCGTCGTGATGCAGAAGCTCGATCCGTACCTCAACGTGGATCCGGGAACGATGAACCCGTTCCAGCACGGCGAGGTCTTCGTCACCGACGACGGCGCCGAGACCGACCTCGACATCGGGCACTACGAGCGCTTCCTCGACATCAACCTGAACCAGGCCGCGAACGTCACCACCGGCCAGATCTACTCCCGCGTCATCGCCCGCGAGCGGGCCGGCGAGTACCTCGGCGACACGGTGCAGGTCATCCCGCACATCACGGACGAGATCAAGCGCCGCATGCGGCTGCAGGCCGAGGACGACCCGCAGCCCGACGTGATCATCACCGAGATCGGCGGCACGGTCGGCGACATCGAGTCGCAGCCCTTCATCGAGTCGGCCCGGCAGGTGCGCCACGAGCTCGGCCGCCGCAACGTCTTCTTCGTGCACGTGTCGCTCGTGCCGTTCATGGGCGCCTCCGGCGAGCAGAAGACCAAGCCGACGCAGCACTCCGTCGCCGCGCTGCGCTCGATCGGCATCCAGCCGGACGCGCTCGTGCTGCGCAGCGACCGCCCGGTGTCGGAGTCGAACAAGCGCAAGATCGCGCTGATGTGCGACGTCGACGAGCAGGCCGTGGTCAATGCGAAGGACGTCGCCTCGATCTACGAGATCCCCTCGATGCTCAACGAGCAGGGGCTCGACTCCTACATCATCGATCAGCTCGACCTCTCGGCCGGCGAGGTGGTCTGGGACGGCTGGTCGCAGCTGCTCGAGGCCGTGCACGAGCCCAAGCACGAGGTCACGATCGGCCTGGTCGGCAAGTACATCGACCTGCCCGACGCCTACCTCTCGGTGACGGAGGCGCTCCGGGCCGGCGGCTTCGCGCAGCAGACCAAGGTCGTGCTCCGCTGGATCGCGTCCGACGGACTCGAGGACCCGGAGGCCGCCGCGAAGGCGCTCTCGGACCTCGACGGCATCTGCGTGCCCGGCGGCTTCGGCATCCGCGGCATCGAGGGCAAGCTCGGCGCGCTGCGCTTCGCCCGTGAGAACGGCATCCCCACGCTCGGCCTGTGCCTCGGACTGCAGTGCATGGTGATCGAGTACGCCCGGAACGAGGCCGGTCTCGAGGGGGCGTCCTCGTCGGAGTTCGATCCGGAGACCGAGTTCCCGGTCATCGCGACGATGGCCGAGCAGGTCGAGATCCTCGCCTCCGGCGACATGGGCGGCACGATGCGCCTCGGTCTCTACCCGGCGGACCTCGCCGAGGGCTCGATCGTCGCCGAGGTCTACGGCGCCCCGCGGGCGTCGGAGCGGCACCGCCACCGCTACGAGGTGAACAACGGCTACCGCGACCGCATCGCCGAGGCCGGGCTCTGGTTCTCCGGCACCTCGCCGGACGGCAGCCTCGTCGAGTACGTCGAGCTGCCGCGCGACAAGCACCCCTACTACGTCGGCACGCAGGCGCACCCGGAGCTGCGCTCGCGGCCCAACAACGCGCACCCGCTCTTCCGGGGTCTCGTCACCGCGGCGCTCGAGCGCCAGGAGGCCTCGCGCCTGTTCCCCGCGTCCGAGGCCGGCTCGGATGACTGACGCGCGGGAGCCGCTCGCCGACGAGCTCGTCGAGCCGGAGATCCTCACCAGCGAGCGCGTCTTCGACGGCATGGTCTGGGGCGTCCGCGCCGAGACCTTCCGCTACGGCGACGGCGAGCTGCGCCGCGAGTTCCTCGACCACACGGGCGCCGTCGCGGTGCTCGCGCTGGACGACGAGGACCGGGTCGCGCTGATCAAGCAGTACCGCCACCCGGTGCGCACCCGCGAGTGGGAGATCCCGGCCGGCCTCCTCGACATCGAGGGGGAGGACGCGCTCTTGGCCGCGCAGCGCGAGCTGGGCGAGGAGATCGACGTGCAGGCCGCCCAGTGGGACCTGCTCTCCGAGTTCGCGACCTCGCCGGGCGGCAGCGACGAGGTGATCCGCATCTATCTGGCGCGCGATCTCTCCGCCACCGACGCCGTCTTCGCCCGCGAGGCGGAGGAGGCCGACATGGAGCTGCGCTGGGTCGCGCTCGACGAGGTCGTCGACGCGGTGCTCGCGCGCCGGGTGCAGAACCCGTCGCTCTGCCTCGCGGCGCTCGCGGCGCACGCCTTCCGCGCGCGCGGCTGGGCCGGGCTCGGCGACGCGAGCTCGCCGTGGACGCGGCACCCGCGGGCCCGCCGGGGGTGACCCCGGCCGCGATCGCCGACGCCTTCCTCCGGCAGGCGAGCGTCGAGCGCGGACTCTCCGCGCACACCATCGCGGCCTACCGCCGCGATCTCGGGCTGTACCTCGGCTGGCTGGAGGAGCGCGGGGTCGCGGATCTCGCCGCGCTGCGGCGCTCGGACGTGGGCGCGTTCGCGTCCTGGCTGGCCGCGCGCGCCGAGCGACCGCTCGCCGCGAGCTCGCGGGCGCGGATCCTCTCCAGCGTGCGCGGGCTGCACCGCTTCGCGCTCGAGGAGGGGCACGTCGCCGACGATGTCGCGCACGACGTGGTGCCGCCGAAGCTGCCGATGACGCTGCCGAAGGCGATCACGGTGGAGCAGATGGGTGCGCTGCTCGACGCGGCGCGGGGCGAAGAGCTCGCCGATCTGCGCGATCGGGCGCTGCTCGAGCTGCTCTACGCCACCGGGGCGCGGATCTCGGAGGCGGTGGACCTCTCCGTCGACGACGTCGTGGACTCGGAGGTGGTGCGACTGACGGGCAAGGGCTCGAAGCAGCGGATGGTGCCGCTGGGCAGTCTCGCGCGCGAGGCGGTCGAGGACTACCTGGTGCGGGCGCGGCCCGAGCTGTCGCGGCGCGGGCGGGCGACGCCGGCGCTCTTCCTCGGGGTGCGCGGGAACCGGCTGTCGCGGCAGAGCGCGTGGCTGCTGATCCGCGCGGTCGCGGAGAAGGCGGGGCTCGACCGGGAGATCTCACCGCACACGTTCCGGCACTCCTTCGCGACGCACCTGCTCGCGGGCGGGGCGGACGTGCGGGTGGTGCAGGAGCTGCTCGGGCACGCCTCGGTGGCGACGACGCAGATCTACACGCTGGTGACGGCGGACTCGCTGCGCGACGTGTACACGACGGCGCATCCGCGGGCGCGGCGCTGAGGGGCGGGTCTCGATAGGCCGTTGCGCGGATACTCGACCAGCATGGAGGGGCCGCTGGGCGGTCGGCGTGCTCGGGTCTCGATACGCCGCTGCGCGGATACTCGACCAGCAGGGCGTGGGCGGGGCGCCGCGGGGAGGGGCGGAGCCGCCGGTACACTCGACGGAGGCCGCGCGGGAGCGCACGCCGACACGGGAAGCGAGGCGACGCAGGTGACACGCAAGACGGACGACAAGGCCGAGCTCACCGGTCTCGAAGCCCCGGCGCTCGGCCCGACCGGCCGCCCCCTGCGCGACTTCCCGCTGCCCGTCGAGCTGACCGGCCACGGGCCCGCGCGCATCATCTCGCTCTGCAACCAGAAGGGCGGCGTCGGCAAGACGACGACGACCATCAACCTGGGTGCGACGCTCGCCGAGTACGGCCGCCGCGTGCTGGCCATCGACTTCGACCCGCAGGGCGCGCTGTCCGCGGGCCTCGGTGTCGCCACCTACGACGCGATCACGATCTACGACCTGCTGCTCGGCACCGTCAAGGACCCGAGCGAGGCGATCCGCCCCACCCGCGTCCCCGGCCTGGACATCATCCCCGCGAACATCGACCTGTCGGCCGCGGAGGTGCACCTCGTCAACGAGGTCGCCCGCGAGACGATCCTCGCCCGGGTGCTGCGCAAGGTCAGCGCCGACTACGACGTGATCCTGATCGACTGCCAGCCCTCGCTCGGACTGCTCACCGTGAACGCGCTGACCGCGAGCCACGGCGTGCTCATCCCGCTCGAGTGCGAGTTCTTCGCCCTGCGCGGCGTCGCCCTGCTGATCGAGACGATCGACAAGGTCCGCGACCGGCTGAACCCGGTGATCGAGCTCGACGGCATCCTGCCGACCATGTACGACTCGCGCACGCTGCACTCGCGCGAGGTGCTCGACCGCGTGGTCGACGCCTTCGGCGACAGCGTGCTCGAGACGGTGATCGGACGCACGGTGAAGTTCCCCGACGCGAGCGTGTCGGGGGTGCCGATCACGACGTTCGCGCCGGAGCACAACGCGGCGAAGGCGTACCGCAAGCTCGCCCGGGAGCTGATCTCGCGTGGCGCGGTCGCCTGAGGCGGTCCTGCCGCGCTCGGCGGACGTCGATCCCGCCCCGGCACCGCGCGGCTTCACCCTCGCCCTCTCGAACTTCGAGGGGCCGTTCGACCTGCTGCTGAGCCTCATCGCCAAGCAGCAGGTGGACATCACCGAGATCGCGCTGAGCGCGGTCACGGACGAGTTCCTCTCCTATCTGCACGGCATCGACACGGCCGAGGGCCTGGACCGCGCCTCGGAGTTCCTGGTCGTGGCGGCGACGCTGCTCGACCTGAAGATCGCCGGGCTGCTGCCGCAGGGCGAGCTGGTCGACGCGGAGGACGCGGCGATGCTCGAGGCGCGCGATCTGCTCTTCGCCCGGCTGCTGCAGTACCGCGCCTTCAAGCAGGTCTCGGCCTGGTTCGCCGAGCGGATCGACGCCGAGACCGGCCGGCACGTGCGGCAGGTGCCGCTCGAGGAGGAGTTCCGCGCGAAGAAGCCGGAGCTGGTCTGGACGCTCTCGCCCGAGGACTTCGCGGCGCTCGCCGCCGTCGCGCTCGCACCGCGGGAGATCCCGACGGTCGGGCTCGAGCACCTGCACGCGCCGCTGATCAGCATCCGCGAGCAGGCCGCGTACCTCGTGGCGATGCTCCGCGAGCGCACGACCGCGACGTTCGGCGAGCTGGTCGCCGACGCCGACGAGAAGGGCGTGATCGTCGCCCGCTTCATCGCCGTGCTCGAGCTCTACCGGCACGCCGCGATCGCCTTCGAGCAGCCGGAGCCGCTCGGCGAGCTGACGCTGCAGTGGGTGGCGGAGGACTGGAGCGACGCGAACCTCGCGCACCTGGGGGCCGACTATGACCGCTGAGAGCGCGGACGGCGTCGCCGGAGCAGGCACGGTCGCCTTCGAGATCGACCGCGCCGTCGAGGCGATCCTGATGATCGCCGACGAGCCGCAGTCGCTCGCCGCGCTCGCCACCGCCCTCTCGCGGCCGATCCCGGTGATCCGGCAGTCGGTCGAGCGGCTCGCCGCCGACTTCGACGGCGCGAACGGCGGCATCCGGCGCGGCTTCGAGCTGCGCGAGGTGGGCGGCGGCTGGCGGGTCTACGTGCGCCGCGAGTACGACTCCGTCGTCTCGGACTTCGTGCTGACCCAGAACCCGACCAAGCTGTCGCAGGCCGCACTCGAGACGCTCGCCGTCATCGCCTACAAGCAGCCGATCTCGCGCGGACAGGTCGCGCAGATCCGCGCGGTCAACGTCGACTCCGTCGCCCGCACCCTCCTCGGCCGCGGACTGATCGCGGAGGTCGGCAGCGACCCCGAGACCGGCGCGGTCCTCTACGGCACCACCGAGCAGCTGCTCGTCCATCTCGGCCTCGCCTCGCTCGACGAACTGCCGAAGATCTCCCCCCTACTGAGCGACGGACGGAACGGATTCGATGAGCGCGCCTGACAAGCCCGAGGGCGAACGACTGCAGAAGGTCCTCGCGGCCGCGGGGGTCGCCTCCCGCCGTGTGGTTGAGGAGATGATCGTCGCGCGCCGCATCCGCGTGAACGGCGAGGTCGCCGGCGAGCTCGGCCGCCGCATCGATCCCGCGAACGACCGGATCGAGGTCGACGGCGTGGCCGTGCAGCTGGACACCTCGCGCCGCTACGTGATGCTGAACAAGCCGGTCGGCGTGGTCAGCTCGCTGTCGGACGAGAACGGCCGTCCCGATCTGCGGACCTACACGCAGAACTTCGAGGAGCGGCTGTTCAACGTCGGCCGCCTCGACTCCGAGACCTCGGGGCTGCTGGTGCTGACGAACGACGGCGAGCTGGCGCACGTCCTCGCGCACCCGTCGTTCGGGGTGACCAAGACGTACATCGCGAAGGTGCACGGGCAGGTGCTGCCGCAGACGATCGCGGCGCTGACCGCCGGCGTCGAGCTGGAGGACGGCACGGTCGCGGCCGACAAGGCGCGGCTGCTCGGCCGGCCGGAGGGGCGCTCGAACGCGTCCCTCGTCGAGATCACGCTGCACTCGGGGCGCAACCGCGTCGTCCGGCGGATGATGGCGGCCGTGGGGCACCCCGTGCTCGAGCTGGTGCGCCGGCAGTTCGGACCTTTGCACCTCGGCTCGCTGCGCTCGGGCGACCTGCGCGATCTGACCCGCGAGGAGCTGGGCGCGCTGCTGACCATCTCGCGCCAGGGCGGTGAGGCGCCGGTGGAGAAGCCCGAGCCGACGCGCAAGGCGAGCGCGGGGGCTCGGCGGCCGCGACCGGAGACGGGCGGCGACCGGGCGGTCGAGGGGCGCGGGGAGCGGCGGAGCGAGGAGCGCTCGGTGCGGCGGTCGGAGGAGCGGCCCGTGCGTCGGTCGGACGACCGGCCGGAGCGTCGGTCGGACGACCGGCCTGTGCGGCGGTCCGAGGAGCGGCCGGAGCGCCGCTCCGACGACCGGGGGGAGCGGCGCTCGGACGAGCGCGCGCCCCGCGAGCGTCCCTCCGACGCCCTTCGCGCCGACGAGCGCGCGACGGCGCCGCAGGACCGGCGACGCCCCTCCACAGGGGCCGACCGCCCGGACTCCTCCGTTCGCCGCAGCGGCCAGGACAAGCGCCGTCGGCCTGATCGGTAGGCTGTCGGGGTGAACGAGCTCCTGCACCCCGCCCCGCCCGCGATGCGGACGACGGGGACGGTGCGGGTGGTCGGCTCGGGTCTGCTGGGTGCTTCCATCGGCCTCGGTCTCGCCTCGCGCGGGGTCGACGTCGTCCTCGACGACGCCTCGCCGGCCAGCCTCTCGCTCGCCATCGACTACGGGGCGGGTCGCGCCGCCTCCGCCGAGGACCGCCCCGCGCTGATCGTGGTCTGCGTGCCGCCGGACGTCGTCGCCGGCGTCGTCGAGCGCGAGCTGGCCGCGTTCCCGGAGGCGGTCGTCACCGACGTGGCGAGCGTCAAGATGCAGCCGCTGCGCGAGCTGCGTGCCCGCGGGCTCGACCTCAGCCGCTACATCGGCTCGCACCCGATGGCCGGCCGCGAGCGCGGCGGACCGGTCGCGGCACGCGGCGACCTCTTCGTCGGCCGCCCCTGGGTGATCTGCCGCGACGGCGAGACGCCCGCGGACGCGCTCGCCCGGGTCGAGGCGCTCGCGCTCGACCTCGGCGGCTCGATCATCGAGATGGGCCCGGAGGAGCACGACCGCTCGGTCGGTCTCGTCTCGCACGCGCCGCAGGTGATCTCGTCCCTGCTCGGGCAGCGCCTGGTCGACGCGCCGAACGACGCCCTGCGCCTCGCCGGGCAGGGGGTGCGCGACGTGTCCCGGCTCGCCGCCTCCGCACCGGAGCTGTGGGTGCAGATCCTCGGCGCGAACCGGGAGCACGTCGTCGCCGTGCTCGACGCCTTCCGCGACGACGTCGCCGCCGTCGCCGACGCGCTGCGCGACCTCGACGCGCCGGGCGCGCGCCGTCTGCTCGCCGAGCACCTCGCCGCGGGCAACGCCGGCGTCGCCCGCCTGCCCGGCAAGCACGGCCAGGACCAGCGCTTCTCCACCCTGATCGTCCTCGTCGACGACACCCCGGGCACCCTCGCCCGCCTCTTCGTCGAGATCGGCGAGGCCGGGGTCAACCTGGAGGACGTGCGCCTCGAGCACGCGGAGGGGCGCCGCGTGGGCCTCGCCGAGATCTCGGTGGTGCCGGAGGCCGTCGGCCCGCTGACCGAAGAACTGACCGCACGCGGCTGGAGGATCGCCGGATGAGCACCGAGCAGAACAGGCAGGAGGGCGGCTTGAACCGCATGACGCCCGCCCGTCGCGCGCAGCAGAGCATCCCGGAGGACGGGGGAGCGGCGCCGACGCGCGCCGACGGCTCCCGGCGGGACGAGGCGGCCGACTTCGGTGCCGCGGTCGTCGTCGCGATCGACGGCCCGGCCGGCAGCGGCAAGTCGAGCGTCTCGCGCGAGGCCGCCCGCCGGCTCGACTTCGAGTTCCTCGACACCGGGGCCGCCTACCGCGCTCTCGCGTGGCACGGCCTCGACACCGGGCTCGACTTCGCCGACGAGAACGCGATCGTCGACGCGCTCGACGGCTTCGACTACTCCATCGGCACCGACCCGGAGACCTACTCGGTCTGGGTCGGGCGCACGGAGGTGACCGCGGCGATCCGCGAGCCGCGCGTGACCGCGCAGGTCTCTGCCGTGGCGAAGGTCCCGGAGGTGCGCCGGCGGATCACGCTGCTGTTCCGCCGCATCATCGGCGAGACGCGCAAGGCGGGCATCATCGTCGAGGGCCGCGACATCACGACGGCGGTGGCGCCGAGTGCCGGGGTGCGGATCCTCCTCACGGCGAGCGAAGAGGCTAGGATGGCCAGGCGTTCGCGCGAGGTCACCACGCAATCCGCTGAGGCGACGGGTCAGGCACTGCGGTCCAGGGACCGCGCCGACTCCCAGGTGGTGGACTTCATGAACGCCGCAGACGGAGTCACTCTTCTCGACTCCACTCACCTCGACTTCGAGCAGACCGTCGATGCGGTCATCGCCGAGGTCCGAACTTCGAGAGCAAGGGCCGAGCATGGCACAGGACACGCACGTCGGTGACGACGAGCTGAACTTCGGAGACGACGACCTCGTCGAGCGCCTCGGCGACCTCGACGAGCAGCTCGCCTCCTCGCGCGCCCAGGCGCTGCGCAGCGGACTCGAGGACTACGACCTCGACGAGGAGGACCGCGACCTCCTCGAGTACGCGAGCGACGACCCCGACGAGGTGCGCTACCTCCCCGCGCTTCCGGTCGTGGCGATCGTCGGCCGGCCGAACGTGGGCAAGTCCGCGCTGGTCAACCGCATCATCGGCCGCCGCGAGGCCGTCGTCGAGGACACCCCGGGCGTCACCCGCGACCGCGTCTCGTACAAGGCCGACTGGCTCGACCGGCAATTCACCATCGTCGACACCGGCGGCTGGGAGCCCGACGCCCGCGGCATCGACGCCTCCGTCGCGATGCAGGCCGAGATCGCGATCGACCTCGCGGACGCCGTCATCTTCGTCGTCGACGCGAACGTCGGCGCGACCGCGACCGACGAGCACGTCGTGAAGCTGCTGCGCAAGACCAAGAAGCCGGTCTTCCTCGCCGCCAACAAGGTCGACGACGCGCGCCAGGAGCCGAACGCCGCGTCACTGTGGTCGCTCGGCCTCGGCGAGCCGTACCCCGTCTCGGCCGTGCACGGCCGCGGCGTCGCCGACCTGCTCGAGACGGTCCTGAAGACCCTGCCGCTCGAGTCGCTCGTCGCCAAGCGCGAGGTCGGCGGCCCGCGCCGCGTCGCGATCCTCGGCCGCCCGAACGTGGGCAAGTCGAGCCTGCTCAACAAGGCCGCTGGGGAGGAGCGGGTCGTCGTCAACGAGCTGGCCGGCACCACCCGCGACCCGGTGGACGAGCAGGTCGAGATCGCCGGCAAGATCTGGCGCTTCGTCGACACCGCCGGCATCCGCCGCCGCGTGCACCTGCAGCAGGGCGCGGACTTCTACGCGTCGCTGCGCACCTCGACCGCGCTCGAGAAGGCGGAGGTCGCGGTCGTCGTGATCGACGTCTCCGAGCCGATCTCGGAGCAGGACGTGCGGATCATCGACCTGGTGCTCGAATCGGGCCGCGCCCTCGTGCTCGCGTTCAACAAGTGGGACCTCCTCGACGACGAGCGCCGCCGCTACCTCGAGCGCGAGATCGAGAAGGACCTGGCGCACGTCGCCTGGGCGCCGCGCGTCAACATCTCGGCGAAGACGGGCCGCCACCTCGAGAAGCTCGTGCCCGCGCTCGAGCTCGCTCTCGAGTCGTGGGACACCCGCATCCCGACCGGCAAGTTCAACGCCTTCCTCGCCGAGCTCACCGCGGCGCACCCGCACCCGCTGCGCGGCGGCAAGCAGCCCCGCGTGCTGTTCGGCACCCAGGCGTCCTCGCGCCCGCCGACATTCGTGCTCTTCACCACCGGCTTCCTCGACCCGGGCTACCGTCGCTACATCGCGCGCCGCCTGCGCGAGATCTACGGCTTCCAGGGCTCGCCGGTGAACGTCAACATGCGCGTGCGGGAGAAGCGGGCGCGCTGACGGCTGCTTCTGCGGCGGCTCCGGCTCGTCGTTCTGCGTCCGGCTCGCGGGAATCCTCGGATCCCGCGAGCCGGACGTGTTTCTGCGTGCCGGAGGTGGGGCCTGTCGGGCGCTCGGCTCGTGGTTCGGGCTCCGGCTCGCCGGAATCGTCGGATTCGACGTGCCGGAGGTGACTTCGCGTGCCCGAGGCGGTGCGGCTTCTGATCGGGCTCGTGGTTCACGCTCGGGCTCGCTGAACTCGCGTGATCCGGCGTGCCGGAGGTGATTCCGCGTGCCGGAGGTCTGCCGTGGGGCTCGTCGGGGACGGGGTCTCGATACGCCGCTGCGCGGCTACTCGACCAGCAAGAGCGCGGCCACTCGACCGGCAGGAGCGCGGCTGCTCTACCGGCGGGAGTGCGGCTGCTCTACCGGCGGGAGTGCGGCTGCTCGACCGGCGGGAAGCCGAGGTTCCGCTCCCTGCTGATCGAGTAGCCCGCGCAGCGGGCGTATCGAGATCCGCCGTGTTCGCGCGGCGGCCGGCCGATCCATCGGTCGCCAACGGTCGTCCTCCGCACGCCGAGGCGACTCTCCGCGACGGATCGACGCCGTCGGGCGTCAGTCCTGCGTCGCGAACGGCCACCAGGACGGCAGCAGCCGCCGGTAGGCCGCGAGGTAGGTCTCGGGGGTGCGCGGCGCGGGGAGGCGCAGCCACTCCTCCATCAGCCCGGCCGAGCCGGACGCGAGGAAGGACGCGGTGGCGTCGGGGAGGAACGCGCCGAGGCCGTCGCCGTCGGGCAGGTCGAGCGAGCCCGTCTCCAGGGTCGCGAGGACCGCCGCGCGGAAGTGGCCGGCGAGCATCGCGCGCACGCCGGAGTCGCCGCCGGCCGCGTCGAAGGCGCGCAGGTAGAGCTCGCGCCGTCCCTCGAGGTGTCCGAGGATGCGCGCGGTGCCGTGGCGGATGGTGGCGTCGGTCGCTGCGCCGCTGCGGAGCGTGCCGAGGTAGTCGTCGCGGATCGCGTCGAGCTCGTCGCCCAGAGCCGCGCAGAGCAGCTCCGCCGCCGAGGTCGCGTGCGCGTAGAACGTGGAGCGGTTGACGCCGGCGCGGTCGGTGATCTCGGAGACCGTGAGGCTGGAGACGTCCCTGGCAGTCGCCAGATCGATGATGGCTCGGTGCAGGGCCACCTGCGATCGCTTCTGCCGCGCGTCCACTGCTGCTGCCTCCTGTAGGGCGCGTGCACCGGTCCGCCCGGCGCGCACCGCCTCAGCGATTCTACGGGCGCGCGGCGCCGGTCGTTTTCACTCTGGGCGCCGCGATCCGCTAAGGTAGTCGAGTTGCCCGGGCCTCGGTCCGGACTGCCACGGGCTGTGGCGCAGCTTGGTAGCGCACTTGACTGGGGGTCAAGGGGTCGCAGGTTCAAATCCTGTCAGCCCGACAGAAAGCCCTGATGAGACGTCCTTTCGAGGACAGATTCTCGTCAGGGCTTCGTCGTTTCTCCGGACGCCTCGCACGCGTGACCGGGCCGCTCAGCGCAGGAGCGCCGCGACCTCCGCGAAGGCTGCTTCGCGGCGCGCCACTCGCGCCGCGCGCTCGGCGGTGTCCTTCGTGAAGAGGGCCTGCGGCGACGGGTGGAACGTGCGCACGACGGCCAGGCCGCGCTCGCGCTCGATGCCCGGGTGCAGCCGGAGCAGGCGCCGCCAGCCGTGGTCGGCGTCGGCGCCCTGCAGCAGGACGACCTCGATGCTCGGGGCGAGATCGAGCACGAGGTCGGCCATGGCGCAGGGCATGACGGAGCCCTAGACCGCGGGTGCGCGCGATGATCGGGCGGGCCTCGCGGACTCGAGGACGGCCCAGGCGAGACCGGAGGAGAGCAGGCAGGAGATCAGCAGTACGCCGAAGAGGGTCACCAGGACACGGAGTGCGTCGTGCCCCTGGTCGTAGCGCGCAAGGTTGGAGGCGGCGCCGGCCACCGGCAGCAGACTCAGCGCGACCGCCACGACCACCCGTCCGAGAAGCAGATCCGAGAAGGCACGTGATCCGACTCCAGTGAGCCCAGCGTTCATGCAGCAGAGCGCGAGAGGAAGGATTGCGAGCAGACCCCAGCCCACCCCGTGCAGGTACACCGAGGCCCAGAGAACGACGGCGGGCAGCGACACGGTCAGCGAGATGAGGGCGTGAAGGCCGACACCGGCGAATCCAGCTCGGGCGATCGAGACGTCCGCGAGCGGAAGGTGCTGGTGGTCGAGGTCTTGCGCGGTCGCCTGGGACGGACCCGGCAGCGCGAGGATCAGCACGAGGAGAAGTCCACTCAACGGCATCGGCACGTCGTCCCGTACCAGGCTGGAGAGCACCGCCACGGCGAGGAGGGCGAGCGCAGTGCGGGGCTCCTGCCAGCGCCGGCGCCGAGCCTGCGCCAGGTGACTCGCCAGGACAGCGCCGACCGCGGAGTCCGGCCATCGCACCCATGAGGAACGGCCGACGGCGTAGCCCCGGCCGGCAAGAGTCCGGTTCGACTCGCCGGAGAGGATCCGGGTGAGCTGGTTCGCGAGGATGCTCTCCTCGACCGCGGGTTCGATGAAGATTCCGGCTCGCCTGACGAGCAGGCCGACGGCGATGCTCGACAGCAGGAGAACGCCGATGGCGGCGGAGGCGTGCTCGACCCCGCTCGCCTCGGGCACCAGGATCACCTCGAAGAGGAGACCGGCGATGCTCATCGAGGCCGACCCGATGGAGTCCTCGCCCACGATCAGCGACTGCGCCCAGAGGGAGATCCAGACCACGCCTGCGGTGAGGACACAGGCCAGCGCGTACCTTCGCCGGCTCGGCCGGATGGTCCTTCCGAGGAGATGGCTGGTCAACGACGTCGCCCGAACCAGGAGGAGGACGGCCGCCATCGCGCACCCCGAGAGCACACCCCACGCGACTGGTCCTCCTCGGAGGACCAGCGCCGTCGCCGACGCCGCCGACGTGCTGACGAACGCGATCGCGGCGGTCCCGCTCGCGTGCACCATCAGGACGATGCGCGGACCACTCGGGCTCTGCAGCACCCAGGACACGTCCGCGGGCTGAAGCCGCAGCGGCGACCCCCGCTGTGCCGTCAGTGCCACCAGGATCAGAGAGAGACCGAGGACGAACCCGCCGATCCGCACGGTGGGGGCACCCGACGGGCCCCCGCCGACTCCGCCCTGGGTCAGAAACCAGACGCCGCTCGACACAGCGGTCACGAGGACGACGAGCGCGAGGGGACTCGTCACGAGGGCCGTGGTACTGCGGATGCGGAGACGCAGGTAGGCCCGGGAGAGAGCGAGCGCTCCTGCGACGAGAAGGCGCCGCCTTCTTTCAGGCGTCGTCATCGTGAAGAGCTCCCACGATGCGCAGATAGACGTCCTCAAGAGGTGGCTGCCCGGTGAGGTCGTCGCGCCCGAGGCGCGCGATGTGCGCGATCCTCCCGGCGTGCAGGATCACCGCTCGATCGGCGATCCGCTCCAGCTCGGTCAGCCCGTGCATCGAGAGCAGCACGCCGCAGCCCTCCTCGGCGAGCCGCCGGACCTCGTTGCGGAGCTCGCGCACTGAGACGGGATCGAGGCCGTTGAACGGCTCGTCCAGCAGGAGGAGCCCGGCGCCCTTCAGCAGAGCGAGAACGAGAGCGAGCTTGCGGCGCATCCCCTGCGAGAGCTGATGGGGGAGGAGGTCGTGCTTGTCGCTCAGTCCGTAGCGCTCGAGGAGCGACGTTCCGAGCGACTCGTTCCGGGGTGAGCCGCTCAGCCGCTCGACCAGCCGGACGTGCTCCACAACGCTCAGACCCGGGTACAGGTCCGGTTCCTCCGGCATGAGGCTGAGGGCTCGTCGAGCCTCCGTCGTGCCGATCGCGTGACCGAGGACGAGCGCACTGCCGCGCGAGGGCTCGTACAGTCCGGCGAGGGTGCGCATCAGGGTCGTCTTCCCGGCGCCGTTGGGCCCGACCAGTCCGACCACCTCGCCTGCGTCGATCGTGAAGGAGACGTCGTCGAGAACATCGACCGAGCCGATGCGCTTCCCGAGGCTTCGGACGTCGAGGAGTCGGCGAGGAGTGTCGCTGTCAAGCATCGGTCGTCAGCCAGCGGGAGAGATCGCCGCCGGCTCGCTCGACCGCCTCCCGCAACGGATCGAGGCCGCCCTCGTTCAGGAGGGCTGCGAGCATCGTCCGGATATCGGGAGAGCCGCCAGCGGCGGCCCTCTCGACTGCCCGGCGGATTGCGGGGTCGTACTGCACCGGTCGTCGATGACGGAGGAGCCGTCGAAAGACGGGTCGTGCGGTGGTGCTCGCACCCCAGCCGCGCTCATCGCCGAATGCCTGGATCAGGTGGGCGGTGCTGTCACCCGGCGCGAGGCACGCGGCGTAGGCGAATGCGACGTGCAGCGCCGACACAGGCTCACTCTGCTGACGGGCCACCTGTCCGGCGATGGTCATCACCCTGCGGAACTCCGCTGTGCGTTTCACGCTCCACCTCCTCGATGTCATCGAGGAGCGTAGGTTCGTGCGCACCACGAGACAAGAGGAATCCTCGAACTGACGCGCTGCACACGATCTGACCGACTGCCGGCCTCGCGCCATGGTCTACTTCGCGAGCTGTCCGAGCTTCGCGTGGGAGCGGGAGTAGGCGAAGTAGATCGCGAAGCCGATGGCGAGCCAGATCAGGAAGCGCAGCCAGGTCTCGATGGAGAGGTTGAGCATCAGGTAGGTGCAGATGAGCGCCGAGAGCCCGGGGAGCCAGGGGTTGAGTGGGACGCGGAAGCCGCGCTTGAGCTCGGGGCGCTTGCGCCGGAGGACGATGACGCCGACGGAGACGAGGACGAAGGCGGAGAGGGTGCCGATGTTGACCATCTCCTCGAGGACGCCGATCGGGGTCAGGCCGGCCAGCAGGGCGACGATGATCGTGACGACGACCGAGGTGACCCACGGGGTGCGCAGGCGGGGGTGCACCTTCGCGAGGCGCTGGGGGAGGAGGCCGTCGCGCGACATCGCGAAGATGATCCGGGTCGCTCCGATGAGCAGGGTCAGCACGACGGTGGTGAGGCCGGCGACGGCGCCGGCGGAGATGACCGTCGCCATCCAGGTCTGGCCGTGGTACGCGAAGGCGTTCGCGAGCGCCGCCGAGGGGTCGAGCTCGCGGTAGGGGACCATGCCGGTGACGACGAGGGCGACGGCGCAGTAGAGGACGGTGCAGATGATCAGCGAGGCGATGATGCCGATGGGCATGTCCCGCTGCGGGTTGCGGGTCTCCTCGGCGGTGGTCGCGACGACGTCGAAGCCGATGTAGGCGAAGAAGACGAGCGAGGCGCCGGCGATGATGCCGCCGACTCCGAAGGTCGCCGGCTCGATGCCGGAGAGGAACTGCAGCAGCGGCTGGGCGAGGCCCGACGCCGCCTGCGACGCCTCTGCGGGCGGGATGAACGGCGAGTAGTTGCTCGCGTTGATGAACTGCAGCCCGGCGATGATGACGAACAGCACGATGAAGAGCTTCACGGCGACCAGCACCAGGTTGACGCGCAGCGACTCCTTGATGCCGAAGGTCATCAGGGCGCCGAGCACGAGCACCAGCAGGATCGCGGGGACGTCGACCACGCCGCCGTAGGAGATCGCCTCCGGCAGGACGATGCCGAGCTGCCCGAGGAAGGAGCCGAGATAGGCGCTCCAGCCCTGCGCGACCACGCTCGCTCCGAGGAAGAGCTCGAGGATGAGGTCCCAGCCGATGATCCAGGCGAAGAGCTCGCCGAGCGAGGCGTAGGAGAACGTGTAGGCGGAGCCGGAGACGGGCACCGTGGAGGCGAACTCGGCGTAGCACATGGCCGCGAGGGCGCAGGCGAAGGCGGCGACGACGAAGCTGAGCACGATGGCGGGGCCGGCGATGTCGTGCGCGGCGCGGCCGGTGAGCGTGAAGATGCCGGCGCCGATCACCACTCCGACGCCGAAGACGGTGAGGTCGAGGGCGCTCAGCGACTTCTTGAGGCGGGTCTCGGGCTCGTCGGTGTCCGCGATCGACTGCTCGACGGATTTGGTGCGGAGGAGGCTCACGGTGGTTCTCTCTGGGTGAGGTGGTGCGGGGTGCTGCGGGTCGCGATGCGACGGCACTCCGGGAGACTAGCGGCGCGGCGGGTCGGTGCGGCAGCCCTCGCGCCGATGCAGCGTGGCGGACGCCCGCGAGGAGAGTGCCGACCGGCGGAGGTCAGTCCGTCGTGAGCTCGGCCTTCGGCGCGTGAGTGCCGATCATCCCGGGAAGCGTCGGACCGCTGTACACGGGACCCCGGACGACGGTCACCGTCACCAGGGAGTGCTGCGGGAAACCGTTGTAGAAGAGCAGGTGGGGAGAGCCCCCCGTCAGCGCCGCTACCTTCGCCGTACCGCCGACGAGGTACGGAAGCGAACCAGGGTAGGAGCCCGCCGGGACGATGATGTGCCCGGCGCGGTCGCTGTCGCGGACGACCTGCCTCGACAGGACGACGAAGTCGTGATCCGTGGTGAAGTCCACCCGGGCCTCCTCCGGGAGGACGACCGGTGTTCCGGCGACGCCGTCGCCGTTCACGAAGACGGAGAGGGTGAATCGGCGTACGGCGCCGAGATTGCTGGTGCCGAGCCCGTCGTCGGTGGCACGGACGCCCAGGAACAGGGCGGGGAGGGCGGGAGGAGGAGCGACGGACGCGGCGGCTCCGGGCGCCGCCGCGCAGGCGGCGACGACGGGCGACGACCAGGCGGCGGCGAGAGCGGCTCGTCGGGCGACGTCCGCTGTCGGAGCGGACTCGGATCCGTCCTGATCTCCGGGATGCTCCTCGAACGTCATTGCGCGGCCTCTCGTCGGTGGGTGGTGATCCGGAGGCCGCAATGGACGTGAGCCGGAGGAGCGGTTCGGGATCGCTGCCAGGGTCCGGCATCGGCGAACGGCGCGGCGAATCGGTGGCGGGGAGCGGACGGTCTGGCGGGTCCTGCGGTCACCGGCGCCGTTCGGTCGTGCGAGGAGATGGGCGGCCGCGATGCAGGCGACTCGAGCGCGCGGGTGGTGCGCCGTTCGACTCCGCCGCACCTGGCGCTTCGGGGCTACTCTTCGACGCATGCACCGGATCTTCTCGACGAGCGTCGCCGCCGTGTACCCGGCCTACGTGGCGAAGGCCGAGCGGAAGGGGCGCGCGCGGGCGGAGGTCGACGAGGTGATCCTCTGGCTGACCGGCTTCACCGACGCCGAGCTCCGTCAGCACCTCGACGCCGGCACGACCTTCGAGGACTTCTTCGCAGCGGCGCCGATGAACCCGAGCACTGCGCTGATCACGGGAGTGGTCTGCGGCGTGCGGGTCGAGAGCGTCGAGGATCCGCTGATGCAGAAGATCCGCTGGCTGGACAAGCTCGTCGACGAGCTGGCCAAGGGCAAGCCGATGGCGAAGGTGCTGCGCGCCTGAGCGGCCCGGCTACGACAGGTCCGGGATGACGATCTCCTGGAGAGCCCACGTATTGCCGTCGGGATCGGCGAAGTAGACGAACTCGCCCCACGGCTGCGAGTCGACCTCCGACACCTCCGCACCGCGGGCGAGCAGCTCCTCGCGGGCCTTCGCCGCGTCCGCGACGACCATCTGGAGGCCCTTCTGCGACCCGGGCGCCATCTCGGTGATGCCGATGCCGAGGACGATGGAGCACGCCGAGCCGGGCGGGGTCAGCTGGACGAAGCGCAGGCCCTCGTGCACGACGTGGTCGTGGTCGGCGACGAAGCCGATCCGGTCGACGTAGAACTCCTTGGCGCGGTCGACGTCGGTGACGGGGACGGCGACGAGCTCGAGCTTCATGTCCATGGTGTCTCTCCTTGGTCGGGTCTTCAGGGCGCCCGGTCGGGCTCTCGGGGACGACGCTAGAGCCGCATCAGGTCAGTCTGCGTCCTGATTCCGGAGGAGGATGGGCCCATGGCCGAGACCACCTCCCGAGCGCTCGCCCTGCTCGACCTGCTGCAGACGCATCGGCAGTGGTCCGGCCCTGCGCTCGCCACTCGGCTCGGGGTGACGGAGCGGACGCTGCGGCGCGATATCGAGCGGCTGCGCGAGCTGGGCTACTCGGTCGCGGCGACGCGCGGCGCGCTCGGCGGGTACCGCCTGGAGCCCGGGAGCCGCGTGCCGCCGCTGCTGCTCAGCGATGACGAGGCGGTCGCGGTCGCGGTGGGGCTGCGGCTCGCCGCCGACGAGGGACTCGCCGACGGTGAGCGGACGACGCTGAGCGCCCTGGCGAAGTTCGAGCAGGTGCTGCCCGGCGCCCTGCGCGAGCGGGTCAACGCGGTGGGCGGCGTGCTCCGCTCGGCGCGGCCGCACGTCACGTCGATCCCGCCGGAGATCCTCGGCCGGGTCGCGCTCGCCTGCCGCGATCACGAGCGCCTCCGCTTCCACTACGTCGCCGCCGACGGCGCGGAGAGCGACCGCGTGGTGGAGCCGCACGCGGTGGTCTCGACGCAGCGCACCTGGGTGCTGGTCTGCTGGGATCGGCAGCGCGACGACTGGCGGACGTTCCGTCTCGACCGGGTGAGCCGCCTGCTCGAGACACGGGTGCACTTCGAGCCGAGGACGCTGCCGGAGGGGGACGCGGCGGCCTTCGTGGCCTCGGCCCGGCGGTCGGCGCGGTTCGAGCTGACGGTGCTCCTGGGGATGCCGCTCGACGAGGTGCATCGGGTGTTCGGGCGCTGGTCGACCGGGGCGGAGGCGCTCGACGGGCGGTGGACGCGGTGGCCGGTCGAGGCGGAGACCGTGGCGGGCCTGCTCTCGGCGCTGGTGTGGATCCCGGCCGCGGTGGAGTACCGGATCGAGGGGGAGCCGGCGACCCTGGCGGCGGTGACGGCGGCGCTGGGGAGGATGCGGTCCGCGGTCCCGGGGTAGCCGGACGGTCCGCGCGCTCCTCCACAGTGCGGTCGGGGAGGTGTCCGTCCACGGATCCGGAGATCGCCGCGCCGGGCGACGTCGCCGACGGCCACGGTGGCTGGCATGACCGCAACAGATCCCAGCACCACTGACCGCAGCACCACTGACCGCAGCACCACTGATGACCGCAGCACCGCTGATGACCGCAGCACTGACGAGGCCGTCGCCGTCCGCCGGCCGTCCCGAGAGCCGGAGCTCTTCCGCGTGAGCGGCTTCGCCGACCTGCTCGCCGCGGTCCCCTCGATGATCGGCTTCCGTCCGGGGGACGCGCTCGTCGTCGTGCCGTTCCTCGGAACGCGGGCGGGCGGTGGCTTCCGCGTCCCGCTGCCCGAGCGCCTCCGCCGGGCGGAGGTCGAGGAGCTGGCGCGCGGGTGCGTGCGCCTGATCGCCGCCGTACCCCGGGCGAGCGCGGTGCTCGTGGTGGTCTACACGGAGCGGACGTACGAGTCGGAGCGCGGCGTCCCGCTGCTCGACCTCGGGCGCGCGGTCCTCCGGCGGCTGGAGCGCACGGGGCTCGGGATCGTCGGCGTCGCGTGCGTCGCCGCCGACGGCTGGGGGCGCTACACGTCGCCCTCGGAGACGCGCTCGCAGCGACCGCTGATCGAGATCACGGGGAGCGAGACGGGCCTCCTTGCGCGCGCCGCGGCCCCCGAGCCGCTCGACCTCGCGGCGCTCGGCGCGCTGCCGGCGGTCTCCGACGCCGATCGCGCCGTCGTCGCCCCGATCCTGCGCGGCCCGGCCGCGGGCGAGCCCGGCGTGGTCGACCTCGTCGAGCGCTGGCTGCACGGGCCGCCGTCTCCGCGGCAGGAGGGCGAGCTCCTCCGCGCCCTGCAGTCTCCGCCGTTGCGGGATCAGGTGACCCTGCAGATCGCCCTCGGCTGCGAGGCGGCGATCGAGGAGCGCCGGCGGCAGGCGCTGCTCGAGGCTGAGTGCGACCGCACCGGGCGGACGGCGGTCGAGGTCCTCGAGCGCGACCACGATGTGAGGGAGCGCGGCGCGGGGGAGCGCGATGCGCACGACCGCGCGATCATCGCTCTGATGCTCGGGACCGGCCCCGCACCCGACACCGAGCGGATCGAGGGCGCGACCGGCCGGCTCGCGCGAGCGGCGGCCCTGGCACCCGTCGACGCCCGGGCGCCCGTGCTGACCGTCCTGGCCTGGTGCTGGTGGGCACTCGGCGTCTCCTCCGTCGCCGCTCGGTGGCTCGAGGAGGCGCTCCGGATCGATCCCGACTTCTCGATGGCGCGGCTGCACCGCTGCACGTTCGAGCTTCGGACGGTGCCGGACTGGGTGCTGAGCGCCGCAGCCAGGTCGCTGGATCGCGCGGCGGCCCGCCCGTGATCTCCGCGACCGACCGGGGAGAGGCGGCGGGGGAGCGGCCCGGCGGTCCGACGCGTCGACCGATCCCGCCCGCCGGGTCAGGCGTCGCGCGACGGCTCGGTGAGGGCGGCGGCGTAGGCGGCGACCGAGCGGCGGTAGCGGGGCAGCGTCGGGACGAGCGCCTCGAGGGTGGTGCGCAGCGCCTCGTCGGCCCGGCCCGCGCTGTGCAGGGCCAGCGCGAGGAACACCTCGCGCGCCGCTCCGATCGACGGGTGCGGGGCGGCCGAGGAGAGCAGCGCGATCGCCTCGTCGATCCGGCCGAGATTCCGCAGCGTCGAGGCGTACTGGATGCCCAGGCGGGCCCGGCGCTCCTCGTCGAGGCCGGTCGCGAGGGCGAGCTCGTACTCCACCGCCGCCTCCGCCTCGTGTCCTGCGCTGTCGAGTGCACCGCCGAGCTCGAAGTGCGCGACGCCGTCGGCACCCGGGTAGCGGGCGACGAGGACGCGCATCCGCTCGACGACCCCGTCCGGGTCGTCGAGCGCGTCGAGCCGGTCGACGGCGCGCTGCCAGAGGACGAGCGCGTCCTCGGCCGGATCGGACTGCGGGGCGGGGGGCTGGGGCGAGGCGGTCACGCAGCGACGCTACCGCCCGCCCGCGGATCAGAACGCGTCGTCGCCCGAGGAGGAGGGGTTGTCGGAGGAGGGGGCGTCGGCTGCGGTCGGCGTCTCGCCGCCGGCCTCCTGCACCTCGGCGGGTGTGCCGCGGCGGCCGGCCTCGATCACGGCGGTGGAGGCGGCGGCGCCGGCGACGAGCGCGAACAGCGCCCAGCCCGCGCCCCACTTCCTCTTGCCGACGAGGCCGTCGAACGAGAGCGCGCCGGGGCCGTCGGCGACGATCGCCGTCGCGGCGGCGACGAGCAGGCCGTTGTACTCCCAGCCGCCACCGCTGTTCCAGAGGCCGTTGGTCCAGTGCACCTTGCGCACCGCCGTCACCATCGTCGCAATGAGCCCGGCCGCGGCGACCGGCGTCGCGAGACCGAGGGCGAGCGCGGCACCGCCAGCGGTCTCGGTGACCGCGGCGGCCACGGCGTTGCGGCGAGCCGGGTGCAGCTCGAGGCTCGACATCATCTGCTCGGTGCCGTCGAGACCCGGGCCGTCGAACGAGCCGCGCAGCTTCTGCAGACCGTGACCGACGAACAGTCCGCCGACGGCGAGACGGAGAATGAGCGAGCCGACCTTCATGGTGACCTCCGGGAGAGTGGGTGGTGCAGAACGTGTAGAGCGAGCGTCGCGGGTGGACCCCACCGGGTCAAGGGGTCGCTTTCACCGCTCGCGACCCGCAGGAGCGCCCTAGGCGGTCAACCGGTTCGCCTCCTATGATCGGAGGGGATCGACTCGAAGGAGAGCACGCATGACCGGACGCCTCACTGGCAAGACCGCCCTCGTCACCGGAGCCGGCTCCGGCATCGGCCGGGCCGTCGCGGAGCGCTTCGCGCGCGAGGGCGCTCGCGTCGCCTTCACGGACCGCGACCTCGCCGCCGCGCAGGACGCGGCCGGGCGCTTCCCCGACGCGGTCGCCGTGCAGCTGGACATCTCGGACGAGAGCAGCGTCGAGCAGGCCTTCGCCCGCCTCGGCGACGACGGATTCGCCCCCGACGTGATCGTCGCGAACGCGGGCGTCCAGCTCTTCGGCCAGGACGCGCGCGTCGCCGACCTCGACCTCGACGTCTGGCGGCGCACGATCGACATCAATTTCACCGGCACCTTCCTCACCGTCAAGCACGCGGTGCGCGCCCTGCGCGGTCGCGGCGGGTCGATCATCCTCACCGGCAGCCCGACCGGGCTCAACGGCGAGGGCCAGGACTTCACCGCCTACAGCAGCTCGAAGGCCGGCATCCACGGGCTCGCCCGGACCGTCGCGAAGGCGTACGCCGACGAGGGCATCCGCGTCAACACGGTCGTCCCCGGCTACACCGAGACTCCGCTGGTGACCGCGATCTCGGGCGACGCGGACGCCCGGGCGGCGATCACCTCGCGCATCCCGCTCGGCCGGCCGGGCTCGGCGGCCGACGTCGAGGGGATCATGGTCTACCTCGCGAGCGACGAGTCCAGCTACGCCACCGGCGCGCTCTTCCGCGTCGACGGCGGCATGACCACGCTCTGACCGTGACGGCGATTGAGATCCGGCCGGCCGCTGCGACGATCCCGGCCGGACTCCTCCTGCCCCAGGAGCGCGACGAGCGGCGGGTGCGCTGCGGTCCGTGGTCGCTGCGCCTGGCCGACGGGCGCCTGGACGACATCCGCTTCGGCTCGCTGGTGGTCCTCCGCGGTGTCCGCTTCGTGGCCCGGGACGAGGACTGGGGCACCTTCGCGACCGTCCGCGCCGAGGCCGTCGTCGACGGCGACGCCCTGCGCATCGACGGCGAGAGCCAGCAGGGCGCGGCGCAGCTGACCTGGACGCTCCGCGTCGGCTTCGAGGACGCGGCGCTGACCGTGGCGCTCGAGGCTCGCGCGGGGACGGACTTCCTCCGCAATCGCGTCGGTCTCGTCGTCCTGCACCCGGCGGACCTGGCGGGGACCGCGTTCCAGGCGCGCCACCCCGACGGGAGTCCCGAGAACGGCGCCTTCCCCGTCGCGATCGCCCCGCACCAGCCCGCTCGCGACCTCGCAGGCCTGCAGTGGAGCACCGGGGGAGTGCGCGCGAGCGTCACCCTCGCCGGCGACGTCTTCGAGACGGAGGACCAGCGCAACTGGACCGACGCCTCGTTCAAGACCTACTCGACGCCGCTGGACCTGCCGTTCCCCGTCGCGGTCGCCGCGGGCGACGTGATCCGGCAGACGGTGCGGTTGGAGTGCGAGGGACCGGTGCCGACCGAGGCCGGCGCGGCCGCCGCCGGCCTCGTCGCGCTCCGCACGGGAACGGAGGGCGAACCGCTCCCGGAGATCCGGACCGGCGCCTCGAGCGCACCCGGGGGCGAGCGCCCCGAGCGCCTCCCCGCGCTCCCGCTCCTGATCGAGTGCGACCCGCGCCTCTCCGGCTGGCGGGCCGCCCTCCACCGCGCGCTCGACGACGCGCAGGGTCGGCCGGCCGATCTCCGGATCGTCGCGCGGACGCCCGACGACGTCCACCTCGTGCTCGCGACGCTCGGCGATGCTCCGCTCGCCCGGCTCGGCGTGTTCGCGGCGCTCGGCCATCGCAGCGAGCCCGACCTCCTCGAGGCCGCCCGGCGTGCCGCCGCCGAGCGGCGCGCCGAGCTCGTCGGCGGCGTTTGCTCGCACTTCACCGAGCTGAACCGCGGTGCGGAGGCGCTCGCCGCCGTCGACGCCGCGCTCGCCTTCAGCCTCACGAGCTTCATGCACGACCGCTCCGGCCATCAGCTGGTCGAGTCCCTCGCCGTGCAGAGCACGGTCGTCCGCGATGCCCGCGCCCTCGCGTCCGGTCGCCGCCTGCACATCGGCCCGATCACGCTCGGAGCGCGGATGAACGCCGTGTCGACCTCGCCGTTCGATCCGGGCGATCCCGATATCGACCGCGCCGGCTACGGCCCGCAGCACCTCGCCGGGGCGACCGACCCCCGTCAGACGGAGCCGGCGCTCGCGGCCTGGCTGGTCGGCAGTCTGTCCGCGCTCGCCGTGCCGAGCGTCGACTCGCTCTGCTACTTCGAGCAGTGGGGTCCGCGGGGCGTCGACGCCGGGGGCGCTCCCACGGCGGCCGGCGCGGTGCTCGAGTGGGCGGCCGCGCTCGCCGGCGCACCGCGACTCGAGGTCGAGGCCCCGGGGCTCGCCGCCCTCGGCGCCGTCGTCGGCGCCCGCCGCGTCGTCCTCCTCGGCAATCTCGGCGGCGACGCGGTGCCGGTCGCCCCGGCGGGAGTCGAGAGCTGGGTGAGCACGGCGGGAGCCGAGACGCCGCCCTTCGTCCTCGCGCCCGGTGCTGCCGCGCGGCTGGTGCTGGCGCGGTAGAACGGCGGCGCCGCGAGCGGGTGCGGCGTTCATTCGACGCCGGTGCGGAGCTCACGAGTCCTCCGGTGAGGAATCGTCGGTAACCTCGGCGGCGGCGCGCGGGCTCGGTGGATCCCTGCTCGCGCCGTGCGCGCCACGACCGAGAGGGACCCCCGTGAAGCGACGACGCATCGCACTCCTGTCCGCACTGTCGCTGGCCTCGATGCTCGCGCTGTCCGCCTGCTCCGCGCCGGCCGACGACGCCCCCGAGAAGGAGACCTCGCCCCTGTCGGCGTATCTCGACACGCTCTACGGCGGCGATCTGTCACCGGAGGAGCAGAAGCAGAAGGACGCCGAGCAGGACCGGGCCCGCGAGGAGCTCATCGCGACCTGCATGCGGGAGCAGGGCTTCGACTACACCCCGAGCGTGCAGTCGGGATCGTTCGCCGAGGTCGACGAGGACGACTACCGGCCGGACGACCGCGAGTGGGTCGTCCAGTACGGCTACGGCATCGCGGACTTCCCGGGCCGCGACGAGCCGGTGGAGCCGGGCGAGGAGTACGTCGACGCCAATGCCGACTACGTCGCCGGCCTCTCCGAGTCGGAGCAGGCGGCGTTCTCCGAGGCGCTGAACGGACCGGCAGTGACGGAGGACGAGAGCGGCTCGGCCGAGTACGACTGGACGACGGCGGGCTGCTTCGGCGCCGCCCAGCACGAGCTGGAGAAGGACGAGCCCGCCCGGTCCGAGGAGCACCGGCCGGTGCTCGACGCGATCGACGAGTTCTACAGTCGGGTTCAGACGACGCCCGAGCTCGCTGACCTCGACGCGGCGTGGTCCTCCTGCCTCGCCGACGCCGGGCACCCCGGCTTCGCGACGGAGTACGACGCGCAGAACTCGATCAACGACGAACTCACCGCGGTCTACGAGGCCGCGGGCGACACGACGGTCGAGCCGACGGACCCGAAGCTCCAGGCCGTCGGCGAGAAGGAGATCGAGCTCGCCCTGGCCGATCTCGACTGCCGCGAGAAGACCGACTACAAGGCCGTGCACAAGCGGATCCAGGACGCGCTCGAGCAGCAGTTCGTCGACGACCACAGGGCCGAGCTGGACGCCCTGAAGGCCGACGCCGAGCAGGGCGAGTAGGTGCGGGGCACCCGCGGGCCGGGCGCGAGCGACTCGTCGTCGACCGACCCGCTCGACATCCTCCGGCCGGGCGAATCCGGAGCCGAGTCGAGCGCCGAGGGAGGCGGCGACGGCGATCGACCGGGCCGCCCTCGCGGTCGCTTCGCCGGGCTGGCCGCCGTCGCCATGCGGAACCGGGTGCTCGTGATCGCGGCGGCCGTCGCGCTGCTGAGCCTGGTCGCCGGGCTGCTGATCGGGCGGTTCGTGGTGTCGCCGGCCGATGCGGCGGCGCTTGCGGAGCCCCCCGCCCCCGGACTGATCACCGCCCCCGTGGCGTTCGGCGAGCTGAGCAACGACGTCACCCTCCGCGGCGAGGTCGGCTACGCGGACGCGGTCGACGTGACGATCGACACGTCGTCGTTCCAGGGCGCGGCTGTCGTGACCGGTCAGGTCCCCGCCGCCGGCGCCGAGCTGTCGGCGCTGTCGATCGCCCTCGAGGTCGGCGGCCGCCCGGTGATCGTGCTGCCGGGGGAGCTGCCGGCCTACCGCACGCTCCGATTCGGGGTGTCCGGACCGGACGTGGTCCAGTTCAAGACGGCGATGCGCTCCGTCGGGATCGACGCCGGCGACCCGGTCGACGACCGCTTTGACGAGGCGGCCGCGAACGCGGTCACCGCGCTCTACGCGCAGGCGGGCTATGCGGCGCCCACCGCGGAGGAGGGGGACGAGAACGTCGTCCGCTCCGCCGAGGAGGCGCTCCGCTCCGCCGAGCAGGGCCTGCTCTCCGCACAGAAGGAGCTCGACGCCGCGGGCGGCGGCGCCTCACCGGTCGAGGTGCGCGAGGCCGACATCGCGGTCGCGAGCGCCCGGCGCGAGCTCGAGGCGGCGCGCACCGCCGTGCCGCCCGACGGGCTCCGGATCGCCGACCTGGACGACGCGCTCGGCCTGGCGGAGCTCCGGCGCGCCCAGCTCGAGGGCACTCCCGACACCGCACCCCAGCGCGACGCCGTCGAGTCGGCGCGGTCGCAGGTGACGCGGGCGGAGGAGGACCTCGCGAAGGCGCGCCAGTCCGCCCTGCCGTTCCTCCCCGCGGGCGAGGCGCTCTTCCTGACGGCCCTGCCGCGGCGGGTCGACGCGGTCACCGCCGCGCGCGGCAGCGTCCTCTCCGGGGCGGCGATGACGGTCTCCGGCGCGCGGATCGAGCTCTCCGGGACCGCCGCCGAGGCGGAGGCGCACCTGCTCCAGACCGGGAAGGAGGGCTCGTTCGAGCTGCCCGATCGGTCCTCGCACCGCGCCGTCGTCTCGGCCGTCGAGCCCGCGAAGGACGCGAAGGACGCCGGGAAGGACGCCGGGAAGGACGCCGGGAAGGACGCCGGGAAGGACGCGAAGGGCCGGTGGACGGTGAAGCTGACCCCGGATCCGCTCTCGCCGGAGCAGATCGAGCAGCTGCGCGGCAGCAACGTGAAGGTGACGATCGCCGTCGGGGCGACCGCCGGCGCGGTGCTCTCGGTGCCGGTCGCGGCGCTGACCGCCGGCTCCGGCGGCGAGAGCCGGGTCGAGGTGGTCGAGGGGGATCCCCGCGATCCCCGGGCGGCGACGAGGCTCGTCGTCGTGAAGCCGGGTCTCGCCGCAGCCGGAGCGGTCGAGGTCTCGCCCGTGGACGGGGAGCTCGACGAGGGCGACCTGGTCGTGGTCGGCCGGTGACCGCGCCACTGGTCGAGCTGCGCGACGTGACCCGCTCCTTCCCCGGCCCGCCCGAGGTCCAGGCGCTCAAGGGGGTGAGCCTCACCATCGAGCAGGGCGACTACGTCTCGATCGTGGGACCGAGCGGCTCGGGCAAGTCGACGATGCTCAACATCCTCGGGCTGCTCGACCGTCCGAGCGTCGGCGAGTACCGCCTCGACGGCGCGCTCACCGCGACGCTGGACGAGGACACCCGCGCGGCCGTGCGCGCGCAGCGCATCGGCTTCGTCTTCCAGTCCTTCCACCTCATGCCGCGACGCAGCGTGCTCGAGAACGTGATGCTGCCGATGCTGTACAGCGGCACCCCGCGCGGTGAGCGCGAGCCGCGGGCGCGCGAGGCTCTGCACCGCGTCGGCCTCGGCCACCGCCTCGGCTTCCTGCCGACGACGCTCTCCGGCGGTGAGCGCCAGCGGGTCGCGGTCGCCCGCGCCGTCGTCGCCCGCCCGAGCCTCCTCCTCGCCGACGAGCCGACCGGCAATCTCGACGGCTCCACGACCGCGGACGTGATGCGGCTCTTCGAGGACCTCACGGGCACCGGGCTGACCCTCGTCGTGATCACCCACGATCGGGCCGTCGCGCGCCGGGCGCGGCGCTGCCTCCGCATCGCCGACGGCCGGATGGAGGAGGTGACGGCATGAGCGCCGTGCTCGCCGCCCTCCGCCGGCGCTTCCGGCGCCGGGGCCCGCGCCCGGCCGCCGCGTCCGCGCTGCTGCGGCCCGTCCGCCGGGCCGACCGCTTCAGCGCCGCCGACCTGCTCGCCGAGGCGACCTCCGACCTCGGCACCCGGCCGGCCCGGCTGGCGATGACCCTCCTCGGGACGGTGCTCGGCATCGGCGCGCTCGTGGCCACGATCGGCTTCGGGCAGACCACCGCCGGGCAGCTCGCCCGCCGCTTCGACGCGTTCGCCGCGACCCAGGTGGTCGTGCAGCCGGCCGAGGCGAAGAACTCCTCGGGCGACAGCGTCGCGACGGCCCGGCTGCCGTGGGACGCCGTCGAGCGCGTCCGGCGACTCGCCGGGGTCGAGCAGGCGGCCGTGCTCGGCGAGGTGCCGCTGCGCGAGGGCGCGACGGTGACCGCGGTGCCGGTCGAGGACCCGTCCGCGCCGGCCGTCGCGCCGCCGCGGGTGTTCGCCGCGTCCGCCGACCTGCTCGAGACGCTCGAGGGCAGCGTGACCGCGGGGCGGATGTTCGATTCCGGGCACGACGCCCGGGCCGACCGCGTCGTCGTGCTCGGCGCCCGGGCGGCGGAGCGGCTGGGGGTCGGGCGGGTGGACAGCAGGCCCTCGATCCTGCTCGACGGCCTCGCCTACGCGGTGCTCGGCGTCTTCGGCGACGTGCACGCCCGCTCGGAGCTGCTCGACGCGGTCGTCGTCCCGACCGGCACCGCCCGCGCCGACTTCGCGCTCGCCGCGCCGGGCGACGTGCAGGCGCGCATCGCCATCGGCGCCGGCCCCCAGGTCGCCGCGCAGGCGCCGGTCACCCTCGCTCCGGACGACCCCGACTCCGTCTCCGTCTCGGCGCCGGGCGGCAGCTCGGCTCTGGCCGGCGACGTCCGCGCCGACGTCGACCTGGTGCTGCTGATCCTCTCGGTCGTCGTGCTGCTCGCCGGCGGCGTCGGCATCGCCAACGTCACCACGCTGTCGGTGCTGGAGCGCGTCGGCGAGATAGGGCTCCGGCGCGCCCTCGGCGCCACCCGCCGCCAGATCGCCCGGCAGTTCGTCGTCGAATCGGTGGTGCTCGGGCTCCTCGGCGGTCTGATCGGAGCGGCGGCGGGCGTCCTCGCGGTGCTCGCCGTCTCCCTCGCCCAGCAGTGGACGCCGGTGCTCGACCCGGTCGTGGCCTTCGGCGGCGCGCTGCTGGGGGCGGTGATCGGGCTCCTCGCCGGCAGCGTGCCGGCGCGACGCGCCTCCCGCATCGAGCCGATCGCGGCCCTGCGCGGGACGTGACGGGTCGGGACGTGACGCCTGCGGACGCGGCGCCGCAGGGCGTCCTAGCCGAGCAGCGTGTAGGACGACGCGTCCATGTAGACGGTGTCGTCGGCGCAGACCTGGATCTCGGCGGGCGCCCGGACCGTCGCGTCATCGCCGTCGAGCACCTCGGCGACGAGGTAGGCCGAGGTGACGATCTCGCAGTCGAGGGCGCCCGGCGAGTGCCACGCCACGCGGACGTCGGCCCGGGCCCCGGGGATGAGATCGATCGTGGTCAGCGGGTCGTCCTCGGCGGCGGCCGGCGGGCCGACCTGGATCCCGTCCGGAGCCGCCGCGTAGACACCGGGAACGCCGGTCAGCGTGCAGGCCCTGTCGTCGACGTTCGTGAAGATCAGGTCGAAGGCGCTGTTGCCGGCACCGGAGGCGTCGGGGTCCGGCTGGTACTCGAGCGAGAGCTCGGAGCCGAGGCAGCGGGTGGTCGACGGCTCGGGGGAGGGCAGGGGCTGCGCGGTGGCGGTGGGTGTGGCGCTGGGCGTCGGGGTCACCGTCTCGGTCGCCGTGACCGTGACGGTGGGAGCGGGGGAGGCGGAGGAGGCGGTGACCGCGCCACCCGCGCATCCCGAGACGAGGAGGGCGATCGCCGTGGCGGAGAGTGTCGCGACGGCGGCGCGACGGACGAGCTCGTTCATCTGCCGAGTCTGCCACCGGACGGCGATCGGCGCCCTCTGATCGTCGCCGAGGCGCGCCGGCGGGCAGCGGGTCACGCCGCCGCGCCGATCGGCCGCGGCCGATCGCTCAGGCGCCGATCGCTCAGGCGCCGATCGCTCAGGCGTCGAGCGTCCAGCCCGGTCGCACCCAGTGGCAGGTGTAGCCGCCGGGGTGCTTGCGGAGGTAGTCCTGGTGCTCCTCCTCGGCGTCCCAGAACTCGCCGGCCGGCTGGACCTCGGTGACGACCGGCCCCGGCCAGCGGCCGGAGGCGTCGATCTCGGCGATCGTCTCGCGGGCGACGCTCTCCTGCTCGGGCGAGAGGGCGACGATCACGGAGCGGTAGCCCGTTCCGATGTCGTTGCCCTGCCGGTTCCGGGTGGTCGGGTCGTGCGCCTGGAAGAAGAACTCGAGCAGGTCGCGGTACGAGGTCTGCTCGGGGTCGAACTCGATCTCCACCGCCTCGGCGTGGTCGCCGTGGTGCCGGTAGGTCGCGTTCGGGGTGGTCCCCCCGGCGTAGCCGGCTCGGGTCTCGAAGACGCCCGGAAGGTCCCGGATCAGCTCCTGCAGGCCCCAGAAGCAGCCGCCGGCGAGGATCGCGCGCTCCTCGGCCATCAGACGGCGACCGTCGGCGACAGCGGCGAGTGACCGCCGGAGCGGGTGGCCGGCACGGAGGGCAGGCCGGTGGACCGGGCGTGGGCGCCGGTGTCGTTCACGGGAATGAGCATGGGTTCTCCTTGTCCTCGTCCATTCCATCATCCGGGCGCGGTCCTCGGGGGACCGGCGCAGGACCTAGCCGAGCAGCGTGTAGGTGGAGGCGTCCAGGAACACGGTGCTGTCGGTGCAGACCTCGATCGCGGCAGGCGCGCGGACGGCGGCGTCGGCCGCGTCGATCACCTCGGCGACGAGGAAGGTCGACGTCGCGGTCGGGCAGCCGAAGGCGCCGGGGGAGTGCCAGGCGACGCGGACGTCGGCCTGCGCCGCCGGAGCGAGGGCGAGCAGGCCGGACGGGTTCGGGCCGTCGGCGGAGGCGTCCGCGCCGAGGCGGCCGCCGTCGGCCCCGGCGGCGTAGACCCCGGGGATGCCGGCGAGCGTGCAGGTCCGGTCGGTCGTGTTCGTGAAGATCAGGTCGAAGGCGCTGCTGCCCGCGCCGGACGCGTCGGGGTCGGCGCGGTATTCGAGCGAGAGGTCGCTCCCGACGCAGCGGACGGTCGAGGGCTCGGGTGCCGGCGGCTGGGACGCGGTCGGCAGCGGGGCGGGAGGCTCCGGTGCCGCGGTCGGCTCGGCGGTCGGCGCGGTGGTCGGCGCCGCGGACGGGACGATCGACGCGGGTGCCGACGCCGTCGCGGTGGGCGCAGCCGTGGGCGTCGCCGTGTTCGTCGCGCTCGGCCGCGGCAGCGGCGAGGTGGTGGAGGCGATGTCGGCGCGCCCCGCGCAGCCGGTGACGAGGAGGCCGACCGCGGCGAGGGTCAGGGCCGCCGCGGCACCGCGGCGCAGGAGGTCGCTCATGGGCCGAGTCTGCCACCGCGGGGCGCGATCGGCAGCCCGGATCGGCAGCCCCTCGTCGACGGCCCGCGTTCAGCTCCCGGTGTCGGCCAGTCGCCGCGAGGCGGTGCTCATGTGCGCCTCCATCGCCCGCGCCGCAGCGGCGGGGTCGCGCGCCTCGATCGCCTCGAGCACCGCGCGGTGCTCGGTGAAGGCGTCGAGAGCCTGCTGCGGGCTGCTCAGTGCGCGCTCGACCCAGAGTCGCAGCAGCGAGCGGATGGTCTGCAGCAGGTCGCGCAGGACCACGTTCTCGGCGCTCACGGCGATCTGCAGGTGGAAGCGCACGTCGGCCTCGACGAACGCCGCGATGTCGTCGAGGTGCGACTCCATCGCCTCCAGGTGCGCGTGCAGCCGGGCGAGGCCCTCGTCGTCGATCCGGAGCGCCGCGAGCATCGCCGCCTGCACCTCGAGCGTGCCGCGCACCTCGATCAGCTCGGCGGTGCGGCCGGCCGAGAGCATCAGCCCCCAGCTGAGCGTGGTCGGCAGCAGCTCCGAGGTGCTGTCGCGCAGGTAGGTGCCCGAGCCGGGGCGCACGGTCACGATGCCGAGGATCTCCAGCGCCGCGAGCGCCTCCCGCACCGCCGAGCGGCCGACGCCGAGGCTCTCGGCCAGCTGGCGCTCCGGGGGGAGGCGGGAGCCGGGCACGAGATCGCCGCGGGTGAGCAGCGAGGTGAGCTGCTTGGCCACCTCGGCGACGGCGGTGCCGCGGGGGAGGGCCTGCAGCTCCAGGCGCACGAGGGACGGATCGTCTTCGGGGTACGCCGGCATGCTCCGACCGTAGCAACCGCGCCAGGACCCGACCCGCAGCGACGCGATCGACGAACCGGTTGACAGCTCACCGGGAGAGGCGGCATCATCTAATTGGTCAACCGGTCAGCCAATTCCCCCGAAGGCGGCCCGACACCCCACCCGCACCACCCCAACACAGTCGTTGACAGGATCAGGAGATCGACGTGGACCTTCCCTCCCGCCCAGGCGGTACCGCGACGGCGGACGCCGCCGTCGAGAAGAGCGCCATCAGGAAGGTGTCGATCCGGCTCGTCCCGTTCGTCGCCCTGATGTTCTTCATCAACTACCTCGACCGCACCGCGATCGGCTTCGCCGCCCCGAACGGCATGGAGATGGATCTGGCGCTCTCCGCGGCCCAGTTCGGCTTCGCCTCCGGTGTCTTCTTCATCGGCTACATCCTGCTGGAGGTGCCGAGCAACCTCGCGCTGCACCGCTTCGGCGCCCGCCGCTGGCTCGCCCGCATCATGGTCAGCTGGGGCATCGTCGCGCTCCTGTTCACCTGGGTGCAGAACTTCGAGCAGCTCGTCGCCCTGCGCTTCCTGCTCGGTGTCGCCGAGGCCGGCTTCTTCCCGGGCGCGATCCTCTTCCTCAGCCTCTGGGTCCCGGCGAAGCACCGCTCGAAGATCCTCGCGCTCTTCTACCTGGCGCAGCCGCTCACCACGGTCATCGGCGCCCCGCTCGCCGGTCTCCTGATCGAGCAGGACGGCATCCTCGGCCTCGAGGGCTGGCGCTTCATGTTCCTCGGCGTCTCGCTCCCCGCGATCGTCGTCGGTGTGATCGCCTGGTTCTACCTCAAGGACAAGCCCTCCGACGCGAAGTGGCTGACCCGCGAGGAGCAGGTCTGGCTCACCACCGCGCTGCAGCGCGAGGAGGACGTCAAGACCAAGGGCGTCACGACGCATCCCAAGATGTCGTCCGCTTTCAAGAGCGGCCGCGTCTGGATGCTGAGCTTCGTCTACTTCGGCTTCATCTACGGCCTCTACGCGCTCGCCTTCTTCCTGCCCACGATCATCGAGGGCTTCCAGGAGCAGTACGGCACGACCTTCGGCATCTTCGAGAAGGGCCTGATCACCGCGATCCCCTACGTGCCCGCGGCCATCGCCCTCTACCTCTGGTCGCGCGACGCGACCCGCCGCGGCGTCCGCACCTGGCACATCGTCATCCCGGCGATCGCCGGTGGCCTGAGCATCCCGCTCGCCCTCTTCGCCGGCTCCCCGGCGGCGACGATCGCCGTGATCACCGTCACCGCCATGGCGATCTTCTCGGCGCTGCCGAACTTCTGGACCTTCCCGACCCGGTTCCTCACCGGTGCGGCGGCCGCGGCCGGCATCGCGCTGATCAACACGGTCGGCAACCTGGCCGGCTTCTCGGCCCCGTACATCACGGGTGCCCTGAAGGACGCGACCGGCGGCTACCAGGTCCCGATGTTCATCGTCGGCTTCTTCCTGCTGCTCTCGGCCGTGCTGATGACCCTCCTCGCGCGCCGCTACAAGGACGCACCGCTCGACGCCCCCAGCGTCGACGTGATCGCGCACTGATCGCGCACTGATCGCCCGCTGAACGCTCGACGCTCGCCGACTCCCCTCGAACAGGATCACTGATGACCCGGCTCTACAACGACCCGTCCGACTTCGCCGACGAGATGATCGACGGCTTCGTCGCCGCGAACCGCCGCTTCGTGCGGCGGGTGCAGGGTGGCGTGGTCCGCTCGACCGCGAGCGTCCCCGGCTCGGTCGCCCTCGTCGTCGGCGGCGGCTCCGGCCACTACCCGGCGTTCGGCGGGCTCGTGGGGCAGGGGCTCGCGCACGGGGCGGCGATGGGGAACCTCTTCGCCTCCCCGTCGGCGCAGCAGGTGCACTCGGTCGCCACGGCGGCCGAGCACGGCGGCGGTGTGCTGCTCAGCTACGGCAACTACGCGGGCGACGTGCTCAACTTCGATGCGGCCGAGCGCCGCCTGCGCGACGAGGGGATCGACGTCCGCACGGTCACGGTGACGGACGACATCTCGAGCGCGAGCGTCGCGGAGAAGCACAGGCGCCGGGGCATCGCCGGCGACCTGACGGTGTTCAAGGTCGCGGGCGCCGCGGCGGAAGAAGGCGCCTCGCTGGACGAGGTCGAGCGGATCGCCCGCCTCGCCAACGAGCGCACCCGCTCGTTCGGCGTCGCGTTCTCGGGCTGCTCGCTGCCCGGCTCCGCCGAGCCGCTGTTCACCGTGCCGGAGGGCCGGATGGCCGTCGGCATGGGCATCCACGGCGAGCCGGGCATCCGCGAGGACGACGTGCCCACGGCCGACGGACTCGCCGAGCTGCTGGTCTCCTCGCTGCTGGCCGAGCTGCCGGAGGGCGTCGACGCGGCCGAGGGGTCGCGCCTGGTCGTCGTGCTGAACGGGCTCGGCTCGGTGAAGTACGAGGAGCTGTTCGTGGTCTACTCCGGAGTCGAGCGCCGTCTGCGCGAGCGCGGCCTCGAAGTGCTCGAGCCCGAGGTCGGCGAGCTGGTCACGAGCTTCGACATGGCCGGCGTCTCGCTCACCCTCTTCTGGGTCGATGACGAGCTGGAGCGGCTCTGGGCCGCCCCCGCCGAAGCGCCCGCCTACCGCAAGGGCGCGGTGCGCCCCGCCGAGCAGGCCGTCGTGGCCGAGCAGGAGGAGGCGGTCGTCGTCATCGGCGACGCGAGCGAGGACTCCCGCGCCGCCGCCGTCACCGTGCTCGCCGCCCTCGAGGCGACGCGGAGCACGATCGACGAGAACGCCGACGAGCTCGGCCGGATCGACGCGGTGGCCGGCGACGGCGACCACGGCATCGGCATGCAGCGCGGCGTGCACGCGGCGGTCGCCCGCCCGCCCGCGCGCGCTCGAGGCCGGCGCCGGCTCCGGGACCGTGCTCGCCCACGCGGGCGACGCCTGGTCCGACCGGGCCGGCGGCACCTCCGGGGCGCTCTGGGGTGCCGCGCTCGCCGCGGTCGGCTCGGCACTCGGCGACAGCGCCGCGCCCACGGCCGCCGCGGTGGTCGAGGGGGTCGACGGCGCCCGCGCGGCGATCCTCCGCTTCGGCGCGACGCCGGGCGACAAGACGATGGTCGACTCGCTCGTGCCGTTCGCCGACGTGCTCGGCGAGGCGGTCGACGCGGGCGTCGAGCTGCCCGCGGCCTGGACCCGCGCGGCCGAGGCCTGCACCGCCGCCGCAGCCGCGACCGCGCAGCTGCTGCCGAAGATGGGCCGCGCCCGCCCGCACGCCGAGAAGAGCCTCGGCACCCCCGATGCCGGCGCGCACTCGCTCGCCCTGATCGTCACCGCGATCGGCGCGGTGCTGCGCTCGACCGTCGGCACCTCCGACGCCGCCGACACCGACGGCTCTGTCGGCAGCGGCGCGTAGCGTCGACTCCGTCCCATCACCGCTTCCAGCAAGGAGAGAACACCATGAGCGCACCCTTCCGCCTCGTCATCGGCTCCGACGACGCCGGCTTCGACTACAAGGAGATCGTCAAGGCCGACCTCGAGAATGACTCGCGCGTAGCGTCGGTCGTCGACGTCGGCGTGGACGCCTCCTCGCACACGCCCTACCCGAGCGTCGCCATCGCCGCCGCCGAGATGGTCGCCCGCGGCGACGCCGACCGCGCGATCCTGATCTGCGGCACCGGACTCGGCGTCGCGATCGCCGCGAACAAGGTCGCCGGCATCCGCGCCGTCACCGCGCACGACTCGTTCTCGGTCGAGCGCTCGATCCTCTCGAACGACGCGCAGGTGCTCTGCATGGGCCAGCGCGTCGTCGGCATCGAGCTGGCCCGCCGCCTCGCGAAGGAGTGGCTCGGCTACGAGTTCGACACCTCCTCCGCCTCCGCCGAGAAGGTGCGCGTGATCGAGGCCTACGAGGCCGGCCACCCGGTCGAGGACGACGCCGCCACGGTCGGCTCGTGCTGAGCCGCGCCGCCGGGGACGCCCCGGCGTTCACCGTCGGCGTGAGCCTCAAGATGTACTTCGGCCACGAGCGGACGCTCGCGTGGATGCGCCGCATCGCCGAGATCGCGCGGACGCACGAGGCGGTCGCCTCCGGGGCCGTCGAGCTGTTCGTCGTGCCGACCTTCCCCGCACTGGTGCCGGTCGGCGCCCTCGCGGCGGAGGCCGGAGTCGCCCTCGGCGCGCAGGACCTGTACTGGGAGGACGCGGGAGCGTTCACCGGCGAGGTCAGCGGCGCGGAGCTGCGGGAGATCGGCTGCCGGCTGGTCGAGATCGGCCACGCCGAGCGGCGCGCGCTCTTCGGCGACGACGACGAGCGGGTCCGCGCGAAGGTCGCGGCGGCTTTCCGCAACGACCTCGTGCCGCTGCTCTGCGTCGGCGAGACCGAGCGCGGCTCCGTCGACGACGCCGTCGCCGTGGTGCTCGCGCAGATCGACTCCGCCCTGGCGGACGCGGTCGAGGCCGGCGCCGACGGCCCGATCCTCGCCGCCTACGAGCCGGTCTGGGCGATCGGCGCCCCCGAGCCCGCCGAGCCCGCGTTCATCGCGGGCGTGGTCACGGCTCTGGAGGCGGCGCTCGCGCAGCTCCCCGGCCGCGCCGGCAGCCGCGTCATCTACGGCGGCAGCGCCGGGCCGGGACTGCTGACCGCGCTCGAGGGGCGGGTGCCCGGGCTCTTCCTCGGCCGCTTCGCGCACGACCCGGAGGCGGTCGGCGCGATCCTCGACGAGGCGCTCGCGCTCGCCCGCGCCGGCGCGGAGGTGCGGCCGTGAGCGGGATCGGGCTGAGCAGCTACGCCTTCTTCTGGCGCTCCTCCGATCGCGTGCCCGAGCCGCTCGGCATCGAGGACATGGTCCGCGAGACCGCCGCGCTCGGCGTCGGCCTGCTGCAGCTGTGCGACGTGCCGGCGCTGGAGGACTGCTCGGACGAGCAGCTCGCCGCCCTGCGCGAGCTCGCCGCGGCCGAGGGCGTCGCCCTCGAGCTCGGCACCCGCGGGACGGATCCGGAGCACCTGCGCCGCTGGCTCCGCCTGGCCCGCGCGCTCGACGTCGTGCTGCTGCGCAGCATGTGGACGTCGGGGGAGGACCGGCCCGACCGCGCCGAGACGCTGCGGCGCCTCGGCGAGATCGCCCCCGAGCTGGAGGAGGCCGGCGTCACGCTGGCCCTGGAGACCTACGAGCAGGTGAGCACGGCGGAGCTCGTCGACGTGATCGCGACGCTCGATCACCCGCGGATCCGGATCTGCCTCGACCCGGCGAACACCGTCGCGAACCTCGAGCTGCCGGCCGACGTCACCGCCCGCTGCGCCCCCTACGTCGCCAACTGGCACGTCAAGGACTTCGACTTCAGCCGCAACCCCGGCTGGGTCGGCTTCGTCTACACCGGCACCGCGCTCGGCGACGGCCGCCTCGACTACGACGGCATGCTCGCCCTGCTGCAGCCCGAGGCGCGCGGCATCTCCCAGATCATCGAGTTCTGGCTCCCCTGGCAGGACACCGTCCCGGCCGAGGAGCAGGCGCTCGTCACCACCCGGCTCGAAGCCGAGTGGGTCACCACCACCCTCGACCAGCTCAGGAGAAGGAACCCATGACCGACACCACCGCCACCCCCGCCGCGGGCACCGCCGCCTCCGCCCTCACCGTCGCCGTCATCGGCGCCGGCGGCAAGATGGGCATGCGCGTCTCGAACAACCTGCAGAAGTCCGACTACAACGCCCTCTACAGCGAGGCCTCTCCCGCCGGCCAGGAGCGCACCCGCGAGGCGGGCCGCGAGATCACCGCGACCGCCGACGCCGTGAAGGACGCCGACGTCGTCATCCTCGCCGTCCCGGACGTCGTGCTCGGCGCCGTGTCGGAGGACGTCATCCCGCAGATGAAGTCGGGCGCGATCATCCTCACCCTCGACCCGGCCGCGGCCTACGCGGGCCTGCTCGCGAAGCGCGAGGACATCCACTACGCGGTGGCGCACCCGTGCCACCCGTCGGTGTTCCTCGAGCGCACGACGCCGGAGGAGTGGGCCGACACGTTCGGCGGCATCGCCGCCCCGCAGGAGGTCGTCGCGGCCCTCGAGGACGCGGACGACGACGTGCGGGCGATCGCGGAGAAGGTCATCTCGACCATCTACGCGCCCGTGATCGCCGTGCACTGGGTGACCGTCAAGCAGCTCGCCGTGCTCGAGCCGACCCTCGTCGAGACCATCGCCTGCATGATCGGCGAGTTCCTCAAGGAGGCGCTGGAGGAGACCGTCAACGGCGTCGGCGTGCCCTACGAGGCCGCGCGCGCGATGCTCTACGGCCACACCTGGATCGCGCTGACCAACGGCCTGCGCGGCTCGAACCCCTTCTCGGAGGCGTGCCACATCGCCATGGGCTACGGCCGCGAGGCCCTGATCAAGGACGACTGGAAGAAGATCTTCGACGACTCGGAGCTCGACTCCGTCATCGCGAAGATGCTGAAGATCGACGCCGTCAAGCGCTGAGTCGCGAGCCCGGGTGCGTGCGCGACGACCTTCGGCTCGTGGTTCCGGGTCCGGCTCGCTGGAATCCGCTGTTTCGGCGAGCCGGGGCTGTTTCTGCGAGCCGGGGCGTCGCTCCGCACACCTTCGGCTCGTGGATTCACCCTCGGCTCGCTGAATACTGCGGTTTCTGCGAGCCGAGTGTGTTTCTGCGAGCCGGGGCGTCGCTCCGCACCTTCGGCTCGTGAATTGACCCTCGGCTCGCTGGATTCAGCGGTTTCTGCGAGCCGAAGGTGTTTCTGCGAGCCGGGGTGTCGCTCCGCACCTTCGGCTCGTGAATTCACCCTCGGCTCGCTGGATTCAGCGGTTTCTGCGAGCCGAAGGTGTTTCCGCGAGCCGACGCGTCGCTCCGCCACCTTCGGCTCGTCGAACCGCCTCCTGCTCGAGGCGTCCCGGAACGGTCGAGACGGCCCGCAGCAGCGGGACGCCTCGAGGGCCCGACTACAGGCGGACGACCATCTTGCCGGTGTTGCCGCCCCGCATCATCGAGAGGAAGGCGTCGACGGCGTGGTCGATGCCGTCGACGACGGTCTCGTCGTACGCGATGCTCCCCTCCTGGAACCAGCCGCCCATCAGGCGGTTGAACTCCGGGGCGTGGTCGAGGTAGGCCGCGAGGGTGAAGCCGCGCAGGGTCAGCCCGCGCGTGATGACGTTGGCCATGTTGTCGGGGCCGGCCGGCTTCTCCGTGCTGTTGTAGCCGGCGATCGCGCCGCAGAGCGCCGCGCGCCCGCCGTCGTTGAAGGCGTCGAGCGCCGCCTCGAGGTGGTCGCAGCCGACGTTGTCGAAGTACACGTCGATGCCCTCGGGCGCCGCGGCGGCGAGCTGCTCGCGGACGGGGCCGGCGTGGTAGTCGAACGCGGCGTCGTAGCCGTACTTCTCGGTGAGCAGCGCGACCTTCTCGGCCGAGCCGGCGGAGCCGATGACGCGCTTCGCGCCGAGCAGGCGCGCGATCTGGCCGGCGGCCGAGCCGACGGCTCCCGCGGCGCCCGAGACGAAGACGGTGTCGCCCTCCTTCAGCCCCGCGATGGTGGTGAGGCCGACGAAGGCGGTGAGCCCCGTCATGCCCAGGACGCCGAGCCGCAGCGACAGCGGAGCTCCGGGGATCTCGGGGACGACGCGGAACGCCGACGTCTCGGCCTGGACGATGTCGCGCCAGCCGAGCTGGTGCAGCACGACGGCGCCGACCGGGAAGTCCGGGTCGCTCGACACGGTGACCCGGCCGATCGCGCCGCCGGTCATCGTCTCGCCGAGCGCGTAGGGCGGGGTGTAGCTCTTGACGTCGTTCATCCGCCCGCGCATGTACGGGTCGACGGAGAGGAAGGCGTTCTCGACGCGGATCTCGCCGGCCGCGGGCGCGTCGTACTCGACCTGCGCGGTGCGGAAGTCCTCGGCGACGGGCCAGCCGACGGGGCGGCGGACGAGCTGGATCTGGGTGCTGGTGACGGTGGTCATGGAGCCTTCCGAAGGGTCGTGGGGGTGGGGATCAGGAGGCGGCGAGGCCGATGCCGAGCGCGAGGACCGCGAGCAGTCCGGGCGTCATCTGCGTGAGCGCGGCGCGGCGCTTGCCGGGGGAGGAGAGCAGCAGCACGAGGGCGGCGGCCACCATCGATCCGGTACCGGTGAAGACGAGTGCGGCGCCGACGTTCGTCGCTCCCGTGGCGAGGACGATCACGCCGACGATCGTCACGATCGCGAGGAACAGGTTGTAGAAGCCCTGGTTGAACGCGAGCTCCCTCGTGGCCTCGGCCTCGCCGGCCGTGGTGCCGAAGGTGGAGCGGGCGCGCGGGGTCGTCCAGAGCAGCGACTCCAGCACGAAGATGTACACGTGCAGCAGTGCCGCGAGGGCGGCGAGCACGAGTCCGAGGACGATCACGGCGGGGCCTCCTGATTGTGTAACGTTCGGTTCACTACGGAACGGGCCCACTCTATACTGGAACGACCGGTGCACAACAGTCCGGCCTCGTCGAGCAGCCAGCAGAGGGAGTCGCCGTGGGGCGCACGCAGAGCTTCGACACCGACCAGGTGATCCGGTCGGCTCGGGGCGTCTTCTGGGACCGCGGCTTCGAAGAGGCGTCGCTGCCCGAGCTCGAGGCGGCGACGGGACTCGGCCGCTCGAGCCTCTACCACGCGTTCGGCAGCAAGCGCGGGCTCTTCGACGCGGCGGTGCAGAGCTACCTCGACGAGATCGTGCGCCCGCGGCTCGAGCCGCTGACGCGCGGCGACGTCGATCCGGATGCGCTGGCCGACTACTTCGCGGGGCTCCGTGACGCGCTCGCGGACCCGCGCACGGTGTCGGCGCAGAGCGGATGCCTGCTCCTCAATGCGGCGGGGGCGCCGATCGCGCGCGACGACGCGGTGCGCGAGGTGATCGCGGAGTACCGGGCGGAGCTGCAGCGGGCGATGCTCGCGGGGGCTCGCGCGCGGTGGCCGGAGGCGTCGGCGGAGTGGAGCGGGCGGCAGGCGGGGGTGCTGGTGTCGCTGCTCGTGACGTCGCTCGTGCTGGCGCGAGTGGATCCGGGGCAGGCGGTGGCGACGGCGGCGTCGGCGCTGGGGCTGGTGCGGGTGGGCTGAGGGTCCTGCGGGTTGGTGCTTGCGGCTCGCGGCTTGCGGCCTCGGGGCGGGGCTCGTCGCTGCGCGACGTCGCGGTCTGCGCCTGCGGGGTGGGACGCCTGCGGGGTGGAACGCCTGCGGGGTGGACGCGGCACCTCGTCGCGGCTCCCTCCCGCGCGCCCGCCAGACCCGAGCCAGGAGCCGCGACGAGGTGCCGCGACCACCCCTCGTGCTCGGAGGAGGTGCAGGGTTCGGCTCGTGAAAGGCGGTCGGGCTCGCGGGAATCGGTGGTTCTGGCGTGCCGGAAGTGGTTCTGCGAGCCGGAGGTGTGGGGGCCGCGGGTTCGGCTCGTGAAAGGTCGTCCGGCTCGCGGGATTCGGCGGTTCTGGCGTGCCGGAGGTGATTTCGCGAGCCGGAGGTGATGGGGGCCGCGGGTTCGGCTCGTGAAACGTCGTCGGGCTCGTGGGAATCGGTGGTTCTGGCGTGCCGGAGGTGGTTCTGCGAGCCGGAGGTTCGCGGCCGCAGGTTCGGCTCGTGAAAGGCGGTCCGGCTCGTACGATTCGGCGGTTCTGGCGAGCCGGAGGTCATTTCGCGAGCCGGAGGTGGTCGGGGCCGCAGGTTCGGCTCGTGGAAGGCGGTCCGGCTCGCGGGATTCGGCGGTTTCGGCGTGCCGGAGGTGATTCTGCGAGCCGGAGGTGGAGGGCCGGCGGACGCGCGAGGGCCGGCGGAGGGGTGCTCCGCCGGCCCTCGGGGTGGTGCGTCAGTCGGTGCCGGAGTCGAAGGCGGCGCCCTCGGAGGCGAGGTCGGTGGCGCGGCCCAGGGCGTCCGCGGCGGCGGAGCCGTTGCCCTCGGTGATGGCGTCGGCCTCGCCGATCTCGAGGTGGCCGACGAGCTCGGCGGTGGGCCCGCCGACCAGGCCGGCGGCGGCGTACTGCTCCAGGCGCGAGCGGGAGTCGGCGATGTCGAGGTTGCGCATGGTCAGCTGGCCGATGCGGTCCTCGGGGCCGAAGGCGGCGTCACCGACGCGCTCCATCGACAACTTGTCGGGGTGGTAGCTCAGCGCGGGGCCGGTGGTGTCGAGGATCGTGTAGTCGTCGCCGCGGCGCAGGCGCACGGTGACCTCGCCGGTGACGGCCGAGCCGACCCAGCGCTGGAGGGACTCGCGCAGCATCAGCGACTGCGGGTCGAGCCAGCGGCCCTCGTACATCAGGCGGCCGAGGCGGCGGCCCTCGGAGTGGTACTGCGCGATGGTGTCCTCGTTGTGGATCGCGTTGAGGAGGCGCTCGTAGGTCAGGTGCAGCAGCGCCATGCCGGGCGCCTCGTAGATGCCGCGGCTCTTCGCCTCGATGATGCGGTTCTCGATCTGGTCGGAGTTGCCCAGGCCATGACGTCCGCCGATGCGGTTCGCCTCGAGGACCAGCTCGACCGGATCGGCGTACTCGACGCCGTTCAGCGCGACCGGGCGGCCCGCCTCGTAGCGCACGCTGACGGTCTCGGCGGCGATCTCGACGTCCTCGCGCCAGGCGGCCACGCCCATGATCGGCTCGACCAGCTCCAGGCCGCTGGAGAGCTCCTCGAGGCGCTTCGCCTCGTGGGTGGCGCCCCAGATGTTGGAGTCGGTGCTGTACGCCTTCTCGGTGGCGTCGCGGTAGGGGAAGCCGCGGGCGACCAGCCACTCCGACATCTCGGTGCGGCCGCCGAGCTCGTTGACGAACTGCACGTCCAGCCACGGCTTGTAGATGCGCAGGCGGGGGTTGGCGAGCAGGCCGTAGCGGTAGAACCGCTCGATGTCGTTGCCCTTGTAGGTGGAGCCGTCGCCCCAGATGTCGACGCCGTCCTCGCGCATCGCGCGGACCAGCAGGGTGCCGGTCACGGCGCGGCCGAGCGGAGTGGTGTTGAAGTAGGTCTTGCCGCCGGAGCGGATGTGGAAGGCGCCGCACTGCAGCGCGACGAGGCCCTCCTCGACCAGGGCGGTCTTCGCGTCGACCAGGCGCGAGATCTCGGCGCCGAACTGCGCGGCGCGCGAGGGCACGCTGTCGATGTCGGTCTCGTCGGGCTGCCCGAGGTCGGCGGTGTACGTGCAGGGCACCGCACCCTTCTCGCGCATCCAGGCGACCGCGACGGATGTGTCGAGCCCTCCCGAGAATGCGATTCCGACACGCTCGCCCACGGGCAGACTGCTCAAGACCTTCGACATGGCTCCGATTTTAGGAGACTCGCGGGGGCGCTCGTGACGCGGCGCCGCGCGCGACGACTGTCGGGTAGATCCACTCAGAGCGCTGGACGGGCGCGCCGCGGGCATGGGAGGCTCCGGCGGGGCGCGGTCGAGGATGCGCGTGCCTCTCCGCCCGCCCTCCGAAAGGTCCTCTCTCCATGCCCCCTCCTTCCACTGGCCGCCTCGCGGCCCTCACTCTCGCCTGCCTGCTCGCGGCCGGAGGTGCGGTCGTGCTCGCACCCGGCGCGTCCGCGCTCGCGGCCGTCAGCAGCGAGCCGACCTCCTCGCAGGCGACCGGCGCCGTCGAGCGCCGATCCGCGGACGCGCTCGTCGGCGGCGAGAGCCTCGCGCAGGGTGAGAGCCTCACCTCCCCGAGCGGCGAGTACAGCTTCCTGATGCAGACCGACGGCAACGCCGTCGTCTACCGCGCCGGTGGCGGCGCGACCTGGAGCACCGCGACGCAGGGGCGCGGCGACCACCTCGACATGCAGACCGACGGCAACGCCGTGATTTACTCCGCCGGCGGACAGGCCGTCTGGAGCACGGTCACCAGCGGCGACGCGGGCGCGCTCCTGGCCCTCGAGGACGACGGCGACCTCGTCGTCCGGCGCGCCGACGGCTCGGTCGCCTGGTCCTCGTCCGCCGGCCAGGCGCCGCCGGCCGTCACCGACACGCTGACCGGCGGCAGCGACCTCCGCGGCGGCCAGCAGCTCGTCTCCACCGACGGCGGCTCGCGCGCGGCGATGCAGACCGACGGCAACTTCGTCGTCTACAGCGGCGGCTCCGCGCGGTGGAGCGCCGTCACCTCGGGCGCGGGCAACCGCCTCGCGATGCAGGGTGACGGGAACGCGGTCGTCTACGCGAACGTCGGCGCTCCGCTCTGGTCGTCGGTCACCTCGGGCAATCCCGGCGCGCGCATGGTGATGCAGGACGACGGCAACCTCGTGATCTACTCGGGCGGCCGCGCGATCTGGGCGAGCACGGCTCCTGCTCCCGCTCCTGCCCCCGCCCCGCAGTCCGGGGACGTCCTTCCTGCCGGATCGGACCTGCGCAGGGGGCAGCAGCTCGTCTCCAGTGACGGGAAGTCGCGAGCGGCGATGCAGAACGACGGCAACTTCGTCGTCTACACCGGCGCCCGGGTCAGGTGGAGCGCCGGAACGGCCGGGGCGGGCGATCGCCTGGCCATGCAGGGCGACGGGAACGCGGTCGTCTACTCGGCGAGCGGTCGGGCGCTGTGGCAGACGGGGACGGACGGACGACCCGGCGCGCGCATGGTGATGCAGAACGACGGGAACCTCGTCGTCTACTCGTCCTCCGGTGCGCTCTGGTCGAGCAACCCCGGAGACGTGGTCGACTGCGACAGCTTCCGTTCCCAGGCTGAGGCGCAGGAGTGGTTCGACCGCTATCGCGGCTACGACGACCCGGGACGCCTCGACGGCGACAACGACGGCCGAGCCTGCCAGGCGCACCGCTACTGAGCAGCATCAGCCGGTGCTGATCGGCGTCAGAAGACGTGAAGGCCCGTCCCCTGCGTGGGGGCGGGCCCTCGCCGTGTCGGCCATCGATGAGGGAGGGAGGGTGGTCGCGGTGGACCGGCGAAGGAAAGGGTGTGGCCGGCCCCTCGTGCTCAGAGGGCAGCCCTGGAGGGCGTACCGAGACCCGCCGGCCTCAGCAGGGCGGGTCTGCAGGCTCGTCCTTGGGCGCTGGTGGATCTCGATACGCCCGCTGCGCGGGCTACTCGATCAGCAGGGACCGGGGGGATCCGCGATGTGCGGGCCGAGGTCAGGCGCCCGGGTCCCCGCCGCGCAGCCCGACCGCCGGCAGCAGCACGTTGTCGACCAGGGAGATCAGGTAGTCGCGGTCGACGGGCTCGCGCATCAGCAGCACGCGGTAGGAGACCATCGAGGGGGTCAGGACGGCGAGCATGTCGACGTCGACGTCGGCCGGGATCTCGCCGCGGGCGATCGCGCGGCGGAGGATCACGCGGTTGGCGCGGGCGCGCGGCTCCACGATCGCCTGGCGGACGGCGTCGGCGAGCTCGGGGGCCTTGGAGATCATCGCGACGACGCCGGACATGATCCGCAGCTTCCGCTCGGCGTCCTCGATCGCGCGCGGGCGGATGAGGGCGACGAGGTCGCCGCGGAGCGTCCCGGTGTCGGGGAGCGCGTCCTGGTCGAGGTCCGCGCCCTTGAGGCAGGCGACGGCCTCGAGCACCAGCTCGGCCTTCGACTCCCAGCGGCGGTAGAGGGTGGCCTTGCCGGCCTTGGCGCGGGCGGCGACCATGTCGATCGTCATGCCGTCGTAGCCGGTCTCGGCGAGCACGTCGAGAGCGGCGGTGAGGATCTCGCCGTCGCGGTTCGGGTCGCGGCGGCGGCCGGGGCGGGCGGGCGCGTCGCAGTCGGCTGCCGCGGCGGACGGTGTGGCGGCGGGGGGAGGGGGCGGCGTCATCGCGGCGTCTCCAATCGGCTCGGGAGGGCCGCGCGAGGGGCCCGTGTGAACACCATGCTAATTGAAGAACTCCGCAGTTCCGAAACTGACGAGTCTCGTATATGGTCTCCTCCATGTCGCAGACCACTTCCCTGCCGGACTCCGCCGCCCCCGCGGTTCCGGCCCCGTCCTCCCGCCGCTGGTGGACGCTCGTCGCCGTCGGGCTCGCCCAGCTCATGGTCGTGCTCGACTCCACCGTCGTGAACATCGCCCTCCCCGCCGCCCAGGCCGACCTCGGCTTCTCCGACGGCGACCGCCAGTGGGTCGTCACCGCCTACTCCCTCGCCTTCGGCAGCCTCCTGCTGCTCGGCGGCCGCCTCTCCGACCTGATCGGCCGCAAGCGCACCTTCGTCATCGGCCTGATCGGCTTCGCGATCGCCTCCGCGCTCGGCGGGGCCGCCCCGAACTTCGAGCTGCTCATCGCGGCCCGCGCGCTCCAGGGCGTGTTCGGCGCCCTGCTCGCCCCGACGGCGCTCGCCGTCCTGACCACCACGTTCACCGTGCCGAAGGAGCGGGCGCGTGCGTTCGGCGTGTTCGGCGCGATCGCCGGTGCCGGCGGCGCGGTCGGCCTCCTGCTCGGCGGCGTGCTGACCGAGAGCTTCGACTGGCGCTGGAACCTCTACATCAACGTCGTGATCGCGGTCGTCGCGGTCATCGGCGCGATCGTCTTCGTGCCGACCATCGACCGCGTCGGCCCGCGCCCGAAGCTCGACGTGCCCGGCACGATCCTGGTCTCGGCCGCGCTGTTCGGCCTGGTCTTCGGCTTCGCCAACGCGGAGACCGACGGCTGGGACTCGCCGATGACCTGGGTGCCGCTCGCCGCGGCGGTGGTGCTGCTGGTCGGCTTCGTCCTCCGCCAGCGCACGACCGAGCACCCGCTGCTGCCGCTGCCGATCGTGCTCGACCGCGACCGCGGCGCCGCGTACCTCTCGGTGCTGATCGCCGGCGCGGGGATGTTCGGGATCTTCCTCTTCGTCACCTACTACCTGCAGGTGTCGCTCGGCTACTCGCCGATCCAGACCGGGCTGTCGTTCCTGCCGATGATCGGGATGCTCGTGCTCGCCGCGCAGCTCTCGACCAACCTGCTCCTGCCGCGCTTCGGCCCGAAGATCATGGTGACCTTCGGCATGCTGCTCGGCGTGGTCGGCATGCTCCTGCTCACCCGCCTCGACCTCGACAGCGGCTACGCGCCCGACGTGCTGCCGGCGCTGATGGTGCTCGGCTTCGCGATGGGCTCGATCATGCCCGGCTCGATGCAGACCGCCACCCGCGGAGTCGACGCGCGCTTCGCCGGCGTCGCCTCGGCGATGGTCAACACCAGCCAGCAGGTCGGCGGCTCGATCGGCACCGCGCTGCTGAACACGCTCGCGGCGACGGCGGTCACCGACTACCTCCTCACGCACACCCCGACCACGGCGGCGACCGCGGCGGAGGCCGCCGTGCAGAGCTACGCGGTCGCCTACGGCTGGGGCGCGGGCTTCTTCGCCCTCGGCGCGGTGCTCTCGGTGCTGCTGTTCCGCCGCCGCTCGGCGGGCCTCGCGGTCTCGACCGGAGCCTCCGCGGAGCCGGTGCTCGCGCACTGACCTCACGACAGCATCCGACACGCGTGTCCGGCCGGGACTCCCGCATCAGCGGGGGTCCCGGCCGTTCGCCGTCCCCCGGACGTGTCGGCTTGTTGCGCCGCGGGTCGCCCCGGGTCGGGCGCGTGCGTAGCGTCGGGGGATGCCCGAGACCCTCGACATCGTCCACCTGCGCACGCTCGTGGCGATCGCCGACTGCGGCGGATTCGGCCGGGCGGCCGTCGCCCTGCACATCAGCCAGCCGACCGTCTCGCAGCACGTCCGCACCCTCGAGCGGCGGCTTGAGCGCACCTTCATCGAGAAGGTCGGGCGCAGGGCCCGCTTCACGCCGGCCGGCGAGCGCCTCCTGGTGCAGGCCCGCCGGATCCTGGCGGTGCACGACGATGCGCTGGAGCTGCTCGACGCGGCGAGCGAGAATCCGCTCGCCCTCGGCCTGACCGAGCCGGCCGCGGAGCAGCTGCTGCCCCGGCTGCTCGAGACCCTGCACCGCGCCTTCGACGACCGCCCGCTCACCTTCACACTCGACCGCTCCACCCACCTGGCGGAGGCGGTGGCCCGCGGCGTCGTCGATCTCGCGGTCATCCTCGGCGTGGGCGGTGACCTGCCGGGGCGCCAGGTCGCGACGCTGCCGCTCGACTGGTACTCGGCGCCCGGCTGGCAGCCGCCGGAGGACGCGCCGATCCCGCTCGTCGCCTACTCCGAGCCGTGCGGGATGCGCCAGCGCGCGCTACAGCAGCTCGGCGCCTTCGGCCACGAGGTGCGGGTGGTCGCCGAGTCGGCGGGGCTGGAGGGCGTGATCGCGGCGGCCCGCGCCGGTGTCGGAGTCGCGGTGCTGCCGACCGCGCACCGCGGCACGGTCGCCGAGGGACTCGTCGTGCGGCACGATCTGCCGGCGCTCGGCTCGGTCAACCTGCGCCTCGTCTCGCGGCGCGGTCTGGCCCCGGACGTCGAGGACACGGCGCTCGCCGCGCTCGCGGAGGTCTTCGGGACCGTGCGGGCGCGGCCGGTCGCGGTGCCCGCGGGCGCGCGAGTGTGACGACCGTCGCCGGCCGCCGGTGCGGGTGTGACGAATCGTTACCAACGATCGGGATCGCCGATCGGAACGCATCCGGAATCATCGTTGGACGCCCGGAGCACCCCGCCCGTAGCGTCGGAGCCATGACGTTCCCGCCCGCCCTCACCGCCGCCGCGCCGCTCGGCGCGACCGGTGCAGCGAGCCGCGGGAGCATCGGCGCCCGAATGTCCTCGGACGGGAACCCTTTCGCGCCGGTGCGCGGATGTTCCTGTCCGGTCTCCCGCTGACGCCTCCGCGTCGCCCGACTCCTCCGCCCGACGGCCGGCCCTCGCCGCTCCCGTCCCGGCCTCTGCGCGCCGCCGCCCGCCTCCGCGGCCGCCGCGCGTCCCTCTCTCCGCGCCCTCCCGCGCTCCTCCCGCGTGCCCGCGCGCCTCCCCGGTGCGCCTCCGCACCCTCTCGAAAGGACCTCCCATGACCGTCGAGTTCATCTCCGCGATCAACGTCAACCACTCCAACGAGGTCAACGGCCTCGCCGACCCGGCGATCGACGTAGCCCATCTGCGCCGCTACTCCCGGATCCTCGAGGACGGCGGCTTCGACTACACGCTGGTGCCCTACGGCTCGGCCGGGCACGACCCGTTCACGATCGCCGCCGCGGTGACCCAGTACACCGAGCACCTGAAGCCGATCGTCGCGCTGCGGCCCAACACGGTCTACCCGACCGTCGCCGCGAAGGCGCTCGCCACCCTCGACCAGCTCTCCGGCGGCCGCGCGGTCGTGCACTTCATCGCCGGCGGCAACGACCACGAGCAGGCCCGCGAGGGCGACCGCCTGAGCAAGGCGGAGCGCTACGCGCGGCAGGAGGAGTACCTCCGCATCCTGCGCCGCGTCTGGTCGGCGACCGAGCCGTTCGACCACGAGGGCGAGTACTACCGCTTCGAGGACTTCGTCTCGCGGGTGCGGCCGGTGCGCGGCACCATCCCGATCTCGGTCGGCGGCTCGAGCGACGAGGCCTACCGCCAGGGCGGCGCGCTCGCCGACATCTTCGGCCTGTGGGGTGAGCCGCTGGCCGACACCCAGCAGCAGATCGACCGGATCGCGGACGCGGCGCTCGCCGCCGGCCGCGCCGACACCCCGCGCACCTGGGTCACCTTCCGGCCGATCATCGCGCCGACCGAGGAGCTCGCCTGGGAGAAGGCGCACCGGATCCTCGGCATCCTGCAGAGCCGCTCCGGCTCGGCGCATCCGCGGAAGGGCGAGAAGGGGCTCTGGGTGCAGACGCCGAGTGCCACCGGCCCGGCGAACGTCGGCTCGCAGCGCCTCCTCGACATCGCGCGGCGGAAGGACCTGCACGACCGCGCGCTCTGGACGCCGACCGCGACCGCCACCGGGGCGGCCGGCGCCTCCACCGCGCTCGTCGGCACGCCGGAGACGGTCGCCGCGGCGATCCTCGACTACGTCGACCTCGGCGCCGACCTGATCTCGATCCGCGGCTACGACAACCTGAACGACGCGGTCGACTACGGCCGGTACGTCATCCCGCTGGTCCGCGAGGAGCTCGCGCACCGCGAGGCGACCGGGCGCCGCGGCGAGATCGTCGCGCAGCCGCCGCTCGAGGCCGAGCTCGCCGGGGCGATCGCGTGACGCTGCTCACGGGAGCGCCCGCCGCCGCCGTCCTCCCCGCGGCCGACCTCTCCGACCGCGCGCTCGCCCGGATCACCGCCCGCCTGGCCGAGACCGCCGAGCACTACGACCGCACCGCCGAGTTCCCCTGGCGGGGGATCCAGGCCGTGCACGAGGCGGGACTGCTCTCCCTCGGAGTCGGCACCCGCTACGGCGGCTCGCCCGCCTCCACCGTCGACCTCGTCCGCGTCTTCGGCGCGCTCGGCCAGGGCGACCCGGCGGTCGCGCTGATCTCGGCGATGACCGTGCTCCAGCACGCCGCGCAGGACCGCGCCGCGCTCTGGCCGGAGGAGCTCTACCGCTCGGTGCTCGCCGACTCCGCCGAGCGCCCCGTACTGCTCAATACGGTGCGCGCCGAGCCCGAGTGGGGCGCACCCGCCCGGGGCGGTCTGCCGGCCACGACGATCCGTCGCGACGGTGACGGCTGGCTGCTCGAGGGCCGCAAGGGCTTCGCCACCGGCTCGGAGGGGCTGGCGTTCCACCTGGTCTGGGCGGTCGATCACGGCGGGGCGTCGGGCGAGCCCGAGCTCGCGCACGCGATCGTGCCCGGCGACGCCCCCGGCGTCCGGATCGAGCGGACCTGGGACCACCTGGGCCAGCGGGCCTCGAGCACGCACGACGTGGTCTACGAGCAGGTCCGCCTGCCGCTCGAGCACTTCCGCGGGACTCCCCGCTCGCAGCTCGCGCCCGAGGCCGGGGCGGCCGGCGGCTTCGGCCTGGCCGTCGCGGCGCTCTACGTCGGCGTCGGTCGGGCGGCGCAGAGCTTCTTCGTGCGCTTCGCGAACGAGCGGGTCCCGACCTCGCTCGGCCGGCCGATCGCCACGACGGAGCGGATCCGCTCGGTCGCCGGCGAGATCCAGGCGCAGCTGGTGCAGGCGGAGGAGGTGCTGCTCTCGCTGGCCGCGCGAGTGGACGCGGGTGATCCGCGCACCGCTGAGCGCCTCGTGGTCGGTAAGCTGCTCGCCACCCGCTCGGCCGTCACCGCGGTCGAGACGGCCGTCGCCGCACTCGGCAACCCCGGCCTCACCCGGCATCACCCGCTCGAGCGGCACCTCCGCGACGTCCTCGCCTCCCGGGTGCACCCGCCGCAGGACGACGCCGCCCTCCTGATCGCCGGCACGCGCTCGCTCGCGGCCGCCGCGCTCTGACGCGCCGCGCTCCGACACCCCGCACTCCGACACCCCCGCACCTCGACTTCTCTGCACGGGAGACCACCCTCATGACGTTCCACCGCTCACGCTCCTTCCGCTCACGCCCCCTCCGACGATCCGGCACCGCCGCCGCCGCGCTCGCCCTCGCCTCCGCGCTGGCCCTCTCCGCCTGCTCGGGCGCCTCGGGCGCGGGCGCCGTCTCCGACGACGCGACCCCCGTCGACGGCGGCCGGCTCTCGCTCGCCTTCTTCCCCGACAACGCCGCGTTCTCCTGCGTCGACCCGTTCCAGACCTACTGGATCGAGCACCGCACGGTGATCCGCAACGTCGCCGACTCGCTCACCGACCAGGATCCGGAGACCGGCGAGATCCAGCCCTGGCTCGCCACCGACTGGAGCGTGAACGACGCGGGCACCGAGTACACCTTCGACCTGCGCACCGACGTCACCTTCTCGGACGGCACGCCCTTCACCGCGGAGAGCGTGAAGACCTCGTTCGACAACGACAAGGCCACCCTCGCGCAGCTGCCCTCGGCCTACGGAGGCGTCTACCTCGCCGGCTACTCGGGCACGGAGGTGGTGGACGCCGACACCGTGAAGGTCGTCTTCTCCACGCCGAACGCCGCGTTCCTGCAGGGCACCTCGACCACCAACCTCGCGATCCTCGCCGCCGCTTCCTACGAGAAGACGCCCGAGGAGCGCTGCCTCGGCGGCATCGTCGGCTCCGGCCCGTTCACGCTGACCGGCTACACCCCCGGCACCGGCATCACGCTGGACAAGCGCGACGGGTACGCCTGGGGCTCGGCCCTGCGCGAGAACACCGGGGAGGCGCACCTCGACGGCATCGACATCAGCTACGTCGCGGAGGACAGCGTCCGCGTCGGGCAGCTGACCAGCGACGAGATCGACATCGCCTGGCCGCGGAACCCGATCTCGGAGAACGACCAGGCCGTGATCACCGGCTCCGGCGACACCGTCGAGAGCCGCTCGCTGCCCGGACCCGCGAGCAACTACTACCCGAACGTCGCCGAGGGGAAGATCCTCTCCGACGAGCGGGTGCGCCAGGCGGTGCAGAAGGCGATCGACCGCGAGACCTACGCGTCCACGGTCTTCGGCGCCGGCTACCCGGCCGCGACCAGCATCTACAACACGACCACGCCGTTCTACACGGACGAGTCGTCGGCGCTCGCCTTCGACGCCGAGGGAGCGGCCGAGCTGCTCGACGAGGCCGGCTGGGAGCTCGGCGACGACGGCTACCGCTCGAAGGACGGGCGGCGGCTGACGCTGTCGGTGCCGATCGTCACCCAGTTCGGCGCGGGCGATCAGCTGATCCAGGACCAGCTGAAGCAGGTCGGCATCGAGCTCGAGCTGAACGTGATCACCAACGCCCAGCGCGCCGACGTGCTGAACAGCGGCGACTACGACCTGATCTCGACCTACTACACGCGGGCCGACCCGGGAGTGATCCAGTGGATCATCGACTCCCGCTACGCCGGCTCGAAGGCGCAGGCGACGAACGGCCTCGACGCCGAGCAGGCCGCGACCGTGCAGGCCCTGCTCGACGAGGGCGTGCAGACGGTCGACACCGCGGCGCGCGCCGAGGTCTACGGCGAGCTGCAGGACTACCTGATCGACGACGCGCTGGTCTTCCCGTTCGCCGAGCGGGTGCAGCTGGCGGGCGTCTCGTCGGCGGTGCACGGCTTCCGCTTCACCTCGGAGGCGTTCGGCGACTTCGCCGACGCCTGGATCCAGCCGTGACCGCGCTCGGGTCGGCCCCGGCCCCGGCTGCGGCACCGGGGATCGCACCGGGGAGGCCGGGCACCCGCTCGGCCCCCTCGGGCCTCGGCCGCTACCTGCTCGGGCGGCTCGGCCAGGCGGTCCTGGTGCTCTGGGCCGCCTACACGGTGACCTTCGCGGTGCTCTGGCTGCTGCCGAGCGACCCGCTGGCGCTGCTCCTCTCGGCGAACAACGTCGAGGTGGACTCGCTCACCCCGCAGCAGCTCGCCGAGGCGCAGGCGCGCTACGGACTCGACCAGCCGGTCTGGCAGCAGTACGTCACGATGCTCGGCGACGCGCTGCGAGGCGACTTCGGCACCTCGATCACCAAGGGGATCCCGGTCACCGACCTGATCGCCGAGAAGCTGCCCGGCACCCTGCAGCTCAGCGCCCTGGCGATCGGCCTCGCGCTGATCGGCGGCACCGTGCTCGCCTACCTGGCGGCGTACGTCCGCTGGGCGCCGCTGAAGACCCTGCTCGGCCGGCTGCCCTCCGCGGGCGTGGCGTTCCCCGGCTTCTGGATCGGCCTGCTGCTGATCCAGTTCTTCGCCTTCTCACTGCACCTGCTGCCCTCCACCGGCAGCGCGACCCCTGCGAGCCTGATCCTGCCGGCGGTGACGATGGCGATCCCGACCTCGGCGATGCTCGCCCAGGTGCTGATCCGCAGCTTCGCGGACGTCGAGGCGGAGGCGTACATCACCACGGCGCGCGCCAAGGGCCTCTCCCGCGGCGCGGTGCAGTGGCGGCACGCCTTCCGCAACGCCTCGCTGCCGACGCTGACGATCCTCGGGATCCTGGCCGGCAACACCGTCACGGGAGCGATCGTCGCCGAGACGATCTTCGCCCGGCAGGGCATCGGCACGCTCGCCCAGGAGTCGGTGCTCACCCAGGACGTGCCGGTCGTCCAGGCGATCGTCGTGCTGGCGGCCGTCGTGTTCGTCGGCATCAACCTCCTGGTCGACCTGCTCTACCCCCTCCTCGATCCGCGCATCACCTCGACACCGAAGGCGAGCCGACCATGACTCTCGAACTCACCCGGCCCGAGGCGCTCGTCGTCCCCGAGCCGCTCACCCGCGCGGCGCACGGCCGGGGCGCCCGCCGCGCGCGGATCCTCCGCCTGCTGCTGCGCCGTCCGGGCTTCGTCCTGGCGCTGGTCTTCGTGCTGTTCGTCCTCGCCTCGGCGATCGCTCCCTCGCTCTTCACCGGCGTCGACCCGACGGCGACCGCGCCGGCCGACAAGCTGCAGGCGCCGAGCCTCGTGCACCTCTTCGGCACCGACGAGCTGGGCCGCGACCTGTTCGCGCGGGTCCTGCACGGCGGGGCCTTGACGGTGCAGGCGACCGTGATCGCCCTCGCGATCGCCCTGGTCGGCGGGCTGACGCTCGGCGTGGTCTCCGGCTCCGCGGGCGGAGTGGTGGACGCGGTGATCATGCGCGTCGTCGACGTGCTGCTCGCGATCCCCGGGCTGCTGCTGGCCCTCGCGATCGTCACCGCGATCGGCTTCGGCACGCTGCCCGTGGCGCTCGCCGTGGGCATCGGCATCCTGCCCGGCTTCGCCCGCACCACCCGGGCCGAGGTGCTCCGGGTGCGCACGCTGCCCTACGTCGAGGCCGCGCGCACCGGAGGGGCGAGCCGGCTGAGCGTGCTCGTCCGGCACGTCCTGCCGAACTCCTGGGGGCCGGTCGCCGTGCTGGCGGTCCTCGATCTCGGCACCGCGATCATCGCGATCGCCGCGCTGAGCTTCCTCGGCTTCGGCGCGGCCCCGCCCGCGGCGGAGTGGGGGACGCTGATCTCGAGCGGCCGCAACTACCTCGTGACGAGCCCGTGGCTGTCGCTGCTGCCGGGGCTCTTCGTCGGGCTGCTCGTCTTCGCGCTCAACCACGTGGCCAAGAGCCTCGAGGAGGTGCAGCGATGAGCGCCGGCGTGGTCCCCTCTGCCAGGCCCCTCGCGTCCGGCCCGCTCGTGCGGCTCGACCGCCTCAGCGTCGCCTACGGCGAGCGCACCGTCGTGCACGAGGTCTCGCTCGAGATCGCGCCCGGCGAGATCGTCGCCGTGGTCGGAGAGTCCGGCTCGGGCAAGTCGACGACCGCGAACGCCGTGCTCGGCCTGCTGCCCTCCGGCGGCCGGATCACCGGCGGCTCGATCGCGCTCGCCGGCGAGGACGTGACCCGTGCGGCCGAGAAGCGGCTCCGGCACCTGCGTGGCCGGTTCGTCGGCCTCGTGCCGCAGGACCCGATGGTCGGGCTCAACCCGACGCTGCGCATCGGCGCCCAGGTGGCGGAGGCGGTGCGCCTGCGCGGCGTTGACCGCCGCTCCGTCGACGCCGAGGTGCTCGAGGCGCTGCGGCAGTCGGGCATCGACGATCCGGAGCTGCGCGCCCGGCAGGACCCGCACGAGCTGTCCGGCGGGCTGCGCCAGCGGGCGCTGATCGCGATCGCCCTGGCCGGCCGGCCACGGGTGATCATCGCCGACGAGCCGACCTCCGCCCTCGACGTCACCGTGCAGAAGCGCCTGCTCGACCACCTGCAGTCGCTCGTCCGCGAGCAGGGCATCGCGCTGCTGATCATCACGCACGACCTCGCCGTCGCCGCCGACCGGGCCGACCGCGTCCTCGTGCTCCGCGAGGGCCGCGTGGTGGAGGAGGGGCCGCCGGCGCAGATCCTGGTCGCGCCGCGAGAGGACTACACCCGCGAGCTGCTCGCGGCGGCGCCGGGACTCGGCGGCGAGCTCGTGCTGCGCTTCGAGCACGTCGAGCCGGCTCCCGAGATCGTCCGGGTCGAGAACGTGGTGAAGGACTTCGCGCTGCCGGGCCGCCGCCCGCCGTACCGGGCGCTCGACGACGTCTCGTTCTCGATCCGCGCGGGGCAGACCCTCGCGCTGGTGGGGGAGTCGGGCTCGGGCAAGACGACCGCGCTGCGGATCGCCCTCGGCCTCGAGCGGGCGTCGAGCGGCCGGGTGCTCGTGGAGGGGGAGGACCTCACCGCGGCGAGCGACCGGCAGTGGCGGCCGCTGCGCCGTCGGATCCAGCTGGTGCAGCAGAACCCGTTCGCCGCGCTCGACCCGCGCTTCACGGTGCTGGAGTCGGTCGTCGAGCCGCTGGTCTCCTTCCGGATCGGCGACCGCGCCTCGCGGCTGGAGCGGGCCCGCGAGCTGCTCGACCGGGTCGGGCTGCCCGACTCCTTCCTCTCGCGCCTGCCGGCCGAGCTCTCCGGCGGCCAGCGCCAGCGGGTCGCGATCGCCCGCGCGCTCGCCCTCGGCCCCGACCTGGTGCTCCTCGACGAGCCCGTCTCGGCGCTGGACGTGTCGGTGCAGGCGCAGATCCTGGAGCTGCTGGTCGAGCTGCAGCGCGACCTCGGCGTCGCCTACCTCTTCGTCTCGCACGATCTGGCGGTCGTCGCCGAGGTGTCGCACGAGGTCGTCGTCCTCGACCGAGGCCGGGTGCAGGAGGCGGGGAGCACCGCCCGCGTCTTCGGCGCGCCCGAGGCGGAGTACACCCGGACGCTGCTCGCGGCGATCCCCGGCCGGTCGGGGATCCGCTCGTGAGCGGCCGGTTCCTCGTGATCGGCGCCGGGGCCGTCGGCTCCGTGCTCGCCGCCCAGCTGCACCTGGCCGGGCAGCCCGTGCTGCTGGTGGCGCGCGGCGAGCAGCTGCGGATCCTCCGCGAGCGCGGGCTGCGCCTCCGCCGCCCCGCGGGCGAGGAGACCGTGCGCCTCCCCGTCGCGGGCACTCCCGAGGAGGCGGCACCCGCCCGCGGCGACGTCCTCGTGCTCGCCGTGAAGGCCCAGGACGCGGAGGCGGCGCTCGCCGAGTGGGCCTGGACGCCGCTCGCCGGGGGCGGCGCCGCATCGGAGCTGCCGGTGCTGACGCTGCAGAACGGCCTCGCCACCGAGGACCACGCCCTGCGCCGCTTCGCCCAGGTCTACGGAGTGTCGATCGGCATCGCCGCGAGCTTCCTGGTGCCCGGTGAGGTCGTCTCGCCCTCGTTCCCGACCGTCGGCGTGCTCTGGATCGGCCGCCACCCCGACGCCACCGACCCGCGGGCCGAGGAGTACGCCGCGATCCTCCGCGGCGCGGGCTTCGCGGCCCGCGCCGTGCCGGACATCGGCGCGTGGAAGGCGCGCAAGCTGCTGGCCAACGCGGCCAACGGCCTCGACCTGTTCGAGGGCCCGGCCGAGCAGCGCGCCGCCGCGCGCGAGCTGCTCGTCGCGGAGGCGCGCGTGGCCCTCGCCGCGAACGGCCTCGCGGTCGCGGCCGACGACGGCACCCGCCTCGCCGTCGATCCCGTACCCGACCACACCGCCGGCCGGCTGTCGACCTGGCAGAGCGCCGCCCGCGGCACGAGCAGCGAGATCGACCACCTCACCGGCGAGATCGTCCTACTCGCCCGCCGCGCCGGTGTGCCCGCCCCTCTGAACGAGCGCCTGCAGCTCCTGCTCGGCCTGCACGGCCGCGCCGCGGCCGCCGCGCCCCTCCCGCTCGCGGACCTGCTCGACCCCGTCCCCGTGCTGGCCGAGTAGCCCCACCAGGCCGGCCTCATGTTGGTCGAGTAGCCCCGCAGGGGCGTATCGAGACCCACCGTCGCCAGCCGTTCCAGCGGAGGCCGGATCTCGATACGCCCGCTGCGCGGCCTACTCGATCAGCATGCACTCCGCCCCCACGCCAGCCCCGGTCCATATCGGCCGAGCAGCAGTTCCTTGTTGGTCGAGTAGCCCCGCAGGGGCGTATCGAGACCCACCCCCCTCCGAACACTCACCCGCCCGTCCGTCCGCCCGAACAAGGAGCCCCCATGACCCTCACCCACCCGCCCACCGCCCCCACCACGGCCCCCGCCGCCCGCGCCTTCGACGAGCCCGAGGGCATCGCCCCCCGCGGCACCCTGGTCGTCCTCGGCGGCCGCGGCGAGACCCCGGCCGTCTACGAGCGCTTCGGCACGCGGATCGCCCGCGACGCCTACCGCGTCCGCGCCTTCGGCGACGCCACGGCCCCCGGCGTCCGCGACGCCGCGCTCGCCGTCCTCCGCGACCCCGCGACCATCGCGCCGCTCGTGCTCGTCGGCTCCGACGCCGGCGCGGCCGTCGCCCTCGAGCTCGCCGCGACGGAGCCGGTCGACGCCGTCGTCCTCGCCGGTCTGCCCGTGCGCGCCGAGGGCGGCGAGGGCATCGGCGAGCGGACCGCCTGCCCGAACCACGCCGGCGTCCTCGAGCGAGAGACCGACTCCGCCGCACGCGACGCCGCCCTCCCGCCCGAGCTGCTCGCGGTCGCCGCGAGCGCCGTCACCGTCCCGCTGCTCGCGCTGCACGGCGCGGCCGACGCGATCAGCCCGCTCGCGGAGGCGGTCGCTGTCTACCGCACCGCCCCGCGGGCCGAGATCCACGTCCTCGCCGACGGCCGCCACGACGCGCTGAACGACGCGACGCACCGCTCGGCCGCCGCGACCGTGATCCTCTTCCTCGAGCGGGTGAAGGCGTCGGCCGCGGCCGCGCCGATCATCGAGCGGCTCGCGGAGTGAGCGCGCTCGCCCCCGCCGCCGATCCCGCCGACGACACCGCCGTCGACCCCACCCCCGTCGAGATCACCGCCGACGTCCCCGCCGCCGACCGCTCCGGCTGGTCGCCCGGCGGCACCCCGCTCGGCGTGGTGCGCGCCCGCACGGTCGACGACGTCCGCGCCGCGCTCCGGCACGCCTCCGCCCACGGCATCCCCGTCGTCACCCGCGGCGCCGCCAGCGGACTCGCCGGCGGCGCCAGCGCGGGGGAGGGCGTCCTCGTCCTCGACGTCTCAGGGCTCGACCGCATTATCGAGATCGACCCCGTCGACGGCGTCGCCCGGGTCGAGCCGGGCGTCGTCACCGCCGATCTCGACCGCGCCGCCGCCGTGCACGGCCTCCTCTACGCTCCGGACCCCGGCAGCGTCGAGATCGCGACCATAGGCGGCACCATCGCCACCAACGCCGGGGGCCTGCGCGGCGCGAAGTACGGAGTGACGCGCGACGCCGTCCTCGCGCTCGACGTCGTCCTGGCCGACGGCTCGCTCGTCCACCTCGGCCGCGACACCGTGAAGGGAGTCGTCGGCCTCGACCTCACCGCGCTCGTCGTCGGCTCCGAGGGCAGCCTCGGCGTGGTGGTCGGCGCGACCCTCCGCCTGCTGCCCCGGCCGCGGGCGACCGCGACCGCCGCCGCCTTCTTCGCCGACGTGGCCGCGGGCGCCGAGGCGGCTGTCGCCCTCGCCCGCGCCGGCCTGCGCCCGAGCGTCCTCGAGCTGGTCGACGACCGCACGCTCGAGGCCATCGACGCCCTGCGCGGCTCGACCCTGGCCGGCCGCGGCGGAGCCTTCCTCCTGGTGCAGACCGACGGCTTCGGCGCCGCCGAGGAGATCGCCGAGGTGCGCGCGGTGCTCGCCGCGACCGCGCTCAGCGTCGAGACCACCCTCGACCCGGCCGAGGGTCTCGCCCTCGCGAGCGCCCGCCGCGACGCCCTGCCCGCGATCGAGGGCCGCGGCCGCGTGCTGATCGAGGACATCGCCGTGCCCCGCTCCCGCCTCGCCGAGGCGATCCGCCGCGTGCACGCCATCGCCGCGGACACCGGCGCCGACGTCTACGTCTTCGCCCACGCCGGCGACGGCAACCTGCACCCGATCATCCGCCTGCGCGACGACTCGGAGCAGTCCCGCCGCCAGGCGGACGCCGCGGCCGAGGCCGTCTTCGCCCTGGCCCTCGAGCTCGGCGGCACCGTCAGCGGCGAGCACGGCGTCGGCGCCCTCAAGCGCGACTGGGCCCGCCGCGAGCTCGGCCCCGACGTCGTCGCCCTGCAGCGCGCGGTGCAGCGGGTCTTCGATCCGCAGGGCATCCTGAATCCCGGTACCGCGCTGTGAGCGCACCCCTCGAGAGGACCGACATGACCACCACCCTCCGCTCCGACGTGCTCGTCACCCCCGACGAGCTGGAGTCGGCGCTCGCGTCGCCCGAGCCGCCGCTCGTCCTCGACGTGCGCTGGCGCCTCGACCGCCCCGACGGCCGCCCCGCGTACCTCGAGGGCCACGTCCCCGGCGCCGTCTACGTCGATCTCGACGACGAGCTCGCCGCACACGGCGCTCCGGAGGACGGCCGCCACCCCCTGCCGCCGATCGACGCGCTGCAGGAGTCGGCGCGCCGCTGGGGACTGCGCCAGGGGCAGGCCGTCGTGGTCTACGACGACCTGAAGAACCTCTCCTCCGCGCGGGCCTGGTGGCTGCTGCGCGCCGCCGGAGTCGCCGACGTGCGCCTCCTCGACGGCTCGCTCCGCGCCTGGACCGCCTCGGGGCGCGCGCTGGAGACGGGCCCCGTGGAGCTTGAGTGCGGCGACGTCGAGCTGGCCTACGGCGCCCTGCCGGTGCTCGACATCGACGAGGCCGCCGCGCTCCCGTCCACCGGCGTCCTCCTCGACGCCCGCGCCCCCGAGCGCTACCGCGGCGACGTCGAGCCGATCGATCCCCGCGCCGGCCACATCCCCGGCGCTCTGAACGCCCCCGCGACCGGCAATGTCGACGCCGATGGCCGCTTCCTCGCCGCCGCCGCCCTGCGCACCCGCTTCGAGCAGCTCGGCGTCCGCCCCGACGCCCCCGTCGGCGTCTACTGCGGCTCCGGAGTCACGGCCGCCGCCGACGCCGTCGCCCTCACCCTCGCCGGCTTCGCCCCGTCCCTCTACCCCGGCTCCTGGTCCCAGTGGTCGAACACCCCCGCCCGCGCCGTTGCTACGGGCCCGGACGCCTAGCCCTCTTCAGGCTGGTCGAGGAGCGCGCAGCGCATCCCGTGCTGGTCGAGCAGCGCGAGGCGCACCCGATGCTGGTCGAGTAGCGCGCAGCGCGTATCGAGACCCACCCTCCGGGGGACTACCGACACCCGTGAGCACGTCGACACCGCGACGAGCCGACACGGGATCTCGATACGCGCGCCGAGCGCGCTACTCGATCAGCATGAAGTCCCTGCGCGTCTGCGTCGGCCGTGACAAGCGCGCGGGCGCCGGGCGCGGGCCGAGCACGCGGCCGCCCCATGCGGGCGAAGAACGCGAGCGCCCCGTGCAGGCGAAGTACGCGGGCGCCCCAGGCAGGCGAAGCACGCGGCCGCCGCACGTAGGCCAAGAACGCGGGCACCCCACGCAGGCTAAGAATGCGGGCACCCCGTGAAGGCGAAGAAGGCGAGTGCCCCATGCTGGTCGAGTAGCGCGCAGCGCGTATCGAGACCCGCCCCCGACCAGAACATCAGCCGAGAGCCCCGCTCGCCGCTCACCACTCCGCAGAAGTCGTCGCAGCAGGCACTCGAGTACGACGACTTCTGCGGACTCACGGCGGCGAGCGCGGTCGGCGCCGCCGACTCCTCAAGAGTTGCGGTAGTCGCGCCCGGCTACCGCAACTTCTGCGTACTCTCCGGCGCCGCGTGCGCCCGCGTCGTGCTCGCTCCGCCGATGACTCAGCAGAAGTTGCGGTAGTCGCGTTCGACTACCGCAACTTTTGAGGAATGGGATGGGGCGGCGACGGCCGCCGCCCGCGTCAGCCCAGGCGGGAGTGCTCGCCGAGGTGGTGCCACGTCCGGTTGTGGTACACCAGCGGCGCGGTGGCGTCGGAGTCGTCGGGGACGTGCGCCTCGAGGGCGTGCACGGCGACGATCGTCGACGAGCCGGCCTCCATGCGGTTGATCACGGTGCCGCGGATCCACGCGGCCGCGCCGGGGAAGTAGGGCTCGCCGGTGGGGAGCCGCGACCAGATCGAGGTGTCGGCGAAGCGGTCGATGCCGCTGGTCGAGCCGAGGCGGGCGAGGTCGAGCTGCTCGGCGCCGAGCAGGTGCACGACGAGGGTCTCGGACGCCTGGATCGCCGGCGAGCTCGACGAGGCCGAGGACAGCGAGAAGACGAACAGCGGCGGCTCCGCGCTCACCGAGAAGACGGAGGTCGCGGTCAGCGCGACCGGGCCGGTGCCCGGGTCGGCCGTGATCAGCGCCACCCCGGCGGCGTGGTTGCGGAACGCGAGCTTGAACTCCGCGGCCGAGAGCCCGGCGAAGGCGGCGTGCGGCCGGCTGTCAGCGGACGCGGACGCGGCGGACGCGGACGCGGCGGACTCGGACGCGGTGGCGAGGTTCTCACGGCTCATCGGAGACTCCAGATCGATCAGGGATGCGGCGGCAGGACGGGCCCGCCCTCGCACCGCAGCACGGCCCCTCCAGCCTGTCGCACCGGGCAGGAGCCGCTCGCCTCATTGCGGAGTATGACACCGCCGTCTCCGAGCGCCTCCCGCGACCACCCCGTCCGCTCCCCGCGCAACCAGTGGCACGCGCACCGACCGGCGCGCAGACTCGAGCACATGGCCCACCGCCCCCGCGAGTCGAGCACCCGCCCCGAGAACAAGACCTGCGCCTCCTGCGGCCGCGAGATCGAGTGGCGCGCGAAGTGGGCGCGCGACTGGGAGAACGTCCGCTACTGCTCCGACGCCTGCCGCCGCCGCGGGGTCGGCCCGGAGGAAGCGCGGCTCGAGGAGGAGATCCGCACCGTCCTGCTCGCCCGTGCCGCCTCCTCCACCGCCTGCCCGTCCGAGATCGCCCGCCGGGTCGGCGGCGAGGAGTGGCGACCGCTGATGGAGCCGGTCCGCCGCGCCGCCCGCCGCCTCGTCGACCGCGGCGAGATCGACATCGTCCAGGGCGGCCAGGTCGTCGACCCCTCGCGCGCGAAGGGCCCGATCCGCCTCCGCCGTCACCCCGGCGGACCGCTCACCGAGGGCGGCGCCCTGTCGCGCGGCGGCACCGGCGGCTAGCCTCGCAGCATGCCCAGCGACGCCGTCGTCCTCACCGTTCCCGGACCGCACGGCGATCGGGAGGTGCGACTCTCCAGCCCCGGCCGGGTGCTCTTCCCCGAGCCCGGCATCACCAAGCGCGAGGTGGCGGAGTACCTGATCGAGGTCGGCGACGCGTTCGTCGCGGCGAACGGCGGCCGGCCCGTCTCGCTGCAGCGCTTCTCCGCGGGGATCGACGGCGACCAGTTCTTCTCGAAGAACCCGCCCAAGGGCGCGCCGGACTACGTCCGCTCCGTCCCCGTCACCTACCCCAGCGGCCGGGTGCACCCGCAGCTCGTGATCGACGAGCCGGCCGTCGCCGTCTGGGCCGCGCAGATGAACACGCTCGTCTTCCACCCGTGGGCGTCGCGCGCCGACGACCCCGACCGGCCCGATCAGCTCCGGATCGACCTCGACCCGCAGCCGGGCACCGACGTCGCCGACGCCGTCCGCGCCGCGCACGTCCTCCGCGAGGTGCTGCGCGAGGCGGGCCTGGAGTCGTTCGTGAAGACCTCCGGCAACCGCGGCCTGCACGTGTTCGCGCCGATCGAGCCCGAGCACGAGTTCCTCGACGTGCGGCACGCCGTCATCGCCGCGGCCCGTGAGCTGGAGCGGCGGATGCCCGAGCAGGTGACGACGGCGTGGTGGAAGGAGGAGCGCGGCGAGCGGATCTTCGTCGACTTCAACCAGGCCAACCGCGATCGCACCATGGCCGGCGCCTACAGTCCGCGCCCGCTCGCGCACGCCCCGGTGTCCACCCCGCTGGAGTGGGAGGAGCTCGACGGCGTCGACCCCGCCGCCTTCACGATCCGCACCGTCCCGGAGCGCCTGCGCACGACCGGCGACCCCTGGGCGCGGATGCACGAGTCGCCCGGCCGCCTCGAGGTGCTGCTCGGCTGGTGGGAGCGCGACGTCGCCGCGGGCCTCGGCGAGCTGCCGTTCCCGCCGGACTTCCCGAAGATGCCGGGGGAGCCGCCCCGCGTGCAGCCGAGCCGGGCGAAGAAGACCGCCGCGCAGGAGCCCGCCGCGGAGGAGCCGGCCGCGCAGGAGCCTGCGGAGTAGCTCAGCCCAGCACGTCCCCGAGGTCGTACGCCGTCGGCCGCTCCAGCTGCTCGAAGGTGCACGACTCCGCCTCGCGGTCCGGCCGCCAGCGCTCGAACTGCACCGTGTGCCGGAAGCGCTGCCCCTCCATCTGGTCGTAGCGCACCTCGAGCACCCGCTCGGGCCGCAGCCGCACGAACGAGGTGTCCTTCGCGCCCGAGAAGCGGCTGCGCTCGCCGTCCCCGCGCACCGCCTCGCCGCTCTCGTCGCGCTCGACGACGTCCGCGAGCTCGTCGATCAGCTCGACCCGTCGCGCATCCGTGAAGGCGGAGGCGCCGCCCACCTGCCGCAGCGTCCCGTCCGCGTCGCGCAGCCCGAGCAGCAGCGAGCCGAGCCCCGGCTTGGAGGTGTGCTCGCGGTAGCCGAGCGCGATCACGTCGGCCGTGCGGTGGTGCTTGACCTTGAGCATCGTCCGCTTGCCCGGCGCGTAGGGCGCGGCGAGCGGCTTGGCGATTACCCCGTCCAGCCCCGCGCCCTCGAACCGCTCCAGCCAGTCGCGGGCGAGCGCCTCGTCGGCGGTGGTCCGGCCGAGGTGCACGGGCGGAGTGACCCCCTCCAGCAGCGCGGCGAGCGCCTCCCGCCGCGCCGAGTACGGCTCGTCGAGCAGGCTCCGGCCGTCCACGGCGAGCAGATCGAAGGCGACCAGCATCGCCGGGGTCTCGGCCGCGAGCGTCGCGACGCGGCTGGCCGCCGGGTGGATCCGCTGCGAGAGCAGCTCCCAGTCCAGCCGCTGGGCGCCGTCCGGTCCGGTGGCCAGCACGATCTCGCCGTCGAGCACGCAGCCGTCGGGCAGCAGGCGGAGGAACGCCTCGACCAGCTCGGGGAAGTAGCGGGTGAGCGGCTTGGTGCCGCGGCTGCCGATCTCGCAGACCCCGTCGGCGACCGACACGATCGCGCGGAAGCCGTCCCACTTCGGCTCGTAGGAGTAGCCGCCGCTCACGGCGTCCTGCGCGGGCACGGCCGCGACGGCCTTCGCGAGCATCGGAGCGAGGGGGAGGGGGAACGGGAGGTCCATCCTGCGATCATCCTCGCCGCGCGAGCGGCGCGCACCCCTCGGCGGGTGGCTCCGGAGCACTCGGCACGGGCGTCCTCCACAACCCCCTCCGCGTGACGAACAGATCACAAGCGCCACCCCGGGTACCTCCCGCGCCATTCGATAGGGAAGACTGCGCCCATGATCATGTGGGGACAGCAGCTCGGATCGCGCGCGGGAGCAGACCGATCGACCGGTCCGCTCCGAAGAGGAACCGTGACCCTCGAATGTCGGACAGACGCCGGACGGAGCGGCCGCTGATGGCGCGCACCGCCGTCTCGGCCGCCCGGCAGCTGTTCTCGCGCTCGCGGCGCGGCGACGCCCCCGGGGAAGGGGAACCCCCGTACGGCGTCGAGCCCGACGTGACCGAGTACCTGCCGGCTCCGCCGGCGACCGACGTGGAGGCGACCCCGGGCACCGTCCTGCGGGGACACGCCGCCGCGGCCACCGCCGGCTCCGCGCACGTCTTCGACGTGGCGGCTCCGGCGATCGGCGAGTACTGCGAGCTCGACGCGGATGCTCTCGAATTCCCCCATCCGGGGGTCGCCTCCTTCGTTCCCGACCTGTCGCGCCCCGCGCGCGGAGCCGGAGCGCCCAGCTCGTTCCGCAGCCCGCCGCCGCCCGCGCCGCCGGCGGCCCCGTCGCCGATGATCGACCTCCCGCGGGACTTAACCCCGAGCGAGCCGCAGCCGGACGCGCAGCCCGACGCCCAGTCCGTCGACGCGCAGTTCTTCGACGCGCCCGCGCCCGTCCTGACGGCCCCGCCGGTCGCCGGCCCGTCGGCCCCGCCGCTCACCGCGCCCTCGCGCTTCGAGCCGCCGATCGACGCGCCCCGAGCCGACGACGCCCAGCCCGTCGACGCCCAGTTCTTCGACGCGCCGCCGACGGCTCCCTCTGCCGTCGAGCCCCCCAGCGAGGAGGCCCCGGTCGAGGAGGCACCGGTCGAGCAGCCCCCGGCCGCCGCGCAGGCGGAGCCCGACCTCTCGCAGCTGCCCGCCCCCCAGCCCGTCGACGCCCTGATCGTCGACGCGCCGCCGGCACCGCCCGCCCCGCCGGTCGTCGACCCGGATCTCCTCCGCGGCTTCGCGCAGGCCCCGGCCGCCGTCGCCGGCCTCGCGCCGGTCATCGGCGAGCTCTGCGAGCTCGACCCCGACCGGATCGAGTTCCCGCACCCGCACGCCGCCGACTTCGTGCCGGTCCAGGGCCGCTCGCGCGGCGCCTTCGGCCTGCTCCTGCCCGAGCCGGTCCGCCGCTCCGAGCCCGCGCGCCCCGCCGAGCCCGAGCAGTACACCGAGCAGTACACCGAGCCCGCGCAGTACACCCAGCCCGAGCGCTCCACCTGGCCCGAGCACGACGATGCCGCCGACGTCGCCCCCGACCTCTTCGACGAGCGCTTCCTCGCCCCGGCCCCGTTCCCGGGCGAGTCCGACGACGACGCCGCCGACCGCTTCCCCGCCCCCGTTCCCGCCTCCGCGCACCAGTGGCACGGCGCCCCCGTCTCGGCCGAGCCCCTCTCCGACGACCGCTCGGACGACGACCGCTCGGCCGATGAGCGCGCCCCCCGCTCACACCGCAGGGTCCTGCTGATCGGCGCGGGCGTCGGCGTCGCCCTCCTCCTGATCGGCGGCGCGCTGATCGCCGTCCCGCTGCTCACCGCGGGCGACGGCGGCGGCGACTCCGGCCCGGTCGCAGCCGCGGCTCCCGGCACCACCGAGGCGGCCGTCTCCTGGGTCGCCGACACCCTCGACCCCGAGTCGGTCCTCCTGGTGCAGGACGACCTGGTCGCCGACGTCACCGGCGCCGGCTTCCCGAGCGACACCGTGGTCTCGGAGTCGACGCTCACCGCGGCGGCGCCCGACTCCGCCTGGCGTGCGGCCGACTACATCCTCTCCACGCCGGCGCTGCGGGCGACCGCGACCGGCGAGACCGAGACGGCGCTCGACAACTCCGAGGCCGTCGCGAGCTTCGGCAGTGGCGACAGCGCCGTGGAGGTGCGCCGCGTCCTCGACGAGGGGGCCGATCAGGCCGCCGCCGCCGCGACCGTGCTCACCGCCGCCCGGGCCTCGGCCGGCGGCCAGCTCGCCGCCAATCCCGCGCTCACCACGACCGACGCGGCCCGCACCCTCCTCGAGTCGGGTCAGGTCGACTCGCGCCTCCTGCTGCTGCTCGGCCAGCAGCTCGCCTTCACGCCGCTCTCGGTCGCCGACTTCCCCGTCGGGTCGAACGAGGTCGACGGCGTCCGCCACCGGATGATCCTGTCCGGCTACAACGGCGCCGGTCTCCCCGCCGACGCCGCCGCCACCCAGAACGCCACCACGTGGCTCGGCAGTCAGTCGGGCGATTTCGTCCCGATGTCCGTCGAGTCGATCCCCGAGGGTCTCCTCGTCACCCTCGACCTCGACGAGCCGTCCGGGCTGCTCCCGGGGACTCAGTAGCACCACCCCACCCGAAGGACGCACCATGAACCCGACCCGCCCCCTCCGCCTCGCGCGCGCGGCACTCGCCCTCGCCGCCGTGTCCGCCCTCGCCGCTCTCGGCGCGGCCCCCGCCTCGGCGGCCGAGGCGCCGCCCGCCACGGGCTGGGTGCGGGTGGCCCACCTGTCGCCCGACACGAAGTCCGTCGACGTGACGCTCACGGCGCTCGGCGGCGGCGGCGCGGCCTTCGAGCTCGACGGCGTCGCCTACGGCGCGGTCTCGCCCTACTGGACGCTGCAGCCCGGCACCTACGTCGTCTCGATGGTCCCCTCCGACGCACCAGACGGCACTGCCCCGGTGATCGAGCAGTCCGTGGACGTCTCGGCCGGCACCCCGCTGACCGTCGCCGCGCTCGGCCGCAACGCGGTCCTGCGCACCACCGTCTTCACCGACGACCTCACGCCGCCGGCCGACGGCCAGGCGCGGGTGCGCGTCGTGCAGGCGTCGACCACCGCCTCGGAGGTCGACGTCGCGACGACGACCGGCACGCTCCTCGCGACCCGGGCCGCTCAGGGCACCGCCACCGGCTACACCAGCGTCCCGGCCGGCCCGTGGAGCCTCGATCTCTCCGCCGGCGCCGTGACGGCGAAGGCCGACCTCGACCTCGCTCCGGGCTCCGTCGCCTCGCTGTTCGTCCTCGACGACGCCTCGAACGGCCTCGTCGTCTCGCCGGTGCTCGACTCGGCCGCCGTCGGCGACCTGCCCACCGGCGGCATCCAGACCGGAGGCGGCGCCACCGCCGTGCACGTCGCCTCCACCACCTCCGCCGCGTCCGGCCCGCTCGTCGACGGACTGCTCGGCGTGCTCTCGGTCCTCGGCGTCTTCGCCGCGGTCGCCGGTGGTCTCGCCCTGATCGCGCGCCGCTCCTCGGTCGGCACCGGCCGAGCGAGCTGATGCGCCGCCTCGCCGGAGCGGGAGCCGCCCTCGCGGCGCTCCTGCTCCTGGCGGGCTGCTCGGCCGCCGGGCAGGCCGCCGCCCCGGAGGCGACGATCGCCGCGTCCGCCGCTCCCGCCACGACCGCCCCCGCCGCGCCGTCACCCGGCGACGCCGGCGCCCTGCAGGACCCGGTCGCGGCCGCCGCCCCGGCGCGCTCCGCCGTCGTCCCCGTCCGCGTCGTCATCCCCGCCATCGGGGTCGACTCCTCGCTCGAGTCGCTCACCCGCGACGAGACCGGCTGGATCCAGCCGCCCGTCCTGGTGGACGAGGCGGGCTGGTACCGCGACGGCGTCGTGCCGGGCGACATCGGCCCCTCCGTCATCGCCGGGCACGTCGACGGCCGCGCGGGCCCCGGCGTCTTCCTCGACCTCACCGCGCTCGTCCCGGGCGACACGGTCGACGTCGTGCTCTCCGACGGCAGCACCCGCAGCTTCTCGGTCACCGGCTCGGTCTCGGTGCCGAAGGAGCAGTTCCCCACCGAGGACGTCTACGGACCAACGCCCACCGCCCAGTTGCGCCTGATCACCTGCGGCGGCGTCTTCGACGACTCCTACGGCCACTACGTGGACAACGTGGTCGTCTCGGCCGACCGCATCGCCTAGGCACCCGCTCGGCGGCCGCGGACTCGCAGGTGGCTCGGCGTTTCGGGGCGTAGCGTCGCGGACTATGAGCACCCCCTGGAAGCGCTGGGTCCCCGCCGCCGTCGTCCCCCTGGTCGTCGTCGCCGCGGCCGTCACCCTGCCCCTGTCCGCGAGCGCCGCCGGCGACCTCCCGGAGAAGTCCGCCGCCGACCTCCTCGCCTTCGTCGCCGAGAGCGACACCACCGCCTTCTCCGGCGAGGTCCAGCAGACCTCCGACCTCGGCCTCCCCGACCTCTCGGCGCTCGGCAGCACCGGCTCGTCCGGCCAGGGCTCCACCGAGGGCGGAGCCTCCGCCACCAGCGCGCTGATGGAGCTCGCGACCGGCTCGCACCAGGCCCGCGTCTACGTCGACGCCGAGCGCGGCGCCCGCCTCCAGGTGCTCGACCGCCTCGCCGAGCGCGACATCGTCGCCACGAGGACCGACGGCGTCTGGATCTACGACTCCGCCGAGAACGCGGCGACGCACCTGCTCCCGCCCACCGGCGACGCCTCGCAGGCCCCCCAGTCCGATGCCCCGTCGGGAGAGGTCCCGACGCCCTCCTCGGTCGCCGAGGAGCTGCTCGCCGCGATCGACCCGACCACCACGGTCGCGGTCGGGTCCGACGTCCGCGTCGCCGGTCGCGACGCCTACGAGCTCGTGCTCACCCCGCGCGACGGCACCACCCTGGTCGGCTCCGTCACCGTCTCGATCGACGGCGAGACCGGTCTGCCGCTCGGCGTCGCCGTCACGGCCGTCGGCGGCACCGCGCCCGCCTTCAGCCTCGCCTACACGAGCATCGACGTCTCTGCGCCCGACGCCGCGCTCTTCGCCTTCACGCCGCCCGCCGGCGCCGAGGTCACCGAGAAGCAGGCCCCCGTGCACGACGAGTCCCCCGTCGGGGACACCCGCGACGAGCCCGTCACCCTCGAGGGCGACTCCGGCATCACGACCACCGGCACCGGCTGGGGCTCGATCGTCGAGCTGCCCGCCGGCGACGCCGAGTCGCTCGCTCAGCTCGACGCCGTGACCACGGAAGTCGACGGCGGCCGGGTGCTCTCCTCCGCGCTCGTCAGCGTCCTGATCACGGACGACGGCCGCGTCCTCGCGGGGGCCGTCCCGGTCGACGCGCTGACCGCCGCCGCCGCTCGGTGACGGCGGGCGAGCTCGCGGTCGAGACCCGGGGCCTCACCAAGCGCTTCGGCCGCCAGGAGGCGGTGTCGGGTCTCGATCTCGCCGTCCCGCGCGGCGCCGTCTTCGGCTTCCTCGGGCCCAACGGCTCGGGCAAGACCACCACCATCCGGATGCTCCTCGCCCTCGCCGCGCCGACCGAGGGCAGCATCAGCGTCCTCGGCACGGCGATGCCGCGCGGCGCCGCCGACGTCCTGCCGCGGGTCGGCGCCCTCGTCGAGGGCCCCGGCTTCTACCCGTTCCTCTCGGGCCGCGCGAACCTCCGCCGCTTCGACGCCGCCGAGGCCGGCACCTCCTCACGCACCCGCGACACCCGGGCGAAGGAGGCGCTGGCCCGCGTCGGCCTGTCCGCCGCGGCCGGCAAGAAGGTCGGCTCGTATTCGCTCGGGATGAAGCAGCGCCTCGGCATCGCCGTCGCTCTGCTCTCGCCGCGCGACCTGATCGTGCTCGACGAGCCGACCAACGGCCTCGACCCGCAGGGCACCCGCGAGGTCCGCTCGCTGGTCCGCAGCCTGAACGCGGACGGCACGACGGTGCTCGTCTCGAGCCACCTGCTGGCCGAGATCGAGCAGCTCTGCACCCACGCCGCGGTGATGCGCACCGGCCGGCTCGTGGCGCAGGGCGGTCTGGACGAGCTCCGCGGTGACGCCGCATCGGTCGAGCTGCTCACGCCCGACGTCGTCGACGCCCAGCGCGCGCTCGTCGAGCTGGGGCTCGCGCCGCGGCTCGTCCCCGCCGAGCACCCGATCGACCCGCCGCTGGTCGTCGCGGCGATGCCCGCGACCGCCGCTCCGGAGTCCGTGGTCGCGTCGCTCGTCGCCGCCGGCGTCCGCGTCCGCGGCTTCTCCGTCCGCCGCCCCTCGCTCGAGGAGCGCTTCGTCCAGCTGACCGGGGAGGGCTTCGATGTCGAGCGCTGAATCGGCTCCCACCGCGACGACGACCGCGGCCGAGCGCACGTCGGTCGCCGGCGTTCCGCGCCGCGGCCTCGGCATCGGCTCTCTGCTCGCCTCCGAGCTCGCCCTGCTCTTCCGTCGGCGCCGCACCTGGGCGCTGCTCGCCGCGCTCGCGGCCATCCCGATCCTGCTCGCCGTCGCCGTCCGGCTCTCGGGCGGCGAGGGCGGCGGCCCGTCCTTCGTCGGCGCCATCGCGGGCAACGGACTGTTCACCGGCTTCGCCGCGATCACGGTCGCCGTGCCGCTCTTCCTCCCGCTGACCGTCGGCGTGGTCGCGGGCGACGCGATCGCGGGGGAGGCGTCGCTCGGCACGCTGCGCTACCTGCTGGTCAGCCCGGTCGGGCGGATCCGGCTGCTCGCGGTGAAGTTCGCCGCCGCGATCGCCTTCTGCCTCGCGGCGGCGCTGACCGTGATGGTGGTCGGCATCCTGATCGGCCTGGCGCTCTTCCCGGCCGGCCCGGTGACCCTGCTCTCCGGCAGCACCGTGCCGCTCGCCGACGCGATCGGGCGCGCGCTCGCCATCGCGGTGTACGCGGCGCTCTCGCTCGTGGGGCTCGCGGCGATCGGCCTGTTCATCTCGACCCTCACCGACGTGCCGGTGGGCGCGATGGCCGCGACGGTGGTCGTCTCGATCGCGGCGCAGATCGTCGGCTCGCTCTCGCAGCTCGACGCGCTGCACCCGTTCCTCTTCACGGACCGCTGGTTCGACTTCGCCGATCTGCTGCGCGATCCGGTCGCCTGGGGCTCGTTCGGCGAGAACGCGCTGCTCCAGCTCGCCTACGTCGCCGTCTTCGGCTCGCTGGCGATCGCGCGCTTCACCACCCGCGACGTCCTGTCCTGAGCCGGGATCGCCGCCGGGAACGACGGAGGCCGCCCTCCCCGCAGCAGCGGGAGGGCGGCCTCCGTCGTCGGTGCGCCGGCGTCAGTCCTGCGGGGTGATGCCGAAGGTGACGGAGCCGCCCTCGTCCACCTGCGCGTCGAGCACCTTGTCGCCGAGCGCGACGGAGGCGGCGACGTCGAGGAAGACCCGCGCGCCGTCCTGCTCCACGACCGCGTCGGTGGTCTCGGGGGCCGGCGCGACGGCGACGGCGAAGTTGCGGGCGTCGAGGTCGTCGCCGCTGATGCGGAGACCGCCCTCGACGGGGGTCTCGGTCTGTCCGGTGATGGTCTTGACGACGGTGCTGGCGTTGTCGGTGAGCGTGAGCATCGGGTCGTTCCTTCCGTCCGTGGTCGATGAGGGAGCCACGATGCCGAGATCCCCGCGCCGTCTCAACCCGCAGCCGTGGACGTGGAGGGGATGCACACCTCCGCGCGCACCACAGCAAGTGACGGCAAGGTTTTCCTTGACACGGAAAATTGCCGCAAGCTACCGTGGCCGGCACGCGCACCCCGCGCTCTCGACGACGAGAAGAGGACGACACGATGAGCTTCCCCGCCCGCCGCGTCACGCTCAGCGACGTCGCCGCCGCGACCGGCGTCTCCGTCGGCACCGTCTCGAAGGCGCTGAACCATCGCGGGCAGCTCAGCGGCGAGACCCGCGGGCGCGTCCTCGCCGCCGCCGCCGAGCTCGGCTTCGCGCTGCCGGCGGCCGCGAGCGGACCGGCTCCGGAGCAGAGAGTGCTCACGATCGGCCTGGTCACCTCCGACGACATCGGGCGCTTCAGCATCCCGGTGATGTGGGGTCTCGAGGACGCCTTCCCGGCCGAGCAGGCGTCGGTGCTGCTGAGCAACTCCCGCGGCGACCGGGTCCGGGAGCGGCACTGCGTCGAGATCCTCGCGGCCCGCGGCGTCGACGCGATCGTCGTGATGACCAACCTCACCGGTCCGCGGCCGGCGCTGCCCGCGTCGAGCGTGCCGATCGTCTACGTGATGGGCTCCTCCGATGACCCGGCGGACATGTCGGTCGTCGTCGACCAGACCCAGGGCATCCTGCTCGCCCTCGAGCACGTCGCCGCGCTCGGGCGCCGCGACATCGCCTACGTCGCCGGCCCGCGACTCGACTACTCCGCCCGGATCCGCGCGGAGGCGGTTCAGGAGCACGCGCCGTCGTTCGGGCTGCGCCTCGTCGGCGATCGCTCGCTCTACGGCAACTGGACCGAGACCTGGGGCCGCCAGGCCGCGCAGATGCTCCGCCAGCGGGTCGAGCCGGTCGACGCCGTGCTCTGCGGCAGCGACGAGATCGCCCGCGGAGTCGCCGACGGCCTGCGCGAGGCCGGCGTGAGCGTGCCGCACGACGTCGCGATCGTCGGCTTCGACAACTGGGCCGCCGCGGCCCTGAACTCCCGCCCCGCCCTCACCACCGTCGACATGAACCTCGAGGAGCTCGGCCGCGCCGCCGGCGCCCGCGCACTCGAGGCCATCGACGGCCGCCCCCGCGCCGGGATCGAGGCGCACCCCTGCCAGCTGATCGTCCGCGACTCCACCTGATCCGGCGCGCACGCGCACGCGCGCACCCCACCGCACGCACCCGACCACCGACGAGGGATCGACGATGCACTCTCCTCTCCGCCTGCTCGACAATCGCCTGCCCGATCTGACCCGCCGGCGTGCGCTCGCCCTCGGCGGCGCGGGCCTCGCGGCCGCTCTCGGCCTGACCGGCTGCTCCGCGGTCCTTCCCGAGGCCGACGTCTCGGCGCCCTCGTTCGCCGCCGCTCCGAGCGGCACGATCCGCTTCTGGTGCCGGAGCGTCGCCTTCGCACCCGCCCAGCTGATCGTGGAGAAGTACCACGCGGCGCAGTCCGCCGTGCGGGTCGAGCTGACCGTGCTGCCCGAGGGGCAGATGGTCACCAAGCTCGCCACGGCGATCCGGGCGAACGCGGTGCCCGACGTGGTCGCTCCCGACTCGGTGACCACGCCGGTGTTCAGCTCGCGCGAGGCGCTCACCGACCTCACTCCGCTGATCGAGGCGCTGCCCTACGCCGACCGCCTCAACCGGCCGTTGCTCGACGTCGCCTCCTACGACGGCAAGGTCTACGGCCTCCCCGCGCTCTCGAACGTGTCGCAGCTGTTCTGGAACAAGCGGCTCTACGAGCAGGCCGGCCTCGATCCGGAGCAGGGCCCGACGGACTTCGAGCAGTACCTGACTCACGCGCGGGCGCTGCAGCGGCTCGACGGCGTCTCCGGAGTGACCTTCACCGGCAACTCGGCGGGCATCCTCGGCTACGTGATCCAGCCGCACTTCTGGGCGGACGCCAGCCCCTTCTACGACGGCGTCGTCGGGCGGCAGAGCGCGACCGTCGCCGGCAACGCGCCGCTGCGGCGCACCCTCGAGCTGTACCGGAGCTTCGCGCAGGAGGGCCTCGCCCAGCCCGGCGTCTCCGCCGACAGCGGCACGGCCTGGGGCAAGGACTTCCTCGCCGGCACGGTCGGGCTCTTCCCCGGCTCCTACGACCTGATCGTCGGGGGAGCGACGCCGGAGTTCCTCGGCGACCTCGGCGTCAGCGCGTTCCCCGGCCCGGACGGCGGCGTCTCGCAGTTCTCCGGCGGCGCGGTGCTCTCCATCCCGCGCGGGGCGCGCAACCCCGAGGCGGCCTGGGACTTCATGCGCTTCGTCACCGAGCTCGAGCAGCAGTCCGAGCTGGCGGCCCTCGGCTGGTACCCGGTCCGCGACGACGTGCTCGAGACCGGCTTCGCCGAGGAGTTCCCCCTGATGGTCCCCGGCATGGAGCGGATGAACGAGGGCTTCGCCGCCCCGACCACCCTCTACACCCAGCTCACCAACACCGTGCAGTCCCCGTGGCTCGCGATGTTCCGCGGCGCGGTCTTCGGCGGCGAGGACGACCTCGACGCGGTCCTCGCCCGCGGCCAGGAGGAGACGGCCCGCGTCCTGGAGGTGAACCAGGCATGAGCGTCGCCCTCGGCAGGAAGGACGCCCGCACCGGGCTCCTGATGATCCTGCCCGCCCTCGTCCTCGTCGTCGTCTTCGTCGTCGTCCCGCTCGTCTTCGCCGTCGTCATCTCGGTGACGGACTGGCCGCTGGTCGGCTCCGTGGGCTTCGTCGGCCTCGACAACTACGCGACCGCCTTCTCCGACACCACGTTCTGGGCGTCCGTGCTCTACACCCTCGGCTTCGCCGTCGTGTCGACGCTGCTGGGGATCGTCGTCGGCTACCTGCTCGCGGTGCTGGTGCGCTCGAACCGGCGCGGCGCGGGGATCATCCGCACCGCCGTCTTCGTGCCGTACGTGATCGGCATCACCTCCCTCAGCTTCGTCGCGCTGCTCGAGTTCCGGCCCGACAGCGGCGCGCTCGATCAGGTGCTGATGGCTCTCGGTCTGACCGACGCGCCCACCGCCTGGCTGCTCGACGCGACGAGCGCGACGGTGCTGGTCGTGCTGCTGGGCGCCTACGTCGGCTCCGGCTTCACGATGATCGTGCTGATGTCGGGCATGCAGGGGATCGACGACGCGCTCTACGAGTCGGCCGCGATCGACGGCGCCGGGCGGTGGAAGCAGGAGCTCCTGGTGACGATGCCGCTGGTGAAGCGCTACCTCGGCCTGCTGAGCGTGCTCGGCTTCGTCGGCGCGATCCTCGCCTTCACCCAGTTCTACGTGATCACCGGAGGCGGGCCGGGCACCGGCACCCTCACCGTGATGCTCTACGTCTACAACAAGGCCTTCGGCGACCTGCAGGTGGGCTACGCCACCGCGCTGTCGTTCGTGGTCGTCGTCATCGCCGCGGCGCTGACGCTGCTCCAGTTCCGCGTGATGAAGGACGACTGATGGCCACCCGCACCACCCCCGCCGCCCGGGTCCGCACCGCCCTCTACGTCGCGATCGGCACGCTCGTCTCGGTCGCGTTCGTCGCCCCGGTCGCCTGGTCGATCCTCCGCTCGTTCCAGCCCGGCGCGCTGATCACGGCGCCCGCCGCCGAGCAGTCGTTCTCCGACCTCACCCTCGACAACTACGTCGGCCTGCTCGGCTCGATCGGCGCGGGGACCTACATCGTCAACTCGCTGATCATCGCCCTCGGCACCGCCGTGCTCAGCGTGGTGGTGACCACCCTCGCGGCCTACGCGCTGGTGCTCTTCCCGTTCCACGGCTCGAACGTCGCGTTCGGCCTGATCCTGCTGACGATGATGGTCCCGTTCCAGGCCGTGCTGACGCCGCTCTTCCTCGAGATGAACACGCTCGGGCTCACGGACACCCACCTCGGGATCATCCTCTTCTACCTCACCTTCAACCTGCCGTTCGGAGTGTTCCTGATGCGCAACTCCTTCGCGCAGATCCCGCGCGAGGTGACGGAGGCCGCGCGGATCGACGGGGCCGGCCCGTTCCGCATCCTGTTCTCGGTGCTCCGGCCGATGATCGTCCCTGGTGTCGCGACGGTCTTCCTGTTCGCGTTCCTCGGCGCCTGGAGCGACTTCCTCGGCGCGCTGACCTTCCTCACCCGGCAGGACCTCTTCACGCTGCCGGTCGCCATCCAGAACATCTCCTCCGGCGCCTTCGGCCAGACCGACTTCGGCTACGTCATCGCCGGCGCGGTGCTGCTGATGATCCCGTGCCTGCTGCTCTACGCCGCCATCCAGAAGTACTACGTCCGCGGTCTCGTCGCGGGCGCCGTCAAGGGCTGAGAGGTCTCCCGTTGCATCGCCCCGTCCGCCGCTTCCCGCTGCGCTCCGTCCGCCTGCTGCCCAGTGCGTTCGCCGACGCCCAGGCCACCGGCCTGCGCTACCTGCTCGCGCTCGACCCCGAGCGGCTGCTCGCGCCGTTCCTCCGCGAGGCCGGCCTGCCGACCGGGCCGGGCTACGGCAACTGGGAGGCGGACGGGCTCGACGGCCACATCGGCGGGCACGCGCTCTCGGCGAGCGCGGTGATGCTCGCCGCCACGGGCGACCCGGCCGCGCGCGAGCGGATGGAGACGCTCCTCGACGGCTTCGAGCGCGCCCAGGACGCGGTCGGCACGGGCTATCTCGGCGGCGTCCCCGGCGGGCGCGCCCTCGGCGAGGAGCTCGCGCGCGGCGAGGTCGACGCCGACCTGTTCACCCTCAACGGCCGCTGGGTGCCGCTCTACAACCTGCACAAGACGCTCTCGGGGCTGCTCGACGCCGCGTCCGCCGGCCGGTCGGAGCGGGCGCTCGCGATGGCGGTCCGCTTCGCCGACTGGTGGCTCGGCGTCTCCGCCGGACTCGACGAGGACGCCTTCGAGGCGATGCTGCACGCGGAGTTCGGCGGGATGAACGACGCGTTCGCCGATCTGGCGGAGCAGGTGGCCGGCGCGACCCCCGCCGATCCGGAGCGCGCCGCCGCCTACCGCGCGGAGGCCGCGCGGTTCTCGCACCGCGCCCTCCTCGATCCGCTCCTCGAGTGCCGCGACGTGCTCGACGGCCTGCACGCGAACACGCAGATCCCGAAGGCGCTCGGCTACGCGCGGCTCGGCGGCGCGCTGCTGCCGGCGGCGCAGTGCTTCTGGGAGCAGGTCACCGGAGAGCGCACGGTCGCGATCGGCGGCAACAGCGTGCGCGAGCACTTCCACCGCTCGCGCGACGCCAGCCCGATGATCCTCGACCGCGAGGGCCCGGAGACCTGCAACACCGCCAACATGATCGAGCTGAGCGGCGTCCTGTTCGAGGCGAGCGGCGACGAGCGGTACCTCGACTACCTCGAGCGCGCCCAGTACAACCACATTCTCTCCTCGCAGCACCCCGACGGCGGCTTCGTCTACTTCACCCCGCTCCGGCCCGCGCACTACCGGGTCTACTCGGCTCCGGACGAGGGGATGTGGTGCTGCGTCGGCACCGGGCTGGAGAACCACGCGCGCTACGGCGAGCTGATCTACGCCCTCGCCGGTGACGACGCGCCGGGCGACGCGCCGGGCGACGCGCAGGGCGACGCGCCGGACGACGCGCCGGACGACGCCGAGCTGCTGGTCGCCCTCTACCTCCCCTCGACCCTGGACTCCCCGGAGCACGGGATGCGCGCTCGGATCGAGACCGCGTTCCCGCACGCCGACGACGCGACGATCACGGTCGACCTCGAGCGGGCCGGCGCCGTGCGGCTCCGCCGGCCGGCCTGGGCGGAGGAGATGGCGGTGACGGTCGACGCGGTCGCACTGGACGCGCTGGCCGTCGACGGCTTCGTCCGCACCCCGGTCCTCGCGCCCGGCCGGCACGAGATCCGGGTCCGCTTCGCGCTCGGCGTGCGCGCCGAGCCGCTGCCCGACGGCTCCGCCTGGTCGGCGTTCTCCTACGGCCCCGTGGTGCTCGCGGCCCGATCGGGCGACGAGGACCTCGACGGCCTGATCGCCGACGGACGGCGGATGGCCCACGTGGCCGCCGGTCCGCTCCGCCCCCTCGCCGCGACTCCGATCGTGACCGGGGGAGCGCGCGCGGTCACCCTCCTCGACCGCGCCGCGCTGAGCGCCGAGCTCAGCACCGACTCCGGCCCGGTGCGGCTCGAGCCGTTCGCCGGCCTGCACGACAGCCGGTACACCGTCTACTGGCCGACCGGCGACGACGCCCGAGCCCGGCGCACCGAGCTGGCCGCCCTCGACCGCGAGGCCGACGGCGACGGCGACGTCATCGACTCCGTGACCGCGGGCGAGCAGCAGCCGGAGTCGGACCACGGCCTCGTCGGCCACCGCAGCCGCGCGGGCGGCGCCGACGGCCGGCACTGGCGCGGCGCGGAGGGCCCGGACGGCTGGTTCGGCTACACCCTGGTCGACGCGGCGCAGCGGGCGGCGGTGCTGCGGGTCCTGCTGCGGGACGGCGGCGGCGAGCACGAGCTCCGTATCGACGGGCGACCGCTGGGGGAGCCGCTCGCCGTCCGGACGCTCGACGGCGCCGTCGAGGCCGACTACGCGATCACCCCCTCGACCGGCGAGGACGGCGTGGTCGAGTTCTCCCTGCACGCCGTCGGCGCCGGGCCGGCGGGCGATCTGCTCGCGGTGTCGCTGGTGGCGGTAGCGGGGGGAGCGGCCGGAGCGGGGGAGTAGCGCAGGAGTGTCGGGTCCCGCGTCCTGCGAGACTGTCCGGATGCACCCCGCCGACGCCTGCCCGTGCGGAAGCCGCCGCCACTACGCCGACTGCTGCCGCCCCGCCCACCTCGGCGAGACCCCGTCGCCGACGGCGGAGCGCCTGATGCGCAGCCGCTACAGCGCCAACGTCCTCGGCAGCGCCGGCTACCTCCTCGCCAGCTGGCACCCCTCGACCCGGCCGCCGCGCGTCGACCTCGACGACGACGTCCGCTGGCGGCGCCTGCAGATCGTCGACACCGCGTTCGGCGGCGAGGACGACACGGAGGGGCTCGTCGAGTTCCGCGCCTCCTACCGCTCGCCGGCCGGCCCGGGCCTCGTGCACGAGCGCAGCCGCTTCCTCCGCGAGGACGGCCGCTGGCTCTACGTCGACGGCGACCTGCTCGACGACGGATCCTGACCCCTCCGCCCCGAGCGCCCCGCCGCGTCCTACCCTGGAGGCATGGCCAAGGACTTCCGCCGGGCGGACCACGCGTCCCGCTACGAACTGCATCTCGACGGAGCCCTCGTCGGCGTCCTCGACTTCCACGAGAACGCCGAGAGCGTGTCGCTCGTGCGCTCCTTCACATCGCCGCCGCACCGCGGCCAGGGGCTGGCCGGCGAGCTCGTCGCCTTCGCCGTCGACGACATCGAGGCGTCGGGCACGCGGAGCATCGTCCCGATGTGCTGGTACGTCGGCCAGTGGTTCGACCAGCATCCGGAGCGGGCGGGGCTGCTCACCCGCGGCGCTCAGTCCTGAGGCGCGCGCCTAGGTCCTGACGGTCGGCTCGACGCCGGCGAGGTCGGGCCCGAGCCCGATGTCCACGAGCCGGATCCGCCCGACGTAGGAGCGCGCCGGCGCGAGCAGCAGGCCGGCCTTGATCGCGCCGAACGTCACCGTCACATCCGCTCGCAGCACGGTCTCGTCCGGCACCGTGCCGTCGTCCGGCCCGATGCCGCTCGGCAGATCGACGGCGACCACCACGGGGGCGTGCTCGCGCTCCTCCACCGCGGCGATCACGGTCGCGATCACCTCGCGCGGCCGCCCTCGCAGCGCCGGCTGAGCCGTGCCGATCCCGAGGATCCCGTCCACGATCACGTCCGCCCGGGCGACCGCCGCAGCGAGGGCCGCCGGGTCGTCCGCGGCGATCCGTCCGCAGCCGTCGTCGAGAGCGACCGCGAGCCCGCGCTGGTGCGCCCGGTCGGCGGTCAGCACGAGCGACACGTCGCTGCCGGAGGAGGAGATCTCGGCGGCCGCGTAGAGCGCGTCCCCGCCGTTGTTCCCCGGCCCGACCAGGACGAGCACGCTGCCCGCGCCGCGCCGGTCCTTGCGCAGTCCGAGCGCTGCCCGCAGCTCGCGCGCGAGCCCGTCCGCGGCCCGCTGCATCAGCGGCTCGCGTCTCGCCAGATGCGGCGCCTCGGCGGCCCGCACCTGCGCGGAGGAGTATCCCTCGGCCATCCCTCCACTCTGCGCCCCGCCCCCCGCCACGGCAACCCGCCCCACCCGATTCGCAGGCCCAGCCCGAGCCCCGCCCGCCCCTCCCTTGCTGGTCGAGTACCCGCCTCCTCCTTGCTGGTCGAGTAGCCGCCTCCGGCGGCGTATCGAGACCCACTTCGTCCGGTCGTCCGGGAGCGAGCCTCCTCCCCAGCCCGTCATCCGACCGCCTTGTCCCCCAACTGCCCACGACGCCGCTCCGGTGTCGGTGGTCCCTGCTCGAATACCCGTATGAAAGAAGATGAGGATGCAGCAGCACTCGCGGAGGTGCGCGACTGCTTCGACGATTCCGCCGCCGACAAGCGCTCCACCTCCCCGACGCACCTCCGGGCCGCAGCTCGCCTGCACCGCGGCTACCGGCTCGCGCTGACCATCCCGGACGCCTTCGCCCGCGGCGCGTCCCGCAGCGAGACCCCCGACCTCGTCGAACGCTCCATCCGCGCCGAGCTCGCGGTGGCGTACAGCCAGTCCGAGCGGGAGGTGTCCCGCCGCCTCGAGACCGCGCAGATGCTGATGGAGCACCTCCCGCTCACCCGTGCGCTGCTCCGTGACGGTCGGATCCTCTGGGAGGTCGGCGAGGCGATCTGCCGCACCGCGAGCAGCCTCCCCGAAGCCTCCCGCGCGGCACTCGACGAGCGCGCGGCCGACGCCGCCGTCACGATGACCACCGCGCAGCTGCGCCGCGCCCTGAGCCGCTGGCGCGAGGAGCTGCACGAGCAGCCCCTCGCCGAACGGCACGCCCGCGCACGAGAGGACCGCGCCGTCTGGGTCACCCCCGACGTCGACGGAATGGCGACGCTGTGCCTCCACGCTCCTGCACCGGCCGTGACGGGCGCCTACGACCGGCTCCGCCGCATCGCCCGCACCCTCCGCGACGAGGGCGACCCGCGCACACTCCAGCAGCTCAGCGCGGACGCGGCGGTCGACCTGCTGTGCGACGGCGACGTCATCGGGACGACTCCGGACGCCGAGCACCGCCCCGATCCGACGTTCGTCCCGGGCATCCGAGCGGAGGTGCGACTCACTCTGGCGGCGTCCACCGCTGTCGGCCTCGACGACGCGCCCGCGGACCTGGACGGCTACGGCCCTGTCCCCGCGGAGATCGCCCGGGAGCTGATCCGCACCGCCGCTTCCTTCACCCGGGTTCTGACCGATCCGGATACCGGTGCGGTCGTCTCGGTCGGTCGGACCTGGCGCGTGCCGCCGCCGCAGATGCGCCTGCACCTGCAGCTGCGGGACCAGACCTGCCGGTTCCCCGGCTGCACCCGCAGCGCGTCGACCAGTGAGGCCGATCACACGCGCGAATGGCGCCACGGCGGCGAGACCTCACTCGAGAACCTGGTGTCGCTGTGCACCTCGCATCACCACGTGCGGCACGGGGATCAATGGAGCTACGACAGGGACGACGCCGACTGGACCATCACCTGGACCACGCCGACCGGACGGCGCATCAGCAGCCGGCCACCGCCGCTGCCCGGGCGACCGCCGGACCCGCCGCCGGGACCGCGGTTCGTCGACGTGCCGGCGCCGTTCTGACGACGGTGGATCTCGATACGCCCGCTCCGCGGCCTACTCGATCAGCAAGCAGCGCCCGCGCGCCGCGTCTGCGTGCCGCGTTCGCGTGCCGGACCCGCTCACCGGACCCGCGTGCCGCAGGAGCAGGAGCACCTTGCTGGTCGAGTGGCCGCCGAAGGCGGCGTATCGAGACCGACGCTGACGAACGCGCGGCCCTCGATGCGCCCACCGCGCGCCCCCGCCCGCGCCCTCACCCCTCCTGCACCGCCCGATCCGCCTCCTCGACGATCGCGCGCATCGCCGCCTCCGCCTCGTCCCCGTCGCCGTCGGTCACGGCGGACGCGACCGCGCGGTGCAGCCGCACCGCCTCCGAGTCGGCCTCGCGCGGCATCAGCGCGTGCCGCGTGCGCCCCGCGAGCACCGCGGCGACCAGATCACCGAGCTGCGCGAGCAGCGGATTCCCCGAGGCGGCCAGCAGCGTCCGGTGGAAGGCGGTGTCGGAGGCGAGGTACGCCGCCCGATCGGCCGCCCGCGCATGCTCGGACATCCCGCCCGCCGCCTCCACGAGAGCGGCCCGCTGCTCGGCCGACGCGTGCGCCGCCGCGAGCCGAGCGGCCAGCGGCTCCACGCCGAGCCGCAGCTGGCTGAGCCGGTGCAGCTGCGCCTGCCGATCCGGCCCGTCCAGGGTCCAGCCGATCACCCGCGGATCGAGCGCGTTCCAGCACTCCGGAGGCTGCACCCGCGTCCCCGCGCGCCGCCGCGACACCACCAGCCCCAGCGACTCCAGCACCCGCACCGCCTCGCGCATCACCGAGCGCGACACTCCGCGCCGCTCCGCCCGCTCGTCGGCGCTGAACGCGGTCCCCGGCGCGAGCGCGCCCTGCACGATCTGCGCTCCCAGCTCGTCGAGCACCGCCTCGTGCAGCGAGCGCGGTCCGACCATGGCCCCAGTATCCCGGGCCCGGCCTCGCGCGACCAGCTATTCGTCCGACATAATCGAGGCCATGACTGCACCGGCCGACACCGCCACCGCCCCCGTCCGCGCCCTCGTCGTGATGGGCGTCTCCGGAAGCGGCAAGTCCACGGTCGCCACGCTGCTCGCCGCCCGCCTCGGCTGGGCGTTCCTCGAGGGTGACGAGCTCCACCCGCCCGTCAACGTCGCGAAGATGGCCGAGGGCGTGCCGCTCACGGACGAGGACCGCGCCCCGTGGCTCGCCGAGATCGCCCGCCGGGTCGACGCGCTGGCCGGCGCGGGCGACCCCGTCGTCGTCACCTGCTCGGCCCTGCGCCGCCGCTACCGCGACGTGCTCCGCCGCGACGACCTCGTCTTCGTCCACCTCGCCGGCTCGCAGGAGCTCATCGCCGAGCGCCTCGGCGCCCGGACCGGCCACTTCATGCCGGCCACCCTGCTCGACTCGCAGTTCGAGGCGCTCGAGCCGCTCGGCGCGGACGAGCGCCACGTCACCGTCGACCTCGGCGGCGCGCCCGAGGACGAGATCGCGCAGATCGTCGAGACCCTCGGGCTGGGCGCCGCCGCCTAGCCCAGCGCCCCTAGCCCAGCAGTGCCGCCAGGCTCGTCGCCGGCAGCCCGAACGCCTCGGCGACCGCCGGGTTCACGACCTGCCCGTCGTGCGTGCTGAGCCCCTTCGCGAGCGCCGGATCCGCGGCCAGCGCCGCCTTCCAGCCGCGGTCCGCGAGGGCGACCACGTAGGGGAGCGTCGCGTTCGTCAGCGCCCGCGTCGACGTCTCCGGCACCGCGCCCGGCATGTTCGCGACGCAGTAGTAGACGCTGTCGTGCACCGCGAAGACCGGGTCGTCGTGCGTCGTCGGCCGCGATCCCTCGAAGCAGCCGCCCTGATCGATCGCGATGTCGACGAGCACCGAGCCCGCCTTCATCGTCGCCACCATCTCGTCGGTGACGAGCTTCGGCGCCCGCGCACCCGGGATCAGCACCGAGCCGATCACCAGGTCGGCCTCCGCCACCTGGGCGGCGATCTCGTAGGTCGAGGAGGCGCGGGTCTGGATCCGCCCGCCGAAGCGGTTCTCCAGCTCGCGCAGCCGCGGGATCGACAGGTCGACGACGGTGACGTCGGCGCCCATGCCGAGCGCGTTCGCGGCCGCGTGCTCGCCGGCCACGCCGCCGCCGATCACGAGCACCTTCGCCTTCGGCGTCCCGGGCACCCCGCCGAGCAGGGTGCCGCGACCGCCCGCCGCACGCATCAGGTGGTAGCCGCCGACGGTGATCGACAGCCGTCCCGCCACCTCGCTCATCGGCGAGAGGAGCGGCAGCTGCCGATCGGGCAGCTGCACCGTCTCGTAGGCGATCGCCGTGGTCCCCGCGGCGAGCAGCGCGTCGGTGCACGGGCGGGAGGCCGCGAGATGCAGGTAGGTGAAGAGGATCTGCCCGGAGCGCATCCTCGGGTACTCGGCCGCGATCGGCTCCTTGACCTTCACCACCAGGTCGGCATCGCCCCACACCTCGTCGGCGTCGGCCGCGATCCGCGCGCCGGCCGCGGCGAAGTCCTCATCGGACACCCGCGAGCCCAGTCCCGCACCGGCCTCGACCAGCACGTCGTGCCCGCGGCGCACGAGCTCGTGCACTCCGGCGGGCGTCGCGGCGACGCGGTTCTCGTTGTTCTTGATCTCGGTGGGGATCCCGATGCGCATAACGGCTCCTTCGCTCTGGTGCCCCCATCGTGCGAAGATCATGTTTCGAATGGATGAAGATCCGCAGGATGCTCGGAAAGCGCAAACATTCCCGCAGGATCGTCGACGGGAGGAGACCGGGCGCCGATGCGACCGCACGATCTGCACGACCTCGGCGACCTCGACCCGGTCGACCGCACCCTCGTCCGGCTGCTCCGCGCCGATGCGCGCACGCCCAACAGCCGCCTGGCGGAGCGCGCGGGCATCGCCCCCTCCACCTGCGTCTCCCGCGTCCGCTCCCTGGTCGACCGCGGCATCATCACCGGCTTCACCGCCGAGCTCGACCCCGCCGCGCTCGGGCTCACCCTCCAGGCGCTGATCAGCGTCAACATCCGCGCCGGTCAGCGCCAGGCGATCACCCGGTTCGCCGAGGAGATCCGCGCCCTGCCCGAGGTCGTGCAGCTCTTCTTCCTCGGCGGCTCGGAGGACTTCCTGCTGCACGTCGCCGTCCGCGACTCCAACGACATCCGCGACTTCGTCGTCTCGAACCTGTCGGCGCACCCGGCAGTCGCCTCGACCAGGACGAGCCTGGTCTTCGATCATCACCGCAAGGGGCCTGCACTTCCGGAGTGAGGCCGGGGCTGCCGGACTGAAGCCGGCGCTGCCCGAGCGGTCAGTGCGTTCCGGGGCTCAGATCGCCGCCGCCGCGCTGGGTCAGCCCGGGGATCCGCCGTGCCAGCCCGGCGATGTGCTCCTCCGCGATCTCGATCCGCGTGTCGCGCAGGCGCTGGCGCAGCAGCGCCTCGACGTCCTCCTCGGGCCGCAGCTCGGCGTCACCGGCGACCTGCAGCAGGATGCCGCGCAGCTTCTCGTCCAGGGCCGCGTCGTCGCTGCCCTGCTGGATCGGGTGGTCCTGCGATGCGTTCGTCATGCCCTCATGCTCCCACCCCGGCCGCGCCGGGCACGGCAGGATGGCCGCATGCCGTTCTCCCGCGCCGAGCTCGCCTCGTACCGCGACCGCACCGTCGAGGACCTGCTCGACGGCGACGTCCGCCTCCTCTTCGTCGGCATCAACCCCGGACTCCGGACGGCCGCCACCGGCGCCCACTTCGCGCACCCCGGCAACCGCTTCTACCCGGCCCTCGCCGCCGCCGGCATCCTCGACCGCGTCCTCCGGGTCTCCGAGGGCATGTCGCCGGAGGACCGCCGCGCCCTCAGCGACCGCGGCATCGGCATCACCAACCTCGCCCCGCGCGCCACCGCCCGCGCCGACGAGCTCACTCCGGAGGAGCTGCGCGCCGGCGCCGAGCGCCTCGTCCGCACGATCGAGCGGGTCCGGCCCGCCGCCGTCGCGATGGTCGGGATCACCGCCTACCGCGCCGCGTTCGGCCGCCGGACCGCGCGCCAGGGCCGGCAGGACGAGCCGCTCGCCGGCGCCCCGCTCTGGCTGCTGCCCAATCCGAGCGGCCTCAACGCGCACGACACGGTCGCGTCGCTCGGCCTCGCCTACCGGGAGCCCGCCGTGGCCGCCGGAATAGTCCCCGACCCCCGGAGGTTGCAAAGTCCATGAGTACGCATGAAATCAAGTTCGGTGTCGACACCTTCGGCGACGTCACGGCCGGTGCCGACGGCACGCCCCTCTCGCACGGGCAGGTCCTGCGCGACGTGGTCGAGGAGGGCGTCCTCGCGGATCAGGTCGGCCTCGACTTCTTCGGCCTGGGCGAGCACCACCGCGCCGACTTCGCCGTCAGCGCCCCCGACGTGGTGCTGGCCGCCATCGCCGCGCGGACCGAGCGCATCCACCTCGGCTCCGCCGTCACCGTGCTCTCCTCCGACGACCCGGTGCGCGTCTACCAGCGCTTCGCCACGCTCGACGGCCTCTCGAACGGGCGGGCCGAGGTCATCCTCGGCCGCGGCTCCTTCACCGAGTCGTTCCCCCTCTTCGGCTTCGACCTGTCGCAGTACGAGGTCCTCTTCGAGGAGAAGCTGGAGCTGTTCCACGAGCTCGTCCAGGGCGGCCCCGTCACTTGGCAGGGCACCGTGCGCCCCGCGCTGACCGAGCAGAGCGTCTACCCGTCGATGGAGGGAGACCGCCGCCTGCGCACCTGGATCGGCGTCGGCGGCAGCCCGGAGTCGGTCGTCCGCGCCGCCCGCTTCGGCTTCCCGCTCGTCCTCGCGATCATCGGCGGCTCGCCCGCCCGCTTCCGCCCCTACGTCGACCTGTTCGGCCGCGCGCTCGACCAGCTCGAGCAGCCCCGACTGCCGGTCGCCGTGCACTCGCCCGGCTTCATCGCCGACACCGACGAGGAGGCGCACGAGCTCTACTACGGCCACTACAAGGGCATGCTCGACTCGATCGGGCGCGAGCGCGGCTGGGCCCCGCTCACCCGCGAGCGCTTCGCCGAGGAGGCCGGCCCCGAGGGCGCCCTGCACCTCGGCTCGCCCGAGACGGTCGCCCGGAAGATCGCGAGCACCGTCGGCGCCCTCGGCATCGACCGCTTCGACCTCAAGTACAGCGCCGGCACCCTGCCGCACGCCGCGATCATGCGCAACATCGAGCTCTACGGCACGCAGGTGATCCCGCGCGTGCGCGAGCTGCTCGCCGCCGGCTGACCCGCGTGGAGCGCGCGCACTGCGCGCTCCCACCGGGCGCCCGGGCGGCGTCGATATGCTCGGAGACCGGGCGCTCAGCCGCCGCCCCCGAACCCTCCGGAAGCCCATGCCAGACAGCCACGCCGCCCGCACCCCCTACGAGGTGCTGGGCGTCTCCTCGAGCGCGTCGGACGACGAGCTCAAGCGCGCCTACCGGCGTCTGCTCCGCGAGACCCACCCGGACACCGGGGGAGACGCGGCCTCCTTCCACGCCGTGCAGGTCGCGTGGGAGCGCATCGGCAGCGCCGGCGCCCGCGGCGACTACGACCGTGGAGCCCCGGCTCCCGGTCCCGCCTCGCACGCCCCCTACACCGGCTCGTCCCGCGCGCCGTCCGCGTCGTCGGTGCGCGCGCGCTCCTACGGCCACCCCGGAGGCGCGGCTCGCGAGTACTACCTCCGCCTCGTCCGCGAGTGGGTCGGCCGCGGAGTCGAGATCGACGACCCGTTCGACCCGGCGCTCGTCCGCTCCGCCCCGCGCGAGGTCCGCTCCTGGCTCGCGAAGGCGCACGCCGAGGAGGCCACCGCGTCCCTCGTCGGCGCCCTCGGCATCGCCTACACGATCTGGAACGACGTGGCCGTCGGCGACGGCGGCGTCAAGATCGACCACCTCGTGCTCGGCCCCTCCGGCCTGCTCGCCCTCACCTCCGCCGACTGGGGCGAGCCCGTCCGCCTGCGCAAGGGCGAGGTCGAGGGAGCCGGCATCGCCGAGGACGAGAAGCCGCTCGCCTCGCTCGCGAAGGCCGCCCGCCGCCTCGGCCGCGAGCTCGGCGTCCGCTTCTCCGCGAGCGTCGTGGTCGTCCCCGACGACGCCCTCGAGCAGCCGTACGAGCAGGTCGAGCGCGGTCGCCACGCCGGCGACGTGCTCATCCGCCGCTCCCTGCTCCCGCAGCTGCTCCGCTCCGGCACCGACGACCCGCGCCTCGGCGGCTACGGCGAGTCCTTCGAGGTCCGCACCCGCGTCCAGAACCGCGTCCGCTTCGTCTGACGCGCCGCGCCGCTAGCCCGCCCCCGCCCGGCGGGCAAGGGGCTGTCGGCACCGCCCGCGCCCGCCCGACGATGGAGCCACACGATGAACGCCTGCCCTCCGGCACGGCGACGACGAGCGGAACGAGGCGGACGATGGTGCGATTCGGCTACACCCTGATGACCGAGCAGAGCGGACCGAAGCAGCTGGTGGGCTACGCGGTCGACGCGGAGAGGCACGGCTTCGAGTTCGCGGTGTCGAGCGACCACTACTCGCCCTGGCTGACCGAGCAGGGCCACGCCTCCTACGCCTGGACCATGCTGGGCGCCGTCGCGCAGGCGACGTCGACCATCGAGCTCGCCACCTACGTGACCGCGCCGACCATCCGCTACCACCCCGCCGTCATCGCCCAGAAGGCGGCGACCCTCGCGATCCTCTCCGACGACCGCTTCCTGCTCGGCCTCGGCTCCGGCGAGAACCTCAACGAGCACGTCGTCGGCGAGGGCTGGCCCGCGGTCGCCGCCCGCCAGGACATGCTCGAGGAGGCGGTGCACATCATCCGCGCCCTGCACACGGGGGAGCTGGTCACCTGGGAGGGCGACTACTTCCGCGTCGACTCCGCCCGCGTCTGGGACCTCCCCGACAAGCCCGTGCCGATCGGCCTCGCCGTCTCGGGCGAGAAGTCGATCGAGCGCTTCGCCCCGCTCGGCGACCACCTGATCACCACCGAGCCCGAGGCCGAGCTGATCTCGCAGTGGACCGCCGTCCGCGGCGCCGACGCCGCCCCGTCGCGCTCGATCGGCCAGATCCCGATCTGCTGGGCGCCGGACAAGGAGCAGGCCGTCGCCCTCGCGCACGAGCAGTTCCGCTGGTTCGCGGGCGGCTGGTCGGTCAACGCCGACCTGCCGACCACGGCCGGTTTCGCGGGCGCCAGCCAGTTCGTCCGCCCCGAGGACGTCGCCGAGTCGATCGCCTGCGGGCCGGACCTCGACGAGCTGGCCCAGAGCGTCGTCCCCTTCCTCGAGGCGGGCTTCACCGACATCGCGTTCGTGCAGGTCGGCGACGCGCTGCAGCAGCGCTTCCTCGACGAGGTCGCGGAGGATCTGCTCGAGCGGGCGCGCGCACTCGCGCCCTAGCGCCGGGCGGTGCTCACCGGGCAGTGCTCCCCGGGCGGAGAGCTCAGAACCCGCGCAGCCGCTCGATCTCGCGCCGGTCGCGCTTGGTCGGGCGGCCCGCTCCGCGGTCGCGGACGATGACGGCGGGAGCCGCCTCGCGCGGCGGCGGCGGGGGAGTGCGGTCCTCGAAGCACTCGGCGGCCACCGGGGCGCCGACGCGCTTGACGATCAGCCCGCGGACCACGAGCTCGCGGTCGAAGCCGCCGATCCTCGCCCGGACCTCGTCGCCGACCTTCACGGTATGCGCGGCCTTGGCCCGCTCGCCGTTCACCCGGATGTGACCGGCGCGAGCGGCGGTCGTGGCGGCGGAGCGCGTCTTGTAGACCCGGACGGCCCAGAGCCAGGCGTCCACCCGGACGGAGCCGGTCACCGGGATCTGCATCCGTCCAGTCTACGAAGCCAGAATGGGCGCAGTCCCCAACGATGAAGGACCAGCGGCCCGCACGCGGCCGCCGACCGAGGAGGTTCACCATGAGCACGTACCACAGCTTCGGCGAGGACACCGGGGAGGGGACGCCCAACCGCGGCGCCCCTGAGCACAGCGGCTCGCCGTCCGAGGTCCGCGACAGCGCGTTCCCGCACGCCGGCCTCGAGTTCTCGCTGGTCCCGTCCGGCCACGAGGAGTGGCAGGTCCGCCACCCCGACGGGCGTCCCGTCGGCGTCCTCGCGATCATCTCGCACAGCGGCGAGGAGGGCGAGGCGGTCTTCGTCACCCGCCGCGTCGACTCCGACCAGGCCGTGGCCGAGGGCACCGACTGGCGCGGTCTGGTCTCAGCCGTGATCAACGACGAGGCCGCCGACGAGCGCGTGCAGGGCAGCCCCGACCCCGCGCTCGACTACACCCGCGGCGGACTGCTGCACCGCGGCGAGTCGGACGTCGAAGGGCTGTCCTGATCGACCGCGGCTAGCGCGCGAGGAGCGCCGCATTGATCCGGGCCGTGAGCCCGTGGTCGACGCGGCGCTCCTGCGCGTCCACCGCGCGGATCGGCGCGGCGTTGCGGGCGCTCGAGACCAGCCAGGCCGCGTCCGCCGCCGCCAGGTCCTCCGCCCGCAGCGGTCGCTCCGCGGTGCCGAGGCCGAGGCCGCCCGCGAGCGCGAAGAGGTCCGCCTGCGTCGTCCCCGGCAGCAGTCCGAGGCTCGGCGGCGGCGTCACCAGCTCGCCCGCCGCGAGCAGCACCAGGTTCGAGGTCGGCCCCTCCAGCAGGAACCCGTCGCTGGAGACGAACAGCGCGTCGTCCGCTCCGCGCCGCAGCGCCTCGCGCGACGCCGCGCGATTGACCGCGTACGAGAGCGTCTTCGCCCCGGCGAGCAGCCACGGCGACGTCTCGCGGACGTCGGAGCGCAGTCCCCGGTCCAGCAGCACGACCCGCACGCCGTCGCGCCGGGCCGGCCCGAAGTCGGGACTCGTCTGCACGAAGACGAGGCCGGTCGGCCGCCCGTCGCCCTCGACGCCGCGGCTCAGGATCGTCTTCACCATCGCCTCCGGAACCCGCGGGTGCTGGGCGACGGCCTCGTCGATCGCCGCGAGCCAGGCGGTCCGGTCCGGCCGCGGCAGGTCGAGCATCCGCGCCGACTCCGCGAAGCGGTCGAGGTGCGCGTCGAGCGCCTGCAGCCGCCCCTCGACCAGGTTGATCGTCTCGAAGACTCCGTCGCCCCGGGTGAAGCCGAGGTCGGTGACGTCGATCGCGCCCGCCGGGCTCTCGTGCGCCGGAACGTCGTGCGCCGGGGCGTCGAGGGAGGGGCGGACGAGGACGACGAGGGTGTCAGCGGGCATGGGCGGAGCGGTCCTTCCGGGGGCGGGGGCGGCGGCGGAGTGCGAGACGGGCCGGCGGACGACGGGCCAGCACGACGACGAGCAGCGCCCCGAGCAGGGCGCCGCTGCCGTTCGAGACGAGGTCGCGCACGTCCGAGACGCGGGAGGGCAGCGCGAGCAGCTGGATCGTCTCGATCAGCACGGAGACGCCGAGGCCGATCGGAGCGGCGAGCAGCCGGCGCCGCGGCGGCAGCTGCGCGGCCAGCAGGGCACCGAGCGGCACGAACATCAGCACGTTCGCCAGGAACTCGGCGACCTCGTAGGTGAACCAGCCCGTCACCGGCGTGGAGGCGATCACTGCGATGATCCGGCGCACCAGCGACGACGGCTGCCCGGCCGGGTACGGCGCGGGAGTCAGGGTGATCAGCGCGATCACGCCGAGCCAGGCGAGCGTCGAGAACGGGAGGATCCTCGAGCGGCGCATCCGTCGATTGTGCCAGGTGCTCGGCGCCCGGCTTGGAGCGCCCCGTGCGGTGCGCCCGTGCGGAGAGCCCTGTGCGGTGCGCCCGCCCGGGTGTGGAAGGCTGGACCGCATGACGAGCGACGGCCCGGGCGAGGACGCCGCCCTGCCGCGCCACCCGTTCGACGCCTCGCTCGGCGACGGCTGGGTCGAGGTCGGCGACGGGCGCCGCTTCTGGGGCCGCTTCGGCGCCGCCGGCCTGCTGCTGCGCGACCCCGACGGGCGCGTCCTGCTGCAGCACCGCGCCACCTGGAGCCACTTCGGCGACACCTGGGGCCTCCCCGGCGGCGCTCGCCACCCCGGCGAGACCGCGTTCGAGGGCGCCCTCCGCGAGTCCGTCGAGGAGGCGGGCGTGCCGGACGGCATCGTCGTGCCCGTCCTCTCCCGCGTCGTCACGATCGGCCCGTGGAGCTACACCACCGTCGTCGCCCAGGCGCTCGAGCACTTCAGCCCCCGCATCGCCGACGCCGAGAGTCAGGAGCTGCGCTGGGTGCCGCCGGCCGAGGTCGACGCGCTCCCGCTGCACCCCGGCTTCGCCTCCTCCTGGCAGGAGCTGCGCGCGCTCGACTCCGAGCCGGGCGTCCTCGTCGTCGATGCGGCGAACGTGGTCGGCTCGCGTCCGGACGGCTGGTGGCGCGATCGCGCCGGCGCCGCCGGGCGCCTCGTGGCGGGGCTCGGCCGGCTCGCGACCCTCGGCGTCCCGGGAGCGCTCCTCGCGGTCGACGCGGACGCGGTCTGGCCGCGCATCGCGGTCGTGCTCGAGGGCGAGGCCCGCGCGGCGCGCACCGAGGAGGTGGTCGCGGCGGCTCCGCCCGGCCGGCTGAGTGTGGCGATCGCCCCCGGCTCCGGAGACGACGCGATCGTCGAGGCCGTCGCAGGGTTCGGCCCGACCGCCCGCGTCGTCACCGCCGATCGCGGACTGATCGCCCGGATCGAGGAGCTCGGCGCGTCCGCCCTCGGGCCGCGCACGCTGCTCGATCTGCTCGACGCCGCCCGGCCCGCCGGCGGGTCGGCCGGCGGGGAATAGCGCGCGGATCGGGTCGGTTGCATCCCTCATGGCCACGACAGCGATGACTCTCGACACCCACGACCAGACCGTCTCCGACGGCATCGTCCTCATCGACTTCTGGGCGGAGTGGTGCGGCCCGTGCCGCCAGTTCGCCCCCGTCTTCGAGGCGACCAGCGAGAAGAACCCGGACGTCACCTTCGCGAAGGTCGACACCGAGGACCAGCAGCAGCTCGCCGGCAGCTACGGCATCTCGTCGATCCCCACCCTCGTCGTCTACCGCGACGGCATCCCGCTGATGGCGCAGCCCGGCGCCCTCCCCGCTCCGGCGCTCGACGCGCTGCTCGAGCAGGTGCGCGGCCTCGACATGGTCGCCGTCCGCAAGCAGTACGAGGAGGCGAAGGCCGCGCAGGAGTCCGGCGCCCCGCAGCAGTTCGATCACGGCGCCCAGATCTGATCGGCGCACCCCCAGCACCACGGAACCCCCGGCAGCCGCTCAGGCCGCCGGGGGTTCCGTCGTTCGCGCGGAGATCGCACGGGAGCAGTGATCAGCCCGTGTTCTGCAGGCCCGCGGCCACGCCGTTCACGGCCAGCAGCAGCAGCCGCTGGTTCTGCTCGGTGCCGGAGCCGCCCGGGTCGGTGCGCAGCGCCCGCAGCGCTCGCAGCTGCAGCAGCGACAGCGCGTTGACGTAGGGCGTGCGCAGCCGCACGGCCCGCCCGAGCACGCGGTGCCCGGTGAGGAGGCTCTCCTCACCGGTGATGGAGAGCACCCAGCGGCGGGTGAGCTCCATCTCGTCCAGCACGAGGCCGGCGAGGTCGTCGCGCGAGTCGAGGGCGAGGTAGCGGCGGGCGATGCCCTCGTCGGTCTTCGCGAGCGACATCTCGACGTTGTCGATCATCGTCGTGAACAGCGGCCAGGTGGCGTACGCCTCGCGCAGCTCCTCGAGGTCGCCGACCGCCTCCAGCGCGCTGCCCAGGCCGAACCAGCCGGTCAGGTTCACCCGCGCCTGGGTCCAGGCGAACACCCACGGGATCGCCCGCAGGTCCTCGAGCGACTCGACCGAGAGGCCGCGGCGGGCCGGGCGCGAGCCGAGCGCGAGCAGGCCGACCTCCTCCTGCGGCGTGACCCGGGCGAACCACGGCGCGAAGCCGTCGGCCTTCACCAGCTCGAAGAAGCGGCGGCGCGACTCGCGGTCCATCGTCGCGGCGACGTCGCGGAAGCGGTCCGCGGCGCCGGCGTTGCGCTCGCCGATCGACGGCGAGGAGGCCAGGAGCGTCGCCCCGGCGACCTGCTCGATGTGCCGGGTCGCGATGTCCGGGTTGCCGTAGCGAGCGAAGATGACCTCGCCCTGCTCCGTCAGCTTGAAGCGCCCGTCGACCGATCCGGGCGGCTGCGCGAGCACCGCGCGGTTCGCCGGTCCGCCGCCGCGACCGAGTGCGCCGCCGCGGCCGTGGAAGAGCGTGAGCACGATGCCCTCGTCCTCGGCCCACTTCGCGATGCGCGCCTGCGCGTCGTAGAGCGCCAGGGTCGCCGACACCGGACCGACGTCCTTCGACGAGTCGGAGTAGCCGAGCATGACCTCGAGCCGGTTCCCGGTCGCCGCGAGGCGCGCGCGCACCTGGGGCAGCAGGATCATCTCGGCGAGGATGTCGGTCGACGCGTCGAGGTCGGCGAAGGTCTCGAAGAGGGGGACCGCGTCGATGATCGGCGGGTTCCCGTCGGTCGCCGCCTCGGCGAGATCGAAGACGGTGCGCAGGTCCTCCGCGGACTGGGTGAACGACACGACGTAGCGGCGGGCCGCGTCGGTGCCGAAGCGCTCCTGGACCTTCGCGATCGCGCGGAAGACCGAGAGGACCTCGACGCTGCGCTCGTCCAGCTCGCCGCCGGCGCGGACCGCCGCGATCGTCTCGCGGTGCACCTTCGAGTGCTGCCGCACCTCGATCTCGGCGAGGTGGAAGCCGAAGGTCTCCACCTGCCAGAGGAAGTTCTGCAGATCGCCGTACGCCGACCGCACGTCGCCGGCCTCGATCAGCGACTCCTGCAGCGTCCGCAGGTCGGCGAGCAGCTCGGCGGCCGAGCCGTAGGCGAGTGGGCCGCCGGAGCGGGTCGCCGCGAGCCGGTCGGCCAGGAAGAGCAGCACGCGCCGGTGCGTCTCGCTCGGCGAGCGCTCCGCGATCACGGCGGTCGCCTCCGGGGCGAGCCGCGTGCTCGCGGCCCAGAGGGCCTCGACGGCGGCCGACGGGGGAGTGGTCTCCGCGTCGAGCGTCAGCGCGCGGCCGACGCGGCGGGCCACCCGCTCGAGCCCGATCAGGACGTGCTCGGAGGCGATGTCGACGGCCTCGAGGGTCGTCTCGGCGGTGACGAACGGGTTGCCGTCGCGGTCGCCGCCGATCCAGGTGCCCAGCCGCACGAACGCGGGTGCGACGGGCTTCCGGGTGCCGGACGCCTCGCCGAGCAGCGCGTCGTCGAGCCGGCGGTAGACCCGCGGCAGCACCGAGAACAGCGACTCGTCGAACACGCTCATCGCGGTCCGCACCTCGTCGAGCGGGCTCGGCTTCGACTCGCGCAGCGGCGCCGTGCGCCAGAGGGTGTCGACCTCGGCGAGCAGGCGCCGGCGGTTCTCGACCAGCACGACGCCGCCGGTGCGCGGGTCGTCGCGCTGCTCCAGCAGGGCGCTGATCCGGCGGATGGTCGACGAGACCGCGCGGCGGCGCGCCTCGGTGGGGTGCGCGGTGAGCACCGGGCGGAACTCCAGGCGCGAGAGGCGCTCGAACGCCTCCTCCTCGCCCAGCTCCGCGGTGAGCGTCGACATCGACGCGATGATCGAGTCCTCGGGCAGCTGCGCGCCGGCGTCGGCCTCGCGGCGGCGGAGCACCCGCACGCGGTGGAACTCCTCCGCCACGTTCACGAGGTGGAAGTAGCAGGTGAAGGCCCGCGCCACCTCCTCGGCGCGCTCGGCGGTGAGCGACGCGACGAACTCCTCGGCCGCGGCCAGCTCGTCGGAGTGCCCGCCGTCGTAGGCGCTGATCGTGAGGGCGCGGAGCCGCTCGACGTCGGTGAACAGGCTGTCGTCGCCCGACTCGCGCAGCACCTGGCCGAGGAGCTCGCCGAGCAGGTGCACGTCGCCGCGGATGCGGTCGTCCATCGGCGGCGCGACGGTTCCGTCGGCAGAGGGGGCGGAGGAGTCGGGTGCTGCGGTCGCGGCTGGCGCGTCGGAGATCGGAGGCACGGACCGACCTTAGCGGCGGTCTGTGTCCGGCGGATGACGCCGGTGTCACGCGCCGGAATGGAATGATCGAGGAGTGACCGTGACCCCTGCACCTCCCGCCCCCGCCGTCCAGACCGAGCAGGCCGCCCCGCACGTCGTCGTCCTCTTCGGTGCCGTGGGCGACCTGTCCCGGCGCAAGCTCATCCCCGGCATGGCCCACCTGGCGCTGTCCTCGCTCGCCCCCGACCTGCAGATCGTCGGCACCTCGCTCGAGGAGCACGACGACGAGTCGTTCCGCGCCTTCGCCAAGCTCGCCTACGACGAGTTCGGCAGCCGCTCGCTCACCCCCGCGCAGTGGGACGAGTTCGCCTCCAAGCTCCGCTACGTCCCGCAGTCCGCCGGCCCCGCGGCTCTCGCGAAGGCGGTGACCGACGCCGAGAAGGTGCTCGGCCCGGACGTCAGCCGCCTGCACTACCTCAGCGTCCCGCCCCGCGCCGCGCTCTCGGTGGTCCGGATGCTCGCCGAGGCCGGTCTCGTCGAGCGCTCGCGCATCATCATGGAGAAGCCGTTCGGCGTCGACCTCGAGAGCGCCGTCGTCCTCAACGCCGAGCTGCACGAGACCTTCGACGAGGAGCAGATCTTCCGGATCGACCACTTCCTCGGCAAGGAGCCGGCCCAGAACATCCTCGCCTTCCGCTTCGCCAACGGCCTCTTCGAGCCGATCTGGAACCGCAACTTCATCGACCACGTGCAGATCGACATCCCGGAGAAGCTGACCCTCGACCGCCGGGCCGAGTTCTACGAGGCGACCGGCGCGTACAAGGACATGGTGGTCACCCACCTCTTCCAGGTCCTCGCCTTCATGGCGATGGAGCCGCCGACGGCGCTCGAGCCGAAGGCGATCAGCGAGGAGAAGAACAAGGTCTTCCGCTCGATGCGGCTGCTGAACCCCGAGAATGTGGTCCGCGGGCAGTACATCGGCTACCGCGAGGAGCCGGGCGTCGCGCCCGACTCCGAGACCGACACCTTCGTCGCCCTCAAGTGCGAGATCGACAACTGGCGCTGGGCCGGCGTGCCCTTCTACCTGCGCACCGGCAAGCGGATGGCGGAGGGGCAGCGGATCATCTCCATCGCGTTCCGCGAGCCCCCGAAGAGCATGTTCCCGCAGGGCTCCGGCGTCGGCGCGCACGGCCCGGACCACCTCACCTTCGACCTGGCCGACGCCTCCAAGGTGTCGCTGTCGTTCTACGGCAAGCGCCCGGGTCCCGGCATGCGGCTGGACAAGCTGAGCATGCAGTTCGCCCTGCAGGAGACGGATCGCGCGGGCGACGCCCTCGAGGCCTACGAGCGCCTCATCCTCGACGCGATGCGCGGCGACCACACCCTCTTCACCACCGCCGAGGGCATCGAGCGGCTGTGGGAGGTCTCGGCGCCGCTCCTGCAGGACCCGCCCCCGGTGCGCCTCTACGCGCCGGGATCCTGGGGGCCGAACGCGATCCACCAGCTGATCGCCCCGCACGCCTGGCGCCTGCCGTTCGAGCGGGTCTGGCGGGACAAGCGCTGAGCGCGCGCCGGCGCTGACTACGCTGGCCGCATGGTGCGCGCCGCGGAGGACCGGATCTGGACGGTCCCGAACATCCTCAGCATGGTGCGCCTCGCGCTCGTGCCGGTGTTCCTCGTGCTCGTCCTCGAGGGCCAGGACGCGCTCGCGCTGCTGACCCTGGTGCTCTCCAGCCTCACCGACTACCTCGACGGCTGGATCGCGCGGCGCTTCGACCAGATCACGCGCCTGGGCGCCGTCCTCGATCCCGCCGCCGACCGCCTCTACATCTTCGCGACGGTGATCGGCCTCGCCGCCCGCGGGCTCGTGCCGTGGTGGCTCGTGGCCGTCCTCGTCGCGCGCGATCTGATGCTCGTGGTGCTCGCCGTCATCCTCGCGAACCACGGCTACGGCCCCCTTCCGGTGCACCACCTGGGCAAGTTCGCCACGTTCTGCCTCTTCTACGCGCTGCCGCTGATCATGCTCGGGCAGGCCTTCCCCGCCGTCGCGCCGGCCTCGCTCCCGGTCGCCTGGGCCTTCGCGCTCTGGGGCGCGTTCCTCTACTGGTGGGCCGGCGCGGTCTACGCCGTGCAGACCCGCGACCTCGTTCGGGAGGTCCGCGCGGCGTTTCCGGCGTCCGGCGGGCCCTCCGATTCGGATACGCTGAGGGGATAGCGAGGAGGTACGTCTTGGTCGAGTCCGTGCGCGGAGCGTCATCCGCAGAACCGTCCGTTCCCGTCGAGCCCTCGACGGAGACGACCCTCACCTTCACCGACGACATCGGTGCTCAGCTGGCGGCGCTCGACAACCGGGCGTCCCGCGATGAGGCCGAAGCCGTCGGCGCTCTGCCCTCCGGCTCCGCCCTGCTCGTCGTCCGCCGGGGGCCGAACACCGGCGCCCGCTTCCTCCTCGACACCGACTCGACGACGGTCGGCCGCCACCCCGACGCCGGCATCTTCCTCGACGACGTCACGGTCTCGCGCCGGCACGCCGAGTTCGTCCGCCGCGGCACCGGATTCGAGGTCCGCGACCTCGGCTCGCTCAACGGCACCTACTTCGACGGGGTCCGGATCGAGTCCGCGATCCTCACCGACGGCTCCGAGGTGCAGGTCGGCAAGTTCCGCCTCACCTTCTACGCGTCCCGCGCCGACCTCGTCGCCGCCCCGGACGCGTAGGCAATGGGTCGTTCGACCGCTCGCGCCCTCCCGTCCGGCCACGCCGCGCTGCTCAGCATCGGCCAGGTCCTCTCCCACCTCACGACCGAGTTCCCCGACGTCACCCCGTCGAAGCTGCGCTTCCTCGAGGAGCAGGGGCTCGTCTCGCCCGCCCGCACCGAGTCGGGCTACCGCAAGTTCTCCTCCGGCGACGTCGAGCGACTGCGGATGATCCTCGCGCTCCAGCGCGACCACTACCTGCCGCTCAAGGTGATCCGCGGCTACCTCGACGACGTCGACGCCGGTCGCGAGCCCTCGCTGCCGGCCGGCGCGGGCGGGGCGGCACCCTCCCTCCTCGCTCCCGCCACCAGGCTGACCCGGGACGGGCTGGCGAGCGAGTCGGGAGCGAGTCCCGCTCTGGTGCGCGAGGCCGTCGCCGCCGGGCTGGTCCGCGGCGGTGACGTCTTCGGCGACGAGGCCGTCACGACGCTCAAGGCGCTCGTGGAGCTCGGCCGCTCGGGCATCGAGCCGCGCCACCTCCGGCCCCTGCGCGTCGCCGTGGAGCGCGAGATGTCGCTGATCGAGAGCGTGGTCGCGTCGAGCGCCCGCCGCGGCGAGGCGACCGGCGCGGCCGGAGCCGCCGAGAACGCGATCGGCCTCGCCGCGCAGCTCGGCACCATCCGCGGGGCGATGGTGCGCAGCGCCCTCTCCCGGATCGCTCGCTCGTGAAAGCCGACCGGCTGCGACGACACGCCCCCTCGGAAGAGCGGATGTCGTTTACTCGGCATCCCCGGGTGAGTAGCTTAGGGAGCGCGTTCGGAGCGACCGGCGTTCGTATCCGGAAGGCACAGGGATGAGAGAAGTCAGCCGCGACGTCAGCGGCCAGCGCGACCTCGTCCTCTTCACCGACGGACTGCCCGACCTCGACGCCGATGCGGGCTACCGCGGCGCCGTCGCCGCCCGCGCTGCCGGTATCACCTACCGCCAGCTCGACTACTGGGCCCGCACCGAGCTCGTCGAGCCCACCGTGCGCGGCGCCTCCGGCTCCGGCACCCAGCGCCTCTACGGCTTCCGCGACATCCTCGTGCTCAAGCTCGTCAAGCGCCTGCTCGACACCGGCATCTCCCTCCAGCAGATCCGCACCGCGGTCAACCAGCTGCGCGAGTCCGGCGTCGACGACCTCGCGCAGACCACGCTGATGAGCGACGGCGCGAGCGTCTACCTCTGCACCTCGAACGACGAGGTCATCGACCTCCTCAGCCGCGGCCAGGGCGTCTTCGGCATCGCCGTCGGCAAGGTCCTCCGCGAGGTCGAGTCGAGCCTCGTCGAACTCGACCACCAGTCGGTCGACCCCGCCGACGAGCTCGCCCGCCGCCGCGCCACCCGAAAGGTCGGCTGACCGCCGCTCCCCACCGGCCGCCCTTGCCGGTCGAGTAGCCCCGGAAGGGGCGTATCGAGACCCACCGTGGCCGACACGCCGACCATGCAGACCCGCGTCCCGACGCCGCCGGATCTCGGAACGCCCGCTGCGCGGCCTACTCGATCAGCGGGACCCCGCCTAGCTCGTCGCCGCCGGCACCGCCTGCTCGCCGATGCGGCCCGTGCGGATGACGCGGTCCAGCAGCAGGTCGAAGTTGTGCGCCATCTCCTGCGCGCTCTCGCCCGGCCACACGTGGACGGGCTTCGCAGCACCCTGCGCCTGCTGGAGGGACGTGCGCTCCGGCAGCTGCGGGCTCAGCACGAGCGGGCCGAACATGTCGCGCAGCTCCTTGATCCGGAACTGGTGCTCGAGCGACTGCACGCGCGCCCGGTTGACGATGATGCCGAGCGGCTGCAGGCGCGGGCTGAGACCGCGGCGGATCTCCTCGATCGCGCGCAGGGCGCGGTCGGCGGCGGCGACGGAGAACAGGCCCGGCTCGGTGACGACGGCGACGCGGTCGCTCGCGGCCCACGCCGTGCGGGTCAGCGCGTTCAGCGACGGCGCGCAGTCGATGAGGACGAGGTCGTAGTCGGCCTCGACGCTGGCCAGCGCCTCCTCGAGCTTCCAGATGTCGCGGATGCTCGGGTGCGGCCCGTCGAAGTTGATGGCCGAGGGGCTGCCGATGAGGACGTCGATCGTGCCCTGGCGCTCCTTGGTCCAGCCGGAGGGAGCGATCGCCGAGCGGACGATCTTCTCCTTCGGCGACGTGAGGACGTCGGCGATGTTCAGATGACCGGCGACATTGATGTCCATTCCGGTCGAGACGTCGGACTGCGGGTCGAGGTCGACGACCAGCGTGCGCAGGCCCTTCGAGAACGCCGCGGAAGCAAGGCCGAGCGTCACGGTGGTCTTGCCGACGCCGCCCTTGAGCGAGCTCACGCTGAGTACATGCATGGCTGAGTACTTTACTTTCACTAGGGTGGGAGAACCTAACCGTTCCCTGCGTGCCCCCTCGCGACATCGGTTCCCGCGTCGCTGCGGACGGCTGACCCGAAGGACTCCCATGTTCTCGAAGATCCTTGTGGCCAACCGCGGCGAGATCGCGATCCGGGCCTTCCGCGCCGCCTACGAGCTGGGCGCGCGCACCGTCGCCGTCTACCCGTACGAGGACCGCAACTCGATGCACCGCTTGAAGGCGGACGAGGCGTACCAGATCGGCGAGAAGGGCCATCCGGTCCGCGCCTACCTCGACGTCGCCGAGATCGTCCGGGTCGCCGTCGAGTGCGGTGCCGACGCGATCTACCCGGGCTACGGCTTCCTCTCCGAGAACCCCGATCTGGCGCGCGCCGCGGCCGACGCGGGGATCGCCTTCATCGGACCGCCCGCGCGCGTGCTCGAGATGGCGGGCAACAAGGTCACCGCCAAGGAGCACGCCGCCGCGGCCGGCGTGCCGGTGCTGCGCTCGACGCCCGCCTCGCGCGACCTCGACGAGCTGCTCGCCGGCGCCGAGGCGATCGGCTTCCCGATCTTCGCGAAGGCGGTCGCGGGCGGCGGCGGTCGGGGCATGCGGCGGGTCGACGCTCCGGGCGATCTGCGCGCGGCACTCGAGGCGGCCATGCGCGAGGCCGACAGCGCCTTCGGCGACCCGACGATGTTCCTCGAGCAGGCCGTCGTCCGCCCGCGGCACATCGAGGTGCAGATCCTCGCCGACGCCACGGGCGAGACCGTGCACCTGTTCGAGCGCGACTGCTCGGTGCAGCGTCGCCACCAGAAGGTGGTCGAGATCGCCCCCGCGCCGAACCTGGACGAGGCGACCCGGCAGGCGATGCACCGGGACGCGATCGCGTTCGCGCGCTCCATCGGGTACGAGAACGCCGGCACCGTCGAGTTCCTCCTCGACACGGCGGGGGAGCGCAAGGGCGAGCACGTCTTCATCGAGATGAATCCGCGCATCCAGGTCGAGCACACGGTGACGGAGGAGGTGACCGACGTCGATCTCGTCGCGAGCCAGATGCGGATCGCCTTCGGCCAGACGCTCGCCGAGCTCGGCCTCACCCAGGGCGAGCTGCGGCTGCACGGCGCCGCCCTGCAGTGCCGGATCACCACCGAGGATCCGGCCGCCGGCTTCCGCCCCGACACCGGCAAGATCACCACCTACCGCTCACCGGGCGGCGGCGGCATCCGTCTCGACGGCGGCACGATCAACCCCGGTGCGCAGATCAGCCCGCACTTCGACTCGATGCTCGCCAAGCTCACCTGCCGCGGGCGCGACTTCCCCGCCGCAGTGAACCGGGCGAAGCGGGCGCTGGCCGAGTTCCGCATCCGCGGTGTCTCGACCAACATCCCCTTCCTGCAGGCCGTGCTCGACGACCCGGCGTTCGCCTCGGGCGATCTCAGCACCTCCTTCATCGACGAGCGCCCGCAGCTCCTGGCCGGCCGCGAGTCGCGCGACCGCGGCACCAAGCTGCTCACCTGGCTCGCGGAGGTGACGGTCAACCAGCCGCACGGCGCCCGCCCGCCGGGGGTCGCCCCCGTCGACAAGCTGCCCGCCCTCGACACCGCCGCGCCGCTCGCGGACGGCTCGCGTCAGCGCCTGCTCGAGCTCGGCCCGCGGGGCTTCGCCGCCGCCCTGCGCGCGCAGACGGCGCTGGCGGTCACCGACACCACCTTCCGCGACGCGCACCAGTCGCTGCTGGCCACCCGGGTCCGCTCCCGCGACCTGATCGCCATGGCGCCCGCGGTCGCCCGCTCGACGCCCGAGCTGCTCTCGGTCGAGGCCTGGGGCGGAGCGACCTACGACGTCGCACTGCGCTTCCTCGGCGAGGACCCGTGGGACCGGCTCGCGGCGCTGCGCGAGGCGCTGCCGAACGTCGCGATCCAGATGCTGCTGCGCGGCCGGAACACCGTCGGCTACACGCCCTACCCGACCGAGGTGACCGACGCCTTCGTCCGCGAGGCGGCGGCGACCGGCGTCGACGTCTTCCGCATCTTCGACGCGCTCAACGACGTCGCGCAGATGCGCCCCGCGATCGACGCGGTGCTCGCCACCGGCACGACGCTCGCCGAGGTGGCCGTCTGCTACACCGGCGACCTGCTCGATCCGGCCGAGGACCTCTACACGCTCGACTACTACCTCCGCCTCGCCGAGCAGATCGTCGACGCGGGCGCGCACGTGCTCGCTGTCAAGGACATGGCGGGACTGCTGCGGCCCTACGCCGCCGCGCGCCTCGTCGGCGCGCTGCGCGAGCGCTTCGACCTGCCGGTGCACGTGCACACCCACGACACCGCGGGCGGCCAGCTCGCGACGCTGCTCGCGGCCGCCGAGGCCGGGGCCGACGCGGTGGACGCCGCGAGCGCGCCGATGGCGGGCACCACGAGCCAGCCCTCGCTCTCGGCGCTCGTCGCCGCGCTCGCGCACACGCCGCGCGACACCGGCCTGAGCCTGCAGGCGGTGTCCGATCTCGAGCCCTACTGGGAGGCGGTGCGCCGGCTCTACCGCCCCTTCGAGTCCGGGCTGCCCGGGCCGACCGGGCGCGTCTACCGGCACGAGATCCCGGGCGGGCAGCTCTCCAACCTGCGCCAGCAGGCGATCGCGCTCGGCCTGGCCGACCGCTTCGAGGTCGTCGAGGACCTCTACGCCGCGGCCGACCGGATCCTCGGCCGGGTGCCGAAGGTCACGCCCTCGTCGAAGGTGGTCGGCGACCTCGCGCTGCACCTCGCGGCGGTCGACGCCGATCCGGCCGATTTCGCCGAGAACCCGGAGAACTACGACATCCCTGACTCGGTCGTCGGCTTCATGGCCGGCGAGCTCGGGGAGCTCCCCGGCGGCTGGCCCGAGCCGTTCCGCTCGAAGGTGCTCGCGGGCCGCGACGTCCGGATCGGCACGACCGAGGTCTCCGCGGAGGACACCGCGACGCTCGCCGGCGACGACGCCGCCGCCCGGCGCGCGACGCTCAACCGGCTGCTCTTCCCCGGCCCGGCGAAGCAGTTCCTCGACGTCCGCGAGACCTACGGCGACGTCTCCGCGCTCGACACCGCGGACTACCTCTACGGTCTGCGGCAGGGCGAGGAGCACGTCGTCGAGATCGCGCGCGGCGTCCGCCTCTTCGTCGGCCTCGAGGCGATCGGCGACGCCGACGACAAGGGCATGCGCACCGTGATGACGACGCTGAACGGCCAGCTGCGGCCGGTCTTCGTCCGCGACTCGACGATCGCGGTGGAGAGCACGAGCGCCGAGAAGGCGGACCGGGCGGAGCCGGGGCACGTCGCGGCGCCGTTCGCCGGCGTCGTGACCGTCAAGGTCGCCGTGGGCGACGAGGTCGCGGCCGGCGCCGCGGTCGCGACGATCGAGGCAATGAAGATGGAGGCGGCGATCACCAGCCCGATCGCGGGCGTCGTCCGGCGCCTCGCGGTCCCGGCGACCCAGCAGGTGGACGCGGGGGACCTGCTCGTCGTCGTCGCCGGCGCCTAGCAGGCCCCCGGCCGCGATCGCAGCCCGGGCTGCACCGCTGAGGCCGCCGATACACTGACCGCAAGCGGAAGGAGGCTCGTTCGGATGGATGAGCGCAACGACGACCAGCCCGATCTCGACACCGGCCCGACTCCGCGGACGGCGCTCGACGCGGCGCGGGACTCCGAGCAGTACGCTCCGCGCGCGAGCGACACGGCGCCGACCCGCATCCCGGACGGCATCCGCCTCGAGCAGCCCGCCGCGCCGCGGCGGCGCGCGAGCGCACTGCCGCCGGTCGAGGACGACTCGATCGACGTCGGCCGGCTCGGCCTCCCGGTGCCCGGCGAGCCCGCCCCCGCGGCCGGCGCCGTCCGACCGGTCTCCGCCGGCATCGCGCCGCGCGACGAGGTGTCGGTGCTGCCCGAGGACTCGGGCGAGCCGGGCCGGGGCGTCACCCGGCGCGACCGCCTGCGCGCCGAGTCGGGGACCACCGAGCCCTCGTCCTCCGGCCCCGAGTCGGCCTCGATGCTCACCTCCGACCGCCTCCTCGAGGTCAACCGCAAGACCCGGCCCGCGCCGACCGGCGGCTGGAACCGCTTCGTCTACGGCCTCACCTTCCGCACCGTCAACCTCGGCGACTCGGCGAAGGTCCAGGCCTGGAAGGCGATGGACGAGCGGATCGGCCGCCCGTTCGAGGGCGGCACCCGCTTCGTCCCGGTGATGACCCGCAAGGGCGGCGTCGGCAAGACCACGGTCACGACCCTGCTCGGCATGGCCCTCGCCGACTCCCGCGAGGACCGCATCATCGCGGTCGACGCCAACCCCGACCGCGGCACCCTCGCCGAGCGCGTGCCGAAGCAGACCCGCGCCACCGTCCGCGACGTCGTCAACCGCGCCTCCGGAGTGACCGGCTTCACCGAGTTCTCGACCATGGTCTCGCGCGACGAGACCCGGCTCGACGTGCTCGCCTCCGACACCGACCCGCAGCTCTCCGAGGCCTTCGACGAGGACGACTACAACGTCGTCGCCGACCTCGTCGAGCGCTTCTACTCGATCATGCTCACCGACTGCGGCACCGGCATCGTCCACTCGGTGATGCGCGCGACGCTCCAGCGCGCGGACAGCGTCGTCATCGTCTCCGGCGGCAGCGTCGACGAGGCGCGCCTCGCGTCCGAGACCCTCACCTGGCTGGACGCGAACGGCTACGGCGACCTCGTCCGCAACGCCGTGGTGGCGCTCAACACCGCGACGCAGGGCACGAGCCTGGTCAAGCTCGAGGAGATCGAGTCGCACTTCCGCTCGCGCGTTCGCGACATCGTCCGCATCCCCTACGACCCGGTGCTCGCCGCCGGCTCGGTCGTGAAGTGGGAGCAGCTGCGCCCCGCGACCAAGGAGGCGGCGCGCGTGCTCGCCGCGCTCGTCGTCGAGGGCATCCCGGTCCGTCGTGCCTGACGCCGCGCAGAGCTCCGGCACCGCCCGGACCGAGGCGACGCTCCAGATCAAGGAGACGCTCCAGTACGACCTGATCGTCCTCGGCGCGGGCTCCGGCAACTCCATCGTCGGGCCCGAATGGGCCGCCTCACGCGTCGCGATCCTCGACGACGGCGAGTGGTTCGGCGGCACCTGCCTCAACGCCGGCTGCATCCCGACCAAAATGTTCGTCCACGTCGCCGACGTCGTCACCGATGTCGACCAGGGCGACCGGATCGGCGTGCACGCCTCGGTGCCTCGGCCCAGCTGGCCCGAGGTCCGCGACCGCGTGTTCGGCCGCACCGACTCGATCAGCGCGGGCGGTCTCGACTACCGCGCGAACCGGTCGGAGAACGTCACCGTTCACCGCGAGAGCTTCGGCTTCGAGTCGCTCGGCGACGGCACGCAGCCGCACGTGCTGGTCAGTGCGAGCGGGCTGCGGATCAGCGCTCCGCTCGTCGTCGTCGCCGCCGGCTCCCGGCCGCGCCCGCTCCTCGCCGCCTACGAGCCCGACCCGCGGATCCACGACTCCGACTCGATCATGCGGATGGACGAGCTGCCCGGGCGGATGCTCGTGCTCGGCGGCGGCGCCGTCGCCGTCGAGTTCGCCCACATCTTCTCGGCCTTCGGCACCGCGGTGACGGTCGCGGTCCGCGGCGACCGTCTGCTCCGCTCGCTCGACGAGGGCATCGCCCGCGGCTTCACCGCGCTGGCGCGCGAGCGCTGGGACGTGCGCACCGGTGTCTCCGCCGACAGCGTCGAGGCGACGGAGAGCGGGCTGGTCACGACCTTCGACGACGGCTCCCGCGTCGAGACCGACGTGATCCTCGTCGCCACCGGCCGCGACCCGAACAGCGACACCATCGCCGCCGCCTCGGTCGGCATCGACCTGCACCCGGACGGCCGCGTCGTCGTCGACGACGAGCAGCGGGTCCTCTCCGGCGGCCGCATCGTCCCGGGGCTCTTCGCGCTCGGCGACGTCTCCTCCGAGTGGCAGCTCAAGCACGTCGCCAACCACGAGGCGCGGATCGTCGCGCACAACCTGCTGCACCCGGGGGAGCTGCTCTCCAACACGCTGGCGCCCGTGCCCGGCGCGATCTTCGCGCACCCGCAGATCGCGCACTTCGGCCTCACCGAGAAGGAGGCGGGTGAGCGCGGCATCGACGTCGTCGCCGTCACCCAGGAGTTCGGCTCCACCGCCTACGGCTGGGCGATGGAGGACGACTCGAGCGTCTGCACCCTCGTCGTCGGACTCGACGGGGAGTTGCTCGGCGCGCACCTGATGGGCCCGCAGGCGAGTATCCTCATTCAGCCGCTCGTCCAGGCCGCCAGCGCGGGGGCCGGGATCCGCGGTCTCGCCCGCAGCCAGTACTGGCCGCACCCGGCGGCGAGCGAAGTCGTCGAGAACGCCCTCCTCTCCGCCGAGGAGGCACTGAGGGAGCGCACCGCATGACCGAACGCCAGATCCGCATCTTCGGCGACCCCGTCCTGAAGACCGTGTCGGACCCGATCGAGACCGTCGACGACGGGATCCGCGGACTGGTCGAGGACCTCGTCGACAGTGTGCGCACCCCCGGGCGCGCCGGCGTCGCCGCTCCGCAGATCGGCGTCAACCTCCGCGCGTTCAGCTACAACGTCGACGGCGTCGTCGGCTACGTCCTCAACCCCGAGATCATCGAGCTCAGCGGCGAGCCCGAGCCCGTCGACGAGGGCTGCCTCTCCGTGCCCAACCTCTGGTACCCCGCCGTCCGCTACCCGCACGCGAAGGTGCGCGGCACCGACCTCGACGGCAACGAGGTCGTCCTCGAGGGCGACGGCCTGATGGCCCAGGCCCTCCAGCACGAGTGCGACCACCTCGACGGCCGCCTCTACCTCGACCGCCTCTCCAAGGAGGACCGGCGAGCCGCCATGAAGGAAGTCCGCGAGAGCAGCTGGTTCTGAGTTCATTTCCGAGCCGGTCCCTGCCCGGCTCGGCGCGGTCGGCCTCCTGAGGTGGGCGCGTTCCGCGGAGCGTCGTGCGTCCGCCGACGGGAAAGCGCTTGGACGCGCTTTCCCGGATGCGGCTCGGCCTTCGGCCATCGCCTTCCGGGCGTCGTGCGCTGGCCGGCTGGCGCATCATGCTGGTCGAGTAGGCCGCGGAGCGGGCGTATCGAGATCCGCCGGGGCCGGACGCGTCAGCGCAGGCTGATGCCCTCGGTCGCCGGGGCGGCGCTGTAGACGCTGCCGATCGTCGCCGCGAAGTCGTCGAGGATGACGTTCCGCTTGATGCTCATCTTCGGCGTCAGGTGCCCGCTCGCCTCGGTGAACTCGGTGGGCAGGATCACGAACTTGCGGATCGACTCGGCGCGCGAGACGCGGGCGTTCGCCGCGTCGACGGCGCGCTGCACCTCGGCGAGCACCGCGGGGTTCACGGCCGCGTCCTCGAGCGAGAGCGCCGCGTCCTGACCGTTGTTGGCGAGCCACGTCGGCAGCATCTCGCTGTCGAGGGTCACCAGCGCTGCGATGAACGGGCGCTGATCGCCGACGACGACCACCTGCCCGACCAGCGGGTTCGCGCGGATCGGATCCTCGAGTGCGGCCGGAGCGACGTTCTTCCCACCCGCCGTGACGATGATCTCCTTCTTGCGGCCGGTGACGCGGAGGTAGCCCTCTTCGTCGAGCGAGCCCAGGTCGCCGGTTTTGAACCACTCGCCGTCGAACGCCTCGGCGGTCGCCTCCTCGTTGTTCCAGTAGCCGCCGAACACGTCGATGCCGCGGACCTGGATCTCGCCGTCGGCCGCGATGCGGATCGAGCAGCCGGGCATCGCCGGGCCGACCGAGCCGATCTTGAAGTGCTCGGTCCGGTTGACGGTCGCGGGCGCCGTGGTCTCGGTGAGCCCGTAGCCCTCGAGGATCTTGATCCCGAGGCTGTGGAAGAAGTGGCCCAGCCGGTCGCCGAGCGGAGCGGAGCCGGAGACCGCGTAGCGGACGTCGCCGCCCATCGCCGCGCGCAGCTTCGAGTAGACGAGCCGGTCGAACAGCAGGAACTGCAGCTTCAGCGCCAGCGGCACCGACCCCGCCTCGACCGCGATCGAGTGCGCGACCGCGACATCGGCCGCGCGGCGGAAGATCTTCCCCTTGCCGCCGGCCTCCGCCTTCTGCTCGGCGGAGTTGTAGACCTTCTCGAACACGCGCGGCACCGCGAGGAGGAAGGTGGGCTTGAACGAGCCGAGCGAGGGCAGCAGCTGCTTGGTGTCGGCCTGGTGCCCCACCTTCACGCCGCCGTGCACGCACAGTATCGCGATGAAGCGCGCGAAGACGTGCGCCGTCGTGATGAAGAGCAGGGTCGAGGCGCCCGGCTGGTGGATCAGCTCCGTCAGCGCGACCGCGGAGTTGCGGCTGAGCTCGACGAAGTTGGAGTGCCGGAGGATGCAGCCCTTGGGCCGCCCCGTCGAGCCGGAGGTGTAGATGATTGTGGCGATGTCCGACCCGGTCGCGAGCGAGCAGCGGCGCTCGATCTCGGCGTCCGGAACGTCGACCCCGCGGGCGGCGAGCTTGTCGAGGTCGCCGAGCCCGATCTGCCAGGCGACGCGGACGTCGGGCAGATCGGCGCGGATCTCGTCGAGCTTGGCGAAGTGGTCGGCCGTCTCGACGATGACGGCGTGCGCGCCGGAGTCGGTCAGGTTCCACTGCACCTGCGCGGGGGAGGAGGTCTCGTAGACCGGCACGAGGATCGCTCCCGCGAACCAGACGGCGAAGTCGATCAGCGTCCACTCGTAGCGGGTCTTGCAGATCAGGCCGATCTTCTCGCCGGGCTCGATGCCCGCGGCGACGAGCCCCTTCGCCAGGGCCGTGACCTGGTCGAGGAACTCGCGCGCGGTGACGTCCCGCCAGCCCCCGCCCTCCGGCAGGGCGAAGAGGACGCGGTCCGGCGTCTCCCGCACGCGGTCGAGCAGCAGCGCCGTCGTGTTGGCCTGCGGATCCGCCGCCACGACGAGGGGGGAATCGAACTGCTCCACGGCAACTCCTTCGGTACCTGAATGATTGTCGGGTCCAGCTTATCGAAGCGACCTGACTGTGTATCCACTCAGGGTAACGATCCGCACGTCGGTTCTCAGCGGTTCACTACACTCGTTGTGGCCGCCGCTCCAGGGCGGACCCGCGGCGCAGCGGCGCCGAAGGCGAGGGAGAGGCGGTTCGCGTGCACGCGATCGGGATCGACATCGGCGGCACGAAGATCGCGGGAGCGCTCGTCGACGAGTTCGGCGGCATCGTCCGCGAGGACCGCCAGCCGACGCCCGCCGGCCACCCCGAGCTCATCGTCGACGTCGTCGTCGAGATGGTGGCGCGCCTGCGCGAGGGGCTCCCCGCCGGCGACGTGTCGGCCGTCGGAGTCGCCGCCGCCGGCTTCATCGACGCCTCGCAGTCGATCGTCTACTACGCCCCCAACATCAACTGGCGCAACGAGCCCTTCCGCGAGAAGCTCTCGGCGCGGATCGATCTGCCGATCATCATCGAGAACGACGCGAACGCGGCCGGCTGGGCCGAGTTCCGCTACGGCGCGGGCCGGCTGGTCAGCGACATGGTGATGCTCACCATCGGCACCGGCGTCGGCGGCGCGATCGTCATCAACGACCGGCTCCTCCGCGGTGGCTTCGGCGCGGCGGCCGAGATCGGCCACATGCGCGTCGTCCCCGGTGGGCTGCCCTGCGGATGCGGCGCACGCGGCTGCATCGAGCAGTACGGCTCCGGCCGCGCGCTGCAGCGCTTCGCCGTCGAGCTGGCCGACGCCGGCGGCATCGGCCAGGGGATCGCCGACGCGCGCGCCCGGAACGGCGGGGAGCTCGACGGCGGCGTGATCGCCGAGCTGATCGCGGCGGGCGACCTCGGCGCCCTCGCGGCCCTCCGCCAGCTCGGCCACTGGCTCGGCGAGGCGGCGGCCAGCCTCAGCGCGGTCCTCGACCCGCAGCTCTTCGTGATCGGCGGCGGAGTCGCGCAGGCCGGCGACCTGCTGCTCGACCCGATCCGCCAGGCCTACCTCGACAACCTGCCCGCCCGGGGGTACCACCCGGAGCCCGAGTTCCGCATCGCGGAGCTCGTCAACGACGCGGGGGTCGTCGGCGCCGCCGACCTCGCCCGACTGCACGCGAGCTCGCTGTGACGCCGGCCGCGGACCGCTGAGGAGCGCCCCTTGTTCTACTGGTTCATGAAGCACATCGTCGCGGGGCCCCTGCTCAAGACGATCTTCCGGCCCTGGGTGGTCGGCGCCGACCGCGTCCCGCCGACCGGCGGCGTCATCCTGGCGAGCAACCACCTCTCCTTCATCGACTCGGTGTTCCTCCCGCTGGTGATCGAGCGCAACATGGTCTTCCTCGCCAAGAGCGACTACTTCACCGGCAAGGGCCTCAAGGGCTGGGCGACCAAGCTCTTCTTCACGGCGACCGGCATGCTCCCGATCGACCGCTCCGGCGGCAAGGCCTCGGAGGCGTCTCTCAACACCGGCCTGCGCGTCCTGGCCGGTGGCGAGGCACTCGGCATCTATCCGGAAGGCACCCGCAGTCCCGACGGGCGGATGTACCGCGGCCGCACGGGCGTCGCGCGCATGGTCCTCGAGGCCCGGGTGCCCGTGGTCCCTGTCGCGATGATCGACACCGCGCGCATCATGCCGATCGGCAGCCGCGTGCCCAAGCTCGGCCGGATCGGCATCGTCTTCGGGGAGCCGCTCGACTTCAGCCGGTTCGAGGGCATGGAGGGCGACCGCTTCATCCTCCGCTCGATCACCGACGAGATCATGTACGAGCTGCTGGCCCTCAGCGGCCAGGAGTACCTCGACGTCTACGCGACCTCGGTCAAGGAGAAGCGCGCGGCCCTGCTCCGCTGAGCCGCACCCGCCCGCCCGGCTGAGCGGTCCTCCGCGAGGCCCGCCACCGAGCCGATAAGCTCGTCAACCGTCGCCGTCCGTCCGGGCGGCGATCACTGCGCGCGCCGCGCGCCCGTCAGAACCAGGAACCCTCGTGGTCATCGATCCGAACGAACCGTACGTCCTCGCCGCCCCCTCCGTGGTCGCCGGCCTGGACTATTGGCGCGAGCTCGAGATCAAGCAGCAGCCGAACTGGCCGGACGCCTCGGCCGTCGCCGCCGCGTCCGCCGAGATCGCGGCGCTGCCCCCGCTCGTCTTCGCGGGCGAGGTGGACCAGCTGCGCGAGCGCCTCGGTGCCGCGGCCCGCGGTGAGGCCTTCCTGCTGCAGGGCGGCGACTGCGCCGAGACCTTCGCCGGGGCGACCGCCGACCAGATCCGCAACCGGGTCAAGACCGTGCTGCAGATGGCCGTCGTCCTCACCTACGGCGCCAGCATGCCCGTCATCAAGATGGGCCGGATGGCCGGCCAGTTCGCCAAGCCGCGCTCCAGCGACCTCGAGACACGCGGCGACGTCACGCTGCCCGCCTACCGCGGCGACATCGTCAACGGCTACGACTTCACCCCGGAGTCGCGCGCCGCCGACCCGCGCCGCATCGTGCAGGGGTACCACACGGCCGCCTCCACGCTGAACCTCATCCGCGCCTTCACGCAGGGCGGCTTCGCCGACCTGCGCCTCGTGCACTACTGGAACAAGGGCTTCACCGAGAACCCGCAGAACCAGCGCTACGAGCAGCTCGCCCGCGAGATCGACCGCGCGGTGAAGTTCATGGTCGCCTGCGGCGCCGACTTCGAGGGCATGAAGCGCACCGAGTTCTACACCGGCCACGAGGGCCTGCTGATGGACTACGAGCGCCCGATGACGCGGATCGACTCGCGCACCGGCACGCCGTACAACACCTCCAGCCACTTCATCTGGATCGGCGAGCGCACCCGCGAGCTCGACGGCGCGCACGTCGACTTCCTCTCCCGCGTCCGCAACCCGATCGGCGTCAAGCTGGGCCCCTCGACGAGCCCCGAGACGATGCTCGAGCTGATCGACAAGCTCGACCCGGACCGCGAGCCCGGCCGCCTGACCTTCATCACGCGGATGGGCGCCGGGAAGATCCGCGACGCCCTGCCGCCGCTGCTGGAGGCGGTCAAGGCGAGCGACGCGCTGCCGCTCTGGGTCACCGACCCGATGCACGGCAACGGGCTCACCACGCCCACCGGCTACAAGACCCGTCGCTTCGACGACGTGGTCGACGAGGTCAAGGGCTTCTTCGAGGCGCACCGCGCCGCGGGCACACACCCCGGCGGCATCCACGTCGAGCTCACCGGCGACGACGTCACCGAGTGCCTCGGCGGCTCGGAGCACATCGACGAGGCCACCCTCGCGACGCGCTACGAGTCGGTCTGCGACCCGCGCCTCAACCACATGCAGTCGCTCGAGCTGGCCTTCCTCGTCGCCGAGGAGCTGCGCGAGCGCTGAGCCGGCGCTCCCCGCTGATCGCGGTGCCGGAGGAGCAGACCGTCTTGTCGATCGAGTAGCCCGCGGAGCGGGACCACCTTGTCGACCAGCCCGCGGAGCGGGACCACCTTGTTGACCTGCCCGCGGAGCGGGACCACCTTGTTGATCGAGTAGCCCGCGCAGCGGGCGTATCGAGATCCGCCGTCGTCCGATGGATGGGTCTCGATACGCCCCTCCGGGGCTACTCGACCAGCAAGAAGCGCTGCGCCCCTTCGGGGCTACTCGACCAGCAAGGGTGCGCCGCGGCAGCGCCCGTCTGTCAGATCGAGATCGTGATCGAGAGCTGGATCGTGGTGCCGCGCTGCACGAGGGCGCCCTCCTTGTCGGACTGGTTGGTCACCTTCGTCACCTCGTCCGGCACCTGGTCGATCAGCGGCGTCGTGAGGCCGTAGCTCCACTTCAGGTCGGCGGCGCTCAGCGCGGCCTTCGCCTGGTCGCGGGTCATCCCGACGACGTCGGGGACGGCGACCGGCTGCGGTCCCTTGGAGACCACGACCGACACGGTGTCGCCCGTGGTCGCGGGCGCCTCGGGGTTGATCTGGGTCAGCACCACGCCGGCGGGGACCGTGTCGCTCCAGTCCTCGCGGTCGCGGTCGAGCGCGAGCCCGGCGTCCTTCGCGGCGGCCGTCGCCTCGTCGACCGTCAGGCCGACGACGTTCGGGATCGCGCCGAGACTGACGACCAGCGCGATCGTGCTGGTCTCCGACATCGTCGCGGGCAGCTCGCCGCCGTCGGGCAGCGAGGCCGAGACGACGACGCCGGACTCCACATCGGCGTCGAAGATCCGGGTCACCTCGCCGAGGGTGAACGCCCCGTTCTGGATCGCGGTCGTCGCGTCCGCCTCGGAGACGCCCGCGAGCGCGGGCACCGGCAGCTGGCGCGGCCCGCTCGAGACGACGAGGGTCACCACGTCGCCCTTGTGCAGCCCCTGCCCCCCGGGCGGGTCGGTGCTGAGCACGGTGCCGGCGGGGACGGTGAGATCGTTCGCCTGCTGCGGCGACACCTCGAAGCCCTGGCTCACCAGCTCGGCCGTCGCGTCGTCCTGCGAGCGGCTGACCACGTCCGGCACGTTCACGATCGCCCCCGGGCCCTCGCCGAACCACCAGGCGGTGCCGCCGCCGATCAGGGCGAGCAGCAGCACGATGACGGTCAGCAGCACTCCGCGGCGCCGGCGCGTGCGGCGCTTCGTCGCGAGCCGGGCGACGGCGTCGTCGTCGCGCTGCTCGAGCTCCTCGGGCGGACCCTCGATCACGGACGTGTGCCCCGTGACCGCCTCGTCGAACAGCAGCGCGGTGGCGGGCTCGGTGGCCGGGAGCGGGGTGACGGCCTGGGTGTCCGCGCCGCGGCGGTCGGTCGGGGTGATCCCCATCAGCCGCTCGGCCTCGAGGAGCTGCGCCAGCATCACGCCGGCGTCGCGCGGCCGCATGTCGGGGTCGCGCTCGGTCGCCCAGAGCACCAGCTCGTCGAGCGAGGTCGGCACCGAGGCCACCTTGGCGCTGGGGTAGGGCACCGAGTCGTTCGCGTGCTGGTAGGCGATCTGCATCGGCTGCTCGCCGGTGAAGGGCTGCTCGCCGGTGAGCATCTCGTAGATCATGATGCCGATGGCGTAGATGTCGCTCCGCGTGTCGGCGGTGCCGCGGGTGACCAGCTCGGGGGAGAGGTACGCGATCGTCCCGAGCAGCGCCTGGCCGGACGCGGTGTTCGCGCTCGCGGCGCGGGCGAGCCCGAAGTCGCCGATCTTGATCCGGCCGTCGTCGGCCAGCAGCACGTTCTCGGGCTTGAGGTCGCGGTGCAGGATGCCGGCCCGGTGCGCGGCCGCGAGACCGGACAGCACCGAGTGCATGATGTCGACGACCTGCTGGGCCGTCAGCCGGCCGCGCTCCTTGAGCAGGTCGCGCAGCGTGATGCCCGGGAGGTACTCCATCACCAGGTAGGCCATGTCGGAGTCCTGGCCCTGGTCGAACACGCTCACGACGTTCGGGTGCGCGAGCCGTGCGGCCGAGCGCGCCTCCTGGACGAAGCGGTTCTTGAAGGTCTGATCGTCGGACAGGTGCCCGTGCATGACCTTGATCGCGACCCGGCGCTCGAGGCGCTGGTCGTGCGCGAGGTAGACGGTGGCCATGCCGCCCCGCGCGATGCGCGAGCGCACCTCGTACCGGCCGTCGACGAGACGGCCGAGGAGAGGGTCGAGCTGGCTGGTGGTCACGCGACGAGTCTAGGCAAGACGCTCCGGACAACCGGCGTGCAACGCGGAGGCGGCTCGTGGCACTCTTGACGGGTGACCGACTCGTCCGCTGCCTCCGCCTCCTCGTCCGCCTCCGAGATCGAGTGGCTGACCGTCCCCGATCTGGTCGAGCTCACCGGTCTGGGTGTCAGCCGGGTGCGCCGCCTGCTCGAGGAGCGCCACCTGCTCGGGAGCCGCCGCGACGGGAAGCTCGCCGTTCCCTCCGTCTTCCTCCGCGACGGCGAGCCGCTGAGCGAGATCCGGGGCACGGCGATCCTGCTCTCGGACCAGGGCTTCTCGGACGACGAGGCGATCGACTGGCTGCTCTCGGAGGAGGACAGCCTCGGCACCAGCCCCGTGCTCGCGCTGCGGGCCGGCCGCAAGGCCGAGGTGCGCCGCGTCGCCCAGGCGCTCGCCTGAGCCGAGCCCAGCCGGGGTCGAACCCGATCCGGGCCTAGGCCGTCCGCGTGGTGACGCGGTCGGCGAGGTCGCGCAGCTCCGCGACGCCCTCCTCGCGCAGGGGAGCGTCGGGCAGCACTCCGAGCGCCGCTTCGACGTCGCGGGCGATCCGCTCCTCCAGCCGGTCGAGCGCGCCGCTGCCCGCGACGATCTCCTGAGCACGGGCGATGTCGTCGGCGCTCGCGTCCGCGCGGCCGACCACGGCGTCGAGCTCCGCGCGCCCGGCCGCCGACGCCGCCGCGCGCGCCAGAGCGAGCAGCACGGTGCGCTTGCCCTCGCGCAGGTCGTCCCCGGCGGGCTTGCCCGTGACGGCCGGGTCGCCGAAGACACCGAGGACGTCGTCACGCAGCTGGAAGGCGATGCCGAGCGGCAGACCGAACCGGCGCAGCGCGTCGAGCTGCGCGTCGTCGCCGCCGGCGAGCGAGCCGCCGATCGCGAGCGGCGCCTCGATGCTGTACTTCGCGCTCTTGAAGACGACCACGCGCTCCGAGCGCTCGAGGTGCTCGTGCTCGGGGTGCGCGGCCCACGCGCTCTCCTCGAGGATGTCGAGGTACTGGCCCAGCGTCACCTCCGTGCGCATCAGATTGAACTCGGCGCGTGCTCGCGCGGCCGCCGCGCGGTCCTCGAGCGCCCATTCCGCGTCCGCGAAGATCTCGTCGGCCCAGACCAGGAGCAGGTCGCCCAGGAGGATCGCGGAGGAGCGGCCGAACTCGTCGGCTGAGCCGGTCCAGCCGCCCGAGGCGTGCAGCGAGCCGAAGCGGCGGTGCGCCGAGGGCGCGCCGCGGCGGGTGTCGGAGTTGTCGATCACGTCGTCGTGGACGAGCGCGGCGGCGTGGAAGAGCTCGAGGCTCGCGCCGACGCGGGCGATGGGATCGGATGCGCTCGCGTGAGCGTCGCTGGGCACCGCGGAGACCGCCGTCCAGCCCGCCTCGCAGAAGCGTGCGCGGAAGCGCTTGCCCCCGCTGAGAAAGTCCCGCGAAAGGTCGCCGAGGGCGGAGACGTCCTCTCCTATGGAGCGCAGAATTGGCGAGCGCCCGGTGAGGAATTCATCGATTCGGAACTGGACGCGATCGACCAGACGAGTGCTGTGGTTCACCAGACCAGCCTATGCACCGATGGCGCCTGGCGCCTCGGCGGGGCTCGGTCTACACTGAAGCGCCACCAGCCCGGTCGAGCAGACCGCACGCCCACCTCGGTGCCGTCCCCGCCGGGTCGACGCCACTCCCTGAAGGGGTCCCGATGCCGCTTTCGGAACACGAGCAACGGCTCCTCGACGAGATGGAGCGCAATCTCTATCAGAACGACGCCGACTTCGTCGCGGCGGTCAGCAAGGGCCGGGGCGGCACCAACTACCGAGCCCTCGTCCTCGGCATCCTCCTCGCCATCGTCGGTCTCGGCGTTCTCGTCGCCGGTGTCATCGTGCGCCAGCCCCTCGTCGGCGTGCTCGGCTTCGCGCTGATGCTCGCCGGGGTCGTCGTGGCCATGCGCCCTGCCGCCGGCGGCTCCTCCGCCACGGGTCTTCCGGACGTCGGGCGGCCGGCCAAGCCGCGCTCGGCGAGCGGCCGCCAGAGCTCCACCTTCATGGACCGCTTGAACGACAGGTGGGACAACCGCGGCGACGGCCGCTCCTAGTCCTCCCGGCGCGGGCCTCCACCCCGCACCACCCCAGGGTCGATCCTCACGGATCGGCCCTTTTTTCATGCCCGGACGATCCCCGGGAGTGCGATTTCCCTCCACTCCACTCCACCGCGCGAGATCCCTGCAACGGCGGGGATCGACGGGGGAGCACCGGCGCGTCGCAGCACCGCGGAGGGTTGTGGGTGGGGGGAAGTGGAGTACTGTGGGGCCCACACCAACCTTGGCCGGAGAGAAGTGGGGGCAGTCCGTTGTTCCTCGGCACTCATTCCCCCAAGCTCGACGAGAAGGGCCGCGTGATCCTGCCTGCCAAGTTCCGCGACGAGCTCTCCTCCGGGGTCGTCGTCACGCGCGGTCAGGAGCGGTGCCTCTACGTCTTCAGTCAGCGCGAGTTCGAGGCGATGCACGAGAAGATCCGCCAGGCGCCGGTGACCAGCAAGCAGGCCCGCGACTTCCTCCGGGTGTTCCTCTCCGGCGCCAGCGCCGAGACCCCGGACAAGCAGAACCGCATCACCCTCCCGGCGCCGCTGCGCGCCTACGCCGGTCTCGACCGCGACCTCACCGTCATCGGTGCGGGCAATCGCGCCGAGATCTGGGCCCAGGACGCCTGGGACAGCTACCTGACCGAGCAGGAGTCCGTGTTCTCCGACACCGAGGAGGAGGTGATCCCCGGACTGTTCTAGCTCCTGCCGCGCGACTCCCAGCCACTCGGCGCCCGGACGCACCTTCCCCGGTGTCCGGTCGTGAGCTGGATGGGGATCGGGCGGCAGGAACAGAACGGCGGGACCGCCATGGCAGATTCCCCGGACACCCCCGCGCGCGACATCCCCGCGCGCCCCACCCCCGCGCGCCCCACCGAGGAGCGGCACCTCCCCGTGCTCCTCGAGCGCTGCGTCGAGCTGCTCGCGCCGGCGCTCGAGCGCGACGGCGCCGTGCTCGTCGATGCGACGCTCGGCATGGGCGGGCACTCGCTCGCGCTGCTCGAGCGCTTCCCGCGACTCCACCTGATCGGCCTCGACCGCGACCCGCAGGCGCTCGAACTGGCCGGCGAGCGGCTCGCCGCCCACTCCGCCCGGATCGACCTCGTGCACGCGATCTACGACGAGCTGCCGGACGTGCTCGACGACCTCGGCATCGATGCGGTCGACGGCGCGCTCTTCGACCTGGGCGTCTCCTCGCTGCAGCTGGACGAGACGGAGCGCGGCTTCTCCTACTCCAAGGACGCGCCGCTCGACATGCGGATGGACGCGACGGCGCCGCTCACGGCGGCGAGCATCCTCGCCGACTACGACGAGCTCGCCCTCCGCCGCCTCTTCCACGAGTACGGCGAGGAGCGCCTTGCTGCGCGCTACGCGAAGAAGATCGTCGAGGCGCGGCAGTCGGCCCCGATCGTCCGCTCCGGCCGGCTGGTCGAGATCATCCAGGCGGCGACCCCGGTCGCGATCCAGCGCAACGGCCACCCGGCCAAGCGCGTCTTCCAGGCGCTGCGCATCGAGGTCAACCAGGAGCTGTCGGTGCTGGAGCGGGCGATCCCCGCCGCGCTCGGCCGGATCGCCGTGGGCGGCCGCATCGTCGTCGAGGCGTACCAGTCGCTCGAGGACCGCATCGTCAAGCGCGCGCTCCAGGCCGCCTCCTCCTCCACGGCGCCCGTCGGCCTGCCGATGGAGCTGCCCGAGCACCGACCCGAGTTCCGACTCGTCATCCGCGGCGCCGAGCTCGCCTCCGACGACGAGAAGGCCGCCAACCCCCGAGCAACACCCGTGCGACTGCGCGCGGCCGAGAGGATCAGGAGCACCGCATGAGCGCGACCGCCGTCATCGACCCCGTCATCGACCGCAGCAGCACCGCACGCCCGGCGCGCCCCGCCGAACCGGCGCAGCGACCCCGGATCGAGGCCGTCCCGGCTCCCGAGCGGCAGGCCCGGCCCAAGCTCGTCTACGGGATCGTCGCGGTCGCCGGGCTCTTCGCGATCATCGTGATCCAGCTCCTGGTCAGCGTCGGCCTCTCCGAGGGCGCGTACCAGATCGCGACTCTGCAGGGGGAGCAGAAGACGCTCACCCGCGGCAACGCCGAGAAGCAGGACGTGGTCGACACCCTGAGCTCCCCGCAGAACCTGGCGACCGCGGCCCAGGGTCTCGGCATGGTCGCCAACACGGCGCCCGTCTACCTCCGCCTGTCCGACGGCGCGGTGCTCGGCGACCCGGCCTCCGCAGCCTCGAGCGAGGTCGGCACGTCGGCCGCCTCCGCCGTGCCGAACGCGCTCATCGCCCCGCCGGCCGCCGCGGCCAGCGCGTCCTCCCCGGGCTCGGGGAGCGCGGTCGTACCGTTGCAGGGCGAGCTGCCCGCGCCGATCACGCACTGAGTCCGGTCCTGCACCGAGCCCCCGCACCGAGCCCGAAGGACCCCGCCGCTGTGAGACACCACCGTTCGAGCCGGCGACGCACCGCCGTCACCTTCCTCGTCATCGCCGCCGTCGTCGGCCTCTTCATCGGCAAGCTGGTCGACATCCAGGTCGTCCGGGCGAACGAGCTGACCGACGAGGCGGCGCAGAACCAGTCGAACAGCGTGGTCACCTACGGCACGCGGGGCTCGATCGTCGACCGCTCCGGCACCGTCCTCGCCGACGCCACCACGCGCTACAAGCTGACGACCTCGCCGAAGAACGTCACCGAGTTCCGCCGCGAGCTGCCGGGCGGCCAGGAGGTCGTCATCAGCGTCGACCAGGCCGCCTCCGAGATCGGCGCGATCACCGGGCAGACGGTGGAGCAGATCACCGCTCCGGTGAGCGACGCGGTCGCGAAGGACCCGAAGGCCAACTACTTGATCCTCGCCGAGGGGCTCGACCTCGACGCGTACCAGAAGCTCGTGGCGCTCGACATCCCGTGGACCTACTTCGAGACCCAGCAGGGCCGGACCTACCCGAACGGCGCGGTCGCCGGCAACCTGATCGGCTACGTCGGCGGCGACGGCGCCGCCCAGGAGGGAATGGAGTACGCCGAGAACGCCTGCCTGGCCGGCGCGAACGGCTCCGAGAGCTACGAGCGCAGCGCCGACTTCGTCCGCATCCCCGGCAGCACGGTCGCCGAGACGCCCGCGGTCGACGGCGGCACGCTCGAGCTCACCATCGACGCGGATCTGCAGTACTACTCGCAGCAGGTGCTCGCCCAGCGGGTCACCGAGGTCGGAGGCAGCTACGGCATCGTCGTCGTCCAGGAGGTCAAGACCGGCAAGCTCCTGGCCGTGGCGGAGACGCCCACCGTCGACCCGAACAACGTCGCGGCGAGCGCGTCCGCCGACCGCAGCTCGCGCGCCTTCCGCGCACCCTTCGAGCCCGGCTCCACCTTCAAGCCGATGACAGCGGCGATGCTGATCGACCAGGGCCTGGCGAGCCCGACCAGCGAGGTCGTCGTGCCGGACACCTTCGAGAAGGACGGCGCCGCCTTCAGCGACGACTTCGCGCACACGCCGACCAACTACACGCTCACCGGCATCCTCAAGGACTCCTCGAACGTCGGCATCGCGATGATGGGCTCGAAGCTCTCGGCCTCCACCCGCTACGACTACCTGAAGAAGTTCGGCCTCGGCGCGCCGACGGCCGTCGGCTTCCCCGGCGAGTCGGGCGGGCTCCTCGCCGACTCCGCGGACTGGGACAACCAGACCAACTACACGACCATGTTCGGCCAGGGCGTCTCGGCCACGGCGGTTCAGGTCGCGGGCATCTACCAGACCCTCGGCAACGGCGGGGTGCGCCTGCCCGCGCAGCTCGTCGAGGGCTGCACGACGCCGGACGGCTCCGTGATCGACGTTCCCGACAGCACCGGGACCCCGGTGGTCTCCTCCGGAGCGGCGAAGGACGTCGTCGACATGCTGCAGACCCACTACAACGAGGGCTGGCTCGCCGACGACATCCACGTCGACGGCTACAACATCGCCACCAAGACCGGCACGGCGCAGCAGCCGGACGGCAACGGCGGCTACTCGAAGAGCTACACCGTCTCGCTCGCGGGACTGGCCCCTGCGGAGGACCCCGAGTACGTCGTGACGGTCACCATCGCCGATCCGGTTAAGATGAACACGTCCCAGGCGACGGCCCCCGTGTTCCAGCAGATCATGACCCAGGTGCTCAAGACCAACCGGGTGGAGCCGTCCACGGTCCCGCCGGTGGAGTACCCCACCACGTGGTGACCGCCCTCCCCAGGACACGACTCAGCAGACCAGAACCGGCACGGGCACGAGAGACAGCACCGGTCCGAGAGACAGCACCGGCACGACAGACAGCACCAGCACGAGAGACAGCACCAGCAGGAGAGAGAGGGCGGGCATTGCACGACACTCGCCCGCAGTCCTCCCTCCGACCTGAGCACCCGGTGCCCCGGGCGCTCGGGCAGCTCGTCGCCGAGTTCTCGCTCGGGCCGGTCCGCGGCATCGAGGGCGTCGAGGTCAGCGGGGTCACCCTCGACTCCCGCTGCGTCGAGCCCGGCGACCTCTACGTGGGCGTCACCGGCCGGCGATCGCACGGCGCGGCCTTCGCCGCGAGTGCCGCCGAGTCCGGAGCGGTCGCGGTGCTGACCGACGCCGAGGGCGCCGAGCTGGCCGCCACGAGCGGGCTCCCCGTGCTGATCACCCCCGACCCGCGGGCGGCGCTCGGCGACGTCGCCGCCTGGATCCACCGCACCCGTGAGGACGCGCCGACCCTCTTCGGTGTCACCGGGACCAACGGCAAGACGAGCGTGGTCTACCTGCTCGACGCGCTGCTGCGCCGCCTCGGCGTGGTCTCCGGGCTGAGCTCCACCGCCGAGCGCCGGATCGGCGACATCGCGGTCGTCAGTGCGCTGACCACCCCCGAGGCGAGCGAGCTGCACGCGCTGCTGGCCCGGATGCGCGAGGCCGCCGTGCGCGCAGTCTCGATCGAGGTGTCCGCCCAGGCCCTCACCCGCCACCGGATCGACGGCCTCGTCTTCGACGTCGTCGGCTTCACGAACCTCACGCACGACCACCTCGACGACTACAGCGACATGGAGCACTACTTCGAGGCGAAGGCCGAGCTGTTCGCCCCCGATCGCGCACGCCGCGGTGTCGTCACGGTCGACAGCAGCTGGGGCCGCGAGCTCGTCGAGCGCAGCCGCATCCCCGTGACGACGCTCGCCAGCTCGCCCGTCGTCGGCGTGGCGCCCACGACGCCCGCCGACTGGACGATGACCGTCGTCGAGGGCACCGCGGACGGCACGACCTTCCGCCTCGACGGGCCGGAGAACCGCTCCGTCACCGTGACCATCCCGCTGATCGGCTGGTACATGGCGGCGAACGCGGCGCTGGCGATCGTCATGCTCGTCGAATCGGGCTTCGACCTCGAGGCGATCGCGCACGCGCTCGAGGAGAGCCGGCTCGACGTCTACATCCCGGGGCGCGCCGAGCGCGTCTCCGGCGATCGCGGCCCCCGGGTCTACGTCGACTACGGCCACACCCCGGACGCCTTCAAGAACGCGCTCGAGGCGCTGCGGGCGCTGACGCCCGGCCGGCTGATCATGGTGTTCGGCGCCGACGGCGACCGCGACCCGACCAAGCGCGCGGACATGGGGGCCATCGCCGCGCTCCTGTCCGACGTCGTCGTCGTGACCGACTTCCACCCGCGCTGGGAGGATCCGGCGGCCATCCGCGCCGTGCTCCTCCGCGCGGCGACCGAGGCCGCGCCCGATCGGGAGATCCACGAGATCCCCGATCCGCGGGCCGCCGTGCGGGCGGCCGTCGCCCTCGCGGTCGAGGGCGATGCGATCCTCTACGCCGGACCCGGCCACGAGGACTATCAGGAGATTGCAGGAGTGCACATGCCGTATTCGGCCAGAGACGACGTCCGGCAGGCCCTGCGCGAGGCGGGCTGGCTCTAGATGATCGCCCTGACCCTCACCGAGATCGCCGCGGCCGTCTCCGGCCGGCTGCACCTCGCCGGCTCCTCCGCGAACGCGAGCACCGTCGTCGACGGCGCGACCGAGACCGACTCCCGCGAGATCGCGCCCGGCGGGATCTTCGTCGCCAAGCGCGGCGAGCACACCGACGGCCACCTCTTCGCGCCCGTCGCCGTCGAGCGCGGCGCCGCCCTGCTGATCGTCGAGCGCCCGCTCGACCTCGACGTGCCGCAGGTGCTCGTCGACGACTCGGTCGAGGCGCTCGGCGCGCTCGCGACCGAGGTCGTCCGGCGCGTGCGCGCGCTCGGGAACCTCACCGTCCTCGCGGTGACCGGGTCCAACGGCAAGACGACCACCAAGAACCTCCTCCGCACGATCCTCGAGCGCCACGGCGAGACCGTCGCGCCGCAGGGCTCGTTCAACAACGAGGTCGGCGCGCCGATCACCATGCTGAAGGTCTCGCCGTCGACGCGGTACCTCGTGGCCGAGATGGGCGCGAGTGCCGTCGGCGAGATCCGCCGCCTCGTCCGGATGGCGAAGCCCGACGTCGGGATCGTCCTCGCGGTGGGCCTCGCCCACGCCGGCGAGTTCGGCGGCATCGAGCGCACGCTCGAGGCGAAGACCGAGATGGTCGCGGACCTGACGGCGGACGACGTCGCGGTGCTGAACGCCGACGACGGCCGGGTCGCCTCGATGCAGGCGAAGACCGCCGCCCGGGTGCTGTGGTTCGGCCACGGCGAGCAGGCCGACGTCCGCGCCGTGGACATCGAGCCGACGGCCGAGGGCACGCGCTTCACGATCGAGATCAGCGCCGGGGAGGGCCGTGAGGCCGCCCGCGCCGAGCTCTTCCTCCGCGTCCTCGGCGAGCACCACGTGATGAACGCGCTGGCCGCGACCGCCGCTGCGCTCTCCGTCGGCGTCCCGCTCGACGCGATCGTCGAGGCCCTGGGCACCGTCACGCTCGCGGAGCGCTGGCGCATGCAGGTCCTCGGCGGCGCCGACGTCACCGTCGTCAACGACGCCTACAACGCCAGCCCCGACTCCACGGCCGCCGCGCTGCGCACCCTCGCGCAGATCAACCGGCCCGGCGGGCGCACCGTCGCCGTCCTCGGCGAGATGAGCGAGCTGGGGGAGTGGGCCGATGAGGAGCACGACCGCGTGGGCCTGCTCGCCGTCCGGCTCAACATCGCCCAGATCGTCGTGGTCGGCGCCCGAGCGCGCCGGATCCACGTCGCGGCCGAGCGCGAGGGCTCCTGGAGCGGCGAGTCCGTCTTCGTCGAGACGGCCGACGAGGCCTACGACGTCCTCGAGGACTATCTGAGGAGCGGCGACACCGTCCTGGTGAAGTCGTCCAACTCCGCCGGGCTGCGATTCCTGGGCGACCGACTGGGAGAGCGTCACCGATGAGAGCACTCCTTCTGGCCGGCGCCTTCTCCGGCGCCTTCACCCTGCTGCTGACGCCGCTGTTCATCCGGCTGTTCCACCGGCTGCAGTGGGGGCAGTTCATCCGCGAGGACGGGCCGAAGTCGCACCACGTGAAGCACGGCACGGCGACGATGGGCGGCATCGTCATCATCATCGCGACGGTGGCGGGCTACTTCCTCGGCATGCTCTTCGGCAACCGGGCGCTCGCGCCCTCGGCCCTGCTGGTGCTGTTCATGATGGTCGGCCTCGGCTTCGTCGGCTTCATCGACGACTTCCTGAAGACCCGGAACCAGCGCAGCCTCGGGCTCGGCGGCTGGGCGAAGATCGCCGGGCAGATCATCGTCGCGGCGGCCTTCGCCGTCATCGCGATCATGGTCCGCGACTCCAACGGGCTGACGCCGGCCTCCACCTCGATCTCGTTCATCCGCGATCTGCCGTTCGACTTCGCGACGCTCGGCTGGATCGGCATCGGGCTCTTCGTGCTCTGGATCTGCGTGATCGTCACGAGCACGTCGAACGGCGTGAACGTGGCGGACGGCCTGGACGGCCTGGCGACCGGCTCCTCGATCCTCGCGATCGGCTCCTACGTCATCATCGGCTTCTGGCAGTCCAACCAGTGGTGCTTCGACGCGCAGCTCAACCCCGAGGTGGCGGACAAGTGCTACCAGGTGAGCGATCCGTTCGACCTCGCGATCATCGCCGCGGCGATCTCGGGAGCGCTCGTCGGCTTCCTCTGGTGGAACACCTCGCCCGCGCAGATCTTCATGGGCGACACGGGCTCGCTGGGCCTCGGCGGCGCGCTCGCGGCCCTCGCGATCCTGACCCGGACCGAGCTGCTCGTGATCCTCATCGGCGGGCTCTTCGTGATCGTCACCGGCTCGGTCATCGTGCAGCGGATCTACTTCAAGCTCACCCGGGGCAAGCGCATCTTCCTGATGAGCCCCCTCCATCATCACTTCGAGCTCAAGGGCTGGGCGGAGATCACGGTGGTGGTCCGCTTCTGGATCATCGCCGGCATCTTCGTCGCGGCCGGCGTCGGGCTCTTCTACCTCGAATGGCTCTCCCTGGCATGACCGAGTCCGCGCAGTCCTCCCGCCCCGGCTCGCTGACCAGCTGGCACTCCGACTGGCGCGGCCTCCGCGTCGCCGTGCTGGGGCTCGGGGTCACCGGGTTCTCGGTGGCCGACACCCTCACCGAGCTGGGGGCGGACGTCCTCGTCCTCGCCGATCGCGCCGACGGGGAGCGCGAGCGGCTGCTCGACGTGATCGGTGCGCGCCTGCACCGCGCCGAGCGGCTCGACTCGGTCCCCGAGGAGCTCGAGGCCTTCGCGCCCGAGCTCGTCGTGGTGTCGCCGGGCTTCCGGCCGACGCATCCGATCGTCGAGTGGGCGCAGGAGTCGGGCATCGCGCTCTGGGGCGACGTCGAGCTCGCCTGGCGCGTGCGCGACAAGGTCGTCCGTGCCGACGGGACGCCGGCCGACTGGGTGCTCGTCACCGGCACGAACGGCAAGACCACCACCGTGCAGCTGACCGCGACGATGCTCGTCGCCGGCGGGCTGCGCGCCGCGCCCTGCGGCAACATCGGCGTGCCCGTGCTCGATGCCGTCCGCGACCCGCAGGGCTTCGACGTCCTGGTCGTCGAGCTCTCCAGCTACCAGCTGCACTACCTCGGCCGGATCGAGCCGCTCGCGAGCACCTGCCTGAACCTCGCCGACGACCACCTCGACTGGCACGGCACCGCCGAGGCCTACCGCGACGCGAAGGCGAAGGTCTACGCGAACACCCGCATCGCCTGCGTCTACAACCGCGCCGACGCCGTGACCGAGCAGATGGTCGTCGAGGCCGAGGTGGTCGAGGGCGCGCGCGCCATCGGCTTCGGCCTCGGCGTGCCCGGGCCGAGCGATTTCGGGATCGTCGACGGCATCCTCTGCGACCGCGCCTTCCTCGAGGACCGCGCCACGAGCGCGATCGAGATCGCGACGGTCGACGAGCTCGCCGCCCGCGGACTCGCCGCCCCGCACATCGTGCAGAACGTGCTGGCGGCCGCCGCCCTCTCCCGCGCCTGCGGGATCGAGCCCGGCGCCGTCCGCCGCGCCCTCGCGGTCTTCGAGCTCGACGCGCACCGCATCCAGGTGGTCGCCGAGCGCTCCGGAGTGGTCTGGGTCGACGACTCCAAGGCCACCAACCCGCACGCCGCCGACGCCTCGCTGCGCGCCTACCCGTCGGTCGTCTGGCTCGTCGGCGGGCTGCTCAAGGGCGTCGACATCGACTCCCTCGTCGCCGCCCACGTCGCCCGCCTGCGCGGCGCCGTGGTCATCGGAGTGGACCGCGCCGACGTCCTCGAGGCATTCCGGCGACACGCGCCCGCCCTCCCCGTGACCGAGGTGGTCCCGGATGACACTGGGGCGGTGATGCAGGCGGCCGTGGAGGCCGCCGCGGTGCTCGCCCAAACGGGCGACGTCGTCCTGCTCGCACCTGCCGCGGCGTCGATGGACCAGTTCCGCGACTACGCGGAGCGGGGCCGCTTCTTCGCGGCCGCCGTGGCGACGTATCTGGGAGGGGGAGCCGATGACCGCTCCGACGACGAGCCGCACCCCGGGCCGCTCGGGCGCTGACCCGCGGCCGGACACCGACGCGGCTGCGGGCGGGCAGCGCCGCGGTGGAGTCCGCACGGCGCGCATCGTGCTCGCGCGGGTCCTCGCCTCCGGATCGCCGAACTTCTTCCTGCTCTTCGGCACCACGCTCTTCCTCGTACTCTTCGGGCTCACGATGGTGCTCTCCTCCTCGTCGGTCACCTCCTACGTGTCGAGCGACGACTCCTTCGGCGGCTTCTTCCGCCAGGGCGGCTTCGCGCTGCTCGGCGTGCCGCTGATGCTCGTGGTGTCCCGCGTGCCGATCCGGCTCTGGAAGAAGGCCACGCCGCTCCTGCTCGGGGCCGGCTGCGTCCTGCAGCTGCTCGTGCTGTTCTCCCCGCTCGGCTGGGAGGTCGGCGGCAACCGCAACTGGCTCCGGATCGGCGGCTTCACGATGCAGCCGTCCGAGATCATCAAGCTCGCGCTCGCGCTCTGGCTCGGCCTGCTGCTCGCCCGCCGCTACCGGGGGCCGAAGGACTGGAAGGACGCGCTGATGCCCGTCCTCATCGTCGCGGGCGGCTCGATCGGCCTCGTCCTCGGTGGCGGTGACCTCGGGACCGTGCTGATCCTGGCGGGCATCGTGCTGGCCGCGCTGTTCTACGCGAACGTGCAGATGAAGGTGCTGATCCCGATCGTGCTCGTCGGCGCCGTCGGCGCGGTGCTCTTCGCGGTCTCCAGCGAGAACCGGCTGACCCGGATCATGTCCTTCCTCGGCGACTGCTCGGGCTCGGAGCAGTACGAGACCTCCTGCTGGCAGCCCGTGCACGGCACCTGGGCGATGGCCTCCGGCGGCATCTTCGGCGTCGGCCTCGGCAACTCCAAGGCCAAGTGGTCCTGGCTGCCGGCGGCGGACAACGACTACATCTTCGCGATCATCGGCGAGGAGCTCGGCCTGATCGGAGCGATCGTCGTGCTCGCGCTGTTCGTGGTGCTCGCGATCGCCTTCTTCCGCATCATCCACGCCTCCACCGATCCCTTCGTGCGCATCACGACCGGCGCCGTCATGGTCTGGCTGATCGGGCAGGCGTTCGTCAACATCGGGGTGGTGCTCGGGGTGCTCCCGGTGCTCGGCGTTCCGCTGCCGCTCATCTCGTCCGGAGGCACCGCCCTGCTCAGCTCGCTCCTCGCCATCGGCGTCGTGCTCTCCTTCGCGCGCCACCAGACCTCCCCGAGCGACGGCGCCGCCGCCCGCGCCGCCCGGAAGGCCGCCGCCCGATGACCCGCTTCCTGCTCGCCGGCGGCGGGACCGCCGGCCACGTCAATCCGCTGCTCGCCACGGCCGACGAGATCCGGGCGCGCCACCCGGAGGACGAGGTCCTGGTCCTCGGAACCGCCGAGGGACTCGAGGCCCGACTCGTCCCCCTGCGCGGCTACGAGCTGTCGGTGATCCCGCGCCTGCCCTTCCCGCGGCGGCCGAACGGTGCCGCGCTGCGCTTCCCCTCCGCCTTCCGCGCGACGATCGACGGCATCGTCCGCACTCTTCGCGAGCGCCGGATCGACGCGGTCGTCGGCTTCGGCGGCTACGCGGCCGCGCCCGCCTATCTCGCCGCCCGGCGCGCCGGGATCCCCTTCGTGGTGCACGAGGCCAACGCCCGGCCGGGCCTCGCCAACCGGCTCGGCGCCCGCTTCACCCCCTTCGTCGGCGTCGCCTTCGAGGGCACGCCGCTGCGGAACGCGCAGGTCGTCGGCATGCCGCTGCGCCGCGAGATCGCGCAGCTGGACCGCGCGGCCGCGCGCGACGAGGCGATGGCCGCCTTCGGTCTCGATCCCGCGCGCCGGACCCTGCTCGTCACCGGCGGCTCGCTCGGCGCCCGGCGGATCAACGCGACCGTGCACGCGAGTGCCTCCGCTCTGGTCGCGACCGGGTTCCAGGTCCTGCACATCACCGGCGACCGCGCCGAGATCACCGACCCCGGCGTCCCCGGCTACCACCTGCTGGCCTACTGCGACCGGATGGACCTCGCCCTCGCCGCCGCCGACGTCGCCGTCTCCCGCGCGGGAGCCGCCACGGTGAGCGAGCTCAGCGCTCTGGGCCTGCCCGCGGTCTACGTGCCCTACCCGGTCGGCAACGGCGAGCAGCGCTTCAACGCCCGCGGCGTCGTCGAGGCTCGCGGCGCGCTCCTCGTCGAGGACGCGGCGTTCACGCCGTCCTGGGTCGCGAGCGACCTGGTGCCGCTCCTGCGGGACGCTCCGCAGCTCGCCGAGATGGGGCGCCGCGCCGCGTCCGTCGGCGTGCGCGACGGCTCGGGTCGGCTGGTCGACCTCATCGGGTCCGGACTCCGTCCGCGCTGATCCCTGCGCGGTTAAACTGATCCCTTCGCCCGGCCTGCGGCACCCCGCCCGCCGAGCCGAACACCCGAAAGCGAGAGCCCCGTGATCAAGCCCGACCTCGGCATCACCGTCCCCGACGAGCTCGGCTCGGTCCACTTCATCGGCATCGGCGGGTCGGGGATGAGCGGGATCGCGCGCCTGTTCCACCGCGCCGGCCACCGGGTGACCGGGTCGGACGTGCGCGAGTCGCACCCGATCGAGCAGCTCCGCGAGCTGGGCGTCCCCGTCGCCATCGGCCACGACGCCGCGAACCTCGGCGACGCCGAGGCCGTCGTCGTCACCTCCGCGCTCTGGCCGGACAACCCCGAGTACCTGCTGGCGAAGGAGCGCGGCCTGCCCGTCCTGCACCGCTCGCAGGCGCTCGCCTGGCTCGTCCGAGGCAAGCGCCTGGTCGCCGTGGCCGGCGCTCACGGCAAGACCACCTCGACCGGCATGATCGTCACCGGTCTGCTCGGCCTCGACGCCGACCCGAGCTTCGTCAACGGCGGCATCATCGAGGGGCTCGGCACCTCCTCCGCCGCGGGCTCGGGCGAGGTCTTCGTCGTCGAGGCGGACGAGTCCGACGGCAGCTTCCTGCTCTACGACACCGCGGTCTCGCTCGTCACCAACGTCGACCCCGATCACCTCGACCACTACGGCTCGCTCGAGGCGTTCGAGGAGGCGTTCGTCACCTTCACCTCAAGCGCGCGCGAGCTGGTCGTGATCTCCTCCGACGACGCGGGTGCCGTCAGCGTCACCCGCCGCATCGACGGACCGCGAGTCCTCACCTTCGGCGAGGCGGAGGGATCGGACGTCCGCGTCGTCGACCTCGAGCTGGTCGGCCCGGTCGGCTTCACCGTCGAGTACGAGAGCCGCCGCTACACGACCCGCCTGCGCATCCCCGGCCGCCACAACGCGATCAACGCGGCCGGCGCCTTCGCCGTGCTGGTCGGCCTCGGCTTCGAGCCGGCGCCCGCCCTCGCGGCGATCTCCGAGTTCGGCGGCACGGAGCGCCGCTTCGAGCTGCACGGCGCCGTCCGCGGCGTGAGCGTCTACGACGACTACGCGCACCACCCGACCGAGGTCGCCGCCGCCCTGTCCGCCGCGCGCACCGTCGTCGGCACCGGCCGGATCATCGCGGTGCACCAGCCGCACCTCTACAGCCGCACCCGCCTCTTCGCCCGCGAGTTCGCCGAGGCGCTGGAGCAGTATGCGGACGAGACGATCGTGCTCGACGTCTACGGTGCGCGCGAGGATCCGGAGCCCGGCGTCACCGGCGCCCTCGTCAGCGAGAAGTTCCGGGACCCGTCGCACGTGTCCTTCCTCGCCGACTGGCAGGACGCCGCCCGGCGCACCGCCGAGGTCGCGCGCGAGGGTGACTTCGTGATCACCCTCGGCTGCGGCGACGTCTACCGGATCATCCCGCAGCTGCTCGAGTCGCTCGGGGCGAGCGAGGACGCGCCGGTCGCCCGATGAAGCGGCCGGACGGCGTGCGGCCCCCCAGCGGCGCCCGGCCACCCGTCGCCCGCCCGGAGCGTGCGGGCGACGGCGATCACGCCACCGAGCCGATCACCCTCACGACCCCGCTGACGCTGCGGGTGACGCCCGAGCCCCGGAGCATCGCGGGCAAGCAGCAGGCGGAGCGCCTGAGGGCGGAGAAGGCGCAGGCGGAGAAGGCGGAGAAGACGCAGGCGGAGAAGGCTCAGCCCACGAAGGCTCAGCCCGCGAAGACACCGCCCCTGAAGACACCGGCCGCTAAGAGCCCGCCCTCGCCCGCCGAGAAGCCGCGCCTCCGGCTCCCGCGTGTCGCACTGCCCGGCGCCGAGCGCCGCTCCGTCGCGCGGGCCGGGCGCGAGCGCCGTCGCTTCGAGCGCGGCGAGGTCCGCCGCTTCACCAAGCGCGCGCGCCGCCGCCGCACCATCGCGCTCGTCACCGCCGGCTCGCTCGCCCTCCTGGCGCTGGTGGTCGCGGTCGCCGCCTACTCGCCGCTGATGGCGGTCAAGACCATAGAGATCTCCGGGACGCAGCGCGTCAGCGCCCAGGCCATCCAGGACTCCCTCGACGACCAGGTCGGCGTGCCGCTCACCCTCGTCGATCGCGCGGCGATCGGGCGCGTGCTCGGCAGCTACCCGCTGGTGCGGAGCTACTCCGTGCAGACGCGCCCGCCGAGCACCCTCGTGGTCAGCGTCGTCGAGCGGACGCCGGTCGCCGTGATCGCCGACGGCGCCGAGTTCGACCTCGTCGATCCTGCGGGCGTGGTGATCGAGACGGCGCCCGCCGCGCAGGAGGGCTATCCGCTGCTCAGCACCCCGACGGGCTCGGCCTCGGGCGCCGCGTTCCGCGCGACGGCCCGGGTGCTGCTCACCCTGCCGGACACGCTCGAGGGGCAGGTCGCCTCCGCCGCCGCCACCACCGGTGACGACGTCTCGCTGACGCTGACGAACGGCTCGGTCGTCCTCTGGGGCGGCTCGGAGGACTCCGCGCTCAAGGCGGTCGTGCTGGACAAGCTGATGGCGGCCACCGATCCCGCGACCGTCGCCTCCTACGACGTCTCGTCGCCCCAGGCGGCCGTCGTCGCCCGGCGGTGAGCTAACCGGCGCGATCGAGCGGCGCTGCGGACGGATCCGCAGGGCTCTTTCCCGATTGCGGGCGTGTCTGTCGCGGGGCGGCGCGCACTCCGCCTACCGTCGACCCCGTACCCCAAATGCATACTCAGCATAACTTTAAGCCTCAACTACAGGTTTAAGGTTCAGCCCGGAGGCCGGACACGTGACTTCAAACCAGAACTACCTCGCCGTGATCAAGGTCGTCGGCATCGGCGGTGGCGGCGTCAACGCTGTCAACCGCATGATCGAGCTCGGCCTCCGCGGCGTCGAGTTCATCGCGATCAACACCGACGCGCAGGCGCTCCTGCTCAGCGACGCCGACGTCAAGCTCGACGTCGGCCGCGAGCTGACCCGCGGACTCGGCGCCGGCGCCGACCCCGAGGTCGGGCGCCGCGCCGCCGAGGACCACGCGGAGGAGATCGAGGAGGTGCTCGCGGGCGCCGACATGGTCTTCGTCACCGCGGGCGAGGGCGGCGGCACCGGAACCGGCGGCGCGCCCGTCGTGGCGCGCATCGCGAAGTCGATCGGCGCGCTCACCATCGGTGTCGTCACCAAGCCCTTCGGCTTCGAGGGCCGCCGCCGCCAGACCCAGGCCGAGGCGGGTGTCGCGACCCTGAAGAACGAGGTCGACACCCTCATCGTCGTCCCCAACGACCGCCTGCTCGAGATCAGCGACCGCGGCATCTCGATGCTCGAGGCGTTCGCGACCGCCGACCAGGTCCTCCTCGCCGGTGTCCAGGGCATCACCGACCTGATCACCACCCCGGGTCTGATCAACCTCGACTTCGCCGACGTCAAGTCGGTCATGCAGGGCGCCGGCTCCGCGCTGATGGGCATCGGCTCCTCGCGGGGCGCCGACAGGGCGATCAAGGCGGCCGAGCTGGCCGTCGCCTCGCCGCTGCTCGAGGCCAGCATCGACGGCGCGCACGGCGTGCTGCTCTCGATCCAGGGCGGGTCCAACCTCGGCATCTTCGAGATCAACGACGCGGCGCGCCTGGTCCAGGAGGCGGTGCACCCGGAGGCGAACATCATCTTCGGCGCCGTCATCGACGACACGCTCGGCGACGAGGTGCGCGTCACGGTCATCGCGGCCGGCTTCGACGGCGGGGAGCCCGGCGCGACCGGCCCTGCGGCCGTCGCGCAGCCGCGTCCGCAGCAGAGCCTGCCCGCCGAGTCGAGCGCCGAGCCTGCGCCCGCCCCGGCGCCCGCTCCCTCCGCCGGATCGATCTGGTCGAGCACTCCGGTGGCCGCGCCGGCTCCGGTCGCCGACCCGTCGTTCGACGACGACGAGAGCGACCTCGACATCCCCGACTTCCTCAAGTAGTCGCCGTGGTGGATCGCGAGCTGGCCGAGCGCTGGGCGTCGGTGACCGGGCAGGTCGCCGATGCCGCGCGCTCGGCCGGCCGCGACCCGTCGGAGCTGACCACGATCGTGGTCACGAAGTACCACCCGGTCTCCCTCCTGCGCGACCTGCTCGAGCTCGGCGCCGTCGACTTCGGCGAGAACCGTCACCAGGAGGCGCAGGAGAAGTCCGTCGAGCTCGCGGGCACGGCGGCGCGCTGGCACTTCATCGGCCAGCTGCAGAGCAAGAAGGCGCGCCAGGTGAGGCGCTACGCGAGCTCGATCCACTCCGTCGACCGGCTCGCCCTCGTGCCGCTGCTCGACGCGGGCGCTCCGGAGCCCGGGGAGTCGCCGCTCGACGTCTTCCTGCAGGTCAACCTCACCGACGACCCCGCGCGCGGGGGAGCGGCTCCCGACGAGGTCGAGCCGCTCGTGGAGGCGCTGGCAGGCGCCGCCGGGCTCGCCCTGCGCGGCGTGATGGCCGTCGCTCCGCTCGGCGAGGAGCCCCGCCCCGCCTTCGCCCGGCTGCGCACGATCGCCGACCGGGTGCGCGCGATCGAACCGTCGGCGACCGCGATCTCCGCCGGCATGTCGCACGACTTCGCCGAGGCGATCGCCGAGGGTGCGACACACCTGCGAATCGGATCGGCAATCACCGGCAATCGGCCCGCCCGCCCGTAGCCTCGTCGTGACCCAGCTGTGGGTGAGACGACAACACGGAGGACACTGATGGCCAACCCGCTGAAGAAGACGATGGTGTACCTCGGACTCGCCGACGAAGAGGTCGAGTACGAGCGCGCCGAGACCGTCGAGGCGGCCCCCGCCACCGCGCACCGCGCACCGGTCTCGCCCGTGCAGCCGGTCCCGCCGGTCGAGCAGGCTCCGCAGCAGCAGCCCCGCGCGACGGTCACCCCGCTCCGCAAGCCCACCCCCCAGACCCCGAAGGCGACGGCACACGCTGAGATGAACGAGATCCTCACCGTCCACCCCAAGCAGTACCGCGACGCGCAGGTCATCGCGGAGAACTTCCGCGACGGCATCCCCGTCATCATCAACCTCTCGCAGATGAGCGATGCGGACGCCCGCCGACTGATCGACTTCGCCAGCGGCCTCTCGCAGGGCCTCTACGGCCGGATCGAGCGCGTCACGAGCAAGGTCTTCCTGCTCTCGCCGTCGCACATCACGGTCGCCGGCGATTCTGCCTCCGCCGAGAGCGACGCCGACGCGTCGTTCTTCGCGAAGTCCTGATCCCGGGAGCCCTGTCGTTCGGTGAGCTCCGTCATCTCGCTTCTCGGGAGCGTCCTCTACTTCGCTCTGCTCCTGTACTTCTTCGCCATGTGGGCGAGGTTCGTCCTCGATCTCGTCCGCGTGATCCGGCGGGAGTGGCGCCCCCGCGGTGCCGGGCTCGTCGCGGCCGAGACCGTCTACACGGTCACGGACCCGCCGATCTCGTTCTTCCGCCGTGTCATCAAGCCGGTGTCGATCGGCCCGATCGCCCTCGACTTCGGCTGGAGCCTGACCATGCTCTGCGTGATCGTGGGCATGTACATCGCCCAGTGGCTCCAGCGGGTCTGAGTCCCGTCGGCCGCTCGGGTGTCCGCCGAGTCCCGGCCGCCCCTGTATCGTGGGCGGCGACCTGAACGTTCCCCGCGGTGCGCGCACTGCGCCCCGCGCTCGCAGTTGCTAGCGTTAGTCGTTGCCGGCGAAGCAGTGCCGGCGGCAGTCGAACGTTGTTGAACGTGTACCTACTTGAAATCGAAGGTGGAAAGCCATGGCGCTCACTCCCGAAGATGTTGTCAATAAGCGGTTCCAGCCGACCAAGTTCCGCGAGGGATACGACCAGGACGAGGTCGACGACTTCCTCGATGAGGTCGTCGTGGAGTTGCGTCGCCTGAACCAGGAGAACGAGGAGCTGCGCCAGCGCCTCTCCTCGGGCGGCGACTCCCGCCCCGTGGACGCCCCGGTGGCGAGCACCCCGGCCCCCGCGCCGGTGGTCGACGAGGCGCCCGCTGCGGAGCCGGAGCCCGAGCCCGAGCCGGAGCCCACCCCGGCTCCTGCCCCGGTCGCCGCTCCCGCCGCCTCGCAGTCGGCCCCGGTCGACGAGGCCGAGAGCTCCAGCGGACTCCTGCAGCTCGCCCGCCGTCTCCACGAGGAGCACGTCCGCGAGGGCGCCGAGAAGCGCGACGCGCTCGTCGCCGAGGGCCGTGCCACCGCCGCGCGCATCGTCGCCGAGGCCGAGGCCAAGCAGCGTGCCCAGGTCGCGAAGCTCGAGGAGGAGCGCGCGACGGTCGAGCACCGCATCGACGAGCTCCGCACCTTCGAGCGCGAGTACCGCCAGAAGCTGAAGAGCTACATCGAGGGCCAGCTCCGCGACCTCGACACCCAGCCGGTGTCGGCCGAGTCGTCCTCGTTCCCCGGCTTTGGGGCGTAGCACCACCGCAGCGAACGTCAGGCCGAGGGTGCTCGTCACCCTCGGCCTCGTTGCGCTCGCGGTGTTCGCGATCGATCAGACCGCGAAGCACCTCGTCACCACCGGGCTCACGCTCGGTGAGGACGTGCACGTCCTCGGTGACGTGCTGATCTTCCACTACGTGAAGAACCCCGGAGCCGCGTTCTCGCTCGCGAGCGGCTCCACCTGGATCTTCTCGATCATCGCCGCGTGCGTGGTGGTGGCGGTGATCTGGTTCGCCCGGCGGATCCGCTCCACGGCCTGGGCGCTGTTCTTCGGCCTCCTGCTCGGCGGGACGCTCGGGAACCTGTTCGACCGGCTGTTCCGAGAGCCGTCGTTCGGCCTCGGCCACGTGGTCGACTTCATCTTCACACCGTGGCTGCTCCCGGCGATCTACAACGTCGCCGACATCGCGATCTGCACGGCCATGGGCCTCTTCGTGATCCTCAGCCTGCGGGGCGTGAACCTCGACGGGACGCGGACCTCGCGGAAGGCCGAGCAGGCCGCCGCGGAGGACGGCGCGGACACCGACGCCGTCGACTCCGAACCGCGCGGCGGCGCCTGATGGTGCAGTCCCGATCCCTCCCCGTCCCGGACGGGCTGGCCGGGCTGCGCGCCGACGCGGCCGTCGGCAAGCTCCTCGGCTTCTCGCGCAGCTTCGCCGCCGAGGTGATCGAGGCCGGCGGTGTCAGCGCCGACGGCCGCGTGCTCGACAAGAGCGACCGCGTCGCCGCGGGCGCCTGGCTGAGCGTGGAGTGGAGTCCGCGCGAGGAGCCGCGCATCGTGCCGCTCGCGGTCCCGGATCTCGGGATCGTCCACGACGACGACGACATCGTGGTGATCGACAAGCCCGTCGGCGTCGCGGCGCATCCGGCCGTCGGCTGGGAGGGCCCCACCGTTCTGGGCGCCCTCGCCGCGGCCGGCTTCACCGTCGCGACCTCCGGGGCGGCCGAGCGCGCCGGCATCGTGCACCGCCTCGACGCCGGGACGAGCGGCCTGATGGTCGTCGCCAAGTCCGAGCGCGCGTACACCCACCTCAAGCGCGCCTTCCACGACCGCCAGGTCGAGAAGATCTACCACGCCGTCGTGCAGGGGCACCCCGATCCGCTCACCGGGACGATCGACGCGCCGCTCGGGCGGCACCCCTCCTCGGACTGGAAGTTCGCGATCCGCGCCGACGGCAAGCCCTCGGTCACCCACTACGAGACGATCGAGGCGTTCCCGTTCGCCTCGCTCCTCGAGATCCGGCTCGAGACGGGCCGCACCCACCAGATCCGCGTGCACATGGCCGCCCAGCGGCACCCCTGCGTCGGCGATGCGATGTACGGCGCCGACCCGACGCTGTCCAAGCGCCTCGGCCTCACGCGGCAGTGGCTCGACGCCGTCCGACTGGCCTTCACCCACCCGGGCACGGGGGAGTGGGTGCAGTTCGAGGCGAGCTACCCGGCCGACCTCGGACACGCGCTGGACGTCCTCCGCGGGGAGTGACGCGGGTAGACTTTCGGTCTCCCTGCCCGCAGTCCGTCGGAGGCGCATCCTTTGCCGAGTAACGATTCCTTCGTCCACCTGCACGTGCACAGCGAGTACTCGATGCTCGACGGTGCCGCCCGGGTCAAGCCGCTGATCGACGCGGCGGTGGAGGAGGGCATGCCGGCGATCGCCGTGACCGACCACGGGAACGTGTTCGGCGCCTTCGACTTCTGGCGCACGGCGACGGCGGCGGGGATCAAGCCGATCATCGGCACCGAGGCGTACATCACGCCGGGCACCCACCGCTCGGACAAGACGCGGATCCGCTGGGGCGACGGCGGCGGCGACGACGTGTCCGGCTCCGGCGCGTACACGCACATGACGCTGCTCAGCTCGACCACGACCGGCATGCACAACCTGTTCCGGCTCTCCTCGCGCGCCTCGATCGAGGGCTACTACTTCAAGCCGCGGATGGACCGCGAGATCCTCGCCGAGCACTCCGAGGGCCTCATCGCGACCACCGGCTGCCCGAGCGGCGAGGTGCAGACGCGCCTGCGCCTCGGCCAGTACAAGGAGGCGCGGCAGGCGGCCGCCCACTACCGCGACATCTTCGGCAAGGAGAACTACTTCGCCGAGATCATGGACCACGGTCTCGAGATCGAGCGGCGCGTCATCGGCGACGTGATCCGACTCGCGAAGGACCTCGATCTGCCGCTGGTGGCGACGAACGACCTGCACTACACCCACGCCCACGACGCGACCTCGCACGCGGCGCTGCTCTGCGTGCAGTCCGGCACCACTCTCGACGACCCCAAGCGCTTCAAGTTCGACGCGGACGAGTTCTACCTCAAGTCCCCGCGCGAGATGCGCCAGGTCTTCCGCGACCACCCCGAGGCCTGCGACAACACGCTCCTGATCGCCGAGCGCTGCGACGTGCAGTTCGACACCGCGGCGAACTACATGCCGCGCTTCCCGGTGCCCGAGGGCGAGACCGAGGACACCTGGTTCGTCAAGGAGGTCGAGGCGGGACTGCGCGAGCGCTATCCGGACGGCGTCTCGCAGGAGGTGCGCGACCGCGCCGACTACGAGACCCGCGTCATCCTGCAGATGGGCTTCCCGGGCTACTTCCTCGTCGTCGCCGACTTCATCAACTGGTCCAAGCGCAACGGCATCCGGGTCGGCCCGGGTCGCGGCTCCGGAGCCGGCTCGATGGCCGCCTACGCGATGAAGATCACCGATCTCGACCCGCTGCGCCACGGCCTGATCTTCGAGCGCTTCCTCAACCCGGACCGCGTCTCGATGCCCGACTTCGACGTCGACTTCGACGACCGGCGCCGCGGCGAGGTCATCCGCTACGTGACCGACAAGTACGGCGACGAGCGCGTCGCGCAGATCGTCACCTACGGCACGATCAAGGCGAAGCAGGCGCTCAAGGACGCATCGCGCGTGCTCGGCTTCCCGTTCGGGATGGGCGAGAAGCTCACCAAGGCGATGCCGCCCGCGATCATGGGCAAGGACATCCCGCTGACGGGGATCAACGACCCCGAGCACCCGCGCTACAAGGAGGCGCTCGACGTCCGGAACGTCATCGCGGAGGACCCGCAGGCGAAGCTCGTCTTCGACACGGCGCTGGGCCTGGAGAACCTCAAGCGCCAGTGGGGCGTGCACGCCGCGGGCGTGATCATGTCGAGCGATCCGCTCAAGGACATCATCCCGATCATGAAGCGCGAGCAGGACGGCCAGATCGTCACGCAGTTCGACTACCCCGCCTGCGAGTCGCTCGGTCTGATCAAGATGGACTTCCTGGGGCTGCGGAACCTCACGATCATCGACGACGCGCTCGACAACATCCGGGCCAACCGCGGTGAGGACCTCGTGCTGGAGGACCTGGAGCTCGACGACCCGGCCGCCTACGAGCTGCTCGCCCGCGGCGACACCCTCGGCGTCTTCCAGCTCGACGGCGGGCCGATGCGCGGCCTGCTGCGGCTGATGAAGCCCGACAACTTCGAGGACATCTCCGCGGTCCTCGCGCTCTACCGGCCGGGCCCGATGGGCGCCGACTCGCACACCAACTACGCGCTGCGGAAGAACGGCGTGCAGGAGATCACGCCGATCCACCCGGAGCTCGAGGAGCCGCTCGCCGAGGTCCTCGGCGGGACCTACGGACTGATCGTCTACCAGGAGCAGGTGATGTCGATCGCGCAGAAGCTCGCGGGCTTCACACTGGCCCAGGCCGATCTGCTCCGCCGCGCGATGGGCAAGAAGAAGAAGTCCGAGCTGGACAAGCAGTTCGAGGGCTTCTCCGGCGGCATGGCCGACAACGGCTACTCGATGGCCGCGGTGAAGACCCTCTGGGACATCCTGCTGCCGTTCTCCGACTACGCGTTCAACAAGGCGCACTCGGCGGCCTACGGCGTCATCTCCTACTGGACGGCCTACCTCAAGGCGCACTACCCCGCGGAGTACATGGCCGCGCTGCTCACGAGCGTCGGCGACTCCAAGGACAAGATGGCCGCCTATCTCAACGAGTGCCGGCGGATGGGCATCAAGGTGCTGCCGCCGGACGTGAACGAGTCGATCGGCTTCTTCACCGCCGTCGGGACCGACATCCGCTTCGGCCTCGGCGCGGTGCGGAACGTCGGCACCAACGTCGTCGAGGGCATCCGCGTCTCGCGGGAGGAGAAGGGGCGCTTCGAGTCGTTCCACGACTTCCTGCGCAAGGTGCCGCTCCCGGTCGCGAACAAGCGGACCATCGAGTCGCTGATCAAGGCCGGCGCGTTCGACTCGCTCGGCTCGACCCGGCGCGCCCTCGTCGAGGTGCACGAGGACGCGGTCGAGGCCGCCGTCGGCGAGAAGCGGAACGAGGCGAACGGCCAGGTCGGCTTCGACTTCGACAGCCTCTGGGACGAGCCGCAGGCCGCGATCCAGGTGCCGACCCGGCCGGAGTGGGCCAAGCGGGACAAGCTCGCCTTCGAGCGCGACATGCTCGGCCTCTACGTCTCCGATCACCCGCTCGCGGGGCTCGAGACCGAGCTGGCCAAGCACTACAGCACGACGATCGCCGACCTGCTCGTCTCCGAGTCGATCGGCGACGGCGAGACGGTCGTCGTCGCGGGGCTGGTCACGAGCGTGCAGCACCGGATGGCGAAGGCCTCCGGCAACCAGTACGGGATGATCCAGGTCGAGGACTTCGGCGGCGAGATCACCTGCATGTTCATGGGCAAGGCGTACCAGGAGTTCGCCCCGGCGCTGACGAACGACTCCATCGTCGTCGTGCGCGGCCGCGTCAGCATGCGCGACGACGGCATGAACCTGCACGCGTTCAGCCTCTTCGCCCCGGAGATGAGCCAGGACGGCGACTCCGGGCCGCTGACGGTCTCGATGCCGGAGTCGCGCGCGACCACCGACACGGTCTCGCAGCTGAGCGACGTGCTCATCCGGCACTCCGGCCGCACCGAGGTGCGCCTCAAGCTCATCAAGGGCGACACCGCCCGCGTCTTCGAGGTCCCGTTCCCGGTCCGGATCACCCCGGACCTGTTCGGCGAGCTGAAGTCCCTGCTCGGGCCCAACTGCCTGTACTGAGCCGTCGTGCGAGCCGGTCCCTGCCCGGCTCGCCGCGGTCGGCTCGTGCGGGTGGCTGCGTCGTGCAGAGCGTCCTGCGCTCGGCTGCGGCGATCCGCTGGGACGCGGATCGCCGATTCGCCTCGGGCCGCGCGCATCGCATGCTGGTCGAGTAGCCGCGGAGCGGCGTATCGAGACCCGCCGTCGTCAGCGCAGGAGGCGCCCGCGAAGGAGCGGCGCGAGCGCGGCCGGTAGGCTGGGGCGGCCATGATCCAGACTCTCGATCTGCGGGGGCGGCGCCCGTCCGCCGCCGAGCTCCTCGCCCTCGTCCCGCGCAATCCGGGCACCTCCGCGAACGTCGGCCCCGTCGTCGCCGAGCTGATCGCCGACGTCCGCGCCCGCGGCGCCGACGCGCTCCTCGAGCAGGCCGAGCGCCTCGACGGGGTCCGCCCGCCGCACCTGCGCGTCCCTGCCGAGGAGATCGCAGCGGCCGTCCGCGACCTCGACCCCGCGATCAGGGCGGCCCTCGAGGAGGCGATCCGCCGCGTCCGCCGGGCGAGCGCCGCGCAGATCCCGCCGGAGCGCACCACCGTGCTCGACGACGGCGCGACCGTCACCCAGCGCTGGCAGCCCGTCGGCCGCGCCGGCCTCTACGTGCCCGGCGGCAAGGCCGTCTACCCCTCGAGCGTGATCATGAACGCCGTGCCCGCGCAGGCCGCGGGCGTCGAGTCCGTCGCGATCGTCTCGCCGCCGCAGAAGGCGTTCGGCGGCTCCGTGCACCCGACGATCCTCGCCGCCGCCGGCCTCCTCGGCATCGACGAGGTCTACGCGATGGGCGGCGCGGGAGCCGTCGCCGCCCTCGCCTACGGCGTCGACTCGATCGGGCTGGATCCGGTCAGCATCGTCACCGGCCCGGGCAACATCTGGGTCACCACGGCGAAGCGCCAGGTACTCGGCCAGGTCGGCATCGACTCCGAGGCCGGCCCCACCGAGATCCTCGTCATCGCCGACTCCAGCGCCGACCCGCGACTGATCGCCGCCGACCTGGTCAGCCAGGCGGAGCACGACGAGGCCGCCTCCGCCGTGCTCGTCACCGACGACCCGGCCCTCGCCGAGGCCGTCGGCCGCCAGATCGCCGAGCAGGCCCCGCGAACGCACCACGCCGAGCGGGTGGCGATCGCGCTGGCCGGCCCGCAGTCGGCCCTCGTGATCGTCGACGACCTCGAGATCGCCTGCGCCTTCAGCGACGCCTACGGCCCCGAGCACCTCGAGCTGCACACCGTCGACCCCGTGGCGACCGCCGAGCGGATCCACGACGCCGGCGCCGTCTTCCTCGGCCCGACCACCCCGGTCAGCCTCGGCGACTACCTGGCCGGCTCGAACCACGTGCTGCCGACCCTCGGGCAGGCGCGCTTCTCCTCCGGGCTCGGCGCGCACACCTTCCTGCGGCCGCAGCAGCTCGTCTCCTACGACCGCGCCGCGCTGCAGCGCGTCGCCCCGCACATCCGCGCCCTGAGCGACGCCGAGGCGCTCCCCGCGCACGGCGACGCCGTCGACGCCCGCTTCGCCTGACCTCGAGAGGCACCCGATGTTCTGCCCCTTCTGCCGGCACCCCGACTCCCGCGTGATCGACTCGCGCACCAGCGACGACGGCCTCTCCATCCGCCGCCGCCGCCAGTGCCCGTCCTGCGGCCGGCGCTTCTCCACCACCGAGACCGCGAGCCTCGTCGTGATCAAGCGCAGCGGCGTGGTCGAGCCGTTCAGCCGCGAGAAGATCGTCAGCGGCGTGCGCAAGGCCTGCCAGGGCCGCCCGGTCACCGACACCGATCTCGCCGTGCTCGCGCAGCGAGTGGAGGAGAACCTCCGCTCGACCGGCGCCTCGCAGATCGACGCGAACGACATCGGCCTCGCGATCCTCCCGCCGCTGCGCGAGCTGGACGAGGTCGCCTACCTCCGCTTCGCGAGCGTGTACCAGGCGTTCGACTCGCTCGACGACTTCGAGTCGGCCATCGCGCTCCTGCGCGCCGAGCGCCCCGCCGCCCTGCACACCGCCGACGAGCTCTGAGCGCCGCCGTGTACCCGCTGCTGTTCTCCGCCGTGCTGAGCCGTCTCGACCCGGAGCGCGCGCACCACCTCGCCTTCCCCGTCATCAAGGCTCTCGGGCCCGTCGCCCCGCTCGTCCGCCGATTCACGGTCCCGCGTACCGATCTCTCGGTCGAGGCGCTCGGACTGCGCTTCCGCACGCCGTTCGGCGTGGCCGCCGGCTTCGACAAGGACGCGACGGCCGTGCTCGGCCTCGGCGCGCTCGGCTTCGGCCACGTCGAGGTCGGCACCCTGACCGCTCGCGCCCAGCCCGGCAACGAGCGCCCGCGGCTCTTCCGCCTGATCGCGGACCGCGCACTGATCAACCGGATGGGCTTCAACAACCACGGCGCCCGCGCGGCCGCCGGTCGCCTCGCCCGGCTGCGCACTGCCCGAGGTCGCCCCGTCATCGGCGTCAACATCGGCAAGAGCCGGGTGGTCGACGTCGACGACGCCGTCGAGGACTACCTGGTCAGCGCTCGGATGCTCGCACCGCTCGCCGATTACCTGGTCGTCAACGTCAGCTCGCCGAACACCCCGGGCCTGCGCGGCCTGCAGGAGATCGACAAGCTCGAGCCGCTGCTCGCCGCGGTCGCCGAGGCGGCGGACACGACGCCGCTGCTCGTCAAGATCGCGCCGGACCTCTCGGACGAGGAGGTCGTCCGCGTCGCGGAGCTCGCGGTCCGCCTCGGCCTCGCCGGGATCATCGCGACGAACACGACTCTCTCCCGTGAGGGTCTGCGCACCGACCGCGCCGTCGTCGAGCGCGCAGGAGCCGGCGGCCTGTCGGGCGCCCCGCTCGCGGCACGTGCACTCGAGGTGCTGCGGGTCATCCGCGGTGTCGTCCCCGTGGAGTTCTGCGTCATCTCGGTCGGGGGAGTGGACACCGCCGAGGACGTGCAGGAGCGACTCGACGCCGGCGCCACGCTGGTGCAGGGCTACTCGGCGTTCGTCTACCGCGGTCCGCTCTGGGGCCGGCAGATCAACCGCGGTCTCGCTCGACTGCGCGCGGCCGCGGCGTAGCGCCCGGCCGGCCGCCGAGGGTCAGGCGGGGAAGGCTCCGCGCTTGACCTGCGGCTTCGGCAGGCGCATCACGCGCAGCTGCAGGGCACGCATCGCGGCGTACCACGGGATGCCCTTCTCGACCTTCTCGGCGCCGCCGAAGCGCTCGGCGAGCTTCTTCTTCAGCCGGCGGCCGAGCAGGATGCAGTCGAGGACCGCGAGCAGGAAGAACGCCCACAGGATGATCAGCGTGAGCGAGGCCAGCTCGGGCTGCGGGAAGAAGCTGATCAGCAGCACGACGACCATCACCGGGATGAGGAACTCGCCGAAGCTGAAGCGCGCGTCGACGTAGTCTCGGACGTACTTGCGCTGCGGCCCCTTGTCGCGCACCGGCAGGTAGCGCTGGTCGCCGGCGGCCATCCCGACGCGGGCCTGCTCGCGCAGCTCCGCCGTCTTCGTCCGGGCGTCGCGCGCGGCCTGCTTGCGGTCGGTGACGACCAGCGGACGCTTGCGGGCGAGCTCCTGCTCGCGGCGCGTCGGGGTCGGCCGGCCCTTGCCGATCGCCGTCACGTCGGCGTCGTCGGGAGTGTCGGGTGCGATCGGGTGCTTGGCCACAGGGGAACGTCCTTGGAATCGAGGGTCTCTTAAGATTACCTCCATGGCTTCCGACGCTCCGACTCCCGCCTCCGCTCTTCCGGCCGCCGAGGAGGCGGTCCTCGCGGCCGTGCTCGACGACCTGCCCCGCTCCCTCGCCGAGCTGGGCCGCCTGGTGCGGATCCCCTCCGTCTCCTGGGACGGCTTCGACGCCACCCGCGTCGCCGCCAGCGCCGAGGCGACCGCCGAGCTCGCCCGCGAGACCGGCGCCTTCGACGAGGTCTCGATCCGCCGCTCCACGATCGGCGACACGGACCGGCTCGGCCACCCCGCCGTGCTCGCGACGCGCGCCGCGCGGAACGGCGCCCCCACCGTCCTGCTCTACGCCCACCACGACGTGCAGCCGCAGGGCGCCGAGGAGTCCTGGGAGACGCCGCCGTTCGAGCCGACCGTGCGCGGCGACCGCCTCTACGGCCGCGGTGCCGCGGACGACAAGGCCGGCGTCGTCTCGCACCTCGCCGCTGTCCGCGCGCTGCGCGAGGTCGCCGGCGACGACCACGACCTGGGCCTCGTGCTCTTCATCGAGGGCGAGGAGGAGTTCGGCTCCCGCTCGTTCCCCACCTTCCTCCGCGAGCACCACGACGCGCTGCGGGCCGACGTGATCGTCGTCGCCGACAGCGACAACTGGGACGTCGACACCCCGTCGCTCACCGTGGGCCTGCGCGGCAACGTGACGCTCACCCTCACCGTGCGCACCCTCGACCACGCCTCGCACTCCGGCATGCTCGGCGGAGCGGTCCCCGACGCGATGCTCGCGACGATCCGCCTACTCGACACCCTCTGGAACGAGGACGGCTCGGTCGCCGTCGCCGGTCTCACCGAGCACGACGGCGTCGTTCCGGAGACCACGGAGGAGGATCTGCGCCGCGACGCGGGACTGCTCGACGGGGTCTCGCCGATCGGCTCCGGCCCGTTCCTCTCCCGCATCTGGTCGAAGCCGTCGATCACGGTGACCGGCATCGACGCGCCCAGCGTGGTCGACGCCTCCAACACCCTCAGCCCGTCGGTGCGGGTCAAGATCAGCGCGCGCATCGCGCCCGGGCAGGAGGCGCCGGAGGGCTTCGCCGCCCTGGAGCGGCACCTGCGCGCGAACGCCCCGTTCGGCGCGCACCTCGAGATCGCCGACGTCGACACGGGGGAGCCGTTCCTGGTCGACACCTCCGGCTGGGCCGTGAGCCTCGTCAAGCAGGCGATGGCCGACGCCTGGGGCCGGGCGGCACTCGAGACGAGCGCGGGCGGCAGCATCCCGTTCATCGCGGACCTCGTCCGCGAGTTCCCGGCGGCGCAGATCCTGGTCACCGGCGTCGAGGACCCCGACTCGCGAGCGCACAGCCCGAACGAGTCGCTGCACCTCGGCGTCTTCAAGCGCGCGGCGCAGACGGAGGCGCTGTTCCTGCTGCGGGCCGCCGGGCACCGCGCCTGATCGGCCCGGATCCGGAATAGCCCGGCCCGCGTCCGGGTTGCCACCGTAGAATCGTCGGAGGAACGCCGTCCGATACGCCCTGCATCCCCGAGGAGTGACATGTCCGACACGACACTGACCGCCAGCACGACCACCGCGGCGCACGGCGTCTCGATGACCCCCGTCGCCGCCGCCAAGGTGAAGAGCCTCCTCGAGCAGGAGGGCCGCGACGACCTGCGCCTGCGCGTCGCCGTCCAGCCCGGCGGCTGCTCCGGCCTGATCTACCAGCTCTACTTCGACGAGCGCACGCTGGACGGCGACGCCGCGGTCGAGTTCGAGGGCGTCGGCCTCGTCGTCGACAAGATGAGCGTCCCCTACCTCGACGGTGCCTCGATCGACTTCGAGGACACCATCCAGAAGCAGGGCTTCACCATCGACAACCCGAACGCCGGCGGCAGCTGCGCCTGCGGCGACAGCTTCCACTGATCCCCGCGGCGACACGCCGCGCCGACCGCCTCGAACGGCGCCCGACACCCCCGCTGCGGCGGGCGGCCGGGCGCCGTTCGTCGTTGCAGCACCACTTCGGCGAGAGGTCAAGAGCGGGTGCCGGTGCACTCCGCGATCGCGACGGCGGGTAGGCTAGGGCCGGTCTAATACAGTTTCGTGTGAACTGGTCCCCAGTCTTCCGAAAGGTCACCGGTGCGCTTCAATCGCCGTCTCCGCCGATGGGTCGCAGTACCCGTCGCAGGAGCTCTCGCCCTCGTCCTCGCAGGCTGCACGCAGGAGCAGCTGCAGGGCTGGCTCCCCACCGAGCCCGGCACGACGAACCACGTCGACCGGGTCATCGGACTCTGGGTCACCTCCTGGATCGTCCTCCTCGCCGTGGGTGTCATCACCTGGGGCCTGACGATCTGGGCGGTCGTCGTGTACCGCCGCCGGAAGGGCCAGACCGGCCTGCCGGTGCAGCTGCGCTACAACATGCCGATCGAGATCTTCTACACGATCGTGCCGCTGATCCTCGTGATCGGCTTCTTCGCCTTCACCGCGCGCGACCAGGCCGCCATCGAGCAGGCCTACGACGACCCGGACGAGACCATCCAGGTCTACGGCAAGCAGTGGGCGTGGGACTTCAACTACGTCGACGAGGACGTCTACTCCGCCGGCATCCAGGGCCAGTACGAGAACAGCGGCGACGCCGCCGGCTCGCTCGTCGAGTCCGAGGTCCCGACGCTGTACCTGCCGGTGAACCAGAAGATCAAGATCCAGCTCGACGCCCGCGACGTCATCCACTCCTTCTGGGTCGTCGACTTCCTCTACAAGAAGGACATGATCCCCGGCAAGACGAACTACATGTACGTCACGCCGCTCAAGGAGGGGACCTACGCCGGCAAGTGCGCCGAGCTCTGCGGCGAGTACCACTCCGCGATGCTCTTCAACGTCAAGGTCGTCTCGCAGGGCGAGTACGACGACTACATCCAGTCGCTGCGCGACGCGGGCCAGACCGGCCAGCTCGGCGCCGAGTACGACCGCAACAGCAACCTGCCCGGCACCGGCGCGCCGGCCCGCACCGAGAACGAGGAGTAGAGGGAGCATGAGCACCGCCACAGCACCCGCCCCGTCCCGCGCATTCGGCACTCCGCCTGTCGAGCGCAAGGCGAACGTCCTCGTTCGCTGGATGACGTCCACCGACCACAAGGTCATCGGGTACATGTACCTGATCACCTCCTTCATCTACTTCTGCATCGCAGGAGTGATGGCGCTGGTCATCCGCGCCCAGCTCTTCGAGCCGGGTCTCGCGGTCGTCGAGACCCGTGAGCAGTACAACCAGCTGTTCACGATGCACGGCACGATCATGCTGCTGATGTTCGCGACGCCGCTCTTCGCCGGCTTCGCCAACGTCCTCATGCCGTTGCAGATCGGCGCGCCCGACGTGGCGTTCCCGCGACTGAACGCGTTCGCCTACTGGCTCTACAGCTTCGGCTCGCTGATCGCCGTCGCCGGCTTCGTCACCCCGCAGGGCGCGGCGTCGTTCGGCTGGTTCGCCTATGCGCCACTGTCGAGCACGACGTTCTCGCCAGGGCTCGGCGGCAATCTCTGGGTCTTCGGACTCGCGCTCTCCGGCTTCGGCACGATCCTCGGCGCGGTGAACTTCATCACCACGATCATCACGATGCGCGCCCCGGGCATGACGATGTTCCGCATGCCGATCTTCACCTGGAACATCCTGGTGACGTCGATCCTCGTCCTGCTGGCGTTCCCGGTCCTCGCGGCCGCCATGTTCGCGCTCGGTGCCGACCGCGTGTTCGATGCGCACATCTACGACGCGGCCAACGGCGGCGTGCTGCTCTGGCAGCACCTGTTCTGGTTCTTCGGCCACCCCGAGGTGTACATCATCGCGCTGCCGTTCTTCGGCATCGTCTCCGAGGTCTTCCCGGTCTTCAGCCGCAAGCCGATCTTCGGCTACAAGACGCTGATCTACGCGACCATCGCGATCGCCGCCCTGTCCGTCACCGTGTGGGCGCACCACATGTACGTGACCGGCTCGGTCCTGCTGCCGTTCTTCTCGCTGATGACGATGCTCATCGCCGTCCCGACCGGCGTGAAGATCTTCAACTGGATCGGCACGATGTGGCGCGGCTCGGTGACGTTCGAGACGCCGATGATCTGGGCGATCGGCTTCCTGATCACCTTCACCTTCGGTGGCCTCACCGGCGTCATCCTCGCGTCGCCGCCGCTCGACTTCCACGTGTCCGACTCGTACTTCGTGGTCGCGCACTTCCACTACGTGGTCTTCGGCACCGTCGTCTTCGCGATGTTCTCGGGCTTCTACTTCTGGTGGCCCAAGTGGACCGGCAAGATGCTCAACGAGACGCTGGGCAAGTGGCACTTCTGGCTGCTGTTCATCGGCTTCCACACCACCTTCCTCATCCAGCACTGGCTCGGCGTCGTGGGCATGCCCCGCCGCTACGCGAGCTACCTGCCGGAGGACGGCTTCACCTGGATGAACCAGCTGTCGACGATCGGCGCGATGATCCTCGCGGTCTCGCTCATCCCGTTCTTCCTCAACGTGTACATCACGGCCCGCAAGGCGCCGAAGGTCACCGTGAACGACCCGTGGGGCTTCTCGCGGTCGCTCGAGTGGGCGACCTCCTGCCCGCCGCCCCGGCACAACTTCACCTCCATCCCGCGCATCCGCAGCGAGGCTCCGGCCTTCGACCTCAACCACCCCGAGGCCGGCATCCCCGTCGGCATCGGCCCGGCGAAGGACGCTCCGGACGCGCCCACGTACGACAAGTCCGAAGGCACGGTGAAGTAGGGCCATGCGCGCCAACGTCAATCTGTTCTGGCTCCTCGCGGGCTTCTTCCTGCTCGCGGATGTCACGTACATCCTCTGGTCGCTCATCGACACCGGTCAGGTGGAGTGGGTGGGCACCGTGGGCATCGCGCTCTCGTCGGTCCTGGGCGGGTTCATCGCCTTCTACGTGGGCCGCGTGCACAAGGCCCAGGGCGCCGAGCTGCCCGAGGACCGTCTCGACGCCGACATCGACGACGGCGACCCCGAGCTGGGCTTCTTCAGCCCGTGGAGCTGGTGGCCGCTGATCCTCGGTGGCTCCGCCGCGCTGGCCTTCCTCGGCCTCGCTGTCGGCTTCTGGATCACCTACATCGCGGTCGGCCTCTTCCTGGTCGCGATCGCCGGCTGGGTCTACGAGTACTACCGCGGGTACTTCGCCCGCTGACGCGAGCTGCACGGCCGACAGGGCCGGGCGCAGGAGGTCTCCACCTCCGGCGCCCGGCCTTTTCGCATGCCCAGGCATCGACGGCGCCTCGTCCAGGGCGGCTGTGGGGTGCTCGTGCAACGCGAGGAGCGACGCAGCAGCGTCGTGCAGCTCGCGTCTCTGCCGCTGGATCTCGATGCCCGCTGAGCGGGCTGCTCGATCAACGACGACGCCGCGGATCGAGTGAGGTGAGCGGAGCTCTCGCCGCTCGGGCGGCGGCGCCGCGGGCGGGGGAGGGCGAGCGGGACGGCGAAGGGAGACAGTCCCTTCTTGCTGGTCGAGTAGCCGCCGCCGGCGGCGTATCGAGACCCACCTTGTCCGGTCGTCCGGGAGCGAGCCTCCTCCCCAGCCCCCGATCCGACCGCGCTGTCCCCCATCAGCCCCTGACCCGGCCCCGGTGTCGGTGGTCCCTGATTCAATACTCGTATGACGGAGAACGGATCGACGGACGCGGCACTCGCCCGCATGCGCGCCCTCGGCGACCGCGCCGCGACCCGCGCCCGCGCCGCCGCCCGGCTGCGCCTCGCCGAAGTCGAAGACCTCTACGACTTCCACCGCACCGCCCTCGCCCACCCGGCCGCCTTCGCCCGCGGGGCGTCCCGCAGCGAGACCCGCGACCTCGTCGAGCGCTCCCTCCGCGCTGAGCTCGCCGTCGCCGAAGGCCTGCCGGAGCAGTTGATCGCCCGGCGCCTCGAGACCGCGCAGCTGCTCTTCGAGCACCTCCCGCTCACGCGCGCCCTGCTCGCCGATGCGCGTCTGCACTGGGAGGAGGTCGAGGCGATCTGCGCGACCGCGGGCAGCCTCCCCGACGCCTCCCGCGCGGCACTCGACGAGCGCGCCGCCGAGGCGGCGGTCTCGATGACGCTCACGCAGCTGCGCCGTGCCCTGCGCCGCTGGCGGGAGGAGCTGCACGAGCAGTCGCTCGAAGAGCGCCACGCCCGCGCCGCTGAGGACCGCGCGGTGTGGGTGACTCCGGACGTCGACGGCATGGCCACCCTTCGCCTGCACGGGCCCGCTCCGGCCGTGCTGGGCGCGTACGACCGCGTCGACCGGATCGCTCGTGCTCTCCGTGACGGCGGAGACGAGCGGACCCTCAGCCAGCTGCGCGCCGACGCCTCCCTCGACCTGCTGTGCGACGGCGACATCGTCGGCACGACCCCGGACGCCGAGGAGCGCCTCGATCCGTCCTCCGTTCCTGGCGTCCGCGCCGGGGTCCGGCTGACTCTCGCCGCGTCCACGGCCGTGGGCCTCGACGAGGCACCCGCCGATCTCGACGGCTACGGCCCCGTCCCCGTGCCCATCGCGCGCGAGTTGATCCGCACCGCCGCCTCGTTCACCCGCGTTCTGACCGATCCGGACACCGTCGCGGTCGCCCCGTCGGACGGACGCAGCGCCTCCCACTGGCGGGGATGCGCCTGCACCTGCAGCTGCGGGATCAGATCTGCCGCTCCGCGGGATGCACCCGCTCCGCCGCGCGCAGCGAGGCGGACCACACGATCGAGTGGCGCAACGGCGGCGAGACCTCGCTCGAGAACCTCCTGATCCTGTGCACCAGCCACCACCACCTCCGGCACGGCGACCGCTGGACATACGGCAAGGAGGACGAGGACGGCACGATCGTCTGGACGACCCCGACCGGACGGCGCGTCAGCAACCGGCCACCCCCGCTGCCCGGGCGACCGCCGGACCCGCCCCGGCGACCGCACTTCGTCGACGTACCGCCGTCGTTCTGACGGTGGGTGGATCTCGATACGCCCGCTCCGCGGGCTACTCGATCAGCATGATGTGCACGCACGGCATGCACGGCATGCAAGGCATGCAGCACATGCAGCCATGCAGCTATGCAGCTCACGAAGCCATGCAGTTCATGCGGTCATGCAGCTCGGGCGGTGCGTGCCGCGCGCGTCGGCGCGGGTCCGCCCATTCTGGTCGGGTAGCGCGATCGAGCAGGTCTGCGGACGACGAAGGGCCCGGACGCTGTGCGTCCGGGCCCTTCGGGGGAGGGGTCAGTGCTCGCTGTGCGAGCTCTCGAGCTCCTTCTGGGTGACGGGGGTGATGCGGTCCTCGAAGAACCAGCGGGAGAGGCCGGCGCGGACGCGCTGCGGGGCGGTGATGCGGCCGCGGGAGTCCGGGCGGATCATCAGCGGCTCGTACTCCTCCTGGCCGACCAGCTTCCAGCGCTCGTACGCGTCGAGCTGCTGGTGCACCTCGATGAACTCGCCGCCGGGGAGGCGGACGATGCGGCCGGACTCGAAGCCGTGCAGGGCGATCTCGCGGTCCTTCTTCTGCAGGGCGAGGCAGATGCGCTTCGTGACGAAGTACGCGATGACCGGCCCGGCGAAGAGGAGGAACTGCAGGGCGTGGATGACGCCCTCCATCGTGAGGTGGAAGTGCGTCGCGATGATGTCGGAGGACGCGGCAGCCCAGAGGACGGCGTAGAACGTGACTCCGGCGGCACCGATCGCGGTGCGGGTGGCGGCGTTCCGCGGGCGGTCGAGCAGGTGGTGCTCGCGCTTGTCACCGGTGATCCAGGCCTCGAGGAACGGGTAGAGCAGCACCACGACGATGAACAGGCCGACCACCGAGAGCGGCAGCAGGATGTTGAACGAGATCGTGCCGATGCCCGGGATCGCCCACTCCAGTCCCGGCGGGACCAGGCGCAGGGCGCCGTCGGCGAAGCCGATGTACCAGTCCGGCTGGGTGCCGGCGGAGACGGGCGACGGGTCGTACGGGCCGTAGTTCCAGATCGGGTTGATCGTGAACAGCGAGGCGATGAGGACGACGACACCGAAGACGATGAAGAAGAAGCCACCGGCCTTCGCGGCGTAGACCGGCAGGACCGGGTAGCCGACGACGTTCTGCTCGGTCTTGCCCGCACCGGGGAACTGGGTGTGCTTGTGCACGACCACGAAGACGAGGTGCAGGGCGATGAACGCGAGCACCAGGGCCGGCAGCAGCAGGATGTGCAGGGTGTAGAGGCGGCCGACGATGTCGGTGCCCGGGAACTCGCCGCCGAAGAGCAGGAACGAGACCCAGGTGCCCACGATCGGGATGCCCTTGACCATGCCGTCGATGATGCGGAGGCCGTTGCCCGAGAGCAGGTCGTCCGGGAGGGAGTAGCCGGTGAAGCCCTCGGCCATCGCGAGGATGAAGAGGACGAAGCCGATGACCCAGTTGATCTCGCGGGGCTTGCGGAACGCACCGGTGAAGAAGATGCGGAGCATGTGCAGGCCGATCGAGGCCACGAACAGCAGGGCCGCCCAGTGGTGGATCTGGCGCATCAGCAGGCCGCCGCGGATGTCGAACGAGATGTCGAGCGACGAGGCCATCGCCGCGGACATCTCGATGCCCTTGAGCGGCAGGTAGCTGCCCTCGTAGTGCGTCTCGACCATGGAGGCCTGGTAGAAGAACGTGAGGAAGGTGCCCGACAGCAGGATGATCACGAAGCTGTAGAGCGCGACCTCGCCGAGGAGGAACGACCAGTGGTCCGGGAAGATCTTGCGGCCGAACTCCTTGACGACCGCCGAGATGCTCGTGCGCTCGTCGATGTAGTTGGAGGCCTTGCCGACGTACCCCTTCTGCAGCTTGCCGCTGCCGAGGATGACGCCGTCGCCGGGCTCCGCGGGGGACGCCGCGGGGCGGGAAGGTGTGGTGGTGGACATGTGTGTCATCGCTCCCAGAAGGATGGTCCGACCGGCTCCGTGAAGTCGCTGCGGGCGACCAGGTATCCGTCGGCGTCGATGGTGATGGGGAGCTGCGGAAGCGGACGCTTCGCAGGACCGAAGATGACCTCGGCCTCGCGCTTGATGTCGAACTGCGACTGGTGGCACGGGCACAGGAGGTGGTGGGTCTGCTGCTCGTACAGCGCCACGGGGCAGCCGACGTGCGTGCAGATCTTGGAGTAGGCGACGATGCCGTCGTAGTTCCAGGTCTCGCGACCCTCACTGACGGTCAGGTCCTCGGGCTTCAGGCGCATCAGGAGGACGGCGGCCTTGGCCTTCTCCTCCAGCTTGCCCTCGACCTCGTCGAGTCCCTCGGGGATGACGTGGAAGGCGGAGCCCAGCGTGACGTCCGATGCGAGGATCGGCGCCCCGGAGGGGTCCAGGGTGAGTCGCGTGCCCTCGCGCCACAGCGTGGTCTTGAGCAGCGCGACCGGGTCCTGGTCCTGCGGTCCGAGACCGCGGAACAGGATGACGGCGGGCAGGGGGAAGACGACCAGCGAGGCGATGAGGCTGTTGCGGATCAGCGAGCGCCGGCCGAAGCCGGACTCCTTGTCGGACTGGTCGAAGATCTCGAGCGCGCGGGCACGGGTGTCCTCCGCGCTGCGGACCGGGTGGCGGATGTCGATGCCCTCCTGGTCCGACATCAGCTGCTTGCCCCAGTGCACCGCGGCGATGCCGATGGCGAGGAGGGCGAGCGACATGCCGAGGCCGATGAACAGCGTGTTCAGCCGGACCGACGCGATGTCCTCGGTGATCGGGAACGCCATGTAGGCGGCGACCGCGAAGATCGAGCCGGCGAAGGAGAGGTAGAAGAGCGTGTAGACCGTGCGCTCGGCCCGCTTCGCGACCTTGGGGTCGAGGTCCGTCATCCGGGGGCGGTGCGGCGGAAGGCCCGGGTCCTGGACGCGGCCTCGCGTCACGACCGCGGTGCCGGCCGGAGCACTCCCGTGCCCGGTGGCCGACGAGGTGGCGAGGTCGGTGCCACCCTCATCGTGCTCTGCCATGGTTCTCCTTTTCACGCCGTATCGGCACCGCTCGGCGCCTCGGGGGTCGAGCGCCCGTCGGGGCGCTGATGAGTGCTAGTTGGATCGTGCGGTGATCCACACCGTCAGGGCGACGATGGAACCGAGTCCGAAGATCCAGAGGAAGAGGCCCTCGGCGACGGGGCCGAGAGAGCCGAGGGCGAATCCGCCCGCGGAGGGGTTGGCCTCGATGTACTTGAGGTAGGAGATGATGTCGCGCTTGTCTTCCGGCGAGATGTTGAGGTCGTTGAAGACCGGCATGTTCTGCGGACCGGTGACCATCGCCTCGTAGATGTGCGCCTCGGTCACGCCGCCCAGCGGGGGAGCGAACTTGCCCTCGGTGAGCGCGCCGCCCGCGCCGGCCACGTTGTGGCACATGGCGCAGTTGATGCGGAAGAGCTCGGCGCCATTGGCGCTGTCGCCCTGCGCGTCGAGGACCTCGCCGGTCGGGATCGCGGGGCCGGGGGCCAGCGAGGCGACGTAGGCGGCCAGCTCGGCGACCTGGTCGTCGGTGAACTGCACCGGCTTCTCGAGGGCCTGCGGGCCCTGCATCTGCATGGGCATGCGGCCCGTGCCGACCTGGAAGTCGACCGAGGCGGCGCCGACGCCGATCAGCGACGGCGCGTTGTCGGTGCCCGCGGCGTCGAGGCCGTGGCAGGTGGCGCAGTTGGCGGCGAAGAGCTTCGAGCCCTCGTCGATCGTCTGCTGGCTGGTGGCCGAGGTCTCGGCGGAGGCGGAGGTGGCGACGCCGACGGCCGCGTAGGTGCCGCCGGTCAGGCCGAGGCCGATGGCGATCAGGGCCAGCGTGGCCAGGGGGTGACGGCGACCCTTCTTGGCGCGGCTCGTCGTCTTCGGGGAGGCCATCGAGGCAACCTTCCTGCGGGGTTCGGGAGTGTGGTGGGGCATGGAGGCGGCAGGCCTCACTTCAAGAAGTAGATGACGACGAACAGGCCGACCCAGACGACGTCGACGAAGTGCCAGTAGTAGGACACGACGATCGCGCTGGTCGCCTCCTTGTGGCCGAAGTTCTTGACGGCGAAGGCGCGGCCGATGACGAGGAGGAAGGCGATGAGCCCGCCGGTCACGTGCAGGGCGTGGAAGCCGGTGGTGAGGTAGAACGCCGAGCCGTAGGCGTTGCTCGAGAGCGTGACGCCCTCGGAGACGAGGGTCGCGTACTCGAGGACCTGGCCGCAGACGAAGATCGCACCGAGGGCGTAGGTGAGGAAGAACCACTCGACCATGCCCCACTTGAACGGGCTCAGCCCGGTCGAGCGCGGCTGCAGGCGCTCGGCGGCGAAGACGCCGAACTGGCAGGTGAACGACGAGGCGACCAGGATCACCGTGTTGACGCTCGCGTAGGGGACGTTCAGGATGCTGGTCTCGGCCGACCACAGCTCCGGGGAGGTGCTGCGGAGGGTGAAGTAGATCGCGAACAGGCCGGCGAAGAACATGACCTCGCTGCCCAGCCAGACGATCGTTCCGACCGCGACCGGGTTGGGTCGGTTCACTGCGGGCACGGTGGCCGTGGGGGAGAGAGAGGTGCTCGTCACACAGACCATTATGAACGATGACGCGGGGGGACACTCGCACTTCCCGTGGGGCCTTCGTAGTCGCATAATCTGAGAGCCATGTCGGAAACCCTGTCCTGGCCGCGTCTTCTCAGCTCCCTCCTCGACTCCTCCGATCTCTCGGTGTCGGAGGCGACCTGGGCCATGGAGCAGGTGATGCGGGGCGAGGCGACGCCGGCCCAGCTGGCGGGGCTGCTGATCGCGCTGCGGGCCAAGGGCGAGACGGTCGACGAGATCGTCGGCTTCCGCGACGCGATCCTGGAGCACGCGGTCCCGCTCGAGGTGGACCCGATGGCTCTGGACATCGTCGGCACCGGCGGCGACCGGTTCGGCACGGTCAACATCTCCTCCACCGCGTCGATCATCGCGGCGGCCGCCGGTACGCCGGTGATCAAGCACGGCAACAAGGCCGCGTCGTCGTCCTCGGGCTCCTCCGACGTGCTCGCCGCGCTGGGCGTCGACCTGACGCTGCCCGCCGAGCGGGTCGCCGAGGTGTTCCGCCGGACGGGCATCGCCTTCGTCTTCGCGGCGATGTTCCACCCCGGCTTCCGCCACGCCGGCGCCGTGCGCGCCGAGCTGGGCGTGCCGACGGTCTTCAACTTCCTCGGTCCGCTCTGCAATCCCGCGCGGCCGGAGGCGTCGGCGGTCGGCGTGGCCCACCTCGACCGGGTCCCGCTGTTCGTCGGCGTCTTCCAGACCCGCGGCGCCACGGCGCTGGTCTTCCGCGGCGACGACGGGCTGGACGAGCTCACCACCACCGGGCACAGCCACATCTGGGAGGTCTCGCGCGGCTCGGTCGTCGAGCACGACCTCGACCCGCGGGACCTCGGCCTCGCCCGAGCGAGCATCGACCAGCTCCGGGGCCGCGACGCCGCCTACAACGCGCAGGTGGTCCGCTCGGTCCTGGCGGGCGAGGAGGGGCCGGTGCGGGACATCGTGCTGCTCAACGCGGCGGCGGGGCTGATCGCGTTCGATCTGGCGCGCGACCCCTCGCTCATCCGCACGGCGATCCTGGACCGCTTCCGCTCGGCGCTCGTCCGGGCCGCCGACGCCGTCGACTCCGGAGCCGCCACGGCGAAGCTCGACCAGTGGGTCGAGGAGACGCGGCGCGGCGCCTGAGCTTCCGCCGATCGGGGCCTGCGCGGTGGCGGAGCCCGGGCGTAACGTGGACCCGCTGTCCGCGACGGAGCGGACGACCCTGGAGGAGACCTCGATGAAGAAGCTCATCAACGACCCGAAGAACGTCGTCACCGAGTCGGTGGCCGGGTTCGCCCTCGCGCACGCCGACCTGGTCCGGGTCGAGCCCGATCCGCTGTTCGTGGTCCGGGCCGAGGCCCCGCGGCAGGGCAAGGTCGGGATCGTCAGCGGCGGCGGCAGCGGGCACGAGCCGCTGCACGCGGGTTTCGTGGGCTTCGGCATGCTCGACGCGGCGGTGCCCGGGCCGGTCTTCACCTCGCCGACACCGGATCCGATCGTCGCGGCGACCAAGGCGGTCGACGGCGGCGCGGGCGTGCTGCACATCGTGAAGAACTACACGGGCGACGTGCTCAACTTCGAGACGGCGGCCGACCTGGCCCTCGCGGACGACATCGAGGTCCGCTCCGTCGTCATCGACGACGACGTCGCGGTGAAGGACTCCCTCTACACGGCCGGGCGCCGCGGTGTGGCGGGCACCGTGCTCGTCGAGAAGATCGCCGGCGCGGCCGCCGAGCGCGGCGACTCGCTCGACGAGGTCGCGGGCGTCGCCGAGACGGTGAACGCGAACGTCCGCACGATGGGCGTCGCGCTGCGGCCGTGCACGGTGCCGCACGCGGGCGAGCCGAGCTTCGAGCTGGCCGAGGACGAGATCGAGATCGGCATCGGGATCCACGGCGAGCCCGGCCGCGAGCGGATCCCGCTCGAGCCGGCCGATCGGATCGTGGACCGCCTGCTCGCGCCGATCCTCGAGGATCTGCCGTTCTCCTCCGGCGACGAGGTGCTGCTCTTCGTGAACGGGCTCGGCGGCACCCCGCAGATCGAGCTCTACCTCGTCTACCGGCGCGCGGCGGAGGTGCTCGCCGAGAAGGGCGTGACGGTGCTGCGCAGCCTGGTGGGGAGCTACGTCACCTCGCTGGAGATGCAGGGCGTCTCGATCTCGGTGCTGAAGCTCGATGCGGCGCTGACCGAGCTGTGGGACGCTCCGGTGCAGACGGCCGCGCTGCGCTGGGGGCGCTGAGCACCTCCGGACGGCGGGCCGACGGCCCGGGCAGGACACACGACGACACGACGGTCGCAGGGCGACAGAGGGAAAGAGGGCGGATCGATGCAGGACGGACAGGGAGCGCAGGGGCTCGACGCGGCGTGGGCCGTGGCGTGGATCCGGGCGGCCGCGGCGGCCGTGGCGGAGCACCGGGTCGAGCTGATCACGCTGGACCGGGCGATCGGCGACGGCGATCACGGCGAGAACATGGACCGCGGCTTCCAGGCGGTCCTCGCGAAGCTCGACGCGGCGGCCGAGCCGGCGACGCCGGGCGAGGTGCTCAAGCTCGTCGCGACGACGCTGATCTCGACGGTCGGCGGCGCCTCCGGCCCGCTCTTCGGCACCGCCTTCCTGAAGGCGTCGGGGGCGATCACCGGGCAGGAGTCGCTCGACGGCGCCGCGATCGCCGCGCTGCTGACGGCGGCCCGCGACGGCGTCGTCCTGCGGGGCAAGGCCGAGGTCGGCGACAAGACGATGGTGGATGCGTGGACGCCGGCGGTCGAGGCGGCGGACGCCGCGGCTGCGGGCGGAGCGTCGGCGGCGGACGTGCTCGCGGCCGCGGCCGACGCGGCGCAGGCGGGGGCGGAGTCGACCGACCCGCTGGTCGCGCGCAAGGGGCGCGCGAGCTACCTGGGTGAGCGGGCCGTGGGGCACCGCGACCCGGGGAGCGTCTCGAGCGTCCTGCTGCTGCGCGCGGCGGCCGAGGCGGCGGCGTGAGCGTCGGGCTCGTCCTCGTCTCGCACAGCGCCCGGCTGGCCGAGGGGCTGGTCGAGCTCGCTGCACAGATGGCGCCGTCGGTGGCGCTGATCGCGGCGGGCGGCACCGAGGAGGGCGGCATCGGCACCAGCTTCGAGCGGATCACCGCGGCGCTGGCCGAGGGCGACTCCGGCGACGGCGTGGTGGTGCTCTGCGACCTCGGCTCGGCGATCATGACGGCCGAGACGGCGGTCGAGTTCCTCGACGACGAGGCGCGCGAGCGGGTGCGGATCGCGGACGCTCCGCTGGTCGAGGGGGCGGTCGCCGCGGCGGTGGCGGCCGGGACCGGCGCGTCGCTCGCGGACGTGCTGGCGGCGGCGGAGTCGGCGCGGGGCCTGCTCCTCGCCGAGCAGCCGGCGGCACCGGCGACCGCGGACGCCGCCAGTGTGCTCCGGCGGGTCCGGCTGATCAATCCGAACGGGCTGCACGCCCGGCCGGCGGCCGACTTCGTCACGCTGGCGAACCGCTTCGACGCGCGGATCGACGTGAACGGCAAGGACGCGACGAGTCTGCTCGGCGTGATGTCGCTCGGGCTCGACCGCGGCGACGAGGTCGCGATCTCGGCGACCGGGCGCGAGGCCGAGGAGGCGGTGGGCCGGCTGGCCGATCTCGTCGAGTCGGGATTCGGCGAGGTCTGAGCACTCAGGCGGTGCCTCCTAGCCTGGGGGCATGGCCCTGCGCGGAACCCGACCCCCGTCCGTCCTGCTCCGGCGCGTCCTCGGGCTGCCCCGCGTGGTCCGCCGCGCCGACGCCCGCGCCGCTCGGCGGTTGAACGCGCGCCGTCCGGTGCCCCTGGTGGACGGGGCGCTGGTCGGGCTCTCGCGCGCCGCGGACCACGGCGTGCTCTGGTTCGGGCTCGGGGCGATGCTGCTGCTCGCCGGCCGGCCGCGAGAGGCGGCGCGCGGGGCGGCGTCGCTGGCCGTCGCGAGCGCGGCGGCGAACCTCGTGGGCAAGCAGCTCTTCGGCGGGGTGCGGCCGCTCGTCGTGGACGTGCCGGTGGGGCGGCGCCTGGCGACGGTGCCGACGTCGCCGAGCTTCCCCTCCGGCCACGCGGCGAGCGCCGCCGCCTTCGCCGCCGGGGTCGCGCTGGAGTCGCCGCGGGTCGGGCTGGCCGTCGCGCCGCTGGCCGCGGCCGTCGCGTTCTCGCGGCTGCACGTGGGCGTGCACTGGCTCTCGGACGTGCTCGGCGGGGCGGCGCTCGGCGCGGCGGTCGCGGGGCTCGGCCGGGTCCTGGTGCCGGCCCGGCCCCGGCACGTCCCGGTCGCCGAGCGCGCGAGCCGGCCGCCGGTCGACGTGCGTCCGCTCGGTGACGGAGCGGGCCTCCTGGTCGTGCTGAATCCGGGGGCGGGGCGCGACTCGCACCGGCCGGACCCGGAGCCGATGATCCTGCAGCGCTTCCCGGCGGCGCGGGTGCACCGGCTGGCGGACGGCGAGGACCTCGCCGACGTCGTCCACTCGGCGCGGGCCGGCGATGCTCCGCCGGAGGTGCTGGGCGTCTACGGCGGCGACGGCACGATGTCGGTCGGCGCGGCTCTCGCGCGGGCCGAGGGGATGACCCTGCTGGTGCTGCCCGGCGGGACGATGAACCACTTCGCCAAGGCGCTCGGCCTGGTCACGATCGAGGACGCCCTCGAGGCGGCGGCGCACGGTGAGCGGCGCGACGTCGACGTCGCGGAGGTGACCGCGGGTGGTGCCGAGCCGGTGACCGTGCTGAACACGGTGTCGATCGGGCTCTACCCGGAGTTCGTCGCCGCGCGGGAGAAGCGCGAGAAGGTGATCGGCAAGCCGCTCGCCGCGGTGCTGGCCGCCTTCGAGGTGGTGCGCTCGACCGATCCGTTCGAGCTGCGGCGCGACGGGCGGACCGAGCTGGTCTGGTCGTACTTCGTCGGGGTGAACCGCGAGCACCCGCGCACCGCGACGCCGCTCGCTCGCCGCCGGCTCGACGACGGGCACCTCGACATCCGCATCCTGCACTCGGGTCGCGCGCCGCGGACCCGCGGCGCGGTGTCGCTGGCGCTCGGGCGCGGGGCGACGCCGGTGGTCGGCCGCGTGCCGGGCTGGCGCGCGCCCGTGGTCGAGTCGACCAGCACGCCGGCGATCACGGTCGGCGCCCGCCGCCCGGCCGGCACGGCCCCGGAGTGGGCGCACGACGGCGAGAGCGAGGTGTTCGACGGCGAGCGCGAGGGCTTCCACGAGGCGACCGTGCGGATCGTTCCGCTGGGGCTGCGGGTGTACGCGGCGGCCGACCAGCGCGGGGACTCCCGGAAGTAAACCCCCCGGCGGATGTCCGCCGAGTCGCCGGGGAGGCGAGCAGCGCGTGCGACCCTGGGGGGAGGGAGCCGGCCGGGCCCCTCGGCAGCCGGTCGCTCCTCGGCAGAAGGAGTCCCCGTGAGACGCATCCACTACGCCGAGGGAAGCGTCGTCACCGGCGACGACATCGCCGACGCCGTCCTCGAGTACGCCAGGATGCTCGCCTCGACGGCGACGGCCGACACGGTCGAGATCCCGGTGCGCCGCGCGGGCGGGGTCGTCTCGGCCCGGATGCTGCTCGGGCCCACCAGCCAGATGCTCGTCGAGGACGAGGCCGACCCCGCCGCGGAGATCGTCGACGAGGACCTGGTCGCGGAGCTCGGCGCCCGCGCGCGACGGCTCGATCGACCGGTGCCGATGCCGACCGACGACGACGCGTCGCTCCCGGACCCGCTCGACTACTGAGCGGCGCCCGGCAGCCCGCGCTCGAGATCGTCGAGAGCGGGGACCTGCCCGGCGACGAGCAGTCCGCGCGCCTTCTCGAGCGGGTGCCACTGGGCGGTCTCGATCTCGGGGTAGGCGCGGAGCACGCCCGAGCCGCGCGGCCACTCCAGCTCGAAGGTGTTGCTCGACGCGAAGGCGATCGGCTCGGTGCACTCGGCGGCGAAGACCGTCACGATCTTGCCGGAGCGCTGCCGGTAGGCGCCGAGCAGGGCGTAGGCGAGCTCCGGGGCGGGCACGCCGATCTCCTCCTCGAACTCGCGCCGGGCGGCGTCGAGCGGCGCCTCCTCGGCGGTGTGCAGACCCTTCGGGATCGACCAGGCCCGCGGGCGGCGGGTCCACAGCGGCCCGCCCATCCGACCGAGGAAGACCTCGCGTCCCGCATCGCCGGGCCGGTGCAGGAGGAGTCCCGCGCTGGTGGGGGCCGTCATCGCCGCGTTCCGCTCATCCCGCCATCCTGCCGCGCCGCCGTGGAAGGATCGAGGAGCCGACCCGCGACCCGCCCGGAGTGATCCCCATGAGCAGAACAGCCGCCGTGAGCACGACGTCCGCGCCGGAGCCGTCGCCGGCTCACGCCTCTCCTGACGCCGCGTCCCCGGTCGCCACGTCCGAGGGCGGCACGGTCCTCCGGCGGCTGCGCGAGGAGCTCGGCGACGCCGTCTCGACCGAGGGCGCGGCCTTCGAGGCCGTGCACACCGACAAGTCCGGCTGGACGAGCGAGGGCCGCGCCCTCGCCCTGGTGCGGGCGCGCTCGGTCGCGGACGTGCAGGCGACGCTCCGGATCGCCACCGAGCACCGCGTGCCGGTCGTGCCCCGCGGCGCGGGGACCGGGCTCGCGGCCGGCGCCGTCGCGCGGGAGGGCTCGATCGTGCTCTCGACGGCGGCGATGGACCGCATCCTCGAGATCTCGCTCGAGGACGAGCTCGCGGTCGTCGAGCCGGGCGTGCTCAACCAGGCGCTCTCCGACGCGGTGGCGGCCGACGGGCTGATCTTCTCGCCCGATCCGGCCAGCAAGGCGATCTCGAGCATCGGCGGCAACATCGCGACCAACGCGGGCGGGCTGCTCTGCGCGAAGTACGGGGTGACCCGCGAGGCGGTGCTCGGCCTGGCCGTGGTGCTGCCCGACGGCCGCCTGGTCCGGACCGGGCGGCGCAGCGTCAAGGGCGTCACCGGCTACGACCTCACGGCGCTGCTCACCGGCTCGGAGGGGACGCTCGGGGTCATCGTGGAGGCGACCGTGAAGCTCCGGCCGATCCCCGCCGGGCGGGTGGTGACCATCGGGGCGTACTTCCCGAGCGTCGTCGCCGCGGCCGCCGCCTCGGCCGCGATCACGGCGGCGCGGGTGCGCCCGGCCGTCATGGAGCTGATGGACGAGGCGGCGCTCGCCGCGATCGCCCGCTACACCGGCGCGGACGTCGACCGCGGGGCCGCGTATCTGCTGGTGCAGACCGACGGCGGGGGAGCGGCGGCCGAGGCGGCGCGGATCCTCGAGATCGTGCTCGCGGCCGGTGGTGACGCGGAGTCGACCGACGACCCGGTCGCGGGCGAGGCGCTGCTCGGGGTGCGGCGCGCGTTCCACCCGGCGCTCGAGGCCGAGGGCGAGGTGCTGATCGAGGACGTCTGCGTGCCGCGCTCGGCGCTGCCCGCGATGTTCGCGGCGATCCGGGGGATCGAGGAGCGCACCGGGCTGAGCATCCCGACCGTGGCGCACGCGGGCGACGGGAATCTGCATCCGAACTTCGTGCTGCCGCCGGGCTCCGTCGGGGTCGGCGAGGAGGTCTGGGCGGCGGCGGGCGAGCTGTTCCGCACGGCGCTGGTACTCGGCGGCACGCTCACCGGCGAGCACGGGGTGGGGCTGCTGAAGCGGCGCTGGCTCGCGGAGGAGCTGGGCGAGGACTCGCTGGCGCTGCAGCGCGGGATCAAGGCGGTGTTCGATCCGCTCGGGATCATGAACCCGGGCGCGGTGCTCTGAGACGGTGGCGTGGCCGCAGCCCGCTCAGAGGAGCTCGGCGGCGAGCAGCGACGCCGTGAGCACGATCGTCGCGGCCGACATCAGCCAGTAGAGGATCGTCTCGCGCCACGAGCCGGCCGAGCCGAGCACCGGGATCGCCGCGTACCCGCCGGACGTCCAGAGCCGGCGCAGGAGCGGCGTCCGGCGCACCCAGCGCGGCGAGCGGATCCGGAGCGGCCAGAGCCAGTTGATCCCCTCGGTGGTGAGCGCGTCCCCGGCGACGTGGACGAGGTAGCCGAGGGTCGCGGCGACCTGCAGCCAGGCCCAGGTGCCGTCGGCGAGGGTGACGAGCAGCACGGTGACCACCGTCGCTCCGGCCCAGGCGATCGGCCAGGACGGCGCGGCCCGCACAGCCTTCGCGGCGAAGGCGAGGGCGGGCAGCGTGAGCACGGCGGCCAGCGAGACGGGGCCGACGAGCGGCACCGGGAAGCGCAGGGCGACCAGGAGCGGGATCAGGTACCAGACGACGGCGACGGCGAGCAGCGAGTGCATCCCGTGCCGGTGCCCGCCGCTGATGCGGCCGGCGGTCGCGGTGAGCAGCGAGGCGCCAGGGGCCGAGCGCGAGACGGTCGCGCGGGCGTGGTCGGCGTCCGGCACGAGCGCCCAGCCGGCGGCGACGCCCAGGCCGACGAGCCGGAGATCGAGCGGGAGACCGGCGAGACCGAGCGGCGCGGCGAGAGCCGGGACGGTCGTGACGACGGACCAGGCGAGCGCGCCGGAGACGGCGTGCGAGCGTCCCATCACGGGCGGGCCTCCGCGGGGTGGAGAGGCGGAAGGTGGGAGGGAGACGTGGTGTGGGCGATACCGGACTCGAACCGATGACCTCTTCCGTGTGAAGGAAGCGCGCTACCAACTGCGCCAATCGCCCTGACGGCCGTCTTGTGGACGACCCGAGAAACGATCGTAGCGGATCGGCGGCGGGTGGGTGCACCACCGCGGGCGCGCCACGCCCGGGTGAACGGCGGGTTGCGGGCGGGTTTCGCGCGGAAAGACGGGGGTCGGAGCCCGCGGCGCGCGAATCGGTGCGCCGTCGATTTGGAATCTCGCGCGGCGTTCGGATACAGTCTTCTAGGTCGAGCCGGGCAGCGAAAGCGCCGGAGAGACAGGCAGAACAACAGACAGACAGAGCAACACAGCAAGTCAGCACCAACACATCATGCGGATGTGGCGCAGTGGTAGCGCATCACCTTGCCAAGGTGAGGGTCGCGAGTTCGAATCTCGTCATCCGCTCGAAGATCGGCCTCCGGGCCGTGAATCCAGGAAGACTCCTCAGGGTGTCCTCCGACCTGGTCGGTCCGTGCGGAAGCACAGCGGGCCGCCGACACCGAATCCCGTACACGGTGGATTGGCCGAGAGGCGAGGCAGCGGCCTGCAAAGCCGTATACACGGGTTCGAATCCCGTATCCACCTCGATCGTTCACCGAGCGAGGCGCTCCAGTCGGAGCAACGGGCGATTGGCGCAGCGGTAGCGCGCTTCCCTGACACGGAAGAGGTCACTGGTTCGATCCCAGTATCGCCCACACACGAGCAACCCCCGGCCCCGGCCGGGGGTTCGTGCGTTAACGCGGCGACTCGGTCTACCCTCGCAGGATGTCAGCCTCGACCGCCGTCGGCCACGGCACCGTCCTCCGCCTGGCCACTCGCGAGGACGGGCCCGCGCTCGCGGCCGCCTACCGCCGCAACAGGCGACGTCTCGCGCCGTGGGAGCCGCTGCGCTCCGCCCGCTTCTTCGAGGCCGGCGGGCAGACCGACGCACTCGCCGACGCGCTGCACGCGCACCGGTCGGGGGCGCTGCTGCCGCTCGTGCTCGAGTGCGGCGACGAGCTGGTCGGTCGGCTCACGCTCTCGAACGTGGTGCGCGGCGCCTTCGACAGCGCCGATCTCGGCTACTGGATCGACGCCGAGCTGGAGGGCCGCGGGGTGATGACCCGCGCGGTCGGTGCGACGCTCGGCCTCGCCCGCGACGAGCTCCGGCTGCACCGGGTGCAGGCGGGGACGCTGCTGCACAACCGCGGCTCCCAGACGGTGCTGGAGCGCAACGGCTTCGAGCGGATCGGGGTCGCCCGCCGCTACCTCCGGATCGCGGGGGAGTGGCAGGACCACCTGCTCTTCCAGGTGCTGCTCGAGGACGTGCCGCCTGCGCCGCTCGCGCCGCCGCAGGCCGCTCCGATGCGGCTCGTCTAGGGTGGGCAACCGCCGGTGCCCCGCCGGCGGACCCGGCCGGAGGGACGACGGGACGATGACGCGCAGGATCGGTGGACGCGAGTTCGACTTCGACCAGGAGGTCGCGGTGATGGCGGTCGTGAACCGCACCCCCGACTCCTTCTACGACAGGGGCTCCACCTTCGCGCTCGACCGGGCCGTCGAGGCCGCCGTGCGGGCCGCCGAGCAGGGCGCCGACTGGGTCGACATCGGCGGAGTGCCGTTCGGCCGCGGTCCCGCCGTCTCGGAGCAGGAGGAGCTCGACCGCGTCGTGCCGGTCGTCGCGGGGATCCGCGAGCGCAGCGACGTGGTGATCTCGGTCGACACGACGCGCGCCGAGGTGGCCCGCTCGAGCATCGCCGAGGGCGCCTCCGTCGTCAACGACACCAGCGGGCTGCACGACCCGGGGATGCTCGCGGTGCTGGCCGGCTCGTCCGCGCAGCTCGTCGTCACGCACAGCCTGGGCGCGCCGCGGAGCGAGCCGGTGGCGCCGCAGTACGACGACGTGGTGGCGGACGTGATCGAGCATCTGCGGGTCCGGGTCGAGCGCGCGCGGGCGGCGGGGATCCCGGACGACCGGCTGATCGTCGATCCGGGCCACGATCTGAACAAGAACACGCTGCACACGCTGGAGCTGACCCGGCGGCTCGGCGAGCTGTCGGTGCTCGGGCTGCCCGTGCTGGCGGCGGTGTCGAACAAGGACTTCATCGGCGAGACGCTCGACCGGCCGCAGGGGGAGCGGCTGGAGGGCTCGCTCGCGGCGGCGGTGATCTGCATCCTGAACGGGGCGCGGATCGTGCGGATGCACGACGTGCGCCAGGCGGTGGACGCGGTGCGGCTGACGGAGGCGGTGCTCGGCTGGCGGGCGCCCGCGTATCTGCGGCACAACGTCGCGGTGGACGGCGCTGCAGCAGACGGCTCTGCGGTCACCGGCACTGCGGTCGACGGCGCTGCGGCGGCCGGGGCGTGAGCGCCGCGATCGACCGGCTGCGGCCGGCGCCCGCGCGGGACCTCGACGATGCGGCGCTCCTCGTGGCCTACGCGGAGGGTGCGGCGGAGCGCTGGCTGCGGGTGAACTTCGTCTCGAGCATCGACGGCGCTGTCACCCACGACGGGGTGTCGGGCGCGCTGGGCGGCGACGCGGATCTGCGGGTCTTCGACCTGCTCCGACGGCTGGCGGACGTGGTGCTCGTCGCCGCGGGGACGGTGCGCGCGGAGGGCTACGGGCCGATGGTGCTCGGGGACGACGCGGCGGCGGCGCGGGTGGCGCAGGGGCTGCCGCCGCATCCGGTCTTCGCCGTGGTGTCGGGGTCGCTGGATCTCGATCCGGCGTCGCGGCTGTTCACCGAGGCGCCGGTGCGGCCGATCGTGGTGACGACCGCGGCCGCGCCGGAGCGGCGGCGCGCGGCGCTGGCCGAGGTGGCGGACGTGCTGGTCTGCGGTGCCGACGCGCTCGACCCGGGCGCGATGCGCGCGCAGCTCGCCGAGCGCGGGCTCGGCCGGATCCACTGCGAGGGCGGGCCGGGACTACTCGGCACGCTGCTCGCCGCCGACGCGGTCGATGAGCTGTGCCTGACCCTCAGCCCGTCGCTCGAGGCGGGCGACGCCGGCCGCATCGCCCGCGGCGAGTCGCCCGCGCGTGCGATGCGCCTGGCCCACGTGCTCGCCGCCGGCGACACCCTCCTGCTCCGCTACCTGCGCGACCCGCCCCGCGAGATGCCACTTGTGATCCCGACACGCCGAGGAAAGAGCGCACAAGTGGCATCTCGCGGAAGGGAAGGGGAGGCGTGAGCGGGCCGGACCTGCAGCGGCAGACGTCGCTCGAGGGGGTGCGCGTGCCGGCGGTGGCGGTCGCGTTGAACGGCGGGGCGGCGCCCGAGCTGGTGTGGCGGAACCAGCTGGACGGGCTGACGTTCCGGGTGCGGGACGGGTTCCTCAAGTGGAATCCGCGGACGACCGGGGTGGATCTCGGGCGGGAGGCGGCGCGGCTGGAGTGGCTGGCCGGGCGGCATCCGGTGCCGCGGCTCCTGGAGCGGGGCGAGGACGACGAGGCGCAGTGGCTGCTGACCGCGCCGCTCACGGGCACGAGCGCGGTGGCGCCGGAGTGGCTCGCGCGGCCGGAGGAGGCGGTGCGGGCGATCGCCGGGGCGCTCCGGGCGCTGCACGCGCTGCCGGTCGCGGACGTGCCCGCGGCGCTGCGGGGGGACTCGTGGTTCGACCGGCGGCCGAGTGCACTCGGCGAGGCGCCGGCCGTGCTCGCGCCCGTCGTCGTGCACGGCGACGCCTGCGCGCCGAACACGCTGATCGGCGCGGACGGGCGCTGGAGCGCCTCCGTCGACGTGGGCGACCTCGGGGTGGGCGACCGCTGGGCGGATCTCGCGGTGGCGGCGGTGAGCCTCGGCTGGAACTACGGCGAGGGCTGGGCGCCGCTCCTGCTCCGGGAGTACGGGATCGACCCCGACGAGGAGCGCGCGGCGTACTTCCGCGCGCTCTGGGCCGCGGAGTCCTGACCCGCGGAGTCCCGACGGGTGTGAGTCCCGACGGGCGTCAGTCCCGCGCGGACTCCTTCGCGGACTCCTTCGCCGCGTCGTCGTCCTGCGAGGTGCCCTCCTGCCCGCGGTTCTCGCTGGCCAGGCGCAGCCAGGTGCCGTCGCGGACGTCCTTCTCGTGCACCGCGGCCTTCTTCTCGCTCGCGGCGGTGTCGCGCGGCGGGAGCTGGATGGTCTCCTCCGCCTCGATGCCGGCCTGCAGCTGGCGACCGCGCTCCAGCTCGGCGTCGAACTCGGCGCCGAAGAGCAGGGCGATGTTGGTGATCCAGATCCAGAGCAGGAAGACGATCACGCCGCCGAGGGAGCCGTAGGTCTTGTTGTAGTTGGAGAAGTTGGCGACGTAGAACGCGAAGCCGACCGAGGCGAGCAGCCAGATCGCGAGCGCGACCAGCGCGCCGCCGCTGATCCAGCGGAACTTCGGCTGGCGGATGTTCGGCGCCCAGTAGTAGAGGATCGCGACCGTGAGCACCGCGATGACGATCAGCACCGGCCACTTGGCGATGTTCCAGACGGTCAGCGCGGCTGGGCCGAGCCCCACGACGTCGCCGACGGCACTGGCGACCGGGCCGCTCAGCACCAGGATGAGGGCGGCGACGACGATGAGGACCACGGTGACGACCGTGACGCCGAGCATGGTCGGGCGCAGCTTCCAGAACGGGCGGCCCTCGTCGATCTGGTAGACGCGGTTCATCGCGCGGCCGAAGGCGCCGACGTAGCCGGAGGCCGACCAGAGCGCGCCGAGGAGACCGGTGACGAAGGCGACGCCGGCAGCCGGGGAGTTCACCAGCGACTGGATCGGGTCGCGCAGCAGGTCGACGACCTCGGCGGAGGCGAGATTGCCGACCAGGTCGAGGACCGTCTGCGTGGTCGCCTGCGCCTGGCCGAAGAGGCCGAGCACCGAGACGATCGCCAGCAGCGCTGGGAACAGCGCGAGCACGGCGTAGTAGGTGAGCGCGGCGGCGAGGTCGGTGCACTGGTCGGCGCCGAACTCGCGGCCGGTCTTCTTGAGCACGTAGAGCCAGGAGCGCTTGGTGATGTCGGTGATGTCGTCGGGCTTGCGCGCGTCGTCCGGATCGGGCGCGGTCTTCTCGCGGGTCGTGCTCTTCTCGGCCATGCGGCCACGCTACGGCCCCCGGGCGGGGAGCGGTGGCCCCTTGACGGCGCGCCCGCCCGTGCGGGAGAGAGCGGTCTCAGGCCGAGCGGCCCTGCCGGCTCGCCGCGAGGACTCCGAAGGCGAGGAAGGAGCACGTGGCGGCCAGCACGATGAGCAGCGGGGCGCTCCAGTCGCCGGTGGCGTCGTGGGCGAGGCCGAGCACGGTCGGGGCGGTGGCGGCGACGGCGTAGCCCAGGCCCTGCACGGTGGCGGAGAGGCGGGAGGCGTGCCGGTCGGAGCGGGAGAGCCGCACCAGCAGCACGAAGACGACGGTGATGCCTCCGCCCTGCGCCGCGCCGCCGAGCAGGCACCAGAGCGCCCAGAGCGACGGTGCGAGCAGCAGGCCGATCGGGACGGTGCACCAGAGCAGCCCGACCAGCGCGAGGCTGCCGAGCGGCCGGAGGCGGCGGACCACCAGGGGCACCCCGATCGCGCCGATGATCGCGGCGATCTGGAAGACGGAGGAGCTCGCTCCGGCCGCCTCGATCGAGAAGCCGTTGCGGTCGACCAGGAAGCTGGGCAGCCAGGCGGTGACGCCGTAGTAGGAGAAGGCCTGGCTGGCGAAGCAGACGGCGAGGGCGAGCACGGTGAGGCTGCGCCAGATCCGCGGCGCCGGCTCCTGCGGGCCGCGCACGGCGGGCGGCCGGGGTGCCGGGCGGAGCGCCTGCGCCGGCCCGCGGGCGAGCAGCCAGCCGGCGAGCGCGAGGACGTTGAGCACCAGCCAGGCGAGCAGGGCGCCGCGCCAGCCGAGGACGAGGGCGAGCGGCGCGGTGCCGAGGGAGGTGATGGTCGAGCCGATGTTGAGGGCCGCGGTGTAGACGCCGGTGGTGAGGTCGACGCGCTCGGGGGCGACGTCGCGGCGGATGACGACGGGGACGACGACGTTGCCGATGGTGATGAAGACGCCGAGGAGGACCGTGCCGGCGACGACGAGCACGACGTCTCCGGCGGAGCGCAGGATCGTGCCGAGCGCGACGCCGAGGACCGTCACGGTGACCGCCGCGTCCGGCCCGGCCCGGCGGATCACCAGCAGGGCGAACGGGGTCGCCAGGGCGAAGCAGAGCACCGGGATGCTCGTGAGCACGCCGGCCTGGCCGGAGGAGAGCTCGAGGTCGCCGCGGATCGCGTCGATGACCGGGGCGACCGCCACGATCGGGCCGCGCAGCACCAGCGCGACGAGCGCGACCGCGACGACGAGGAGCCAGGAGGCGCTCCGCCTCCCCACGCCGCTCAGTTCGTGAGCCCGGCGGCGCGCGCCAGGAACGAGAGCACGCCGAAGCCGATGCCGACGATGCCGGTGATGAGGCCCGCGGTCGCGAAGCCGCGTCCGCCGAGCTGGGCGGAGGCGGCGCGGCCGCGGACGCCGAAGACGATCGCGAGGATGGAGGGGACGAGCAGCGGGTTGATCAGGATGCTGGCGATGCCGAGGATCAGGCTCGCGAGGGCGAGCGAGTTGCGGCGCGCGGGGGCGGCTCCGGGGGTCGCGCCGTAGCCGGGAGCGGGGCCGTACGCGGGCGCGGCGCCGTAGGCGGGTGCGGCGGGCTGCACCGGCGCTCCGGGCGGCGGCGTGCCGTACGCGGGGGCGGTCGGGGCGGCGGGGGCCGGTGGCACGGCGGGGCGGGAGCGATCGGTCCACGCCGCTCCGTCCCAGTAGAGCTCGGCGCCGAGGTCGGCGGGGTGCGGGTACCAGCCGGGCGCGGGCAGCGGGGCGGAGTCGTCGGGCATGCGCCGAGTCTAGGGCGGGCCGGAGCGTGCGGGGGCCGGAGCGTGCGGGGCCGAAGCGTGCGGGGCCGGAGCGTGCGGTGGCCGGGCGCGGGAGGATGGACGGGTCGCGGGCTCGCCGCCCGCGCGGGAGGAGGAGTCGTGGGCTGGAGCATCGTCGAGGTGGAGTGGGCGGATCCGCGCGCGGAGAGCCTCCGGTCCGCGCAGCGCGTCGAGCTGGACGAGCGCTACGGCTCGGACGACCACGAGCCGGGGACGCCGCCGTCGGCGGACGACGTGCCCGTGTTCCTCGTCGCGGTCGACGAGGACGGCCGAGCGCTCGCCTGCGGCGGGCTGCGGCCGCTGCCGGAGTCGGTGCTCGGCGCGGACGTCGTCGAGGTCAAGCGGATGTTCGTCGACCGGGCGGCGCGCGGCTCCGGGGTCGCCGCGGCGGTGCTCGCGGCGCTGGAGGACAAGGCGCGCGAGCGCGGCGCGGTGCGGCTGGTGCTCGAGACGGGGACGCTGCAGCCGGACGCGATCCGGTTCTACACGCGGGAGGGCTATGCGCCGATCCCGCTCTTCGGCTCCTACGCCGGCTCCGAGCACTCGGTCTGCTTCGCTCGCTCGCTGCGGCCGGCCCGGATCGAGGGGTCGGCGGACGTCGATCCGCGGGCCGAGGTGGGCGACGGGACGCTGGTGTGGCATCTCGCGCAGGTGCGGGAGCACGCGCGCGTCGGCCGCGACTGCGTGATCGGCCGGGGCGCCTATGTCGGGCCGGGCGTCGTGGTGGGCGACCGCTGCAAGATCCAGAACCACGCGCTCGTCTACGAGCCGGCGGTGCTCGGCGACGGGGTGTTCGTGGGGCCCGCGGTGGTGTTCACCAACGATCTGCGGCCGCGCGCGGTCACTCCGGAGGGGGCGCTGAAGTCGGCGGACGACTGGCACGCCGTCGCGGTGGTGGTGGAGGAGGGCGCGGCGATCGGCGCGCGCGCGGTCTGCGTCGCTCCGGTCCGGATCGGGGCCTGGGCGATGGTCGCGGCGGGCGCGGTGGTCGCCGCGGACGTCCCGGCCCACGCGCTCGTGGTCGGGGTGCCGGCGCGGCGGATCGGCTGGGTCGGGCGGGCCGGGGCGCGGCTCGAGCCGGCCGGGGACGGGCCGGACGGCGCGCTCTGGCGCTGCCCGGAGACGGCGGAGGAGTACGTGGAGCGGGCCGGGGTGCTGAGCCGGGTCTGAGGCGCGACCCGCGGCGCGGCGGCTCAGTGCCGGGTCGTGGAGGCGAGCCGGTCTCGCTCGGGAGCGGGCGCAGCAGGCCGGGCGGGAGCCGGCGGTGCCGCGCGGAAGGCGGCCGGAGCGGCGGCGGCCGGTGTCGCGGCGGCGGCCGTCGCGCGCGCGGCGCCGCGGCGACGGTGCTCGTCGTCGTCGGCGCGGCGGCCCCGCCGCTCCTGCCCGCCCTGCGGCCGTCGACGGCCCGGGCGATCGACACCGCACCGAAGAGCAGCACGACGCCGCCCACGCCGACCACGATCACCGCGCGCAGCCGGTCCGAGACCTGCTCGGTCGCCCGCAGCGGCGACTGCACCTCGAGCGCGGTGAAGAGGTAGCGGTCGTCCGCCCCGTTGACGGTCTGGATGCTGCGCAGGGTGTCGACGAGCATCCCGCCGAGCGCCGTCGTCGTCGCGAGCGAGCCGTCCGCGGTCGGTGCGTCGGCCGTGACGGAGAGCAGCAGGCCCTGACCGGACCAGGCCGAGCGCTCGACCGCGAACTCGGTGGACAGTCCCTGCGCGTCGAGCGCCTCCGCCGTCTGGTCGCTGTTCAGCACGGTGACCAGCACCTGCGCGGCGAGCGAGTTGTCGGAGGAGCGCAGGTAGGGGTTGTCGGAGTTCAGCGCGGCGAGCGCCGGGTCGGCCTCGAGCTCGGCGGTGCTCGGGAGCTGCGGGTTGACCAGGGCGTAGGTCGCGGTCGAGGCGTAGGTGCGCGGCGAGAGCACCAGCACGTACGCCATCGCGGCGACGGTCAGCACGAGCACGACGCCGGCGAGGACGCGGTGGCGCCAGAGGGTGCGGAGAACGGAGACGGGGTCCATCAGGGGAGCCTTTCGGGGACGTGGTCGATCTCGCCCGCCGCGGGGACGGGGGCGTCCGGGCGGAGGGCGGAGGGGAGTCCGAGCTCGGCGCGCACGAGGAGCCAGCAGCTCCCGGAGAGGCCGAGCACGAACGGGAACAGCAGGGCGAACACCGGGAAGCCCAGTGAATCGAAGGTGGCGGAGGCGACCACCGCGACCGTCGCGGCGGCCGCGACGCTCCCGGTCAGGGCGCGCAGCCGCGGATCGCGGGCGAGCTGGGCGGCGATCAGCCCGAAGAGGGCCGGGACGCCGAAGTAGGCGAGCACCGCGGCGGCCCCGAGCAGGCCGAGGGTGATCGCGGAGCCGAGGTACTGGTTGTCGAGGATGAGCTTGGCGCTGTCCGGGAGGTAGGTGCCCGGTCCGGTGCCGAGGAGGGGGTGCTGCGCGACGAGGGCCGCCACGCGGGGGTAGTTGTCGAGGCGGTTCACGATCGAGGTGTCGGCCGTGCCCGCGCCGATCGAGCTGGTGAGGGTGCCCAGCAGTCCCGGGGTGGTGACGAAGAACGCGGCGACGGCGAGCGGCGCGAGCACGTACCCCCAGCGGCGCGCGGCCTGCGGCAGGAAGATCCCGCAGACGGCCGTGCCCACGGCGAGCGAGAGCACGCCCGACCGGGAGACGGTCAGCGCGAGCGCGGTGAGCAGCAGCACGCAGGAGGCGGCGCGCAGGATCCGGGGCGCGCGCGTGTCGTAGAGCAGGCGCCAGACGGCGAGGGGGAGCAGCATCGCCGAGACGACCGCGAGCTCGATCGGGTGGAAGGTGGTGCCCGCCACCCGGGTGAGGCCGTCGCGGTCCTGGAACGGGGTGCTGCCGCCGTTGTCGACGAAGCCGACCATGACGCTCCGGATCAGCTCCACCGGGTCGGTGTGGGTCGTGAACTGGACGATCGCGATGATCGCGCAGAGCGAGGCGGCGTTCACGAGCGAGCCGACCAGCACCCGCGCGTCCTCGAGGGTGCGGATGCTCTGCGTGGTGACGAGGGCGATCCCCGCGGAGGCGAGCAGGAGCAGCAGCCAGCGGTCGGCGCTGAGCTGGCCCTCGCCGGTGCGCGGGACGGTGTCGTTGCTCGCGTAGCGCACGTAGGACGCGATGCTGACCAGCAGGAGCAGCGCCAGCGCCGCCCGGCCCGGGTGGCGCATCGGGATCGGGTCGTGCAGCCCCAGCACCGCCGAGGCGAACCAGATCGCTGTCAGCGCGAGGGCGAGCACCATCGTGAGGGAGCCGGAGGCGCCCAGCGGCGCGAGCACCTGATCGGCCGGGGTGAGGAACAGGGCGAAGGCGACGAGGCGCAGCAGCAGCGGGGGTCCGGTCCGCTCGATCGGGGCGGCCACGGCTCAGTCCCTCGCCGCGGGGGCGACGACCGGCCGGCGGGCGGTGTCGTCGCGCGTCCAGCCCGTCGAGCGGCCGTCCGGCAGCCGGCTGGCCAGCGCGAAGGCGAGGTAGACGGCGGCGTCGGCGAGCTCCAGCGGCCCCTGCGCGGCCCGGAGCACCTCCACGGCGGTGCGGGTGGAGCGGCGCTCGCCGCCGGGGGTCGTCGCGGCCAGCTGCGCGCTGCCGCGATGAGTGCGGCGGAGCACGCCGAGCAGGCTGGACGTGCTCCGGGGCACGCGGACGACCGCGGGGGCCGTCGCGACGACGGCGCGCTCGGCGGCGGAGAACCGGCCGTCGACGAACTCGTCGTCGGCGATCAGCGCGGGGAAGACGCCGATGCGGTCGTGCCCGGAGCCGCTCACGGCGTAGCCGCCCGCGCCCCAGAGCGCGGTGTGCAGGGAGGGCGTGCGCGAGCGGGCGCGGTAGTAGGCGCGGACCAGCGCGTCGGCCCCGGTCGCGTCGTAGACCGCGGTCGGCCGGGCGGCGAGCAGCCCGCCGCGGGTCACGGCGTCGAAGACGCTCCAGACGGCGTCCGCGGTCACGCCGACGTCGGCGTCGAGGTAGAGCCGGGGCCAGGTCGTGGCGACCGCGTCGCCGGCGTTCAGCGCCGCGGTCTTGGAGGCCTCGCCGATCTCGACGACGGTGACGCCGGCGAAGCTCCGGGCGATGGCGGCGGTGCGGTCGTCGCAGGCGTTGCAGACGACGATCAGCTCGAGCGCGCCGCTCGCCGCGGCCGAGGCGAGTGGGGCGAGGGTGCGCGCGATCACCGCCTCCTCGTCGTGCGCCGGGACGACGACGGAGCCGTGCGGGTGCAGGGGCGGCGGCCGGTCCGGCGGGCGCGCCGACGGGCAGCGCGGCGGCGCGGGCGCCGAGGGCGGGGCGAGCACGGCGCGGCGGTGCGCGCGGCCGCCGGCGCCGGGGAGGAGGCTGCGCGCCGCCTCCGCCGCGAGCACGACCAGGCGGAAGGTGGCCGAGTACAGCGCGCCGTGGAACTTCTCGACGTAGCGGACCCGGTTGAGGGCCAGCAGCGCCGCGAGCGCGCTCGACGAGCCGGAGCCGCCGCCGTCGTGCACGACCTGCGCGGCCGGCTCGAACCAGGACTCGGCGCCCAGCTCGCGGGCGCGCCGGAAGTAGTCGGTCTCCTCGGAGTAGAGGAAGAAGCGCTCGTCCCAGTCGCCCAGGCGCGCCGCGACGAGCGCGTCGATCAGCAGCGCTGCTCCGGTCGCCCACTCGATCGCGTGAGCGTGCCGGTAGCTCTCGGGGTCGCTGTCGGTCTCGCTCGAGAACGCGGGGCGGTCGAGCATCCGGTCGCCGAGCAGGGCGTCGCCGAGGGCGCGCAGCCGGGTGGGCTCGCGGCGGAGCGAGCGCGCGGGCGCCCCGCCGGCGTCGCGCAGCAGCGGCACCACGATGCCGGCCGAGGAGGAGTCCATCCGCTCGAGCAGTCGCGCGATCGCCCCGGGCAGCACGACCAGATCGGGGTTGAGCACGAGCAGCGCGCCGGTGTCGCCCGCGTGCCGGCGGGCGATGTTGACGGCCGCCGCGTAGCCGACGTTGCCGCCCGCGTCGACGGCGACGACGTCGGAGTGCGCCGCGGCGAGGGCGAGCGAGCCGTCGTCCGAGGCGTTGTCGACGACGACCACCCGCAGGCGGACACCGGTGGCCGCCTCCCCGCGGAGGCTGGCGAGCAGCCGGTCGAGCGTGGCGGCCGAGCGGTAGCTGACGACGAGCGCGGCGACGTCCGCGCGCTCGCCGGGGGCGGCGAAGCGACCGGGGCCGGCGGGGGCGGGGAGGCCTCCGGGACCGGCGGGAACGGGGAGCGGAGGGAGACGGTGCGGGCCGTGCACGGTCGGGCCGCGCCGCGGCGTCGCGCTGCTGTGCAGGCGCAGGCGCCCGTAGGCGAGCGGCCCCTCGACCAGGTAGCGGCGGGCGAGGCGGCGCGGCTCGAGCGCGAGGCGCCACAGCCACTCCGCTCCACGGTCGGCGACCCACTGCGGCGCGCGGCGGACCGAGCCGCCGAGGAAGTCGACGGCCGCGCCGAAGGCGAGCAGCACGTGCGCGCCGGTGCGGGGGCCGTGCTCGTCGATCCAGAGCTCCTGGCGGGGCTTGCCGAGTCCGACGACGAGCAGGTCGACACGGGCGGCGCGGATCGCGTCGGCGAGTCGGCTGTTCGCGGCCGGGTCGGCGAGCTGCTCGCGGCTGGGCGACCAGAGGCCGGCCAGCACGAGGCCGGGCCGTTCCTCGGCCAGGCGCGCCCGGAGCCGCTCCTGCGCCGCCTCGGAGCCGCCGAGCACGCCCACGCGCACACCGTCGGCCGCGGCGCGGTCGAGCAGGGGGCCGATCAGGTCGCTGCCGGCCAGGCGCGGCCAGGAGACGCCGGTGAGCCGCTTCGCCTGGCCGGCGATCGGGCTGCCGTCGATCAGCGAGAGCCACTCGACGGCGGGGCGCGGTGCGTCGGCGGAGGCGTCGGCCGGGGCGGCCGCCCACGCGGTGGCGCCCTCCGCCGCTCCGTCGGTCGCCGGGACGAGGACGAGGGTCGGCGGCTCGGCCGCGGGCAGTGCGGGCAGGGGCTCCGCGCGGCGCTCGAGCACGTGCTCCCAGCGGCCGCCGTGGCCGAAGTGGTTGACGTGGTCGATGTTCACCGAGAGCACGCCGAGCGGCGCGGGGCCGGCGGCGGCGGCGCGGTCCGCGATGGTGCGGACCGCCTCCTCGTGCCGGGTGAGATCGACCGTGGTGCCGCCGAGGACGACGCGCCGGTGCTGCTTGTGGGTCATGGTTCAGCTCTCCGATCGGCCGGCGCTGCCGCCGGCGGTGACGGTGGTGGTGCGGGCGAGCTCGTCGAGGATCACGCGCTCGACGACCTCCTGGGCGGGTCCCCAGCCGTGCCGGACGCCCGCGGCGACCGCGCGGCCGGGGCGGGCCTCGGCGACGGAGCGGCCGAGGGCCTCCGCGATGCCCGCCGGCGTCGGCCGGGCCCAGCGCGCGCCGGGGTGCGGCAGGTCGGCGCGGGCGTCGGCGGAGTCGTTGACGACCGCGACCGTGCCGCAGGCGAGCAGCTCCTCGGCGACGAGCGAGATGTTGGTGAAGGACAGCGCGATGCCGGCCGAGCAGCGGTTGTAGAGCGCGGCGAGCTCGCGCGGGGCGAGCGTGCCGTGCTCGATCACCGGGAGGTCCCAGGCGTCGGGCGCGGTGCCGTAGACGTGGATCGGCACGCTCGGGTGCTCGGCGTGGAAGAGCGCCAGCGCCCGCCGGCCGAGCAGGTAGCCGCGGCGGTCGGCCGAGGGCTTCGCGTAGAAGACGACTCCGGAGCGCGCGCCGTCCGGGTTGTCGAGCCGGTAGGTGCTGGTGTCGCAGCCGAACGGCGCCGTCTCGCTCGCCACGCCGAGCGCGTCGAGGTGCGAGCGGACCATCGCACCGAGCGCGATCGTGCGGAAGCCGAACCGGTAGCTGTCCTCCGCCAGCGCGGCGAGCGTGCCGTGCGGGTGGAAGAACGGCTCGTAGTCCTGCACGAAGTAGAGCCGGGCCATCGGCGCGGTCCCGCGGGTGGCGAGCACGTGCGCCGTCTCCCACGAGGTCGCGACCGCGGCGTCGACGCCGGTGATCCCGTCGTCGGCGCTGCGGATGTCGACGTCGAGCCAGGGCCAGCCGGCGCGGATGATCGCGGCGCGGGTGGCGAAGTCGGCGCCGTGCCGGTCGTAGAGGAAGAGCGTGCAGCGGTGGCCGCGCTCGCGCAGGCCCTGGACCATCCGGAACAGGGTGGTGTGCCCGCCGGAGCCGCGGTCGGGCGGGGTGCAGATCCAGCCGATCGCGGCGGGGCCGCCCGAGCCCTCGGGGGCGGCGGGCAGGCGGAGCAGTCCGGAGTCGGCGATGTCGGCGTGGAGCAGCGGCATGTCCAGCTCGCGGACGCCCACCCGGTCGCCGAGCGAGCGGACGGCGCGCTGCAGCAGATCGCGCCCGCCGGTGCTGCGCAGGCGCCGGACGAGCTCGCGGGGGACGCGGGTGGCGCGCATCAGTAGCTCCCCTCGCGGTGCCAGCGGCGCCAGGCCCGGTCGGTGCGCAGGCGCCGGAGCACCCGCTCCGCCAGGAAGCGCGGCGAGAAGCGGCCGTTCCGCGGGCGGAGCAGCCGCGACTCCAGCCGCTCCCACTCCGGCAGCAGGCCCGCGTCGCCGAAGACGGCCTGCGCGAAGCCGAGGTGCTCCTGGAGCTCCGCCACGTCCGAGCCGCCGCTGTCGAAGCGCTGCGCCCCGCGCACCAGCGCGTCGCGGGCGAGCGCGGTGCGGGCAAGGTGCTCCAGCTCGGCGCGCCGCTCGAGCCGCGAGCCGGGAGCGGCGAAGAAGGTCTCGAAGGCGAGCAGCCGCTCGCGCAGATCGCGCAGCGGTGTCACCGCGTCCGAGCGGCTCCCCGCGTGCTCGCGGTGCCAGGCCTGATCGGCCCCGCGGATGTAGGCGACGTCGGACGCCGCCGCCAGCCGCAGCCAGAGCTCGAGATCGTAGGTGTGCGGCAGCGGACGCGGCCAGCCCACCCGGTCCAGGACCGAGCGCCGCACGAGCACCTCGGGCGAGGTGATCACGTTGACGCCGGTGCGGCAGCGCTCGTGCAGCCAGTCCTCGCCCGACCAGAGCAGCCACGAGGTCGGCGCCGTCCGCGGCTCCGGGAGCGCGTGGCCGTCGGTGAAGTGCAGCGGATGCCCGTAGACCATCCCGACCGACGGGTGTGCGCGGGCCACGGCGACCGCGCGGGCGAGCGCACCCGGAGCGATCACGTCGTCGGCGTCGAGGTACCAGGAGAACTCCCCGGTCGCGACGGCGAGCGCGACGAGCACGCTGCCGACCGGGCCGAGGTTCCGCGGATTCGCGAGCACCAGCACGCGCTCGTCGCCGGCCGCGATCGCCCGGGCCACGGCGAGCGAGTCGTCGCTCGAGCAGTCGTCCACGATCACCAGCTGCACCCGGACGCCGGTCTGGCCGAGGGCGCTCGCCGCGGCGGCGGGGAGGTAGAGGGCGTAGTCGTGCAGCGGGATCAGCACCGAGACGAGGGCGTCGGAGGTGTCGATCGCCTGGACGGGCACGGCGCGGCCGCGGCGGGTGCCGACGTCCACAGTCGCCGGGGGCGTCGTCGCCGGGCTCGTCATCGCAGGACCCCGACGGCCGGGGCCGCCGTGCTCCGCGCGGACAGCAGCGACTCCGCCACGTACTCCTGCTGCGCCGCGGTGATGCCGGGGAACAGCGGCAGCGTGAGCAGCTCGCCGGCGAAGGCCTCCGCCTTCGGCAGGGCGCGCGGGCGGCCCGAGACGGGCAGGAACGGGGTGAGCAGGTGCACCGGCACGGGGTAGTGCACGCCGGTCGCGACCCCCGCCTCCGCGAGCGACGCGCGCAGCCGCTCGCGCTCGGGCGTGCGCACCACGTAGAGGTGGTGCACGTGCTCGTTGCCGGGCGCGGTGCGGGGGAGGACCAGCCCGCCCACGCCGTCGAGCAGCTCCGCGTAGCGCGCGGCCGCCTCCCTGCGCTGGCGGTTCCACTCGTCGAGGTGCGCGAGCTTCGCGCTCAGCACGACCGCCTGCAGCGAGTCGAGCCGCGAGTTCGTGCCGACGACCTCGTGCCGGTAGGCGCTGAGGCCGCCGTGGTTGCCGAGCCGGCGGACGGCCGCGGCGAGCTCGTCGTCGTCGGTCATCACTCCGCCCGCGTCGCCGTAGGCGCCGAGGTTCTTGCCCGGGTAGAAGCTGGTGCCGGCGATCGCGCCGAGCGACCCGGCGCGCGCGCCGCGGCGCCGCGCGCCCTGGGCCTGCGCCGCGTCCTCGACGATCCGCACCCGCGGGCCGAGCGCGGCCGCGAGCTCCTCCACCGGGGCGCACTGCCCGTAGAGGTGCACGGCCATCACCGCACGGGTGCGCGGGGTGACCGCCTCGGCGGCGGAGGCGACGTCGATCAGGTAGTCGTCGTCGCAGTCGACGAACACCGGCGTCGCCCCGGCGCGGACCACGGCCTCGGCGGTCGCGACGAAGGTGTTCGCCGGGACGAGCACCTCGTCTCCGGGGGAGAGCTCGAGTGCGAGCAGGGCCAGCTCGAGCGCATCCGTCCCGTTGCCCACCCCGATGGAGTGACGGACCCCGCAGTACGCGGCGAACTCCTCCTCGAACCGGGTCACGTCGGGTCCGCGGACGAACGACGACTCGGCGAGCACCCGGTCGAAGCCCTCCCGGATCACGTCGGCGACGACGAGGTGCTGCAGGTGCAGATCGGCGAGCGGGACGATCGGCTCGGTGGTCATGACAGGGTCCTTCGGTCGGCGGTGAGCTCGCGGACGCGGGCGAGGAGCCAGGTCCGCAGGAGGAGGAGGTAGAGGAGTCCGCCGACCGCGCCGCCCAGGAGCAGGGCGAGCCAGTCGGCGTCGAGACCGGCGGCGGCGAGCGCCGGCGGCACGAGAGCGGCGGCACCGGCCGCGGCCGCGGCGGCGCGCGCCGGCGGCAGCAGCGCGCGGGCCACCCCGCGCAGCTCCACGCCGATCGAGCGCAGCAGCCAGGCGAACGCCGGACCGACGACCAGCGCCGCCACCCCGATCTGCGCCCAGGCCGCGCCGACGAAGCCGCCGCCGAGCACCGCCGGGACGAGCGCGATCGTCAGCGCCGCGAACCAGACGCCCTGCACGATCGCAACCCGGCCGGAGCCGCCCCGCGCGAGCGCCGCCGAGCTGAACAGGTCGTAGACCACCCGCAGCGCACCGACGAAGCCGAGCAGCGCCAGCGCACCCGCCGCGGGAGCCCAGCGCTCGCCGTAGACCACGTGCACGAGCGGCGCGGCCAGGGCCGCGAGCACCGCGCCGAGCGGGGCGGCGAGCGCCCAGGTGAGCCCGGCCGCCGCGGCGACGGGAAGGGGCCGGCCGGCCTCGTGCGCCCGGGAGAACGCGGGCAGCGCGACCGAGCGGACGACCTGCCCCACGGCGGTCATCGGCCAGGTCGAGATGTTGAAGGCGAGGACGTAGTAGCCCAGCGCGACCGGGTCGATCAGCCCCGCGATCACCACCTTGTCGGTGCCGAGCACTCCCCAGGAGATCAGATTGGCGATCGCGACCGGCAGGCCGAAGCGGAGCGCGGACGGCGCGATCGAGCGGTCCCAGCCGAAGCGGGGCCGCTCGCGCGCGGCGACGAAGAGGAGCACCAGCGTGAGGGTCTGCGCCGCCACCCTGGCGATCGCGAGCGCCAGCACTCCGGTGCCGGCGGCGAGCAGCGCGAGGGTGATCGCGCTCGAGACCAGGAAGTCGGCCGCGGCGATCAGGAAGAGCGGGCGCTGGGCGAAGCGGCGCTGCAGGGCGGCGTAGGGGACGACGCCGGCACCGGCCAGCGGCAGGGTGATCGCCAGCACCGCGAGCACTCCCGCGGTCTCGGGCGAGTTCGTCGCCGCGGCGATGGCGGGCGCGGCGGCGGCCGTGGCGGCGCCGAGGGTGCCGCCGATCACCAGGCCGAGCACCGCCACCGTCGGCGCGCGCCGCTCCGGATCGCTCGAGCGGATCAGATCGGTGCTGAGCCCGAAGTCCGACAGCGCCATCATCACCGACTGCACGGTCAGCGCCAGGGCGTAGACGCCGAAGGCCTCCGGAGCGAGCAGCCGCGCGAGCACGATCCCCAGGCCCAGGCTGCTGAGCCGGAGCGCGATCGTGCTGAGCGCGCTCCAGCCCAGCGCCGAGGTGATCCGTCCGGCCGCGACGGGCGGAGAGTCGACGGCGGTCACGAGAGCGGCCTCCGCGCGCGCTCGCCGCGGCGGACGAAGCGGCGCCACTCCGCCGTGCCGACGACCGCCGGCCAGCACTCGGCCGCGACGGAGGCGTAGCGGGCGCCCTCGGCGTGGTCGGCCGGGTTCGCGGAGGCGCGGTGCCGCAGCGCCCAGCCCATCGCCTCCTGGGCGAGCGCCCGCGAGGCCTGGGTGCGCCGGTCGCCGCCCTGCGCCCGCCGGCCGGAGGAGTCGTGCCCGGCCGCGGTGAAGAAGTGCTCGATCGTGCGGTGCCGCTCGCGCAGCTCCGCGAGCGGGTCGGTGCTCGGCGCCGGGTGGCACCGCGTCTGCACGGCGCCGGTGATCCGGCCGATCCCGCTGATCGCGGCCAGGCGCAGCCCGTAGTCGAGATCGGCGGTGCGCGGCAGGTCCTCGGCGTAGCCGCCGAGCGCGTCCGCGACCTCGCGGCGGACCAGGGCGGCGTGATCGACCAGGAGGTCGGAGCCGTGCCGGCTCGTCCGCTCGATCCAGTCGGCGCCGCTCCAGAGCGTCCACTCGACCCGGCTCGCGGGCGCGGTCGCGGGCCGGACCGACACCTCGGCGTCGCCGTGCACTGCGCCGACCCACGGGTGCGCCGCCAGGAGCGCCGCGGCCCGCTCGAGCGCGCCCTCGGTCAGCACGTCGGTGCTCGGCAGCACCAGCACTGCGTCGCCGCGGACCAGGCGGAGGCCGGCGTTCCGCGCGGCGAGCACACCGGCACCCGGGCGGGCGGCGACCACCCGGACCCGCTCGTCGGCGTCGGCCGGCGTCGCGACGTCCGCGTCCGTCACCACGACGACGTCCAGCCGCACCCCGCGCTGCGCGAGCACGCTCGCCAGCGCGGCCGCGGGGCTCTCGCCGCCGACGGCGGCGAGCACGACCGACACCAGCGGTGCCGGTCCGGAGAGGGGGAGGGCCGGCGACCGGCGTCCACGGGCGGCGTTCATGCGGTCGCTCCTTCGAGAGTGCTGTCCGTGCGCCGAGTGGCGACGGGGTCGATCCGGAGGGAGGCGGGCACGCCCACCCAGGTCTCGCCGGCCGGCTGGTCGCGCAGCAGCACCGCGCCCATGCCGAGGGTCGCCCGCCGGCCGATCCGCGAGCGCTCGCGGACGGAGGCGCCCATGCCCAGGTACGCCTCCTCGCCCACCCGCACCCCGCCGCCGAGGGTGACCCCGGCGCAGAGGGTCGCGAACGAGCCGATGCGGTCGCCGTGGGTGAGCGTGACGTTCGGCATCGCCACCACGTGCCGGCCGATCGCCACGTCGGCGGTGAGGACGACCCCGGCCAGCAGGATGCTGCCCGCGCCGATCCGGCAGTCGTCGGGCACGTGGATGCTCGAGTGCACCAGGCGGGCGTAGCGGGAGTCGGGCACGCCGGCCGCGCGGAGGCGGTCGACGATGCGCGCCCGGCCGCTGCCGTGCCCGACGCAGACGGCGATCTCCGCACGGGGGTGCTCGGCGATCGCGTCGAGCCCGCCGATCACGGGCACGCCCGAGAGCTCGGTGCCCCAGCGCGCGGCGCCGTCGTCGACCACCGCGATCGCGCGGTGGCCGCCGCCGGCCGCGAGCAGCGCCAGGGTCTCCCGCGCCAGCCCGCTCGCGCCGACCAGGATCAGCTCACGCACGGAGCACCTCCGCGCGCGGGGCCGTGCCGGTCAGCCGGGCCGGAGCCAGCACCGCCTCGATCACGCGGTCCTGGTCCTCCTCGTCGAGGGCGTGGAAGAGCGGCAGGATCAGCGTCCGGTCGGTCAGCCGCTCGGTCACCGGCAGGCGGTCCGCGTTCGGGTGGCCGCGGTAGGGCGGCTGGCGGTGCGCCGCCATGATCCCGCGCCGAGCCGAGACGTCGCGCGAGGCGAGCTCGGCCATCAGACCGTCGCGGTCGAGCGGGTACTCCTCGCCGATCTCGAGCCAGAACGACTGGTAGTTGCCCGTCCCGTGCTCCGGATCCGCGACCGTGCGCAGCCCCGGCACGCCCGCGAAGGCCGCGGTGTAGCGGGCCGCGAGCGCGCGCCGGCGCTCGATCAGCGCGGGCAGGCGACCGAGCTGCACGAGGCCGAGGGCCGCCTGCAGATCGGTCATCCGGAAGTTGAAGCCGACCTCGTCGTAGTGCTCGGGCGGCGCGAGCACGCTGCCGTGCCGGTCGGCCGCCGAGACCGACATCGAGTGCTCGCGGAGCCGCCGGGCGCGCGCCGCGAGGTCCGCGTCGCCGGTGGTCAGCATCCCGCCCTCGCCGGTCGTGAGCAGCTTGCGCGGGTGGAACGACCACGCGGTCAGCTCCGCCCCGGCGCCGACCGGCCGGCCCCGGTACTGCGAGCCGGCCCCGCAGGCCGCGTCCTCGAGCACGAGGATCCCGAGCGGATCGCAGAGGGCGCGGATCGGCGCGAGATCGACCGGGACGCCGCCCTGGTCGACCGCGATCACGGCGCGCGTCGCCGGCGTGAGCGCCGCGGCGATCGTCGCCGCCGTGACGTTCCCGGTCGCCGGATCCACGTCCGCGAACACCGGGCGGCCGCCGGCGTGCACGACCGCGTTCGCCGTCGCGATGAAGGAGAAGGAGGGGACCACGACGTCGTCTCCGGCCGCGACGCCGCCGACGACGAGCCCGAGGTGCAGGGCCGTGGTGCAGCTCGACAGCGCGACCGCGTGCTCGACGCCCATCGCCTCCGCGAACGCCGCCTCGAACCGCGCGACTCGGGGGCCCTGCGCGATCCAGCCGGAGGCGACGACCTCGGCGAGCGCCTCGATCTCCTCCGCCCCCAGCCAGGGCCGCATCACGTCGATCCGGCCCGTGCGCGCGCCGCTCATCGGGTCGCCCCGCTCAGCTCGGGTGCGTCGACCCGCTCCGCGCGCCACCACTCGACCAGCGAGCGCAGTCCGCTCTCCAGATCGAACGCGGCGACGAAGCCGAGCTCGTCGCGCGCCGCCCGCGTGTCGGCCAGGCGCCGGGTGACGCCGTTGACCGAGCGCGCCGGCGCGAACGTCACGGCGAGGTCCGAGTCCATCACGTGCAGAAGCGTGCGGGCGAGCTCCAGCAGGCTGGTCTCGACCCCCGTGCCGATGTTGAACGCGCCGTCGCGGCCCGCGGTCGCGGCGACCACGTTCGCCCGGGCGACGTCGTCCACGTGCACGAAGTCCATCGTCTGCGCGCCGTCGCCCAGGATCAGCGGCGGGACGCCCGCCTCGATCCGCTCCATCCAGCGCACGAGCACCTCGGTGTAGAGGCCGTGCACGTCCATCCTCGGCCCGTAGACGTTGAAGTAGCGCAGCGCCGTCGAGCGCAGCCCGGACATCGCCCCGAAGCTCGTGAGCATCCCCTCCGTGAAGGCCTTCGCCGCCCCGTAGATCGTGTCGTTGGCGTACGGGTTGTTGCTCTCCGGAGTGGGGAACCGCGTCGCGAGCCCGTAGACGGAGGCGCTCGACGCCGCCACCACCCGGCTCACGCCGTGCGCCGCCGCCGCCTCGAAGACGGTGAAGGAGCCCTGGGCGAGCACGTCGAAGGCCAGGCGCGGGTCCTCCGCGCACTGGGTGATCCGGATCGCGGCCTGGTGGAAGACGACGTCCTTGTCGCGCACGACGGCGTCCACCGTCGCGCGGTCGCGGATGTCGCCCTCGATCAGCCGCACGCGGCCGTCGTCCAGCGCACGGGCGAGGTTCTCCCGGCGCCCGCGGACGAGGTTGTCGAGCACGTCGACGCGGGCGACCCCGCAGTCGAGGAGCCGGTCGACGATCGTCGAACCGATGGTCCCGGCGCCGCCGGTCACCAGGACCTCGGCGCCCGCCAGCGAGACGGCGGCGGCCGGCGAGACGGCGGCGGTGCTCAGCTCAGCCACGACGCCTCCTCCACGCGGATCGCCGGGGCGGTCGTGCGGCTGACCTGGCCGGCGTCGAGCAGCCGGTCGCTGACCTGCTCCAGGACGCTGAGCACGCGCAGGGCGGCGCGGCCGTCGGTGCGGGGCGCGCGGCGCTCCGAGATCGCCGTCGCGAACTCCGTCACCATGTCGGCGAGCGGCTCGCGCTCGGGCAGCGCGGGCGACCAGGTGTCGCCGAGGCGGTACGAGATCGCCGCGTCGCGCCGCGAGGTCCCGCCGCGCAGCGAGGTGCCGAGGTCGACTCCGCGGTCGAAGACGCTGAGCCGCTGCTGCGGATTCACGTCGTCCCAGACCAGCGTGCGCCGCGAGCCGCCGATCACCATCCGGCGGATCTTGGTCGGGCTGAGCCAGTTCACGTGCACGTTCGCGATGGCGCCCTGCCCCAGCGGCAGCGTGAGGTAGCCGACGCAGGCGCGCCCGGAGCCGAGCGGGTCGGAGCCCTGCGCGGCGACGGTGCCGGGGCGCAGGCCCCCGGGGATGATGAAGTCGAGGATCGAGAGGTCGTGCGGTGCGAGGTCCCAGAACACGTCGACGTCGGGCTGGATCAGCCCGAGGTTGATCCGCACCGCGTCGACGAAGAGCACGTCGCCGAGCGAGCCGGCGGCGATCAGCTCCTTCATCTTCAGCACGGCCGGCGTGTAGCAGTAGGTGTGGTCGGCCATCAGCACGACGCCCGCACGCTCCGCGGCGTCGACCATGTCGATCCCGAGCACGCTGGAGTCCGCGAGCGGCTTCTCGACCAGCACGTGGAGCCCCGCGGCGATCGCCGCCATGGCGATGGCGTGGTGGGTCCGTGCCGGAGTGGCGATCGCGATCGCGTCGAGCCCGGGCAGGTCGAGCACGTCCGAGAGCGAGCGCAGCACCGGCACGGAGCCGTTGGCGCGGGCGACGTTCTCCGCGCGGACCGGGTCGAGGTCGCAGATCGCGACCAGGTCCCAGTCGGCGCTGGCGGAGAAGTTCCGCGCGAGGTTCGGACCCCAGTAGCCGGCGCCGACGAGTGCGACGCGGAGCCTCCGGGAGGGGATGGTGGTGGTCATGGCGGGTTCCTTCGGGTGAGGGAGGGCGGCGTGCGGGCACGCCGAGGGGACCGGGCTCTCCGACCAGGGAGAGGGAGCGCGCGGACGGGGGCGGCGCGTCGGGGCACGCCGGGGAGGGGACGGCGGGGAGAGCGCCGGAGTGGAGGAGAGAGGAAGGAGGGGAGGAGAGAGGAAGGAGGGGAGCGGAGGGTGCGTCAGTACGCGCCGACCGGGCGCAGCATCACGCGCAGGGTCCGCCAGAGGATGAGCAGATCGCCGGCCAGCGACCAGTTCTCCACGTAGTAGAGGTCGAGCCGGACGCCGTCCTCCCAGTCGAGCTCGGAGCGGCCGCCGGTCTGCCACAGCCCGGTGATGCCGGGCTTGATGTAGAGCCGCCGGTTGACGACGTCGTCGTAGCGCTCCACCTCGCTCAGCAGTGGCGGCCGCGGGCCGACCAGGCTCATGCTGCCGCGCAGCACGTTCCAGAACTGCGGCAGCTCGTCCAGCGAGTAGCGCCGCAGCACCCGGCCCAGCGGCGTGACCCGCGGGTCGTTCCGGAGCTTGAACAGCAGCCCCGAGCCCTCGTTGGCCGGCCGCAGCTCGGCGAGCCGCGCCTCGGCGTCGACGGTCATCGAGCGGAACTTGAGCATCGTGAACATCTCGCCGGCCCGCCCGACCCGCTGCTGCCGGAACAGCGCGGGCCCGGTGCTGTCGCGGCGGATCAGCACCGCCAGCAGCGCGAGCAGCGGCGAGAGCGCGACCAGCGCCGCGGCCGAGACGGTGACGTCGAGCACCCGCTTGAGCGCGTGCCGCGGCCCGGAGTAGCGCGGCGGCTCCACCCGCATCAGCGGCAGGCCGTCGACCGGCCGCCAGTGGATGCGCGGGCCGGCGACGCTGCTGAGCCCCGGTGCGAGCACCAGCTCGACCGCGAACGGCTCGAGCGCCCAGCAGAGCCGGCGGAGGAAGGCGTCGCCGCCGTCGACCTGCCCGGCCACGACGACCGCGTCGGCGCGCTGCTCGACCACCGCCTGCGCGATCCGGTCGATGGCGCCGACGACGGGGATCGTGCGGCCGTGGACCGTGATCGAGCGCCGGCCCTCGGTGGGGACGCCGGTCTCGGCGCCGAGCGCGACGCCGACGACGTCGTACTCCACCCGGCCGCGCCGGCGGTCGATCTGCGTGACGATGTGCGTCACGTCGTGCAGCCCGCCGGCGACGATCACCCGGGACAGGGCGCGACCGGCCCGGCGCTCGCGGGCCAGGTGGCCGCGCGTCAGGGCGTGCGCCGCCAGCATCCCGCCGAGTCCGACGGGCAGCGCCACCAGCACGTGCAGCCGCGGCAGATCGACGTGGCTGAGCACCGAGGCGACGGAGGCGAGCCCGAAGGTCGCGATCGTCGCCGAGAGCAGGCGGCGGAACTCCTCCGCCCCCGCGCCGATGCGGTGGTGGAGGCGCCGCTGCGCGAGCAGGACGGACGCGATCCAGAGGATGAGGAGGGCGGCGGCGACGACGAGGTCACCGGAGCGCGGCTCGGTCGACCAGCGCAGTCCCGCGGCGAGCGAGACGGCACCGAGGACGACGAGGGTGTCCGCGGCCAGGACCCTCCGCGAGAAACGGCGGCGCCAGCTCGAGGCCTCGGCCGGCGGTGCCGGGACGAGGACGAGGGCGCGCGGATCGCGCTGAGGAGTCCGGGCCGCGGCGGAGACGGCGGTCACCGGCGTCTCCTGCTCTCACCACCGCTCGTATGCCTCGCCGCCGCAGCGCGGCGACAGAGGGTCGAGAAGGGGTGGAGCCGGGGGGAGGGCACGCCGACGGCGCGCACCAGTGGTGCATTCAAGGGGATCAACCTGCATTTCGGGCTTACAGGGAAGGGGGTGCTTCTGTGCGGCTCGGACGTCGGAGAGGTTTCGGGGCCGCTCTGCGCCGTCGCCACGTCGACACCGCGGCGACCGTCGTGCTCCCAGGATGAGCAGGGCGGTCGAGGCGGGGCCTCGCGTCGGGAGGCGGAGCACGACAGGGTTCGTGCGGCGCCGTTCCCGGTGATCGGGTGGTTCGCTGCTGAACTTAGCCCTCCTGGCAACCCGGTACGTGACCCCACTTCAGGGGTGTCGGAATCGATGACATCCTCAGAGAGCGTTCCGGCAGGATTCGGCCCGACTTCTAGAATCGTCGAGGTGTCGAGTGCGCGATCGGGTCGCGCGTCGGCGTCGCAGGACTCCCGGTGCCCCCGATCGCCAGGAATCGAGACGGAGCATCAGGATCCTCGCGCGGTCCGGGAGGTCACCTCCCGGGCCGCGTCGTCGCGACCGGGTGTCTCCGCCGACGACTACAGTCGAGGGGTTGACCCGACCCTGAGGAGCATCCGCGCGTGTCGAACGAATCGTCGAACGTCCCCGAATCGTCTGAATCCGCCGCCGGCGCGACCGTCGTCGCCGAGGCCGGCACCGGGTTCACGCACTTCAGCGACCGCGCGGTCGTGGCGATCCGGGTCAACGGCGAGCTGAAGGACCTGGCCGCCGACGTCGTCCCCGGCGACCGGATCGAACCGGTCCTGATCTCCTCGCCGGACGGCCTGAGCATCCTCCGCCACTCCGCCGCGCACGTGCTGGCTCAGGCGGTGCAGCAGAGCAACCCGGAGGCGAAGCTCGGCATCGGCCCGCCCGTCACCGACGGCTTCTACTACGACTTCGACGTGACCGAGCCGTTCACCCCCGAGGCGATGAAGGCGCTCGAGAAGGCGATGGACCGCATCGTCCGCCAGGGCCAGCGCTTCGTCCGCCGCGTCGTCACCGAGGACGAGGCGCGCGCCGAGCTCGCCGCCGAGCCGTACAAGCTCGAGCTGATCGGCCTGAAGGGCGCGGGCGCCGACGGCGAGTCGGTCGAGGTCGGTGGCGCCGAGCTCACCATCTACGACAACGTCGACCCGCGCACCGGCGAGACGGTCTGGAAGGACCTCTGCCGCGGCCCGCACCTGCCCAACACCCGGATGATCGGCAACGGCTACGCGCTCACCCGCAACGCCGCCGCCTACTGGCGCGGCTCCGAGAAGAACCCGCAGCTCCAGCGCGTCTACGGCACCGCCTGGCCCACGAAGGACGAGCTGCGCGCGCACCAGGCCCGCCTCGAGGAGGCCGCCCGCCGCGACCACCGCAAGCTCGGCCACGAGCTCGACCTCTTCTCGTTCCCGGACGAGATCGGCTCCGGCCTCGCGGTCTTCCACCCCAAGGGCGGCATCATCCGCTACGAGATCGAGCAGTACATGCGCGAGCAGCTGCTCGCCCACGACTACGAGCTCGTCTACACGCCGCACATCACCAAGGGCGATCTCTTCCTGACCAGCGGTCACCTGCAGTGGTACGCCGAGGGCATGTTCCCCCCGATGCACCTCGACGAGCTGCAGGACGAGGACGGCACGGTCACCCGCCAGGGCCAGGACTACTACCTCAAGCCCATGAACTGCCCGTTCCACAACCTGATCTTCCGCTCGCGCGGCCGCAGCTACCGCGAGTTGCCGCTGCGCCTGGCCGAGTTCGGCACCGTGTACCGCTACGAGAAGAGCGGCACCCTGCAGGGCCTCACCCGCGTCCGCGGCCTGACCCAGGACGACGCGCACATCTACGTCACGCAGGAGGACGTGCCGGCCGAGCTGACCCGCAACCTCGAGTTCGTGCTCCAGGTGCTGCGCGACTACGGCCTCGACGACTTCTACCTCGAGCTCTCCACCAACGAGGAGGGCAACCCGAAGTTCGTCGGCGCCCCCGAGCAGTGGGAGTCCGCGATCGAGTCGCTGCGCGCCGTCGCCGTCGCGTCCGGCCTCGAGCTGGTCCCCGACCCGGGTGGAGCCGCGTTCTACGGCCCGAAGATCTCGGTCCAGGCCCGCGACGCCATAGGCCGCACCTGGCAGATGTCGACGATCCAGCTCGACTTCAACCAGCCCGAGCGCTTCGAGCTCGAGTACACCGCGACCGACGGCACGAAGCAGCGCCCGGTGATGATCCACCGCGCCCTCTTCGGCTCGATCGAGCGCTTCTTCGCGATCCTCACCGAGCACTACGCCGGAGCCTTCCCGGTCTGGCTCGCGCCGGTCCAGGTCGTCGGCATCCCGATCGCCGACGAGTACCTGCCCTACCTCGAGGACGTCGTCGGACAGCTGAAGAAGGCCGGCGTCCGCGCCGAGATCGACTACTCCAGCGACCGGATGCAGAAGAAGATCCGCAACGCGACGCTGCAGAAGGTCCCGTTCCAGCTGATCGTCGGCGAGAAGGACCGCGACGCCGGAGCAGTCAGCTTCCGCTTCCGCGACGGCACCCAGGAGAACGGCATCCCGGTCGCCGACGCCGTCGCGCGGATCCGCGAGGCCATCGCGACGAAGGCGCAGGTCTGAACGTGACGGACGCGTCGGTGCCGGAGGGCGCGGAGTCCTCCGCGCACCTCGCCGGCGTGCCGGACGAGTTCCAGCGCCTGTGGACCCCGCACCGGATGGTCTACATCCAGAAGGGCCAGCCCGGCGCCGACGACTGCCCCTTCTGCGTGGCGCCCACGCTGAGCGACGAGGAGGGGCTGATCGTCGCCCGCGGCGAGCACGCGTACGTGCTGCTGAACCTCTTCCCGTACAACTCGGGCCACCTGCTGGTCTGCCCGTACCGGCACATCCCGCTCTACGACGAGGCCACTCCCGAGGAAGTGGCCGAGATCGGCGCGCTCACCCAGACCGCGATGCGCGTCATCCGCGGCGTCTCGAACAACGACGGCTTCAACCTCGGGATGAACCAGGGGGCCGTCGCGGGCGCCGGCATCGCCGCGCACCTGCATCAGCACGTCGTGCCCCGCTGGGCCACCGACGCCAACTTCTTCCCCATCATCGCCCGCACGAAGGCCCTGCCCCAGCTCCTCGGCGACGTCCGCGCCAGCCTCGCGGCCGCCTGGCCCCACCCCTAGCCCGCCCGCAGCGCCTCGTGCTGGTCGAGTAGCCGCGCAGCGGCTGCCCCTGCCGCTCGGGCACCTCCGCAGCGGCACCCTTTGCCGCTCGAGCACCCCCGCAGCGGCACCCTTTGCTGGTCGAGCACCCCCGCAGCGGCGTATTTGCTGGTCGAGTAGCCGCGCAGCGGCGTATCGAGACCCGCGCCCCCGCCGTTGTCCAGCGCCGATCCCCACCCGCCCCGTCTCGTAGACTGGACGCTGCCGTCGGCGGAAGACGCCGCACAGAACAGGACTCGCGAACATGACCGACACCACCCCCACCTCCTCCTCCGCCTCCGAGCAGTTCGGCTCGAGCCGCGTCAAGCGCGGGCTCGCCGAGATGCTCAAGGGCGGCGTGATCATGGACGTCGTCAACGCCGAGCAGGCGCGCATCGCCGAGGACGCCGGAGCCGTCGCCGTGATGGCGCTCGAGCGCGTCCCGGCCGACATCCGCTCGCAGGGCGGCGTCGCGCGGATGAGCGACCCCGACCTCATCGACGGGATCGTCGCCGCCGTCTCCATCCCCGTCATGGCGAAGGCCCGCATCGGCCACTTCGTCGAGGCGCAGATCCTGCAGGAGCTCGGCGTCGACTACATCGACGAGTCCGAGGTGCTCTCGCCCGCCGACTACGTGAACCACATCGACAAGTGGAACTTCACCGTGCCGTTCGTCTGCGGCGCCACCAACCTCGGCGAGGCGCTGCGCCGCATCACCGAGGGCGCCGCGATGATCCGCTCGAAGGGCGAGGCCGGCACCGGCGACGTCTCCGAGGCCACCAAGCACATCCGCACCATCTCGGCCGAGGTCAACCGCCTGAAGTCGCTGACGAAGGACGAGCTCTACGTCGCCGCCAAGGAGCTGCAGGCGCCCTACGAGCTGGTCGCCGAGATCGCGCAGACCGGCAAGCTGCCCGTCGTGCTCTTCACCGCCGGCGGCGTCGCGACGCCGGCCGACGCCGCGCTGATGATGCAGCTCGGCGCCGACGGCGTGTTCGTGGGCTCCGGCGTCTTCAAGTCGGGTGAGCCCGCGAAGCGCGCCGCCGCGATCGTCAAGGCGACGACGTTCTTCGACGACGCGAAGGTCGTCGCGGAGGCGTCCCGCGGCCTCGGCGAGGCGATGGTCGGCATCAACGTGGCCGACGTGCCCGCGCCGCACCGCCTCTCCGAGCGTGGCTGGTAGCGAAACGGCCCCCGTCGCGGGCGAGGGCAGGGCGCGCGAGTCCCTCGAGGGGCTCCGCGTCGGCGTCCTCGCGCTGCAGGGCGACTTCCGCGAGCACGCGCACGTGCTGCGCGAGCTCGGCGCCGAGGTCGTGCTGGTGCGTCGCCCGAGCGAGCTCGCCTCCGTCGCGGGCCTCGTGATCCCCGGCGGCGAGTCGACCGTGATGGACAAGCTCTCGCGCCTGTTCGGTCTCGCCGAGCCGGTGCAGGAGGCGATCGCCGCCGGCCTGCCCGTCTACGGCACCTGCGCGGGCCTGATCATGCTGGCCGACCGGGTGCTCGACCGCATCGACGGTCAGTCCAGCTTCGGCGGCCTGGACGTGACCGTCCGCCGGAACGCCTTCGGCAACCAGCTCGACTCCTTCGAGACCGACCTCGACATCGCCGGGATCGGCGACCCGCCGATGCACGCGGTCTTCATCCGCGCCCCCGTCGTCGAGGCGCTGGGGGAGCGGGCGACCGCCCTGGCCACCCTGCCGGACGGGCGGATCGTGGCGGTCGAGCAGGACAACCTGCTCGGGACGGCGTTCCACCCCGAGATCACCGGCGACTACCGCTTCCACGAGCTCTTCCTTCGAAGGGTCGCCGCGATCCGCTTCGGCGCGGCACAGTAGGGGCATGCCCGAGCTCCCGGAAGTGCACGCGCTCGCGCGCGACCTGGACGAGCGCCTCGGCGGTCGGGTGCTCGAGCGCCTGGACGTCTTCGCGATCTCCGCGCTCAAGACCGTCGCGATCCCGCCGTCGTCGCTCGCGGGGGAGACCGTCCACGGGGTGAGCCGGCACGGCAAGTTCCTCGACCTGGCGATCGGCGACGCGCACGTGCTGCTGCACCTGGCCCGAGCGGGCTGGGTGCGCTGGCGCCCCGAGCGGCCGACCGCCCCGGTGAAGCCGGGCCGCGGCCCGCTCGCCGCGCGCCTGATCCTCGACGACGGCTCCGGTTTCGACATCACCGAGGCCGGCACGAAGAAGAGCCTCGCGATCTCGATCGTCGCCGACCCGCGCGACGTGCCCGGGGTCGCCCGGCTCGGTCCCGACCCGCTCGATCCGGAGTTCACCCGCGAGATCCTCGGCGCGATCCTCGCGACGGCGGGGCGCGCTCAGATCAAGGGCGTCCTGCGCGACCAGTCGCGGATCGCGGGCATCGGCAACGCCTACTCCGACGAGATCCTGCACGTCGCGAGGATGTCGCCGTTCAAGCCGGCCTCGCTCACGCCCGACGAGCTGGATCGCCTCTACAGTGCGCTGCGGTACACGCTCGAGGAGGCTCTCGGCCGCGCCGAGGGCCTGCACGCCGCCGATCTCAAGCGCGAGAAGAAGCTCGGGATGCGCGTGCACGGCCGCACCGGCGAGGCCTGCCCGGTCTGCGGCGACACCGTCCGCCAGGTGATCTACTCCGACTCGACGCTGCAGTACTGCCCCACCTGCCAGACCGGCGGCAAGCCGCTCGCCGACCGCGTCCTCTCGCGCCTGCTGCGCTGAGTACGCGGCCGGCGTCCGTCGGACCAGGACCACGACCGTCGACACAGCAGCGATCACACGTGGACGGCCGCTATGTCCGACAACAGCGCGTACGAGCCGACGATCCTCCCCGACACAGTGTCGACCGGGCCACGGGTCACCTCGACCCTCATCCTGACCGGCTCGGTCGGGCGCTCGGCGAGCCGCATGGTGATGGGAGAGACCCCGAGGGCGATGTTCACCTGGTGGCCTTCGCGCACGTACGAGTTGTTCCACGGGTGCACGCCGGCGGGGATGATGATCCGAGCGGTACGCGAGGTGGTGAGGATCGCGGAGTCCGGCCAGGCGACGATGTCGCCCTCCGAGACGATGTCCACCTGCCCCTCCTCGGCGAGGAAGACGTCCGAATTCGGGGGAAGGCTGCCCGGCCCCGCGGTCTCGAACCGGGTCACGTACGTCAAGAGATTGAACTCCAGAGGGTTGTAGGAGCCGACCTGCACCCCGATGACCGTTCTCGCGTCCGAGGGAGGACTCGGGATCGACGCGGCGGCACCCGGCGCGGTCACGGCGGCGGCGACCACCGGAGCCGTCCAGGCGACCTCCATCAGTGATCGCCGTGCGAGGCCGGGGGCCTCCGCCTCGGAACCGAGCTCGCGAGTGTCGTGCTGGGCTGTCATCGTGTCTCCAGGTTCGTTCGTCGCGGAGGGGGACTCCGCGGAAGGCGTCTTCGCTGGCTGAGTGTTCCGGGTAGCGGCCGGATCCGGCTCTCTCGTGGCGCAGAATGCACCTGGTGGCGGGATGAAGCGCGTCGTACCTCGACCGGGAGGGTGCCCCCCCCAGGCGAACACGCCGTCGTCCGTGGCGAGGTCCACCTGCGCGAGTCCCGGCGATCGATCCGTCGCGAACGGTCGCCTCCGCTCGATCCGGGCAGCCGTCCGTGACGGATCGCCCGACGAGGTACGACCGACCCCGGCCGCGCCGCCCGCGCCCACCTGCTGGTCGAGTAGCCCCGCAGGGGCGTATCGAGACCCACCGTCGCCCGATCTTCCGGCGCAGGCGCGGACCTCTTCGGAAGAGACACCCGCGGACATCGCTGATCGCGTCCGGCCTCCGCCGAGCAACCCCGCACCGCCGCGAGGGTCAGAGCTCGAGGACGATCGTCGTCGAGATGCTCCCGGTGGCGATCTTCACCAGCGAGTTCGTGCCGGTGTAGACGGGGCCGCTGGTCACACTCGCCGTGACGGTGGCCCGGCCCCTCGGCAGTGCGCTGAGCTGCGAGACGAGTCGCTTCCCGGTGATGACGACCGAGAGGTACTCCTGGCCCTTGCCATCGACGCTGATCCTGCCGTCGGTCGGGTAGGCCCCGGCGGGGAGGAGGACGTGGGCGGTACGCGGGCTGTCTGCAACGATGCCGTCGGCCCAGGCGGACACGTCGTGGTCCGTGGTGAGGTCCACCCGCGCCTCCGCGGCGAGCACGACCGGCGCTCCGAGCTCGACGCTCGCGGACACGCGCAGCTCGAGGCCGAACCGGCCGGCCGCCGCAGGGTCGGCGCGCAGCACGAAGCCGACGAAGGGCCCGTCGTCGAGGTGCAGGGGAGTGCCCCTGCTGAACGGGACACCGGGAGCGGACGCGGCGGCGGCGGGCGCCGTCAACGCGGCGGCGATCACGGGCACGCTCCACGCCGCCGCCACAGCCGTCCGTCGCGCCGGGCCCCGGCGGTCCTCGTCGCGCGCCAGCCCTCGTCCCTCGTCGTCGTTACGGGTCATGGTCGTCCTCGATCGTCGTCGCGGTGGTGGATGCCGCAGAAGGTGACGGTGCTCCGTCCACCTCGCGGCGGCATCGTCCTCGGATTCGAACTCTCCTGTTCGCCGCGGTGAGCGGCGCGGTCACGTCTCATACCGTGACGACGATCGTGGACGACGGCACGCCATAGCCTCGCGTCGCTGCAGGGTCAGGGCCCGGGTAGACCGGCGCGAGCACGGTGGCGGTCGCGGAGAAGGCTCCCCTGGGACTCGCGCTGAGCAGGGTCACTCTCGGTCTGTCAGGGAGAGAGACCCAGACCGCCCTCCCGTCGAGCGGGTAGCTGAAGTTCGCCGGGTAGCTGCCGACGGGAAGGACGAGGCGCCCGGTTCTGGGTCCGACGGCGACGATCCCGCTCCCCCAGGAGTCGACGTCGTGTTCCGTCGTGATCACGATCTCGGCTTCCACTTCGAGCACGACGGTCCCTGCGGGGGTCCTCTCCCCGTTCACATAGACCTTCGTGTTGAAGCCGCGAACGTCTTCCCTGTGTACCGCCACGCCGACGAATGTTCCGGTGCCCACTGGCACGGGGGAGGCGGAGGCGCCCGGTGCGGCGACGGCGGCGGCGACCACCGGCGCGGTCCACGCGGCGGCCAACGCGGAGCGGCGGGCGATTCCGGCGGTCCGGGCGACGAACGAGTCGTCGTCGCTGTCGTGATCGTGCTGGGGGAGGGTCATCGTGCTCCTCGTCGTCGACGGCCTGGTGGACGGAGAGGTTCTGCGCCGCGGTCAGCATTCCGGCGCCGCGGCGAGGACGGCCAGTTCCTGGCGCGGAAGAACCGGGATGGCGGGATCCGTCGTGGCGACGGACCGTGCCCGCCGGGTCCCCGGCGGCTCGGCGGCCCTGGATTACACTGGACCAGCCATCAGCGGCGCCCGAGGGAGTCGCACGAACGAGATTTCCGAGGGAGCACCGTGTCCGGGCATTCCAAGTGGGCCACGACCAAGCACCAGAAGGCGATCAAGGACTCGCGCCGCGCGAAGTCCTTCGCCAAGCTGATCAAGAACATCGAGGTGGCCGCCAAGATCGGCGGGGCCGACATGTCCGGCAATCCGACGCTCGTCGACGCCGTGCAGAAGGCCAAGAAGACCTCGGTGCCGAACGACAACATCGACCGCGCGATCAAGCGCGGCGCCGGCCTCACCGGCGAGGTCATCGACTACACGACGATCATGTACGAGGCCTACGGCCCGAACGGCATCGCGCTGCTCGTCGAGTGCCTCACCGACAACAAGAACCGCGCCGCGGCCGACGTCCGGACCGCGATGACCCGCAACGGCGGCACCATGGCCGACCCGGGCAGCGTCGCCTACAACTTCGCCCGCAAGGGCGTCATCACCGTCCCGCACGGCGACGGCGTCACCGAGGACGACGTGCTCGGCGCGGTCCTCGACTTCGGCGTCGACGACGTCATCGACCACGGCGAGTCCTTCGAGGTCCGCACGGAGGCCGCCGAGCTGGTCCCGGCGCGCACGGCGCTGCAGGAGGCCGGCATCGACTACGACGCCGCCGACGTCGAGTTCGTCGCCTCGCTCCAGGTCGAGGCCGACGCCGAGACGGCGCGCAAGGTCTTCCGCCTGATCGACGCTCTCGAGGACTCGGACGACGTGCAGAACGTCTACACCAACCTCGACATCACGCCCGAGGTCCGGGCCGAGCTCGAGAACGACGAGGAGTGACCCGGTGACCCCGGCTCGTCCCGGGCGGGCGCGCTGATGCGCGTCCTCGGGATCGACCCGGGGCTCACCCGGTGCGGCGTCGGCATCGTCGACGTCGGCCGCGACCGGCGGGCGACGCTCGTGCACGTCAGCGTGCTGCGCACGGCTCCCGACGCCCCGCTCGAGCGCCGGCTGCTCGCACTCGGCGACGGGATCGAGGCACTGCTCGACGAGCACCGCCCCGAGGCCGTCGCGATCGAGCGCGTCTTCGCGCAGAACAACGTCAGCACCGTGATGGGCATCGCCCAGATCAGCGGCGTCGCGCTCGTCGCCGCTGCGCGCCGCGACCTCGTCGTCGGCATGCACACGCCGAGCGAGGTCAAGGCGGCGGTCACCGGCTACGGGGCGGCGGACAAGCGCCAGGTCACCACGATGATCCAGCGCATCCTCCGCCTCGACGCCCCGCCGAAGCCCGCGGATGCGGCCGACGCGCTGGCTCTCGCCGTCTGCCACGCGTGGCGCGGGCCGATCGCCGCGGGTCCGGCCGCGGTCGAGGGGGAGACCGCGGCCCAGCGCGCCTGGCGCGCCGCGGAGGCCTCCGCTCGAACGCCTGTTCGAGCCTCTAGACTGACGCGGTGATCTCCTCCCTCCGCGGCACCGTCCTCTCCGCCCGCGGGAGTCTCGCCGTCGTCGACGTCCACGGCGTCGGCTACGCGGTCAACGTCACGCCGCAGCACGCTCTCGAGCTGCGCGTCGGCGACGAGACCGTGCTCATCACGACGCTGATCGTGCGCGAGGACTCGCTGACGCTCTACGGCTTCCCGGACGAGGAGCAGCTCGAGATCTTCGAGCTGCTGATCGGCGTCACCGGCGTCGGCCCGAAGTCGGCGCTGGGCGTGCTCGGTGCCGTCGAGCCCGAGCGGATCGCGCAGGCGGTGGCCGACGAGGACGACGCCGTCTTCCGCAAGGTCTCCGGCATCGGCCCCAAGACCGCGAAGCTCATCATCCTGTCGCTCGCCGGCAAGCTCGCCGTCCGCCCGCGGGCCGCGCGCGGCTCCGGTCCCGCCGCGACGGCCGCCCAGAGCGTGCTCTCGGCGCTGGTGGGCCTCGGCTGGCCCGAGCGCGTCGCCGCCGAGGTCGTCGACGAGATCCTGCTCGACGCGCAGGCGTCCGACGCCGCGAGCGTGCAGTCGCTGCTCCGCCTCGCCCTCGCCCGGCTCGGCCCGGCGGCGCGCTCGTGAGCGGTGACGACGTGATGGGCCCCGAGGTCGCCTCGGAGGCCGAGATCGCCTTCGAGGGGGCGCTGCGCCCGAAGACCCTCGGCGAGTTCGTCGGCCAGCGCAAGGTGCGCGGCCAGCTCGAGCTGCTGCTCAAGGCGGCGGCGATGCAGGGGCGCACGCCCGACCACATCCTCCTGGCCGGCCCGCCCGGCCTCGGCAAGACCACCCTCGCGATGATCGTGGCGGAGGAGAGCTCGTCGCCGCTGCGGATGTCGAGCGGCCCCGCCATCCAGCACGCGGGCGATCTCGCGGCCGTGCTCTCCTCGCTCCTGCCCGGCGAGATCCTCTTCATCGACGAGATCCACCGCATGGCGCGCTCCGCGGAGGAGATGCTCTACCTCGCGATGGAGGACTTCCGGATCGACATCATGGTCGGCAAGGGCGCCGGCGCGACGTCCGTCCCCCTGGATCTCGCGCCGTTCACCCTCGTCGGCGCGACGACGCGCTCGGGTCTGCTGCCCAATCCGCTGCGCGACCGCTTCGGCTTCACCGCCCATCTCGAGTTCTACGACGAGACCGAGCTGCGCCAGGTGCTGACCCGCGCCGCGCGCCTGCTCGACCTCGACATCGACGGCGAGGCGGTCGCCGAGATCGCCGGCCGCTGCCGGGGCACCCCGCGCATCGCCAACCGCCTGCTGCGCCGCGTCCGCGACTTCGCGCTCGTGCACGGCGGGCGCGCCGACGTGACCGCGGTCCGTGCGGCACTCGACCTCTACGACGTGGACGAGCTCGGCCTCGACCGCCTCGACCGCGCCGTGATGGACATCGTGCTCACCCGCTTCGACGGCGGACCGGTCGGCCTCAACACGCTCGCGGTCTCGGTCGGCGAGGAGGCGGAGACGGTCGAGGCGGTCGTCGAGCCGTTCCTCGTTCGGATCGGACTGCTCACTCGGACTCCGCGCGGCCGCGTCGCGACCCCGGCGGCGTGGCGCCACTTCGGCGTGGAACCGCGCGGGGGAGCCGCCTCGGCCTCCCAGCGGCCCCTGTTCGGAGATGACCTATAATCTTCAAGGCCCGACGGGCCGCTCGATCCGCCGGCGCCAGCCCGGTGCTCTCCAGACCCTGTGCTCACCAGAGCGCGATCTGAAGGCGGATCACCCTCAACTCCGGAAGGCTCACCCATGGATCCGACGATCATCCTGCTCGTCCTGCTTCTCGCCGTGATGATCATCTTCATGTTCCGCAACAACAAGAAGCGGCAGCGCGAGGCGGAGAAGATGAAGTCCGGTCTCGTCCCCGGCGTCGAGCTGATGACCGGCTCCGGCCTGTTCGGCACCGTCGTCTCGATCGACGACGACGAGAACAAGATCATTATCGAGTCGACGCCCGGCACGCTGCTGACGATCCACCGCCAGGCCATCGCCCGCCTCATCGACCCGACCGAGAACGCGGTCGTCGCCGACGAGGACGAGGCCGAGGTCGTCCCGGCCACCGAGTCGCCCGCGTTCGGCGAGCGCGACGTCGCCCACAAGTCCGACCCGCTGGTCGATCCGGTCGAGCGCGACCGCAGGCCCGACGCGCAGTAGTCTCCAGGGCGGGCAGGGTGCATCAGCACCCCGCCCGCCCTTCCACGTCCGGGGTGCGCCCCGGTCCGAAGACCGTCGATCGCACGACCGGCGCGGGCCCCAGGGTCGGTGCCGGTGCGAGGATCGACGTCGACCGCAGAGCCAGCGTCGGCCGGAGAGCCGGCGCCGACCGAAGAAGAAGGTGAGCCCTGGGTGGCCGCATCAACCCCCGTCCGGAAGGCCCGGCGCTCGCTGAGCTGGCTCGGCGTCCTGATCCTCGCGCTGGTGGGACTGAACGCCGCCGCCGTCATCTTCGGGGGCGGCTCCTGGGTCCCCAAGCTCGCGCTCGACCTCGAGGGCGGCACGCAGATCGTGCTCCAGCCCCAGCTCACCGACGGCGAGACCGTCTCCTCCGAGCAGCTGACCCAGGCCGTCTCGATCATCCGCCAGCGGATCGACGCCTCCGGCGTCTCCGAGTCGGAGATCACCACCCAGGGCTCGAGCAACATCGTCGTCTCGATCCCGGGCACGCCGGACGACGAGACGCTGCAGCGCATCGAGGCGTCGGCGAAGCTCGACTTCCGCCCCGTCCTCGTCGCCAGCCAGGCGACGGACAGCTCGGTCGGCGGCGACTCCACCTCCTCGCCCACGCCGACCCCGGTCGACCCCTCGCTCGCCACCGAGCCGACGGCCTCGCCGACCAGCGCGAGCGACCTGGCGTACATCACGCCGGCGCTCGAGGCGCAGTACACGTCCTTCGACTGCGCGTTCCTCAACGACCAGGACCCGAACCTCGCGCCGGCCGATCAGCCCCTGATCACCTGCGACGACAGCGGCACGGTCAAGTACGTCCTCGGCCCGGTCGAGATCACCGGCGAGGACATCGCCGACGCCTCGAACGGCCTGATGACCACGTCCTCCGGGGCCAGCACCGGCACCTGGGCCGTCAACCTGTCCTTCGACGACCAGGGCACCCAGGCCTTCGGTGACGTCACCTCGCGCCTCATCGGCCTGCAGGGCGCGCAGAACCAGTTCGCGATCGTCCTCGACGGCCGAGTGATCTCGGCGCCCTCCACCAACGCGGCGATCACCGACGGCAACGCCCAGATCTCCGGCTCCTTCACCCAGGAGTCGTCGAAGGTCCTCGCCGATCAGCTGAAGTACGGCGCGCTGCCGATCGGCTTCCAGGTGCAGAGCTCGGACAGCATCTCGGCGACGCTCGGCTCGACCCAGCTCGCCAGCGGTCTGCTCGCCGGTCTGATCGGTCTGATCCTCGTCGTCGTCTACTCGATCGCGCAGTATCGCGTGCTCGGCGCCGTGACGATCGCGTCGCTGCTGGTGGCGGCGATCGTCACCTACCTCGTGGTCACCCTGCTCTCCTGGCGGGAGGGACTCCGCCTCTCGCTCGCGGGAGTCGCGGGCCTGATCGTGGCCATCGGCATCACGGCCGACTCGTTCATCGTCTACTTCGAGCGGATCCGTGACGAGCTGCGCGACGGGCGCGGACTCGAGTCCTCGGTCGAGGCAGGCTGGCGCCGCGCGCTGCGCACGATCTTCGCGTCCGACATGGTGAACCTGCTCGCCGCCGTCGTGCTCTTCGCCCTCGCGGTCGGCAGCGTCCGCGGCTTCGCGCTGACGCTCGGCATCACGACGCTGATCGACCTCGTGGTCGTGATCCTCTTCACCCACCCGATGCTGCAGCTGCTCGCGACGACGAAGTTCTTCTCCGAGGGGCACAAGGCCTCCGGACTGGATCCGCGCGCACTCGGCGCGGTCTACCGCGGCCGCGCGGCGTTCCGCCCGCAGGACGCGGTCCTCGCCGGCAAGGGCGCCGCGGGCAAGGGCTCCTCCGCCGCCCGCGAGGCCGCCCGCCGCCAGACCATCGCCGAGCGGAAGGCCGCCGAGGCGTCCGCCGCGCGCAGCTCCTCGAACGACTCGAACGGGAAGGACGCGTGATGGCCAGCTTCTCGCAGTTCGGAAACGACCTCTACACCGGCAAGCGCTCGGTCGACTTCGTCGGCCGCCGGCGCACCTGGTACCTCATCTCGATCGTGATCATCCTGATCACGGTGCTGGGCACGGCCGCGCGCGGCGGGTTCAACTTCAGCATCGAGTTCACCGGCGGCTCCGAGTTCACGGTCACCGCGCCGGAGAGCCTCGACCAGTCCGCCGCGACCGACGCCGTCACCGCTGTCTCGCCGGACGCGGTCCCGCGCGTCTCGGTCGTCGGCGACGACTCGATCCGCGTGCAGACCAGCCAGCTCTCCACCGACGAGTCGACCCAGGTCCGCAACGCGCTCTCCGAGGCCTACGGCGTGCCGACCGATCAGGTCGCGTCGTCCTTCATCGGCGCCGCGTGGGGCTCGGACGTCACGCAGCAGGCCGTCCGCGGCCTGATCATCTTCGTGATCCTCGCCGCCCTCGCGATGTGGGCCTACTTCCGCACCTGGAAGATGTCGCTGTCCGCGATCGTCGCGCTCCTGCACGACCTCGTGATCGTGGCCGGCGTCTACGGCATCACCGGCACGGAGGTCTCGCCCGCGGCGGTGATCGGCCTGCTCACGATCCTCGGCTACTCGCTCTACGACACGGTCGTGGTGTTCGACAAGATCCGGGAGAACACGGCGGAGGCGCTCGGCAGCACCACGAAGACCTTCGCCGAGACGGTGAACCTCGCCGAGAACCAGACGCTGGTGCGCTCGATCAACACCTCGATCGTCGCCGCCCTGCCGGTGGCGGCGATCCTCGTGATCGGCGCCTTCGTCCTCGGCGCGGGCACTCTCCGCGACATCTCGCTCGCCCTGCTGATCGGCATCATCGTCGGCACCTACTCGACGATCTTCGTCGCGGCTCCGCTCTACGCGCAGCTGCGCGGCAAGGAGACCGAGATCGCCAAGCACGACAAGCGCGTCGTGTCCGCGCGCGAGCGGGCGACCACCCCGGTCGTGCAGGCCTGATGGCCGCCGAGTACGCGCAGGTCACCGCCGCCGACGCGGTCGGTCTCGTCGCACGCGACGAGGTCTGGCTGCTCGACGTGCGCGAGCCGCACGAGTGGGCGCTCGGCCACGCGGCCGCGGCGCACCACATCCCGATGGGCAGCATCGGCGCGCGGCAGGACGAGCTGCCGCGCGACGCGGCGATCCTGGTGGTCTGCCACTCCGGCGTCCGCTCAGCGATGGTCGTCCAGGCCCTCGACGGAGCCGGCTACGAGACGGCGAACATCGAGGCGGGGATGACCGCGTGGGCGGCCACCGGCGGCGACGTCGTCGATGACGAGGGACGCCCCGGCCGGATCGACTGAGCACGGCGCTGTCCGCTTCCGGCGGACCGGTCACCGGCACTCCCGCGACCGGCGATAATAAGGCGATGGAGATGTCCGCGTGAGCGATACCACGACCACGTCCTCGACCGCCGCCCTGCGCCGGCTCGTCCCGCGGATCTTCTCGCGCGCGCAGCCCTCCGGAGCGGTCGACACGCTCGTGCGGACGGTGCGCACCCACCACCCCAAGAGCGACATCGCCCTGATCGAGCGGGCCTACTCGGTCGCCGAGCGGGCCCACGCGAACCAGAAGCGCCGCAGCGGCGAGCCGTACATCACGCATCCGCTGGCTGTCGCGCAGATCCTCGCCGATCTCGGCATCGGCTCGAAGACCATCGCCGCCGCGCTCCTGCACGACACGGTGGAGGACACCGACTACAAGCTCGACGAGCTGCGCGCCGACTTCGGCGACGAGGTCGCGATGCTGGTCGACGGAGTCACCAAGCTCGACAAGGTCAAATACGGCGACAGCGCGCAGGCCGAGACGGTCCGCAAGATGATCGTGGCGATGTCGAAGGACATCCGCGTGCTCATCATCAAGCTCGCCGACCGCCTGCACAACGCGCGCACCTGGGGCTTCGTCCCCGCCGAGTCCGCGGCCCGCAAGGCGACCGAGACGCTCGAGATCTACGCGCCGCTCGCCAATCGCCTCGGCATCCAGGCGATCAAGTGGGAGCTCGAGGACCTGTCCTTCGCGGTGCTCTACCCGAAGATCTACAACGAGATCGAGAGCCTCGTGAAGGTGCGGACTCCGCAGCGCGAGGAGTTCGTCCAGAGCATCATCGACCTGATCGGCGAAGACCTGCGGGCGGGCAAGATCCGCGGCCGCGTCGTCGGCCGGCCGAAGCAGTACTACTCGATCTACCAGAAGATGGTCGTCCGCGGTCGCGACTTCGACGAGATCTACGACCTGGTCGGCATCCGGGTCCTGGTGAACTCGGTGCGCGACTGCTACGCCGTGCTCGGCTCGATCCACGCGCGGTGGAGCCCGATGCCCGGCCGCTTCAAGGACTACATCGCCACCCCCAAGTTCAACCTCTACCAGTCGTTGCACACCACGGTGATCGGGCCGAAGGGCCGCGCGGTCGAGATCCAGATCCGCACCAACGAGATGCACCAGCACGCCGAGTTCGGCATCGCGGCGCACTGGAAGTACAAGGAGCAGATGGCGACCGGCAAGGTCGCCTCCGACTCGAACGACACCGATCTCGCGTGGCTCGCGCACCTCTCGGACTGGCAGTCCGAGACGACCGACCCGAACGAGTTCCTCGACTCGCTCCGCTTCGAGATCGGGGCGAAGGAGGTCTACGTCTTCACGCCCAAGGGCCGCGTGATCGGTCTGCCGACGGGCGCGACCCCGGTCGACTTCGCCTACGCCGTGCACACCGAGGTCGGCCACCGCACGATGGGTGCGAAGGTCAACGGCCGGCTCGTGCCGCTCGAGTCCTCGCTGACCACCGGCGACGTCGTCGAGGTCTTCACCTCGAAGAACCCCGACTCCGGTCCGAGCCAGGACTGGCTGAACTTCGTGCAGAGCCCGCGGGCTCGCAACAAGATCCGCCAGTGGTTCACCAAGGAGCGCCGCGACGAGGCCATCGAGCAGGGCAAGGACTCCATCGCTCGGGCCATGCGCAAGCAGAACCTGCCGCTGCAGAAGCTGATGAGCCAGGACACCTTCACCGAGGTGGCCAGTCAGCTGCGCTACAACGACGTCGAGGCGCTCTACGCGGCCGTCGGCGAGGGCCACGTCTCGACCCAGTCGGTGCTGGAGAAGGTCGTCGCGACGATCCAGGGCGACCCGGAGTCGGACGAGCACGAGGTCACCCTGCCGCGCTCCCCGCGGCCGCGGAGCCGCAGCAGCGAGTCCGGAGTGCTGGTCAAAGGCGCGCCCGACATCCTGGTCAAGCTCGCGAAGTGCTGCACGCCGGTGCCGGGCGATCAGATCGTCGGCTTCGTCACCCGCGGAGCCGGCGTCTCCGTGCACCAGGCGAACTGCCACAACGTGCAGGAGCTGCTCAAGGAGCCCGAGCGGATCGTCGACGTCGAGTGGGCGCCGTCGTCCAAGAGCATCTTCCTGGTGCAGATCCAGGTCGAGGCGCTCGACCGCTCGGGGCTGCTGAGCGACGTGACGCGGGTGCTCTCGGAGCACCACGTCAACATCCTCTCGGCGACGGTCTCCACCTCGAGCGACCGGTTGGCGATCAGCCGCTTCGTCTTCGAGATGGGCGACACCACGCATCTGGACCGCGTGCTGAACGCGGTGCGCCGGATCGACGCCGTCTACGACGTCTACCGGGTCAACGCGGGCTGACGGCCGAGCCGCACGCGCGCTCGGCCTCATCTCAGCGCCGCCGTCAGCCGCTCCTGGGCGATGCGGCGGCCCGAGACCGGGGCGCCGCCGTCCAGCCGCTCGAGGACCAGGTCGAGCGTCGTGCCGGTGGTCGCCGCGAGCGCGCGGAGCAGTGAGTCGGGACAGGCCGGGCGGGTGCGCGCCAGATCGATCAGTGTCCGCTCCGGAGTCGTGACGGGGCAGCCGCCCAGCACCGCGACGTCCTCGTCCGTGAGCCGGACCTCGTGGAAGCGCACGCGCGCGAGCATCGGCGGGTGCAGCCGATTGCGGCGATCGATCGAGGCGCTGTGTACCGGGGGAGCGGCCGGGAGCGCCCCGTGCACCCAGGCCGCGGAAAGCCGGTCGGCGACGGTGCCGCGAGGGAGCACCGCGAGCAGCGCCGCGCCGCGCTCGGGCGGCCCGAGCGGCAGATCGGCCAGCAGGAAGCCCTCGTCGAGGGCGACCACCTCGCCGTCGAGGCGGGCGGCGCACAACTCCGCGAGCGGCAGTCGCCCCGGGCTGGAGCCGGAGAGCAGAACGGAGGGGAGGCGCGTCATCCGCCCAGAGTGGACGACGCACCTCCCCTCCGGGGAGCGCGGAGCGGATCTGTGGAGGGATCCGCTGCAGCGGGGGTGGGGTGGGATCAGCCGAGCGCGTCCAGCCACACCTTGCGGGCGTCGAGCGCCTCCTGGGCCTGGGCGATCGCGGCGCGGTCGCCGCGGGCCTTGGCCTCGTCGAGCTCGTCCTGCAGCTTCTGGATCGCGGCGGTCAGCTGCGAGGCGAGCCCCTCGGAGCGGGCCTTGCGCTCCGGGTTGCTGCGGTTCCAGTGCTCCTCGTCGAGCTTGCGCACGTGCGCCTCGACCTTGCGGAGCCGGTCCTCGACGGTGCGCACCTGCTCGCGCGGGACGCGGCCGATGGCGTCCCAGCGCTCCTGGACGGAGAGCAGCACCCGCTTGGCCTTCTCGCGGTCCGGCTCCTGCAGGAGCGGCTCCGCCTCCTCGAGGAGGGCCAGCTTGAGGTCGAGGTTCTCGGTGTACTCGACGCTCTCCTGGGCGACGACCTCGGCCTTCGCGCCGTAGATCGCGTCGCCGGCGGCCTTGAAGCGCGCCCAGAGCGCGTCGTCGAACCGCTTGCCGGCCCGGCCGGCGACCCGCCAGCGCTCGAGCAGAGCCCGGTACTCCGGGATCGCCTCGGCACCGCGGGAGACGAGCGCCTCGGCCTGGTCGATCAGCGCCTGCTTGGCCTGCTTGGCCTCGCGGTGCGCCGAGTCGAGGTCGGCGAAGAACGCCTTGCGGTTCTGCTCGATCGTCGTGCGGGCTCCGCGGAAGCGGCGCCACAGCTCGTTCGCGTCGTTCTTGGGCAGGCGCGGTCCCTGCTGCTGGTGGCTCTGCCAGCGGGCGAAGAGGTCGTCGATCGCGGCGCTGGCCTGCTTCCACTGCGTCTTCGCCGGGTCGACGGCGGCGAGCGCCTCGGCCTCGGCGACGATCGCCTCGCGGTACGCCACGGCGTCCGCCAGGGCGGCCTTGGACTCGGCGGCCTGCTGCTCGGTGAGGTCCTCGACCGAGCCGCTCAGCGCGCTGACCCGGCTCTGCAGCGCGGCGAGGTCGCCGACGGCGTGCGCCTCGGAGATGGCGGCCGTGAGGGTCTGCACGCCTCGCGAGACGTCCGTCGCCGGGGCCCCGCGCTTGGCGCGCTGCTCGAGCAGGGAGACCTGCCCGGCGAGCTCGGTGTACTTGCGCTCGTAGTAGGCGAGCGCCTCCTCGGGAGACGCGTCGGGGTACTGGCCCACCTCGCGCTCCCCGTCGCCGATGCGGACGTAGACCGTGCCGTCGTCGGCGACCCGACCCCACGGCTGCCGGCCGCTCGCGGACGGACCGGGAGTCGGTGCCGCAGGAGCCGCCGCCTCGACGGGGGCGGGTGCGTGCTCGGGAGTCGCCGGGGCCTCGGGGGCGGCCGTCTCGTCGGGCGTCGTCGTGTCGTCGGGCGTCACCGCGTCCACGGAGGCGCTCGCCTCGTCCGGAGTCGCGGCGTCGTCGGCGGCCGCCGCGTCGGGAAGCTCTCCTGCGGCCGCGGGAGCGTCCGTCTCGGCCGGGGCACCGGTGCCCTCGGGGGCGCCTTCGCTCTCGGGGACGGCCGTCGTCTCGGAGGACGGGCTGTCGTCGGGGGACACGGTGTCGGGGGTGGACGCCGTGTCGTGAATGGACGCCGTGTCGTGAATGGACGCCGTGTCGTGGGTGGACACGGTGTCGATGTCGCCATCGGGAGTCAGCATCGGATGCCGCCTTTCGCAGTCGTCCCGCACATCGGCCTGGGTGCGCGGCAGCCGGAGGCCGACGACCGCGCTCAGCCGCGAACGGGCAGTGACGACAAGCCTATTGCACTCCCCGCACCCGTTGCCGTGCTCGATTCCGCGGGTCGTCCACCGCGGAGGACGGCGGCCGGTCCCGACGGCTACTGGAGCGAGATCCCGCCGAGGGTGACCGGCTCGGCGGGGGCGCCGTCGCCGGAGCCGTCGGCCGTCCCCTTCGCGACGACATCGGTGATCAGCGCATCGAGCCCCGAGGTGACCTGGCCGACGACGGTGTAGCCGCCCGCGGCGTCCGCCGGCAGCTGGGTGTCCTGGTAGACGACGAAGAACTGGCTGCCCTGGCTGTAGCCGTTGCCGCCCTGGCGTGCCATCGCGATGGTGCCCGCGGGGTAGTCGCCGTCGGCCGGCGCGTTCTCCACGGGCCCGTAGCTGTAGCCGGGACCGCCGGTGCCGTCGCCGTTCGGGTCGCCGCACTGGAGCACGTAGAGGCCCTCGGTGGTGAGGCGGTGGCAGGAGACGCCGTCGTAGAAGCCGGACTGCGAGAGGGAGAGGAAGGAGGAGACCGCCTGCGGTGCGGCGGCGCCGGCCAGGGTGATCCCCAGCTCGTCGCCGTTGATCGACATCGTGCCGGTCCAGTCGCGGCCCTCGGCGATGTCGGCGGAGGGGACGTCGCCGGTGTTCTCGCCGGTCGCGGCGGGTGTCGGCGAGGGCGTCGCGCTCTCGGAGGACGTGGGCTCGGCGACCGGAGTGCCGGGGCCACCGGAGAAGTAGAGGAGCTGGGCGACGACGGCGAGGGCGATGACGACGACGCCGGCGACGGCGGCGATCACGTTGTCGCGGACCCGGCGCTTCGCCCGGGTGCGGTGCAGGCTCTGCCGCGCCTGGTAGGCCCGCAGCCGGGTGCGCGCCTCGCGATCGTTCGTCCTGCCCTGGGCCACGTGTTCCTCCGCCGTCCTCGCCTCGCGCCTGCGTCCGGCGCGGCCCGCGCGAGCGCGGAGCGCGTCGAGCCTACGAGAATCGCCGGGCGGCCGGGGCGCACCGCTCCGCCGCACGTCGGGTCCGCGGCGGCCGCTCGGCCGGACGGCCGACTGTCGGAGGCCGTCGTTACGCTGGGGCGATGACGATGCAGCAGGCCGGACTCCGCTCCGGAGCGACCCCGCTCGCCGTCCGCATGCGCCCCCGCAGCCTCGAGGAGGTCGCCGGCCAGCGGCACCTGCTCACTCCCGGCTCGCCGCTCGTCGCCCTCGCGGCCGACACCACGGGCGAGCGCGGCGCGGTCTCGGTCATCCTCTGGGGCCCGCCGGGCACCGGCAAGACGACGCTCGCGCAGGCCGTCGCGCACTCGAGCGGCCGCCGCTTCGTCGAGCTCTCGGCCGTCACGGCCGGCGTCAAGGACGTGCGGCAGGTGATGGAGGAGGCGCTGTCCACCCGTGACCTCTACGGCACCTCCACCGTCCTCTTCCTCGATGAGATCCATCGCTTCACCAAGGCGCAGCAGGACGCGCTGCTCCCCGGCGTGGAGAACGGCTGGGTCATCCTCATCGCGGCGACGACCGAGAACCCGTCCTTCTCGGTGATCGCCCCGCTGCTCTCGCGCTCCCTCCTGCTGACGCTGAACACCCTCGACGACGACGACCTCGGCGTGCTGGTCGACCGGGCGCTGCACGACGAGCGCGGCCTGCGCGACTCGGTGCGGCTCGATCCGGAGGCCCGGGCGAGCATCGTCCGCCTCGCCTCGGGCGATGCCCGGCGGGCGCTGACGGCGCTCGAGGCGGCCGCCACCTCGGCCCGGTCCGAGGCGCGCGAGGCCGAGCGCGTCGCGCGGGCGTCCGCCGGCGAGGGATCGGACGAGGACGACGACGAGGACGACGAGGACGATCCGGCCGAGTCCGCCGCGCCGGTGGAGCCGGAGCTCCCGCTGATCACCGTCGAGGTGGTCGCCCGCGCCGTCGACCGGGCGCTGCTGCGCTACGACCGCAACGGCGACGAGCACTACGACGTCATCAGCGCCTTCATCAAGTCGATCCGCGGGTCGGACGTCGACGCGGCGCTGCACTACCTGGCCCGCATGATCGAGGCGGGGGAGGACCCGCGGTTCATCGCGCGCCGGATCATCGTCTCGGCCTCGGAGGACATCGGCATGGCGGATCCGCAGGCGCTCGTCGTCGCGATCGCGGCGGCCGACGCCGTGCAGTTCATCGGCATGCCGGAGGGGCGGATCCCGCTCGCCCAGGCCGTCGTCCACCTCGCCACCGCCCCGAAGTCGAACGCCTCGTACTCGGCGATCGACAGGGCGATCGCCGACGTCCGCGCCGGCAAGGCGGGCCGGGTGCCGCCGCACCTGCGCGACGCGCACTACCCGGGCGCCAAGCGTCTCGGCCACGGCAAGGGCTACCGCTATCCGCACGACGTCGAACTCGGCGTGCTCGAGCAGCAGTACCTGCCGGACGAGCTGCGCGGCGCGCGCTACTACGCGCCGACCGAGCACGGCAACGAGCGCGACGTCTCGGCCCGGCTGGCGAAGCTGCTGCGCATCATCCGCGGTCGCGGCTGACGCTCCGTGCGCGGCGCGGGCCGATGCGTGACGAGGGCCGCAGACCCTGGTAGTCTTGCGAGGTTGCCCGCCGCTCTGTAGCCGAGTGGAGCAGCGCATCCCTCTGAATCGCGCAGTCCGCCACCGCGGTCACCCTGCCACCCGCACCCGCGGGAGGACACGACCACGGCGCCCGCCCTCCTCCCGGAGCCGGCGGACGAGGACTGCGACCGAACCTCTCAGACCCTGGAAGGACCACAGTGTCGACCACCTCACGTACCCGCTCGAAGACGCGCCTCTCGCGCGCCCTCGGCATCCCCCTGACCCCGAAGGCCGCCCGCTACCTCGAGAAGCGTCCCTACGCTCCCGGTGAGCACGGCCGCTCGAAGCGCAAGGCCGACTCCGACTACGCGGTCCGCCTGCGAGAGAAGCAGCGTCTGCGCGCCCAGTACGGCATCCGCGAGAAGCAGCTCCGCATCGCCTTCCAGGAGGCGCGCCGCACCCAGGGCCTGACCGGTGAGAACCTGGTCGAGCTCCTCGAGATGCGCCTCGACGCCCTCGTCCTGCGCTCGGGCTTCGCCCGCACCACGGCGCAGGCCCGCCAGTTCGTCACGCACCGCCACATCATGGTGGACGGCCAGACGGTCGACCGCCCCTCGTTCCGCGTGAAGCCGGGCCAGGTCATCCACGTCAAGACCCGCTCCGAGGGCACCGAGCCCTTCCAGGTCGCGGCCGCCGGCGGTCACGTCGACGTCCTCCCCAAGACCCCGGGCTACCTCGAGGTCGAGATCGACAAGCTCCAGGCGACGCTGCTGCGCCGCCCGAAGCGCGCCGAGGTCCCCGTGACCTGCGAAGTGCAGTTCGTCGTCGAGTACTACGCGGCCCGCTAGCCAGCGCACCCCCGTCGAAAGGCCCCGGCTCCTGCCGGGGCCTTTCCTCGTTCCCGGGGCGCCTCCGTCCGCCGGCGTGCCGGGCGAGTCCTCGCGTGTCGGAGGGCTGGCGGTGTGAGCTCCGGCTCGTGGTTCGTGCTTCGGCTCGCTGGATTCGCGCGTTCCGGCGTGCCGGAGGTGTTTTCGCGTGCCGGAGATCTGCGGGTGGGATCTTCGGCTCGTGGTTCGTGCTTCGGCTCGGTGGATTCGCGTGTTCTGGCGTGCCGGAGGCGTTTCTGCGTGCCGAAGGTGTGCGGGTGGGATCTTCGGCTCGTGGTTCGTGCTTCGGCTCGTTGAATCTGGGTCTTCTGGCGTGCCGGAGGTGTTTCCGCGTGCCGGAGGTGTCTCGGCGAGGGTGCGACGCGCGCCGCGGGTCGTCCGCCGCCCCGGCCTGCGCGGACCGCCTCGCGCGCCGTCGGTAGGCTGGGGTGCCGCATCCGGGCGGCGCCGAACGGAGGTCACCGTGTCCGGTGGAGACATCGCAGGGCTCATCGCGGCGGGAGTGTTCGCGATCCTCGTGGCGGTCGCCGCCGTCCCGCTCTGGAAGCTCGGGCGGGTCTTCGACAGTACGAGCGAGGCGATCAAGCAGGCCAGTGACGGCCTGACCCCGATCCTCGACGAGTCCGCCTCGACCCTGCGCGAGGCGAACCACCAGCTCGCCCGCGTCGACACGATCACGAAGGACGTGGCCGAGGTCACCGGCAACGTGAACGCCCTCGTCGCCCTGACCGCCGCGACCGTCGGCGGCCCGCTGATCAAGCTGGCCGGCTTCACCGCCGGCGTGCGCGCGGTCCTCGTCGCCGGTCGCACCGCCGACAAGGCCGGCTCCGCGGTCGGGCGCGGCGTCGCGCGCCGCTCTCGGCGCACCCGCAGGTCGTCCTCGAAGTAGCCCCGCCCCGGCGCCCTACAATCGAGGGGGTCGCGCCCCCGGGCCGGCCGACGTGTGGAGGCAACGCTGTGTGGAAGGAATCGCCGTGAAGAACATCGTGCTGATCGTCATCGGGATCGGTCTCGGCTTCGCCGTGGCGCACCAGGTGTCCCGCACCGCCGCGGGCGCCCGGATGTTCGAGGACATCAACCGCACGGCGAAGGAGCTGGGCGACGCGGTCTCCGAGGGCTACCACCAGCGCGAGGCCGAGCTCAAGGCCGCCATCGGCGAGGGCTGATGCCGCCCCGCACCCCGACAGACCGCCCGCCCCGACGGGCACGCCCGACTCCCGCGTCGACCCGCTCGACCGAACCGTGATGGAACCCATGCAGACCGCTGACATCCGCAACCGCTGGCTCGACTTCTTCGGGAGCCGCGGTCACACCGTGGTCCCCTCCGCCTCCCTCGTGAGCGAGGACCCGAGCCTCCTCTTCACCGTCGCCGGCATGGTGCCCTTCGTGCCCTACCTCACCGGGGTCGTCCCCGCGCCGTACTCGCGCGCGACGAGCGTGCAGAAGTGCATCCGCACGAACGACATCGAGGAGGTCGGCAAGACCCCCCGGCACGGCACGTTCTTCCAGATGAACGGCAACTTCTCCTTCGGCGACTACTTCAAGGAGGGGGCGATCGGCTACGCCTGGGAGCTCCTCACCGGCAGCGAGAGCGACGGCAAGCTCGGCTTCGACGAGAAGGACCTCTGGGTCACGGTCTACAAGGACGACGACGAGGCCATCGCGCTGTGGAAGAAGATCGCCGGCCTGCCCGACGAGCGGATCCAGCGCCTGGACAAGGACACCAACTACTGGTCCACCGGGCAGCCCGGCCCCGCCGGTCCCTGCTCCGAGATCTTCTTCGACCGCGGCCCCGCCTACGGCATCGACGGCGGCCCGGCCACCGACGACGACCGCTACGTCGAGATCTGGAACCTGGTCTTCATGCAGTACCTGCGCGGGCAGGGCACCAGCAAGGTCGACTTCGACATCCTCGGCGAGCTGCCGAGCAAGAACATCGACACCGGCATGGGCCTCGAGCGCGTCGCGTTCCTCAAGCAGGGCGTCGAGAACATGTACGAGATCGACCAGGTGCGCCCGGTCCTCGACCGCGCCGCGGAGCTCTCCGGCCGCCGCTACGGCGCCGTGCACGAGGACGACGTGCGGATGCGCGTCATCGCCGATCACGTGCGCTCCTCGCTGATGCTGCTCTCCGACGGCGTCACGCCGTCCAACGAGGGCCGCGGCTACATCCTGCGCCGCCTGATGCGCCGCACGGTGCGCGCGATGCGCCTGCTCGGTGTCGACACCGCGACGTTCCCCGAGCTGTTCACCGCCTCCCGCGACGCGATGGCCTCGGCCTACCCGGAGGTCTCGACCGAGTTCGAGCGTCTCTCCACCAGCGCCTACGGCGAGGAGGAGGCGTTCCTGCGCACCCTCGAGGCCGGGACCGAGATCCTCGACCTCGCGGTGCTGAAGACGAAGAAGGCGGAGGCGGCCGTGCTGCCGGGCGACACCGCCTTCCTCCTGCACGACACGTTCGGCTTCCCGATCGACCTCACCCTCGAGATCGCCGAGGAGTCGGGCCTCAGCGTCGACCGCGACGCGTTCGACTCCCTGATGACCGCCCAGCGCACCCGGGCGAAGGCCGACGCGAAGTCGAAGAAGAACGCCCTGGCCGACCTCTCGGTCTACGCCGACTTCCGCGCCAAGGGCGAGACGCTCTTCACCGGCTACGACGTGCTCGACACCGAGTCCCGGATCCTCGGCCTCATCGTCGGCGGTCACGCGGTGCAGAAGGCGGTCGCCGGCGACATCGCCGAGGTCATCCTCGAGGCCACCTCGCTGTACGCCGAGTCGGGCGGCCAGGAGGCGGATGCCGGCCGCATCGTCGGCACCGGCTTCGACCTCGAGGTCCTCGACGTGCAGAAGCCGGTCAAGGGCCTGATCAGCCACAAGGTCCAGGTCGCCAGCGGCGAGGTCGGGGTCGGCGACGCCGCCACCTCCGTCGTCGACCGCGACTGGCGCCGCGGCGCGCGCCAGGCGCACTCCGGCACGCACCTCATCCACGCGGCGCTGCGCCAGGTCCTCGGCCCGCAGGCGCACCAGTCCGGCTCCTTCAACAAGGCCGGCTACCTGCGCCTCGACTTCTCCTGGAACCAGGCGCTCTCGCTCGAGACCCGCAGCGAGATCGAGGACATCGCCAACGGCGCGATCCGCGACAACCTCGAGGTCGTCACCCGCGAGCTCCCGCTCGACGAGGCCAAGGCGCTCGGCGCGATGGCGCTCTTCGGCGAGAAGTACGGCGAGGTCGTCCGCGTCGTCGACATCGGCGGCCCCTGGTCGCGCGAGCTGTGCGCCGGCACCCACGTCGGCACCTCGGCCGAGGTCGGGCTGATCAGCCTGATCAGCGAGTCGTCGGTCGGCTCGACCAACCGCCGCGTCGAGTCGCTCGTCGGCCGCGAGGCGCTGAGCGACCTGGTCGCCGAGCGCGCGCTGGTCTCGACGATCTCGTCGTCGCTGAAGACCCCGCGCGAGCAACTGCCGGACCGCATCGCCGAGCTCGTCGCGAGCTTGAAGGCCGCCGAGAAGCGGATCGCCGGCTTCGAGGCGCGCGCCCTCGCCGAGCGCGTCCCCGCCATCGCCGCCACGAAGCGCTCGATCAACGGCGTCACGATCGTCGCCGAGAACGTCGGCACGGCCGGCTCCGGCGACGAGCTGCGCTCGCTCGTGATCTCTGTGCGCGAGCGACTCGGCCAGGAGGCGGCGGTCGTCGCCCTCGCGGCCGACGTCGCCGGCAAGCCCGCCGTCATCGTCGCCACCACTCCCGCCGCCCGCGAGCTCGGCCGGAAGGCGGGCGTGCTCGCCCGCCGCGCCGCCGGCGTGCTCGGCGGCGGCGGTGGCGGCAAGGACGACCTCGCCCAGGGCGGCGGCTCGGACGTGACCGCCATCGGCGCCGCGCTCGAGGCCGTCGTCGAGGAGGCGACGCGCTAGATGGAGAGGTTCGGCGTCCGGCTCGGCATCGATGTGGGCCGCTCCCGCATCGGTGTCGCGCGCTGCGACGCCGACGGCCTCCTCGCGGTGCCGGTGGAGACGGTCGCTCGGGTCGCGGAGGCGCCCGACGGCGCGGACGTCGCCCGGATCGCGGCCCTCGCCGCCGAGTTCGGCGCGACGGCGATCGTCGTCGGCCTGCCTCTGTCGCTGTCGGGGGCCGAGACGGCCTCGACGGACGACGCCCGCGCCTTCGCGGCGCGCCTCGCCTCCGCCGTCCCGGCCGCCCCTGTGCGGCTCGTGGACGAGCGGCTCTCGACGGTGAGCGCGCAGAGCGCGCTGCACCGCTCGAGACGCAGCACCCGCGGCTCCCGCGCCGTGATCGACCAGGTCGCCGCCGTGGTGATCCTGCAGCACGCCATCGATTCCGAGCGCTCCCTCGGTTCCCCTGCCGGCTCCGCGCTCGAACCGAACGAAGGACGACCCACCCGTGACCGACGTCCCCCCGAGCCGCCGCGCCGCCCGCGCAGCCGAGGCAGATCAGCAGAGTCAGCTCCCGCACAGCCCGGAGCGGCCCCCCGCCTCTGAGGCCGACCACGAGCACGACTCGATCGACCACCTGTTCGCCGGCCCCGAGGTCGGCGCCCCGCGCGACCGCGGCGAGGCCGTCGCCGCCGCGCACCCCGAGGCCGCCCCCTCGACCCGTCGCCGCCGCGCCAAGCGCGAGAACAAGCCCCGACGCAGCCGTCGCGGACTGATCGGCGGCCTGCTCGCCTTCGGCGTCTTCGTCGCCCTCGTCGCGATCGCCGTGACGATCTTCGTCGAGCCGGTCCGCGCGCTGTTCGCCGAGCCGGAGCCGACCGACTTCACCGGCACGGGCACGAGCGAGGTCGTCTTCACGATCCACCAGGGCGACGGCGGCAGCACCATCGCCGAGAACCTCGTCGCGGACGGCGTCATCAAGTCGTACACGCCCTTCTACGAGCTGCTGTTGGCGGAGAACCCCGAGCCCGTCTTCCAGCCGGGCGCCTACTCCCTGAAGGCGGAGATGAGCGCGAAGGCGGCGCTGTCGGCGCTGCTCGACTCCGACTCGACCCGGCTCGCGAATACCTTCGTCATCCCGGAGGGCACCTCGCTCAAGGGCGCGCTGCCGCTGATCGCGGACGGCTCGGGCGTCGCCCTCGCCGACCTCGAGGCCGCGGCCGCCGACTGGGGCTCCTACGGGCTCCCCGCCGAGGCGACGAGCCTCGAGGGCTTCCTCTTCCCGGCGACCTACGACATCGACCCGGGCACCTCGGCGCACGACATCCTGCAGACGCTCGTGAACCGGATGTACCAGTCGCTCGACGCGGCGGGCGTGCCGGTCGAGAACCGCTACCGGACCGTCGTCTTCGCCTCGCTCGTCCAGCGCGAGGCCCGCGTCGCCGAGGACTTCCCGAAGGTCGCGCGCGTGTTCCAGAACCGCCTCGACCAGGGCTGGCGCCTGCAGTCGGACGCGACCGTCGCCTACGGCACCGGAGCCACCGACCGGGTGACCACGACCGACGCCGAGCGCAACGACGCGAACAACGTCTACAACACCTACCAGCGCGACGGTCTGCCACCCGCGCCGATCTCGAACCCGGGCGACGTCGCCATCCAGGCCGTGCTGCAGCCCGCGGACGGCACCTGGCTCTACTTCGTCACGGTGAACCTCGAGACCGGCGAGACGGTGTACTCGACGACCGACGCCGAGCACAACGCCGCGGTGGCGCAGTGGCAGGCATGGATGCGGGACCACCCGGAGTACCAGTGACCGCGGAGTCGGCGCCGGGCGGGCGCCGGCTGGCGGTGCTCGGCTCGCCGATCGCGCACTCGCGCTCGCCCGAGCTGCACGCGGCGGCGTACCGGGTGCTCGGGCTCGACTGGAGCTACACGGCGGTCGAGGCGACTGAGGCGACGCTCGGCGCCGTCGTCGCCGATCCGGTCGCGCTCTGGCACGGCCTGTCGTTGACGATGCCGCTCAAGCACGCGGTGCGGCCGCTGCTCGACGAGGAGGACCTGGTGGCGCGGGCGACCGGCGCCGTCAACACCCTGCTGATCGACCGCTCCGCCGGTGCGCCCCGCCTGCGCGGCTTCAACACCGACGTCGCCGGCATCGTCTGCGCGCTCGGCGAGGCGGGAGTGCACTCGGCCGAGCGCGTCGACATCCTCGGGGGAGGGGCGACCGCCGCCTCCGCCCTCGCCGCGGCGGCCGAGCTGGGCGCCGCGCGCGTCATCGTCACGCTCCGCTCACCGGAGAAGGCGGCTCCGCTGGCCGCGATCGCCGCCGCGGTCGGTGTCGCCCTCGACGTCCGCCCGTTCTCGGACTGGGACGGCGCGGACGCCGCACCGCTGCTCGTCTCGACGCTGCCGGGCGGCGCCTCCGCCGAGCTGGTCGTGCCGGACGCGGTGGTCGCGGCCTCGACGCTCTTCGATGTGGCCTACTCGCCGTGGCCGAGCCCGCTCGCGCGGCGCTGGGGGGCGGCCGGCTCGCCGGTCGTGTCCGGACTGGGGATGCTGCTGCACCAGGCGCTGCTGCAGGTGCGGGTGTTCGCCGGCGGCGACCCTGCCGTGCCGCTGCCGGACGAGGACGCGGTGCTCGCCGCGATGCGCGCGACGCTGCCGGTCGACTCCGCCGCCTGAGCCCGCGGGGCGCGAGTCCGGTGGGGCGCGTGTGCGAGAATCGGAGGATGCTCCGTTGGCTCACGGCCGGGGAATCCCACGGCCCCGAACTCGTCGCCGTCCTCGAAGGACTGCCGGCGGGTGTCCCCGTCTCCCTCGACGACGTCCGCGCCGACCTCGCCCGGCGCAAGCTCGGCTACGGTCGCGGCGCCCGGATGAAGTTCGAGCAGGACGAGCTGAACGTCTCGTCCGGCATCCGCCACGGCGCCACGACGGGCGGCCCGATCGCGCTGCGCATCGGCAACACCGAGTGGGCGCGCTGGGTCGACGTGATGGCCGCCGAGCCGCGTGACCCCGAGACGCTGCCCAAGGGCCGCGGCGCCGCGCTCACCCGCCCGCGCCCGGGCCACGCCGACCTGGTCGGCATGCAGAAGTACGGCTTCGAGGAGTCGCGCAACGTCCTCGAGCGCGCCTCGGCGCGCGAGACGGCCGCCCGCGTCGCGCTCGGCGCCGTCGCCCGCCGCTTCCTCGGCGAGCTCGGCATCACCCTGGTCAGCCACACCCTCGCGATCGGCCCCGTCCGCGTGCCGGAGGGCTCGGCCCTGCCGACCCCGGCCGACGTCGACGCGCTGGACGCCGATCCGCTGCGCTGCCACGACGCCGCGACCAGCGCGCTGATGGTGGCCGAGGTCGACCGCGCGCACGAGGACGGCGACACGCTCGGCGGCGTCGTCGAGGTGCTCGCCTACGACCTGCCGCCGGGGCTCGGCTCCTACGTGCACTGGGACCGCCGGCTCGACGCGCAGCTCGCGGCCGCACTGATGGGCATCCAGGCGATCAAGGGCGTCGAGATCGGCGACGGCTTCCTGACCACCACGCGCCGCGGCTCCGAGGCGCACGACGAGCTCTTCGCGGCCGAGGGCGGCATCGGCCGCTCCAGTGACCGCGCCGGCGGCACCGAGGGCGGCATGAGCACCGGCACGGTCCTCCGGGTCCGCGCCGGCATGAAGCCGATCGCCACCGTCCCGCACGCGCTGCGCACCGTCGACGTCGCGACCGGCGAGGCCGCCGGCGCGCACCACCAGCGCTCCGACGTCTGCGCGGTGCCCGCCTCGGGCGTCGTCGCGGAGGCGATGGTCGCGCTCGTCCTGGCGAACGCCGTGCTGGAGAAGTTCGGCGGCGACAGCATCACCGAGACCCGCCGGAACCTCCGCGGCTACCTCGACGCGATCCCCGAGGAGCTGCGCACGCTCGCCGCCAGCGACCCGGCGCTCGGACTCGTCTGATGCCCGAGCACTCACCGGAGCGGGCCCGCTGATGGCGGGTCACGATACCGGCGCGGCCCGCGCGCGCGTCGTCCTGATCGGCCCGATGGGGGCCGGCAAGACGACGATCGGCAAGCGGGTCGCGAAGGCCCTCGCGGCCGAGTTCCTCGACTCCGATGCCGAGTTCGTGCGCCGGCACGGACCGATCACCCCCTACTTCGACCTGCACGGTGAGGCGTCCTTCCGCGTGGAGGAGCGCCGGGTCGTCGAGCAGGCCGTCCGCCGCGCCGTCGTGCTGAGCCTGGGCGGGGGAGCGGTGCTCGACGAGGGCACGCGCGCCGACCTGGCCGGCGTCCCCGTCGTCCTGCTCACCACGACCGCCGAGGCCGTCCGCGACCGGCTCGGCTCCGGCCGGCCCCTGGTGCGCGGCGGCATCGCGGACTGGACGCGGATCTTCGAGTCGCGGCGGGCCGTCTACGAGTCGCTCGCCGACACCGTCGTCGACTCCTCGCGCCGGCCGATCACCACCCTCGCCGCGGAGGTGACCGCCTGGGTGCGCGAGCGCGAGGCGGCGGCCGTCGGCCCCGCTGCCAGCACCACCGAGTCCACCAGCACCACAAAACCGGCGGTCCCAACCGGCCGCCCGACCGGAAGAAGAGCATGAACGACGGCACCACCGCCCTCACCGTCACCGGAGAGAACGGCTACGACATCACCGTCGGCCGCGGACTCCTCGACGGCCTCGCCGACGCGATCGGCCCGCGAGCGGCCAAGGTGCTCATCGTGCACCCGCCGACGCTCGCGGTCCTCGCGGCCGAGATCCGGGAGAGCCTGCTCGAGCGCTACGAGGTGCTGCTCGCCGAGGTGCCCGACGCCGAGGCCGCCAAGCGCGTCGAGGTCGCCGCCTTCTGCTGGCAGGTGATGGGGCAGTCCGACTTCACCCGGACCGACGCGGTCGTCGGCTTCGGCGGCGGCGCGATCACCGACCTGGCCGGCTTCGTCGCCGCGACCTGGCTCCGCGGGGTGGACCTCGTCCAGGTGCCGACCACGGTGCTCGGCATGGTCGACGCGGCCGTCGGCGGCAAGACCGGACTCAACACGGCCGAGGGCAAGAACCTGGTCGGCGCCTTCCACGCGCCGCGCGCCGTCGTCGCCGATCTGGACGTGCTGACGAGCCTGCCGCGCAACGAGATCCTGGCCGGCTTCGGCGAGATCGTGAAGTACGGCATGATCGCCGAGCCGCGCATCCTCGACATCATCGAGTCGGACGTCGACCTCGCGACCGACCCGACGTCGGAGGAGTTCCGCAGCCTGGTCGAGCTGTCGATCGGCATCAAGGCGCGCGTGGTCAGCGAGGACTTCACCGAGAAGGGCCTGCGCGAGATCCTGAACTACGGGCACACCCTCGGCCACGCGGTCGAGCACGCCGAGCGCTACCAGTGGCGGCACGGCGCGGCCGTCTCGGTCGGCATGATGTTCGCCGCCGAGCTGTCCCGGCTGACCGGCTCGCTCAGCGACGCCGCCGTCGACCGCCAGCGCAGCGTGCTCGAGTCGCTCACTCTCCCGACGAGCTACCCGCTCGGCCGCTGGGAGACGCTGCTCGCCGCGATGCAGCGCGACAAGAAGTCGCGCGCGGGCATGCTCCGCTTCGTGGTGCTCGACGACCTGGCGCGGCCGAGCATCCTGCAGGGGCCGGAAACGTCGCTGCTGTTCGCGGCGTATCAGGAGATCGGCTCCTAGGAGCGGGTCAGCGCGGGTCCGCGCGGTCGCCGGTGAGTGCGGCCTCGCGAGCGCGGGCGTGCTCCTCGGCGCTGATCGTGCCGGCGGCGCGGAGGCGGTCGAGCTCGGCCAGGCGGTCGGTGAGCGAGGTTCCCGCCGGGCCGACGCCGTGGCGGAGGTAGCGGGCGGCCATGTCGGTCTGCATCGTGGTCGGGTCGACGCCGAGCTGCTTCGCTCGGCGGGCGTTGCGGACGATCAGGACGATCACCAGGACGAAGACGGCGACGATCACGATCGGGACGATCACGAAGACGGCGGAGTACCAGGGCGGGATGATGTTCTGGCCCGGGAGGGTCGGGGCGAAGAAGTCCGAGCGGGCCGCCGCGGAGACGATCCCGGCGTGAGCGGTGCTGAGGGTCATGCGACCTCCTCGGTCGTGGGCGTCCCTCCAGTCTGCTCCGGCTGCTCGACGCCCGCATCGTCCGGCCGGGGGAGGCCGCCCGGCCGTCCTCGGGCCGGACCGACTACACTCGATGGGTTGGCCGGATCGGCCGATCAGCAGACTTCCACGAAACGGATCCCCCTTCGCATGGCCTCTACCACCGACATCAAGAACGGCACCGTCCTCAGCATCGACGGTCAGCTCTGGAACGTCATCGACTTCCAGCACGTGAAGCCGGGCAAGGGCGGCGCGTTCGTGCGCACCAAGATGAAGAACGTGCTGACGGGCAAGGTCGTCGACAAGACCTTCAACGCCGGCGCCAAGATCGACACGGCCAACGTCGACCGTCGCGACTTCCAGTACCTCTACCGCGACGGCGCGGACTTCGTCTTCATGGACACCTCGGACTACGACCAGATCACGGTCCCGGAGGCCGTCGTCGGCGACGCCGCGAACTTCATGCTCGAGAACCAGAACCTGACCCTCGCGCTGCACGACGGCGACCCGCTCTACGTCGAGCTCCCCGCCTCCGTCGTGCTCGAGATCACCTACACCGAGCCGGGCCTGCAGGGCGACCGCTCGACCGGCGGCACCAAGCCCGCGACCGTCGAGACCGGCTACCAGATCCAGGTCCCGCTCTTCCTCGAGCAGGGCACCAAGGTCAAGGTCGACACCCGCACGGGCGACTACCTCGGCCGCGTCAGCTGAGCCGGGGCTCCCGTGAGTGCTCGGACGAAGGCGCGCAAGCGCGCCCTCGACATCCTCTACAACGCCGACGTGCGGCAGATCTCCTTCTCGGAGTCGCTGCGCTCCGAAGCGGAGCGCGCGGCCAACGAGCCGGCGCGTGAGGCCTCCTGGTTGTACGCCCGCGAGATCGTCGACGGTGTGATCGACAACGCCGACGAGATCGACGCGCTGATCGCGCGGCTCGCGAAGGGCTGGACGCTCTCGCGGATGCCGCTGGTCGACCGTGCAATCCTCCGCATCGGCGTGTGGGAGATCCTGCACAACGACGCAGTGCCGGACGGCGTCGCCATCTCCGAGGCCGTCGAGGCGGCGACCTCGCTCTCGACCGACGACTCGGCCGGCTTCATCAACGGGCTGCTCGCGTCGGTCGCGGAGTCGCGCGCGACGGCCTGATCGTCCCGTGGCCTGCGGCCCTCCGGCTCGCAGAACCTCCTCCGGCTCGCCGGACCTCCTCCGGCTTGCCGGAGACGAGCGCTTCTGCGAGCCGGAGGCGTTTCTGCGAGCCGGAGGTCGTGCGGGCGGACGCGTTCTCCGCCCGGGGCTCGGGGGATCGGCTGTGCTCCGCGAGCCGAGTGTGGTTTCGCGTGCCGGAGCTCGCGGGTGCGGAGGTTCGGCTCGTCGAATCCGGTCGGGCTCGCTGATCTCGGCGGTTTCGGCGAGCCGGGGGTGATTCCGCGTGCCGGAGGTCGCAGGCGCACAGGTTCGGCTCGTGGATTCCGGTGGGGCTCGTTGATCTCGGCCGTTTCGGCGAGCCGGGGGTGTTTTCGCGAGCCGGAGGTCGGGGTCGCCGCGGTTGGGCTCGCAGAGTCTGCTCGGGCTCGCGGGATTCGGCGGTTTCCGCGAGCCGGTGATGTTTTCGCGTGCCGGAGGTCGCGGGCGCACAGGTTCGGCTCGTGGATTCCGGTCGGGCTCGTCGATCTCGGCCGTTTCGGCGAGCCGGGGATGTTTTCGAGAGCCGGAGGTCGGGGTCGCCGCGGTTCGGCTCGCAAAGTGTGCTCGGGCTCGCGGGATTCGGCGGTTTCCGCGAGCCGGTGATGTTTTCGCGAGCCGGAGGTCGCGGGCGCCGAGATCAGGCTCGTCGATTCCGGTCGGGCTCGTCGATCTCGGCAGTTTCGGCGAGCCGGAGGTTTTTTCGCGAGCCGGAGGTCGCGAGCCGGAGGTCCTGGGCCGGACGTCTTGGGGGAGGGAGGCGGAGGTCTCGCGGGCGTGGGCAGCGGGCCGCCGCGGACCCCTATACTCGGGGAGGCATTTCCTTTAAGGCCGTCCAGAGAGACGGGGAAGGAGGTCGTTGTGACGGCACGGATCGTGCTCAGCAGCGCTGACATCACGCGGGCGCTCACGCGCATCGCTCACGAGATCCTCGAGTCGAATCGCGGCGCGGAGTCGCTGGTGATCCTCGGGATCCCGACGCGCGGGGTCGCGCTCGCGCGGCGCATCGCCGAGACGATCGCCAGGATCGAGCCCGGCGCGGAGCCGGTGTTCTCCGGCTCGCTCGATGTGACGATGTACCGCGACGACCTCGCCCACCACCCGACGCGGATGCCCGCGCGCACCGCCGTCCCGGCGAGCATCGACGGCCGGACCGTGGTCCTCGTCGACGACGTGCTCTTCTCCGGCCGCACCATCCGCGCGGCGCTCGACGCGCTCAGCGACATCGGCCGCCCGCGCGCCGTCCGGCTCGCCGCGCTGGTCGACCGCGGGCACCGAGAGCTGCCGATCCGTGCGGACTTCGTCGGCAAGAACCTGCCGAGCAGCCTCAGCGAGCGGATCAACGTCCGCCTGGTCGAGACCGACGGCGAGGATCTCGTCGCGATCGAGTCCGTCGCGACCGAGACCGCACCGGACGGGGGCACCCGATGAGGCACCTGCTCTCCACCCGCGACCTCGACCGCGCCACCGCGATCGGCCTCCTCGACATCGCCGAGGACATGTCGGACGTGCAGAACCGCGAGGTCAAGAAGCTGCCGACCCTGCGCGGGAAGACCGTGGTCAACCTCTTCTTCGAGGATTCCACCCGCACCCGCATCTCGTTCGAGGCCGCGGCGAAGCGGCTCTCGGCCGACGTCATCAACTTCAGCGCCAAGGGCTCGAGCGTCTCGAAGGGCGAGAGCCTCAAGGACACCGCGCAGACCCTCGCGGCGATGGGCGCGGACGGCGTCGTCATCCGGCACCACGCCTCCGGCGCCCCGGCCGTGCTCGCGGCGAGCGGCTGGATCGACGCCGCCATCCTCAACGCCGGCGACGGCACGCACGAGCACCCCACCCAGGCGCTGCTCGACGCCTTCACGATCCGCCGCAGGCTGCACGGGGCGGCCGCCTCGCGCGGGAAGAGCCTCGACGGCGTCGCGGTCACGATCGTCGGCGACATCCTGCACTCGCGGGTCGCCCGCTCCAACGTCTGGCTGCTGACGGCCCTCGGCGCCGAGGTCACCCTCGTCGCCCCGCCGACCCTCGTTCCGGTCGACACGCTCGACTGGCCGGCGACGATCCGCTTCGACCTCGACGACGCGATCGACTCCGGCCTGCCCGACGTGGTGATGCTGCTGCGCATCCAGCTCGAGCGGATGTCGAGCGGCTTCTTCCCCAACGGCCGCGAGTACGCGCGCATCTGGGGACTGGACGACGAGCGGCTCGCCCGCCTCGGCCCGGATACCATCGTGATGCACCCCGGACCCATGAACAGGGGCGTCGAGATCTCCTCGGCCGCCGCCGATTCGAGCCGCTCCACGGTGCTCGAGCAGGTCGCGAACGGGGTGTCCGTGCGGATGGCGGCGCTGTACCTGCTGCTGTCCGGTGAAAGGGAGGTCCTGTGATGACCGGTACGAGGATCCTCCTCTCGGGAGCGACGCTCGCCGACGAGTCGACGGCCGACGTCCTGATCGACGGTGGGACGATCGTCGAGATCGGCACCGACGTCGACTCCAGCGGCGCGCGCGTGATCGACGCCGACGGGCTCCTGGCGCTGCCGGGTCTCGTCGACCTGCACACCCACCTCCGCGAGCCCGGCTTCGAGCAGAGCGAGACCGTGCTGACCGGCACGCGCGCCGCGGCCGCGGGCGGCTTCACCGCGGTCTTCGCGATGGCGAACACCTCGCCGGTGCAGGACACGGCCGGCGTCGTCGAGCAGGTGCAGAGCCTCGGCGAGGACGCGGGCTACGCCACCGTCCGCCCGATCGGCGCGGTCACGGTCGGCCTCGCGGGGGAGTCGCTCGCCGAGCTCGGCGCGATGGCCCGCAGCCGAGCCGCCGTGCGCGTGTTCTCGGACGACGGCAAGTGCGTCTCGGACGCCCTGCTGATGCGCCGCGCGCTGGAGTACGTGAAGGCCTTCGACGGCGTCGTCGCCCAGCACGCGCAGGAGCCGCGGCTCACCGTCGGCGCGCAGATGAACGAGGGCGCGGTCTCGAGCGCGCTCGGCCTGCAGGGCTGGCCGGCCGTGGCGGAGGAGGCGATCATCGCCCGCGACGTGCTGCTGGCCGAGCACGTCGGCTCCCGCCTGCACGTCTGTCACGTCTCGACCGCCGGCTCCGTCGACGTGATCCGCTGGGCCAAGGCCCGCGGCATCGACGTGACGGCCGAGGTCACCCCGCACCACCTGCTCCTCTCCGAGCAGCTGATCGCCGGAGTCGACGGCGCCGCCGGATACGACGCCCGCTACAAGGTCAACCCGCCGCTGCGCCGCGACGAGGACGTGCTCGCCCTCCGCGAGGCCCTCGCCGACGGCACCATCGACATCGTCGCCACCGACCACGCCCCGCACCCGGTCGAGGCGAAGGACTGCGAGTGGGACGCCGCCGCGTTCGGCATGGTCGGCCTCGAGAGCGCCCTCAGCGTCGTGCACGCCGCGGTGGTCGAGGACGGCCGGCTGAGCTGGGCGGACGTCGCCCGCGTGCTCTCCTCCGCCCCCGCGCGGATCGGCCGGCTCGACGGCTACCAGCACGGCCTCGCCGTCGGCGCGAGCGCGAACGTGGTCCTCTACGACCCCGAGGTGCGCCGCCGCTTCTCCACCGGCGACCTCCGCGGCCGCAGCACGAACTCGCCCTACCTCGGTCGCGAGCTGCCGGGCCGCGTCGTCGCGACGCTGCACCGCGGCGTGCCGACCGTCCTCGACGGCGAGCTCGTCGACGCGGCGACCGTCGCCGCGGCAGCGAGGAGCGCCCGTGGATAGGTCCGCCATCGCGATCGTCATCGGGGCGGTCGTCGTCCTCGTCTTCGTCGGGATGGCCCTGTCCTGGCGCGCCCGCCGCCGCCGCTCGGCGAGCCTCGCCCCCGAGGCCGTGCCCGCCGCGTCGCTCGGCGCCGAGCGCGAGGCCGTCGAGCTGCCCTACGTCGCGACCACCCGGTTCGAGCAGCCGCTCGAGCGCGTGGTGCTGCCGGGCCTCGGCTTCCGCGGCCGGGCGACCCTGCGCCTGCACGAGCGCGGCGTCGTGATCGCGCCGGTCGGCGAGCGCGAGACCGTGATCCCCGCGGCGCTCCTGCGCGGAGCCGGCGAGGGCTCCTACGCCATCGACCGCGCGGTCGAGCAGGGCGGCCTGCTGGTGATCTCCTGGTCTCCGCGCGGCGAGGAGGTCGTCGACAGCTACCTCCGCGTCGCCGAGCCGGCCCTCCGACGACGCCTGGTCGACGAGCTCCGCCGGCTCACCGGCCCCGATTCCTCCCCCTCCCACCCCGGATCCGCCGACGGCGGCTCCGACTCGACCCAGAAGGGCTCCTAGTCCGTGCCAACCACACGCCTCAGCACCGAACCCACCGCCGTCCTCGTCCTCGAGGACGGGCGACGATTCTCGGGTCAGGCCTACGGCGCACGCGGCCGCACGCTCGGTGAGATCGTCTTCGCGACCGGCATGACCGGCTACCAGGAGACCCTGACCGACCCGTCCTACGCCGGTCAGATCGTCGTGCAGACCGCCCCGCACATCGGCAACACCGGGATGAACAGCGAGGACGAGGAGTCGCGCCGCATCTGGGTCGCCGGCTACGTCGTCCGCGACCCCTCCCGCGTGGTCTCGAACTTCCGCTCGCAGCGCTCGCTCGACGACGACCTGGAGAAGGACGGCATCGTCGGCATCTCCGGCGTCGACACCCGCGCGATCACCCGGCACATCCGCTCGGTCGGCTCGATGCGCTCCGGTGTGTTCTCCGGCGAGGACCTGGCCCTCCCCGAGGAGGAGCAGCTCGCGCTGGTCCTCGGCGGCGCGCAGATGGCGGGGCTGAACCTCTCGTCCTCCGTCTCCACCGAGGAGCGCTACACCGTGCCCGCTCAGGGCGAGCGCGTCGGCTCCGTCGCCGTGATCGACCTCGGCGTGAAGACCTCGACGGTCAACTACCTGTCCGAGCGCGGCTTCGACGTGCACGTGCTGCCCGAGTCGACGACCGCCGAGCAGGTGCTCGCGCTCGAGCCCTCCGCGCTGTTCTTCTCCAACGGACCCGGCGACCCCGAGGCCTCCGACCGCCACGTCGACCTGCTGCGCACCACGCTGCGCGCCGACCTGCCGTTCTTCGGCATCTGCTTCGGCAACCAGCTGCTCGGCCGCGCGCTCGGCTTCGGCACCTACAAGCTGCCGTTCGGCCACCGCGGGATCAACCAGCCGGTGCTCGACAAGCTGACCGGCCGGGTCGAGATCACCTCGCAGAACCACGGCTTCGCGGTCGACGCGCCGATCGACGGCGAGCTCGACTCGCCCGAGGGCTTCGGCCGGGTCGAGGTCAGCCACTACAGCCTCAACGACTCGGTCGTCGAGGGGCTGCGCTGCCTCGACATCCCCGCGTTCTCGGTGCAGTACCACCCGGAGGCGGCGGCCGGTCCGCACGACTCCAACCACCTCTTCGACCGCTTCCGCGCCATGGTCGTGCAGCGCACGGCCGAGCAGGGCGGCGCCGAGCCGGCCACCGCGGGCTCCATCGACACCGACACCACCGCCTCGACCACCACCGCCGCGACCAACGGAGAGCAGCAGTAATGCCCCGCAGGGAAGACATCAGAAGCGTCCTCGTCATCGGCTCCGGCCCGATCGTGATCGGCCAGGCGGTCGAGTTCGACTACTCGGGCACCCAGGCCTGCCGCGTCCTGCGCGAGGAGGGCGTTCGCGTCATCCTCGTCAACTCGAACCCGGCGACGATCATGACCGACCCCGACTTCGCCGACGCGACCTACGTCGAGCCGATCACCCCGAAGGCGATCGAGGCGATCATCGCCAAGGAGCGCCCCGACGCGATCCTGCCGACCCTCGGCGGCCAGACCGCGCTCAACGCCGCGATCCAGCTGCACGACCTCGGGATCCTGGAGAAGTACGACGTCGAGCTGATCGGCGCGAGCTTCGAGGCGATCAACCGCGGCGAGGACCGCCAGATCTTCAAGCAGCTCGTGCTCGACGCGGGCGCCGACGTCGCGAAGTCGTACATCGCGCACACCGTCGAGGAGGCGATCGGCTTCGCCGAGGACCTCGGCTACCCGCTAGTCATCCGCCCGTCCTTCACCATGGGCGGCCTCGGCTCCGGCTTCGCGCACTCGGTCGACGAGCTCGTGCGGATGGTCGGCGACGGCCTGCACCAGAGCCCCACCACCGAGGTGCTCCTGGAGGAGTCGATCCTCGGCTGGAAGGAGTACGAGCTCGAGCTGATGCGCGACACGGCCGACAACACGGTCGTCGTCTGCTCGATCGAGAACGTCGACCCGGTCGGTGTGCACACCGGCGACTCGATCACGGTCGCCCCGGCGCTGACCCTGACCGACCGCGAGTACCAGAAGCTGCGCGACATCGGGATCCGGATCATCCGCGACGTGGGCGTGGACACCGGCGGCTGCAACATCCAGTTCGCGATCGACCCCGCCGACGGCCGGATCATCGTGATCGAGATGAACCCGCGCGTCTCGCGCTCCTCGGCGCTGGCGTCGAAGGCGACCGGCTTCCCGATCGCCAAGATCGCCGCGAAGCTCGCGATCGGCTACCGCCTCGACGAGATCCCGAACGACATCACCAAGGTGACGCCGGCGAGCTTCGAGCCGACCCTCGACTACGTCGTGGTCAAGGTGCCGCGCTTCGCCTTCGAGAAGTTCCCCGCCGCCGACAAGACGCTGACCACGACCATGAAGTCGGTCGGCGAGGCGATGGCGATCGGCCGCAACTACGCGCAGGCGCTGCAGAAGGCGCTCCGCTCGCTGGAGAAGCGCGGCTCGTCCTTCCACTGGGGCGACCAGTCGCGCTCGGTCGAGGAGCTGCTCGAGATCGCGAAGACCCCGACCGACGGCCGCATCGTCACGGTGCAGCAGGCGCTGCGCCTCGGCGCGAGCGTCGAGCAGGCCTTCGAGGCGACCAAGATCGACCCCTGGTTCCTCGACCAGATCGTGCTGATCAACGAGATCGCCGAGCTGGTGCGCGAGCACGACGGCCTCGACGCCGGCGTCCTGCGACTGGCGAAGGACCACGGCTTCTCCGACGTGCAGATCGCGCAGCTGCGCGGTCTCGACGAGGCCGAGGTGCGCCGCACCCGCTACGACCTCGCCGTCCGCCCGGTCTACAAGACGGTCGACACCTGTGCCGGCGAGTTCCCCGCGCTCACGCCGTACCACTACTCCTCCTACGACGAGGAGACCGAGGTCGTCGCGGCCGACCGCCGCAAGGTCGTCATCCTCGGCTCCGGCCCGAACCGCATCGGCCAGGGCGTCGAGTTCGACTACTCCTGCGTGCACGCGTCGTTCGCGCTCTCGGCCGCCGGGTTCGAGACGATCATGATCAACTGCAACCCCGAGACGGTCTCGACCGACTACGACACCTCCGACCGCCTGTACTTCGAGCCGCTGACGCTCGAGGACGTGCTCGAGGTCATCCACGCGGAGTCGCAGTCCGGCGAGCTGGTCGGCGTCGTCGTGCAGCTGGGCGGCCAGACCGCGCTCGGCCTCGCCGCCGGGCTCGAGGCCGAGGGCGTGCCGATCCTCGGCACCACGCCCGCCAACATCGACCTCGCGGAGGAGCGCGGCGCGTTCTCCCGCATCCTCGACGAGGCGGGCCTGCTCGCCCCGCGCAACGGCACGGCGATCGACCTCGACGGCGCCCTCGCGGTCGCGGTCGAGATCGGCTACCCCGTGCTCGTCCGCCCGTCGTTCGTCCTCGGCGGCCGCGGCATGGAGATCGTCTACGGCTCCCCGCAGCTCGAGGACTACTTCGCCCGGATGGCCGACGAGGGCATCATCGACGCGACGCACCCGCTGCTGGTCGATCGCTTCCTCGACGACGCGATCGAGATCGACGTCGACGCGCTCTACGACGGCGAGCAGCTCTACATCGGCGGCGTGATGGAGCACATCGAGGAGGCCGGCATCCACTCCGGCGACTCGGCCTGCACCCTGCCGCCGGTCACTCTCGGCCGCCAGCAGATCGACAAGGTCCGCGAGGCGACCCTCGCCATCGCCGAGGGCGTCGGCGTCCGCGGACTGCTCAACGTGCAGTTCGCGATCGGCCAGGGCGTGCTCTACGTCCTGGAGGCGAACCCGCGCGCCTCGCGCACCGTCCCGTTCGTCTCGAAGGCGCTCGGCATCCCGCTCGCGAAGGCCGCCTCGCGCCTGATGGTCGGCGAGACGATCGCCGAGCTCAAGGCCGAGGGACTGCTGCCCGAGCGCGACGGCTCCGACGTGCCGATGGACTCGCCGATCGCGGTGAAGGAGGCGGTGCTGCCGTTCAAGCGCTTCCGCACCAAGGAGGGCAAGATCGTCGACTCGCTGCTCGGCCCCGAGATGCGCTCGACCGGCGAGGTGATGGGCATCGACCGCGACTTCCCCCGGGCGTTCGCGAAGAGCCAGGAGGCGGCCTACGGCGGCATGCCCGCGAGCGGCACCGTCTTCATCTCGGTCGCCGACCGCGACAAGCGCTCGATCGTGCTGCCGGCGCTGCGCCTGCGCCAGCTCGGCTTCGAGATCCTCGCCACCGAGGGCACGGCCGAGGTGCTCAACCGCAACGGCATCCAGGCCCGGGTCGTCCGCAAGTACAGCGAGGAGGCCGTCGACGACGCGCCCTCGATCGTGGAGCTGGTCAACCGCGACCAGGTCGACGTCGTGATCAACACGCCGAGCGGCGGCGCCTCGCGCGCCGACGGCTACGAGATCCGCGCCGCCGCGGTCGCCGCGGACAAGCCGCTGTTCACCACCATCGCCCAGCTCGCCGCGGCCGTCGCCTCGCTCGACGCCGGGGCCGAGCCGTTCGAGGTGACCAGCCTGCAGGACTACGCGCTGCGCCGGGCGGAGCGCACGGCGTGACCGCGGCCGCGGTGCCGGGCGCCGACTCGTTCGGCGCCCGGCTCGAGGCCGCCTTCGACGCGTTCGGGCAGCTCTGCGTGGGGATCGATCCGCACGCGTTCCTGCTCGACGCCTGGGGTCTGGAGGACAGCGCGGCGGGACTGGAGTCGTTCGGCCGGCGCGTCGTCGAGGCGTCGGCCGGCCGGGTCGGCCTGGTCAAGCCGCAGGTCGCGTTCTTCGAGCGGCACGGCTCGGCGGGCTACGCGGCGCTCGAGCGGGTCCTCGCGGACGCGCGCGCCGCGGGGCTGCTGGTGATCGCGGACGCAAAGCGCGGCGACATCGGCACGAGCGTCACGGCCTACGCCGAGGCCTGGCTCCGCCCGGGCTCCCCGCTCGAGGCCGACGCGATGACCGCCGCCGCCTACCAGGGCGTCGGCTCGCTCGAGGGCATGCTCGCGCTGGCGGAGGAGGCGGGCAAGGGCGTCTTCGTCCTCGCCGCGACCTCCAACGCCGAGGCGCGGCCGGTGCAGCGCGCTCTGCTCCAGGACGGCCCGGCGGCCGGCTCGACCGTGGCGCACGCGGTGCTGGCCGACGTGGCATCCTGGAACGCGGGACACGCGCGCTCGTCGATCGGCTCGGTCGGCGTCGTGCTCGGGGCCACGGTCGCGCTCGGCGACTACGGCATCGGCACGGGCGCTCCGCTCCGCCCCGCACTGCCGGTGCTGGCCCCGGGCTTCGGCCACCAGGGCGCGGACACGGCCGATGCGGAGCGGCTGTTCGGGGCACTGGCCGCCTCGACGATCGTGAGCGAATCGCGCAGTGTCCTCGGCGCCGGCCCCGACGGGATCGCCGCCGAGATCGACCGCCGAGCCGCACACCTCCAGGAGACCCTTGTCCGCTGAAGCCGTCAGCCCGCTCGATCCCGACGCCGGTGCGCCCCTCGCGGGCGGCCCGGCCGCCGGGGCGCGCCGCCCCTCGCCGCCCGAGGTCGATCGCCGCGCCGCCTCCGAGGCCGCGATCGCCGCGCGACGCGCCCGTGCCCTCGTCAAGAAGGCCGTCGCCGCGGGCGAGCGCCCCCGCCACCACCGTGCTCGCCGCCGCGCAGGAGGACCCGGCCGGCGTCGAGGGCCGGATGCGCGTCAGCGAGCTGCTGCGCGCCGTCCCCGCCCTCGGCGTGGTCAAGACGCCGCGGGTGATGGAGCAGCTGGGCATCGCCCCGTCCAAGCGCCTGGGCGGTCTCGGCCGGCGCCAGGTCGAGGGCCTCGGCGCCTTCCTCGAGCAGCGCGAGTCGCGCCAGCGCCGCGGCGAGCGCAACCGCCTCGTCGTCCTGGCCGGTCCGACCGCGGTCGGCAAGGGCACCGTCTCCACCTACATCCGCGAGAACTACCCCGAGGTGCTCCTCTCCGTCTCGGCGACCACCCGCGCCCCGCGCCCGGGCGAGATCGACGGCGTCAGCTACTACTTCGTCGACGACGCCGAGTTCGACCGCATGGTCGAGGCGGGGGAGTTCCTCGAGTACGCGACGGTGCACAACGCCTACCGCTACGGCACGCCGCGCGGGCCGATCGACGCGGCCCTCGCCGCCGGCCGCCAGGTCATGCTCGAGATCGACATCCAGGGCGCGCGGCAGGTGCGCGAGCGGATGAACGACGCCCGGCTGGTCTTCCTCCTGCCGCCCAGCTGGGACGAGCTGGTGCGCCGGCTGGTCGGCCGCGGCACCGAGAGCCCGGAGGAGCAGCAGCGCCGGCTCGCCACCGCGAAAGTCGAGCTGGCGGCGCAGGACGAGTTCGATTTCGCCGTCGTGAACAGCACCGTGCCCGAAGCGGCCCGCGAGGTCGTAGAATTGATGTCGCCTCGCTCCGACAGCACGCCCGCCGACCCGGGTCGCTGAGACCGAGACCACCGACCACCTCCGGGCCTTGCCCCGATCGCCCTCCCCGGTGATCGCGCGCCGTGCCGCTCCGGAGCCGCAGATCGGCGCTTCGCGCCCCGCTAGGAGACACCATGGCCAACAACCTCGGCATCATCGACCCGCCCATCGACGAGCTGCTCTCGAAGGTCGACTCGAAGTACGCGCTCGTCATCTTCGCCTCCAAGCGCGCGCGCCAGATCAACGACTACTACGCCGACCTGCACGAGGGCAGCCTCTTCGACAACGTCGGCCCGCTGGTCGACTCGACCATCGACGACAAGCCGCTCTCGGTCGCCCTGCACGAGATCAACGAGGACAAGCTCGTCGCGCGTCCCGTCGCCGAGCCCCTCGACGACTAGCACCCGACGGGTCCGCTCCCCGGGATGCGTGCATCGAGAAGGGCCGCACCGCGGCTGAACGTCGTCGTCGGCATCACCGGCGGCATCGCCGCGTACAAGGCGGTGGGCGTCGTGCGCGCGCTGGTCCTGGAGGGCCACGACGTGCACGTCGTCGCCACCGAGGCGGCGCTGCGCTTCGTCGGGAAGCCGACGCTCGAGGCGATCTCGCGGAACGCGGTGCACACCGAGCTCTACGAGGGCGTCGCCGAGGTGCGGCACGTGGCGATCGGCCAGGCGGCCGACCTGATCGTGATCGCCCCCGCGACCGCGCACACCCTGGCCAAGCTCGCCACCGGCCTCGCCGACGACCTGCTCGGCAACACCGTGCTCGCCAGCACGGCGCCGCTCGTCGTCGCCCCGGCGATGCACACCGAGATGTGGGCGAACGCGGCCACCGTCGCCAACGTCGCGACCCTGCGCTCCCGCGGCGTCCACGTGGTCGGCCCAGCGGTCGGCCGGCTCACCGGCGCCGACTCGGGCCCGGGCCGGATGGAGGAGCCCGCGACGATCGTCGCCGAGGCCCTCGCCGTCCAGGCCCGCGCGGCCGGCGCGCGGCGCGATCTCGAGGGCCTGCGCGTCCTCGTCACCGCCGGCGGCACGCGCGAGCCGCTCGACCCGGTCCGCTTCGTCGGCAACCGCTCCAGCGGACGCCAGGGCGTCGCGCTCGCCGTCGCGGCCGCCGCCCGCGGGGCGCACGTCACCGTCCTCGCCGCGAACCTCGACATCGAGGCGCCCCGCGGCGTCGAGGTGATCGCGGTCGGCACCGCGCTCGAGCTGCGCGAGGCGGCGCTCACCGCCGCCCGCGACGCGGACATCGTGATCATGGCCGCGGCCGTCGCCGACTACCGGCCCGCCTCCGTCGCGGAGTCGAAGATCAAGAAGGAGCAGCAGGGCGACCGCCTCGTCCTCGAGCTCGTGAAGAACCCGGACATCCTGGCCGAGCTGTCGGTCGGCAGGACGGACGGCCAGCTGATCGTCGGCTTCGCCGCCGAGACCGAGCCGGACCGCGAGGCGATGCTCGCGCTCGGTCGCGCCAAGATCGCCCGCAAGGGCTGCGACCTGCTCGTCCTCAACAGGGTCGGCTGGACCGAGGGTTTCCAGAGCGACAGCAACAGCGTCGCGGTCCTCGATCGGGCCGGAGATATAGTGATCGAGGCTTCCGGCAGCAAGGCGTCGGTCGCCGATCGCGTCCTCGACGTGGTCGCGCGCTAGGGCGTCTCCCTGGCCCGGTCCGCTCCCGGTCAGTGGGCGAGCCCGGTGCGGGACTGCACCGGATCGAGACATCCGGCAGCCGCGCCGGAACGGAATGAGACGTTCGACATGACCTCCGGTCCCCTCCGCCTGTTCACCTCCGAGTCCGTGACCGAGGGTCACCCCGACAAGATCTGCGACCAGATCTCGGACCGCATCCTGGACGCGCTGCTGCGGGAGGACCCGCACAGCCGCGTCGCCGTCGAGACCCTGGTGACCACCGGTCTCGTCCACGTCGCGGGCGAGGTCTCCACCGAGGGCTACGTCGAGATCCCCGCGATCGTGCGCGACACGATCGTCGAGATCGGCTACGACTCCTCGCTCAAGGGCTTCGACGGGCGCTCCTGCGGCGTCTCGGTGTCGATCGGCCAGCAGTCGCCCGAGATCGCGGCGGGGGTCGACACGGCGCTCGAGGTGCGCGGGGACGGTGCGGACGACGACGCCTTCGACCGCCAGGGCGCCGGCGACCAGGGGCTGATGTTCGGCTTCGCGACCGACGAGACGCCCGAGTACATGCCGCTGCCGAGCTGGCTCTCGCACCGCCTGGCCGAGCGCCTCGCCGAGGTCCGCAAGTCGGGCGAGCTCGACTACCTCCGGCCCGACGGCAAGACGCAGGTCACCATCGGCTACGACGGCACCACGCCGGCCACCATCGACACGGTCGTCCTCTCCACCCAGCACGCCGAGCACGTGAGCACCGCGACGATCCACGCCGACATCGAGGAGCACGTGATCCGTCCCGTCCTCGAGCGGGTCGAGCTCGACTCCTCCGCCGTGCGCCTGCTGATCAACCCCTCCGGCCGCTTCGAGATCGGCGGCCCGCAGGGCGACGCCGGGCTCACCGGGCGCAAGATCATCGTCGACACCTACGGCGGAGCCGCGCGCCACGGCGGCGGCGCCTTCTCGGGCAAGGACCCGTCGAAGGTCGACCGCTCCGCCGCCTACGCCATGCGCTGGGTCGCGAAGAACGCGGTCGCCGCGGGCCTCGCCCGCCGGATGGAGGTGCAGGTCGCCTACGCGATCGGCAAGGCCGCCCCGGTCGGCCTCTACGTCGAGACCTTCGGCACCGGCACGCTGCCCGACGAGCAGATCACCGAGGCGATCCGCTCGGTCTTCGACCTGCGTCCCGCCGCGATCATCCACGCGCTCGACCTGCTCCGCCCGATCTACTCGCAGACCTCGGTCTACGGGCACTTCGGCCGCGAGCTGCCCGACTTCACCTGGGAGCGCCTCGACCGCGTCGACGACCTCCGCTCCGCCGCGGGTCTCTCGTAGGCGCCGCCGCGGCGGGGGAGGCGGTGACCGGTCCGGCGGGGCGCGTCGCGCGCGTGCTCCTCGACTCACCGCTCCCGCAGCTGGACCGGCTGCTCGACTACGCGATCCCCGAGGCGCTGCGCGACGGCGTCCGGCCGGGCGTCCGAGTGCGGGTGCCGCTGCGCACGGGCGGGCGGATCGCGGACGCCTTCGTCGTCGAGGTCGGCGAGGGCTCCGAGCACGCCGGAGCGCTGAGCGAGCTCGAGGAGCTCGTCTCGCCGCTCGTCGTGCTGACCCCCGAGGTCTGGGCGCTCGCACGGCGGGTCGCCGACCGCGCCGCCGGGGGAGCGAGCGACGTGCTGCGCCTGGCCGTCCCGCGACGGCACGTGCGGGTGGAGCGGGCGCACCTCGCGGCACTGGCCGAGGGCGGAGAGACGTCTGCGCCGGCCGAGGGGGTCGAGGCGGGCGCTGTGTCCGCCGCTGCGACCGGCGCTGCGACCGGCTATCTGCCCGAGACGTTCGACGGCCTCCTCGACGGCGGCCGCCTCGCGGTGAACGCGGTGCCCGCGCCGGTGCAGCTCGGCTCCGGAGCCTGGGTCGGCGGCTGGGCCGTCACCCTCGCCGAGCTCGCCCGGACCGCGCTCGCGGTCGGCCGCGATGCCATCCTCGCCGTGCCGGACTACCGCGATCAGGAGCAGCTCGAGCAGGCCCTCGCCGAGCACGTGCCCGAGGACGCGGTCGTCCGCCTCGACGCCCGGCAGAAGGGCGCCGGCCGGTACGCCGCGTTCCTGCGCTGCCTCACGCCGGGTCCGCGGGTGATCGTCGGCAACCGCTCGGTGCTCTACGCGCCCTCCGCGGCGCTCGGCCTGATCGCGCTCTGGGACGACGGCGATCCGCTCTTCGCCGAGCCGCTCGCGCCCTACGCGCACGCCCGCGACGTCGCGCTGGTGCGGCAGGAGCAGAGCGGCGCCGGGCTGGTCCTGCTCGGCAACACCCGCACGGTCGAGGTGGAGCGGCTCGTCGGCCTCGGCTTCGCCGCGCCGGTTCAGCCGCGGCCCTCGCGCCGCCCGCACGTCGTGCCGACCGCTCAGCAGTCCGCGGCCGACGAGCACGACCAGGCCGCGCGGATCCCCTCGACCGCCTGGCGGCAGGCTCGGCTCGGCCTCGACTCCGGCCCGGTGCTCGTGCAGGTCGCCCGCCCCGGCTACGCGCCGGTCGTCGCCTGCGCCCGCTGCCGCACGGTGGCGCGCTGCAACCGCTGCCAGGGTCCGCTCGCCGTGCACTCCGCCGGCGCCCGGCCGAGCTGCGGCTGGTGCGGGCTGATCGCCGCCGACTGGCACTGCTCGGTCTGCGAGGCGACCGCGCTGCGCCTGGTCAGCCTCGGCACCGGGCGGACCGCCGAGGAGCTCGGCCGCGCGTTCCCCGGGGTCGTGGTCGTCGTCGCCGACGGCGCGCATCCGATCCTCACCGTGCCCGACAGGCCGGCGCTCGTCGTCGCGACCCGGGGCGCCGAGCCGCGCGCCGACGGCGGCTACCACGCCGTACTGCTGCTCGACGGCGAGCGGATGCTCGCCCGCGAGAGCCTGCGCGTCGCCGACGACGCCCTGCGCACCTGGTCGAACGCCGCTGCGCTCGCCCGCCCGGGCGCCCCCGTCCTGCTGGTCGGCGTCGCCGGTCGGCTCGCGACCGCGCTGGCGACCTGGCGGCAGGACGAGTACCTCCGCGGCGAGCTGAGCGAGCGTCGCGAGCTGCGCTTCCCGCCGGCCGTGCGGCTCGCGACCGTCAGCGGCGACGCGAGTGCGGTGACGGAGGCGCTCGAAGCGCTCGACGAGGCCGACCGTCACGAGGTGCTCGGCCCGGTGGGGCTGGAGGACGGCTCCGTCCGCGCGATCGTGCGCTTCGACTACGCTCGCGGAGCGGAGGTCGCCGCCCGCCTCCGCTCCGCCGTGATCCGCAACGCGACCCGCCGCCGCCGGCCGCCCACGACGCCGGGCCGCTTCCGTCCGGCGCCCAAGCTGCGCGTCCGGCTCGATGATCCCGACATCCTCTAGACCCGCTGTTCCGCCCCCTCCACGCTCAGGAGCCCTCCGTGCGCCTCGTCTTCGCCGGCACGCCGGCCGCCGCCGTCCCGACCCTGCGCGCCCTCGCCGCGTCCGGCCACGAGGTGGTCGCGGTGGTGACCCGGGCCGACGCGCCCGTCGGCCGGAAGCGCGTGCTCACGCCCTCGCCCGTCGCCGTGGTCGCGGAGGAGCTCGGTCTACCGGTGCTCAAGGCGAACCGCCTCGACGAGGAGGTCACCGACCGGATCGCCGCGCTGGCACCCGATCTCGGCGTGATCGTCGCCTACGGCGGTCTCGTGCGCGCTCGGCTGCTCGCGGTGCCGCGGCTCGGCTGGATCAACCTGCACTTCTCGCTGCTGCCGCGCTGGCGCGGTGCCGCGCCCGTCCAGCGCGCACTGATGGCGGGGGAGGAGCGGATCGGCGCGGCCGTCTTCCAGCTCGTCGTCGAGCTCGACGCGGGCGACGTCTTCGCCGCGATCGAGGAGGAGGTCGCCGGGCGGACTGCCGGTGAGCTCCTCGACGTGCTCGCGGAGCGCGGCGCGCAGCTCACCGGCGCGGTGGTCGACGACCTCGCCGCCGGCACCGCGGTCGCCGTGCCGCAGTCCGGCGAGGTGACCCTCGCGCCGAAGCTCGACGTGACCGACGGCCGGATCGACTGGTCGCAGCCGTCGGCGCGGATCCTCGCCCTCGTGCGCGGTGTCACTCCCGAGCCCGGAGCCTCGACCGCGGTCGGCGACGCGCGACTGAAGGTGCTGGCCCTGCGTCCGGTCGACGCGGCCGCGCTCGCCCCGGGCGCGGTGCTGCTCGACGCCGGCCGTGCGCTGGTCGGCACGGGCGACGGCGCCGTCGAGCTCGTGTCGGTGCAGCCCGCGGGCAAGAACCCGATGCCCGGTGCCGCCTGGGCCCGGGGCCTGCGCGAGAGCACGGTGCTCGCGTGAGCGCCCGCGCCCGCGTGGCGCCCGCCCGCCAGGTCGCCTACGACGTCCTGCTCGCGGTCAGCGGCGGCGACGCCTACGCCAATCTCGTGCTGCCCGCCCGGATCCGCGCGGCCGAGCTGTCGCCCGCCGACGCCGCCCTCGCGACCGAGCTCTGCTACGGCACGCTGCGCCTCTCCGGCTACTACGACCGGGTGATCGCCCTCGCCGCGGGCCGCGCGGTCGAGTCGATCGACGCCCCCGTGCTCGACGCGCTCCGCCTCGGCGTGCACCAGCTGCTCGCCACCCGCGTCGCCGCGCACGCCGCGGTCAACGAGAGCGTCGCGCTGGTCGCCGGCGGCTCCTCCCGCGGCGCCGTCGCCTTCGCGAACGCGGTGCTGCGCACGGTCACCCGCTCGAGCGCCGAGGAGTGGCAGCAGCGGGTCGCCGACGCCGCGACCTCCGGAGACGACCGGCTCGCGGCGGCGAGCTCGCACCCGGTCTGGATCGTCAAGGCGCTGCGCCGCGCCCTCGCCGCCGAGGGTGCGGCCGACGAGCTCGAGGAGCTGCTGGCCGCCGACAACGCCGCCCCCCGGGTGAACCTCGTCGCCCTGCCCGGCCTCGCCGAGGCCACCGAGCTGCCCGACGCCGCGCCCGACCGCTGGTCGCCGGTCGGCCTGGTCAGCACCGGCGGCGACCCCGAGGCGATCGCTCCCGTGCACGAGGGCCGGGTGCGCGTGCAGGACGAGGGCTCGCAGCTGGCCGCGCTCGCGCTCTCCCGCGCCGAGCCGATCCGCGAGGGTGAGCGCTGGCTCGACCTCTGCGCAGGACCCGGCGGCAAGGCGGCGCTGCTGGCGGCCGAGGCGCGCGCGGGCGGCGCGACGCTGCTGGCCAACGAGGTCGTCCCCGCGCGGGCCGGGCTTGTCCGCCAGGCCCTCGCCGCCGTGGATCCGAGCGTCGAGGTGCGCACCAGCGACGGCCGCGCCCTCGGCGAGGAGCAGCCGGGCGCGTTCGACCGCATCCTCCTCGACGCGCCCTGCACCGGGCTCGGCGCCCTCCGCCGCCGGCCGGAGGCCCGCTGGCGCAAGACCGCGGACGACGTCGCGCCGCTCGCCGCCCTGCAGGGCGAGCTGCTCGACTCCGCCCTCGCCGCGCTCGCGCCGGGCGGACTGCTCGCCTACGTCACCTGCTCGCCGCACCTCGGCGAGACGAAGCGCGTGCTCGCGCTCGCGGCGGAGCGCCACCCCGGCGCCTTCGAGCTCGTCGACACCCCGGCGGTGCTCCGCGGCGTCACCCGCGAGCCGCTCCCGCTCGCCGAGGACGTCCTGCACGTGCAGCTGTGGCCGCACCGGCACGGGACGGACGCGATGTTCATCCAGCTGCTGCGCCGCACCCCGGCCTGATCGGCAGGGCCCGAGCGTCGCCGCGCCTAGGCTGGAGAGCATGCCAGCACGGATCAACCCCAGCATCCTGTCCGCCGACTTCGTCAACTTCGAGGCCGAGCTGCAGCGGATCACCGGGGCCGATCTCGTGCACGTCGACGTGATGGACAACCACTTCGTGCCGAACCTCACCTTCGGTCTGCCGATGGTGCAGCGCCTCCAGGAGGTGTCGCCGCGGCCGCTCGACGTGCACCTGATGATCGACGACCCGGACCGCTGGGCCCCCGGCTACGCCGAGACGGGCGCCTACTCCGTCACCTTCCACGCCGAGGCCGCGCGCGACGCCGTCGGCGTGGCCCGCCGCCTCCGCGCGATCGGCGCGCGCGCCGGCATCGCGCTCAAGCCCGGCACCCCGGTCGACGACTACCTCGACCTGCTGCCCGAGTTCGACCAGGTGCTCGTGATGACGGTCGAGCCCGGCTTCGGCGGCCAGTCCTTCATGGCGGAGACGATGCCCAAGCTGCACGCCCTGCGCGCCGTGGTCGACCGCACCGGCCTCGACGTCTGGCTCCAGGTCGACGGCGGCATCGCCCCCGGCACCATCGAGATCGCCGCCGAGGCGGGCGCCGACACCTTCGTCGCCGGCTCCGCCGTCTTCGGCGCCGACGACCCCGAGGCCGCCATCGCCGCCCTCCGCGACACCGCGTCGTCCTTCCTGCACCGGCACTGACCCGCCGGTCCGATCCGCAGGAGGTCCGATCTGCAGGCGATCCGGGCGCCGGTCCCGATCTCCGGAGGCGTGGACCACGGATCGGAGCGGATCGCCTGCAGATCGAACCTCAGCCCCGGCGACACCTCCCGCGCCGGTGGCCGCGTATAGACTTCCCCGGTGAAAACTTTCGACGACCTCTTCGCTGAGCTGGGCGAGAAGGCCGCCGCGCGTCCCGAGGGTTCGGGCACGGTCCGCGAGCTCGACGCCGGTGTGCACTTCATCGGCAAGAAGATCGTCGAGGAGGCCGCCGAGGTGTGGATGGCCGCCGAGTACGAGGGCGACGAGCGCACGGCCGAGGAGATCTCGCAGCTGCTCTACCACCTGCAGGTGCTGATGCTCGCGAAGGGCCTGACGACGGCCGACGTCTACCGACATCTGTGAGCGTCCCCCCGATCGCCGGAGTGCGCCGCCGCCACGTCGCCGCGCGCTCCCACGCTCACCGAGGCGCCGTCGCGCCTCCGCTCACCGAATCACCCTCGACCTCCAGAGGACGTCCCGTCGTGACCACGACCACCCCCACCACTCCTGACACCACCGCCCCCGCCGCCCCGCCCGCGCTTCTGCGCGTCGCCGTGCCGAACAAGGGCTCGCTCTCCGAGACCGCGGGCCAGATGCTCGCCGAGGCCGGCTACACCGGCCGCCGCGATCCCAAGGAGCTGCACGTCGTCGACGAGCGCAACGGGGTCGAGTTCTTCTACCTGCGCCCCCGCGACATCGCCACCTACGTCGGCTCCGGCGCGCTCGACGTCGGCGTCACCGGCCGCGACCTGCTGATCGACTCCGGCTCCGAGGCGCGCGAGATCGCGAGCCTCGGCTTCGCCGACTCGACCTTCCGCTTCGCCGGTCCGGCCGGCCGCTACACCGAGTTGCAGCAGATCGACGGCCTCCGCGTCGCGACCAGCTACCCCGGCCTCGTCGGCCGCTTCCTGCGCGAGCACGGAGTCGAGGTCACCCTCATCCGCCTGGACGGTGCGGTCGAGTCGGCCATCCAGCTCGGCGTCGCCGACGTGATCGCCGACGTCGTCGAGACCGGCACCACGCTGCGGAAGGCGGGCCTGGAGATCTTCGGCCCCGTCATCCTGAAGTCCACGGCCGTCCTCGTCTCCGGCGCGGGCGAGCCGGAGGGCATCCCGGTGCTGCTGCGCCGCCTCCAGGGCGTCCTGGTCGCCCGCGAGTACGTGCTGCTCGACTACGACTGCCCGGTCGCCCTGCTCGAGACCGCCACGGCGCTCGCGCCCGGCTTCGAGTCGCCCACCGTCTCGCCGCTGCACGACCCCGAGTGGGTCGCCGTGCGCGTGATGGTGCCGCGCGCCGACATGAACCAGGTGATGGACCGCCTGTACGACCTCGGCGCCCGCGCGATCCTGGTCACCTCGATCCACGCCGCACGCCTCTAGGAGGGGGAGCGATGAGTCTCGCCGTCCGCGTCATCCCGTGCCTCGACGTGGCCGCCGGCCGCGTCGTCAAGGGCGTCAACTTCCAGAACCTGCGCGACGCCGGCGACCCGGTCGAGCTCGCCCGCCTCTACTTCGAGCAGGGCGCCGACGAGCTGACCTTCCTCGACGTCACGGCCACCGTCGACGACCGCTCCACCACCTACGAGGTCGTCCGCGCGACCGCCGAGCAGGTCTTCATCCCGCTGACCGTCGGAGGGGGAGTGCGCTCGGTCGAGGACGTCTCGCGCCTGCTCGCGCACGGCGCCGACAAGGTGGGGGTCAACTCCGCCGCGATCGCCCGGCCCGAGCTGATCGGCGAGATCGCCGACGTCTTCGGCGCGCAGGTGCTGGTGCTCTCGCTCGACGTCAAGCGGAGCGACGCCACGGCCTCCGGCTTCGTCGTCACCACCCACGGCGGTCGCCGCGAGACGACGCTCGACGCGCTCGCATGGGCGGCCGAGGCCGTGGAGCGCGGGGCCGGCGAGCTGCTGGTCAACTCGATCGACGCCGACGGCACCAAGCAGGGCTTCGACCTGCCGCTGATCACGGCGATGCGCGAGCTGAGCACGGTGCCGGTGATCGCCTCGGGCGGCGCCGGCGCCGTCGAGCACTTCGCCCCCGCCATCACGGCGGGCGCCGACGCGGTGCTCGCCGCCTCCGTCTTCCACAATCGCGAGCTGACGATCGGCGACGTGAAGCGCGCCCTCGACGACTCCGGGATCGAGATCCGCCGATGAGCACCGAGACGACCGGCACCGACACGACCAGCACCGACACGACCACCCCGGACGACCTCACCGCGGTCCTCGACCGCGCCACCTTCGACGCGAGCGGCCTCCTGCCCGCCGTCATCCAGCAGCACGACACCGGCGAGGTGCTGATGCTCGGCTGGATGGACCGCGAGGCGCTGCGGCGCACGCTGACCGAGGGCCGGGTGACCTTCTGGTCGCGCTCCCGCCAGGAGTACTGGCGGAAGGGCGACACCTCCGGCCACGCGCAGTACGTCCGCGGGGCCGCGCTCGACTGCGACGCCGACACGCTGCTCGTGCAGGTCGAGCAGATCGGCGCCGCCTGCCACACCGGCGAGCACTCCTGCTTCGACGTCGATCCGCTCGCCCCGGTGACGGACCTCGGGCCGCAGGCGTGAGCGGCCGGCGCCTGAAGTACTCCGCGATCCTCGGGATCGTGCTGCTCGCCGCGCTCGAGCTCACCGCGTCCACGCAGCCCTGGGCCACCCTGGTGCTCACCACGGGTGCGGGCGACGGCCGGGCGCTCTCCGTCGTCGGCACCGTCGCCGCGCCGGCGCTCTCGGCCCTCGCGCTGGCCGGGCTCGCCCTCGCCGCCGCGCTCGCCATCGCCGGACCCGCCTTCCGGATCGTGCTGGGGCTGCTGCAGATCGTCCTCGGCGGCTCCGTCGTCCTGGCCGCCTCGACCGCGCTCGCCGATCCCGTGCGCGCCGGCTCGTCACTGGTCACCGATGCGACCGCGATCGCGGGCAGGGAGTCGGTCGCGGCGCTCGTCGCGTCGTCCTCCTCGACCGCCTGGCCGGTCGTCGCGCTGGTGGCCGGCGTGCTGACCGCCGTGATCGGCGTGCTCGTGCTCGTCACGGTCCGGCGCTGGCCCGGTGCGAAGAAGAAGCGTGTCTCCCGGTTCGAGCCCGCCGACGGCTACGGCCACGGCGCGACCACCGTGCAGACCGATGACGGCGACATCGATCCCGTCGTCTCGTGGGACGAGCTGTCGCGCGGCGACGACCCCACCTCCGCCCGCTGAGCAAGCCCTCCGCAGACCCCGCCGCGCTGCGGAGCCCTTCGGCCCCGAGCCGCTAGACTGCTGTGGTTCCCAAGCACGTCCAGGAGGAGAGCCATGAGCACCGAGCACGACGACGACAACCACGGCCACTCGCCCGCAGCGTGGACGGCCGTCGTCATCATGCTGGTCGGCTTCACGGTCGGCACGATCGCCTTCTGGTTCGATCTGCCCCTCGTCGTCTGGCTCTCGGCCGGAGTCGTGGTGGTCGGCCTCCTCGTCGGAGTGATCCTGGCCCGCCTGGGCTACGGCGTCGACGGCGCGAAGGCCAACCCGAAGGCGCGCGCGTAGAGTGCTCGGCGATCTGACCGCCGGCGCCCTGGCCGATGCGGCCCGGCGTCGCGAGACCCTCCCGCTCGACGTCCTCGAGCGCCGCGCCGCCGAGCGCCCGCCCGCCCTCGACGCCCTCGCCGCGTTGGCCCCCGCCGAGCGCGTGAAGATCATCGCCGAGGTCAAGCGCTCCAGCCCGTCCCGCGGCGCCCTCGCCGAGATCCCCGACCCGGCACTGCTCGCCGAGCAGTACGAGCGCGGGGGAGCGAGCGCGATCAGCGTCCTCACCGAGGAGCGCCGGTTCAAGGGCTCCCTCGCCGATCTCGAGGCCGTCCGCGCGAAGGTCTCCATCCCGGTGCTGCGCAAGGACTTCATCGCGGAGCCCTACCAGGTCTTCGAGGCCCGCGCGGCCGGCGCCGACCTCGTGCTGCTGATCGTGGCCGCGCTCGAGCAGCCCGTCCTCGTCGAGCTGCACGCCCTCGTCCTCGAGCTCGGGATGACTCCGCTGGTCGAGACGCACTCGGGCGACGAGCTCGAGCGGGCCGCCGACCTCGGCGCGCGCCTCATCGGCGTCAACGCCCGCGACCTCTCCACCTTCGAGCTCGACCGCGACCTCTTCGGCCGTCTCTCCGAGCGCTTCCCGGCCGACGCGGTCAAGGTCGCGGAGTCGGCGGTCCTCTCGGCCGACGACGTCGCGCACTACCGCCGCTCCGGCGCCGACGTGGTCCTCGTCGGCGAAGCCCTCGTCACCGGCGGCGACCCCGTCACCACCCTCGCCGGCTTCCTGGCGCACTGAACACGATCCACCGATAGGCGGCACCTGCCATGGCACTCCGAGACGAACTCGGTCCCTACTTCGGCGACTTCGGCGGACGCTACGTCCCCGAGTCGCTCGTGAAGGCGCTCGACGAGCTGAGCGCCGAGTACGAGCTCACCAAGGTCGACCCGGAGTTCCGGGCCGAGTTGACCGAGCTGCACCGCAGCTACACCGGGCGGCCCTCGGTCATCACCGAGGTGCCGCGCTTCGCCGAGCACGCGGGCGGCGCGCGGATCATCCTCAAGCGCGAGGACCTGAACCACACCGGCTCGCACAAGATCAACAACGTGCTCGGCCAGGCGCTGCTGACCAAGCGCATCGGCAAGACCCGCGTGATCGCCGAGACCGGCGCCGGCCAGCACGGCGTCGCCACCGCGACCGCCGCCGCCCTCTTCGGCCTCGACTGCGTCGTCTACATGGGCGAGGTCGACACCGAGCGCCAGGCGCTCAACGTCGCCCGGATGCGCCTGCTCGGCGCCGAGGTCGTCTCGGTGACGACCGGCTCGCGCACCCTCAAGGACGCGATCAACGACGCGATGCGCGACTGGGTCACCAACGTCGAGACGACCAACTACATCTTCGGCACGGTCGCCGGCCCGCACCCCTTCCCGGCGATGGTGCGCGACTTCCAGAAGATCATCGGCGAGGAGGCGCGCGAGCAGGTCCTCGCCCTCACCGGCGCGCTGCCCACCGCGGTCACCGCGTGCGTCGGCGGCGGCTCGAACGCGATGGGCATCTTCCACGCGTTCCTCGACGACCCCGAGGTCAAGCTCGTCGGCTTCGAGGCCGGCGGCGACGGCATCGAGACCCCGCGCCACGCCGCGACCATCAGCAAGGGCCGCCCCGGCGTCCTGCACGGCGCCCGCAGCTTCCTGCTCCAGGACGAGGACGGCCAGACCGTCGAGTCGCACTCGATCTCGGCCGGTCTCGACTACCCGGGCGTCGGCCCCGAGCACGCCTGGCTCTCCAGCATCGGCCGGGCCGACTACCGCGCGGTCACCGACTCCGCGGCGATGGACGCGCTGATGCTGCTCAGCCGCACCGAGGGCATCATCCCCGCGATCGAGTCCGCGCACGCCCTGGCCGGCACGCTCGAGCTCGGCCGCGAGCTCGGCCCCGACGCGACCATCCTGGTCAACCTCTCCGGCCGCGGCGACAAGGACATGACGACCGCCGCGCGCTACTTCGGTCTCATCGACCAGGGCGCGGTGCAGTCGTGAGCGGCCTCGGCCCGAGCGTCGCCGAGACCGTCCGCCGTCGCAACCAGGAGGCCGCGGGCGCCCTGATCGGCTACCTGCCCGCCGGCTTCCCGGATCTCCCGACGAGCATCGACGCCGCGGTGGCCCTCGCCGACAACGGCGTCGACGCGATCGAGCTCGGCCTGCCCTACTCCGATCCGGTGATGGACGGCCCCGTCATCCAGGAGGCGACCCAGGCCGCCCTGGCCGGCGGCTTCCGCCTGCGCCACGGCTTCGACGCCGTCCGCGAGATCCGCGCCCGCGTCGACGTGCCGGTGCTGGTGATGACCTACTACAACCCCGTCCTGCAGTACGGCGTCGAGCGCTTCGCGAACGACCTCGCCGAGGCGGGCGGCTCCGGCCTGATCACCCCCGACCTCATCCCCGACGAGGGCGTCGAGTGGATGGCCGTCTCGGAGCGCCTCGGCCTCGACCGGGTCTTCCTGGCCGCCCCCTCCTCGAGCGACGAGCGCCTGCGCGCGACGGTCGAGGCGAGTCGCGGCTTCGTCTACGCGGTCTCGACGATGGGCATCACCGGGGCACGCGCCGACGTCGACCGCGCGGCCCGCACGCTCGTCGAGCGCCTGCGCACGGCCGGCTCCGACAGTGCCTGCGTGGGCGTCGGCGTCTCGACCGGCGACCAGGTCGCCGAGATCCTCGCCTACGCCGACGGCGCGATCGTCGGCTCCGCCCTCGTGCGCGCCCTCGCCTCCGGCGGTGTCGACGCCGTGGCGGAGACGGCACGCGGTCTGGCAGAGGGCACGCGTCCGCGAGCCTGACGCCTCCCAGTACACTCGGGATGCCCGTCGGGGCGCGGCGCCGCCGCGACCGCGGGATCCCTCCTTCGAAAGGTCGACGTACCGGTGTCCGTACCGCTGAGCATCCCGAGTCCGCCCGAGGCGTGGAGTCAGTACGACTTCTCGCTCTTCGGCCGCGAGTTCTCGATCCACACCTACGCCGTGTGCATCCTCGTCGGCATCGTGGTCGCCACGATCATGACGAACGCCCGCCTCAAGCGCCGCGGCGCCGAGCCGTGGGTCGTGCTCGACATCATCATCTGGGCCGTCCCGCTCGGCATCATCGGCGCCCGGCTCTACCACGTGCTCACCCACCCCGGCGACTACTTCTTCGCCGGCGCCGACCCGTGGGAGGTCATCCGGATCTGGAACGGCGGCAACGCGATCTTCGGCGGCCTGATCGGCGGTGCCGTCGGCGCCTTCATCGGCTGCCGCTGGACCGGCGTCCGCTTCTGGACCTTCGCCGACGCCCTCGCCCCCGGCATGCTCGCCGCGCAGGCCATCGGGCGCCTCGGCAACTGGTTCAACCACGAGCTGTTCGGCCTGCCGACGACCCTGCCCTGGGGTCTCGAGATCGAGACCACCAACCCGGCCTTCCCCGTCGGCCTGCCCGCCGGCACGCTCTTCCACCCGACCTTCCTCTACGAGATCCTCTGGAACGTCGTCGGCATCGCCGTCATCCTGCTGCTCGAGCGCCGCCTCAAGCTGCAGTGGGGCACCGTCTTCGCCGCCTACCTGATCTGGTACGGCATCGGCCGCGTCTGGTTCGAGTCGATCCGCATCGATCCGAGCGAGTTCTTCTGGGGCATCCGCACCAACGTCTGGGCCGCCCTGGCCGCGGTCGTCGTCGGCCTGGTCCTCGTCGTGATCCAGCGCCGCGAGCACCCCGGTCGCGAGACCTCGGCCTACCGGCCCGGTCGCGAGTGGACGCCCGCCCCGGCTGCGGTAGAATTCGAGGACGTCGAGTCCGACTCCGACGCACCCACCACTCCTTCTTCCGGCACCGACGCCGAGAAGTCGACGGTCTCCCGCAGCTGACGCGGTCCGCGGCACCCCCGCGGCATCGCATCCAGCTCACCTCTCCGTCCGTCCGCTCCACCGCGGCTCAGCCACAAGCGCTGCCGCAGGGGAGTGTCCGCACGGCCCCGACGACGGCGCCAGATCTCCGCTCCGCGACCACCGAATGCACGGCCCTCCCGATCGGGGAGCCGCTCCTCCACCACCACACCGCGGGCCAGCGACGTCCCGATCCGCTACGACTCTCGTGAGGACGGTCCCCATGGCTCCCGTTCAGCCCTCGCCCCGCGTCCCCGCCGTGCCGTTCCTCGGCACCCCGTCCGCGCAGGGGATGTACGACCCGGCGGCCGAGAAGGACGCCTGCGGTCTCGCCATGGTCGCCACCATGCGCGGGACGGCCGGGCACGACATCATCGACGCCGCGCTCAACGCGCTGCGCAACCTCGAGCACCGCGGCGCGGTCGGCTCCGACGCCGGCACCGGTGACGGCGCGGGGATCATCACCCAGATCCCCGACGACTTCCTGCGCGCCGTCGCGGCCGTAGAGCTGCCCCCCGTCGGGCAATACGCGGTCGGCAACGCCTTCCTGCCCGTCGACGTCTTCGAGCGCGAGCGCGTCAAGTCGACGATCGCCGAGATGGCCCGCGAGGAGAACCTGACCGTCCTCGGCTGGCGCTCCATCCCGGTGCAGCCCGACGAGATCGGCACGCTCGCCCGCGCCGCGATGCCGGCGATCGAGCAGCTCTACGTCGCGAGCGAGCTCACGGACGCCGAGGGCGTGCCGCTCGCGGGCCTGCGCCTGGACCGCCTCACCTTCCGCCTGCGCAAGCGCGTCGAGCGCGAGCTCGAGGTGTACTTCATGTCGCTGTCGAGCCGCACGCTCGTCTACAAGGGCATGGTCACCACGCTCCAGCTCGAGCCGTTCTACCCCGACCTCTCGGACGAGCGCTTCACCTCGAAGCTCGCTCTGGTGCACTCGCGCTACTCGACCAACACCTTCCCGTCCTGGCCCCTCGCGCAGCCGTTCCGGATGATCGCGCACAACGGCGAGATCAACACGGTGCAGGGCAACCGCAACTGGATGCGCGCGCGCCAGTCGCAGCTGAGGAGCGCCGAGCTCGGCGACCTCTCGCCGCTGTTCCCGATCGTCTCGACCGGCCGCAGCGACTCCGCCTCGTTCGACGAGACCGTCGAGCTGCTCACGCTGGCCGGCCGCTCGCTGCCGCACGCGATCATGATGATGGTGCCGGAGGCGTGGGAGAACCAGGCCGCCGCGATCGACCAGAAGCGCCGCGCCTTCTACGAGTACCACTCGATGCTCATGGAGCCGTGGGACGGCCCGGCCGCGATCGTGTTCACCGACGGCGACCTCGTCGGCGCCACGCTCGACCGCAACGGTCTGCGCCCCGGCCGCTACGTCGTCACCGACGACGGTCTCGTCGTGCTCGCCAGCGAGATCGGCGTGCTCGACATCGACCCCGCGAAGATCGTCCGCAAGGGCCGGCTCCAGCCGGGCCGGATGTTCCTGGTCGACACCGAGCAGGGCCGCATCGTCGAGGACGAGGAGATCAAGGCGCAGCTCGCCGACTCCGGTCCCTTCGACGAGTGGCTCGACAAGGGCCGGATCAACCTCAAGGACCTGCCCGAGCGCGAGCACATCGTGCACACGCCCGCGTCGGTCAACCGCCGCCAGCGCACCTTCGGCTACACGGAGGAGGAGGTGCGACTGCTCCTGCTGCCGATGGCGAAGGCCGGTGCCGAGCCGCTCGGCGCGATGGGCTCCGACACCCCGGTCGCGGTGCTCTCCAAGCGCCCGCGCCTGCTCTTCGACTACTTCACCCAGGCCTTCGCGCAGGTGACCAATCCGCCGCTCGACTCCATCCGCGAGGAGGTCGTCACCTCGCTGCGCCTCGGTCTCGGCCCGGAGCGCAACCTGCTCTCGGCCGGCGCCGAGCACGCCCGCCAGGTCGTCCTCGACTTCCCGGTGATCGACAACGACGAGCTCGCCAAGATCCAGCACATCGCGCCGCGCCCGCTCAGCCACATCACCACGACGATCCGCGGCCTCTACCGCGTCGACGCCGGCCCGCGCGCGATGCAGGACCGCCTCGACGCGATGTGCGCCGAGGCCGACGAGGCGATCGCCGCCGGAGCGCAGTTCCTCGTGCTCTCGGACCGCGACTCCACCAAGGACCTCGCCCCGATCCCCTCGCTGCTGATGCTCGCCGCCGTGCACCACCACCTGATCCGCACCGAGAACCGGATGCGCGTCGGGCTGGTCGTCGAGGCCGGCGACGTCCGCGAGGTGCACCACGTCGCGACGCTGATCGGCTACGGCGCCTCCGCGGTGAACCCGTACCTCGCGATGGAGACCTGCGAGCAGCTGGTGCGCAGCGGCATGATCTCGGACCTCTCGCCCGAGAAGGCCGTCAAGAACGTGATCAAGGCGCTCGGCAAGGGCGTGCTGAAGATCATGTCCAAGATGGGCATCTCGACCGTGTCGAGCTACGCCGGCGCGCAGACCTTCGAGGCCGTCGGCCTCAGCCAGGTCTTCGTCGACCAGTACTTCACCGGCACCGCCTCCAAGCTCGGCGGCATCGGGATCGACGTCGTCGCCGAGGAGAACGCCGCGCGCCACCGCGCCGCGTACCCCGAGGACGGCGCGGTCGTCGCGCACGAGCGCCTCGCGGTCGGCGGCGAGTACCAGTGGCGCCGTGACGGCGCGCCGCACCTCTTCAACCCGGACACCGTCTTCCGGCTGCAGCACTCCACGCGCAACCGCCGCTACGACGTCTTCCGCGAGTACACCAAGATGGTCGACGACCAGGCGCTCTCGCTGATGACCCTCCGCGGCATGTTCACCCTCGACACGGAGGGGCGCACGCCCGTCCCGATCGACGAGGTCGAGTCGGTCGAGTCGATCGTCAAGCGCTTCTCCACCGGGGCGATGAGCTACGGCTCGATCTCGCCGGAGGCGCACGAGACGCTCGCCATCGCGATGAACCGCCTCGGCGCCAAGTCGAACACCGGCGAGGGCGGCGAGGACACCGAGCGACTGCTCGACCCCGAGCGCCGCTCCGCGATCAAGCAGGTCGCCTCGGGCCGCTTCGGCGTCACGAGCATGTACCTGACCCACGCCGACGACATCCAGATCAAGCTCGCCCAGGGCGCCAAGCCCGGCGAGGGCGGCCAGCTGCCGCCGACCAAGGTCTACCCGTGGATCGCGCGCACCCGGCACGCGACCGCCGGCGTCGGTCTGATCTCGCCGCCGCCGCACCACGACATCTACTCGATCGAGGACCTCAAGCAGCTGATCTTCGACCTCAAGCGGGCGAACCCGAAGGCGCGCATCCACGCGAAGCTCGTCAGCCAGTCGGGCATCGGCGCGGTCGCGGCCGGCACGGCCAAGGCCCTCGCCGACGTGATCCTCGTCTCGGGCCACGACGGCGGCACCGGCGCGAGCCCCGTCAACTCGCTCAAGCACGCCGGCACCCCGTGGGAGCTCGGCCTCGCCGAGACCCAGCAGACGCTGATGCTCAACGGCATGCGCGACCGCGTCGTGGTGCAGGTCGACGGCCAGATGAAGACCGGCCGCGACGTCGTGATCGGCGCCCTGCTCGGCGCCGAGGAGTTCGGCTTCGCGACCGCGCCGCTGATCGTCGAGGGCTGCATCATGATGCGCGTCTGCCACCTCGACACCTGCCCGGTGGGCGTCGCGACGCAGAACCCCGAGCTGCGCAAGCGCTTCAACGGCAAGCCGGAGTTCGTCGTCAACTTCTTCGAGTTCATCGCCCAGGAGGTGCGCGAGTACCTCGCGGCTCTCGGCTTCCGCACGATCGACGAGATCGTCGGCCACCGCGAGCTGCTCGACGTCAACCGCGCCATCGAGCACTGGAAGGCGAGCGGGCTCGACCTGACGCCGATCCTGGTCGGCCCGGTCTTCCAGGCGGAGGAGCCGCGTCGCCACGGCCGCGCGCAGGAGCACGAGCTGGAGAAGCACTTCGACAACGAGCTGATCCGCCTCGCCGCGAACGTGCTCGACCACCGCGGCACCGTCGTGATCGACCGCGAGATCAAGAACACCGAGCGCGCCGTCGGCACGATGCTCGGCCACCAGGTGACCGTCCGCTACGGCGAGAACGGGCTGCCGGCCGACTCCATCACCGTGAACCTGCGCGGCTCGGCCGGGCAGTCGCTCGGCGCGTTCCTCCCCGCGGGCATCACGCTGCGGCTCGAGGGCGACTCGAACGACTACGTCGGCAAGGGCCTCTCCGGCGGCCAGATCGTGGTGCGGCCGGACCGCCGCAGCACCTTCGACGCGTCGACGAACGTCATCGCCGGCAACGTCATCGGCTACGGCGCGACCCAGGGCACGATGTTCATCCGCGGGATGGTCGGCGAGCGCTTCCTGGTCCGCAACTCCGGTGCCACGGCGGTCGTCGAGGGCGTGGGCGACCACGCGCTCGAGTACATGACCGGCGGGCTCGCCGTGATCCTCGGCGCGACCGGCCGCAACCTCGGCGCGGGGATGTCCGGCGGGACCGCCTACATCCACGACCTGAGCCGCGAGCTCGTCAACCGCGACGCTCTGGCCTCGGGCGAGCTCACGCTCTCCGAGCTCGGCAGCGCCGACGTGGAGATCCTGCGCGACCTGCTCGAGCGGCACGTGGCCGAGACCGAGTCGACCCTGGCCCAGGGGATGCTCGACGATTTCGACGGAACCGTCTCGCGTTTCGTCAAGGTACTGCCCCGCGACTTCGCCGCGGTGCTCGCGACGCGAGCATCCGCCGTCGAAGAGGGGCTCGACCCCGACGGCGACGTCGTCTGGGGACGGATTCTGGAGGTGACCGGTGGCTGATCCCAAGGGATTCCTGAAGGTGCAGGACCGGGAGCTGCCCAAGCGGCGCCCGGTGTCCGTGCGGCTGATGGACTGGAAAGAGGTCTACGAGCAGGGCGACACCGCCGTGCTGCGTCGGCAGGCCGGCCGCTGCATGGACTGCGGCATCCCGTTCTGCCACAAGGGCTGCCCGCTCGGGAACCTGATCCCCGAGTGGAACGACCTGATGTGGCGCGGCGAGGGCCGCCAGGCGATCGAGCGCCTGCACGCGACCAACAACTTCCCGGAGTTCACCGGTCGCCTCTGCCCCGCGCCCTGCGAGTCGTCCTGCGTGCTCGGCATCAACCAGCCCGCGGTCACGATCAAGCAGATCGAGGTCTCGATCATCGATCAGGCCTTCGGCAACGACTGGGTGCAGCCGCACCCGCCGGAGCGACTCACCGGGAAGACGGTCGCCGTCGTCGGCTCCGGCCCCGCCGGTCTCGCCGCCGCGCAGCAGCTCACCCGCGCCGGGCACACCGTCGCGGTCTACGAGCGCGACGACCGCATCGGCGGCCTCCTGCGCTACGGCATCCCCGACTTCAAGATGGAGAAGAAGCACCTCGAGCTGCGGCTGAACCAGATGAAGGCCGAGGGCACCCGCTTCCGCGCCGGCGTCGACATCGGCACGGACATCACCTGGGACGACCTGCGCGCGCGCTACGACGCCGTCGTGGTCGCCACCGGCGCGATGGTCCCGCGCGATCTGCCGATCCCCGGCCGCGACCTGGCCGGCGTGCACTTCGCGATGGAGTACCTCGTCCAGTCGAACCACGCCATCGCGGGCGACCGCGTCTTCGAGCAGATCTCGGCCGAGGGCAAGCACGTCGTCGTCCTCGGCGGCGGCGACACCGGAGCCGACTGCATCGGCACCGCTCACCGCCAGAAGGCCGCCTCCGTCACCAACCTCGCGATCGGCACCCAGCCGCCGTCGCAGCGTCCCGACAGCCAGCCCTGGCCGATGGACCCGACCGTCTTCGAGGTCGCCAGCGCGCACGAGGAGGGCGGCGAGCGCGTCTACCTCGCCTCCACCGTCGAGTTCCTCGCCAACGAGGTCGGCGAGGTCCGCGCCGTGCGCGTGGCCGAGACCGAGTACCTCGACGGCCGCCGCGTGCCCAAGGCGGGCACCGAGCGCGAGATCCCGGCCGACCTGGTCCTCCTGGCCCTGGGCTTCACCGGCCCCGAGTCGGAGCACCTCGCCGGCCAGCTCGAGGTGCCGTTCACCGACCGCGGCAACGTGGTCCGCGGCGACCGCTTCGAGACCAGCGTCCCGGGCGTCTTCGTCGCCGGCGACGCCGGCCGCGGCCAGTCGCTGATCGTCTGGGCGATCGCCGAGGGCCGCTCCGTCGCGGCCGAGATCGACCGCTACCTCGAAGGCACCACCCAGCTGCCCGCGCCCGTCGGGCCGAACGACCGGGGCTTCACGCTCTAGTCCGACGGCTGCGATAGTCTTCGCGCGCCAGCTTCACAGCTCACCCTCCCCGCTAACGACGCGCCCCCGGGCGCAGAACAACGGAGCACCCCCTCAATGAGACGAGCGAAAATCGTCGCCACCCTCGGCCCGGCAACGTCGTCGTACGAGACCATTCGTGCGATCATCGACGCCGGCGTGGACGTGGCCCGCATGAACCTCAGCCACGGCAGCTACGACGTGCACGAGGGCATCTACCGCCTCGTGCGGAAGGCCGCCGAGGACTCCGGTCGCGCCGTCGCGATCATGGTCGACCTGCAGGGCCCGAAGATCCGCCTGGGCAAGTTCGAGGGCGGCCCGTACCCCCTCGCCGAGGGCGACGTCTTCACCATCACCACCGAGGACGTCCTCGGCACCAAGGAGCTCTCGGGCACCACGTTCAAGGGCCTGCCCGACGACGTGAACCCCGGTGACATGCTCCTGATCGACGACGGCAAGGTCGCGGTCCGCGTGACCGCCGTCGAGGGCCCCCGCGTCGTCACCGAGTGCGTCGTGCCCGGCAACATCTCGAACAACAAGGGCATCAACCTGCCCGGCGTCGCGGTCAACGTGCCCGCGCTGTCGCAGAAGGACGAGGACGACCTCCGCTGGGCGATCCGCCTCGGCGCGGACATCATCGCGCTGTCCTTCGTGCGCAACGCGAGCGACATCGTCCGCGTGCACGAGATCATGGCGGAGGAGGGTCGCAAGGCCCCCGTCATCGCCAAGATCGAGAAGCCGCAGGCGGTCGACAACCTGCAGGAGATCATCGACGTCTTCGACGGCATCATGGTCGCCCGCGGCGACCTCGGCGTCGAGCTGCCCCTCGAGGCCGTGCCGATCGTGCAGAAGCACGCCGTCGAGCTCGCCCGCCGCTGGGCCAAGCCCGTCATCGTCGCCACCCAGATGCTCGAGTCGATGATCGAGAGCCCGCGCCCCACCCGCGCCGAGGCCTCCGACGTCGCCAACGCCATCCTCGACGGAGCCGACGCGGTCATGCTCTCCGGCGAGACCAGCGTCGGCGCCTGGCCGGTCGTCACCGTCCAGACCATGGCCCGCATCGTCGAATCGACCGAGGAGCACGGACTCGAGCGGATCCCCCCACTCGGCAGCAAGCCGCGCACCCAGGGCGGCTCCGTCACCCTCGCCGCCGCCGAGGTCGCCGAGTTCGTCGAGGCCAAGTTCCTCTGCGTCTTCACCGAGTCCGGCGACTCCGTCCGCCGCATGACCCGCCTGCGCCACGGCATCCCGATCATCGGCTTCACCCCCGAGCCGTCGGTCCGCCGCCGCATGGCGCTCAACTGGGGCGTCCAGTCCTACGTGACGCCGCGCGTGAACCACACCGACGCGATGTTCGCCCAGGTCGACGCCGTCCTCCTCCGCGAGAACCTCGCCAAGGCCGGCGACACCGTCGTCGTCGTCTCCGGATCGCCCCCCGGACGCGCCGGCACCACCAACGACATGCGCGTGCACGTCGTCGGCTCCTCCAGCTCCTCGGAGCCCGTGGAGAACTGGGACCACTGAGTTCCTGCAGAAGGGCCCGGTCGCTAGCGCGGCCGGGCCCTTCTGCGACGGGCTCCTCGTTCCTCGTCGCCCGTCGGCGGTCGGCTTCTCGACGGGTCGCGCTGGTGGGAGCCGGTCGCGTTCCGGCTACGACGATCCGCCGGCACGCGGATCGCCGGTGACCCTGCGAGGTGGCGGCTGGTCGGCAGACCCGACTCGGGGGAGGGCGGCCCCTTCGGGGCGCCGGGGGCGAGCCGCCCCGCGCGTTCCGAGCAGCCGCGCAGCGGCCCTTTTGCTGGTCGAGTAGCCGCGCAGCGGCGTATCGAGACCCGCCCGCCCCCACGTCGGTGTGGAAGGGCCGCGGCCCCTCCGGGGCGCGAGCCGCCCCACGCGTGCCGAGCAGCCGCGCAGCGGCCCTCCGTGCGTGCCGAGCAGCCGCGCAGAGGCCCTGCGTGCGTGCCGAGCAGCCGCGCAGAGGCCCTGCGTGCGTGCCGAGCGGCTGCGCAGCGCCCCTTTTGCTGGTCGAGTAGCCGCGCAGCGGCGTATCGAGACCCCGCTCGCCCGAGCGCGGGGTGGACGGGCGAGCGCGCGTCGGGCAGGGCCGGCGGCCCGCGCTAGCGTGGGGGCATGCGACTCGGCGTGCTCGACATCGGCTCCAACACGGTCCATCTGCTGCTCGTCGACGCGCACCCGGGAGCGCGGCCCGTGCCGTACCGGTCGCACAAGCGCAGCCTCGCGCTGGTCGCTCACCTCGACGCGGCGGGGGACATCACCGAGGAGGGGCAGCGCGAGCTGATCTCCTTCGTCGCCGAGGCGCACGAGGTCGCCCGCCGCCACCGCGCCGAGGACCTGCTCGCCTTCGCCACCTCCGCGATCCGCGAGGCCGGCAACGGCGCGGCCGTGCTCGAGCGCGTCCGCTCCGAGACCGGCGTCCACCTCCAGGAGCTCGGCGGCGAGGCCGAGGCGTCCGCCACCTTCCTCGCGGTCCGCCGGTGGTTCGGCTGGGGCGCCGGCTCCATCCTCGACCTCGACATCGGCGGCGGCTCCTTCGAGCTCTCGATGGGCGTCGACGAGGTGCCCGAGCTCGCCGTCTCCGTGCCGCTCGGCGCCGGCCGCGTTACCCGCGACCTGCTGGACGGCGACCCGGCCTCCGCCACCAGCGTCAAGGCCGCCCGCCGCCACGTGCGCGAGGTCCTCGCCGAGCCGGTGCGGGCCTTCCTCGACCTCGGCACCCCCGATCTCGTCGCGGGCACGTCCAAGACCTTCCGCTCGCTCGCTCGCATCACCGGCGCCGCCCCCAGCGCCGCCGGGCCGCTCGTCCGCCGCGAGCTCCACCTCGTCGACCTCCGCCTCTGGTCGTCCCGCCTCGCCGCGATCAGCGCGGCCGACCGCTCGGCTCTGCCGGGCGTCTCCGCCCTGCGCGCCCCGCAGCTGCTGGCCGGTGCCCTCGTCGCCGAGGCGGCGATGGAGGCGCTGCACGTCGAGACGCTCGTGATCTGCCCCTGGGCGACCCGCGAGGGACTCATCATCCGCCGCTTCGAGCTCCTCGACGCGCAGCTCCAGCGGGACGCGCCTCAGCTGAGCGTGATGCTGTAGGAGAAGGCCCGCTGCTCGCCGGGCGCGAGCACGAACTGGCGCGGCTTGTCGACGATGTCGCCGTCCCAGCCCTCGGGAGTCGGCACGCTCCGCCACGGCTCGACGCAGACGAACGGCGCGCCGACCGGCTTCCAGACGCCGACGACGTCGAAGTCGCCCGTGTCGACCGCGATCGAGCGCGCGCCGTCGGCCTCGAGCGTCAGCGTGCGCCGGCGCGGCTCGTCGAAGATCAGCACTCCCTCCTCGAAGTGCGCGTCGTCGACGGTCAGCACGCCGTCCACGAGCGGCGACGGGTGCCGCTCGGCGACGAGGAGGTTCTCCGGCGCCCGGCGGAAGCCCTCCGGCTCCGGCTGAGCGAAGCGGACGCGGTGCTCGCCGGTCGCCCCGGGCAGCGGCAGCGCGAACGCCGGGTGGTTGCCGACGGAAGCGCCGAGCGGCACGTCGCCGCGGTTCTCGACGGTCTGCGTGATCCGCAGGGTGGAGCCGGTCACCGCGTAGGCGATCAGCAGCGACCAGTCGAACGGGAAGACCGCGCGGGTGGCGTCGTCGCTGCGCAGCCGGAAGACGGCCTCGTCGCCGCCGACGCCGGCCAGCTCGAAGACCCGGTCGCGGGCGAAGCCGTGCTGGCCCATCGCGTAGTCCCGGCCGTCGTGGCGCAGGGTGTCGCCCGGCAGCCGTCCGATGATCGGGAACAGCACGGGCGCGTGCCGGCGCCACTCGGGCCCGGCCTGCCAGAGGTACTCGCGGTTCTCGGCGTCGCGGAGGGAGGTCATCTCGGCCCCGGCGGTCGTGAGCGCCACGCGGAGGTCGGCGCTGCCGATGGCGAGGACGGTGGGGTCGGGGGAGTCGCTGCTGCTCATCCTCCGATTCTGCCGCGCGGCGGGGGCGCGGCGCGTGCCCGTCCGGCTCCGTCGGCGGTGTCGGAGGGGCGTGACAGCATGGGGCGGTGCCCCCCGAGACCTCCGCCGCCTCCTGGCGCGCCCGCGTGGGCGAGCTCAGCGGCGGCGAGCTCGGCGAGGCGGGTCCGCCGCTCACGCCGATCGGCCTGCAGTTCGAGCTGCGGCGGCTCGTCCGGCGCGCCGACGACCCGTGGCGGGCGCCCGCGAGCGAGCGCGTCACCGCTGCGACCTACGACCCGTCCGCCCGCGAGGACCACCGCCTGGCCACCCGGCCGGTCGTGCCCGGGCGAGGCGGCGCCTGGAACCGGTCGACCCTCACCTGGAAGTCGCTCAACTTCCAGACCCACCGGCTCGCGCTCGACCCCGCGCACCAGCGCTGGTTCGCCGAGTTCGCCGCCCTGCACCGGGCCACCCGCACGGTGCACCTCGGCCAGGACCCCGACTGGATCCACCTCGACGACTACGAGAGCCCGCTGCTCTGGCGACTGCTCGAGCAGACGGAGGGCCTGCGCATCCCGCTGCTGACCTCCGGCGCGGGCTCGGTCGCGCGCGCCGCCTCCGCGCACGTCGCCCTCGTCGCCGCCGACCGCGGCGGCGCGCTGGAGCTCACCCCCGTCCTCCGGCTCGACACCGGCGAGCGCCGGCTCGACGCCGCCCGCCCGATCGCCCGGCACGGCGTCTACCTGGTCGAAGCCGGCGACCCCGCGTCGCTGCTGCTCGCCCCCGCGCCGCAGCCCCTCGACGACGAGGAGCTGCGGCTGCTGCGCCACCCGGACCCGACGAGCGTGCCCGCGGACGACGTCGCCGAGTTCCGGGAGGAGCACCTGCCGACCCTGCGCGGCCGCATCGCCGTGCGCGGGGCCGACGCCGGGACGGAGCTCGACGAGCCCGAGCCGCCCCGCCTCGTCTGCACCGTCTCCTTCGAGCCGCGCCGCGTCGTCCGGGTCGGCTGGCACTGGCGGCGGACGCCCGATCGGGCCCGCGAGCTGGACGGGACGGGCGACGAGGTCCTCGAGACCGCGATCCTCCGGCGCGCCCGCACCGTCCTGGCCGAGCTGCAGTCGGACGTCGTGCCGGACCTCGACCGACCGGCCGTCCTCCGCGGCGCGGCGGCCGCGGTCTTCGTGGTCGAGCAGCTGCCCCGGCTCGAGGGCGTCGGCGGCGTCCGCGTCGACCGCGAAGGGGTGCCGCCGGACTACCGGCTGCTGAACGGTCCGCTGACGCTCACGCTCACCGCCGCCGACACCGAGAGCGCCGACTGGTTCGACCTCGGCGTCGTGGTGACGATCGGCGACGCGAGCGTCCCCTTCGGTCCGCTCTTCCGCGCGCTGGCGACCGGTGCCGGCCGGATCCGGCTGGTCGACCACTCCTACCTCTCACTCGCGCACCCCGGCCTCGACCGCCTCCGCGAGCTGCTGAACCGCGCCGACGAGCTCGACGAATGGGAGACCGGCGTGCGGATCGGTCGGCACCAGACCGCGCTCTGGGCCGAGCTGGACGAGCTGGCGGACGCGAGCGTCGCCTCCGACGCCTGGCGCGGCGTGCTCGAGAACGCGCTGGCCGCCGGCGCCCCGGTCGACGTCGCGCCGCCCGCCGGGCTGGTCGGCGAGCTGCGCTCCTACCAGCGCGAGGGCTACTCCTGGCTGGTGCACCGTCGCCGACACGGTCTCGGCGGCGTCCTCGCCGACGACATGGGGCTCGGCAAGACGCTGCAGACTCTCGCGATGATGCTCCAGGCCGTCGAGGAGGCGCGCGCCGCCGGCGCGGCGGCGCCGCCGTTCCTCGTGGTGGCACCGACCTCGGTGCTGCCCGGCTGGCTCTCCGAGGCCGCCCGCTTCGCGCCGTCGCTCCGGGTCGCGGCGGTGACGAGCTCGCGGGAGGGTCACGGGGCGTCGCTCGCCGCGGTCCCCGCCGAGGTGGACGTCGTCGTCACCAGCTACGCGGTGCTCCGGCTCGCCGGCGAGCAGTGGGCCGCGCGCGAGTGGTCGGCGCTCGTCCTCGACGAGGCGCAGTTCGTGAAGAATCCGAGCGCCCAGGCCCACCGAGCCGCCCGCGGTGTCGGCGCGCCGATCACGCTCGCGCTCACCGGCACGCCGCTGGAGAACTCGCTCGACGAGCTGTGGGCGATCCTCGCGCTGACGGCGCCCGGGCTGCTGCCGTCGCTGCGGCGGTTCCGCGAGGAGTACACCCGGCCGATCCTGCACGCCGACGAGCCGGTCGGCATCGCCTCGCCCGACCACTCCGGCGGACGCACCGTCGCGCACTCCGAGGGCGCCCGCCGTCGCCTCGACCGGCTTCGGCGCCGGATCCGCCCGTTCCTGCTGCGACGCACCAAGGAGGCGGTCGCTCCCGAGCTGCCCGAGAAGCAGGAGCAGACGATCGAGGTCGCCCTCGCGCCGAGCCACCGCGTCCTCTACGACGGCTACCTCCAGCGCGAGCGCCGGAAGCTGCTCGGGCTCGTCGAGGATCTCGACCGGCAGCGGTTCACCGTCTTCCGCTCGCTCACGCTGCTGCGGCTGCTCGCCCTGGACGCCTCCCTGGTCGACCCCGCCTACCGGCACGTGCCCTCCGCGAAGCTCGACGCCCTCGTCGAGCAGCTCGACGACGTGCTGGCCGAGGGCCGCCGCGCGCTCGTGTTCAGCACCTTCACGTCGTACCTCGAGCGCGCCGCCGAGCGCCTGCGCCGCCGGGGCATCCCCTTCGTGCAGCTCGACGGCGGCACTCGCGACCGGGCCGGAGTGATCGAGGAGTTCCGCTCGGGCGCGGCGCCGGTCTTCCTGATCAGTTTGAAGGCCGGCGGAACCGGGCTGACGCTGACCGAGGCGGACCACGTCTTCATCCTCGATCCGTGGTGGAACCCGGCGGCCGAGGCGCAGGCGGTCGACCGCGCGCACCGGATCGGCCAGGAGCGCCGGGTCAACGTCTACCGGCTCGTCGCGAAGGACACGATCGAGGAGAAGATCGTCCGGCTCAAGGAGCGCAAGGCGCGGTTGAGCGCGGCGACCCTCGACGAGGGCGAGCTGTTCGCCCAGGCCCTCACCGCCGACGACCTCCGGGAGCTGCTGGCGGAGTGACCGCCCCCGTCCACACCCCTGGAAGGGTGACGGAACGGACAGCCGCACCCCAGGATCCGCGCGCAGACTGACCCGATGAGCCGCCGCCGTCCCCGCCCCCGCCCCGACTGGGTCGCCGCCCTCGAAACGGGGGACGACGCCGGCCTCTTCGGACCCGGCAGCGCCGTCTGGGCCGTGAACGGAGCGATGCCGACCATGGTCGCCGGCGTGCGCGCGCTGCTGATGCAGACGCTGCACGCGGGTGCGATGGCCGGGGTGCACGACCACTCCCGCTACCGCGAGGACCCGATGGGGCGCCTCGACAACACCGTCCGCTGGGTGCTCACCACGAGCTTCGGCGACACGGCCACCGCCTCGGGCGCCGCCCGCTGGGTGACGGGCGTGCACGAGCGGATCGTCGGCACCTATCACGACGCCGCCGACGCTGAGCGGCACTACTCGGCTCAGGACCCGCGACTGCTGCTCTGGGTGCACGACGCGTTCACCGAGGCGTTCCTCGGCGCGCACGAGTTGTGGGGCGGGCCGATCCCCGGCGGTCCCGACGCCTACGTCCGCGAGTGGGCCGCATCCGGTCGACTGCTCGGCGTCGAGAACCCGCCGGAGAGCGTGGCCGAGCTGCGCGAGCAGCTGGCCGGATTCGCGGGCGAGCTGCGTCCGGACGAGCGCGTGCACGAGGCGGTGCAGTTCCTGCGCACCGTGAAGCTGCCGGGCGAGGCCGGGGTGGTCTATCCGCTGCTCTTCGCCGGGGCGACCGCGTCGCTGTCGCCGGAGGTGCGCCGGCTCCTCGGCCTCCGCCGTGCCTGGTGGCCGGCGATCACCGCCACCCGCCTCCTGATGCGCGGTCTCGAGCTCTACCTCGGCCGTGTCTCACCGAGCGAGCGGGCCGCCCGCACCCGTCTCGGCCGCCTCGCCGCCTCCCGCGCCACCGCGACCTGACGCCGCCCGCCGCGCGCGGGCGATTCCGGCACGTGCTCGCCGGAACCGCCCGTCTCCGCGAGCCGGGGCGGATTCTGCGAGCCGGAGTTCTCGGACAAGCAGTCCCCGCGACCTCCGGCTCGCGAAATCTGCTCGGGCTCGCCGGAATAGCCCGTTTCCGCGAGCCGAGGCGGATTCTGCGTGCCGGAGTTCTCGGAGGTGCGGTCCCTGTGCCCTCCGGCTCGTGAAATCTGCTCGGGCTCGCCGGATTGGCCTGTTCCGGCGTGCCGAGGCGGATTCTGCGTGCCGGAGTTCTCGGACGTGCGGTCCCCGCGACCTCCGGCTCGCGAGATCTGCTCGGGCTCGCCGGAATAGCCTGTTTCCGCGAGCCGAGGCGGATTCCGCGTGCCTGAGTTCTCGAACGTGCACTCCCCGCGACCTCCGGCTCGCGGATTCGGCTCCGGCTCGCCTGAATCGGCCCTTTCCGCAAGCCGAGGCGATTCTCACGTGCCGAAGTTGTCCGACGCGACCTCCGGCTCGCCGAACCACCTCCGGCACGCGCAATCACCTCCGGCACGCCGCACCCACCCGCGCCGGAGCCGCCCGCCCCATCGGATCCGCCCAGCTTCTCGAACACCTGTCCGGGAAGTGGTAGACTGCCGGAGATGACTTCCGCTCGACCCGCGTCACCGCTCGGAGCGGACGCCCCTCCGATCTCCGCGTCGGTCGACCCGCGGGCCCGCCGCACACGCCGCCGGGTCTTCGACGCGGTCGAGCGACTCGTGATGCAGACCGACGGCGAGCGCGCCGAGGGCATCGCCGTCAGCGACATCGTGCGCGAGGCCGGCATCAGCCGCAGCTCGTTCTACGCGCACTTCGAGGACGCGGCGGCCGTCGCCTCCGCCCTCCTGCGCGAGGACCTCGTCGTGGCCGACGTCGCCGAGGGCGACGCCTTCGACCGCACCGGAGCCGAGGCCCTGCGCCGGGGCTACGTCCGCCTCGTCGAGCGGCTGGTCGACCGGCACGCCTTCCACACCCGACTCCGCGCCCGTGCATCGGCGCGTCTCGCCTCGGACGACGCGGTCCTCGACACCGTGCTCGCCCTGCACCGCGAGGTGCTCGCCCGCGCGCAGGCGCCCGCCGGCGTCGACGCCGAGCTGACCGCGACCTTCGCCGCCGGTGGTGTCGTCGCCGTGGTCGGCGCCTGGCTCGCCGGCAGCCTCGACGGCACCGACGAGGAGCTGGTCGAGCGACTCCTCGCCCTCCTCCCGCCCTGGCTGGCCGATGCGCCGCTGCGGCCCCTCGCCTCCTCCTCCCCGCCACTACTACGCCCCACGATGAAAGGCACGACATGATGACATTCGAGGTCGGCGAGACCCTGGTCTACCCGCACCACGGAGCGGTGACGATCACCGGGCTCGAGAAGCGCTCGGTCAAGGGCGTCGAGAAGACGTTCATGACGATGAACGTGCACACCAGCGAGCTCACGATCACCCTGCCCGTCGAGAACGCCGAGCTCGTCGGCGTGCGCGAGATCATCGACGACGCCGGTGTGCAGGCCGTCTACGACGTCCTCCGCAGCGACGTGGCCGAGGAGGCCAGCAACTGGTCGCGCCGCTTCAAGGCCAACCAGGAGAAGATGGCCAGCGGCAGCGTCTACCGCGTCAGCGAGGTCGTCCGCGACCTGTGGCGCCGCGAGCAGGCCGGCGGCGTCTCCGCCGGCGAGAAGCGCATGCTGCTGAAGGCCCGCCAGATCCTGGTCTCCGAGCTCTCGCTCGCGCTGAAGGCCACCGACGAGGAGGCCTCCGCGAAGCTCGACGAGGTCCTCGCCTCGGCGATCTGATCCCGCCCGACGGCGCGTCCACCCTCCGGGGCGGGCGCGCCGTCGTCGTCTCCGGCTCCGTGGCTCGTTCCGCGCGTCACCCGTTCTAGGCTGGCGGAGCCGACCCGGCGTGGTCGCGAGCAGGGGACCGGAAGGAGCGCAGGCATGACCGCATCCGACGAGGCGACGCGCGCCGCCGGCGCCCTGCAGGAGCTGCTCGCGCGGACCGTCGCCGAACTGGAGCGCCGCGGCGTCGCCGATCAGGCCCTCGCCGAGCTCCGCCGGCGGCGTGCTCTCCTGGGCTTCCACCGCGCCCCCGTGATGACACCCGTCACCCGGGCCTGGCGACTCGGCGTCCTGCTGCTCGGTCACGACGGCGAGCTCTTCGCGACCGGATCCGTCACCCGCTCCGTGGCCCCGCTGCACGCGAACAACCAGTCGGAGTCGCAGGAGGCGCGCCGAGAGATCCGGAAGGCCGCCTTCGACGGCCCGTTCCAGGAGGGCGAGATCGTCAACCACGGCTGGCGCCGCCTGGCGGTCGACCCCGAGAGCCTCGCCGCCGGTCAGGAGCCGCTGTCGCTCCGGGACGGCGGTGTCGTCGTGCGCTGGGCTCCGGGCCTGGTCGACCAGGGCCTCATGCCGATCGAGCGCTACGTCGCCGACCGGCTCGATCTGCTCGACGGGGCCTAGGAGCCGACCGGACACCGAAGCCCGGCCGGCTCCTCCGCGTCACTCCTCCTCGGCGACCGGGTGGAACCACGGCGGGTAGACCGCGACGCGGGGCGAGGCACCGCTGTTCTCGAACATCGCCTTGACCTTGTTCTTCATCGTCACCGACGGCACGCCGACGACGGCGATCTCCTCGATCGGGAACCGCTCCGGCACGAGCGCCTCGGCGCTGCGCAGCGCGGGCTCGTCGACGAGGAGGCGTGCGAAGGTGCGCACCAGGGCGTCGCCCTCGGTGAAGCGGGTCAGCACGTGCGAGGCGTCGCCGTCGCTGAGCACCGGGGCGGAGGAGAGCGAGCCCACCAGCACGACGAACTGCGACGCCGTGGTGGTCTGCGCGCGGGGCGACCAGTGCGGCAGCACGCGCTCGCCGCGGAGGTCGGCCCAGAGCGCCGCGTCGGGCGAGAGGAAGAACGGCACGTAGCCGGCGACGCTCACGCCGTCCTTGACCTGCACGGCGCGGCGGTGCTCGCGCGTCGTCTCGGCGCTGACGTCGACGGCGGGGCGGTCGCCGAGAGCCTGGTCGGCCAGCACGGCGCCGGCGGCGACGATCGCCTCGAGGTTGTCGAGGTGCGTGACGTGGTAGATCCGCTGCGCGGCGACGTCGACCTGGGGGAGCGGCTTCTCGCGGGCGGTCCCGCGGGCGGCGGCGCGCGCCGTGGCCGCCCGGGACGTCCCCGGCACGCGCACCGGCGCGCGCGTGCGCCCCTGCGGCTCGGGGAGCTTGGCGGGGGAGCAGACGTCGCAGAGCGCGATGTCGAGGCCGTGGATGCATTCTTCGGGCACGCGTGTGATCCTTCTGCGCGCGGGCTCGGGATTCCGGCGCAAGGACGACGTTACGCGACCGCGGCGACCCCGTGCCGTCCCGGCGGCGATCAGCGGACCCCCGACGGGGGCGTCCCGCGGATCCGCTGGGAGCGCACCGGGCACCCCATCGGGCGCGCGTAGCGTGGGCCGGATGAAGCGCACACCCCCCGCCGAGGGACAGGAATCCGTCTGGGACTACCCGCGACCGCCCCGGGTCGAGCCGACCGCCGAGCACGTGGTCGTCCGGCTCGGCGGCGTCGTCGTCGCCGACACCCGCGAGGCGTTCCGCGTCCTCGAGACCAGTCACCCGCCCGTCTACTACCTCCCGCGCTCCGCGTTCGCCGAGGGCGCCCTCGAGCCGGCGCCGGGCCGCAGCATCTGCGAGTTCAAGGGCGCGGCCGCGTACCTCACGGTGCGCGGCGGCGAGGCGGTCGCCGAGGCGGCCGGCTGGATCTACCCGGATCCGCTGCCGGGCTTCGAGCAGCTCGTCGGCACGGTCGCGCTCTACCCCGGCCGGATGGACTCCTGCACGGTCGACGGCGAGACGGTGCAGCCGCAGCCCGGCGACTTCTACGGCGGCTGGATCACCTCGCGGGTGGTCGGTCCGTTCAAGGGCGCACCGGGGACCATGTTCTGGTGACGACCGGAGTGCTCCGGCGTAACGCCGGGTAACCGCCCGACGCGCCGTCCGCCTCCCGTGCCACGGTGGTGCCCACTGCCGGAGGGCGGACACGGGGGGCGGATCATGGCGCAGGACGAGCGTTCGAGCGAGGACGGCTGGGGCTTCGCGACCCGGCAGCTGCATGCGGGAGCGGTCGAGGACGCGCTGCACGCACGGCGCACCCCGATCTATCTCACGGCCGGCTTCAGCTTCGACTCCTTCGACGAGGCCCGCGACCGCTTCGCCGGCGCGGACGGCTACACCTACACCCGGGTCGGCAACCCGACCACCGACGCCGTCGAGCGCCGCCTCGCCGCCCTCGAGGGCGGAGTCGAGGCCCTCCTGGTCGGCAGCGGCCAGGCGGCCGTCTCGGTCGCCCTGCTCGCGCTCGCCTCCGCGGGCGACCACGTGGTCGCCGCCTCGAGCCTCTACGAGGGCACGCGCAATCTCCTGCTGGAGAACCTGGCCCGGCTCGGCGTCGCCACCACGTTCGTCGAGGACGCCGACGACCCGCTCGCCTGGGCCGACGCGATCACTCCGCGCACCCGCGCCGTCCTGATCGAGTCGATCCCGAACCCGCGTAACGACGTCGTGGACGTCCGGCTCGTCGCCGAGGTCGCGCACCGCGCCGGCGTCCCCGTCGTCGTCGACAACACCTTCGCGACCCCGTACCTCCTCCGCCCGCTCGAGCACGGCGCTGACATCGTCGTGCACTCGGCGAGCAAGTTCCTGGCCGGGCACGGCGCCGTGATCGCCGGGGTGATCGTGGACGGCGGCCGCTTCGACTGGCGCACGCCGCAGTACCCGCACCTCGCCGCGGCGATCGAGCGCGGCGGCGACCTGGAGCGGGCCTTCGCCGACTACGCCCGTCACGTGGTCGCCGGCCGGATGGGGCCGACCGTCTCACCGCTCACGGCCTTCCTGCTCGAGCAGGGGCTCGAGACGCTGTCGCTGCGGGTCCGCCACCAGTCGCGCAGCGCCCTCGCCGTCGCGCGCTGGCTGGAGGAGCGGCCCGAGGTCGCGAGCGTCGACTACAGCGGGCTCGCCTCCAGCCCCTCGCACGCGCTCGCCCGTCGCCTCCTGCCGCTCGGGCAGGGCTCGGTCTTCTCCTTCACCCTGCACGGCGGGGAGGAGGCGGCGCGCCGCTTCTCGGACGCGCTCGGCCTCTTCACCCGGATGACGCACCTCGGCGACGTCCGCTCGCTCGTGCTGCACCCGGCCTCGACCACGCACGTCGGCCGCACGGCCGAGCAGCTCGCCGCCGCCGGCATCGGACCGGGCCTGCTCCGCCTCTCGATCGGCATCGAGGACGTCGAGGATCTGCTAGCCGATCTCGAACGCGGGCTGGCCGCCGCCGCCGTGCGCCCGCTCGTGCTGGCGGAGGCGTCGTGAGCGCCCCGCAGCACTTCGCCTGGTTCCTCTCCCGCGGGTTCGGCCCGCAGGCCTGGGGGCAGCCCGGCTGGGAGTGGGAGCACTCCTGGACGACCGCGGAGGTGTACCGCCGAAGCGCCCGCGAGCTCGAGCAGGCCGGCTTCGATCTCGTCATCATCGAGGACGCGCTCTCGCTCGGGAACGCGAGCACCCTCGACCTGCGGATCCGCCGGGCCTACGGCGGCCCCAAGCACGACCCGCTGCTGCTCGCGCCCTCCCTCTTCGAGGCGACGCAGCACCTCGGCGTCGCGCCGACGGTGAACCCGATGGCGTACAGCCCGTACCAGGCCGCCCGCCAGTTCGCCACGCTCCAGCACCTCAGCGCCGGCCGGCTCGGGCTGAACGTCGTCACCGACGTGGGCAGCAGCCGGCACTTCGGCCTCGAGCCGCTCGCGCACGACGGCGCCTACGACCGCGCGCACGAGTGGCTCGACTCGCTGCGCGAGCTCTGGCGCAGCTGGGGCGACGACGCCCTGATCCAGGACGAGGCGACCGGCCGCTTCGCCGACGGCGCGCGACTGCGGGCCGTGCAGCACCGGGGAACCCACTACTCGTTCGACGGGCCGCTGAACGCGCTGCCGTTCGGCACGGGTGCCGATGCGGATCCGGGCGAGCCGGTGATCGTCTCGCCCGGCGGATCCCCGCGCGGCATCGACTTCGCCGGCGCGCAGTCCGAGATCCAGCTGGCCCTCGCCTCGCTCGACATCGCGACGGTGCGCGGCTACCGCGAGCGCGCGCGCACTGCCGCCGCCGCGCACGGCAGGAACTCCGACGACCTGACGATCCTGTTCGTGTTCAAGCCGATCATCGTCTCGAGCCGCGAGGAGGCGGAGCGCCTCGTCGACGCCTCCGCGCACCCCGACGACGCGACGCTGCTCGCCGTGGCCGCCGCGCAGTCCAGCGACCTCGAGACCGACCTCACCGTCCTCGACCTCGATCGACCCGTCGACCCGTCGGTCTTCGGCGAGCACGTCTCGCGCGGCAGCATCGCCGGGCTCTACGGCGGGGCCGACGCCGATGCTCCACTGCGCGCGCTGCTCACCGCCAAGGCGCGCCTCGGCCTGATCGCCGACCGGCGCGGAGTCGTCGGCACCGCGGAGGAGGTCGCCGACTTCGTGCAGGAGCTCGGCGACGATGCGGACAACGACGGCATCGCGTTCTCCGGCGACTTCCACCCCGTGACGCTGCACCGGATGCTGGACGAGCTGGTGCCGATCCTGCGACGCCGCGGGATCCTCCGCCGCGGCTACCCGGGCGGCGGCCTGCGCGGGAGCCTCAGGGAGTTCTGACGACGTCGGTCGCGGCCGCGACCAGCAGCGGGCGCACCGCGTCGAGGCCGGACACGTCGAGCGACCACTCCGGGCGGCGGAACGTCCCGGGCGTCACCCGGAAGCGGATCTCCTCGACCGCGACGCCGTCGGCGCCGACCGTGCGCTGCGTGCCGTTGCGCTCGTAGCCGAGCGCCGTCGACACTCCGATCGAGGCGGCGTTCCACGCCAGCGCGCTGCTCTCCGCCACCTCCGCACCGAGGTGGTCGAAGGCGAGCAGCAGCGCCGCCGCGCGCATCTCCCGACCGAGACCGCGGCCCTGCGCGGCGCGCGTCAGCCACGAGCCGGAGGAGACGGTGCGCCGCGCCGCGAACTCGTCGGCGAGCAGATCCTGGCAGCCGATCACCACGCCGTCCTCGACGATCGCGAAGGCGACGCGCCAGGAGTCGGGCCGGGTCGCCGCACGGAGCGACCACTGGTAGCGGGCGAGGTCGGCGGGCAGCTGCTCGGCCGGCACCTCCGCCCAGGCCGCGGGGAACGGCGAGCGGCCCGGCTCGTGGATCCCGGCGGCGGCGGCGGACGCCAGCGCGGGCAGATCCGCGTCGCGCACGGGATGCAGCTCGAGGCGGGGCGTCCGCAGCACGAGGGAGAAGAGCGGCCAGGCGAGGGCGGGATCGTCCATCCGTCGACGCTAGCGAACGCGGGACCGGAGCGGGCCGGCGGCGCGGACCGCGCGCCGACCCGGGTGGTACCGGTGGTGGGACTCGAACCCACAAGCCCTCTCGGACAGAGCATTTTGAGTGCCCCGCGTCTGCCATTCCGCCACACCGGCTCATCACGAGCCTGTCGAGAATACCGTAGGCTCTTCGGCGTGACAGACCAGGAAACTCCGTCGACCGCCCCCCGTCGGGTCGTCGTCGCGGAAGACGAATCGCTCATCCGCATGGACATCGTGGAGATCCTCCGCGACAACGGCTTCGAGGTCGTCGGTGAGGCGGGCGACGGCGAGACGGCGGTGGCCCTCGCCACCGAGCTCCGCCCCGATCTGGTGATCATGGACGTGAAGATGCCCCAGCTCGACGGCATCTCGGCGGCCGAGCGCCTCTCGAAGGCGCACATCGCCCCCGTCGTGCTGCTGACCGCGTTCAGCCAGAAGGAGCTGGTCGAGCGCGCGAGCGAGGCCGGCGCCCTGGCCTACGTGGTGAAGCCGTTCACTCCGAACGACCTGCTTCCGGCGATCGAGATCGCCCTCTCCCGCTACGCGCAGATCCTCACCCTCGAGGCCGAGGTCGCCGACATGGTCGAGCGCTTCGAGACCCGCAAGCTCGTCGACCGGGCCAAGGGCCTGCTCAACGAGAAGATGGGCCTCTCCGAGCCCGAGGCGTTCCGCTGGATCCAGAAGGCGTCGATGGACCGCCGCCTCACCATGCACGACGTCGCGCAGGCGATCATCGAGCAGCTCAGCCCCAAGAAGTAGGGCGGCGGCCCGAGGGCCGCGCCGTCACGGCCAGAGGCGGGTGCGCTCCCACGGGGAGCCGCCCGCCTCCGTCGTTCCCGCGGCTGTGCGGTACTCCAGGCGGGTGTGGTCCTGCTCGGCGGCGGTCGAGCCCTGCCAGAACTCGATGCGCTCGGGGACGACGCGGTAGACGGCCCAGTCGCGGTCGAGTGTCGCGGGGGAGCAGGCGACGGCCACACCGGTCTGCAGAGTCACGAGGTCGAAGTCCTCGGCGCGCTTCATCGGCTCGCTCTGCCGGCCGACGAGCAGCGCCGTGCGGCCCGCCTCCGACCGGCGCTGGAAGTCCTTCGCCGATTCCTCCGCGGATCCGCGCTCGACCCGCCCCTCGACCCGGACCTGCCGGCCCTGCACCGGCCAGAAGAAGGTCAGCGCGGCGTGCGGGTTGGCCGCCATCGCGCGCCCCTTGGGGCTGGAGGCGTGGGTCGAGAACGCCCAGCCGGTGTCGTCGATGTCGCGCAGCACGAGCACCCGCGCCGAGACGGTCCCGTCGGCGTCGGCGGTCGACAGCGTCGCACCGTGGGGGAGCAGCTGCCCCGCGTCCTTCGCCGCCTCGAGCCACTGCCCGAACAGCTCGACCGGATCGGCCGGCGCCGCCTCCGCCTCGAAGTCGGGCAGCTCGGACGGCATGGACGGCAGGGAGCGCAGCAGATCGCGGAAGGTCACGCCCCGAGCCTAGGTCGCCCTGCCCGCGGCGTCGGGGGCTTGCGCTCGCGCGGTCCGTCCCGGGTGGGACGGGTCTCACCTCCACCCTGGCGCGCGATGACCGGCGTAGCGCGACAGTAGTTGCCAGCACCATATGAGTATGGCTATACAGGAGGAGCGCTCGGGGTGGAATCAGCCGAAGCGGTGAGCAGTACCGCAGAGTCACGTCGGTGGTCGGCTCCGAATGGAAGCGCACTCGCCCGGGTTCGATGAGGCGCCGCGACCGCGTGTGCCGGCTCTCCCGCGCGAGCGAGATCGAGTGGAGTGCATGATGCGATCACTGAGAAAGTCCTCTCTCCTCCTTGTCGCCGGGCTCGTCTTCGCCGTCGCGGCCCTCGGGAGCGCGCCGGCGCAGGCGAGTCCGCTCCCCGCCCCGGACACCTCGACAGCGAGCAGGGATGCAGGTGGACAGGCAGTGGCCGCTCTCGACGAGCACGATCTCCTCGATCCCAGAGGTGCTGCTCCCGAGGAGAGCGGCACCGCGGAAGCCTCGGTTCCACGCGGCGACGAGGGAGGTGCGGAGCCGGCCGCGGCCCCTGCGTCCGAGCAGCTCGACGCCCTCGACGGACTGACCGTCACCACGCCTCGAGGCTCACTCTCCCTGGCGCCGGTGACGGAGGCCGTCGGGACGGAGGTCCAGCCCGGAGTCCTGCTGTACGAGGGCGAGCACGCCGACTACGTCCTCACCAGTTCCGACGACGCCGCGGCTGCCGCGGGTTACGCGGTCATCAAGGGGGCGGAGGCGCCGGAGGAGTACCGCTTCGAGGTGACGGCCTCGGGTGCTGCCGCGCACCTCGCACTCACCGACGCCGGCGCTGTCACCGTCTCCGATTCGCTCGGAGACGTCGTGAACACCATCGCAGCGCCCTGGGCGATCGACGCCGAGGGTGCTCCCGTCGACACGTGGTACGAGATCGACGGCAGCACTGTCCTTCAGCACCTTCGACACCAGGGTGCTGCGTATCCGGTGGTCGCCGACCCGAGTGTGGAGTGCGACGCGGCCTTCTGCACTCTTCTCCTGAGCCGTTCCGACACTCATCGTCTGGCCAGTGACTCCGGTGCCGTGACGGTAGTGCTGGCCTTTCTCTGCGGTGGTGCCAGCTGGGCGTGCGAACTGGGAGCGGCGGTCGCGATCGACGCCGCCAATCGTGCGGAGGACGAGGGCAAGTGCGTCGGCGTGCGCCATCTGCACTACGTGGCGGTGGCGTCCTTCCCTGTCAGCGAGCCCTGCAAGGAGTGAGTCCATGAGCGAGACGTCCGCACCTCCTGAGCCGCGGTGGGGTCCACCTCGGTCACGGCTCGGCTTGATCGTCTTCACGGTCTGCTTGCTGCTGTTCTTCATCTCCGGGGCCGCCTTCCCCGAGGTGCAGCACTTCTCCCCCCTCGTGACGCTCATCGTCGTGGTCCCGCTGCTGGCCTTCTTTCCCCGCGCGATTCCGCTGGTGGAGAGATCGTGGCTTCTCGAGCGGACAGCACCCCGACCGACGTCGGCTTCGTACTACGGCCAGGGGCTGGCCGGATTGTGCGGGTCGACGGTGGCGCCCCTCGTGCACACTCAGACGCCCTTCTTGGTCGCGGCGGCGGCGATCCTCGTCATCGGGGCGGTCGTCGTCGCGACCGTTCCCACCGCGCCCTGAATCGAGTCGTCAGCGGGCGTCGCGGAGGATGTTCGTGATGCGGACCGTGCTGAGGCGACGGCCCTGCTCGTCGCGGACGACGATCTCGTGCGTGGTGAGGGTGGAGCCGAGGTGGATCGCGTCGCAGGTGGCGATCACGTGGCCGTGCGTGATCGAGCGGCTGTGGCTCGCGTTCAGCTCGATGCCCATCGCGAGGCGGCCCGCTCCGGCGTGCACGTTCGCGGCGATCGAGCCCATCGACTCGGCGAGGACGACGTGCGCGCCGCCGTGCAGGATGCCGACCGGCTGGCGGTTGCCCGCGACGGGCATCGACGCGACCGAGTGCTCCGGCGTGAGCTCGTGCCAGACGATGCCCATCCGCTCGGCCAGCTCGCCGCTTCCGCGACCGATCAGCGCCTCGAGATCGAGGACGGGCGGGCGCACCCAGGCGGTGGCGGGAGTGGCGGCGGCGGGGGCCGAGTCGGTCACGGTGCTCCTCGTGCTGGGCCTCCCCGGGGCCCTCCGCCGACGGGCGGGACCGGGCCCGAACCGGTGTCGGAGGCGCTGTGTAGTCTTGCCCTGTGTCAGATCCGGAACAGCCTACCCTCCTGCTCATCGACGGTCATTCCCTCGCGTTCCGGGCGTTCTACGCCCTCCCGGTCGACAGCTTCCAGACCCGCGAGGGTCAGCACACGAACGCCATCCACGGCTTCCTGTCGATGCTGATCCTGCTGCTGAAGAACGAGAAGCCGACCCACCTCGGCGTCGCCTTCGACATCTCCCGCTACTCGTTCCGGACCCGCGAGTACGCCGAGTACAAGGGCACCCGCGGCGAGACCCCGCCCGAGTTCAAGGGCCAGGTCCCCCTCCTCGAGGAGGCGCTGCACGCGATGAACATCCGCACCGTCTCGAAGGAGGACTTCGAGGCCGACGACATCCTCGCCACGCTCGCGCGCCAGGGCGCCGAGGCGGGCTTCCGCGTGCTCGTCGTCTCGGGCGACCGCGACACGATCCAGCTGGTGACGCCCGACGTCACGCTGCTCTACCCGTCGACGCAGGGCGTCTCGCAGCTCACCCGCTACGACCGCGACAAGGTCTTCGAGAAGTACGGCGTCGAGCCGCACCAGTACCCCGAGATCGCGGCCCTCGTCGGCGAGACGAGCGACAACCTGCCCGGCGTCGACAAGGTCGGCCCCAAGACGGCCGCCAAGTGGGTCAACCAGTACGGCACCGTCGCGGACATCATCGCCCACGCCGACGAGATCAAGGGCGTCGTCGGCGAGAAGCTGCGCGAGCAGAAGGAGAACGCGCTCCGCAACCGCCGGCTGAACCGCCTGATCACCGACGTCGAGCTGCCGCTCGGCCCGAACGACCTCGGCCGCCGGCCGATCGACCCCGACGCGGTGCGCGAGATCTTCAGCCGGCTCGAGTTCAAGACGCTCCAGGAGCGCGTGCTGACGATCGCCGCCGACGAGGGCGTCGAGGGCGCGGCGGAGGCGCTCGCGGGCGACACCGTCGTCACGGCGGCTCCCGCCGTGCGGAACCTGGTCGACGAGGAGCTGGCGCACTGGCTGACGCGCGTCTCCGCCGACGGCACCGTTCCCGTCGCCGTGCAGGTGCAGCTCGGCGCCGACGGACTCGAGGGCATCGGCCTCTCGGTCGACTCCGAGTCGGCCTTCGTGCCCTGGGCGGCCGGGCGGCCGGACTACACCGCGCTCGAGGAGTGGCTCGCGAGCGACGCCCCGAAGTACTTCGCCGATGCGAAGCCGCAGGTCAAGGCGCTGCGCCGCGCGGGCCTCCCGGTCGCGGGCCTCGCCTTCGACACCCGCATCGCGGCCTGGCTCCTGCAGCCCACCGGCCACGCGGCCACGCTGTCGGCCCAGGTGCTGCAGTACCTCGACGAGTCGATGCCGCAGGGCGACCCGAACCAGCTCGTCCCCACCGTCGATCCGATCGGGCCCGCGACCGAGGCCTGGTACGCGCACCGCCTCGTCGCGGTCCAGACCGAGCTGCTCGGCGAGGGCATGCTCTCGGTGCTCGTCGACATCGAGCTGCCGATCGTGCAGGTGCTCGCGACGATGGAGCTGACCGGCGTCGCGATCGACGCCGACGTGCTCGCGCGCCTGCGCACCGAGCTCACCGCGACCTCGGTCGACCTCGCGAACCGCGCCTTCGCCGAGATCGGGCACGAGATGAACCTCGGCTCGCCCAAGCAGCTGCAGCAGGTCCTCTTCGAGGAGCTGGCCATGCCGCGCACCCGCGCGACCAAGACCGGCTACACGACCGATGCCTCCGCCCTCGCGGACCTCCAGGAGTCGCACCCGCACCCGTTCCTCGGCCTGCTGCTCGAGCACCGCGACGCGACGAAGCTCAAGCAGATCATCGAGACGCTCGAGAAATCAGTAACCGCCGACGGGCGCATCCACACGAGCTACGACCAGACCGGCACGGCGACCGGCCGGATCTCCTCCAACGACCCGAATCTGCAGAACATCCCCGTCCGCAGCGAGGTCGGCCGCCGCATCCGCACCGCGTTCGTGCACGGCCGCCAGGCGAGCACCCTGATCACCGCCGACTACTCGCAGATCGAGATGCGGATCATGGCGCACCTCTCCGGCGACGCCGGGCTGATCGAGGCCTTCCACAGCGGCGAGGACCTGCACCGCTTCGTCGGCGCGCGGATCTTCGGCGTCGAGCCGGCCGACGTCACCTCGGCGATGCGCAACAAGGTCAAGGCGATGTCCTACGGCCTCGCCTACGGACTGAGCGCCTTCGGCCTCTCCAAGCAGCTGCGCATCTCGAGCAATGAGGCGAAGCAGCTGATGACCGACTACTTCGTCCGCTTCGGCGCGGTCCGCGACTACCTCCGCACGGTGGTCGAGCAGGCCCGCGAGACCGGCTACACCGAGACGATCTTCGGCCGCCGCCGCCCGTTCCCCGACCTGCAGAGCGGCAATCGCGTCCTGCGCGACAACGCCGAGCGGGCCGCGCTGAACTCGCCGATCCAGGGGTCGGCCGCCGACATCATGAAGATCGCGATGATCGGGGTGCAGGCCGACATCGGCGAGCGGGGGCTGGAGTCGCGGATGCTGCTCCAGGTGCACGACGAGCTGATCTTCGACGTCGCCCCCGGCGAGGAGGACGTGCTCGAGGAGGTCGTCCGAGCGCGGATGGCGGGCGCCGTCGATCTCTCGGTGCCGCTCGAGGTGCAGGTCGGCCACGGCTCCGACTGGGACGTCGCGGCGCACTGACGCCGATCGGCCCGTCGGCCGCTCCCGGCCGCTGGCTAGGCTCGAGAGCATGACCTCCGATCCCTCTCGCGTGCCCACCGCCGTCGATCTGGTCGCCGAGCGGTGGGTCGACACCCTCGTCGAGCTCGAGCCCGTCCTCGGCACCTCGATCGGCCGGGCCGAGGCGAACCGGCGGCTCGGCGACCTGTCGCCGGAGGGCCTCGAGCGCTCCCGCGCCGCGACGGCCGCCGCCCTCGCCGAGCTCGAGTCCGCCGTGCCGGTCGACGCCGTCGACGCGGTCACCGTCGCGGACCTCGGCGCCGACCTCCGGCTCTCGCTCGAGGCGCACGAGGCAGGGCTTCCTCTGCGCGACCTCAACGTGATCGCGTCCCCCGCGCAGGAGCTCCGCGACGTCTTCGACCTGATGCCGACCGACTCGGTGGGCGACTGGGAGGACGTCGCCGAGCGGCTGCATGCCGTGCCGGCCGCTCTCGCCGGCTACGCCGAGACGCTCCGGGCGGGCATCGGTGCCGGAGTGACGCCCGCGCGCCGCCAGGTGGGGCTCGTCGCCGAGCAGGCCGAGACCCTCGCCGGTGCGCGCGGGTTCTTCGCTGCGCTGGCCGCGGACGCCGCTCCGGCCACCGGCTCCCTGCCCGCGTCCCTCTCGCTGCGACTCGAGGAGGGCGCCCGGCGTGCCGCTGCAGCGTACGGCGGGCTCGCCGCCTTCCTCCGCACCGAGCTCGCCCCCGCGGCGACGGAGCAGGACGCGGTCGGTCGCGAGCACTACGCGCTGCAGTCGCGCCGCTTCCTCGGCGCCGTCGTCGACCTCGACGAGACCTACGAGTGGGGGATCGAGGAGCTCGCGCGGATGACCGCCGAGCAGGAGGCGATCGCCCGGGAGATCCAGCCCGGCGCCTCGGTCGCCGAGGCGATCGCGCACCTGGACACCGACCCGTCCCGCACGCTGCACGGCGTCGACGCCCTCCAGCGCTGGATGCAGGAGACGAGCGACCGCGCCGTCCGCGAGCTCGCCGGCACCGCCTTCGACATCCCCGACGAGCTCCGCCGCCTGGAGTGCCGGATCGCGCCGACCCAGGAGGGCGGCATCTACTACACCGGGCCGAGCGACGACTTCTCCCGCCCCGGCCGGATGTGGTGGTCGGTGCCCCCGGGCGTCACCGAGTTCGCCACCTGGCGCGAGCTGACGACCGTCTACCACGAGGGCGTCCCCGGCCACCACCTGCAGGTGGGGCAGGCCGTCCACAACCGTGCGAGCCTCAACACCTGGCGCCGCCAGCTCGCCGGCAGCTCGGGCCACGCCGAGGGCTGGGCGCTCTACGCGGAGCGCCTGATGGAGCGGTTCGGCTACCTCGACGACCCGGCCGACCGCCTGGGCATGCTCGACGGTCAGCGGATGCGTGCGGCCCGCGTCGTGATCGACATCGGGGTGCACCTGCAGAAGCGGATGCCCGGCTCGACCGACGTCTGGACCGCCGAGTCCGCCCTCGCGTTCCTCCGCGCGAACGTCAACATGGACGACGCGTTCGTCCGCTTCGAGGTGAACCGCTACCTCGGCTGGCCCGGCCAGGCTCCGTCCTACAAGATCGGCCAGCGGATCTGGGAGGAGCTGCGCGACGAGGCGAGCGCCCGCGAGGGCGCCGGCTTCTCGCTCGCCGGATTCCACCGTCGCGCACTCGATCTGGGCGGCGTCGGGCTCGACACCCTGCGCGCGAGCCTCGCCGGCGGCTCCTGACCGACGGGATCCGCCAGGACGCGCGGAACGACGCCCGTCGAGATTGCTCTCGCCGTCCCGGATTCGATAGTCTGGAACGTCACATTCGTGGCGCCGCCGTGCCCACGGTGCGCGACGAGGTCCAGGATCACGGTCCCGGACGTCGGAGCACTCCCGGGTCGCGGCATCCCCATCACTCCGCAGCGGTCACCACCGCGTCACGCCGCAGGGCGTGTCGGTGCCCGCCGCCCGATACCCATCCATCCTGGAGCATCCCTTAATGACAACCGCAACGACCGAAAAGGCAACCAAGCAGGTCGCGATCAACGACATCGGGTCTGCTGAAGACTTTCTTGCCGCGGTCGAAAAGACTCTGAAGTTCTTCAACGACGGAGACCTCATCGAAGGCACCGTCGTGAAGATCGACCGCGACGAGGTCCTCCTCGACGTCGGTTACAAGACCGAGGGCGTCATCCCCTCGCGTGAGCTCTCCATCAAGCACGACGTCGACCCCTCCGAGGTCGTCAACGTGGGCGACAGCGTCGAAGCCCTCGTCCTGCAGAAGGAGGACAAGGAGGGTCGCCTGATCCTCTCCAAGAAGCGTGCGCAGTACGAGCGCGCGTGGGGCGACGTCGAGAAGATCAAGGAGTCCGACGGTGTCGTCACCGGTTCGGTCATCGAGGTCGTCAAGGGCGGGCTCATCGTCGACATCGGCCTCCGCGGCTTCCTCCCCGCCTCGCTCATCGAGCTGCGCCGCGTCCGCGACCTCACGCCGTACCTCGGCCAGGAGATCGAGGCGAAGATCCTCGAGCTCGACAAGAACCGCAACAACGTGGTCCTGTCGCGTCGCGCGCTCCTCGAGCAGACGCAGTCCGAGAGCCGTACCACGTTCCTGAACAACCTGCACAAGGGTCAGGTCCGCAAGGGCGTCGTGTCCTCGATCGTCAACTTCGGTGCGTTCGTCGACCTCGGCGGCGTCGACGGTCTCGTCCACGTCTCCGAGCTCTCCTGGAAGCACATCGAGCACGCCTCCGAGGTCGTCGAGGTCGGCCAGGAGGTCACCGTCGAGATCCTCGAGGTCGACCTCGACCGCGAGCGCGTGTCGCTCTCGCTCAAGGCGACGCAGGAGGACCCGTGGCAGGTCTTCGCCCGCACCCACGCGATCGGTCAGGTCGCCCCGGGCAAGGTCACGAAGCTGGTCCCGTTCGGTGCCTTCGTCCGCGTCGCGGACGGCATCGAGGGCCTCGTCCACATCTCCGAGCTCTCGGGCAAGCACGTCGAGCTCGCCGAGCAGGTCGTCTCGGTCGGTGAAGAGGTGTTCGTCAAGGTCATCGACATCGACCTCGACCGCCGCCGCATCTCGCTCTCGCTCAAGCAGGCGAACGAGAACGTCGACCCCGAGGGCACCGAGTTCGACCCGGCGCTCTACGGCATGGCCACCGAGTACGACGACCAGGGGAACTACAAGTACCCCGACGGCTTCGACCCGGAGACCAACGAGTGGCGCGAGGGCTTCGAGTCGCAGCGCGAGGCCTGGGAGCAGGACTACGCCGCGGCGCAGGCCCGCTGGGAGGCCCACAAGGCCCAGGTCGCCAAGTCGCAGGAGGAGGCCGCCACGGTCTCCGAGGGCGTCTCGGTCGGCGGCGGCTTCACCAACACCGAGTCGGCTGCCGGCGGCGGAACCCTCGCCGACGACGAGTCGCTCGCCGCACTGCGCGAGAAGCTGTCCTCCAACAACTGATCGCCATCCCCGTTCGAACGGCCGGTCCCCTCGGGGGCCGGCCGTTCGGCGTTGCCGGCCCGATCGCGGGGTCTCGATACGCCCCTCCGGGGCTACTCGACCAGCAAGGGCCGCCCCTCTGGGGCGACGCGACCAGCGAGGGGGGCCGCCCTTGCTGATCGAGTAGCCCGCGCAGCGGGCGTATCGAGATCCGCCCCCGTAGGGACGCGTAGGTCTCGATACGCCCCTCCGGGGCTACTCGACCAGCAAGGGCAGCCCCTCCGGGGCTCCTCGTTCAGCAAGGGCAGCCCGGCCCCGAGTGCCGCTGGCTAGGCTTGCCGGGTGCATCTCGCAGCCCTCACCGGAGGCATCGCCTCGGGCAAGTCCACCGTCGCCCGCCGCCTAGCCGAGCACGGGGCGGTCGTCGTCGACGCCGACCGGCTCGCCCGGGAGGTGGTCGAGCCGGGGGAGCCCGCGCTAGCCGCGATCGCCGAGCGGTTCGGCCCCGCCGTCCTCCGCGCCGACGGCTCGCTCGACCGGGCCGCGCTGGGCGCCGTGATCTTCTCCGACCCCGCCGCCCGCCAGGATCTGAACGCCATCACGCACCCGGCGGTGTCGCTCCGCTCGCAGGAGCTGTTCGCTGCGGCGGCGTCCGCCGATCCGCACGCGGTCGTCGTCTACGACGTCCCGCTGCTCGCGGAGTCGCGGGGCGCGGGGGAGTTCGACGAGGTGATCGTGGTCCACGCCCCCCGGGAGGCGCGCGTCGAGCGGCTGATCGCGCTGCGGGGGATGACCGAGGCGGAGGCCCGCGCGCGCGTGGGCGCCCAGGCGAGCGACGAGGAGCGGCTCGCCCTCGCGGACGCGGTGATCGACGCCTCGGGCGCGCTGGACGAGACGCTCGCGCAGACGGATGCGCTGTGGGAGCGGCTGCGCCGCCGCTCCTGACCAGGCCCGTTCGCCGTCGGCGCAGGCCCACCCCGATGTCGGTGGTCGCGGTTACGCTTCGACCATGGAGCCAACCCGTGCCGTGCACCCCTTCGAGGTCATCAGCGAATACCAGCCGAGCGGCGACCAGCCGGGGGCGATCGCCGATCTGAGCGCCCGGATCAACGCCGGCGAGACCGACGTGGTCCTCCTCGGCGCCACCGGCACCGGCAAGTCCGCGACGACCGCGTGGCTGGTCGAGGCGGTCCAGCGGCCCACGCTCGTCCTCGCGCACAACAAGACGCTCGCCGCGCAGCTCGCGAACGAGTTCCGCGAGCTCTTCCCCAACAACGCCGTCGAGTACTTCGTCTCCTACTACGACTACTACCAGCCCGAGGCCTACGTCCCGCAGACGGACACCTTCATCGAGAAGGACAGCTCGGTCAACGCCGAGGTCGAGCGCCTGCGCCACTCCACCACGAACTCGCTGCTCAGCCGGCGCGACGTCATCGTGGTCTCGACCGTCTCCTGCATCTACGGCCTCGGCCAGCCCGAGCAGTACCTCGAGGCGATGGTCGCGCTCCAGGTCGGCCAGCGGGTCGACCGCGACCGCCTGATCCGCAAGTTCGTCTCGATGCAGTACGCCCGCAACGACGTCGACTTCGCCCGCGGCACCTTCCGGGTCCGCGGCGACACCATCGAGATCATCCCGATGTACGAGGAGCTCGCCATCCGGATCGAGATGTTCGGCGACGAGATCGAGGCGCTCTACACGCTGCACCCGCTCACCGGGAACGTCGTGAAGAAGCTCGAGTCCGTCTCCGTCTTCCCCGGCTCGCACTACGTCGCCAGCCAGGACGTCATGCACCGCGCCATCGACACCATCCAGCAGGAGCTCGAGGTCCGCCTGGCCGACCTCGAGAAGCAGAACAAGCTCCTCGAGGCGCAGCGCCTGCGGATGCGCACCACGTTCGACCTCGAGATGATGCAGCAGATCGGCTTCTGCTCCGGCATCGAGAACTACTCGCGCCACATCGACGGCCGCGAGTCCGGTGAGGCGCCGCACTGCCTGCTCGACTACTTCCCCGACGACTTCCTCGTCGTCATCGACGAGTCGCACGTCACCGTGCCGCAGATCGGCGCGATGTACGAGGGCGACGCCTCGCGCAAGCGCACCCTGGTCGAGCACGGCTTCCGGCTGCCCTCGGCGATGGACAACCGCCCGCTGAAGTGGGAGGAGTTCAAGGGCCGCGTCGGCCAGACCGTCTACCTCTCGGCCACCCCCGGCCGCTACGAGATGGGGATCGCCGACGGCATCGTCGAGCAGATCATCCGCCCGACCGGCCTGATCGACCCCGAGATCGTCGTCAAGCCGACCAAGGGCCAGATCGACGACCTGCTCGAGGAGATCAAGCTCCGCACCGAGCGCGACGAGCGCGTGCTCGTCACGACCCTCACCAAGCGGATGGCGGAGGAGCTCACCGACTTCCTCACCGAGGCCGGGGTCCGGGTGCGCTACCTGCACTCCGACGTCGACACGCTCCGCCGGGTCGAGCTGCTCTCCGAGCTGCGCGCCGGCGTCTACGACGTCCTCGTCGGCATCAACCTCCTCCGCGAGGGCCTCGACCTGCCCGAGGTGTCGCTCGTCGCGATCCTCGACGCCGACAAGGAGGGCTTCCTCCGCTCGTCGACCTCGCTCATCCAGACCATCGGCCGTGCCGCGCGCAACGTCTCGGGCGAGGTGCACATGTACGCGGACAAGATGACCGACTCGATGAGGCTCGCCATCGACGAGACCGACCGTCGCCGCGAGAAGCAGGTCGCCTACAACCTCGACCACGGGATCGACCCGACGCCGCTGCGCAAGAAGATCGCCGACATCACCGACGCGCTCGCTCGCGAGGGCGCCGACACGGCGAAGCTCCTGGCCGGCCGCGACGCGAAGAAGAAGAGCCCGACGCCGAACCTGCGCCGCCAGGGTCTCGCCGCGAACGGCGGCAACGACCTCGAGGCGATCATCGCCGACCTCAACGGGCAGATGCTCCAGGCCGCCGGCGAGCTGAAGTTCGAGCTCGCGGCGCGCCTGCGCGACGAGGTCTCCGAGCTCAAGCGCGAGCTGCGGCAGATGGAGAAGGCCGGGCACCTGTCCTGACCGCAGTGGCCGGCCCACGCGGGCCGGCCCGCCCGTGCGGGTGCACTCCTCCGGCGCAAGTCACGGGGAGAAGGATCAGCGGCCAGCGAACGCCCCGGGCGATGTCGGTGGCTCCGCATACACTTTCGAGGTGTCGATCCTGAACGCCGTTACGGACCCTTCCACCACCCCCTCACCCTCCTTCCACCGCTTCGTCTCCTCGCTGGACGAATCGGTCTCGAAGCTGGTGGTGAGCGGGGCCAGAGTGCACAACCTGCGCGATGTCGACCTCGAGATCCCGCGCGACTCGATGGTCGTCTTCACCGGACTGTCCGGGTCGGGCAAGTCCTCGCTCGCCTTCGACACGATCTTCGCCGAGGGCCAGCGCCGCTACGTCGAGTCGCTCTCCGCCTACGCGCGGCAGTTCCTCGGCCAGGTCGACCGGCCCGACGTCGACTTCATCGAGGGCCTCAGCCCCGCGGTGTCGATCGATCAGAAGTCGACCAACCGCAACCCGCGGTCGACGGTGGGCACGATCACCGAGATCTTCGACTACATGCGCCTGCTCTGGGCGCGGATCGGCATCCCGCACTGCCCCATCTGCAGCGAGCCCATCTCCGCGCAGACCGTGCAGCAGATCGCCGATCAGCTGATGGAGCTCGAGGCCGGCACCCGGTACCAGATCCTCAGCCCGGTCGTCTCGCAGAAGAAGGGCGAGTTCGTCGACCTCTTCAAGGAGCTGACCGCCGGCGGCTACTCCCGCGCCATGGTCGACGGCAAGCTGATCCAGCTGAGCGAGCCCCCGGTCCTCAAGAAGCAGTTCAAGCACGACATCTCCGTCATCGTCGACCGCCTGGTCGCCGGCCCGGACATCCTCGGCCGCCTCACCGACTCGCTCGAGACGGCCCTGCGGCTCACCGACGGCATCGTGCAGATCAACTTCGTCGACGGCGAGGGCGACGGTGCCTGGACGACGTACTCCGAGAAGCTGTCCTGCCCCAACAACCACCCGATCTCGCTCACCGAGATCGAGCCGCGCACCTTCTCCTTCAACGCGCCGTTCGGCGCCTGCCCCGAGTGCTCCGGTCTCGGCACGCGGATGTCCGTGGACGACGAGCTGCTGCTCGGCGACCCCGATCTCAGCATCGCCGAGGGCGTCATCATCCCCTGGACCACGCAGGGCAAGGGCCTGTTCCAGTACTACGAGAAGCTGCTCGACGGCCTCTCCCGCGACCTCGGCTTCAAGCTGACCACCCCGTGGAAGCGCCTCAGCTCGGAGGTGCAGCAGGCCGTGCTGCACGGCGACAACTTCGAGGTCAAGGTCAAGTGGAAGAACCGCTACGGCCGTGAGATGAGCTACACCTCCGGCTTCGAGGGCGTCGTGCCCTACATCGAGCGGCAGTACGTCCAGGCCGAGACCGACGTGCAGCGCTCGCGCTGGGCCGAGTTCCTCCGCGAGGTGGCCTGCCCGGTCTGCAAGGGCTCGCGGCTGAAGCCCGAGGTGCTCGCCGTGCTGGTGCACGGCGCGAGCATCGCCGACGTCGCCGACCTCAGCCTCGCCGACGCCCAGTCGTTCATGAGCCGGCTCGAGCTGACCCCGCGCGAGGCGACCATCGCCGCGCAGGTGCTCCGCGAGATCCGGGCGCGCCTCGACTTCCTGATCGAGGTCGGGCTCAACTACCTCAACCTCTCCCGTGCCGCCGGGTCGCTCTCGGGTGGCGAGGCGCAGCGCATCCGGCTCGCGACCCAGATCGGCTCCGGGCTCACCGGTGTCCTCTACGTGCTCGACGAGCCGAGCATCGGCCTGCACCAGCGCGACAACCGCCGGCTGATCGACACGCTGATCAAGCTGCGCGACCTCGGCAACACCCTGATCGTCGTCGAGCACGACGAGGACACCATCCGCACCGCCGACTGGATCGTCGACATCGGCCCCGGCGCCGGCGTCAACGGCGGCCAGGTGGTGCACTCCGGCTCCTACGAGTCGCTGCTCGAGAACACCCACTCGCTGACCGGCGACTACATCGCCGGCCGCCGCTCGATCGAGCTGCCGAAGAAGCGACGCAAGATCGACCGCAAGCGCGTCATCAAGGTCGTCGGGGCCAACGCGAACAACCTGCAGAAGGTCGACGTCGAGTTCCCGCTCGGCACCTTCGTCGCGGTCACCGGCGTCTCCGGTTCGGGCAAGTCGACGCTGGTGAACGACATCCTCTACCGGGTGCTCGCCAACCAGCTCAACGGCGCCCGCAAGGTGCCGGGCAAGCACACCCGCGTCACCGGGCTCGAGAACCTCGACAAGGTCGTCCACGTCGACCAGAACCCGATCGGGCGCACCCCGCGCTCGAACCCGGCGACGTACACCGGCGTGTTCGACCGCATCCGCAACCTGTTCGCCGAGACCACCGAGGCGAAGGCCCGCGGCTACCTGCCCGGCCGGTTCAGCTTCAACGTCAAGGGCGGCCGCTGCGAGGCCTGCTCGGGCGACGGCACGATCAAGATCGAGATGAACTTCCTGCCCGACGTCTACGTCGCGTGCGAGGTCTGCGGGGGAGCGCGCTACAACCGCGACACCCTGACCGTGCACTACAAGGGTAAGAACATCGCCGAGGTGCTCGACATGCCGATCGCCGAGGCGGCCGAGTTCTTCGAGCCGATCACGTCGATCCACCGCTTCCTCAAGACCCTGGTCGAGGTCGGCCTCGGCTACGTCCGGCTCGGGCAGAGCGCGACCACGCTCTCCGGCGGCGAGGCGCAGCGCGTCAAGCTCGCCACCGAGCTGCAGCGCCGCTCGAACGGGCGGAGCGTCTACGTGCTCGACGAGCCGACCACCGGTCTGCACTTCGAGGACGTGCGGAAGCTCCTGCTGGTGCTCAACGGCCTCGTCGACAAGGGCAACACCGTCATCACCATCGAGCACAACCTCGACGTGATCAAGTCGGCCGACTGGCTGATCGACATGGGCCCCGAGGGCGGTGCGGGCGGCGGCCAGGTCGTCGCGATCGGCACTCCCGAGCACGTCGCGAAGGTGAAGGAGAGCCACACCGGCGGCTTCCTCGCCGAGATCCTGTCGTGAGCCGGCTCGGGCAGCAGGGCGTGACCGGACGCCTCCGGCGGGTCGGGGGAGCGGCGGCGCGGGCATGACGCAGACCGTCGACTTCCGGCCGAAGCCGGGCGAGATCCCGACCCTGCCGGGCGTCTACCGCTTCAAGGACGCCCGGGGCCGGGTGCTCTACGTGGGCAAGGCCAAGAACCTCCGGGCCCGGCTCAGCAACTACTTCGCGCCCCTGCCGAGCCTGCACGAGCGGACGCGGCGGATGGTCACCTCGGCGTCCGGAGTCGAGTGGACCGTCGTCGGCACCGACGTCGAGGCTCTGCAGCTCGAGTTCACCTGGATCAACGAGTTCAATCCGCCCTTCAACGTCAAGTTCCGCGACGACAAGTCGTACCCGTACATGGCGGTGACCCTCGGCGACGAGGCGCCGCGGGTGATGGTGACGCGCAACTCCAAGATCCGCGGGGCCCGCTACTTCGGCCCGTACCCGAAGATCTGGGCGATCCACGAGACGATCGATCTGATGATCAAGGCGTTCCCGATCAGGACCTGCAACGACTCCAACTACAAGCGCGCGATGCAGAGCGGGAAGCCCTGCTTCGCCTCGCAGATCGGCCGCTGCGGCGGCCCGTGCTCGCACCGGGTCACCTTCGCGGAGCACCGCGCGATCGTCGATCGCTTCGTCGCGTTCATGGGCAGTCACGACCGGAAAATGATCGGCGAGCTCGAGCGCGAGATGCGCGAGGCCGCCGAGGCGATGCAGTACGAGCGCGCCGGCAAGCTCCGCGACCAGGCCGCCGCGCTCGACGCGGTGCTGGCCAAGAGCGCCGTCGTGCTGAAGGACAACGTCGACGTCGACCTCTACGCGATCGTGCACGACGAGCTCGCCGCCTCGGTCCAGCAGTTCCGCGTGCGCGGCGGCCGCATCCGCGGCGAGCGCGGCTGGGTGGTCGACAAGGAGCTCGACATGAGCACCGCCGAGCTCGTCGACACGGCGCTCCAGGCGGCCTACGAGAGCGGCGACATCCCGCCGCGCGAGGTCGTCGTGCCCGAGCTGCCCGAGGACTCGGAGGCGCTCGAGGAGTGGCTGGGCGGCCTCCGCGGGGCGAACGTGCGCCTGCGCGCGGCCCAGCGCGGCGACAAGGCGGCACTGCTCGAGACCGCGACGCAGAACGCCAAGCACTCGCTGATGCTCTACAAGACCCGCCGGTCCGCGGACTTCACCGCGCGCACCCAGGCTCTGGAGGACATCCGCGACGCACTCGGCATGGCCGAGGCTCCGCTCCGGATGGAGTGCTACGACGTCTCGCACCTCAGCGGCACCAACATCGTCGCGTCGATGGTCGTCTTCGAGGACGGTCTGGTCCGGAAGGACCAGTACCGCCGCTTCTCGATCGCCGAGTCGACGGACGACACGGAGTCGCTGCACCAGGTGCTCACCCGCCGCCTCGCCTACCTGAAGGAGCCGGCCGAGCCCGCCGAGATCGACCCGGAGACGGGCGAGGCCAAGCGGCGCAAGTTCTCCTACCCGCCGAACCTGCTGATCGTCGACGGCGGTCAGCCCCAGGTCGCGGCCGCCCAGCGGGCGCTCGACGAGTCGGGCGTCACGGGGATCACGCTCTGCGGCATCGCGAAGCGGCTCGAGGAGATCTGGCTGCCCGACTCGGACTTCCCGGTGATCCTGCCCCGCAACAGCGATGCGCTCTTCCTCTTCCAGCGGATCCGCGACGAGGCGCACCGCTTCGCGATCACCCACCAGCGCCAGCGCCGCAAGCGCGACATCTCCTCGCAGCTCGCCGAGATCCCCGGCCTCGGCGGCACCCGCGTCCGCGACCTGCTGAAGCACTTCGGCTCGGTCACCCGCCTGCGGGAGGCCAGCGACGCCGAGATCGCCGAGGTGAAGGGCATCGGGCCGACGCTCGCGGCCGCGATCCACGGGCACCTGCATCCCTGAGGCACCGCCCACCGCCGGGTGCTCCGCCCAGGGCCACGCCCTAGGCTGGAAGCCCGCCCTCCCCGAAGGAGGGTCCGCGACCACACCACACGAGCACGGAGACCCCATGAGCACCGAGAGCGAGCAGCAGAACGTGCTGATCGTCACCGGGATGTCCGGAGCCGGACGATCCACCGCCGCCAACGCGCTGGAGGACCTCGGCTGGTACGTGGTCGACAATCTCCCGCCGCAGATGCTGCGGCCACTGGTCGATCTCGCGCAGCGGGCGGGCGACACCGTCCCCAAGGTCGCGGCGGTCGTCGACGTCCGCGGTCGCGACTTCTTCGCCGACCTCGGCGAGATCGTGCGCGAGCTGCGCGTCGGCGTCGACCTGCGCGTGGTCTTCCTCGAGGCGACCGATGCCGCACTGGTCCGCCGGTTCGAGCAGGTCCGCCGCCCGCACCCGCTCCAGGGGCGCGGAACGCTGCTCGACGGCATCTCGGCCGAGCGGGCCCGCCTCGCGCAGCTGCGCGAGTCCGCCGACGTCGTGATCGACACCTCCGACCTCAACCCGCACCAGCTCGCCACGACGATCACCGACCGCTTCGCCGAGGCCGGCCGCGCCGGACTCCAGATCACGGTGATGAGCTTCGGCTTCAAGTACGGACTGCCGACGGACGCCGACATGGTCGCCGACGCGCGCTTCCTGCCCAACCCGTACTGGATCCCCGAGCTCCGCCCGCACACGGGTCTCGACGAAGAGGTGAGAGACTACGTGCTGGCCCAGCAGGGCGCGGAGGAGTTCATCGACTCCTACTCGCGCGCCCTCCGGCCGGTGCTCGACGGCTATCAGCGCGAGAACAAGCGCCACGCGACGATCGCCATCGGCTGCACCGGTGGCAAGCACCGCTCGGTCGCCGTCGCCGGCCGCGTCGCGGCCCGACTGGCCGAGCTGCCGGGTGTCGCCGTCAACGTGGCGCACCGCGACCTCGGCCGAGAATGAATCCCGCGCGCTCCGCCGCGCACCCGACGTAAGGAAAGACTCCGTGGCCCTCACTGCAGACGTCAAGGGCGAACTGGTCGCGATCGTCTCGCGCAAGAACACCGTCCGTGCCGCTGAACTGGCGACCATCCTCCGCTTCTCCGGGGGACTGCACATCATCTCCAACCGCCTCGCGGTCGAGGTCGAGCTCGACTCGGCGCCGCTGGCCACCCGCGTCCGCCGCGACCTCGCCGAGCTCTACGGCGTCCGCAGCGAGGGCAGCATCGTCTCCGCCGGCGGCTCGCGCCGCACGACCAGCTGGCTCGTCCGGGTGGTGGAGGGCGGCGACACCCTCGCGCGCCAGACCGGTCTGCTCGATCAGCGCGGCCGCCCCGTCCGCGGGCTGCCGAACCGCCTGACGACGGGCACGCGCGAGGAGCTCGCCGCCGTCTGGCGCGGCGCGTTCCTCGCCCAGGGCACGCTCACCGATCCCGGTCGATCCGCCGCGCTCGAGGTGATCTGCCCCGGCAACGAGGCGGCGATGGCCATCGTCGGAGCGGCCGGCCGCCTCGGCGTGCAGGCGAAGTCGCGCGAGGTGCGCGGCGTGCACCGGGTCGTCGTCCGCGACGGCGAGAGCATCAGCGCCATGCTCACCCTGATGGGCGCGACCTCGACGGTCGCGAGCTGGGAGGAGCTGCGCCAGCGCCGCGAGGTGCGCGCGACCGCCAACCGCCTGGTCAACTTCGACGACGCGAACCTCCGCCGCTCCGCGCAGGCCGCCGTCGCCGCCTGCTCCCGGGTCGAGCGCGCCATGGAGATCCTCGGCGAGGACATCCCCGAGCACCTCCGCTACGCCGGCCGGCTGCGGCTCGCCCACCGCGACGCGAGCCTCGACGAGCTCGGCCACCACGCCGACCCGCCGATGACGAAGGACGCGGTCGCCGGCCGCATCCGCCGCCTTCTCGCGATGGCCGACAAGCGCGCCTCGGACCTGGACATCCCGGGCACCGACGCGAACCTGCCGGCGGAGCTCCAGGACCTCTGAGCCCGACGCGCCCGCGGGCCGTCCGGCGCGCGAACGCTGAGTGTCTCCTGGTTGAACGGAGGAAACGCCCCGAGTGCGGCGGGCGCCTCTCACTAGACTGGAAAGGTCGCTCAGGACACCCCGGCACACCCTCCCGCTCAGCGGTGAGGGGCCGTGAGACCCGGCGGATCACTGAGGTCGACGACCACGAACAGGAGATCGCACATGGCTGACTACACCCTCGCCGAACTGCCCTACGACTACTCGGCCCTCGAGCCGCACATCAGCGGGAGGATCATGGAGCTGCACCACGACAAGCACCACGCGACGTACGTGACCGGGGCGAACACCGCTCTCGCCGCGCTGCAGGAGGCTCGCGACAGCGACAACCTCGCCAACGTCAACAAGCTGCAGAAGGACCTGGCGTTCAACCTCGCCGGTCACGTGAACCACACCGTGTTCTGGAACAACCTCTCGCCCGACGGCGGCGACAAGCCGACCGGCGAGCTCGCCGCGGCGATCGACGAGAACTTCGGCTCGTTCGACAAGTTCAAGGCCCACTTCACCGCCTCGGCCCTCGGTATCCAGGGCTCCGGCTGGTCAATCCTCGCCTGGGACTCGCTCGGCGAGAAGCTCCTGATCGAGCAGCTCTACGACCACCAGAGCAACCACGCCGCCGCCACCGTCCCGGTGCTGCTGCTCGACATGTGGGAGCACGCCTTCTACCTCGACTACGTCAACGTGAAGGCCGACTACGTCAAGGCGTTCTGGAACATCGTGAACTGGGCCGACGTCTCGGCGCGCTTCGAGAAGGCCCGCCGGAACACTTCCGGCCTGCTGCTACTGTCGTAGCGATTCCGGCGTCCCGGGTCCCCATCCGGGACGCCGCTCTCGCAGCGATCCACACCCTCCACTGCACCGTCGAGGTGCCCTTCCTCTCCAGGAGATATCTGTGTCCGTCAAGATCGGCATCAACGGCTTCGGCCGTATCGGCCGTAACTTCCTCCGTGCGGCCCTCGCCAAGGGCAGCGACCTCGAGATCGTCGCGGTCAACGACCTCACCGACAACAAGGCGCTCGCGCACCTCCTGAAGTACGACTCCATCACCGGCCGCCTCGACGCGACCGTGGAGCTGGACGGCGACAAGATCGTCGTCAACGGCAAGCCGATCATCGTGCTCGAGGAGCGCGACCCCGCGAACCTCCCCTGGGGCGAGCTGGGCGTCGACGTCGTCATCGAGTCGACCGGCCGCTTCACCAAGTCGGAGGACGCGCGCAAGCACATCACCGCCGGCGCCAAGAAGGTCATCGTCTCGGCTCCCGCCACCGGCGACGACGTCGCGACCATCGTCCTCGGCGTCAACGAGGGCACCTACGATCCCCAGGTCCACGACATCGTCTCGAACGCCTCGTGCACCACGAACTGCCTCGCGCCGCTCGCCAAGGTCCTGCTCGACAACTTCGGCATCGAGCGCGGTCTGATGACCACGGTCCACGCCTACACCGCCGACCAGAACCTGCAGGACGGCCCGCACAGCGACCTCCGTCGCGCGCGCGCCGCCGCGGTCAACATCATCCCGACCTCGACCGGTGCCGCCAAGGCGCTCGGCCTGGTCATCCCGGAGCTCGTCGGCAAGCTCGACGGCTACGCGCTCCGCGTCCCGGTCCCGACCGGCTCGATCACCGACCTCACGGTCGAGCTGTCGAAGTCCGCCACGGTCGAGGAGATCAACGCGGCCTACAAGGCCGCCGCCGAGGGCGACCTCAAGGGCATCCTCAAGTACACCGAGGACCCGATCGTCTCGAGCGACATCGTCACCGACCCGCACTCCTCGATCTTCGACGCCGGCCTGACCAAGGTCATCGGCAACCAGGTCAAGGTCGCCTCCTGGTACGACAACGAGTGGGGCTACTCCAACCGCCTCGTCGACGTCGCCGAGCTCGTCGCCGGCAAGCTCTGAGTCACGACTCCGTGACGAGTGACACCGTGACGCTCCGCACTCTGGACTCACTGGGCTCCCTCGCCGGCACGCGCGTCGTCGTCCGCTGCGATCTGAACGTCCCCCTGAAGGACGGAACGATCACGGACGACGGCCGCGTGCGCGCGTCGGTGCCCACGCTCCAGCGGCTCGTCGCCGAGGGCGCCCGAGTCGTGGTCGTGAGCCACCTCGGGCGCCCGGACGGCGCCCCCGACTCGAAGTACAGCCTCGCGCCCGTCGCGAAGCGCCTCGGCGAGCTGCTCGACGCCCCCGTCTCGTTCGCCGAGGACACCGTCGGCGATGCGGCCTCCGCCGCGGTCGACGCGCTCGAGGACGGCCAGGTCGTCGTGCTCGAGAACCTCCGCTTCAACCCGGGGGAGACCAGCAAGGACGCGGACGAGCGCCGCGCGTTCGCCGAGAAGCTCGCCGCCTTCGGCGACGCCTTCGTCTCCGACGGCTTCGGCGTCGTGCACCGCAAGCAGGCGAGCGTCTACGAGCTCGCCCAGCTGCTGCCCAGCGCGGCCGGCACGCTGATCGCGGCCGAGCTCGACGTCCTGGACCGCCTGACCGAGAAGCCGGAGCGTCCGTACACGGTCGTCCTCGGCGGCTCGAAGGTCTCGGACAAGCTCGGCGTGATCGAGCACCTGCTGCCGCGGGTCGACTCGATCCTGATCGGCGGCGGCATGCTCTTCACCTTCCTCAAGGCCCAGGGCCACGAGGTCGGCAAGAGCCTGCTCGAGGCCGACCAGATCGACACCGTCCTCGGCTACCTCGCGAAGGCGAAGGAGCTCGGGGTGGAGATCGTCGTCCCCACGGACGTCGTCGTCGCCTCGAAGTTCGGAGCGGACGCCGAGTACGTGACGGCACCCGCCGACGCGATCGAGGACACCGCCTTCGGCGCGGACGGCCTCGGTCTCGACATCGGACCGGACACCGCGAAGCGGTTCGCCGAGGTCGTCGCGGCCTCGAAGACCGTGTTCTGGAACGGCCCGATGGGCGTCTTCGAGCTCGAGCCCTTCGCGGCCGGCACGAAGGCCGTCGCTCAGGCCCTCACCGAGGTCGACGGACTCAGCGTCGTCGGCGGCGGAGACTCGGCCGCCGCGGTGCGCGCCCTCGGTTTCGAGGACGGGCAGTTCGGTCACATCTCGACGGGAGGCGGAGCCAGCCTCGAATTCCTCGAGGGGAAGCGCCTCCCCGGACTGGAGGTCCTCGGATGGCAGTGACATCCCGCACCCCGCTCATCGCCGGCAACTGGAAGATGAACCTGGACCACCTCCAGGCCATCGCCTTCGTCCAGAAGCTCGCGTGGAGCCTCAAGGACGCCGACCACGACTTCGACGGCGTCGAGGTCGCGGTGTTCCCGCCGTTCACCGATCTGCGCCCCGTGCAGATCCTCGTCGACTCCGACAAGCTGCCGCTCAAGTACGGCGCGCAGGACCTGTCGAAGTTCGACAGCGGGGCCTACACCGGTGAGATCTCCGGCCAGTTCCTCAAGCAGCTCGAATGCGACTACGTCATCGTCGGCCACTCCGAGCGGCGCACGCTGCACGGCGAGACCGACGCGGACATCGCGGCGAAGACGGCTGCGGCCGTCAAGCACGGCGTCCCGCCGATCGTCTGCGTCGGCGAGACCGCCGAGGATCTCGAGAAGCACGGCCCGTCCGCGGTGCCGGTCGCGCAGCTGAAGGAGGCCCTCACCGGGCTTCCCGCGGACGCCGACCTCGTGGTCGCGTACGAGCCGGTCTGGGCCATCGGCTCCGGCCAGGCCGCCACGCCCGAGCAGGCCCAGCAGGTCTGCAAGGCCCTCCGCGACGTCGTCGCCGACATCCTCGGCGCCGACACCGCGGCGAAGACGCGCATCCTCTACGGCGGCTCCGTCAAGTCCGGCAACATCGCCGGCTTCATGCGCGAGCCCGACGTCGACGGCGCCCTCGTCGGAGGCGCCAGCCTCCAGGTCGACGAGTTCGCCGCCATCGCGCGGTTCCGCAACCACGTGGGCGTCTGACGCTCTGAGTCTCTGAAGGGGTGGGTCCACACGGGCCCACCCCTTCAGTGTTTCCGCGTCTCACCATGCACCGGCGCAGCGTGGCCCACCCGCCAGCTGGTGGGGACCTCGCGCGGGCGCGGGCGGAGGGGATGGCCTCGTCGCGGCGACAGGCTCGGGTCTGGCGGGCGCTCCGCAGGAGCGCGGGAAGGCGCTGCGACGAGGCCATCCCCTCCGCCCCTCACCAGAAGTCGAAGCCCCTGCGTATACAGCGGACAGAACACAGGGCGTCGTGATTCCCCGGGGGTTCGCAGGCGCCGTTATACTCGTCGAGGCGTGCAACGCGCCAGAACTTCGAAAGGTACCGCGTGGACATCCTCCAGGTCGTGCTCCAGGTCGTCCTGGGCATCACGAGCCTTCTGCTCACCATGCTGATCCTGCTCCACAAGGGGCGCGGCGGCGGACTGTCCGACATGTTCGGCGGTGGAGTCACCTCGAACCTCGGAGCCTCCGGCGTCGCAGAGCGCAACCTGAACCGCATCACCGTGATCCTCGGCCTCGTCTGGCTGGCCTGCATCGTGGTGCTCGGTCTCATCACCAAGTTCGACACCGGAGCATAGGGGTAATCGGTATGGCATCAGGCGGCAGTGCAATCCGCGGTTCGCGCGTCGGCGCGGGACCCATGGGCGAGCAGGACCGGGGCTACCACGCCGAGCGCGTCGCGGTCTCCTACTGGGACGCCCTCGGCAACGAGACGGTGCGCCACTTCTCGGCGGCCCTCCCCGAGGACGAGATCCCCGAGGTGATCGACTCCCCGCAGTCCGGTCTTCCCGCCGGCCGCGACCGGGCGAACCCGCCCCAGGTCGCGAAGTCGGAGCCCTACAAGACGCACCTCGCGTACGTGAAGGAGCGCCGCACCGAGGCCGAGGCCGCTCAGCTCCTCGAGGAGGCGCTGCAGCAGCTGCGCGCCCGCCGGGGCACCGCGACCCCCTCCTGAGCACCGCCGGCCGCAGGGCCGGTGCAACGACGAAGGGCCCGTCCTCCCGAGGAGGCGGGCCCTTCGTCGTTCCTGGACGAGCCGTCCGGGGGAGAGCTCAGTAGCTGGGCGCGATGAGCGACTCGGGGACCTCGGCCGCGGCCTCCTGGTCGACGAAGAAGACGGTGCGCTTGCGGCCGAACGCTCCCGCAGCGGGCACCTCGTTGGTGCTCGCGCCGGCCAGGGCGAGACCGAGGGCGGAGGCCTTGTCGGCGCCCGCGAGGACCATCCAGATCCGGTCGGACTGGTTGATCAGCGGCAGGGTGAGGGTGAGGCGCTCGGGCGGCGGCTTGGGGGAGTTGCGGACGGCGAGGACGCCGGGCTGCGGGTGGCGGATCGCCGAGCGCTCGGGGAAGAGCGAGGCGATGTGCCCGTCGGGGCCGACCCCGAGGAAGGTGATGTCGAAGCGCGGGTACTCGCGCCCCTCCGTCGCGTGAGCGCGGAGCTCGGCGTCGTAGGCGGCGGCCGCGGCGTCGAGGTCGAGTCCCTCGTCCGAGGCCGGGTAGCGGTGCACGTTCTCGGCGGGCACGCCGAGCGTCGTGAAGAGATCGCCCGCCTGGACGTCGTTGCGGTCCTCGTGCCCGCGGGGCACCCAGCGCTCGTCGCCCCACCAGAAGTGCACGCGCGTCCAGTCGACGTTGCCCGAGGCGGAGGAGCCGGCGATCTCCTTCAGCGTCGCCGCGCCCATCGTCCCGCCGGTGAGCACCACGTTCGCCGAACCCAGGTCGTCGAGGATGTCGATCGTCTTCGTCAGGAAGCGCGCGGCGACCGAGCCGGCGAGGGACTGCTTGTCTCGGTGGACCAGCACACGGCGGTCAGTGGTCATCGGGGGACTCCTTCGGGTCGGTCGCCCATCGGCGGATGGTCGGCCTCACGGCCGCCGCACCCGGTGCGGGGTGCGGCGGCCGTGGGGGCCGCGGTGTCAGGAGGCGCTGCGAGCGTCGTTCTTCTCGGTGAGCATGTCGACACCGCGCGAGATGACTTCACCGTACAGGTCATCCGGGTCGAGCCTGCGCAGCTCCTCCGCCAGGCAGTCGCGCAGGCTCCGGCGCGGGAGGGAGATGTCGTGCACGGGCTGGTCCGGCTGCGTCAGCGTCGCCACGTTCGGGATCGAGCGCTCCAGCTCGATGACGCCGGACGCGCGGAACAGGCGGACGCCGTGGATGCCGCTGGAGCCCGTCGCGCTGATGGTGAGCTCGTGGTCGACGGGGATGTCGAGCTCGAGCTGCAGCCAGGCGGCGAGCAGGATCGTCGAGGGGGAGTCCGGGGCGCCGGAGACCTCGACGGCCGTGATCGGCTCGTAGGGCGGCTGGTCGAGCACCGCGGCCAGCTGGGCGCGCCAGAGGGTGAGCCGCGTCCAGGCGAAGTCGGTGTCTCCGGGGGCGTAGGTGGAGGCGAGGTGGTGCAGCGCCTCCGCCGGGTTCGACTGGGCGGACGCGTCGGTGATCCGCCGCGTGGCGATCCGGCCGATCGGCGACTTCGACGCGCTGTCGGGCGCGCTGTTCGGCCACCAGGCGACGACGGGCGCGTCGGGCAGGAGGAGTCCGGTGACCAGGCTCTCCTCGTCGCTCGCCGCGTCGCCGAACGGGCGGAGGACGACGACCTCGCTCGCGCCGGCGTCGCCGCCGACCCGGATCTGGGCGTCGACCCGCGCACTGGCGTTCACGGGCACGGTGGTCAGGCCGTCGTCCTTCGAGACGACGATGACGCGCATCGGGTGCTCGCGGGACGCGTCGTTCGCCGCCTCGATCGCCTCCTCCTCGTGGCCCCGGGAGGTCGCGATGATGAGGGTGAGCACGCGACCGAGGGCGACGGCGCCGCCCTCCTCGCGGATCTTGACGAGGGTCTTCGAGACCTCGCTCGTCGTGGTGTCGGGCAGATCGACGATCACGGGCGCCTCCAGGTGCGGCCGTCGCGAGCGAGGAGCTCGTCGGCGGAATCGGGACCCCAGGTTCCGGGGCGGTACTGCTCGGGCTGACCCTGCGTGGCCCAGTACTCCTCGATCGGGTCGAGGATCTTCCAGGACAGCTCGACCTCCTCGTGCCGCGGGAAGAGCGGCGGCTCGCCGAGGAGCACGTCGAGGATGAGGCGCTCGTAGGCCTCCGGGCTGGCCTCGGTGAAGGCATGGCCGTAGCCGAAGTCCATCGTCACGTCGCGCACCTGCATCCCGGCGCCGGGCACCTTCGAGCCGAAGCGCATGGTGACGCCCTCGTCGGGCTGGACGCGGATGACCAGGGCGTTCTGCCCGAGCGAGGTGGTCTGGCTCTCGGCGAAGAGCTGCTGCGGTGCGCGCTTGAAGACCACGGCGATCTCGGTGACGCGGCGGCCGAGGCGCTTGCCGGCACGCAGGTAGAACGGCACGCCGGCCCAGCGGCGGGTGCCGATGTCCAGGCGCATCGCGGCGAAGGTCTCGGTCGTCGAGGTGGGGCTCATGCCGTCCTCCTCGAGGAAGCCGAGCACCTTCTCGCCGCCCTGCCAGCCGCCGGAGTACTGCCCGCGGGCGGTGACGGTCGAGAGGTCCTTCGGCAGTCGGACGGCCGCGAGGACCTTCTCCTTCTCGGCGCGCAGGTCCGCGGCGTCGAACGAGATCGGCTCCTCCATCGCGGTGAGCGCGAGCAGCTGGAGGAGGTGGTTCTGGATGACGTCGCGCGCGGCGCCGATGCCGTCGTAGTAGCCGGCGCGGCCGCCCACTCCGATGTCCTCGGCCATGGTGATCTGCACGTGGTCGACGTAGTTCGAGTTCCAGAGCGGCTCGTACATCATGTTGGCGAAGCGCAGCGCCAGGATGTTCTGGACCGTCTCCTTGCCGAGGTAGTGGTCGATCCGGAAGACGGAGTCCGGCGGGAAGACCGACTCGACCACGGCGTTGAGCTCGCGGGCGGTCTTCAGATCGCTGCCGAACGGCTTCTCGATGACGACGCGGCGCCACTGGCCGTCCTTCTGCTCCGCGAGGCCCGAGTTGCGCAGCTGCTCGGTGACCTGGGGGAAGGACTTCGGCGGGATGGAGAGGTAGAAGGCGAAGTTGCCGTTCGTGCCGCGCTCGCGGTCGAGCTCGTCGACGGTCGTCTTCAGCCGGCTGAACGCCTCGGGGTCGTCGAACTCGCCCTGCACGAAGCGGATGCCCTGCGCGAGCTGGGTCCAGACCTCCTCGTGGAACTCGGTGCGCGCGTACTTCTTGACGGAGTCGTGCACGACCTTCTCGAAGTCCTGGTCGTCCCAGTCGCGCCGGGCGAAGCCGACGAGCGCGAAGCCGGGGGGCAGGAGGCCGCGGTTGGCGAGGTCGTAGACCGCCGGCATCAGCTTCTTGCGGGAGAGATCGCCGGTGACGCCGAAGATGACGAGGCCGCTCGGCCCCGCGATCCGGTTCAGCCGGCGGTCGAAGCTCAACCGCAGTGGGTTGAACTCGGGGGTGATGTCCACAGACATGTGCAGTGTCCTTCTGTGTGCCGCGGCGGCCGGCGGGCCGGTCGTCTCGGCGCACTGCTATCGGTGACGGAGGGGGAGGGTGCCGCCCGCCCGCTCCGCTGAGGGCTTGCGATCACGGCCCGCGACGGGCCGCGGGTGACCACGGACGCGACGCCCCGCCTCCCGAGGGGAGGGCGGGGCGTCGCGTCGGCGGATCAGGTGTTGAGCGCCTCGAAGAGCGCCTCGAGGTCGGCGTCCGCGTCGGTCAGCGTCAGCGTCAGGACGGGGCGGCCGTGCTCGGCGAGCACGCTCGCGTCGCCCGCGGCCTGGGCCTGGATCAGCTGGCCGAACGTGAACGGGCTCTCGGGGATCTCGAGGTCCGTGCTCGCGCTCTCGGTGATCTGGAGGAAGACGCCGGTCGGCGCTCCGCCCTTGTGGTACTGACCGGTCGAGTGCAGGAAGCGCGGGCCCCAGCCGAAGGTGACCGGCCGCTTCGACTGCGCGGCGAGGAGGTCGCGGACGCCCTCCAGCTGCGGCAGGGCGAGGCGGTCGACGTAGGCCTGGATCGACACGTAGCCGCCCTCGCCCAGCTGGGCGAGGAGGCGGTCGACGGCGGCCGCGATGGTCGAGACGCCCTCGGTGACCTCGGGCGTGCCCGTCACCTCGATGCCCGCGTCCGTGAAGGCCGGGGTGGCCGGCTCGGGGCGCTTCTCGAGCAGGGCCCGGGTCGCGATCTTCGCGGACTCGACGTCGGGCTGGTCGAACGGGTTGATCCCGAGCAGGCGGCCGGCGACGGCCACCGCGTACTCCCAGGTCAGCATCTGCGCGCCGAGCGAGCCGGAGAGGAGGATCTCGCCCTCGTGCCGGTCGCGCGGGAACAGGTGCAGCGCGCTCGCGTCCTCGACCAGGCGGACGACCTGCACGTCGGCGAGGTCCTCCGACAGCTCGGGGGCGAGGGTGCCGAGGACGACGGGGAGGATGCCCGAGCCGTCCTTGCCGGTGGACTCGGCGATGAGCTGCTCGGCCCAGTCGGCGAAGCCGACGATGTGCGTGCCGTCGGCCACGATCGCGAGCTTGTCGCGGCGCGGGCTGGTGGCGGCGATCGCGGCACCGAGGAGCAGACCCGGGTTCTCCGGGGTGTCCACGGCCAGGCCGAGCGACGCCTCCGCTGCCTCGTCGAGGAGGGCCTCGATGTCGGCGCCGGCGAGTCCGGACGGCACGAGGCCGAACGCGGAGAGCGCCGAGAAGCGGCCGCCGATGTTCGGGTCGGCGTTGAAGACCCGGTAGCCCGCCTCGCGGGAGGACGAGTCCAGCGGCGAGCCGGGGTCGGTCACGATGACGATGCGGTCGAGCGGGTCGATGCCGGCCTCGGTGAACGCCTTCTCGTACGCCTTCTTCTGGCTGGCGGTCTCGACCGTCGACCCGGACTTGGACGAGATGACGACCGCGGTGCTCGCCAGTCGGTCGTTCAGGGCCGCGAGGACCTGACCGGGCGCGGTGGAGTCGAGCACGGTGAGCTCGACACCGGCGGTCCGGGTGATGACCTCGGGCGCGAGCGAGGAGCCGCCCATGCCGCCGAGCACGATGTGGTCGATGCCCTTGGCCAGGAACTCCTCGCGCAGCGCGAGGATCTCCGGGATCAGCGGGCGGGAGACGGTGGTCGACTCGGTCCAGCCGAGGCGCTTCGCGGACTCCTCCTCGGCCGCCGCACCCCAGAGGGTGGGGACCTGGGCGGTGATGCCCGAGGCGACCTCGTCGGCGACGAGCTCCGGGACGACGCGGTCGGCGGCCTTCTCGGCGTCTCCGCTGAGGTGGATCTCGATCGCCATGATCAGGCCTTCGCCTTCGCGCCCTCGAGCGCGGCGGTGACGGTGTCGAGCAGCTCGTTCCAGGAGACGACGAACTTCTCGACGCCCTCCTTCTCGAGCAGCTCGGTGACCTCGGCGTAGGAGACGCCCTGCGCGGCGACCGCGTCGAGGACGGCGTTGGCGTCGGCGTAGGAGCCGGTGACGCTGTCGCCGGCGATGACGCCGTGGTCGAACGTCGCCTCGAGGGTCTTCTCGGGCATCGTGTTGACGACGCCGGCGGCGACCAGCTCGGTCACGTAGAGGGTGTCGGGGAGGTCGGTCGACTTGACGCCGGTCGAGGCCCAGAGGGGACGCTGACGGTTGGCGCCGGACTCCTGCAGCAGCAGCGCGCGCTCGGTGGCGAACGCCTCGACGAAGACCTCGTAGGCGAGCTGCGCGTTGGCGACGCCGGCCTTGCTCTTCAGGGCGAGGGCCTCGTCGGTGCCGACGGCCTCGAGGCGCTTGTCGATCTCGGTGTCGACGCGCGACACGAAGAACGAGGCGACGGAGTGGATGGTCAACAGGTCGATGCCGGCCTCCTTCGCCTTCTCGAGACCGGCGAGGTACGCGTTGATGACGGCGCGGTAGCGGGCGAGCGAGAAGATCAGGGTGACGTTGACCGAGATGCCGGAGCCGATGGCCTCGGTGATGGCCTCGAGGCCCTCGACGGTCGCGGGGATCTTGATCATCGCGTTCGGGCGGTCGACCTTGGCCCAGAGGGCCTTGGCCTGCTCGATGGTGCCCTGCGCGTCGTGCGCGAGGCCCGGCTCGACCTCGATCGAGACGCGGCCGTCGTAGCCGTTGGTCGCGTCGTAGATCGGGCGGAAGACGTCGGAGGCGGCGGCGACGTCGTCGGTGGTGATCGCGAAGACCGCGTCGGTCACCGAGGTGTCGGCGGCGGCGAGCTCCTCGACCTGCTCGTCGTAGGACTCGCCCTTGGCGAGGGCCGCGGCGAAGATCGTGGGGTTGGTGGTGACTCCGACGACGTTCTTCTCGTCGATGAGCTTCTGCAGCCCGCCGCTCGAGATGCGCGAGCGCGACAGGTCGTCGAGCCAGATGCTGACGCCGGCGGCGGAGAGGTCTGCGGTGGGGGTGTTCTCGGTCATGTCTCTTCTTCTCGCTAGGTGGTGCGGGTCGGTGGGGAGTCGTGGGTCCGACGGCGAAGGCCGCGCCCTGGCGGACGCGGCCTTCGTGGTCAGGACGCCGCGAGCGACTCCTTGGCGGCGGTGATGGCCGCCTCGGTGGTGATCCCGAACTCGCGGAACAGGGTCTTGTAGTCGGCGGAGGCGCCGAAGTGCTCGATGGAGACCGAGCGGCCGGCGTCGCCGACGTACTTCTGCCAGCCGAGGCTGAGGCCGGCCTCGATCGAGACGCGCGCCTTCACGGAGGTCGGCAGCACCTTCTCGCGGTACTCGGCGTCCTGCTCCTCGAACCACTCGAGCGACGGAGCCGAGACGACGCGGGCGTTGACGCCCTCGCCCTTGAGCAGCTCGCGCGCCTCGACGGCGATCTGCACCTCGGAGCCCGTGGCGATGAGGATCACGTCGGGGGTGCCGTTCGGCGCCTCGGCGAGGATGTACGCACCGCGGGCGACGTTCGACGCGTGGGCGAAGGTCTCGCCGGTGGCGTCGCCCTCTCCGCGCTCGAAGACGGGGATGTTCTGGCGGGTCAGCGCGAGGCCGGCGGGGCCCTCGCGACGCTCCAGGATCGTCTTCCAGGCGTAGGCGACCTCGTTCGCGTCGCCGGGGCGGACGATGTCCAGTCCCGGGATCGCGCGGAGGGCCGCCAGCTGCTCGACCGGCTGGTGCGTCGGGCCGTCCTCGCCGAGCGCCACGGAGTCGTGGGTCCAGACGTAGATGGCCGGCGCCTTCATGAGCGCGGCGAGACGGACCGCCGGGCGCATGTAGTCGGAGAAGATCAGGAAGGTGCCGCCGAAGGGGCGGGTGTTGCCGTGCAGGACGATGCCGTTGAGGATCGCGCCCATGGCGTGCTCGCGGATGCCGAAGTGCAGCACGCGGCCGCCCTTCTTGCCGGTCCACTCGTGGGTCGAGAACTCGGTCGGCACGAAGGAGCCGGCCCCCTCGATGGTCGTGTTGTTCGACTCGGCGAGGTCGGCCGAGCCGCCCCAGAGCTCGGGCACGACGCCGGCGAGGGCGTTGATGACCTTGCCGGACGCGGCGCGGGTCGAGACCTCCTTGCCGGGCTCGAAGACCGGGAGGGCCTCCTGGACGCCCTCGGGGAGCTCGCCGCTCAGGACGCGGTCGAGCAGGACCTTCTTCTCGGGGTTCGCGGTCGCCCACGCCTCGAGGGTCTCGTTCCACTCGGCGTGCTGCGCCTGGCCGCGCTCGACGGCCTTGCGGGTGTGCTCGAGGACCTCGTCGGCGACGTCGAAGGTCTTCTCGGGGTCGAAGCCGAGCACCTCTTTGAGGCCGCGGAGCTCGTCGGCGCCGAGGGCGGAGCCGTGGATCTTGCCGGTGTTCTGCTTCTTCGGCGAGGGCCAGCCGATGATCGTGCGCAGGATGATGAGCGACGGCTTGTCGGTCTCGCCCTTGGCGGCCTCGATCGCGGCGTGCAGCTCGGCGACGTCCTCGTGGTACTCGCCGGTCTTCTTCCAGTCGACGACCTGGACCTGCCAGTCGTAGGCCTCGTAGCGGGCCTTGACGTCCTCGGTGAAGGCGATGTTGGTGTCGTCCTCGATCGAGATCTGGTTGGAGTCGTAGATGACGACCAGATTGCCGAGCTGCTGGTGGCCGGCGAGCGAGGAGGCCTCGCTGGTGACGCCCTCCTGCAGGTCGCCGTCGCCGGCGATGACGTAGACGAAGTGGTCGAACGGCGAGGTGCCGGCGGCGGCCTCGGGGTCGAACAGGTCGCGCTCGAAGCGGGCGGCGTACGCGAAGCCGACGGCCGAGGCGAGGCCCTGGCCGAGCGGGCCGGTGGTGATCTCGACGCCGTCGGTGTGGCCGTACTCCGGGTGGCCGGGGGTCTTCGAGCCCCAGGTGCGCAGCGCCTTGAGGTCGTCGAGCTCGAGGCCGTAGCCGCCCAGGTAGAACTGGACGTACTGCGTCAGCGAGGAGTGGCCGACCGACAGGATGAAGCGGTCGCGGCCGATCCAGGTGGCGTCGGACGGATCGCGGCGCATGACCTTCTGGAACAGGAGGTACGCGGCGGGCGCGAGGCTCATGGCGGTTCCGGGGTGGCCGTTGCCGACCTTCTCGACCGCGTCCGCGGCGAGAACCCTCGCCGTGTCGACTGCCTTCTCGTCAATGGAATCCCATTGCAGTTCTGACACTAGGTACTGACCCTTCTCGAGACGTGGGGCAGACGGGGACCGTCCGCCCTCTCGCATGGTGGAGCGCGCATGACGACTTCGACACGATGCTTCCGGCTTGCCCCGTTCGGCCTCGCGCGACTGATCAGTCGGGCGGAACTCGGGTGCGGGCCGGGCGCTCTGGCGAGCAGTTCCGAGTATACGGAGGGGGGTGCACCCGGGGCCGGGGCTTGTCACGTCGCATATGTCGGCTCCCGATTGGACAAGCGTGCACTCCGGGCTCGCCCCCACCTGGCGCGCATTACACTCGTTCGGGATCATCGATCGTTAGAGGAGCAATGGACGTAGTCGCAGAGACCACCGCGATCGAGCGGGGAGGGCCCGTCCGGTCGCCCCTGTCGCGCAAGGTGAGGGCGTACGTCGCGCTGACGAAGCCGCGGGTGATCGAGCTGCTGCTCGTGGTCACCGCGCCCACGATGATCCTGGCGCAGGGCGGGATCCCGAATCTGCTGCTGGTCCTCAACGTCCTGATCGGCGGGGCGCTCAGCGCGGGGTCGGCCGGCGCGTTCAACTGCTACATCGACCGCGACATCGACCGCGTGATGAAGCGGACGCGGAACCGCCCGCTCGTCACCGGCGAGGTGTCCGACCGAGAGGCGCTCGTCTTCGCGACCACGATCGGCGTGCTCTCGATCGTCTGGCTCGGCCTCACCGCCAACTGGCTCGCGGCCTCGCTGTCCCTCGCGGCGATCCTCATCTACGTGCTCTTCTACACGCTGTTCCTCAAGCGCCGCACGCCGCAGAACATCGTCTGGGGCGGCATCGCCGGCTGCATGCCGGTGCTCATCGGCTGGGCCGCGGTGACGAACTCGCTCGACTGGGCGCCGATCATCCTGTTCTCGGTGATCTTCCTCTGGACGCCGCCGCACTACTGGCCGCTCTCGATGAAGTACCGCGAGGACTACCGCGCCGCCGGCGTGCCGATGCTCGCGGTGGTCCGCGGGCGCACCATCGTCGGTCTCCAGGTGATCCTCTACGCGTGGGCCACCGTCGCCTGCTCTCTGCTGCTCATCCCCGTTGCGGGCATGGGCGTGGTCTACACGGTCGTGGCGCTGGCGAGCGGCGTCTGGTTCATCTCCGAGACGCACCGGCTCTACAGCCTCGCGATCCGGCACGAGCACGTCTCGCCGATGCGCGTCTTCCACGGCTCGATCGGCTACCTCACGCTGCTCTTCCTCGCCGTCGGCATCGACCCGCTGCTGCCGTTCTGATGGTGACGCCGTTCTCGTTCCTCGCCGAGCGGGTCGTCCTGAGTCCTCGCGCCCTGCGCTGGGGGACGACGGCCGCGCTCATCGCGAGCATCCTGATCATCTTCTTCGGCGGCGTCGTGCGGCTGACCGGCTCGGGCCTCGGCTGCCCGACCTGGCCCGCCTGCGACGCGGGCTCGCTCACGTCGACCCCCGAGCTCGGGATCCACGGGTTCATCGAGTTCACCAACCGCGCGTTCACGGGGGTCCTGATCGTCGCGGTCGGCTGGGCGATCACCGCCGCGCGGCTGCAGAAGCCGCGCGACCGCACGATGACCCGGCTCGCCTGGTCGCAGTTCTGGCTCGTCGTCGCCAACGCCCTGGCCGGCGGTGCGACCGTGCACTCGGGGCTGAACCCGTACATCGTCGCCGGGCACTTCATGCTGGCGATCGCCCTGCTCACCACCACGGCCCTGACCTGGCATCGCGCGCACCGCTCGCAGTCGACGGCCTTCGAGCCGGATGCGCTCACCCGCGGGGTGAGCATCGCGCTCGTGGCGGTCACCCTCCTCGTGATCGCGGTGGGCACCCTCGTCACCGGCACGGGGCCGCACGCCGGCGACTCGGCCGAAGTCCCGCGGATGCGGTTCCACTGGGAGAGCGTCACGATCGTGCACGGCGTGCTCGGCACGGCGACGCTCGTGGTCGGGATCGCGCTGCTCGTGCTGCTCTCCCGCTCGCCCGGCTCGGGCCTGGCCCGCCGCCGGGTGCTGGCCTTCCTCGTCGTCGTGGGCCTGCAGGCGCTCGTCGGCGTCGCGCAGTCGCTCCTCGCACTGCCCGAGGCGATCGTCGCCGTGCACCTGATCGGCTCGGCCTTCGTCTGGGTCGGCGCCCTGCGGGTGCTGCTCGACGTCAATCCGCGGCTCTTCACGGTCCGCGCTCAGCGCCGGCGCCTGACCGAGGAGCCGGCCCCCGAGCTCCGGGCCTCCGCCCTCTGAGCCGGATCCCTCTGAGCCGGAGCCGGACCGCTCGACGGACGGCGGCGCCGGACCACCCGGTCACCGGGCCGATGCAGATGCCGGCGCAGGCGCAGGAGCGCCCCCGGCAGGCGCCGCAGCGGCAGCGCCGCGGCGAGGGGCTCGGCCAGCACCGAGAACCCGGCGGCCTCGGGCCGGGGGAGTCCGGCGCGCGCGAGCGCGAGGAGGAGGCGGGCGAGGGGAGGAGTCCTGTCGTCGTTCGTCATGCGGACACTCCAGCACGGACCACCGACACTCGTATGACCATGCGCGTCTGACGGCATCGGATCCGCTGCCCGGGCGACACCCAGGTGCAGAGGTTCCACTGGGAGCACGGCTTCCGTAGGATGAGTAGTTGGTTCAGGTTCGGCGCGTGCGCCGTTCGCCCGAGACGGCGAGACCCGGACCGACGGCCCGATGGAGCGCCACCGCAAGCCTCAGGACTTCCCGGGACGCACCGCTCCGCTCCGCCCATCGACTCGATGACGCGATCGGCCCGGATGTGCTCCCCGGATCCCCCTCGGGGAATGACTCCGGAACCCGACCGGTTACCAGTGGGTAGGAAACGAGGTACTTATGTCAGACATCCTGATCGACCGCCCCGAGCTCGCGAGCCTGGGCGTCTACGAGTTCGGCTGGTCCGACTCGGACTCCGCCGGCGCCTCCGCGCGCCGCGGCATCTCGCCCGAGGTCGTCTCCGACATCTCCGCGCTCAAGAACGAGCCGGCCTGGATGCGCGAGCGGCGCATGAAGGCGCTGGCCCTGTTCGAGCGCAAGCCGATGCCCACCTGGGGCGCCGACCTGTCGGACATCGACTTCGACAACATCAAGTACTTCGTCCGCTCCACCGAGAAGCAGGCGCAGACCTGGGAGGACCTCCCGGACGACATCAAGAACACCTACGAGAAGCTCGGCATCCCCGAGGCGGAGCGCCAGCGTCTCGTCGGCGGCGTGGCCGCGCAGTACGAGTCCGAGGTCGTCTACCACCAGATCCGCGAGGACCTGGAGGAGCAGGGCGTCATCTTCATGGACACGGACACCGCGCTCCGCGAGCACCCCGAGATCTTCCAGGAGTACTTCGGCACCGTCATCCCCGCCGGCGACAACAAGTTCGCCGCGCTGAACACGGCGGTCTGGTCCGGCGGCTCGTTCGTCTACGTCCCCAAGGGCGTCAAGGTCGACATCCCGCTGCAGGCCTACTTCCGCATCAACACGGAGAACATGGGCCAGTTCGAGCGGACGCTGATCATCGCGGACGAGGGCAGCTACGTCCACTACATCGAGGGCTGCACGGCGCCGATCTACAAGTCGGACTCGCTGCACTCGGCGGTCGTCGAGATCATCGTCAAGAAGAACGCCCGCGTGCGCTACACGACGATCCAGAACTGGTCGAACAACGTCTACAACCTCGTCACCAAGCGCGCCATCGCGCACGAGGGCGCGACGATGGAGTGGATCGACGGCAACATCGGCTCCAAGGTCACGATGAAGTACCCGTCGATCTTCCTGGTCGGCGAGCACGCCAAGGGCGAGACCCTCTCCGTCGCGTTCGCGGGCCCCGGTCAGCACCAGGACGCCGGCGCGAAGATGGTCCACATGGCGCCGTACACGCAGTCGTCGATCGTCTCCAAGTCGATCGCCCGCGGCGGCGGGCGGGCCGGCTACCGCGGCGAGGTCCGGGTGGACGCGAACGCGCACCACTCCGCGAACACGGTGCGCTGCGACGCGCTCCTGGTCGACACGATCTCGCGCTCGGACACCTACCCGGCGATCGACATCCGGGTGGACGACGTCCAGCTCGGCCACGAGGCCACGGTCTCCAAGGTCAGCGAGGAGCAGCTGTTCTACCTGATGTCGCGCGGCATGCCCGAGGACGAGGCCATGGCCATGATCGTCCGCGGCTTCATCGAGCCGATCGCACGGGAGCTGCCCATGGAATACGCCCTCGAGCTCAACAAGCTCATCGAGATGGGGATGGAGGGCAGCGTCGGCTGACGCCCGCCCCACTCTTCCCGAGGCCGCCCGCGACGGGCGGCCAGCACTCTTCGAAAGGAACCACCGCCTGATGACGGTCCCCACGAGCGCACCGACGTCCCCTGCGATCGACGGCTCGGACGCCGCCGCTCGCCTGGGCATCGCCGCGCACTCCGACGGGGCGTTCACGCCCGTGCAGACCCGCTCCGAGCGCTTCGCGTCCACCGACGTCGACGCGTTCGAGACGGTCACGGGGCGCGAGATCGCCTGGAAGCTCACCCCGGTCGCCCGTCTCGGCGACCTCATCGACGGACCCCTCGACGGCTCGCCGACTCCGCTGGAGTCGGCGGCCGTCGAGGGCGTCGAGATCTCGTGGGTCGGCCGCGACGACGAGCGGATCGGCACGGCCGGCCTCCCCGAGGACCGCGCCGCCGCGAACGCCTGGTCGCAGTTCGAGCAGGCCCTGGCCGTCCGGGTGACCGGCGAGGACGAGAAGGTCGCCACGCTCGTGCGCACCGGCCTCGGCTCCGCGCCCCGCGCCGCGCACACGATCATCGAGGCGGCGCCCTACGCGCGCGGCGTCGTCGTGCTGCAGAACGAGGGAGAGGCGACGCTCGCGGAGAACGTCGAGATCCTCGTCGGCGAGGGCGCTCAGCTCACGATCGTCACGCTGCAGGAGTGGGCGGACGACGCCCGCCACCTGGCGAACCACTTCGTCCGCGTCGGCCGCGACGCGAAGGTCAAGCACATCGTCGTCACGCTCGGCGGCTCGATCGTGCGGGTGAACCCCTCGGCGCACCTCGTCGAGCGCGGCGCCGACGGCGAGCTGCTCGGCCTCTACTTCGCCGACGGCGGTCAGCACCTCGAGCAGCAGGTCTACGTCGACCACGTCGCCCCCGACACCCGCAGCCGCGTCACCTACAAAGGCGCGCTGCAGGGCCAGGGCGCGCGGACGGTCTGGATCGGCGACGTGCTGATCCGCCAGACGGCCTCCGGCACGGACAGCTACGAGCAGAACCGCAACCTCGTCCTCTCGGACGGCACGCGGGCGGACTCGATCCCGAACCTCGAGATCGAGACCGGCGACATCGCCGGAGCGGGCCACGCCTCGGCGACCGGCCGCTTCGACGACGAGCAGCTCTTCTATCTGCAGTCGCGCGGCATCCGCGAGGACGAGGCGCGACGCCTGGTCGTCCGCGGCTTCCTCAGCGAGATCGTGCAGCAGATCGGCGTCACCGAGCTCGAGGACCGTCTCCAGCTCGCGATCGAGGCCGAGCTGGCCGGCAGCGCCGGGCAGACCGGCTCGCACGGCTCGGAGGTGTCCGCGTGAGCGACGCCGCACGGATCTGCGCCGCCGACGAGCTGATCCCCAACCAGGCCGTCCGCTACGTCGTCGACGGCATCGCCATCGCGATCGTGCAGGACACCGCCGGCGAGATCCACGCCATCGGCGACACCTGCACGCACGGCGAGGTCTCGCTCGCCGAGGGCTTCGTCGAGGACGACACCCTCGAGTGCTGGGCCCACGGCTCGGCGTTCTCGCTGCGCACCGGCGCCCCCCTCAACCTGCCGGCCTTCGAGCCGGTCCCCGTCTTCGTCGTCGAGGTCATCGACGGCGACGTCTACATCGACCCGACCGTCACGAAGGAAGTCTGAATGTCCGTTCTCCAGATCAGCGATCTCCACGTCAGTGTCGAGACCGAGCAGGGGACCAAGCAGATCCTCCGCGGTGTCGACCTCACGATCAACCAGGGTGAGATCCACGCCGTGATGGGCCCCAACGGCTCCGGCAAGTCCACCCTCGCCTACACGATCGCGGGGCACCCGAAGTATCACGTCGACGGCGGCTCGATCACCCTCGACGGCGTCGAGGTCCTCGACATGACGGTCGACGAGCGTGCTCGCGCCGGCCTCTTCCTCGCGATGCAGTACCCGGTCGAGATCCCCGGCGTGACCAACACCAACTTCCTCCGCACGGCGAAGACCGCGATCGCGGGCGAGGCGCCGGCGATCCGCACCTGGACCAAGGACGTCAAGAAGGCGATGGCCGACCTGCGGATGGACCCGTCCTTCGCGGCGCGCAACGTCAACGAGGGCTTCTCGGGCGGCGAGAAGAAGCGCAACGAGATCCTCCAGCTCGAGCTGCTCGCCCCGCAGTTCGCCGTCCTCGACGAGACCGACTCCGGCCTCGACGTCGACGCGCTCAAGATCGTCTCCGAGGGCGTCAACCGCGCCCACCAGTCGACCGGTCTCGGCGTCCTGCTGATCACGCACTACACGCGGATCCTGCGTTACATCCAGCCGGACTTCGTGCACGTCTTCGTCGCCGGCCGCATCGCCGAGCAGGGTGGCAAGGAGCTCGCCACCCGACTCGAGGACGAGGGCTACGACCGTTTCCTCGCCCCGGCGACGGCCTGATCATGGCGGTCACCACGCTCGACCCGAAGCTCTTCGACCAGGTCGAGGAGGCGCTCAAGGACGTCATGGACCCCGAGCTCGGCGTCAATGTCGTCGACCTCGGCCTCATCTACGACCTGGGCTGGGACGACGAGAACGACGCCCTGGTCATCCACATGACGCTGACGTCGGCGGGCTGCCCGCTGACCGACGTGCTCGAGGAGCAGACCGCGGAGTCGCTCGACGGCGTCGTGGAGGCGTTCCGGATCAACTGGGTCTGGATGCCGCCGTGGGGTCCGGACCGGATCACCGAGGACGGTCGCGACATGATGCGCGCGCTCGGCTTCTCGATCTAGCGGCTCGCACCGCAGTACGCACGAGAAAGGGCCCGGAGGATCATCCTCCGGGCCCTTCGTCGTGCGTGCGGGGCGGGTCAGCCCTTGCGGCGGCCGAGCAGCGCCCAGGTGGTGGGCAGCAGCGCGGCGGCGAGAAGGATCTTGAGGGTGTCGCCCACCAGGAACGGCACGAGGCCGGCGGTGAGGACGGAACCGAGGTCGGCCGGGTAGCCCATCGAGCCGAGCGCGGTGGCGAGCCAGGGGAGGCCGACCAGGTAGATCGTGGCGGTGCCGGCGAGGAAGGTCACGACGGTGCCGACGACGCGGCGGTCCCACTGGCGCTGGGCGAGCCAGCCGGTGACGATCGAGGCGAGTACGAAGCCGACGATGTAGCCGCCGGTCGGGCCGGCGAGGACCGCCCAGCCGCTCGAGCCCTCGGTGAAGATCGGAGCGCCGAGGGCGCCGACGAGCGCGTAGACGCCCATCGAGAGCGCACCGCGCAGGGCGCCGAGGGTGGTGCCGACGAGGAGGACCGCGAAGGTCTGGCCCGTGATCGGGACCGGCCACATCGGGATGTACAGCTGCGCCATGCCGGCGGTGAAGGCCGCGGCGGCGAGGACGAGCACGACGTCCGTGACGAGCGAGCGGGTGAGCAGCCGGTCCGCCAGGACCGGTCGCGACGGGGCGAGAGAGTAGCTGGACATGTCTGTTCTCCAAAGACCGTGTCGCCCGAGAGCGAGGAGCGAGCGCGTCCGCGGTGAGCGGACGTGGATCCGCCCCGCGGCTCAGGAAATATACTAGGGGGCTGCCGCTCCGCGGCCTCTTGCCCCACACCTCCCGAACCGAACGCCATTCCTTGGCGGGAACGGACAGCACAGTGCTCAGCGTGCACGACCTCGAACTCCGAGTCGGCGCCCGACTCCTGATGGAGAACGTGTCCTTCAGAGTCGGCGACGGCGACAAGGTCGGCCTCGTCGGCCGCAACGGCGCGGGGAAGACGACGCTGACGAAGGTGCTCGCCGGCGACCTGATCGCCGCGAAGGGCTCCGTCGACCGCGGTGGCGAGATCGGCTACCTCCCGCAGGACCCGCGCTCCGGCGACCCGGAGGAGCTGGCCCGCACCCGCATCCTCGACGCCCGCGGTCTCGGCCAGCTGGTGCTGGGCATGCAGGAGGCCACGGTCGCGATGTCGAGCAGCGACACGGCGGTGAGCGAGGCCGGGATGAAGAAGTACGGCAATCTGACCGACCGCTTCCTCTCGCTCGGCGGTTACGCTGCCGAGGCCGAGGCCGCCTCGATCGCGAGCAACCTCAACCTGCCGGACCGGATCCTCGACCAGCCGCTGAAGACGCTCTCGGGTGGTCAGCGCCGCCGCATCGAGCTCGCGCGCATCCTGTTCTCCGACGCGCAGACCCTCATCCTCGACGAGCCGACCAACCACCTCGACGCCGACTCGGTCGTCTGGCTCCGTGAGTTCCTGAAGAACTACCGCGGCGGCTTCATCGTGATCAGCCACGACATCGAGCTGGTCGGCGAGACCGTCAACCGCGTCTTCTACCTCGACGCCAACCGCCAGGTCATCGACGTCTACAACATGAACTGGAAGAACTACCTCCGCCAGCGCGCGGCCGACGAGGAGCGCCGCAAGAAGGAGCGCGTCAACGTCGAGAAGAAGGCGGGGGCGCTGCAGCTGCAGGCCGCGCGCTTCGGCGCGAAGGCGTCCAAGGCCGCGGCCGCGCACCAGATGGTCGCCCGCGCCGAGCGGATGCTCAGCGGCCTCGAGGAGGTGCGCGCCGTGGACCGCGTCGCGAAGCTCCGCTTCCCGACCCCGTCCGCCTGCGGGCGCACGCCGCTGCAGGCGCAGAACCTCTCGAAGAGCTACGGCTCGCTCGAGATCTTCACCTCCGTCGATCTCGCGATCGACCGCGGCTCGAAGGTCGTCATCCTCGGGCTGAACGGCGCCGGCAAGACGACGCTGCTGCGCATCCTCGGCGGCGTCGACGCTCCGGACACCGGAGTGATCGAGGCCGGTCACGGTCTGCGCATCGGCTACTACGCCCAGGAGCACGAGACGATCGACGTCAAGCGCTCGGTGCTGGAGAACATGGTCTCCTCGAGCCCGAACCTCACCGAGACCGAGGCCCGCCGCGTGCTCGGCTCGTTCCTCTTCACCGGTGACGACTCGCACAAGCCGGCCGGCGTGCTCTCCGGCGGCGAGAAGACCCGCCTCGCCCTGGCGATGATCGTCGTCTCGGGCGCGAACGTGCTGCTGCTCGACGAGCCCACCAACAACCTCGACCCGGCCAGCCGCGAGGAGATCCTCGACGCGCTCGCGCACTACGAGGGCGCGGTCGTCCTGGTGAGCCACGACGAGGGCGCCGTCGAGGCGCTGAACCCCGAGCGCGTGCTGATCATGCCCGAGGGCACCGAGGACCACTGGACCGCGGACTACCTCGACCTGATCATGCTGGCCTGACCCGCGGGAGTCGGGGTCTCGAATCCCCTTGTGCGGACGACGGCGGGTCTCGATACGCCGCGTGCCGCGGCTACTCGACCAGCATGGAGGGCCGCCGGCGCCCTCCTACGAAGGGATCCCGCTCCGTCAGCGGGCGTCGAGCAGCTCGTCCTCGATCTCGGCGTCGCTGCGACCGCGCCGGAGCCGGCGCTGCTCGCGGCGCTCCTCGGCGGCGATGACCTCGGGGTCGTCCGCATTGCGGATCCGGTACTCGTGCCGGATCGCCCAGCCGAGGCCGCCGAACCCCATGATCGCGAACAGCACCCACTGGATCGCGTAGCTGATGTGCAGGCCCTCGTCGGCGACCGGCTTGATCGCGGCGAGCGGACGGGCGTCGATCGGCGCGGGGGACTCCTCGACGAGCAGTCCGTAGCCGGCGGTGCGCACGGGCTCGGCGAGCTGGGCGGCGAGGTCGTCGAGCTGGATGGTCGCGATCTGGCCGGCGGGGGCGCCGCGGCCGTCGATCCGGCCCTCGCTCGGCTTCAGCCGCGCGGTCACCGTGACCTGGCCCGCAGGCGGGGCCGGCACGACGTCGGGGGAGTCCTGCTCCGAGCCGACCGGGACCCAGCCGCGGTCGACGACGAAGAAGGTGCCGTCCGCGAGCCGCAGCGGGGTGAGGATCTCGAAGCCGGGGTTGCCGTTGTAGGGGCGGTTGCGCACGAGCGTCTGGCCGTCCGTCTCGTAGACCCCGGTCACCTCGACCGGCCGGTACTCGAGGGAGTCGTCCCAGGGCGACCCGGCGTCGAGCAGGCCGTCGAGCGCGACGGGGTCGGCGGTCCAGTTGGCCGTGACCAGCCGGTTCGTGCTCGCCGCCTCGTCGAGGCGGGCGACCTGCCAGCGCGAGAGGAGCACGCAGGCGATCGCGAAGACGATCGTCAGGGCGAGGTAGCCGAACCAGCGGCGGGAGAAGGCGAAGCGCCAGGACGGACGACCCGCGCTCGTGCTCACAGCGCGGCTCCGCGGTCCATCGTCAGGAGCGGCTTCACGTCGAGAGGGAACTCCCGAGCGGCGAGGAACTCGCGCAGGTAGTCGAGGTGCTCGCCGCACGCCAGCCAGGTCTTCCGCCGGTCCTCCGCGTGGATCCGCGGATTCCGCCACTCGATGGCCCAGGTCGCCGTGAGCGAGCAGCCGGCGCGCGAGCAGGCGTGCTGGTCCGGCACGCCGCCGAGCGGGATCACCGCCGGTCCTCGGTCGGTTCGCCGCCCTCGGGCGCCTCGGCGGAGGGGGCGGACTCGTCGTCCGCCGGCGGGACGTACGGGGGCACCGGTCGCGACAGCACGATCGCGCCGGGCCGCTCGACGGTCCCGCTCTCGCCGGCGCTGCCGACGTTCGCGAGCACCACGGCGAAGTAGGGGAGCACGATGGCGCCGATCGCGAAGAAGAGGAGCCACCAGCCCTGGGCGAAGATCAGGCAGATCACGCAGACCATTCTGATGCCCATGGCGATCGAGTACTTGATCGCGCGGGAGCGACGCGCGGCACTGGGCGACGGCGGGAGGGAGGTGAGCGATTCGCGTGATTTCACAGCCCCACAAGACTACGTCGTGGCCGCCGGGGTGGCGCCGGACGTTCCCCCACAGCGGATGTGTTGCGCATCGCGCCTCTAGGATGTAGGGGTTGTCCGGCGCGGCTCGCGCGCCGGCAGAGAGGGACACCATGACCACGCCGCGCACCGTCCTCGTCACCGGGGGCAACCGGGGGATCGGCTACGCGATCGCCGAGGAGTTCGTGGCCGCGGGACATCGGGTGGCTGTCACGGCCCGGTCCGGGTCCGGTCCCGAGGGGTCCTTCACCGTCGTCGCCGACGTCACCGACTCCGCCTCCGTCGATGCGGCCTTCACGCTGATCGAGGCCGAGCTCGGCCCGGTCGAGGTCCTCGTCGCGAACGCGGGAATCACGCGCGACATGCTGCTGCTGCGCATGTCAGAGGAGGACTTCACCTCCGTGATCGACACGAACCTCAACGGCACGTTCCGCGTGGTCAAGCGCGCGTCGAAGGGGATGCTCAAGCAGAAGTTCGGCCGCATCGTCCTCATCTCGAGCGTCCTCGGCCTCTACGGGTCGCCCGGCCAGATCAACTACACCTCGTCGAAGTCCGCGCTCGTCGGCTTCGCCCGGTCGGTGACGCGCGAGCTCGGCGCCCGCAACATCACGGCGAACGTGGTCGCGCCCGGATTCATCGAGACCGACATGACGGCCCAGCTCCCGGCGGACCAGCAGACGGAGTACCGCAAGGGCATCCCGCTCGGCCGGTTCGGCACCACGGCCGAGATCGCGAAGGTCACTCGCTGGCTCGCGAGCGACGAGGCGGACTACATCTCCGGCGCCGTCATCCCCGTCGACGGCGGACTCGGGATGGGTCACTGACGACATCAGCTGAGAGCTTATATCGGGCAGATATCAGCTGAGGGCTTATATCCGGCGGATATCAGCTCTAGGCTGATGCGATGACCGAATCCTCCGTCGTCGCGGTCCTGATCGACCTGGTCGACTCCCGCGAGATCGGCGGACGCGAAGCGGTCCAGCGCGAGATCGAGCGCGGCTTCGCCGCGGTCGACGCCGCGGTCGTCGCACTCGAGCCTCTGCGACCGACCGTCGGGGACGAGTTCCAGGCGGTGTACTCCACGGTGCCGGCGGCGCTGACCGCGACGCTCCAGGCGAGACTGTCGCTTCCTCCGGGAGTGGACTGCCGCGTCGGGCTCGGCCGCGGCCCCGTCCGCGTCGTCGGTGCCGGTGTCGCCGGAGATCTGCAGGACGGCCCGGGCTGGTGGCGCGCGCGAGCGGCGATCGAGCGGGCGCACGCCCTCGAGGACGGCCCGGTGCCGACCGCGCGCGGCTGGTTCGTCGGCTCCGACGCACCGGATGCCGAGGAGGCGGCCGTGAACGCCTATCTCCTGGCCCGCGACGCGCTGGTCGGCCCGCTGAGCGACCGCGACCGCAGACTCGTGCTCGGCACGGCGCGTGGTCTGGCGCAGAAGGTGCTCGCCGAGCAGGAGTCGATCACGCAGTCCGCGGTGTCCCAGGCGCTGCGGCGCGCCGGCGCGGGTGCCCTCCTCACCGGCGCGCGGCTCCTGGCGGACGCGTGCTGACGGCGCTGCTGCTCGTGCTCGTCGGGCTGGCCGACCTTGCGCGGACGCACCTCGGCCGGGCGGCCGCCGCCGCGACGATCGTCGTGCTCGGGATCGCCGCGCTGCTCGCTGCGGTGCTCGGTCTCGGGGCACCGTGGCCCGGCGCCCTGCTCGTCGCCGCGCTGGCCGGCGCCTGGGTGCTGCTCACGACCACGGCCGCGGGCACACGACCACCCGGTGGGCTCCGGCCCGCCGTCGGTCTCGTGGCCGCCGTGCTCGTGCTCTCGGTCGTCGACCGCGCCGTCGGCCCGATCGCCGGGCCCCTCGCCGACGCCTACGCCGGACTCGGCCGGTCCGGTCCGGTCCCGCCGATGGCGCAGGCGCTGCTCGCCGGAGGCGCGGCGCTCTTCCTCCTGGAGAGCGGCAACGTCGTGGTGCGCGCGGCGCTCTACCGCGAGCTGCCCCAGCCCACGGCGACGCGCGCCCGCTTCTCGCTCCGGGCCCGGTTGAGCCGGCCGGCACCGCAGGAGGTGCGGCTCCCCGATCTCCGCGGCGGTCGCGCCATCGGGCCGCTCGAGCGGCTGCTGGTCGCCGGGCTCACCCTCGCGGGTGCCATCGGCCTGGCCGGCGCCGTCTTCGCGGCGAAGGGGATCGTCCGGTTCCCGGAGATCTCCCGCGACGGCGAGAACGGCTCGAAGGCCGAGTACTTCCTCGTCGGCTCGCTCGTCAGCTGGGCGCTCGCCCTGGGCGCCGCGGCGCTCGTCGCGCTCGCGGGCGACTGAGGCCCGGCGAATCCGGTCTCAGCCGCGGAGGCCGAGGACCGGCAGCAGCTGACTGAGGTCGATCCCGTCGACGACGAGGTCGGCGCGCTCCCGCACCACGGGCTTGGCGTTGAACGCGACGGAGAGGCCGGCGACCCGCATCATCTCGAGATCGTTCGCGCCGTCGCCGACCGCGACGGCTCGCTCGAGGGGGACCCCGGACTCAGCGGCCCACTCGCACAGGGCCGAGGCCTTGGCGGCGGCGTCGATGACCGGGCCCTCGACGGCGCCGGTGAGGCGACCGTCGCTGCTGCCGAGCCGGTTGGCGCGCACGAAGTCGAGACCGAGCGCGTGCGCGACGGGGTCGAGCACCTCGTGGAAGCCGCCGGACACGACGCCGATGCGCCCGCCCGCGGCGTGCACCCCGGCGACGAGCTCCTCGACGCCGGGGGTGACGCGGACGCGGCCGCTCACTCCGGAGCAGACGTCGTCGAGCACGCCGGCCAGGGTGGCGACCCGCTCGCGGAGGCTCTCGCCGAAGTCGATCTCGCCGTGCATCGCACGCTCGGTGATCGCGGCGACCCGCTCCTCGGAGCCGGCATGGGCGGCGAGGAGCTCGATCACCTCGTCCTGCAGCAGCGTCGAGTCGGCGTCGACGACGACGAGGAAGCGGGCTGGCGTGCGCGGACGCTCACTCAAGGACGGGCCAATCGATCGGGTCCGCGCGCCGGCTCAGCCGATACGCGGAAGCGCAGTGCTCTCGACCCGCGGGGGTGCTACGGGCGGACGACGACACCCTTGCCGACGACGGTGATGCCCGACTCGGTGACGGTGAACCCGCGCTCGCGGTCGTGGTCGTGGTCCACGCCGACACGGGCGCCGGGCTCGACGACGACGTCCTTGTCGAGGATAGCGCGGGCGACGACGGCGTCCGGGCCGATCCGCACCTTGTCGAAGACGACGGAATCGGACACCGTGGCGTTCGACTCGATGACGGCCCACGGCCCCACGACGCTGCGCTCGATGTGCGCGCCCGAGATGACCGTGCCGAGCGAGACGACGGAGTCGACCGTCGTGCCGAGGTTGCCCTTGCCGTCGCGGACGATCTTCGCCGGTGGCGAGTTGAGCTGCGACGAGAAGATCGGCCACTGCTGGTTGTAGAGGTTGAAGACGGGCAGCGCCGAGATGAGGTCCTGGTGCGCCTCGAAGAAGGAGTCGATCGTGCCCACGTCGCGCCAGTAGTAGCGGTCGCGATCGGTGGAGCCGGGGACCTCGTTGAGCTTGAGGTCGTAGACGCCGGCCTCGCCGCGCGCGACGAAGTCCGGGATGATGTCGCCGCCCATGTCGTGGTCGGAGGTGGAGAGCTCGCCGTCGCGGATGACAGCGTCGATCAGCGCGTCGGCGTCGAAGACGTAGTTGCCCATCGAGGCGAGGACCTCGTGCGGGGAGTCGGCGAGGCCGACCGCGTTCTTCGGCTTCTCGAGGAACTCGGCGATCTTGGTGGGGACGATGCCGTCGCCGGCCTCGTCGCCCGCGAGCTGGATGACGCCGAACTGGTCGGCCAGCTCGATCGGCTGGCGGATCGCGGCGACCGTGGCCTTGGCGCCGGACTTGATGTGCGCCTCGATCATCTGCGAGAAGTCCATGCGGTAGACGTGGTCCGCGCCGACCACGACGACGATGTCGGGCTTCTCGTCGCGGATCAGGTTGAGGCTCTGCAGGATCGCGTCGGCCGAGCCGCTGAACCAGCGCTTGCCGAGCCGCTGCTGCGCCGGGACGGATGCGACGTAGGAGTTCAGCAGCCCCGAGAGCGTCCAGGTCTGCGAGACGTGGCGGTCGAGCGAGTGCGACTTGTACTGGGTCAGCACCACGATCTGGGTCAGCCCCGAGTTGATGAGGTTGGACAGCGCGAAGTCGATCAATCGGTACTGCCCGCCGAAGGGCACCGCGGGCTTCGCCCGGTCCGCCGTGAGGGGCATGAGCCGCTTGCCCTCGCCGCCGGCGAGGACGATGCCGAAAATCTTCTTTGACTGCATGGCTCCACAGTAGGGGGTGGCGGAGGTCCGCGAACCCGCGTGGTTGCGGCTGTCGCCGAGGGATCGCGCTGTACTACGGTTCGGGGTGTGCGAGTCGATCTGCTGACCAAGGAATATCCGCCCGAGGTGTACGGGGGAGCCGGCGTGCACGTGGCCGAGCTCACCAAGGCCCTCCGCCACGACATCGAGGTCGTGGTGCGCTGCTTCGGCGCGCCGAGGGACGAGGAGGGCGCTTTCGCGTACCCCGTGCCCGCCGAGCTGGCGCAGGCCAACGGCGCGCTGCAGACCCTCGGCGTCGACCTCCAGATCGCCCAGGACGCGGCGGGCGCCGATCTCGTGCACTCGCACACCTGGTACGCCAACGCTGCCGGGCGCCTCGCGCAGCTGCTGCACGGCATCCCGCACGTCGTCTCGGCGCACAGCCTCGAGCCGCTGCGCCCGTGGAAGGCCGAGCAGCTCGGCGGCGGCTACCGCGTCTCGAGCTGGATCGAGCGCGAGGCCTACGAGAGTGCCGACGCCGTGATCGCGGTGTCCGGCGGGATGCGCAACGACATCCTCCGCTCCTACCCGGCGCTGGACCCGGCGAAGGTGCACGTCGTCTACAACGGCATCGACCTCGACGCCTGGCACCCGGTGGAGGACGAGGCCGTGCTCGCCGAGCTGGGCATCGATCCGTCGCGCCCGTCCGTGGTCTTCGTCGGCCGGATCACCCGGCAGAAGGGTCTGCCCTATCTGCTGCGCGCGGCTGCGCTGCTGCCGCCCGAGGTGCAGCTCGTGCTCTGCGCCGGTGCCCCGGACACCCCCGAGATCATGGCCGAGGTCACCGCGCTCGTCCGCGGGCTCCAGCAGGAGCGCACCGGCGTCGTCTGGATCGACCGCCACCTGCCGCGCCACCAGCTCTCGGCCGTGCTGACCGCCGCGACCACCTTCGTCTGCCCGTCGATCTACGAGCCGCTGGGCATCGTGAACCTCGAGGCCATGGCCTGCGGCGCCGCCGTGGTCGGCACCGCGACCGGCGGCATCCCCGAGGTCGTCGTCGACGGCGTCACCGGGCGCCTCGTGCCGATCGAGCAGGTGACGGACGGCACGGGCACGCCCGTGGATCCGGACCGCTACGTCGCCGACCTCGCGAGCGCGATGGCCGAGGTCGTCGCCGACCCGGCCGCCGCCAAGCGGATGGGCGAGGCGGGCCGCCTGCGCGCGCAGAGCGACTTCAGCTGGACGCAGATCGCGCGGGACACCCGTGCGATCTACGACTCGCTCGTCTGAGCCGCCCACCCGCTCCCTTTAGACTGGTCGGCATGCCCAGCGTTGTCTCGTTCGTCGATGTGTCCTTCGTCCGGAACGGCAAGCGGATCCTCGACCACGTCGACTGGACCGTGTCCGAGGAGGAGCGCTGGGTGATCCTCGGCTCCAACGGCGCGGGGAAGACCTCGATCCTGCAGATCGCCGCGGCGCAGAACTACCCGTCGACCGGCTCCGCGCACCTGCTCGAGGAGACGCTCGGCCGCGTCGACGTCTTCGAGTTGCGGCCCCGGATCGGCTACGCGTCGACCGCGATGGCGCGCCGCCTCCCCGCGGGCGAGACGGTGCTCGACGTCGTGATGACCGCCGCGTACGCGGTCACCGGGCGCTGGAACGAGGGCTACGACGAGATCGACGAGCGCCGTGCGCGCCGCGTCCTGGTCGAGTGGAAGCTCGACCACCTGGCCGACCGCACCTTCGGCACCCTCTCCGACGGCGAGCAGAAGCGCGTCCAGATCGCCCGCGCGATCATGACCGACCCGGAGCTGCTGCTGCTCGACGAGCCGGCCGGCAGCCTCGACCTCGGTGCCCGCGAGGAGCTCGTGCAGCTGCTCGGCGGTTTCGCCCAGGACCCGGCCTCGCCCGCGATCGTGATGGTGACCCACCACGTCGAGGAGATCCCCGCCGGCTTCACGCACGCGCTCCTGCTCCGCGACGGCGCCGTCGTCGCCGCCGGGCCGCTCGCCGAGGCGCTGACCGAGGCGACCCTCGCAGACGCCTTCGGTCTCGACATCGCGCTGACCCACGAGAACGGGCGCTACTCCGCCCGCGCGCGCTGAGCCGCGCCCGCTGACCCGCGGGTCGCGCCTTCTGCCGGCGTCGGCTGTCTGCTATTCTCGGTAGCTGGTCCGGGCCCGTTCGCGGTGCGCCCGCCACTCATCCACCCGCACCGGTCGACGACAGGCGCGGTTCAGGACCACAAGCGACAGGACACGATCATGCAGACCGACATCCACCCGAAGTACGAGGCCATCGTGTTCCGCGACCTCGCCTCCGGTGAGACCTTCCTCACCCGCTCCACGGCGACCAGCAGCAAGACGATCGAGCTCGACGGCGTCACGTACCCCGTCATCGACGTCGAGATCTCGTCCGCCTCGCACCCGTTCTACACGGGCAAGCAGCGCATCATGGACTCGGCCGGCCGCGTCGAGAAGTTCAACTCGCGCTACAAGAACTTCGGCAAGTAGCCTCCGGCCTTCTGCCTCCGAAGGGCCCTCGACCTCGCGGTCGGGGGCCCTTCGTCGTTCCCGGGGTGCTGACCGGCCTGGGCTGCCGTTCTGCTCGGTTGGTGGACTCACGTCCGGCTCGCGGGATCACGTCCAGCTCGCCGGAATCGGGCGGTTCTGCGAGCCGGAGCCGGATCGACGTGCCCGAGGTCTTTACCGACGACGCTCGGCTCGTGAAATGAGCTTCGGCTCGCTGGATTCGGGGGATCGGGCGAGCCGGAGCAGGTTCTGCGTGCCGGAGGTCGCTGTGCGAGGCCGGTCGGAGGTTCGGCTCGTGAAATCGCCTTCGGCTCGCGGGATTCGGGGTATTTGGCGAGCCGGAGCAGGTTCTGCGTGCCGGAGGTCGCTGTCGGGGCCGGGCAGGAGCCTTCGGCTCGTGAGTTCAGGTCCGGCTCGCGGAATCCGGGGGATCGGGCGAGCCGGAGCATGTCTCGCGTGCCGGAGGTCGCTGTCCGCGGCCGGCACGGATCTTCGGCTCGTGAAACCAGGGTCGGCTCGTGGAGATCGGGAAGATCGGCGAGCCGGAGCCGGTTTCACGAGCCGGAGGTGACGGGCGGGAGTCGGGCCGGGTTCGCGCGCGTCAGTAGCGGTAGAAGCCCTCGCCGGTGGCGGTGCCGAGCTTGCCCTGGTCGAGGTACTCGGTCTTCAGGTGGGCGGCGAAGGCCTGGGAGGCCTCGTCGGGCGCGGCGACGGCGACGTGGTAGGCGGTGTTCAGGCCGATGACGTCGAAGATCTGGAACGGGCCCATCGGAGCGCCGGTGCCGATGCGCCAGGTCTTGTCGATGGTCTCGGGATCGGCGTAGCCGCCCATCAGGAGGCCGCTCGCGGCGTTCAGGAGCGGCACGAGCAGCGAGTTGAGCAGGTAGCCGGCCTTCTCCTTCTGCAGGCGGATCGGCTCGAGTCCGCTCTCGACGGCGAAGGCGACGACCGCGTCGACGACGGCAGGGTCGGTGTCGGCCGTGCCCATGATCTCGGCGGTGTTCTGCACCCAGACGTGGTTCGCGTAGTGCAGGGCCAGGAAGCGGTCGGGGCGTCCGGTCGACTCCTTCAGATCGCTGGGGAGCAGCGTCGAGGAGTTGGTGGCGAAGATCGTCCGCTCGGGGGCGAGGGTGCCGAGGCGGCGGTAGAGCTCCTGCTTGAGCGCGAGGTCCTCGGGGACGGCCTCGATCACGAGGTCGGCGTCGGCGACGGCCTCGGCGAGGTCGGGGGTGAGACGGAGGGACTCGAGGGCGGCGGCGGCGCCGCCGGGGATCCCGCCGGCGACCTGGGCCGACTCGTAGACGCCGGCGAGCCCGCGGAAGCGCTCGCGGGCGGTCTCGAGCACCTCGTCGGTGACGTCGTAGCTGGTGACGGCGAAGCCGTGGAAGGCGGCCTGGAACGCGATCTGGGAGCCGAGGACTCCGCTGCCGAGGACGGTGACGGTGCGGATGGTGGGCATGACTGCTCCTTGCCGGGGACTCGGGTGGTCCCGCTGTCCTCCGATCCCAGCGCAGCGCGGGGCGGTGGTCGAGCGGTTGCGCGCAGGGGCCGCCGCATGTCCTCGAGACGGAGGGACGGCTCCGGGGGTCCGTGACGCGACGGGCCGGGAGGCGGTAGCGTCCGGGCATGGTGTCCTTCGCCGACAAGCCGATCCTGCCGCTCACGACGCCCGAGGAGTGGGACGCGTACCTCCGCGATGCGCCGGACCAGGGCGGGGTGCGGTTGAAGCTGCGGAAGAAGGCGGCGGTCGATCCGGGCATCAGCTACGCGGAGGCGCTCGACGTCGCGCTCTGCCACGGCTGGATCGACGGGCAGGCGGGCGCGTTCGACGAGCAGTTCAAGCTGCAGGCGTTCACCCCGCGCCGCCGGGCGAGCCCCTGGTCGAAGGTGAACCGCGATCACGTGGCGCGGTTGCTCGAGGAGGGCCGGATGCTGCCGGGCGGGCTCGCCGAGGTGGAGCGGGCGCGGGCGGACGGGCGCTGGGACGCCGCCTACCGCCAGCGCGACGCGGAAGTGCCGGACGACTTCACGGCGGCGCTCGACGCGGATCCGGCCGCTGCCGCCTTCTTCGCGACCGTCGGCGGGCAGAAGCGCTTCGCATTCCTCTTCCGGCTGTCGCAGCTGAAGCGGCCGGAGACCCGGGAGCGGCGGATCGCGGAGTACGTGGCGCTGCTCGCGGAGGGGCGCACCCTCACCTGAGCGGGGGCACCAGACCGCTCAGTGCCGGACGGGCCAGGCGCCGTCGGCGACGAAGCTCTCGTCGCGGACGCGGCGCATGTACTCCTGGAACGACTCGGCCTGCGTGCGGCACCAGTCGATCTGCAGCGCGTGCAGCGCCTCGGCTCCGCCGCCGAGCTCCTCGGCGAAGGCGCGGCCGAGGGCCTGGGCGACCCGGCCCGCGGCGATCGCGTCGGCGCCGGCGTCGTGCGCCTCGGTCAGCGGGACGCCGTAGTGCAGCGCGGCCTGGACCAGCGTGCGCTTGCCCTTGCGGTAGCGGTCGAGAGCCTTGTCGATCACGAGCGGGTCGATCACCGGACTCGGGTCGATCAGCACGGGGACGCCCCAGCGCCGCGCCTCGGAGGCGAGCAGCGAGAGGTCGTAGGGGGCGTTGTAGATCACGACGGGGATCCCGTCGGCCAGGAGCGAGCGCAGCGCCTCCGACACCTCGGCGACGACCTCGCCGGCCGGCCGGCCGTGCGCGCGGGCGTGCTCGGTGCTGATGCCGTGCACGGCGCTGGCGCCGGCGGGGATCTCGACGCCGGGGTCGGCGAGCCAGGTCGTGCCCTCGACGGGGGTGCCGTCGGCGTCGATGACGCCGACGTGCGCGGTGACGATGCGGCTCGTCCGCACGTCGATCCCGGTGGTCTCGAGGTCGAAGACGGCCAGCCGGTCGAACCAGCGCGCGCCGCCCGAGTCGGCCGCGGCCTCCGACGCGCCGGTGGACCCCGGCTCGTCGAGGAGGCTCTCGTCGAACAGCGTCGGTGCCTGGTTCGTCTCGGTGGTGCTCACGCAGCCAGCCTAGGCGGGGCCTCCGACATCGCCGGGAGGCCCCGCGGCGTGCTGGCGCACGGGGCGAGCCGTGCCGGTCAGCGCGGCTCCGGCGCCTTCGCGACGTGCAGCCAGAAGAAGCCCTGCGTGCCGAGCGTCATCGTGAGCGCGCCCTCCTCGGAGAAGCCGGGGAAGCGGCCGCCGCCGAAGAGATCGCTCAGCGTCGAGCCGGGGTTCTCGGGGTCGGTGATCGTCACCGAGACCGGGTTGTGGTTGAAGCTGAAGACGCAGAGCACCTCCTCCGGCTGGTCGCCCATCGCGGTGCCGGAGCCCGCGTAGTCGCGGACGAAGGCGAGCACCGACTCGTGGTCGGTCTCGAGCACGCGCATCGAGCCGAGACCGAAGGCCGGGTGGCCGCGGCGCACGTGCAGCACGTTCCGCATCCAGTGCAGCAGCGAGCGCGACTGGGCGAGCTGCGCCTCCACGTTGACCTGGTTGTAGTGGTAGACGAGCGACTGGACGATCGGCTGGACGAGCTTGCCCGGGTCGGCGGCCGAGAAGCCGGCGTTGCGGTCCGGGGTCCACTGCATCGGCGTGCGCGAGGCGTCGCGGTCGTTCAGCCAGATGTTGTCGCCCATGCCGATCTCGTCCCCGTAGTAGAGGAACGGGCTGCCGGCGAGCGAGAAGAGCAGGGCGTTGATCAGCTCGAGCTCGGCGCGCGAGTTGTCGAGCAGCGGCGCGAGCCGGCGGCGGATGCCGATGTTGGAGCGCATCCGCGGGTCGTAGGCGTACCAGCCGTACATCGCCTGGCGGTACTCCTCCGACACCATCTCGAGGGTCAGCTCGTCGTGGTTGCGGAGGAAGACGCCCCAGGCGGCTCCCGAGGGGATGTCGAAGGTCTCTGAGAGCACCTTCTTCAGCTCGGTCGCGGTCTGCGCGCGGAGGGAGTAGAAGATGCGCGGCATGACCGGGAAGTCGAAGGCCATGTGGCACTCCGGCTCCTCCTCGGTGCCGAAGAACGCGGCGACCTCGCGCGGCCACTGGTTCGCCTCCGCGATCAGGATGCGGCCGGGGTAGTCGCGGTCGACCATCGTGCGCAGGTTCTTGATGAAGTCGTGCGTGGGCGGCTCGCCCTCGCCGTTGCCCTCGTCGGACTCGTAGAGGTAGGGGATCGCGTCGAGCCGGATGCCGTCGACGCCGAGGTCGAGCCAGAACTTCACGACGTCGTGGATCGCCTCGTGCACGGCCGGGTTCTCGAAGTTGAGGTCGGGCTGGTGCGAGAAGAAGCGGTGGAAGTAGAACTGGCGGCGCTCGGCGTCGAACGCCCAGTTCGAGTCCTCGGTGTCGACGAAGATGATCCGGATGTCCGGGTACTTGTCGTCGGTGTCGTTCCAGACGTAGAAGTCGCCGTAGGGACCCTCGGGGTCGGAGCGCGACTGCTGGAACCACTCGTGCTGGTCGCTGGTGTGGTTGAGCGGGAAGTCCATCACGATGCGCATGTTGCGCTCGTGGGCCTTCCGGACGAGGTCGCGGAAGTCCTCCATCGTGCCGAACTCGGGCAGGATCGCCTTGAAGTCGGAGACGTCGTAGCCGCCGTCGCGCAGCGGCGACATGTAGAAGGGCGGCAGCCAGAGCGCGTCGATGCCGAGCCACTGCAGGTAGTCGAGCTTGGACGCCAGGCCGTTGATGTCGCCGGCGCCGTCCCCGTTCGAGTCGTAGTACGACCGGATCATGACCTCGTAGAACACGGCCCTGCGGTACCACTGCGGATCGAGGGCGAGCCCGGGGAGTTGGATCGGGGACGTGAAGCTCACGGTGCTCCTTCTGCTGCTGCCTGAGCGGGTGACCGGCACGCGCCGAGAGCGGCGCGAGGACGGGGGGACGGTGCGGGTGTCGCGTGCGAACGGAACTCATGCTCGCGGCTCGGATCGGCGCCCCGCAAGGCGTTGCGGCCGGATGTTCGGCGGTCTCTGCCTACGATGGGGACCGTCATGACCATAGCCTCCCCCTACGCCGCCGACCTCGGGCGACTCGCCATCAGCGAGAGCGCTGTCGACGTCGCCGGGACCCGCACCGCCTACTGGAGCTACGGCGATCCGGAGGCGGGCACCGTGCTCGTGCTCGTGCACGGCTTCCGCGGCGAGCACCACGGTCTCGAGCCCGTCGTCGCGCGCCTGCTCGCGGGGGGCGCGGACGCGCGGATCGTCGCTCCCGACCTGCCGGGCTTCGGCGCGTCGCCGCCGATGACGGCGCATCCGCACGACGTCGACGGCTACGCCGCCTGGCTCGGCGAGTTCCTCGACGCGCTGGGTCTGCGGGGGCGGGCGGTCGTGCTCGGCCACTCCTTCGGCTCGATCGTCGCGGCGGCGGCCGTCGCGGGCGGGCTGCCGACGCCGCTGCTGGTGCTCGTCAATCCGATCGCCGCGCCGGCCCTCGCCGGGCCGCGCGGAGTGCTCACCCGCCTCGCCGTCCTCTACTACCGGCTCGGCGCCGTGCTGCCGCGACCGCTCGGGCTGCGCCTGCTCGGCGATCCGCTGATCGTCCGGATGATGAGCCTGGCGATGGTGAAGACGAAGGAGGCGCCGCTGCGCCGCTTCGTGCACGACCAGCACGACCGCTACTTCAGCGCCTTCGCCTCCCGCGACACGGTGCTCGAGGCCTTCCGCGCCTCGGTCTCGCACGACGTCAGCGAGTACGCCGAGCGGATCGACGCTCCCACCCTGCTGATCGCCGCGGCGCAGGACGACATCACGCCGCTCGCCGCGCAGTACCGCCTGCTCGAGGCGCTGCCGCAGGCGAGGCTGCACGTGATCGACGGGGTCGGCCACCTCATCCACTACGAGACGCCGGACGAGGCGGCCGCCGTCCTCCGCGCGGCCCTGGACGAGGGGATCGCGCGATGAGGATCGTCGTCGACTGCCGGTACACCCGGCTCGAGCGGCACGACGGCATCAGCCGCTACACCGCGGAGATCGTCGCCGAGCTGGCGCGGCTGCACGATGTGACGATGCTGATCAGCGACCGCCGCCAGCTCGCGCTGCTGCCCGATCTGCCCTGGGAGCGGGTCACCTCGCCGACCGGTCCGTTCGAGCCGTTCGTCGCGCTGCTGGTCAACCGGCTGCGGCCGGACGTGGTCTTCTCGCCGATGCAGACGATGGGCTCGCTCGGCCGGCGCTACCGCCTCGTGCTCACGGTGCACGACCTCATCTACTACCGCCACCGCACGCCGCCGCGCGACCTGCCGCTGCCGGTGCGCGGGCTCTGGCGGCTCTATCACCTGGCCTGGTGGCCGCAGCGGCGACTGCTGCAGCGCGCCGACGCGATCGTGACGGTGTCCGAGACGACGCGCGGCCTGCTGCGTACGCACCGGCTGACGACCCGGCCGGTCGTCGTGGTGCCCAACGCGGCCACGGCGCCGGACGAGGCGAGCGCCGCCCTCGCTGCCGCGCTGCCCGACCGCTCCGATGCCCGGACGCTCGTCTACATGGGCTCGTTCATGCCCTACAAGAACGTCGAGTCGCTGGCCCGCGCGATGCGCCTGCTGCCCGACTACGAGCTGCACCTGATGAGCCGCGCGAGCGAGGAGACGGTGGAGACGCTCCGCTCGCTCGCGCCGACGGCGAAGCTGGTCTTCCACCAGGGCGCGGGCGACGCCGAGTACCGCGCGACCCTGGCCCGCGCGACGGCGCTCGTGACGGCGAGCCGCGACGAGGGGTTCGGCATCCCGATCGTCGAGGCGATGGCGCTCGGGACGCCGGTGGTGGTCAGCGACATCCCGATCTTCCGGGAGATCGGCGGTGATGCCGCGGTCTACGTCGATCCGTCGAGTGCGAAGGGCATCGCCGAGGGGGTGCGCTCGCTCGAGGACCCGGAGGTGTGGCGCGGGCTGTCGGCGCGGGCGCGCGAGCGGGCGGCCGCGTACTCGTGGCGCGACTCCGCCCGGGTGCTCTACGAGCTGCTGGTGGGCTTCGGGCGCTGAGCGCGCGGACCCCCGCCCGGCGTCGCTCCTGCGCCGGCCCCTCGTTCAGGCGGGCGAGCTCGGGCTGAGCACGTCGGCGAGGTCGGCGTCGAGGACGACCACGTCGCCGGAGTCGTCGACCGCGACGATCTGCAGGGCGCCGTCGACGATCGCGAAGTCGTGCCGAGAGCCGTTGCCGACCGTCGTCCCGTGCGCCGGCAGCTCGTCCTCGCTCAGCGCGCGAAGGAGGCTGCCGATGACGGCGCCGTGCGTCGCGACGATCACCCGCTGCTCCGGGAAGCGCTCGGCGACCTCGAGCAGCGCGGCGGTGGCGCGCTCGACCACCTGGGCGCGGGTCTCGCAGCCGGGGATCCGGGCGCCCTCGATGCCGCCGGGGAAGAGCTCGCGGAGCTCGTCGCCGGTCATTCCCTCGGCCTCGCCGTAGGCGCGCTCGGCGACGCCCTCGACGACCTCGGGCTCGGGCAGGCCGAGACCGCGGGCGATGATCGCCCCGGTCTCGTGCGCGCGCTGCAGCGGGCTGGCGACGACGACGTCCCAGTCGCGCTCGCGGAGCAGGCGCGCGGCGGCCCTGGCCTGCGAGCGGCCGGTGTCGTTCAGCGGGATGTCGCTCGCGCCCTGGATGCGACGGGCGGCGTTCCAGTCGGTCTGACCGTGGCGGACGAGGGTGAGCTGGGTCACGGGAGCCTCTCTCGGAGGGAAGGGGAACGGGTCAGCGCGACGGGAGGCGCTCGGCGAGTGCGCGGAGCACCTCGCTGGTGCCGCCGTCGATCTTGATGCCGGCGCGCGAGTCGCCCTTGGTCGTGCCGCGGTTGACGATCACGATCGGCATCTTCGCCCTACGGGCGATCTCGAGGAAGCGGATGCCGGAGTTGACGACCAGGGACGAGCCGGCCACCAGCAGCGCGTCGGCGCCCGCGACGATGGCGCGCGCCTCCTGGAACCGCTCGGTCGGGATGAACTCGCCGAAGAAGACGATGTCGGGCTTCAGGATCCCGCCGCAGACCGTGCACTCGGGGACGGTCATGGCCGAGACGTCGTGCACCTCGGCGTCGCCGTCGGGGTTGAGCGAGGAGACGTCGGGGTCGTCGAGCCAGGGGTTGAGCGCCTCGATCCGCTCGGCGATCGCGTCGCGGGCGAAGTACTGACCGCAGGTCATGCAGCGGACGCGGTCGGCGGAGCCGTGCAGATCGACCACGCGCTGCGAGCCGGCGCGCACGTGCAGACCGTCGACGTTCTGGGTGACGACGCCGGTGAGCAGGCCGCGCTCCTCGAGCCGGGCGAGGGCGCGGTGGCCGTCGTTGGGCAGCGTGGCGGTGAAGCGGCGCCAGCCGAGCTGACTGCCGGCCCAGTAGCGGCGGCGGTAGTCGGGGTCGGCGACGAACTGGGAGTAGGTCATCGGGCTGCGGACGGGGGCGCCCGCGCCGCGGTAGTCCGGGATGCCGGAGTCGGTGCTGACGCCGGCGCCGGTGACGGCGGCGATGCGCCGGCCGGCCAGGAGCTGGACCGTGCGGTCGAGCGCCTCGGAGCGCTGGTCGTCGGCTCGCTGCCGATCGGCCTGCTGCTGATCGGCTCGCTGCTGGTCGGCTCGCTGCGCGTCGGCCGACTGCTGGCCGGCCGACTGCTGGTCAGCCGGCTGCTGATCGGCCCCGCGCCGGTCGGCGCTGCGACCGTCGGCGATCGGTGTCGGACCCGACTCCATCCACGCCTCCCTCGGACGCCCGCAGATGCAGGCGCTCCTCGGACGAGTTTAGACCGCCCTGTGCCCTAGGGTGCCGGGATGCCGATCGTGCACATCGAGGACCTCGACCACCCGCTGCTCGCCGACTACCACCGGCTCACCGACGTGGCGCTGCGTCGCGTGCTCGAGCCCGAGGGCGGGCTCTACATCGCGGAGTCGTCGAAGGTGATCGTTCGCGCGCTCGACGCCGGGCACGTGCCGAAGTCGGTGCTGGTGCAGGAGAAGCGGCTGCCGGACGCCGCGGAGGTGCTCGAGCGCTTCCCCGACGTGCCGGTGTTCGTCGGGCCGGACGCGGTGATCGAGGAGCTGACCGGGTTCCACCTGCACCGCGGGGCGCTCGCCTCGATGCGGCGGCCCGAGCTGCCGTCGATGGCGTCGCTGCTCCGGGACGCCCGGCTCGTCGTCATCCTCGAGGACCTCGTCGACCACACGAACGTCGGCGCGGTGTTCCGCGCGGCGGCCGGGATGGGGGCGGATGCGGTTCTGGTCACTCCGCGCTGCGCGGATCCGCTCTACCGGCGGAGCGTTCGGGTCAGCATGGGGACAGTGCTCCAGGTGCCGTGGACCCGGACGCCGGAGTGGGGACCGGCGCGGGCCGAGCTGCTCGCGGCCGGCTTCTCGGTCGCCGCCCTCGCTCTCGCACCCGACGCGGTGCCGCTGGACGAGTACGCGGTCTCGCGGCCGGAGCGCGTCGCGATCGTGCTCGGGGCCGAGGGCGACGGGCTGAGCCGGGCGGCGCTCGATGCGGCGGACACCGTGGTGACCATCCCGATGCTGCACGGGGTCGACTCGCTGAACGTCGCCTCGGCGAGCGCCGTCGCGCTCTGGGCCCTCACCCGGGCACGCTGAACCGCGCGCCCGCCTCCGGAGCGCTCGGCGGCCCGCCGCCTACGATGACCGGGTGACTTCTCCGACGCGCCCCGACAGCTCGCCGATCGACACGCCGCGCACGGTCGAGCCCCGGGCCGTGCCTCGCCGGCGCCGTCCGGTGCTGATCGTCGGCGTGATCGTGGCGGCCGTGCTCGCGAGCGCCGGTGGCGCCTACGCGGCGAACGCGGCGACGGCCGAGCTGCCTGTCGCGACGGCCGTCGTGCAGGCGACGCCGACCACCGTCGTCGAGGCGCCCGCGGTGGCCTGGCCGTCCTACGGCTCCGGGGCGATCTCGGCGGTCGGCGTGCAGGGGCCGGCGGCCGGCGGGATGCTCGCGAGCTACGGCTCCGCGGGCCAGCTGCCGATCGGCAGCATCGCGAAGGTGGTCACCGCCCTCGTCGTGCTCTCCGCCAAGCCGATCGCGGACGGGACCGACGGCGAGACGATCTCCTTCACGAGCACCGACGTCGGCTACTACAACGACTCCGTCGCTGAGAACGGCTCGGTCGCGCCCGTGTCGGCCGGCCTCGAGCTGACGGAGCGCGAGGCGCTCACGGTGCTGATGCTGCCCTCGGCCAACAACTACGCGAAGTCGCTCGCGATCTGGGCCTTCGGCTCGGAGGCGGCCTACCTCGCCGCGGCACGCAGCTGGCTCGACGAGCGCGGACTGACCGGCACGGTCGTCGCGGACACGAGCGGGCTGTCCCCGGCGACCGTCAGCACGACGCTCGAGATGGTCGTGCTGGGGGAGCTGCTGATCGGGGATCCTGTGCTCGCCCCGATCGTCGCGCTGCCCTCCGCGGTGATCCCGGGAGTGGGGACGATCGAGAACACCAACACGCTGCTGGGGCAGGCCGGTGTCGACGGGATCAAGACGGGGACGACCGACGAGGCCGGCGCGTGCCTGCTGTTCTCGCTCGACGCGACGGTCGAGGGGCGACCGGTCACACTCGTCGGCGTCGTCGTGGGCGCGCGGACGCACCCGCAGCTCGCGGCGGACGTCCTCACGCTGATCCCGACGGTGGAGGCGGGCTTCCGGACGGTGACGCTGACGGAGGCGGGCCAGGACTTCGGGAGCTACAGCAGCGCCTGGGGGGAGTCGTCGGTGGCCGAGGCCGCGGAGGCGCAGTCGCTCCTCGTCTGGGGCGCGACGACCGTCAGCTCCAGCGTGTCGCTGGACCCGGTCGAGGTCGTCGCGGACGGGCAGGAGGTCGGCACGGTGACCGTGGACGTCAACGGCCAGGCCTATCCGGTGCCGCTCGTCGCGGACGGGGCGATCGAGGACCCGGGCTTCGGCTGGCGCGCGACCCACCCCGGCGAGCTCTTCGGGTAGGCGGCAGCGGGACGGGGCCCGAGCGTTCTCTGCTGATCGAGTAGCCCTCGGAGCGGGCGTATCGAGATCCGGCGTGTTCAGCAGGGTGGGTCTCGATACGCCGCTTCGCGGCTACTCGACCAGCATGGGGTGGCCGCTGCGCGGCTGCTCGACCGGCAGGGAGCGAGCAGCAGGGGCCGCCTACGCGTCGGTGTCGTCGACGACGATGCGGACGCCGGCTGTCGCGATGTCGGCGGCGACCTCCTCCGGGGTCGCGTTGCCGGGGACGGGCGTGCCGGGCACGCTCTCGGGCGGGCGCTGCAGGTAGGGGCCGGCGTCCGGCCGCTTGGCCGTGATGAAGTCGCCGGAGGACTGATGGCGGACCCGGCGCAGCACCCACGGGACGAGGTACTCGCGGGCCCACTTCGCATCCTCGCGGCGGGCGGCCCGCCAGGTCGGCGTCGGTACCGGCTCCGGAGCGAACGGGCGGAGCGAGTTCTCGACGTTGAGAGCCTTCAGCACCATCCGCGCCACCTCGTGGTGGCCGTGCGGATTGAGGTGCAGGCGGTCCGGCGCCCACATCCGCACGTCCTGGATCTCCTGCAGCGACCACTGGTCGGCGACGATGCAGTCGTAGCGCTCGGCGAGCGCGCGGAGGTTCTCGTTGAAGATCGCGACCTTGCCGCGGATCCGCCCGAAGACGGGGGAGAAGCTGACGTCGACCCCCGTGAAGAGCACCACCGTCGCGCCGTCCGAGCGCAGCCGGGCCAGTCCCTCCTCGAAGCGGCGGGCGATGTCGTCCGGATCGGTGCCGGGGCGGATCACGTCGTTGCCGCCCGCGGAGATCGTGATCAGATCCGGGCGCAGCGCCAGGGCCGGCTCGATCTGCTCGTCGACGATCTGCTGGAGCAGCCGCCCGCGCACCGCCAGGTTCGCGTAGGCGAAGTCGTCGTTCTGACTGCCGAGCACCTCCGCGACGCGGTCGGCCCAGCCGCGGTGACCGCCGGGGCTGGAGGGCTCGGGATCGCCGATCCCCTCGGTGAAGGAGTCGCCCAGGGCGACGTAGCGGGACCACGGATGACGCTGCTCGACCATCCCTCCATTCTGCGCTCCGAGCGGGCGGAGGGAGTCCGTCGCCCGGACGATCCCGACACGCCGGGGCCGCGCCCGCGGGTGCGCGGACCGGCGCCCGGCGTCGGAGGTGTCGGCTAGCCTCGGTCCACGTGAACAGTCCCTCGAACTTCGGTCATCAGGTCGGCACCTCCGCCGCGGAGCACCTGTCCCCGTCGTTCCCCGGGCGGGCGCCGTGGGGTACCGCGAACAAGCTGCGGGCCTGGCAGGCGGAGGCCCTCGAGGCCTACTTCCAGCACGAGCCGCGCGACTTCCTCGCGGCCGCGACGCCCGGCGCCGGCAAGACGACGTTCGCCCTCCGCCTGGCCGCGGAGCTGCTGCACAACCGCACCGTCGACCGGATCACCGTGGTCGCGCCCACCGAGCACCTCAAGCGGCAGTGGGCGGAGGCGGCGCACCGCGTCGGCATCCGGCTCGACCCCACCTTCACCAACCGGATGGGGCGGCACGCCCGGCACTACCACGGCGTCGCCGTCACCTACGCGCAGGTCGCCGTGCGGCCCGAGCTGCACCGCGAGCTGACCCTCTCCGGCCGCTCTCTCGTCATCCTCGACGAGGTGCACCACGGCGGCGACGCGCTGAGCTGGGGCGACGCGATCCGCGAGGCCTTCGAGCCCGCCGCCCGCAGGCTCTCGCTCACCGGGACGCCGTTCCGCTCCGACACCGCGCCGATCCCGTTCGTCAGCTACCTGCCGGACCAGGAGGGCATCCGCACCTCGCTGACCGACTACGCCTACGGCTACGGCCGCGCGCTCGCGGACGGCGTCGTCCGCCCGGTCCTCTTCATGGTCTACGCCGGGCAGATGCGCTGGAAGTCGAAGGCCGGCGACGAGATGGAGGCGCGGCTCGGCGAGGGCAACACCAAGGACATCACCTCGCAGGCCTGGCGCACGGCGCTCGACCCGAAGGGGGAGTGGATCCCCTCGGTCCTGCGCGCGGCGAACACGCGGCTGACCGAGGTGCGCCGTGGGATCCCGGACGCCGGCGGCCTCGTCATCGCGACCGACCACTACGCGGCGCGCGCCTACGCGGCGATGCTGCGCGAGATCAGCGGCGAGCCCGTCACCGTCGTCCTCTCCGACGAGAAGGAGGCGAGCGACCGGATCGAGGAGTTCTCGAAGGGCGACAGCCGGTGGATGGTCGCCGTGCGGATGGTGTCCGAGGGGGTCGACGTGCCGCGGCTGGCCGTGGGCGTCTACGCCACCTCCGCCTCCACCCCGCTGTTCTTCGCCCAGGCGATCGGCCGCTTCGTCCGGGCCCGGCGCCGCGGTGAGACGGCGTCGATCTTCCTGCCGAACGTGCCGGGACTGCTCGCCCTCGCGGGCTCGATGGAGCAGCAGCGCGACCACGCGCTCGACCGCCGCGTCTCCGACGACGAGGAGTACCCCGAGGCCGATCTGATGGCCGACGCCGAGCGCGAGAGCAAGGCCTCGTCCGACCTGCTCGAGGAGGGCCGCTTCGAGTCCCTCGGCTCGGCCGCCACCTTCGACCGCGTCATGTACGAGGGCGCGGAGTTCGGCATGGAGGTCGAGGTCGAGAGCGAGGAGGAGCTCGACTTCATCGGCCTGCCCGGACTGCTCGAGCCGGAGCAGGTGCGCGAGCTGCTGCAGCACCGCCAGCAGCGCCAGGCGAAGCGCGCGGGCGGCCGCGCCGGTGCTCACGGCGCGCAGGCGGCTACGGAGGCGAAGGAGAGCGAGATCCCCGCGCCGCTCTACCGCACGCTCAAGGAGCAGCGCAGCCTGCTGAACTCGCTCGTCGGGCTCTGGGCCCGCAACACGGGGGAGACCCACGGGCAGGTGCATACCGAGCTGCGCCGGCTGTGCGGCGGGCCGGCGGTCGCGCAGGCGAGCGTGACGCAGCTGCAGGCGCGGATCGATCTGCTGCGCAAGAGGATCGGCTCGCACTGACGCGGCGTGCACTGACGCGGCGTGCACTACTGGACGAGCGGTGTCCGGTCCAGCCCTCGCCGCGCAACGGCGGGGTCCGTACTGTCTGAGCGTGACCTCGCCGAGGGCTGCCCGGGAGCCTCTCGCTAAGCTGGGCAGTCGGTCCGTCGCGAAGGTGACGGACCATCACCCCCGACGTCGGGCATCCGCAGACCGCCCGTCGGCCTCCCCCGGATCGCCCGAGACCAGAACTCAGAGGAGTCTCGTGGAGACCTGGCCCGGAACCGCCTACCCCTTGGGCGCCACCTTCGACGGAAGCGGCACGAACTTCGCCCTGTTCAGCGAGGCCGCCGAGCGCGTCGAGCTGTGCCTCTTCGAGGAGGACGGCACCGAGACGCGTGTCGAGGTGCTCGAGTCGGACGCGTACGTCTGGCACTGCTACCTCCCGCAGGTCCAGCCCGGCCAGCGCTACGGCTACCGCGTCCACGGCGCGTACGACCCGGCCGGTGGACACCGCTGCAACCCCAACAAGCTGCTGCTCGACCCCTACGCGAAGGCCGTCTCGGGCGAGATCGACTGGGACCAGTCGCTCTTCTCGTACACTTTCGGCGACCCGGACTCGACCAACGACGAGGACTCGGCGCCGCACATGATGATGGGCGTCGTCATCAACCCGTTCTTCGACTGGGCCGGCGACCGCCGCCCGCGCACCTCCTACGACAGCACGGTGATCTACGAGGCGCACGTGAAGGGGCTCACCAAGAGCCACCCGGACGTGCCGGAGGAGTTGCGCGGCACCTACGCCGGCGTCGCGCACCCCGCCGTGATCGCACACCTCAAGCACCTCGGCATCACCGCCCTCGAGCTGATGCCGGTGCACCAGTTCGTCAACGACTCGACGCTGATCGAGAAGGGCCTCTCGAACTACTGGGGCTACAACACGATCGGCTTCTTCGCGCCGCAGAACACCTACGGCGCCACGGGCGATCTGGGCCAGCAGGTCCAGGAGTTCAAGAGCATGGTGAAGGCGCTGCACGCGGCCGGCATCGAGGTCATCCTCGACGTGGTCTACAACCACACCGCGGAGGGCAACCACCTCGGCCCGACGCTGTCGTTCCGCGGCATCGACAACGAGGCCTACTACCGCCTGGTCGACGACGACAAGCGCTACTACATGGACTACACCGGCACCGGCAACACGCTGAACGTGCGCCACCCGCACTCGCTGCAGCTGATCATGGACTCGCTGCGCTACTGGGTGACCGAGATGCGCGTCGACGGCTTCCGCTTCGACCTCGCCTCGGCGCTGGCCCGCGAGTTCTACGACGTCGATCGGCTCTCCACCTTCTTCGAGCTCGTCCAGCAGGACCCGGTGGTCTCTCAGGTCAAGCTGATCGCCGAGCCGTGGGACGTCGGCCCCGGCGGCTACCAGGTCGGCAACTTCCCGCCGCAGTGGACGGAGTGGAACGGCAAGTACCGCGACACCGTCCGAGACTTCTGGCGCGGCGAGCCCTCGACCCTCGGCGAGTTCGCCTCGCGCCTCACCGGCTCGGCCGACCTCTACGCCCGCTCCGGCCGCTACCCGGTCGCCTCGATCAACTTCGTCACCGCGCACGACGGCTTCACCCTGCGCGACCTCGTCTCCTACAACGAGAAGCACAACGACGCCAACGGCGAGGACGGCAACGACGGCGAGTCGCACAACCGCTCCTGGAACCACGGCGCCGAAGGCCCCACCGACGACCCGAAGGTGCTCGGCCTCCGTGCCCGCCAGCAGCGCAACTTCCTCGCGACGATGCTGATCTCGCAGGGCGTGCCGATGATCCTGCACGGCGACGAGCTCGGCCGGACGCAGAACGGCAACAACAACACCTACGCGCAGGACAGCGAACTGACCTGGATCGACTGGGAGAAGGCCGACAAGCCGCTCGTCGAGTTCACGGCGGCGCTCATCCGCCTGCGCGCCGAGCACCCGACCTTCCGCCGCGGCCGGTTCTTCGACGGGCGTCCCGTCCTGCGCGGCACCGGCGAGCCGCTGCCGGACATCGTCTGGTTCAAGGCCGACGGCACCGAGATGACGCCGTCGGACTGGGACTCGGGCCTGGACCGCTCGGTCGGCATCTACCTCAACGGCAACGGGATCCGCGAGCGCGACGAGCGCGGCCAGCCGGTCGTGGACGACAGCTTCCTGCTCTACTTCAACGCCGACGACCTGGACGTCGAGTTCACGATCCCGAGCGACGAGTACGCGGTCGAGTGGGCCGTCCTGGTCGACACCGCGGGCGCCGAGGCCGACTCGGTCCCGCGGCCCGCCGGCGCGCTGCTCACCGTGCAGGCGAAGTCGCTCGTGATCCTTCAGGAGCACAGCGCCCCCGAGCCCGAGGTCGACCACTCGGTCGCCGCCTCGCTGGCCTCGCTCGCCGCGACCTCGGCGATCCCGATCATCACCACCACCGGCCACACCAGCCCCCACGCGGAGTCGACCGACGCCGCGACCGCCCCCTCGACAGGAGCCTGACGTTGCGACTGCCCGCCTCCACCTACCGACTCCAGATCCGCTCCGGCTTCGATCTCGACGAGGCCGCGAAGGTGGCCGACTACGTGCGCTCCCTCGGCGCCGACTGGCTGTACTTCTCCCCGCTGCTGACCGCCGAGCCCGGCTCGGACCACGGCTACGACGTCGTCGACCACTCCCAGGTCGACCCGGCCCGCGGCGGCGGCGAGGGCCTCGCCCACGCCTCCGCGGCGGCGAAGAAGGAGGGCCTCGGCGTCCTCATCGACATCGTGCCGAACCACATGGGCGTCGCGACTCCGGTCGAGAACGCCTGGTGGTGGGATCTGCTGAAGAACGGGCGGAACTCCCGCTACGCCACGGCCTTCGACATCGACTGGGAGGCGGGCGCCGGCAAGCTGCGCGTGCCGATCCTGGGTGACGGCGCCAGTGAGGGCGACAGCGACAGCGAGCTGGACGCGCTCGCGGTCGTCGGCGACGAGCTGCACTACTACGAGAACCGCCTGCCGATCGCGCCCGGCACCGCCGAGCCCGGCGACTCCGGCCGCACCGTGCACGCCCGGCAGAGCTACGAGCTGGTCAACTGGCGCCGCGCCGACGCCGAGCTGAACTACCGCCGCTTCTTCGCGGTGAACACCCTCGCCGCGATCACGGTCGAGCGGCCCGAGGTCTTCGACGCCTCGCACGTCGAGATCGTCCGCTGGTTCACCGAGGGACTCGCCGACGGACTGCGCGTCGACCACCCGGACGGCCTGGCCGACCCGGGCGGCTACCTGGACGACCTCGCTCGGGCTATCGACGGCGCGCCCGTCTGGGTGGAGAAGATCCTCGAGGGCGACGAGCAGCTGCCGGCGCACTGGGCGACGGTCGGCACCACCGGCTACGACGCCCTCGCGGACATCGACCGCATCCTGGTCGACCCGGATGCGCGTCCGGTGCTCGAGGGCCTCGACGCCGAGCTCGGCGACGGCGGCGCTCCGGTCGAGTGGGCCGACCTGATCCACGACACCAAGCGCGGCATCGCCGACGGCATCCTCCGCTCCGAGGTGCTGCGCCTGGCCCGCCTGATCCCGCAGGTCGACGGCGCGGACGACGCGATCGCCGAACTGCTCGCGACCTTCCCGGTCTACCGCAGCTACCTGCCCTACGGCGCCGAGCACCTCGAGCACGCGCGGCTCGACGCGCGGCACCGCCGCCCGGAGATCGCCGCGACGATCGACGAGGTCGCCGCGCTGCTCGAGGAGACCGGCACTCCCGTGTCGGTCCGCTTCCAGCAGACCTCCGGCATGGTGATGGCGAAGGGCGTCGAGGACACGGCGTTCTACCGCTTCAGCCGCCTCACCTCGCTCAACGAGGTCGGCGCCGATCCGGACGAGTTCTCGATCGACCTCGAGGAGTTCCACCGCCGCCAGGGTGTGCGCCAGGCGTCGTTCCCGGCCTCGCTCACCACGCTGTCGACGCACGACACCAAGCGCGGCGAGGACACCCGCGCCCGCATCACCGCCCTCGCCGAGGACGCCGAGGCGTGGGCCGAGACGCTCCGCTCGCTGCACGAGCTCGTCGGCTTCGGCGACGGACCCGTCGAGCACCTGCTCTGGGAGGCGATCGTCGGGTCCTGGCCCGCGTCGCGCGAGCGCCTGCACGCCTACGCCGAGAAGGCGTCGCGCGAGGCCGGCAGCTCGACCATGTGGACCGCGCCGGACGAGGCGTTCGAGAAGCGGATGCACGCGGCCGTCGACGCCGCGTTCGACGACGCGGCCGTGCGCCGCCTGATCGAGGACACCGTCGCCCGGGTCTCGGCCGCCGGCTGGTCGAACAGCCTGTCGGCGAAGGCCGTTCAGCTGACGGCCCCGGGCATCCCGGACGTCTACCAGGGCAGCGAGCTGTGGGAGACGTCGCTCGTCGACCCCGACAACCGCCGCCCGGTCGACTTCGCCGAGCGCCGCGCGCTGCTCGAGCGGATCGACGACGGCTGGCTGCCGGAGATCGACGCGGAGGGCGCGGCCAAGCTGCTCGTGACCTCGCGGGCGCTGCGCCTGCGCCGTGACCGGCCGGAGCTGTTCACGCGCTACGCCGCCGTCCCCGCCATCGGGCCGGCCGCCGAGCACGCGATCGCCTTCGACCGCGGCGGCGCGCTGACGGTCGCCACCCGACTGCCCGCGCGCCTCGCGGCCGAGGGCGGCTGGGGCGAGACCCTGATCGTCCTCCCCGGGCACCCGGTCGTGGACGTCCTCACCGGGCGCACCTTCGCCGGCGGGCCGACCGCCGTCGCGGAGATCCTCGGCGGCGGCTACCCGGTCGCCCTGCTCGTGCCGGTCGCCTGACCCGGCCCGCTCCCTCCCTCCCGACCCGCTCGAACGACCCTGGAGAACCCCGTGATCAGCACGACGCCCTACCGCTACGCCCTGCCCGCCTCCGGACCCGAGCGCTTCGACGTGTGGGCGCCCGAGGCGTCCACCGTCGAGCTCGCACTCGGCGAGGGCGGCGCGGTCGCCATGGCCCGCTTCGGCGACGAGGGCTGGTGGCGGGTCTCCGGGGCGGTCACCGCGACGGGCGAGGTCGACTACGGCTACCTGGTCGACGGGAAGGGTCCGTTCCCGGACCCGCGCTCGCGTCGCCAGCCCGGCGGCGTGCACGAGCTGTCGCGCAGCTACGACCCGGAGGCGTTCGAGTGGGCCGACGGGGCCTGGACGGGGCGGCAGCTCGCCGGCGCCGTGATCTACGAGCTGCACGTCGGCACGTTCACCCCCGACGGCACGCTCGACTCGGCGGCGGGCAAGCTCGAGCACCTGCGCTCGATCGGCGTGGACTTCATCGAGGTCCTGCCGGTCAACGCGGTGAACGGCACGCACAACTGGGGCTACGACGGCGTCCTCTGGTACGCCGTCTCGGAGGCCTACGGCGGACCGGAGGCGTACCAGCGCTTCGTCGACGCGGCGCACCGCGCGGGCCTGGGCATCGTGCAGGACGTGGTATACAACCACCTCGGCCCGAGCGGCAACTACCTGCCCGAGTTCGGCCCGTACCTCAAGAACGAGAAGGCCAACACCTGGGGCAGCTCGATCAACCTCGACGGGGAGGGCTCGGACGTCGTCCGCGGCTACATCCTCGACAACGCGCTGATGTGGCTGCGCGACTACCACGTCGACGCGCTCCGGCTCGACGCGGTGCACGCCCTCTCGGACGAGCGCGCCGTGCACGTGCTCGAGGAGATGGCGGCCGAGGTCGCCGTGCTCTCGGCCGACGTCGGGCGCCCGCTGACCCTGATCGCGGAGTCGGACCTCAACGACCCGAAGCTGATCACGCCGCGTGAGGCGGGCGGCTACGGACTCGACGCGCAGTGGAGCGACGACTTCCATCACGCCGTGCATGTCGCTCTGACCGGCGAGACGACCGGCTACTACGAGGACTTCGCCCCGCTCGGCGCCCTCGGCAAGGTGCTCACCCGCGGCTTCTTCCACGACGGGACCCTCTCCACCTTCCGGGGCCGTCACCACGGCCGCCCGATCGACACCGAGCGGATGCCCGCCTGGCGTCTCGTGGTCTGCAGCCAGAACCACGACCAGATCGGCAACCGCGCGATCGGCGACCGCCTGACCGCGACGCTCGACGAGGGCCGGCTCGCGATCGCAGCCGCGCTGACGCTGCTCGGTCCGTTCACGCCGATGCTCTTCATGGGCGAGGAGTGGGCCGCGTCGACGCCGTGGCAGTTCTTCACCTCGCACCCGGAGAAGGACCTCGGCGAGGCGACCGCGAAGGGCCGCATCGAGGAGTTCGCGAAGATGGGCTGGGACCCGGAGGTCGTACCCGACCCGCAGGACCCCGAGACCTTCGAGCGCTCCAAGCTGGACTGGTCGGAGGCCGAGGAGGGGCGACACGCGCGCACCCTCGCGGTGTACCGGGAGCTCGCGGCGCTGCGCCGCCGCTTCCCCGAGCTGACCGACCCGCGCTTCGGCTCGGTGCGCGTCGAGCTCGACGAGGAAGAGCGCTGGCTCACGCTCGGCCGCGGCCGGGTGACGATCGCGATCAACGTCGGCGAGGCTCCGGTCCGCGTCCCGCTGCCCGAGGTGGCGGAGTCGCTCCTCGCGGTGGGCGAGTACGCGGTCCAGCCGGGCGACACCGAGGTCGACCTCGGCGCCTCCTCTCTGCTCATCACGCTCTCCGACTTCGAGTAGCGGGTACGGGCCGGATCAGCGCGCCGGCGCGGAGTGCTCCGCGTCGGCGATGATCCGCACGCCGTCGTCGTGCACGAGCAGCAGGGCGCGCAGCGGCATCGCCCGCCTGTGGCAGGCGGCGCTGAGCTGGCGGGCGAGCACCCGGTCGGTCTCGCCGAGGAACGCCCGGCCCGGGCGCTCGAGAGCGAAGGCGAGCGAGCCGACGTCGTGGTGGGCCACTGCCTTGGCGAGCGTCGCGACGATCCGCTCGGTCTTCTCCTCGTCCGGGTGCACGGGCAGCCCGTCGACCGGGTAGAGGATCGGCAGCTGGTAGCCGGCCCGGTCGAGCAGGATCGGCCAGAGTGCGCGCCGGTAGGCGGGGCCGATCAGCGAGGAGACGCGCTCGCGCAGGTCGCGGTCCTCGTGCAGCGGGACGTCGAGGGCCGAGGGGTGGGGTGCTGGTTCGATGGTCGTCATGGTGTCGCTCTCTCGCGGGTCGTGCGGGCGCCGGAGCGCTCGCGGTGCTGTCTCGGTCATCGGAAGTTGCGGGCGGTGGTCCGGGCGCTGACCGACAGCGCTTCGAACCGGTCGGCGAGGAGGTTGGTCACCCCTTCTTCGGAGCGCTCGAGGATCCCGCGGATGAGGAGTGCAGGAGCCTCGCGCGCTGTGCGCCGATAGCGGTTCCATACTCCGACGGAGCAGATCACGTTGAGGATCCCGTGCTCGTCCTCGAGGTTCATGAAGGTCACTCCGGCGGCTGTGGAGGGGCGTTGACGGTGGATCACGACCCCGCCGACCTCGATCCGGGTGCCCGAGGCCGTGCCGGGGAGATCGGCCGTGGAGCGCGCTCCGCGCCGCGTGAGGCCCTCGCGCAGGTGCCGCAGCGGATGGTCGTCCGGTGAGATGCCCGTGGCCCAGAAGTCGAAGACGACCCGCTCCTGCGCCGAGAGCATCGGCAGCAGCGGCGGCTGGACGGCGACGATCGAGTCGGGGAGGAACTCCTGCCGGTCCGCGGCGGCGGACCCCGCCTCCCACAGCGCCTGCCGGCGCTCGAGCCCGAGGGAGTCGAAGGAGCCGGCCGCGCCGAGCGCCTCGAGCTGGGTCGCGTTCAGGCCCACCCGGCGCGAGAGGTCGGCCATGCTCGCGTAGGCGCCGCCGCGCTCGCGCTCGGCGACGATGTGCTCGGCCAGCGCGGTGCCGATGCCCTTCACCCCGGCGAGGCCCAGGCGGATGACGAAGCCGGAGTCGCGGCGGTGGTCGTCGGTGTCGAAGTGCTGCGACCGGTCGAAGAGGCCCGTCGGGGCCTGCTCGGCGGAGAGGCAGGAGTCCTGTCCGTGCGGCGCCCCGCCCCGGCGCCGGGCGGGCGGGCCGTCGAGCGCCTCGAGTCCGGGGTGCGACAGCGAGCGGTTGACGTCCGGTGACTCGACGCGCACGCCGTGCCGGCGGGCGTCGGCGACCAGGGTGTGCGGGGCGTAGAAGCCCATCGGCTGCGCTCGCAGCAGTGCGGCGGTGAAGGCGGCCGGATAGTGCAGCCGCAGCCAGGCGCTCGCGTAGACCAGCAGGGCGAAGCTGATCGCGTGGCTCTCGGCGAAGCCGAAGTTGGCGAAGGCCTGGATCCGGCGGTAGATGTCGTCGGCGACCTCGTCGGTGATGCCGTTGCGCGCCATCCCCTCGTAGAGCCGCTCCCGGAGCGATTCGATCTTCTCGGTGCCGCGCTTGGAGCCCATCGCGCGCCGCAGCAGGTCCGCGTCCTCCGCGCTGCAGTCGCCGACCGCGACCGCGACCTGCATCAGCTGCTCCTGGAACAGCGGCACCCCGAGGGTGCGCTTGAGCGGGGTGACGAGCAGCGGGTGCTGGTAGCTCACCGGCTCCTCGCCGAGCTTGCGCCGGATGTAGGGGTGGACCGCGCCGCCCTGGATCGGACCGGGTCGGATCAGCGCCACCTCGATCACGAGGTCGTAGAAGCGCCGCGGCTGGAGCCTCGGCAGGGTTCCCATCTGCGCGCGGCTCTCGACCTGGAACACCCCGATGGAGTCGGCTCGGCAGAGCTGGTCGTAGACGCCCTTCTCCTCGCGCGGAATCGTCGAGAGGTCCCACTTCTCGCCGACGTGCTCGGCGACGAGGTCGAAGGTGTACTGCAGGGCGGCGAGCATCCCCAGCCCGAGCAGGTCGAACTTGACCAGTCCCATCCAGGCGCAGTCGTCCTTGTCCCACTGCAGGACGGTGCGCTTCTCCATCCGGGCGGGCTCGATCGGGCAGACCTCGCCGACCGGCCGATCGGTCAGCACCATGCCGCCGGAGTGGATTCCCAGGTGCCGCGGCGTGCCGAGCACCCGCTTGGTCAGCGCGACGACGTCGTCCGGGATGTCGTGCTCGGGGCTCTCGGTGATCGAGCCCCAGTGCTCGATCTGCTTCGACCAGCCGTCCTGCTGCCCGGCGCTGTAGCCGAGCGCCTTCGCCATGTCGCGGACGGCGAACTTGGGGCGGTAGGTGATGACGTTCGCCACCTGCGCCGCGTTCAGCCGGCCGTACTTCTCGTAGACGTGCTGGATGACCTCCTCGCGGCGCTCGGAGTCGAAGTCGACGTCGATGTCCGGCTCCTCGTCGCGGATGCTGGAGAGGAACCGCTCGAAGGGCAGCCCGTAGAAGATCGAGTCGACCGCGGTGATCCCGAGGACGTAGCAGACCGCCGAGTTGGCGGCCGAGCCGCGGCCCTGGCAGAGGATCCCGCGCACCTTCGCGAAGTGCACGATGTCGTGGACGATGAGGAAGTAGCCGGGGAAGTCCTTGGCCTCGATGACCGCCAGCTCCTTCTCGAGCCGCTCGTGCACGTCGGAGTCGGCCTGCGGGTACTTCTGCGGCACCGCCTCCTGCACCAGGTGGCGCAGCCAGCTCATCGGGGTGTGCCCGTCCGGCACGTCCTGCCGGGGGAGCCGGGGGCGCACGCGGCCGAGCTCGAAGGCGATCTCGTCCGCGATCCGCACGGTGTTCTCGACCGAGCCGGGGTAGCGCGAGAAGCGCTCGGCCATCTCGGCGCCCGAGCGCAGGTGCGCGCCGCCCGCGGCGGGCAGCCAGCCGTCCATCTCGTCGAGGCTCCGCCGGGCGCGGACCGCGGCCAGCGCGGTCTGCAGCGGCCGGTCCTCCGGCCGGGCGTAGTGCACGTTGCCGGTGGCGACGACGCGCAGGCGCAGCCGCTCGGCGATGCCCGCGAGCTGGTCGTTGTGCAGGGAGGCGAGCGGGTCGCCGTGGTCGAAGAGCTCGATCAGCACGTTGCGCGCGCCGAACAGCGCGACGAGCTCGCGCACCTCCTCCTCGGCCGCCGCCTCGCCGCTCGCGACCAGGGCCTGGCGCACCGCGCCCTTGCGGCAGCCGGTCAGCACGATCCAGTGGCCGTCGGCGGCCCGGGCGAGCTCGTCGAGGTCGTAGCTCGGCTTGCCCTTCTCGGCGCCGGCGAGCTGGGCGGTGGTGATCGCCCTGGCGAGCCGGTGGTAGCCCTCCTCGCGGCGGGCGAGGACGAGCAGGTGCGTCCCCTCGGGATCGGCGACGCCGTTCTGCGGGGTGCGCAGCCCGAGCGAGAGCTCGGCGCCGAAGGCGGTGCGCACCCCGTGGTCCTGCGCGGCCTCGGCCATCCGGACGATCCCGTAGAGCCCGTCGTGATCCGTGAGGGCGAGCGTGTCGATGCCCAGGCGCACCGCCTCCTCGATCAGGTCCTCCGGCTTGCTCGCGCCGTCGAGGAAGCTGAAGTGCGAGTGCGCGTGCAGCTCGGCGTAGGGCACCTTCTCGGCGGGCGGACGCACATCGGCGCCGGGCGTGTAGGCGGGCCGCTTGTGCGACCACGCGGGGCTGTCGCCGCCGTCGCCGCGGACGGTCGTGCCGTCGCTGCGCGTCGTGCTCGAGAGGCGGCGCTCGAACTCCGACCAGGGGATCGGGGGGTTGTTCCAGCCCATCGGGGGCTCCTTCGGTCGTCGTGCGCGGGAGGGATCGGATCGTGCCCGGGAGGTCGTCACGGGCGGGCGGCGCGCGGGGCGTCAGTCGTAGCGGGCCTCGGCCGCCCACTCTCCGTCGAGGCAGAGCAGCAGCCAGGCCACGCCGTCGGAGTCGACGACCTGGAAGCGGTCGTAGCGGACGGCGGTGCGCGCGTCCCACCACCGCTCGTCGATCGGCCAGGGGCCGGCCCAGCCCGTCACCGGCTGCAGGCGGGACTGCGAGGAGCCGGGCGCGAAGTAGGCGGGCACCGAGGTGAGCGAGCCGCGGCCGTCGACCGAGACCGGCTCGCCCCGCGGCCCCCGCACCAGGACCGCCGCGGGCTCGGCGAAGACCGTCGGAGGCAGGGGCGGCGGCAGCGCTCCCGGCCAGGGCAGCCCGCGCGGCCGGGCGTCTCCGGGCTCGCGATCGCCCCAGGGGATCAGGTGCTGGCGATCGCGGAGCGAGCGGCCCCCGCCGACCGACGCCGTGACGACGGCCTCGTGGCCGAGCATGCTCTGCACCCGGCTGAGACCGTGGTGCACCCGCTCCTCCGGAGCCGTGCCCCAGAGCCCCTGCTCGTGGTGGCCGATCGCGTCGACCGCCTCGGGCTCGACCGAGAGGCGCGCGATCGGCGCGCCGAGCCCGGCGTCGATCGCGCCGCTGCCCTGGAGCTGCCAGCGCAGCCGGTCGACGACATCGCCCGGGGTGAACCAGCGCGGGTGCAGCCAGCTGCGCGAGGACACCTCGCCGCGGTCGCTGACGACCTCGATCCGGATCGCCGTCGCGACCAGCTGCGCCCGGGTGAGCCCGGCGACGAACTCCTCCGCCGGGACGCGGAAGGCGAAGGCGGCCTGATCGATCCGGTCCAGCGGCGGCTCGAACTCGAGCGCGCGGTCGAGCCGCTCGGGCGGCAGCCGCGGGACGACCGTCTCGATCTCGGCGCCCGAGGCCAGCACGTGCGCGCGCGCCCCGTCGGGGCCGAACCGCGCGGAGACGTCGTCGCGGGGCAGCTGCGCGAAGGCGCCGAGGGTCCGCACGCCCAGCCGGCGCAGCAGCGCGATCAGGTCCTCGCCCTTCACGGGCGCCCTGGTGCGCGTGCCGACGGCCTCGGTCTCGAGCGCGTCGAGCGGGAGGGGGGCCAGGAAGGCGGCGCTCTCGCCGGCCGGCACGATCGACACCGCGGTGCCGGAGTGCTTGGCGGCCAGCTCGGAGGCGAAGAGGCCGTCGGCGACCCCGGCGCGCGCCAGCGGGACGCCCAGCTCGGCGAGCCGGTGCAGCACGGCCTCCGCCGCGGACTGCTCGCTGCCGTAGTACCGACGGGGCCCCCGGGCGCGGATCGCGCAGAGACCGGGGCGGATCAGCTGCACCCCCGGCGTGATCTCCTCCAGCGCCTGCACCAGCGGCTCGAAGGCGCGGTGGTCGAGCACGGGGTCGTAGGGGAGCACGGCGAGCCCCGTGCAGCGCGACTGCGCCTCGCGGATCCGCATCCCGCGGCGGACGCCCTCGGCCCGCGCCCCGGGGGAGCAGGCGAACACCCGGCTCTTCTCGGTGAGCGCGAGGGGCGTCTCCGCGTCGAGCCCGGCGTCCGCCGCGGCGGCGAGCAGGGGCCAGTCGGGGCACCAGACGAGGATCGTGCGGCGCAGCTCGAGAGCGCTTGCGGAACGGCTCATCTCACACCGCCCGCTCGTGCAGGGTCCGCTCCTGAAGGCGAGCCGGCCCGCCGAGCACGCCGAAGGGGTGCGCGGTGCCGGGCATGCTCATCCGCACGGTGCGCACCCGCGTGCCCGCTCGGCCGACGACGTCGACGAGCGCCTCTCTGGTGCGCAGATAGCCGTGGCCGGCGCCGAGCCCCTCCCAGCGGCTGCTGCGGATGCTGAGGCGCGCCTCGGCCTGGGGCCACTCGCCGAGGACGACGAGCGCCGCTCCGCGCTGCCGCAGGCGGGCCCCCAGCCGCGAGACGTCGGCCGAGGAGACGGAGGCGGGCGGGCGGGTCAGCACGACGGTGAGGACGTCGACCAGGGCCGCGGTGACCGTGAGCCAGTGCTCGGCGGGGGAGGGCACGAGCACCAGCCGCTCGAGATCGATCCCGAGGCCCGCCGCCGCCTCGGCGCCGAACTCGGGGACGCCGACGACGCCGCACCAGGAGCCCTCGGAGGACGGCCCGGCCAGCAGCCCCATCGCCAGGCTCATCGAGCCCTCGACCGAATAGGCGGCGCCCTGCTTGAGCGACCCGCCGGGCAGCACCGAGGCGAAGGCCGGCAGGGTCGCCAGGCTCTTCGACTCGAGCGTCGTCGCCTGCATGTCGCGGATCCGCGACTGCAGCTCCTTCACCGACGCGAGCTGCCGCAGCAGCGGCTCCGCGGTGTCGGCGACCCCCGGGGAGGGGTGCGGGGAAGGGGGGCTCATCTGCCCATATTCGAACATGTGTTCGAGTATGTCAATCGCCACCGACATCCGCCGCGCCGGGTGCCGCACCGGTGGACAGGGCCTCGGATCACCCCCTGTGGAGGAGCTCCGACACCCCTCCGCCCCGCCCCTCCGCGGGCCGGGTCAGGCCGTCAGACCCGCAGCCCGTGGCCGAACCGGAACAGCGGATCCGCCGTGTCGAACGGCACGTCCGGCCGCCGGGCGGCCGCCGCCGCCATCGAGCGCGGAAGATCCATCGGCAGTGTGCCACGCGCCTCCGACACTCCGAACACCACGTCGAGCACCGCGGCCCCCGACGCACCGAAGTCGCCCAGCAATGCCGCCGCGGAACCGACCAGCGGAGTGAGGATCGCCGGCCGGTCGAGGAACACGTCGACGACCGTCGGCACCTGCGCCGCCACCTGCAGCACGTGATCCACCACCTCGTCCGGGAAGTCGAGCGAGCCCGCGTGGAAGACGTTCTCGAACGCCGTCGCGCGCCGCTCGAACGGCGCCTGCAGCCGGATCACCGCGAGCTCCGCCTCCGCCGGCGCATCGACGACGACGCCGTACTCCGCGGCGACCGCCGGATCGATCCCCTCGACGTAGAGCCGGAGGCCCCGCCGTGCCGGCAGGACGCCGTCCTGCGCCAGCACCGTGATCGCCGCGCGCTGGGCCGCCTCGCCCGCCGCGCGGAACTCCGCCGAGCCGACCACCGTCTCCGCCGCCGCCGCGTCGACCGCCCGCTCGTCGAACAGCCCGAGCACGAACTTCTCCCGCAGCAGCCGCCGCGCGGACGCGTCGAGCCGCTCCTCGACCACCGTCCCGCCCTCGACCAGGGCGACCAGCGTCTCCGGGATCGACTCGCCGCCGAACTGGTCCACGCCGGCCTCGAGCGCCTTCGCCATCCGCTCCGGGACCGACAGGTGCTCCACGCCCCAGGCGCGCGCCACGTGGTGGTCGCCCATGATGTCCGAGTCCGAGAGCAGTCCCCAGTCGGTGCAGACGATGCCGTCGAAGCCGAACCGCTCGCGCAGCAGCCCCGTGATCACCGAGCGGTTGAAGCCGAAGCCGACCTCCTCGTGCTCGGTCCCCACCGGCATCCCGTAGTACGGCATGATCTGGCTCGTGCCCGCCTCGAAGGCCTTCACGAACGGCCGCAGGTGGTACTCCGCGTTGCCGCCGGGATAGACCTGCTCGCGGCCGTAGGGGAAGTGCGGGTCCTCGCCGTCCTTCTGCGGTCCGCCGCCGGGGAAGTGCTTGATCATCGTCGCGACCGACCGCGCTCCGAGCGATTCGCCCTGGAAGCCACGGATGTAGGCGGCGCCCAGCCGCCCGGTCAGCTCGGCGTCCTCGCCGAAGGTGCCGACCTGCCGCGCCCAGCGCGACTCCGTCGCCAGGTCGATCTGCGGGTGCAGCGCGACGCGCAGGCCGACCGCGAGGTACTCCTGGCGCGCGATGTCGCCGAAGCGCTCGACCAAGGCCTCGTCGCCGATCGCGGCGAGCCCGAGCGGCTCCGGCCACTGCGAGAACGCCTCCGCCTGCGCCCCGGTGCCGGGGTTGTCGGTGAAGGAGTGGCGCGGATCGGTGGAGAGCGTCACGGGGATGCCGAGCCGGCTCGACGCCGCCAGCTCCTGGACGCGGTTGTGCCACTCGGCGAGCTCGCGCGCCGTAGCGGTCCCGCCGCCGAGCAGGTTGAAGTGCGACATCCGCTTCTCGAGCACCATCGCCGCGGTCGAGGGCAGTCCGAACGCGCCGTCCTCGGCGAGCGCCCCGCCCTCGCCCATCACGACCATGGTCTGGAAGAACAGCCCCGCCTTCTCCTCCAGCGTCATCTGGCCGAGCAGGATCTCCACCCGCTCGTCCACGGGTCGCAGCGGATCGAGGTAGCGGCGGTCGATCTGCTCGTCGAGCGGGTCGCCTGCGGGTGCCGACGTCGGTGTCATGGGCGCGTCCTTCCAGAGGGGAGCCCTCATCGGCTCCGCGAGAAGGATACGACGAAAACCGACCGGCACTCGGGAAATCCGCGCCAGGCGGGGCCGCCGCGAGCACGCCCCTACCATGGGAGCCATGTCCGACGCCCTGCCCGACTCCGCCGCGACCGCCTCGTCCCCCGCGGAGCCGCGGCGGACCCTCGTGGTCAAGATGGGCTCGAGCTCGGTGACCAAGCAGTCGGGTCCGGATCCCGTCCTCCTCGCCAGCGCGCTCGAGAGCGCCTTCGCCGCCCGAGACCTCGGCTGGGACGTCGTCCTCGTCTCCTCCGGTGCCGTCTCCTCCGGCCGCGCGCTCTTCGCCCGCGCCCAGGACGCGCCGATCAGCCCGCGCCTCGCCGCGGCGGTCGGGCAGACCGTGCTGATGGGCTTCTACCGGTCGGTCGCCGAGCTCTCGGGGTCCCTGGTCGCGCAGATCCTGATCGGCGAGTCCGATCTGGCCTCACCGAAGCAGATGGCGCACGTCGCCGAGGCGATCCGGCACGCGCTCGACGCGGGCGTGGTGCCGATCGTGAACGGCAACGACACCATCGACTCCGCCGGCTCCGACAACGACGGCGTGGCCGGCGGCCTCGCGATGCTCCTCGGCGCCGATCTGCTCCTGCTGCTCACCGACGTCCCCGGCGTCTTCGCCGGCAGCATCGCGGAGGGCGTGCACCTCGACGAGCTGGGCATCGCCGAGCTGCGCAGCATCGGCGTGCAGAAGGGCGGCACCGGCCGAGGCGGCATCCGCTCGAAGCTGCGCGCGGCCGAGCTCGCGGCGCACAACGGCGTCTCGACGCGCATCGCCGGCGCCCGCACGCCCGAGGTCATCCTCGGCGCGCTCGACGGCCCCGGCCCCGGCACGCTCGTCCGCGCCGTGCACGGGCACCCCGTCGTGGAGCAGCGCTGGATCTCGGGCGTCGCGACCTCGCGAGGCCGCGTCGAGATCAACCTCGAAGCCGAGCGGAGCATCGCCGCCGGCTCGAGCCTGTTCGCCTCCGGGATCAAGCGCGTCTCCGGCGACTTCGTCGGCGGCGACGTGATCGAGGTGCGAGCGCTCAGCGGCGAGCTGCTGGCGCGGGGCGTGTCCCGGGTGTCCTCGCGACTGCTCACCCTCGTCCGGGCGCTGCGGGTCGACGAGATCGCGCGCGTGTTCGTCGCCGTCCTCGCTCACGCCGCAGAGGCGGATCCCGCGGCGGTCACCCGCGACGGCGACCGCCCTCAGCTGACCCGCGCGCTCGAGTACGCCCGCGCCCTCTCCGTCGAGCACGGCCGCGCCGTGGCGATGGAGATCGTCTCGCTGTTCCCCGCCGAGAGCATCGCGGCGCTGGTCGGCCAGGGTGCGGCGGTCGAGGAGCTCGTCGAGCGCTACACGCGGCTCGTCCGGACGCTGGCGATCATCGGCAACGAGCAGCTGGCCGTCTTCCGCGACTGACGGCGCCGGGAGTCCGCTCCGCGGCACGGATCGCGCCAGACGATATGAATCGCGCCAGATCACTGCATAGAACGCGCCATCACTGGGCTCTCCGTGTCACTTATGGCGCTCGCCAGGGCCCCGCATGCTCTTCTGTCCTCCTCAGGAACGGCGCCGCTCACCGGCGCCCCGATGGATTGGATCAGCATGAGCGCCTCCGCAATCGCCCCCGTACTCACGAGCGCGGCCCGCACCCGCCGTCCGGTCGACGGACCCATCTCGGTCGAGAGCTACCAGTCGGCCCGCCTCGCTCGCCGGCTCGCCCTCGTCGAGAAGACGATCCGCGAGTGCGAGCGCGCCCTGCGCGGCTCCTTCGACCGGCGCACCGGTGCCGCCGTCCCGCCCGCCGTCGGCGCCCACCGCGACCAGCTCCTGAGCAACCTCGCGGTCGAGCACTCGCTCGCCGAGCGGCTCCGCGGAGCCCTCGGCGCCTCCGCCTGACGGTCCTGCCCTCCCGACGGTCCTCTTCGCCTGAAGGTCGTCCCCGGCCGGCGACCCGCTGGGCACTCGGAGCCCGATGCGGCACCATGGCCGCATGGTCACCATCACCGTCGCCGGACTCGCCCAGCACTTCCACCCCGCCGAGCGCGGCACCGTCCGCCTCGAGATCCGCCGCGAGTCGCGCTCGCGCCCCCAGGCGCTCGCCGAGGTCACCGCGCTGCACGCCCGCGTGCGCGAGGAGGCCCGCGCCGAGCAGGCGTCCGGAGCGGCGACCTGGTGGTCGGCCGACCAGGTGTCGGTCTCGACGATCCAGCGGTACCTCAAGGATTCGGACGTGACCGAGCTCTTCCACGTCGCGGCGGCGAGCGTCCGGGTGAAGTACCGCGACTTCGACGCTCTCGGCCGCTGGGTCGCCTCCGTCTCCGAGGTGCCGGGGATCGTCGTCGGCGGAGTCGACTGGGACGTCACGGCCGCCCGCCGCGCGAGTGCCGAGCGCGAGGTCCGGGTCGCCGCGGTCCGGGATGCGCGTGAGCGCGCCGCCGCCTACGCCTCCGCCCTCGGGCTCGGCGAGCCCCGGGTGCTGACCCTGTTCGAGCCCGGACTGCGCCCGCACACCCGGATCGAGGGCGGCTCGGCCGTGATGAGCCGCGCCATGGCCTTCCAGGCCCAGGAGCAGCTCGCGCTCAAGCCGGAGGACATCGAGGTCTCGGCCTCCGTCTCCGCCGACTTCGAGGCGAGCTGAGCGGCGATCCTCGCGCGCGCGCCTCCGTGAGCGGGAATAGCGCGGCTCCGTCCGGCGCTGAAGCAGTCATGGTCTCGCGCATCGGCTTCCTCTCCTTCGGCCACTACCAGTCCGTGCCGGGGTCGCTGACGCACACCGCGCGGGACGTCCTCCTGCAGACCATCGAGCTCGCCGAGGCGGCCGAGGAGATCGGGATCGACGGCGCCTACGTCCGCGTGCACCACTTCGCCCCGCAGCTCGCCTCGCCGTTCCCGCTGCTGTCCGCCATCGCCGCGCGCACCCGCCGGATCGAGATCGGCACCGGCGTCATCGACATGCGCTACGAGAACCCGCTCTACATGGCGGAGGAGGCGGCCGCGACCGACCTCATCTCCGGCGGACGACTCGAGCTCGGCGTGAGCCGGGGATCGCCCGAGACCGCGCTGCGCGGCTCCGAGGCCTTCGGCTACGTCCCGGAGGCGGGCACGACCGACGCGGACCTCGCCCGCCGCAAGGTGCAGCTCTTCCGCGAGGCGCTCGCCGGAGCACCCGTCGCCGAGACCGACCCGGCCCGCTCCGGGTTCTCGAGTCCGCTCGCGATCGAGCCCCGCTCACCCGGTCTCGAGGACCGCATCTGGTGGGGCGCCGGCAGCTTCGCCACCGCGCGCTGGGCGGCCGAGCAGGGCATGAACCTCCAGTCGTCCACCCTCCTGCTCGAGGAGGAGGGCGTCCCCTTCGACGAGCTCCAGGCGCGCCAGATCCGCGAGTACCGCTCGGCCTGGGCCGAGGCCGGCTGGGAGCGCACCCCGCGCGTCTCCGTCTCGCGCAGCGTCCTCCCGATCACGACCGACCTCGACCGCCTCTACTTCGGCGGCCGCGGCGAGCGCGACCAGGTCGCCTCCCTCGAGGGCGTCCGCGCCCGCTTCGGCCGCAGCTACACCGGCGAGCCCGACCGCCTCGCCGAGGAGCTCGCCGCCGACGTCGCCGTCCAGGAGGCGGACACCCTCCTCCTCACCGTCCCCAACCAGCTCGGCGTGGAGTACAACGCCCGGCTGCTGCAGACCGTCGCCGACGCGATCGCCCCGGCCCTCGGCTGGTCGCCCGCGGGAGTCGTCGCCGCCTGACGAATGCTGGTCGAGTAGCCCCGGAGGGGCATATCGAGACCCCGCGTCATCAGCACAACGGGTCTGCAAACTTCGCTTCCGGAGAGGGTGCATCTCGATGCGCCCGCTCCGCGGGCTACTCGATCAGCAGGGGACGCGCCGCCTGACGAAGGGGAGTGGCTGCGCTGTCGATCCTCAGCTCGCCGAGAGCTCGATCCTGACGTCGTCGAGTCCGTCTGACGAGACGAGCACGGTGATCGGCCCCGCGCCGGTCGGACGGACCACGGCGAGCGCGCGGCCGTCGAAGGTCGTCCGCTCGGTGGCGTCGAAGCGCTCCGTGGTGGCGGGTGCTCCGCTGCCGAAGCCCGCGAGCAGGCCCGCGCCCTCGACGGTGACCGAGACGACCCGGTCCGCGCCCGTGAACAGCACGCCCGCCGCGTCCCGCAGCTCGATCGCGAGGAAGCAGAGGTCGGTGTCGTCCGCGCGCAGCTCCGTGCGGTCCGCCGTCGCGGTCAGCACCGCAGGTCCGACCGCGGACACGAACGAGGTGCGTCCCGTCTCGCGTCCGGACCGATACGCCACCGCCGTCAGCGCGCCCGGCTGATAGACCGTCTCGATCGACGCCAGCATCGGCCGCACCCCGCCGACCGCAGCACGCGCCACCTCGACGCCGTCGAGCAGCAGCGCCACCTCGTCCGCGTCCGCCGCAACCTCGACGGTGACGGGGGAGTCCTCGAAGCCGGGCCAGGTCCAGGAGTCGACCGAGTCGCTCCACGCCCACGGCGACTGCATCGTCACCGTCTGCCCGTGCCGCTCCGGGCGCACCACCGCGATCGCCGGCTCCGAGCGCAGCCCGAAGACGATCTCGCGGTAGTAGGACGCGGGCCGCCGCCACCCGGTGATGTCGAGATCGCCGCACCACGCCGTCAGGTACGGGTACTCGCGCTCCAGCGCCCCGTTCGCCGCCGGGTCCTCCGCGTAGGAGGTGGCGCCGATCCCGACCTCGCCGAGGTAGTCCCAGCCGGTCCAGGTGAAGTCTCCGATCACGTTCGGGTTCGCCAGCACCTTCGGCCAGAGGTCGCCGATCTGCGAGGGGAAGGTCTCGGACCCGACGATCACACGCTGCGGGAAGAGCTCGGCGTCGCTCGCGTAGCGGCCGTCGGCGTAGTTCAGCCCGAGCACGTCGAGCGCGGCGCTCGATTCCGCCGTGCGGCGGGTGACGGCGTCGGAGGAGCCGATCGCCGCCATCATCCCGGCTCCGGCCTCGCCCATGAGCTCGTTCAGCCCCTGCTCCGAGGCGAGGATGCTGTCGAGCTCGTCGAGCACCGCCAGCGTCGGATTCACGCCGTTGGTGACGGGCCGCGTCGGGTCGAGCAAGCGCACGTGCTCCGCGAGATCGCGGGCCAGCACCGCGCCGTGCGGGGTGCCGACCTCGACGATCTCGTTGCCGATCGAGTAGAGGATGACGCTCGGGTGGTTGTAGTCCTTCGCGACCAGCGACTCCAGGTCGGCCCGCCACCACTGGGCGAAGTCGAGAGAGTAGTCGTGGTGCGTCTTGCCGCGCACCCACATGTCGAAGGCCTCGTCCATCACGAGCATGCCGAGGCGGTCGCAGGCGTCGAGCATCGACGGCGAGGCGGGGTTGTGCGCCATGCGGATTGCGTTGAAGCCCGCCTCCTTGAGCAGCTGGATCCGCCGCTCCTCCGCCCGGGCGATCGAGGCGGCGCCGAGGACGCCGTTGTCGCTGTGGATGCACGCGCCGCGCAGCAGCACGGTCTCGCCGTTGATCCGCAGTCCCTTCCGCGGGTCGACGGTGACGGTGCGGATGCCGTGCACGGTGACGACGTCGTCGCCGACCCCGATGCTCGTGCGGGCGCTGTGCAGGGCGGGGGAGTCGACGCTCCAGAGGGCCGGCTCCTGGACGTAGAGGCGCTGGCGCACCAGGGCGGTGCGACCGGGGGCGACGGTGACCGGAGTCGTCGCGCGCTCGACGACGTTCCCGGACGGTCCCGAGAGCTCCGTCGAGACCGTGAGGGACGAGGTTGTGAGTCCGCGGTTGACGATGCTGGCAGCGACCTCGACCACGGCCTGGTCGTCCTCGACGCGCACGGTCGTGATCCGCACGCCGTCCGGCTCGATGTGCACGGGCTCGTCGACGTGCAGCAGCACCGGCCGGTGCAGCCCGGCGCCGGCGTACCAGCGCGAGTCCTGGCCCGAGCGCACCTCGATCCGCAGCGTGTTCGTCTCACCGAAGCGCAGGAACGGCGTCAGCTCCACGAAGAAGCGCGCGAAGCCGTCGGCGCGGTTCCCCGCGAACTCGTCGTTGAGGAAGACCATCGCGTGCCGGTAGGCGCCCTGCACCTCGAGGCGCACGACCCTGCCCGCCCAGTCCGCCGGCACGTCGAAGCTCTTGACGTAGGAGTAGGCGCCGCCCGGGTAGTAGGCCGCGCCGCCCTTGGACACCGCCTCCGGCGAGCGCTCGGCATCGCGCAGCGCGTCGTGCGGCAGCGTCACCGCAACGGAATCGTCGGCGCCGCCCTGCACCGCGGCGAACGGCCCGCGCGGTGCCCGGACGATCCAGCCGGAGGTGAAGGAGGTGGTCGTCATGGTGCGTCCGTTCGATCGAGGTCGTCCGGCACGGCACCGGGCGAGAGGTGAGACCCGTACTTTCGACGAGGAAACTATTTCATTCGGTTTCTCACCCGGCGAGAGCCTAGGAGCGGCGCTGTCAGAGGTCAAGAAGACGTGCCCTCGGTGCAGTTCTCTCCGTTCGCGTCCTCGCCTCGGATGACCGGGGCACTTCCCTTGCGTGATCGATAGGCTTCCTCTCATGACAGAGCAGGAGCTGAAGTCCGTCTCCGATGTCGCGACAGAGCGCGGCGTCAGTGCGGCGCGCATCCGTCAGCTCATCGCCGAGGGGCGCATCCGGGCGGAGAAGGTCGGAGGCGTGCATGTCATCAGGGGTGGTCAGGACATCTCATCGCCGCGCGTGTCTCGCCCGCTCGGCGACCGGATGGCGTGGGGACTCGTCGCCGCGCTCTCGGGCGCGGTGGACCCGGCCCTGACGAGGTCCGAGCGGAGTCGCATCACCCGGATGATCCAGCGACTCGAGAGCGCGGAGGATCCCGTGGCGGTGACGCGCTCGTGGACCGCGGAGCTTCTGCCGCCGGAGTCGCTGGAGCTGCCTACGGAACTCGTCGAGCAGCTGCAGGGGGAGCGGGAGCTCCTCCCCGTCGGGGCATCGGACACCCGAGCGGGCCGGCGCGACGTCAGCCGCCTCGAGCTGCTCGTCTCCACCCGGTTGAAGGCTCAGCTCCGAGAGGAGGTCGCCGCAGCCGGCACGTCATCGACTTCCGTGACCCTGCATCACGTCCCCGATGAGCGGTGGCCGTTCGTCAGCGAGGGACCGGTGCCGATCGGGCTGAGCATCGCCGCGCTCGCGCGACGGACCGACCGGACGACGGCGCTCGCCGCGCGCCGTCTCCTGAGACGCGCCCTCCCCTCCCACGCGGCGGTCGTGGCCGAGGTCGAGGCGGATCGTCGCGACCGTGATCGGTCACTGCGTCGTGAGACCACTCGCTCCGTCCAGCTCCACCGCGCCGCGCTGGAGCTCCTCGACCGCTCTCCGGACTTCCGTCCTCGGGCGGAAGCGCGGCTCGAGCAACTGCGAGGCAGGGTCCGCGGGGATGCGCACCAGTGGCTGGACGAGTGGGCTGAGCTGCTCCGCAGTCCGCTCTCCACCCAGATCCAGGCCTTGCTCGCGGAGACGGAGCACGCCCACGACCTGCGCTCCGTCTCACCGCTCGCCGGGCTGATCCCGGACGAGGAGCGATCGGCGCTTGTGGAGGCGAGCGCGTGAACCGGGCCGAGCTAGAGCACGGGATCCGCGCCACGACGGAGATCATCCAGGCCGACGAGGTGATCATCATCGGCTCCCAGTCGGTGCTGCTGCACGAACCGCCGCGCCAACGAGAAGAACCCCCCGATCTCCATGAGATCGAGGGGTTCTATTGGTGTCCGAGGGGGGACTTGAACCCCCACGCCCTATACGGGCACTAGCACCTCAAGCTAGCGCGTCTGCCATTTCCGCCACCCGGACGAGTGTTGTTTCCAGCCTGCGTTTCCGCGGCCGAAGAAGACATTAGCACGCTTCGCGGGCCTCGGATGACACCGGGGGAGAGGGCGCCGTGAGCCGGCCGGTAGCGTGGGGGCATGACGTCCTCCGACAGCGCCGCCGCCCCCTCCGAGTCGGATCTCGACGAGACCGCGATCATCGCGCGGGACCTCATCCGGTTCGACACCAGCAACTACGGCGACGGGAAGGCCGAGCCCGAGCGCGAGGCCGCCGAGTACGTCGCCGCCCGTCTGCGCGACCTCGGGCTCGAGCCCGAGCTGATCGACTCCGACCCCGGCCGCACCAGCGTCGTCGCCCGCGTCGCGGGGGAGGACCGCGAGCGCGGCGCCCTCGTCGTGCACGGGCACCTCGACGTCGTCCCGGCGATCGCGGACAACTGGAGCGTCGACCCGTTCGGCGGAGTGATCAAGGACGGCATGCTCTGGGGCCGCGGCGCGGTCGACATGAAGAACATGGACGCGATGATCCTCGCCTCCCTCGGCGACATCCTCGGCAGTGGCCGGAAGCCCTCGCGCGATCTCGTCATCGCCTTCTTCGCCGACGAGGAGGCGGGCGGCGTCCGCGGCTCCGGCCACCTCGTCAAGACCCGGCCCGAGCTCTTCGCCGGCGCGACCGAGGCGATCAGCGAGGTCGGCGGCTACTCGATCGAGCTCGGCGGCAAGCGCGCGTACCTCGTGCAGACCGGCGAGAAGGCTCTGCTCTGGCTGACGCTGCGTGCGCGGGGCACCGCCGGGCACGGCTCGCAGATCAACGGCGAGAACGCCGTCACCCGCCTCGCCCAGGCGATCGCCCGCATCGGCAGCGAGGAGTGGCCCACCCGCCTCACCGACACCACCCGCGAGCTGCTCGGCGAGGTCGCCCGCATCCTCGGCCACGACCCGCAGCGCAGCACTCCGGAGGAGCTCGCGCTCGCCACCGGCACGGCCTCGCGCTTCATCGCGGCGACGCTGCGCACGACGGCCAACCCGTCGATGCTCTCGGCCGGCTACAAGGCCAACGTCATCCCCGACACCGCGGAGGCGACCATCGACGTCCGCGTGCTCCCCGGCGAGGAGGACGCGGTGCTCGAGCGCTTGAAGGTCCTCGCCGGCGAGCACGTCGAGATCCTGGTGCAGCACCGCGACATCGGGCTCGAGGTGCCCTTCGCCGGGCCGCTCGTGGAGAGCATGGCCGCGTCACTGCGCCGCTTCGATCCGGAGGCCGAGGTGCTGCCGTACCTCCTTTCGGGGGGCACCGACAACAAGGCTCTCTCGACGATCGGGATCACCGGCTACGGCTTCGCGCCGCTGCAGCTGCCGGGCTCGCTCGACTTCCCGGCGCTGTTCCACGGGGTCGATGAGCGGGTTCCGCTCGACGCACTAGTGTTTGGCAGGAAGGTCCTGACCGATCTCCTCCTGCGTTCCTGATGGTCAGATCCATGACCGCCACCGACCATCTGCTGGCCGACGACGCCCCAGCCCTCCTCGAAAGTGACGCATGGGCCTGCTCGAAGCGCTGATCCTGGGACTCGTCCAGGGTCTGACGGAATTCCTCCCCATCTCCTCCAGCGCCCACCTCCGGATCGTGAGCGAGCTGCTCCCCGGACTCGACGGCAAGGACACCGGAGCGGCGTTCACCGCCATCACGCAGCTGGGCACCGAGACCGCGGTCATCATCTACTTCTGGCGCGACATCGTGAAGATCGTGTCGAACTGGTGCCGCTCGCTCGTGGGCAAGGTGCCGCGCACCGACGCCAACGCGCGGATGGGCTGGCTGATCATCGTCGGCAGCCTCCCGATCATCGTGCTGGGCCTGCTCTTCCAGGACCAGATCGAGACCACGCTCCGCTCGCTCTGGGTCGTCGCGACCACCCTCATCGTCTTCGGCATCCTGCTCGGCATCGCCGACGCGGTGGGCGCGAAGAAGCGCCGCCTGCGCGACCTCAACGTCCGCGACGGCCTGATCTACGGAGGCGCGCAGGCGCTCGCCCTCGTCCCCGGCGTCTCGCGCTCCGGCGGCACCATCACGGCCGGCCTCTTCATGGGCTACGAGCGCAAGGCCGCCGCGCGCTACTCCTTCCTGCTCGCGATCCCCGCGGTCTTCGGCAGCGGGCTCTACCAGCTGTACAAGAGCATCAGCGACCCGGAGATCCCGCCGAACCAGATCCAGGTCGGCGGGCTCGAGACGCTCGTCGCGACGATCGTCGCCTTCGTGGTCGGCTTCGTCGTCATCGCCTTCTTCATGAGCTACATCTCGCGCCGCAGCTTCCTGCCGTTCGTGATCTACCGCATCGTCCTCGGCGTCGTCCTCATGGTCGCGCTGAGCACGGGCCTCCTCGCCGCGTAGATGCGCACCTGGAACGCGCCGGTCGTCCCGGCCCTGCCCGGTCGCGGACCCGTGCCCGCCGTGCACGACACCGCGACGGGTGCGCCCGTCGAGCTCGTCGCCGACGACGGCACCGCTCGCCTCTACGTCTGCGGCATCACCCCGTACGACGCGACCCACCTCGGTCACGCGTCGACGTACCTCGCCTTCGACACGGTGCAGCGGCTCTGGCGCGACGCGGGCTACTCCGTGCTCTACGCCCAGAACGTCACCGACGTCGACGACCCGCTGCTCGAGCGGGCGACGCGCGACGGGGTCGACTGGCGCGACCTGGCCGAGGAGCAGGTCGAGCTGTTCCGCGGCGACATGGCCGCGCTGCGGATCCTGCCGCCCGATCATTACGACGGAGTCACCGAGACCATCGCGCCGATCGCGGAGGCGGTCGCCCGCCTCGAGCGCGCCGGCATCGCCTATCGCGTCGCCACTCCCGATGCCGCCGTCGACGGTGGCGAGGACCTCTACTACGACGTCGCCGCCGGAGAGAGCGACGTCTGGCGCCTGGGCAGCGAGAGCAGCCTGGACGCCGCGACGATGGCGTCGCTGTTCGCGCAGCGCGGGGGAGACCCCGACCGCGCGGGCAAGCGCGACCCGCTCGATCCGCTGCTCTGGCGCGCCGAGCGCGACGGCGAGCCCGCCTGGGACGCGGCCGTCGGCCGGGGCCGCCCGGGCTGGCACATCGAGTGCTCGGTGATCGCGCTCGACCGCCTCGGGCCGGAGTTCACGCTGCAGGGCGGCGGGAGCGACCTGATCTTCCCGCACCACGAGTTCAGCGCGGCGCACGCGGCGTCGCTGTCGGGGCGGCCGCTCGCCCGGGCCTACGCGCACGCCGGCATGGTCGCCTACCAGGGCGAGAAGATGAGCAAGTCGCTCGGGAACCTCGTCCTCGTGTCACGGCTGCGGGCGCAGGGGACGGATCCGCGCGCGATCCGCCTGGCGCTGCTGGCGCACCACTACCGCTCCGACTGGGAGTGGCTGCCCGGCGATCTGCCCGCCGCTGAGGCCCGCCTCGCGCAGTGGGAGGCGTCGCTCGCATCGACCGGACCGACGTCGGCCGCGGACGTGCTCGAGCGCGTGCGCGCCGCGCTCGCGGTGGACGTCGACACCCCGGGCGCCCTCGCCGTGCTCGATGATGCGGCCGCCGCCGGGGTGGACGACCCCGCGCTCCTGCGCGACGCGATCGACGCGCTGCTCGGCGTCCGCCTGGGCTGAGCCTGCGCCCTGACTTCGGGCGACACCGGATCTCGATACGCCCGCTCCGCGGGCTGCTCGATCAGCATGCAGCCGACCCGCTGCGCGGGCTGCTCGATCAGCATGAAGCCGATCCGCTGCGCGGGCTGCTCGATCAGCATGCAGCCGACCCGCCGCGCGGGCTGTGTCGCCGTTCATGCTGGTCGAGTAGCCGCCGCAGGCGGCGTATCGAGACCCGCGCCGCGGCCTACGGCCGCCAGGGCTCCTCGCCCGAGCGGCCGTCGCCGCGACGGCGGAGGTAGCGCTCGAACTCCTGCGCGATGGCCTCGCCGCTGGCCTCGGGCGAGTCGACGGTGTCGCGCGCCTGCTCCAGCTGGGCGATGTAGGCCGCCATCTCCTCGTCGTCGAGCGCGAGAGCGTCGATGCCGCGCTCCCACTCGCCGGCCTCCTCGACCAGGTCGCCACGCGGGATCGCCAGGCCGACGACCTCCTCGAGCTTCTCCAGCAGCGCGAGCATCGCCTTCGGCGACGGCGCGTTGTGCACGTAGTGCGGAACGGAGGCCCAGAGCGAGACGGCCGGGATCCCGACCTTCTGCGCGGCCTCGCCGATGACGCTGAGGATGCCGACCGGCCCCTCGTAGGTGGATCGCTCGAGCTCGAACTCGGCGCGCATCTCGGCGTTCTCGCTGGAGGCGAAGAGCGAGATCGGCCGGGTGTGCGGCACGTCGGCGAGCATCGCGCCGAGGAAGACGACGGCCGAGATGTCGATCGCGAGCATCGCGTCGACGACCTCGGCGGCGAAGCTCTTCCAGCTGCGCGAGGGCTCGGTGCCGATCATCACGTAGAGGGCGCTCTCGGCGTCGACGGAGGTGTCGGCCGGGCCGAAGATCTGCGTGCCGGGCCAGGAGAGGCTGCGGCGCCCGTCCTCGCCGATCGAGAGCATCGGGCGGGTGTACTGGAAGTCGTAGTACTGCTCGGCGTCGACCGAGAAGAGGGGCACGAACTCGCCGGCGTCCTTCACCAGTCGGACCGCGCCACTGGCGGCGTCGCCCGCGTCGTTCCAGCCCTCGAAGGCGACGACCAGGACGTTCCCCTTGATCACGTTCATGGGCGAGGTCTCCAGTGTTCGGCTCGATGTCCGGGTGGCGCTCGGTGCGCCTGTCCCGTCCGTCCAGGATAGGACCCGCCCCCGACCCCTCCGCCCGGCCCCTCGCCTTTCCGCTGTCCGCGTACGATGGTCGCTCGTGACTTCCGACACCTCCCTCCCCGTGTCCCGGCCGCAGCCCCCGCTCCCGGACGGCGCTCCCGCCGCCGTCCTCTGGGACATGGACGGCACGCTCGTCGACACGGAGCCCTACTGGATGGCGTCGGAGCACGCGCTGGTCGCCTCCTTCGGCGGCGTCTGGACGCACGAGGACGCGATGAGCCTGGTCGGCTCCGGCCTCCCCGCCTCCGCGCGCATCCTGCAGGGCAAGGGCGTCGATCTGCCCGTCGAGGCGATCATCGACCGGATGACCGACGAGGTCGTCGCGCAGCTCGCCGAGAGCATCCCGTGGCGCCCCGGCGCGCTGGAGCTGCTGTCCGCCGTCCGCGAGGCCGGCGTCCCGCAGGCCCTCGTCACCATGTCGATCGGCCGGATGGCGCACGCCGTCGTCGAGCGCCTCCTGTTCCCCGCCTTCGACACCGTCGTCAGCGGCGACATGGTCGAGCGGAGCAAGCCGCACCCGGAGGCCTACCTCCTCGCCGCGCGCACCCTCGGCGTCGAGGCGGCCGACTGCGTCGCCATCGAGGACTCGCACGCCGGCCTCGCGTCCGCCGTCGCCTCGGGCGCCGCCGCGATCGGCGTGCCGCACCAGCTCGAGCTCGACCCGGGCGCCCCCTACTCCCTCTGGCCCACCCTCGCGGGCCGCACCCTCGCGGACCTCGCGCAGGTGTCCTCCGAGCACCGCTCCCGCGCGCTCACGACCGAGACGGAGGCCCGCCGATGACCGGTGAGGCACTGCAGCATTCCGGACCCTTCCGCGCGGGCGACCGCGTGCAGCTGACCGGGCCGAAGGGGCGGATGAACACCATCACGCTCGTCCCCGGCAAAGTCTTCCACACCCACCGCGGCGGGATCGAGCACGACACGGTCATCGGCCTGCCCGACGGCTCCGTCGTCGTCAACACCGTCGGCGTCGAGCACCTCGCGCTCCGCCCGCTGCTCGCCGACTTCGTGATGTCGATGCCCCGCGGCGCGGCGATCGTCTACCCGAAGGACGCCGCGCAGATCCTCGCCCAGGCCGACGTCTTCCCCGGCGCCCGCGTCGTCGAGGCCGGCGTCGGCTCCGGCGCGCTCTCGCTCTGGCTGCTGCGCGCGATCGGCCCGGCCGGCCGGCTCTCCTCCTTCGAGCGCCGCGAGGAGTTCGCCGACGTCGCCCGCGCCAACATCGAGACCTTCCTCGGCTATACGCCCGACAACTGGAGCGTCACCGTCGGCGACCTCGTCGAGGAGCTGCCCGGCGCCGTCGCGCCCGGGGAGGCCGACCGCGTCGTCCTCGACATGCTCGCGCCCTGGGAGTGCCTCGACGTCGCCGCCGATGCGCTCACGCCCGGTGGCGTCCTGCTCTGCTACGTCGCGACCGTCACGCAGCTCTCCCGCGTCGCGGAGGCGATCCGCGCCTCGGGCCTCTTCACCAACCCGGCGTCGAACGAGACGATGGTCCGCGGCTGGCACGTCGAGGGCCTCGCCGTCCGCCCCGACCACCGGATGATCGGCCACACCGGCTTCCTCATCACCGCCCGCCGCCTCGCGCCGGGTGCCGTCCTGCCCGAGCTGAAGCGACGTCCCTCCAAGACCGACTTCAGCGACGAGGACGTCGAGGCGTGGACCCCCGGTGCGCTGGGGGAGCGGGCCGTCAGCCCGAAGAGCCTGCGCAAGCGGGTGCGCGAGTCCGCCACCAGTGCCGAGCTCTCCCGGGCGCGGGGCTTCGGCGAGGCCGACGATGACGGTGACGTCGCCGGCGCGCACGGCTCGGGCGACGACGAGGGCATCGTCTAAGCTGATCCCGGCTTTCCGGTCCCCGGGCCGAGCCGCCGTCCCGATCGTCTCGCACTCGGGCCCCACCACTCCCACTTCGTGAAACGAGGACCCGTGCGCAGGACCACCGCGCTCATCGCCGGCATCGGCATCGTCGCCGCTCTGACGGGATGCACCGCGTCCTCGTCCACGCCCGACTGCGACGCCCCCTACTCGTCCGGCGCCTCGTCGTCGGCCGTCCAGGCGACCGGCGACTTCGGCGAGCAGCCCGACGTCACGGTGCCCTCGCCGCTGAACGCGGACGGCACCCAGGTCAGCACGCTGATCGAGGGCTCGGGCGACCCGCTCGAGAAGGGCCAGCTCGTCACGATCGACTACACGCTGGTGAACGGCGCCGACGGCTCGGTCCTCGAGGCCTCGCCCTACGACGGAGCGAGCACCGCCACGTTCACCGTGGGCGGCGCCGGTCTGGTCGGCCTCAACCAGGGCCTGCTCTGCAGCCAGGTCGGCTCGCGCGTCGCGATCGCGATCGCCCCGGAGGACGGCTTCGGCGACTCCTCCGCCCAGCTCGGCATCTCGGCCGACGACACCCTCGTCCTCGTCGCGGACATCGAGAAGGCATCGCTGGCTCGCGCGAACGGCGACGCCCAGCCCGTGCCGAACGGCTTCCCCGCCGTGACGCTCGACCCCGACGGCGTCCCCGGTCTGGCCAAGCCCTCGGGCGACGCGCCGACCACGCTGGAGATCGCTCAGCTCAAGAAGGGCGATGGCGCCGTCGTGGAGGACGGCGACACGGTCGTCGTCCAGTACACCGGCTGGCTCTGGGCCGACGGCAAGATCTTCGACTCCAGCTGGCAGAAGGGCGCCCCGGCGACCTTCGTCGCGACCGAGGGCCAGGGCGGCGTCATCGCCGGCTTCGCCAAGGCCCTGATCGGCCAGCCGGTCGGCTCCCAGGTCATCGCGATCATCCCGCCCGACGAGGGCTACGGCGACAACCCGCCGCAGGGCGGCCAGATCGCGGCCGACTCCACGCTGATCTTCGTCGCCGACATCCTCGCCGTCGACTGATCTCCCGGCTCGCCGCACCGTGCTCGCGGGCCGAGCACGCTGCGCAGCCGGCCCCGCCTGCTGATCGAGTAGCCCTCGCAGAGGGCGTCTCGAGATCCACCTCCGCTTGGCGTGCTGGTGACGGTGGGTCTCGATACGCCCCTGCGGGGCTACTCGACCAGCAAGGGGATACGCCCCTGCCGGGCTGCTCGACCAGCAGGGACTGCCCCTTCGGGACAGGAACCGCAGCGCTAAGTGGGCTGGCGGGGGCACGACGGGACCGAGCAGGCCCGGCCCTAGACTGGAGGGCGTGCCCGCCGACGCTTCGACCTCGAGCCGCATCCCGGCCGAGGAGCGTCTGTTCAACCTGGTGCTGGCGCTCGTCGCCGCCGAGAACGGCCTGACCAAGACCGACGTGCTCGCCACCGTGCAGGGCTACCGGCAGCGGTCCGAGCCCGGCGACCGGTCCTCGCTCGAGCGGCAGTTCGAGCGGGACAAGGACGATCTGCGCGAGCTCGGCATCCCGATCGAGACGGTCGACGCCCCGGGTGATCCGGGCAACACGCAGACCGTCCGCTACCGGATCGCGAAGCGCAGCTACGACCTCCCCGCCGATCTCACCTTCGACCAGGAGGAGATGGCCCTGCTGCGACTCGCCGGCGCCGTCTGGCGCGAGGGCACGCTCTCGGCGGAGTCGCGCCGCGCTCTGATCAAGCTGCGCTCGATCGGCGTCGACTCGGTCGACCCGGTCATCGGCATCAGCCCCTCGATCCGCGTCCGGGAGGCGTCGTTCGAGCCGCTCAACGCCGCGCTCGACCGCGGCCAGGTCGTCCGCTTCCCCTACCTCAAGCCCGGCGGTGCCCAGCCGCGCACCCGCACCGTCCGGCCGCGCGCGCTCGTCAACCACCAGGGCCGCTGGCACCTGCACGGCTGGGACGAGGAGGCGGAGGGCACTCGCACCTTCCTCCTCTCCCGCATCGTCGGCCCGGTCGCGACGACCGGCCGCACGGCTCCCGTGGAGGAGGGCGACCACGCCGCCACCGCGCTCGCCCAGCTCGACGAGATCCTCGCGCGCAGCACCGCCCTGCTGCGCGTCGCCCCCGACTCCGACGCGGCCCTCCGGCTCGGCGTCCGCGCCGAGGCCGCGGGGGAGGGCGCCGGCGTCCTCCGGCTGCACTTCACCGACGCCGACGTCCTCGCCGACGAGCTCGCCGGCTACGGGCCCGAGGTGGTCGTCCTCGAGCCGGAGCAGCTGCACCGCAAGGTCGTCGACCGCCTGCGCCGCTCGCTCGCCGACCACGCGGGAGCCGCGCGTGGCTAGGCCCCGCTCCCTCCAGGCGCGCGACCGTCTCGCCGTGCTGCTCTCGCTCGTGCCCTACCTCCTCGACCGGGGGCGGGTCGGCGTCGCCGAGGTGGCCGCGCACTTCGAGATCGCCGAGGAGGAGGTCCGTCGCGCCGTGCGCCTGATCGCCGTCTCCGGCATCCCCGGCGAGACCGCGCAGTACCAGGCCAACGACCTCTTCGACATCAGCTGGGACGACTTCGAGGAGAACGACCACATCGTCCTCACCCAGCAGGTCGCCATCGACGACTCGCCGCGGTTCTCGGCGCGGGAGGCCGCCGCCCTCATCGCCGGGATGCAGTACCTCGCCGCCCTGCCGGAGAACCAGGGCAACGACCGCATCGCCTCGCTGATGGGCAAGCTCGCCCGCGGCGCCTCGTCCGCGCCGACCGCGGTCGCCGTCGCGCGCGGAGTCGGCGCCGACGCGTCGGTCGCCGCCATCCGCACCGCTCTCGCGAACGGCACCCAGCTGGCCTTCGACTACCGCAGCGCCCGGGGCGAGACGGAGTCGCGGCTCGTCGACCCCTTCCTCCTCGAGTCCGTCGACCGCGACTGGTACCTCCGCGGCTGGGACCACCTCCGGGAGGGAGTCCGCACCTTCCGCGTCGACCGGATGCGCTCGCTGACCGACACCGGAGCGCCGATCGTCCGCCGCCGCCACGAGGTCACCCTGCCCGAGCGGCTGTTCGAGGCCTCCGCCACCGACCTGCTGATCGACCTGCGGGTCGCTCCGGGCTCCGTCGCGCTGCTGGGCGACTACGCCGCGGACGCCGAGTTCCCCTCGGTCCCGGCCGGAGACGAGGGGCAGGGCGTGCTCGTGCGCATCCGCGTCGCGCACCTCGCCGGTCTCACCCGGCTGGTGGCCTCGCTGCCCGGACTCGTCACCGTCGTCGCGCCGGAGGCCGCTCGCGACGCGGTCGCCCAGTGGACCCGCGCCGCGCTGGCGGCCAACGGAGAGGAGACCCCGTGACCTGGTGGTCCTGGATCCTGATCTGGCTCGGCCTCGCGCTGGCCGCTCTCGCGGTGCTCGTGCTCTTCGGCCTGTCCTACTGGCGGAAGGGGCGGCTCCTGCTCGGCCGGCTGGAGGAGGTCACCGCGAAGCTGGACGCACTCCAGCTTCCCGAGGCGGAGACGGAGCCGGCGGCGACGCGAGCGCCGTCCTCGCTCTTCGCCGACCGCGACCAGGTGCGCCGCACGCACGAGTCACGACGCGACGCCCGCCGGGAGAGGACCGAGGATCGCCGGTCGATCCGGGTCGAACGGGGTAGGCTCCTGGTACACCGCAACCGACAAGTGAAGTGAGACTGCAATGTTCGCTGGCCTCCAGGGGTGGCACCTCCTCATCATCCTCGCCGTCATCCTCCTCCTCTTCGGTGCGCCCAAGCTTCCTCAGCTCGCGCGCAGCGTCGGGCAGTCGATGCGCATCTTCAAGAGCGAGGTCAAGACCATGAAGGACGAGGACGGGACCGAGCGCAAGGACGCGACGGACTCGACCACGACTTCGGGCTCGACCACCGCCACGGGGACGACCACCGGCACCGGCACCGGCACCACGCTGCCGCCCGAGTCTCCGCTCAAGTAATGACGTCCGTGGCAGCGAAGAAGCCACGGACGAAGCGGTCGGGGAAGAACCCCGAGGGACGCATGTCTCTCGGCTCTCACCTGATCGAGCTTCGCAATCGGCTCTTCATCGCAGCGATCGCGATCGCGGTGGCCTGCGTCATCGGCTGGTTCCTCTCCGACTGGGTCTTCGAGGCGCTCAAGGCGCCGATCGGCGTCGTCGCCTCGACCCAGAACAAAGAGGCCGTCCTCAACTTCCCGACGATCACGGGGGCCTTCGACCTCCGCCTGCAGATCGCGATGACCATCGGCGTCGTCATCGCGAGCCCGGTCTGGCTCTACCAGATCTGGGCGTTCCTCGTCCCCGGGCTCACGGGCAAGGAGGTCCGCTACGGCATCGGCTTCATCCTGACGGCCATCCCGCTGTTCCTCGCGGGCTGCCTCTCGGGCTGGTTCGTCTTCCCGCACATCGTCGAGCTGCTCACGAGCTTCACCGGCGGCGAGGCGGCGAGCTTCCTCGACGCGAAGATCTACTACGACTTCGTGCTCAAGCTCGTCCTGGTTGTCGGCGTCGCCTTCGTGCTGCCGGTCTTCCTGGTGCTGCTGAACTTCGTCGGCATCCTCCCGGGCAAGCTCATGATCAAGTCGTGGCGCATCGCGATCATGGTGATCGTCCTCTTCACCGCGATCGCCACTCCCGCCGCCGACCCGATCTCGATGTTCATGCTCGCGATCCCGATCACGATCCTGTTCTTCGCGGCCTGCGGCATCGCGCTCCTGCACGACAAGCGTGCGGCCAAGCGCCAGGTCGTCTTCGACGGCAGCCCCTCCGACCTGCCGGCGTGACCGGCGCCACACCGGCCGAGCGCTTCGCGGCGTTCCGCACACGACAGGGCCACGCGAGGGTCGAGGCGTTCCGCTCGACCCTCGCGTTCGACCTCGATCCCTTCCAGTACGAGGCGTGCAGCGCGCTCGACGACGGCCGCAGTGTCCTCGTCGCAGCGCCGACCGGCGCCGGCAAGACCGCGGTGGCCGAGTTCGCGATCCACCTCGCGATGCAGGACCCGAACGCCAAGGTCTTCTACACGACGCCGATGAAGGCGCTCAGCAACCAGAAGTTCCAGGAGTTCGTCGAGGACTACGGAGCGTCCGAGGTCGGCCTGCTCACCGGTGACTCGAACGTCAACGCGCGCGCCCGGATCGTCGTCATGACGACCGAGGTGCTGCGCAACATGCTCTACGCCGACTCCGACCTGCTGCGCGACCTCGCCTACGTCGTGATGGACGAGGTGCACTACCTCGCCGACCGCTTCCGCGGCGCGGTGTGGGAGGAGGTCATCATCCACCTCCCGCAGTCCGTGCGGCTCGTCTCGCTCAGCGCGACGGTGTCGAACGCCGAGGAGTTCGGCGACTGGCTGCAGACCGTCCGCGGCGAGACCGAGGTCATCGTCTCGGAGGAGCGGCCCGTCCCGCTCGACCAGCACGTGCTCGTCGGCGGCAAGCTGCTCGATCTCTTCGATTCCTCCGGGCGCGCGGCGACCAACCGGGTCAACCCGGAGCTCGCCCGGCTCGCTCAGGGCGGCACCCGCGTCGAGCGCGGCGGCCGCGGCTCCGGGCGCGGCGGCCGAGGCGGCGGCGGCGGGCGCTTCCACGAGACGCGGAACGAGGAGCTCGTCCCGCGCTCCGAGGTCGTCGAGATCCTGCGCGGCAAGAACCTGCTGCCCGCCATCTTCTTCGTCTTCAGCCGCAACGGCTGCGATCAGGCCGTCCGCCAGGTGCTGCGCTCCGGCGTGCGGCTGACCGAGCGGCACGAGCGCGACGAGATCCGCGCCATCGTCGAGGAGCGCTGCCGCACCATCCGCGACGAGGACCTCGCGGTCCTCGGCTACTGGGAGTGGCTCGACGGACTCCAGCGCGGCGTGGCCGCCCACCACGCGGGAATGCTGCCCGCGTTCAAGGAGGTCGTCGAGGAGCTCTTCCTCCGCCGCCTCGTCCGGGTCGTCTTCGCCACCGAGACGCTCGCGCTCGGCATCAACATGCCCGCGCGCACCGTCGTGCTGGAGAAGCTGGAGAAGTTCAACGGCGAGGCCCGCGTGCCGATCACGCCGGGCGAGTACACCCAGCTGACCGGGCGCGCCGGCCGCCGCGGCATCGACGTGGAGGGTCACTCCGTCATCCAGTGGCGCGGCGGGATGAACCCGCAGGCCGTCGCCTCGCTCGCCTCGCGCCGCACCTATCCGCTCAACTCCAGCTTCCGCCCGAGCTACAACATGGCCGCGAACCTGATCGACCAGTTCGGCCGGGCGCGCACGCGCGAGATCCTCGAGTCGTCGTTCGCGCAGTTCCAGGCGGACCGCTCCGTCGTCGACCTGGCGCGCCGGGTCCGGCAGCAGGAGTCCTCGCTCGAGGGCTACGTCACCGCGATGCAGTGCCACCTCGGCGACTTCGAGCAGTACGCCGCGATCCGCCGCGAGATCGGCGAGCTGGAGCGCCGCGGCGCCGTCCGCGGCGAGTCCGCATCGCACAGCGAGCGCGAGAAGCGGCAGGGGCAGCTCAGCGATCTGCGCCGCCGGATGAAGGCGCACCCCTGTCACGCCTGCTCGGATCGCGAGCAGCACGCCCGCTGGGCGGAGCGCTGGTGGAAGCTGCGCAAGGAGACCGACGAGATCGAGCGGCAGATCCGCTCGCGGACCGGGGCGGTCGCCCGCATCTTCGACCGGATCACGGACGTGCTGAGGGAGCTCGGCTACTTCCGGCTCGACGAGGCCGGCGAGCTGTCCCTCACCCCGAACGGGCGCACGCTCAAGCGGATCTACGGCGACCGCGACCTGCTGGTGGCCGAGTGCCTGCGCAAGCAGGCCTGGACCGAGCTCGACCCGGCCGGCCTCGCCGCGATGGCGTGCTGCCTCGTCTTCGAGCCGCGACGCGAGGAGGGCACGCTCGGCGAGAAGCACCTGCCGCGCGGCACCTTCCCCGAGGCTCTGGAGAAGACGCAGCTGCTCTGGGCGAAGCTCGACGACGTCGAGCGGGACCACCGGCTCCCGGGCAGCAACCCGATCTCGACCAGCCTCGCGCTGCCGATGAACATGTGGGCGAACGGGATGCCGCTCGACGCGGTCCTCCGCGAGTCGGACATGGCGGCCGGCGACTTCGTGCGCTGGGCCAAGCAGACGATCGACCTGCTCGACCAGCTCTCGCTCGTCGCGGAGGGCAAGGTCGGCCGCGCCGCCCGCGCCGCGCTCGAGCTCGTGCGGCACGGCATCGTCGCGTACTCGACGGTCGCATGAGGCCGGCGCTCTCGGCGCCCACCGGGCGCACGGCACCGCTGTGGCTGGCGATCCCACTCGCGGCGCTCGGCGGCGCGGTCCTCGACCGCGGCTTCCCGGACTCCGACGTCTGGCCGCTGGCGATCGTCGGCACGGCCGCGATCCTCTTCGCGCTGGCCGGGCGCGGCTTCTGGAGCGGCACCCTCGTCGGCCTCGTCGGCGGCGCGGTCTTCTGGGGTGTGCACATCGAGTGGCTGACCCTCTACCTCGGCCCCGTCCCGTGGGCGGCCCTCGCGGGGCTGCAGGCGATCTTCTTCGCGCTCTCCTCCGGGCTGACAGCGATGCTGCTGACGCGGGGTCAGCGCGTCTGGACCGGTCCGCTCGGCCGGATGATCGGGCTGCCCGCGCTGGTCGCCGCGCTCTGGGTGGGCCGCGAGACGATCACGATCCAGTGGCCCTATGGCGGCTTCGCCTGGGGTCGGCTCGCGCTGTCGCAGTCGATGAGCCCGCTCGCGGACCTCGCCGCCTGGGTCGGCTTCTCGGGCCTGAGCTTCGTGGTCGCGTTCCTCGCGGCGACGCTCGCGCAGGCCGTGCGGACGACCTCGGTGCCCGCCTCCGGCCGTGCGGCCGTCGTCGCCGGCTTCTCGATCGTCGCCCTCGTCTTCCCGGCCTGGCCGGCTCCGACCGAGGGGACGACGCGGATCGCGGCGATCCAGGGCGACTCCGACGCCGGGCTGTTCTCGCAGAGCTACCGCGGGCAGATCCTCGAGGACCACACCTCGGCGACCCTGCCGATCCTCGATGAGGACGTCAACATGGTGGTCTGGCCCGAGAACGGCGTCGACATCGACCCGACCCGCAACGCGCAGTCGGCGGCCGTGCTCGACTACCTCAGCACCGCGATGGACGCGCCCTTCATCGTCGGGACGATCACGAACCCCTCCGAGAACGTCTTTTACAACAGCTCGCTGCTGTGGAAGGCGGGGGAGGGCGCGACCCAGGTCTACGACAAGGTGCATCCGGTGCCGTTCGCGGAGTACATGCCGGACCGCGCGTTCTGGCGCATGTTCGCGCCGGACCTCGTCGACCTGGTCAGCCGGGACTACTCGATCGGGACGCGCTCGAACGTCTTCGACATCAACGGGGTCCTCGCGGGGATCGCGATCTGCTTCGACATCTCGGACGACGCTCTGACGAACGAGATGGTCGACGGGGGAGCGCAGCTGGTGCTCGCGCAGACGAACAACGCCGACTTCGGGCGGACCGACGAGAGCGTGCAGCAGCTGGCGATCGCGCGGCTGCGAGCCATCGAGACGGGCCGCAGCGTAGTCAACATCTCGACGGTCGGCACGAGCGCGATCATCGCGCCCGACGGATCGACGATCGACTCGCTGGAGTGGTTCGAGCCGGGTGCCATGGTCGACGAGGTCCCCCTCGCCACCACGACGACGCCCGCGCTGGTGTGGGCGCGGAACCTCGGCTGGTACCTCCTCGCCGCGAGCCTGATCGGGCTGGTCTCGTTCGTGCTGCGGACGCGCAAGCCGCGCCGTCGGCGCTGAGCACGCGAACCGCGTCGTCGACGCTGCAGCACGCGAGCCGCGTCCGGGCGCGAAAAAGGGTCCGCCGGCCGGCGAGGACGCCGGCCGAGCAGGACCCTCGGGGCGCTACGCGCCGATCTTGTGCTCTCCACGACGGGCGCGGAGGTAGGCGAGCCGCTCCTCGAGCAGCTCCTCGAGCTCCGCACGCGTGCGGCGCTCCAGCAGCATGTCCCAGTGCGTCCGCGGGGCCTTCTGCTCGCCCCGCTCGATGACGACCGGCTTCGAATCCACCAGAAGCACGGCCTCGTGGCCGCAGTTGCGGCACTCCCAGGTCTCCGGTGCTTCGGCGTCGGCCGAGAACACCATGTCGGTGTCGTGGCCGCAATCCGAGCAGTGGTACGTGAACGTCGACCGCGGTGAGAAGACGACGCCCTCTTCGCTCTGCAGGCTCTGTGAGCCGAGCCTCATCCCGCGCAAGCTTCGATCTGCCATTGTGTGGTCTCCTCTCGCTGTGCTCCGACAAGTGTCGACCGCGTACCTGGAGGTGGTCCGGAGCGGGCCGCCATTGCCAGAGGATCGTCAGGTGACCGGGCCTTTACTCGCCGGCGAGCCGTCCCGGACCGACGGGAGCCCGTCGATCAGCTGCCGGGCGAGGTCGGTGCGATCGGAGACGAGGCCGTCGACGCCGAGGGCCAGCAGGGCGCGCATCCGCTCCGGGTCGTTGATCGTCCAGAGGTGGATCTCGGCGCCGGTGCTGCGGAGACGAGCGAGGATGCGGGGATCGGCGACGCGCAGGCCGGCCGCCGACTCCGGGACCTGCAGAGCATCGATGCCGCGGAGAGCGACGCGCACGAGCGCAGTGCCGCCGAGGTGGGCGCCGGCCAGGGCGAGCAGGAAGCGGGGAGCGGAGGCGGACGTGGCGACGCCGGGGAGCAGGCGCACCGCGGCCCGTCGGCGCGACTCGGAGAACGAGGTGATCAGCACGCGGTCGCAGGCGCCCGCCGCGTGGACGGCGAGGGCGACCGGGACGACGGCCGCGCGCGCCTTCACGTCGAGGTTGAAGCGCGCCTCGGGCAGGCGGCGGAGCGCCTCCGCGAGGGGGAGCAGCCGCTCGCCGGAGGGCAGGAGGATCGCGGCGAGCTCCTCCCACCGGGTGCGCTCGATGACGTGCCGCGTGCCGGAGGCGTCGACGACCGCCTCGTCGTGCACCAGGACGGCGACGCCGTCGAGCGAGGCGCGGACGTCGGTCTCCAGCAGGTCGGCGCCGGCCGCGAGGGCGCGCTCGAAGGACTCGAGCGTGTTGCCCTCGGCTCCCGGCGCGAAGCCGCGGTGGGCGATGACGCGCGGCCGCCGTCCCGAGAGGAACGGCGGCCGGCGGTCGGTCATCGAGGGGCCCTAGAAGGAGGGCGCCGGCGGCGTCATCCCGCTGTCGTCCTGGACGCGGTCCGGGCGGGTGGGCGAGTTCTTGCCGAACGCCTGACCCATCCCCTTGAGCGCCTCGGTGAGCTCGCTCGGCACGATCCAGAGCTTGTTGGCGCTGCCCTCGGCGATCTTCGGCAGCATCTGCAGGTACTCGTAGGCGAGCAGCTCGTTGTCAGGGCGGCCCTCGTGGATGGCGGAGAAGACGGTGGTGATCGCCTTCGCCTCACCCTCGGCCCGGAGGATCGCGGCCTTCGCGTCACCCTCGGCCGCGAGGATCGCCGCCTGGCGGTGGCCCTCCGCGTTGAGGATCTGCGACTGCTTCGTGCCCTCGGCGGTGAGGATCACCGCGCGACGGTCGCGCTCGGCGCGCATCTGCTTCTCCATCGAGTCCTGGATGGAGAGGGGCGGGTCGATCGCCTTGAGCTCCACGCGGCCCACGCGGATGCCCCACTTGCCGGTGGCCTCGTCGAGGACGATGCGCAGCTGCCCGTTGATGTTGTCGCGGGAGGTCAGCGCCTCCTCGAGGTTCAGGCCGCCGACGACGTTGCGCAGCGTGGTGGTGGTGAGCTGCTCGACCGCGCCGAGGTAGTTGGCGATCTCGTAGGTGGCGGCGCGGGCGTCGGTCACCTGGAAGTAGACGACCGTGTCGATCGAGACGACCAGGTTGTCCTCGGTGATGACGGGCTGCGGCGGGAACGAGACGACCTGCTCGCGCAGATCGACGGACGGGCGGACCCGGTCGACGAACGGGATGACGAGGTTCAGACCGGGGAGGAGGGTGCGGTGGTACTTCCCGAGCCGCTCGACCACGCCGGCCGTGGCCTGCGGGACGATGCGGACCGCTTTGAAGAGGACCACCAGGGCGAAGAGGACGATGACCACGATGATCACCGTCGTCACGAGGGCTGCGGCATTCACGACGAGCTCCTTTCTGCGGGGACGACGACGGCTGTCGCGCCCTCGATGGCGGTGACGACGACACGCTCGCCGACACCGAGCGGACGGGTCTCGACGAGCGGGGACAGCTTGGCCGTCCACGTCTCGCCGTTCACGAGCTTCACCTGACCCGGGCCGGGGCCGGCGATCACGACGCTGCCGGAGAGACCGAGCAGCGCGTCGGCTCCGGTCGGCGTCGGATCGCCGCCGCGCTTGAGCAGCCGCAGCAGCGAGGGCCGGACCGTGAAGAGCAGCAGCACCGCGAGGACCGCCGCGACGGGCACCTGGATCCAGAACGGGGCGCCGGCCAGACCGGTGACGAGGCCGCCGATGCTGCCCACGGCGAGCATCAGGAAGGTGAACTCGAGGGTGATCATCTCGACGATCACGAAGATCAGGACGAGCGCGATCCAGAGGATCCACGCGTACTGGGTCACTGCATCCATGCGGTGCTCCTTCCCCTTGACGAGCACGAGATCTCACGGTAGCAAGGCCCGCCGCGAGCGGCCTGAGAGGGCCGGGGGAGCGCGGCGGGTGCGGCGCGGTCTCGGCACGGTCGGCGCGGGAGCGACGGCGGCGGAGGCGGCTTGGTAGGCTCCCCTGTCGGGCCGTGGGCCCGTCACCCGTGCCCGATCCGGCTCCCGCGCCGGCGTCCTGAAGGATCTCCCCGTGTCCAACCCCCTCGCTCCCGGTTCGCTCGACGGCAAGCGCATCCTCGTCACCGGCTCCTCCCGCGGCATCGGCGCCGACACCGTCCGCTACTTCGCCGAGGCGGGCGCGAGCGTCGTCGTCAACTACCGCTCGAAGGCGCCGCGCGCGACCAAGCTGGTGGAGCAGATCACGGCCGCGGGCGGATCGGCCTTCGCCGTGGGCGCCGACCTCACCGACGCGACCTCGCGCTCCGACCTCTTCGCCGAGATCGAGCAGAGGCTCGGCGGTCTCGACGTCCTGGTGCTGAACGCCTCCGGCGGCATGGAGAGCAACATGGGGGAGGACTACGCGATGGTCCTCAACCGCGACTCGCAGGTCGCGACGCTGGAGGCGGCGCTGCCGCTGCTCGGCGACGGCTCGCGGATCGTCTTCGTCACCAGCCACCAGGCGCACTTCATCCGCACCACGCCGACCATGCCGGAGTACGAGCCGGTGGCGCTGTCCAAGCGCGCGGGCGAGGACGCACTCCGCGAGCGGATCCCCGCGCTGACCGAGCGCGGCATCGAGTTCGTCGTCGTCTCGGGCGACATGATCGAGGGCACCATCACCGCCACGCTGCTCGAGCGCTCGAACCCCGGCGCGATCAGCTCGCGCCGCGAGTCGGCGGGCAAGCTCTACAACGTCGGCGAGTTCGCGGCCGAGGTCGCCCTCGCCGCCGTCGACCCGATCCCGGCGGAGAACACGCGCCTCGTCGGCGACACCGCCGACTTCAGCTAGGGCCGGAGGGCGCTCAGCCCGCGGAGCGGGTCGCGTTGCCGGCGCGGCCGGCGCCCCACGCGGCGCCGAGGGCGAAGAGGGTGTCGACTCCGTAGTGCTCCATCGCGGCAGAGATGCGGCGGCGTCCGGTGCGGGGGTTGATGCCGAGGCGGTTCGAAGCGCTGTCGAGGGTGTTGCCCTGCTGCATCAGGCGCAGGATCGGTAGCCAGGACTGCTCGTCCGTCGCCAGCGGATCCGCTCGCTGCCACAGCTCGTCGAAGTAGGCGCGGACGATGTTCGCGAGCCCCGCGTGCCGCACCCCCAGCACGCTGGTGGGGGTGGCCTCGCCCCAGACGAAGGGGAGAGCGAGGTGGTCGCCGTCGACCCAGAACCAGCCCGGCGGTCGATCGAGCGAGCGGTACTCGAGCCCGGTGGGTCCGTAGAGGGCCATCCGCTCGAGCACGCGCGGGTCGGCGGTCGCGGAGGAGGGGACGATGATGCGGACGGTGTCCCTGGCGCGCAGGGCGTTGCCGAAGCGCAGGGCGCGATCGGGCGGCGCCGTCATCAGCCGGTCGATGCTGGCGAACACCGCGACGAGGGTGCTCGACGGCGTTCCCGCGAGCTCCCAGAGCAGGTCCTCCGCGGCGTAGGGGCCGTGGCGCAGGACCGTGGGCACGAGATCGGCGGCCGCCTCTCCGGTCGACCAGGCGCGCAGGACGGAGGGCAGGTTCTCGAGGATCCTCTCGATGCCGGACATCGCGTCCTCGGCCGCGACGCGGACCCGCCGGGTGTGCACCGAGACGGCCTCGTTCGCCCAGTCGGCGGGCGGAGGGTAGGCCAGCACGTCGTTCGCGCCGCCGATCAGCCCGCGGTCGCGGAGCCTCCGGACGGCCGCGGCGACCTCTGCGGGCTCGAGGTGGGTCGCGAGCACCGCGTCCTCGACCGTCGCCGGCCGTCCCCGCAGCAGGATGCCCAGGAGGGTCTCGTCGTCCATGTCCGCCCCTCGGTGACGTCCGCGCGTCTCGGCACGACAGTGCCCGGAAGCGGACGCGTCCACAAGACATACCGGAGGGGGCGAGGACTTGATAGGGACAGGGCGAGCGGACCCGGCTCGGCGCTCGGGGCTACCGTTGCAGGCGTGCCCCTCCTCCTGCCCGGTCCGCCGCCGTGAGCGCGCTCGTCGACCGGCTCGAACGACGCCAGATCGCCCTCTGCCTCGGTGCGATCGCCGCAGGCGCCGCGCTCGGGCTCCTGCTGCCCGCCGCGAGCCACCTGGAGGTCGCGATCGAGCCGGTGCTCGGGCTGCTGCTGTTCGCCACCTTCCTCGGGGTCCCGTTCACCGCGATCGGCCGGTCGCTGCGCGACGGCCGCTTCCTCGCCGCGGTCGGGGTGCTGAACTTCGTCGTCGTCCCGGTGGTCGCGTTCGGACTGTCCCGGTTCGTGGCGGATCGTCCGGCGCTGCTGTTCGGGGTGCTGCTGGTGCTGCTGACGCCGTGCATCGACTACGTGATCGTCTTCGCCGGTCTCGCCGAGGGCGCGTCCGACCGGCTTCTCGCTGCGGCTCCGCTGCTGATGCTCGCGCAGATCCTGCTCCTGCCGCTGTACCTGCTGCTCTTCCTCGGAGCCGACGGCGTCGCGGTGGTCGAGGTCGGCCCGTTCGCGCGGGCGTTCCTGCTGCTCATCGTCGTGCCGCTCGCGGCCGCCGCCCTCGTGCAGGCACTCGGCCGCCGGCACCGGGCGGGCCGGGTGATCCGGTCCACGATGCTCGGGCTGATGGTGCCGCTGATGATGGGGATCCTGTTCGTCGTCGTCGCCTCGCAGGCCGGCGCCGTCGGCGCGGCGGCCGGGCAGCTGCTCGTCCTCGTCCCGGTCTACGCCGGCTTCCTCGTGATCATGGCCGCCGCCGGGCTCGGCGTCGCCCGCCTCTTCCGTCTCGAGTCCTCCGCTACGCGCGCGCTCGTGTTCAGCGGAGCGACCCGGAACTCCCTCGTCGTCCTGCCCCTCGCGCTCGCACTGCCCGCGTCGCTCGCGCTCGCGCCGGTCGTCGTCGTCACGCAGACGCTCGTCGAGCTCGTCGGCATGGTCGTGTTCGTCCGGCTGATCCCGCGGCTCGCACCCGAACGGGTCGCGGCGCCGGCGACGAGCGGGGCGGGTCGGCTCGACTCGTGAGGCAGAACGGTCGGCCCGACGGATCGGCGAGCACGTCGAGCGCCTCCTCCGGATCGGTGCTGCGATCGTCGAGGATCGTCGCGCCCAGTGCGACGGCCCGCTCTCGCTGCTGCTCCAGCTCGACCGCGTCCGTGAGACAGGGTAGGCGCGGACGTGCGTGCACAGATGAGGCTCGAATCGTCGAATCGCAGGATTGGAGGGCGATCCGACGAATCCAGCCTCAGTCGTGCGCACCCGCCGCAGGAGGACAGCGGTGGGGCGTCGGCCCCGCCCCACCGCGGGGGCCGGGTGCTCGCCGCTGACCTCGTGGACACCGTCGATGCAGAACATCAGCTGGGCGCGCTCGTCATCGCCCCTCGCCGATGAGACGTGCTCCCGGCTGATCTTCTGCAGCGGGTGTGGTGGAGTGGAGCGCACGGCCCGTCCCGACCCCGAGGAGTCATCATGCATGTCGTCGTCATCGGTGGGAGCGGCCACATCGGCTCCTTCCTCGTCCCCCGGCTCGTCCGCGCCGGCCACGAGGTCACGAGCATCACCCGCGGCACCAGCACGCCCTACACCGCCGGCCCCGAGTGGGATCGGGTGCGCCACGTCGTCGCCGATCGGGAGCAGGAGGACGACGACGGCGTCTTCGCCTCCCGTGTCCGCGACCTCGGTGCGGACACGGTCATCGATCTGGTCTGCTTCACGCTCGACTCGGCGCGGGCCCTCGTCGAGGGCCTCCGCGGTCACGTCGGCCACCTGATCAGCTGCGGATCGGTCTGGCGCTACGGCCCGACCCTCAGGCTCCCGATCCGGGAGGGCGAGGGCACGCCCGCGATCGACGAGTACGGCCGGCAGAAGGAGGCGATCGCCCTCTATCTGAAGGAGGAGAGCGCCGCCGGCGGCCTGCGCACCACGTCGCTGCATCCGGGGCACATCAGCGGCCCGGGCTGGGCGCCGATCGGGCCGCTGGGCAACCTCGACCCCGCCGTCTGGAGCACGCTGGCCACCGGCGGGACGCTGCGCATGCCCGGTTCCGGCGCGGAGTCGATGCACCACGTGCACGCCGACGACGTCGCGCAGGCGTTCGAGCTGGCGGTGGCCCGGCCGGAGGCGGCAGCGGGGGAGGACTTCCACATCGTGGCCCCCTCGGCGCTGACGGTCCGCGGGTTCGCGCAGATCGCCGCGGGCTGGTTCGGGCGGGAGGCGACGCTGGAGAGCATCGGCTGGGACGAGTTCCGCCGGAGCACGGACGAGGATCTCGCAGGCGCGAGCTGGGGCCACCTGCACCGCAGCCAGTACTTCTCGATCGAGAAGGCGGTGACGCTCCTGGGCTACGCGCCGCGGTACGAGCCGGAGGCCGCCGTCCTGGAGGGCCTCGAGAGCCTGATCGAGCGCGGAGAGCTGACGGTCCCGGGCCCGCTCACGACGCGGAGTCGTCCGTGATCCGCCGCGACGGGTCGGGCGCGGTCAGCTGTGCGTCGTGTTCTCTCGGATCTCCTCGAGGCTGATCTCCGGTGCGCCGCCGGCGGCGGCCTCGGGGTCCATCCAGACGTAGTCCCAGTGGTGGCCGTCGGGGTCGTCGAAGCTCTTCGAGTACATGAAGCCGTGGTCCTGGGTGCCGGCGTCGGTCGCGCCCGCGGCGAGGGCGTTCTCGTGGACGGTGTCGACCTCTTCCCTGCTCTCGGCGCTGAGGGCGAGCTGCACCTCGGTCGAGGTGGTGGCGTCGATGATCGTCTTGCTGGTGAACTCGGCGAAGAACTCCCGGGTGAGCAGCATCGCGGTGATCGTGTCGCTGATCACCACGCTGACGGCGTTGTCGTCGCTGAAGCCCTCGTTGATCGAGTAGCCGAGCGACTCGTAGAACGCCCGGGAGCGAGCGAGATCGGTCACGGCGAGGTTGATGAAGATCGTGGTGGGCATCGATGCGCCTTCTCTTCCTGATGCCGGTGGCCCGCTGCCGCCGATCGTCACCTGAATGATGGTGAGCGCCCGGCGACGGTGTCAACCGCGTCGTGCGGCGCGGTCGCTTCGGGCGAGGCTGACCACGAGCGCGATCGAGAGGGCGATGAGGACGTACTCGGTCGTGGCCGGCAGGGCGTCGCCGCCGAAGCTCTGCGGCTCCTCGTGCGCGTCACCGCCCTGCTGCAGGAAGCGGGCGAAGTCGCCGAGACCGTGCAGCACGATCGGGACCCAGAGCGTCCCGGTCGCGCGCAGAGCGCCGTAGAAGAGAGCGCCGTCCATGGCGAGGAAGACGACGGCCAGTGCGGTCGCGGGGGCCGGGACTCCGTTGAAGAGGTAGCCGACGGTGTGTGCCAGGCCGAACGCGACCGAGGTGATCAGCAGTGCCGCGAGCTCGCCGTGGTGTCCGCGGACGGCGACCCGGAAGAGACCGCGGAAGTAGAGCTCCTCCCCGACGCCGATCAGGAGCGAGCCGATGAGGAAGATCAGGACCATGGGCAGCGCCCGCTCCGACCAGGGCACGCTCGCCAGGATGACGAGGATCTGGAGGGCGAGCGCGACCGGGATCGCGAGCAGCCACCAGCGGCGCCGTTCCGTGAACGGCGAGGGTGCGGTCCACGCCTCGCGGAGCCAGCCGGCCCGCCGCGCGAACAGGAGCCCCACGACGATGAGGACGCCGACCGGCAGCCAGGTCCCGATGACGAAGTCGAGGGTCTCGTCGCCGCCGGCGAGCGGGTCGAGCAGGGTGCCGACGACCGCCGCGATGACGACGTAGAAGACGGCGGCGACGACGCCGACCCAGATGCTGCGGGGGATCGGCCGGGACTCGGTGCGGGTCGTCATCGGAGTGCTCCTTCGGTGCGGGCGCGGCCTCGGACGAGGATGATCGCCGGCACTGCGGCGACGATGAAGACGAGGCTGAAGATCCCGGCGAACGGGAGCAGCGGGCTCTCGGCACCGGTGTGCGCGGTGTCGATGCCGCCGGTGGCGAGGATGGTCGTCGGATCCGTCAGTCCGTGCAGGAGGATCGGCCAGAGGAGGTTCCCGGTCGCGCGGAGCACGAGGTACATCATCATGCCGAAGCCGAAGGCGTAGACCATCGTCAGCAGGACCGTGACCGGGGCCTGGCCGCTGAGGAGGTTCGCGGAGTGCAGGAGCGCGAACAGCAGCGACGAGATCACGGCGACGCCGCGCTCGGAGTGGCCGGCGCTGCGCAGGATCTTCACCGCGATGCCGCGCGTGAGCAGCTCCTCCGTGAACCCGATCAGCAGACCGGAGAGGAACGTCAGCGCGATGACCCCGCCGCTGTACTCGCCGTACTCGATTCCGAAGAGGCGCAGCACGATCGGGGCCGCGGTCAGGGCGACCGCGATCCACATCCACCCGCGGCGCGGGACCGGCTGCGCGCCGAAGAGCGGCCGCGTCCACCGCACCGAGCCGACGAACGCGACCAGCACGACAGCGCCCACGAGCAGCGGCACGAGGAGGTAGACGACCACGTTCGTCTCGGAGGAGAGCGGGCCCGGCCCGTCGACGAGGTTCCCGAGGACCCGCCCGTCAGCGATCCCCGCGAGCTGGTAGAGGACGAGGTAGCCGACCGCCGCGACGACGGCCTTCCACCACGTTCCCCGTTCCCAGAAGTCCACCCATCGCGATCCCCGCGTCACGTCGCTCATCGATCCCGCCCCTCGAGATGTCGCCCAAGACGCGAGCACGTCTCAGAAGAGCGACCGACACCCGTCTTGGAGAGCGCTCCCAGCCTTGCGCAACTCCTCCCGTGCTCGCGATCGCCGTTCCGCGGGGGTCGTCGTCCGGCCGACCCGGGAGAGCGGGCCTCGTCGGTCAGTGGGAGCTGTCGGGAGTCGTCGTCGCTTCGGCGGGGGTCGTCGTCGCCGCCCAGCTGGCGAGCAGTCGCAGGCCCTCGTGGGAGCGGGAGCCGTCGGGTGCGGTGAAGACGAGCATCTGGAGGCCGCGGTGGGAGGCGAGGTCCATCAGCTCGAAGTCGAGGTCGAGGTCGCCGACGACGGGGTGGTGGATGCTCTTGAGGCCGGTGCGGTGCTCGCGGACGTCGTGCGCGGACCAGAGGGTCCGGAAGAGGTCGCTGCGGGTGGAGAGCTCGCCGATGAGGTCGCTGAGGTGCGTGTCGTAGGGGTCCCGGCCGGCCTCGCGGCGCAGGAGCGCGACCATCTGCCGGGTGTCGCCCTCCCAGTCCCGGTAGAAGGTCCGGGCGCGTGGGTCGAGGAACACGAAGCGGGCGGCGTTCATCGGCGTCGGCTGGTCGAGGAACATCTCGGAGAAGAGGGCGTGCCCGAGCCTGTTCGTGGCGACGCAGTCCAGGCGGCCGTTCTGGACGAAGACGGGCACGGTCGACATCGCGTCGATCATCTGCTGCACGGCGGGGCGGAGGGTGAGCGTCCGCGTGGCGGGGCGGCGCTTCTGCGGGTGGGCTCCGGCGTTCGCAGTGCGGACGAGGTCGAGGAGGTGGCTGTGCTCGGCCTCGTCGAGCTGGAGGGCGCGGCTGATGCCGTCGAGGACGGCTGCGGACACTCCGGTCGCGTTGCCGCGCTCGAGGCGCTTGTAGTACTCGGCGCTCATGCCGGCGAGCAGGGCGACCTCCTCGCGGCGCAGTCCGGGGACGCGGCGGCGGCCGCCGAAGTCGGGGAGGCCGGTCTGCTCGAGCGTGAGTCGCGCCCGCCTCGTGGTGAGGAACTCGCGGAGATCGTCGGTGGTGCTCATGCCCTCGACGCTACGCGGCCGCCGCTGCCCGAGAGGGGTCCTCCCGTTGACCCTGTAGGCGGGGCCTCCCGCCTCGTTCCCGGCCGGGCGAAGACTGGACGCATCGCCGCCGGATCCGGTCGGCTCCCGTTCTGAAAGGCATCACCACCTGAGCACCTCCGTCTGGTTCATCACCGGAGCCGGAGTCGGCGCTGCGGTCTCCATCCGTTCACCGCACGCCGCTGACGCGTTCACCGCACGCCGCTAGCGTCGCACCCGTGGTGATGACCAGAACCGTGCCCGCCCGGCGTCACCGGAGCCGGGCGTCCATGCTGCTGACGGTGCTCTCCGTGGTGGTCGGGCTGCTGCTGCTGGTGCATGCCGGCGTGCAGGGGATCGGTGCCGCGATCTTCTGGAGCCCGTGCTGGTCCGAGGGCCAGGAGAGCGCCGCGTGCTACTTCCTCCAGTACGAGGCGCCGCAACCGGCATGGCTCCTCCCGACGTGGGTGTGGTTCGTGGAGGTGCTGCTCGCCCTCGTCGTGATCGTGGCCTCCGTCGCGGCCGGGCGGCGCGTCGGCACCGCCGGCCTCGCGCTGGTCGCGGTGCTGGCGTCGAGTGCCCTGATCGACGCTGTCTTCACTCCGTTGATCAACGGGGGTCACACCTCCGCGGACGAACCGCCGGGCTTCGGTCTGATCGGCGCCGTCCTCCTCGCGATCGGGGGAGTGCTGATGTTCCGCGTCGCGCTCCCGTACCGGCGACCGCTCTCCTGACGCTGCGCCGTCGCCGCCGCCGGATTCTCTCTCGTCTCGGCTCGGCCGTCGCCGGCGTGCGCCGCGAGCGATCAAGCACGCGCTGACGACGACGGCGGCGCGACTGGAGGACTTCGCAGTGCGTCGTCCATCGGCCCGTGAGCGGATGGTTCAACGGCGCGAGAGCTGATCGGTCCGACGGAGACTCAGCGGGAGGGACCGATCGGTCCTGCTCAGGAACGCGAAGCTCGCGCCCAGAACGACGATCGCCGCGGGCGACAGGAGCATGAGGACGACTGAGACGACCACGCCGGCGATCGTCCACGGTGGATCCATGGGGGAGAGAGCAACGACGCCGAGGACGTGGGCTGCAGCGCCCGCGGCGACGAATCCCTGCGCCCGGCGCTCGAGAACGCCGGCGCGGACGGCGGCCGCGGTGGCGGCGATCGGTGCGGAGATCGCCACGATGCTCAGCACGATCAGTGGGATCGGATGGGCCTGGAAGTGGAGCGGCGTGAACGGTCCGGACCACCAGAGGACGCAGAACGTCCCCGTGGAGGCCAGCCCGCAGAGCGCGATCGCCAGTGCCGGCAGCTGCCGGCCGCGACGCAGAGCGACGCCGGCCGCGGACAGCCAGGCGAGAGCGACCAGCGCGGTGGCGATCAGCACCGGACCGGTCGAGGTCCGCGAATCGAAGTTCACGACTCCGGTGATCAGGACGAGGAGGGCTCGCTCGCCGTACTCGAGGATTACGGCCGTCAACGTCCAGGCGGCGAGCAGGAAGAGGGCCCCGATGGCGGTGGTGGCCAGCCTCGGACGTCTGATCGTGGCGACGAACGTCTCCCTGATGCCGGCTCGCGCGAGATTCGCCCGGTCGGAGCGGGTGGGACCCGTCACCCCTGTCGCGTCATCGCGATCGAGGTACGCGCTGATCGCACTCTCGCCGTTCCTCTCGCGCCATGCGGCCGGGTACCAGCGCAGGGCCCGGCGGTAGGCCGCGGAGGAGGAGCTCATGCTGTGGCACTCCGTCCGAGTCGGCGGACGGCGCTCGCCGCGGCGCGCTCCATCTGCGCCAGCCGTTCCGCGTCAGCCGCGAGGCGCGCCGCACCGGCGTCGGTCAGGCGGAAGTACCGGCGCCGACGGCCGTCGACCTCCTCCTCGCCGTCGGCGGCGATGAGCCCCTGGCGTTCGAGGCGGTCGAGAGCGGAGTAGAGGGTGGGGATCTTCAGGACCATCGCGCCGTCGGACAGCTCCTGCGCCGCAGCGATGATCCCGTAGCCGTGAGTCCTGCCGCGCGCGAGGACCGTCATGATCCACAACCGCGGCTCTCGGATCTCCTCCACGACTGCACCATACTCTGGCTCGCAGGGTATGGCGAGGTGCTGCGAGCGCGGATCGGCCGCTCCATCAGGGGATCGAGGCTGCTCCCGACCGCGTGGCGGTGGCGCACACCGGGTCCGGATCCTGTCGCGATACGGCGGCGAGCACCACCGTCTCGTCGTGGGATCGGGGCACGGACCCGTCGTGTCGATGGGGTTCGGCCCGCGATGCGGGTCCCCTAGTGTTCGGTCATGGTCATCCACCGCGCGGTGTCGACTCCTGTCGTGGGAGCTGCCGTCGCCCTCCTCCTCGCCGGGAGCGCGGGAAGGGTGCAGACGGCAGGAACAGGTGCGGGTGGTGCCGCATCCCCGTCGCCGTCGACGGGGGCGTCAGCCGCGCAGCGCATCGAGACGGGTGCGCTGCCGCTGTGCGAGGGCAGGGGGAGCATCCTGCATGTCGGACCCGTCGACAGCGAGCAGCGCTCCGCGAGCAAGGGCTGCTAGGGCGCACCGATGGTCGAGAACGCTGCTCCGAAGTGGGACGACGCTGGTGCGTCGGCGCTCTCGGTCGTCGGTGTCGTGGGGGCGCTCGTCAGCGCTGTTCTCGGGATGGTCGGTGCCGGCCTCTCTCTGCTCGCCCTCGGGTGGTGTGCGCAGTCGTATCGAGGCTTTCTCCTTCTCCGCAACGACCCGCCGCTCGACTGCCTCGCTCAGCCCGAAGGGCCGTTCGCCGGGTGGTTCCTCGTCGTCGGCCTCGGCGCCGCCCTGTCCTTCGTGTGCCTCGTCGTCGGCTCCCGCCCGCGCTGGGACGCACACGGTGGTCGGCGGTCGACTCGCGGGGTGCCGGCGTTCGTCACCCTCGCGACGATCACCGTCGTGAGCGCCGTGCTGACGTACCCGCTCAGCTAGAGCGGCGCCTCAGCAGTGCGTCCCGCAGAGGGGTCGTTCCGCGGGCTCGAACGTCGGGGGTGGTCGGCAGGACGGCGGGCAGCTACGCGCGCAGATCCCGCTCGAAGGCGAGGCGGAGCCGACGCTCGTACTCGTCCTGCTCCATCGGCACCACCGCGGCGAGCAGCTCCTCCAGCCGATCCTGGTCGGCGCCCGCCACGGAGACGACGGCGTCGTCGATGAGTCGGGCGAGCATCGGGGCGCCGTCCACCTCGAGCACCCAGACGCCGTCGTCCCGGCGGTCGCAGGTGTTCCCCGCTGTCCCCGCCAGCTCGGGATTCGTGTACAGGCTGCAGACCTGGATCTCGAGCGTGAACTCCGGGTCGAAGCGGCTCGTGAGGATCGTGATGTCGCCCGGGTCGGGAAGGTAATCGGTGTCCTGTCGAGCGAGAGGATCCTCCGACGCCCGGACGGAGGACTCGTACTGCCCGATGACGACGGCCGTCGTCGTGAGCCGATCGGACTCGAACGGCACGACGGAGGAATCGAGCCGCGCTTCGTACTCCGCCTCCTGCGAGGCCCGCGCCGCAGCGGTCCGCCCGAGCACCAGCTGCACCACGGGCGATGCCACTGTTCCGAGGAGGGCGACGGTCGCCAAGGCTCCGACGATTCGGACGCGACCCGGATGGACGACGAGCGACCCGGATGCCGCGGCGGCTCCGAGCAGCAGCGGAAGGGTGGCGAGGAGGGGACCCGGGAGCGGCGGGGCATCGGTCACGAGCGGTGTGATCACGGCGGCGAGTGTCGCAAGAGTCAGCAGCGCACCGAGCGCGAGGTTCGCGCCGGTATGGAGGCGACCCGTGACGATCCGGGACACGATCAGCAGGAGCGCAGTGGCGACGAGCGGCAGGAGTGCGAATGCGGCCAGGCCGGCGTACCCGGCGTACAGCAGCGGTACGGCGAGGAGCGATCCGGCGAAGGCGAGGGCCCCGACCGCGATGCCCGCCAGGCCTGCGTGGGCGATCGCCGAGGCAGGATCGGGCGCAGTCGTCATCGGGCCCCTCCCTGCCGTTGCCCCGAGTGTAGAGAGTGACTGGTTCTCCTGCCCGTAACGCAGTCGGGAAGAGTCAGGACGCCGGCGTGAGCGGCCCGGTCGTGAAGTCACTCCGACCATCGCCGGCACAGACCCGGAGATCGGACGGAGTGTCGATTCCCGGGCCGGCGCCGTCCGAGGTGACGAGCACCCGGACAGTCGTGGCGGTCGTCGGCGTGCAGTCGTACGGGCCGACGGCCGAGAGCCGGCCCTCAGCCTGCACTGACTCGCCCGGAGCGAGAGCCCCCGGGAAGGCTTCCGCTCCTGACGTGCCGGCACTGGTGAGTTGCGTGTCATCGGCGCCGAGCATCAGAACGCCCGGCCAGCCGAAGTACGAGCACGCCTGATCCAAGGCGTTCGTGAGCACGATCGCGAACCCTTCCTTGCCCGCCCCGGAGAGCTCGGGCCGGTCCTCCACCGTGGCCGTGAGCTGCGTGTCCTGGCACGGGTCCGCCGGCCACACCGGACCGGCCGCTGCCGCATCGACGGTCGCGGTCGGCGTCGGAGCAGCGGAGGCGGTCGACTTCGGGGTGCCGGTCGCGATCGACGGAGGCGCGGCAGCCGATGCCGGAGCCACCGCCGTCGAACCGGCGCAACCGACGAGTGCGAGCACCGGAACAGCGAGCAGCAGGACGAGAGTCGAACGGGAGGTCCGAGTCGTCATCATCCGGCGAATCCACCCTCGACGGTTCACTCCCAGTGCGAAACGACCGGCTGCGGGACCTCCCGCTCGTGGTTGAGCACTCGAAAGACGATCGCGAGGACGATGCAGACGCCGGCACCGATCAGTGCAGCAGCGCCCGCCACCGTCATCCACATCGGCTGGACCGCCGAACCATCCGCGCACAGCGGATTCCACAGGAAGCTCTCGGGGCTGGAGTCGCTGCCGCGGACCCGACACGCCTCTCCCGGATCCCACATGGAGAGCGAGGACATCAATCCGAGAGCGGCGGCGAAAGCGGTGAAGAGCGCGGCGAAAATCAGGGGGATCGCGTGATCCGGCCGAGGAGACTGTCCAACGCTCACCGGAACATCCTGCACCGCTTCGCGAGGGTCGGCGAAGGTGAGTGCTACTCCTCCCGCTCGCGACGCCAGTCGACCAGGACCGCGAGCGACACGATCGCCAGCCCGATGCCGAACGGGATAGTCCAGCGCTCCTGCGTGACGATGCCGACAACGACGAAGACCGCGCCGAACACCACCCCGAAGACTGCTCCGCTCACCATCCCGGCTTCGACGTCCACGAATCCGAGCCGAAGCAGACGAGCGATCCTCCGCCGGATCGAGGGCTTGGACGACTCGCTCATGTGGTGACAGTAGGACACGCCGCGGCAGCTTCGCTCACGGACCCGGCGACCGGCGGTCGCTCCCGGGGTTCGTGCAGCCGAATCTCCGCAGCACGTTAAAGACAACGATGAGCGATAAGGGGATCGCTCCGAGCGAGAACGACCATTGCTCCCACGTCACGAGAATGACCCAGTCTCGCAGCGAGCCCGATCGTCGGCAGGTGCCGTCGTCACTGTTCGAAGAGCGGGGGAGTGGTCGCGATCATTTCAGGGGAAGGTGTCTCGTATCCGCCGATGATGAGCGCGCTGGTGTCCGTCCAGCTCGGCTCGGAGTACGCGACCGGCTCGGCGCTTCCGGCGTCAGGTTTCGCGCTGGTGATCCCGATGGCCACCGCACTCCTTACCGTTATTTCCGTGGATTCGGGGCAGTTGTAGGCTCCGGAACGCGCCAGGGATCCCGGGTATGGCTGACCGCCTTCAGCCGCTTGACGGCATGCCGGGATTAGCCGCCCGGGACCCCGCAACGGCAGGACCGCTCATTGAGAAACGCGACCAGATCGCCCCGTAAGGACATGCCGGCAAGGCCGTTCACGGCGCACCGCACCCCTCAACGGAAGGACCCTGCGTGCCCCACCTCTGGGCCGGTATCGACGCCGGCAAGACCGAACACCACTGCGTCGTCATCGACGGCAACGGAACCAAGCTGCTCTCACAACGCTTCAAGAATCGGGAATCGGCGATCCTGACCCTGACGGGCGACGTCGCCTCCCTGCCGGGCGGCACCGACGTCGCCTGGGCGACGGACCTCAACCACGGCGGGACAGGGCTGCTGCAAACGCTGCTCAGCTCGCACGCGTAGCCGCTCTTCTACATCTCGGGCCGAGTCGTGCACCACGCCTCGGGCGCCTACCGGGGTGAGGCGAGGACGGACGCGAAGGACGCGGTGATCATCGCCGACCAGGCACGGACCCGGCGAGACATGACGCTGATGCGGCAGGCCGACGAGGTCACCGCGGAGCTCCGCCTGCTCTCGGCGCGCCGAGAAGACCTGGTGCACGACCGCACCCGCGCCGTGAACCGACTGCGCGCCATCCTCGTCCACTACTTCCCCTCGCTCGAAGGAGCTTTTAACTACGCAACGACCAGAGGACCTCTGGTGCTGTTCACCCGATACGCGACGCCCTCCGCCATCAGGCGAATGGGCGAGAGCCGTCTGGCGTCATGGTTGAAAGGGCAGGGCTGTTGGAAGTCCGCGGCCGTGGCCAAGACAGCGGTCGACGCTGCTCGCGAGCAGACGTCCGTCGTCGTGGGGGAGGGGGCGGCGGCTCGGCTGGTGAGCCGCTCCGCGCGTGATCTGCTCCGCATCCGAGACGAGGTCGCCGAACTCGATGCCGAGATCGAAGCCGTTCTGCAGGACAGCAGGTCCGCGGATCTGCTGGTTTCGATTCCGGGGTTCGGGCGCAGGCTCGCCGCGGATTTCCTCGCCGCGACCGGCACTGACCTCGCCGCGTTCGAGACGCCCGACCGGCTCGCTAGCTTCGCGGGCCTCGCTCCCGTGCCGCGCGATTCCGGGAAGATCTTCGGCAACCACCACCGGCCACGGCGCTACGACCGGCGGCTGTTGAACGCCTGCCTCCAGGCAGCGTTCATCGCGTCGAGGAACTGCCCGGTCTCGCGCTCGTTCTACGAACGAAAACGCCACGAGGGGAAGTCGCACAAGCGGGCGCTGATCGCTCTCGCCCGACGCCGGATCAATGTGATCTGGGCGATCTTTCGTGACCGAATCGGTTACAACGTCCCAGCTGTGGCGCCCGCTGGTTCCGCTTCACCGACCCTGCGGCCCGGACAAAGCGGGGCGGTCAGTGCAGGAGGGTGAGTGCCAAGGAGAGCGTGGCGCAGATCGTGCCGACCGCGAGTAGCAGCATTGCTGTGAGTAGGAGTGCTCGAAATGGTTCGCTGCGTTGGTGCAGTCGGATTTGCTGGGGGTCGTCCTTGCGGTAGTACAGGGGCTGCTGATCGATGTCGACCCCCATTAGGGGGTCGCCGGGTGCGAGTGGTCGGGTGTGGGTGATGCCGTCCTCGGTGATCCAGTGCAGCGCGCGCGGAGGGCCTTCCTTGATGGAAGCGGTCGTCTGGATCCAGCGGCCGTCGATCGTGAGGGCGAGGAGGGCCGAGAGAAGGCTTGCCGCGCCGAAAGGGATGGTGACGAAGGAGAGAGCGTCGAGGACCAGCTCGGCCATGCTCGGTGTCCTTTCACCGGTTCGGCTCGCGCACCGGGGTGGGAATCTAGGAGGCGACGCTCCTCGGACGAGAGCTCGTGTGTGAACACCTCGGTACTTGTCTGAGCTTTAAGGGTCAGAACATCTCGGCGAGAACGGCTGCGCGGATCCCGTCTGGGCTGATGTCGCCCGCATCTAGGGTGATGGATCCACTGAGACGCACGGGGTGTTCGAGATAGGCGAGGACGGCGGCGGCGATGTCCGCGGAGTCAAAGCGGGGTGAGCCGATGCCGATGACGGAGGTGTCGGTGGCGGCGCCGGTGCGGGCGTGTTCCTCGATGCGGTTGCAGAGCCGATCGAGGGCTCGCCGATCGGCGGGGCACCAATTTCCAGCGCCGTCCAGGAGTACGAGGACGGTACTCGCGACGGGTAGATCGGCGACAGTAGCACCCGACGGCCAGGTAGGTCGCAGCGCGTGCGGGCGGATTCTGGTGGTGCGAAGGGCCCAGACGCAGGCGGGCTTGAGGGGGTGTGGACTTCGATTGAGCGCAGTGCCGAGGGCGAGGAGAAGGGTGTCTGCGTCCCCGGTGAGATCGACTTTGGCTGAGAGGTGTGCGCTCATTGCTCCGGTGCCGCGCCGGTCACGGGCGCGACGGGGTCGCCGGGGACGAAGCGGTAGCCCATCCCTGATTCGGTGAGCAGGAAGCGGGGGTGGGAGGGCTCGGGCTCGAGCTTCTTGCGCAGTTGGGCGATGTAGAGCCGGAGGTAGCCGGTGTCGGTGGTGTGGCTGGGGCCCCAGATATCGTGCAACAGGGTCTGGCGGGTGACGAGCTTGCCAGGGTTGCGGATCAGCAGCTCGAGGACCTGCCATTCGGTGGGGGTGAGTCGGACCGCGACGGTGCTGTCGGGAGTGCGCCGGGTGACGACCTTGGCGGTGAGGTCGACGACGTGGTCGCCGACGACGACGAGCGAGTCGGTCTCCAGGGTGTTCAGTCGCCGGGTGAGGGCGCGGATGCGGGCGAGCAGCTCCTCCATGGAGAAGGGCTTCGTGACGTAGTCGTCGGCTCCGGCGTCGAGGGCGTCGACCTTGTCGGCGGCGCCGGTGCGGCCGGAGACGACGAGGATCGGGGCGGTGCTCCAGCCGCGCAGGCCGTGGATCACGTCGATGCCGTCGAGTTCGGGCATGCCCAGGTCGAGCATGTACAGGTCGGGGTGGTGCTCGACGGCGAGGTTGATGGCGGCGGTGCCGTTCTCGGCGGTGATGACGTCGTAGCCGCGGGCGCTGAGGGTGATGCGGAGGGCACGGAGCAGCTGCGCGTCGTCGTCGGCGATGAGGATCTTCATCGGGAGGTCTCCTGGTGAGGCGTGGTCGGGGCGAGGGGGAGAGTGATGACCATCGTCAGTCCTCCGCCGGGTGTGTCCTCGGTGTCCAGCGTGCCGCCCATCCCCTCGGTGAATCCCTTGGAGAGGGCGAGGCCCAGGCCCAGGCCGGTGGTGTTGTCGGTGTCGCCGAGGCGCTGGAACGGGACGAACACGTCGGCGCGGCGCTCCGGAGCGATTCCCGGTCCGTGGTCGGTGACCCGGATCTGGAGCGTGTTCCCGAAGCCGCTGGTCGAGATCCGCACGCGCGTGTCCGGCGGGGAGTGGCGGGTGGCGTTGGCGAGGAGATTGACGACCACCCGCTGTAGCAGCCCGGCGTCGGCGAGAGCCGGCGGCAGGTCCAGATCGAGGTCGAGGTCGAGGTCCGCCGGTCCGAGATCGAGTTCGTCGATCGCGGGGAGGACGACGTCAGAGGCATCGACGGGCGCGAGCGACACGGCGAGCACACCGGCTTGGAGTCGGGTGACGTCGAGGAGGTTGGTGACCAGGTCCGCGAGGGTGGTGAGGCTCTCGTCGGCTGTGGCGAGGAGCTCCTCCCGGTCCGCGGTGCTCCACGTGATGTCGGTGGAGCGCAGTCCGCTGATCGCGGCGGTCGCGGCGGCGAGGGGCCGGCGCAGATCGTGGCTGACGGCGGAGAGCAGGGCACTGCGCACTCGGTCGGTCTCGGCGAGGGGAGCGAGCTCGCTGGCGGTCTCGCTGAGGTCCTCGTGCTCCAGCGCGGCGTCGAGCTGCGCGGCGACGACGGACAGCAGGCGTCGTTCTCCGGCGCCGACGGTTCGCCCGTGCAGCTCGAGGGCGGCGGTGGTGCCGACGGGGATGGTCTCGTGGTCGCCTCCGGGTTCGCCGTCCGACCCCAGGAGCTCGGAGTCGCGCATCAGGCGGACTCCGGTGAGCCCGAACGCCTCGCGGGCGCGCTCGAGGATGGCCTGCAGTGCCCCTTGGCCGCGGATGACGCCTCCGGCGATCGTGGCGAGCAGCTCGGCCTCGGCGCTCGCACGTTTGGCGGAGCGCGCCCGTCGTGCGGCTCGATCGACGACGGCGCTGACGAGAACGGCATTGGCGATGTAGAGGAGGAGAGCGAGCGCGTGCAGAGGTTCGTCGACGGTGACGGTGTAGAGCGGGTCGACGAAGAAGAAGTCGAGGGTGAGCCCGGACAGCACGGCGGCGAAGAGCGCCGGTCCGATACCGCCGACGAGGGCGACGAGGACGACGAGGACCTGGTAGGCGAGGACGTCGCTGGTGATCGACTCGTCGCTGCGGAAGGAGGCGAGCAGCCAGGTCAGCAGCGGCCCGCCGACGAGGGCGAGCGCGAGACCGAGGATGCGACGTTTCACGGTCAGAGCGCCGCCGAGCCGGGGCAGGGTCGGCGATCGGCCGGCGGAGGCGTGATTGACGATGTGGACGTCGATCTTCCCCGATTCCCGGATGACGGTCGCCCCGATCCCGGGGCCGGTCAGCGCCGCGGCGAGCCGGCTGCGACGGCTGACGCCGATGACGAGCTGGGTCGCGTTGACGGACCGGGCGAACTCGACCAGGGCAGTGGGGACGTCCTCGCCGACGACCTGGTGGTAGCTGCCGCCGAGGGTGTCGACGAGGGCACGCTGCTCAGCGAGCACCTCCGGGCGCGCCGCGCGGAGGCCGTCCTGGCTGGTGACGTGCACGGCGAGCAGCTCGCCACCCGCCGATCGAGCAGCGATACGGGCTCCTCGACGCAGCAGGGTCTCGCCTTCCGGGCCGCCGGTGAGGGTGACGACGACCCGTTCGCGTGCTTCCCACTTGCTGTCGATGCCGTGCTCGATGCGGTAGTTCTTCAGCGCGGAGTCGACCTCGTCGGCGAGCCACAGCAGGGCGAGTTCGCGCAGTGCGGTGAGGTTGCCGAGCCGGAAGTAGTTCGAGAGAGCGGCATCGATGCGCTCAGAGGGATAGACGCGGCCCGCTGCGAGCCGGTCGCGCAGCGCCTGGGGGGCGAGGTCGACGACTTCGATCTGGTCGGCGCTGCGGAGGATCGCGTCGGGGATCGTCTCGCGTTGCGGGACTCCGGTGATCTGCTGGACGACGTCGTTGAGCGACTCGATGTGCTGGATGTTGACCGTGGAGACGACGTCGATCCCGGCGTCCAGCAGCGTCTGGACGTCCTGCCAGCGCTTGTCGTGGGCGGAGCCTGGCGCGTTCGTGTGCGCGAGCTCGTCGACGAGCGCGATATCCGGGCGGCGGGTGAGGACGGCGTCGAGGTCCATCTCCGCCAGCTGCACCCCGCGGTGCTCGAACGCGGTCCGGGGGACCACCTCGAGGCCCGTCACCATCGCGGCGGTCGCCGCGCGGCCGTGGGTCTCGACGAAGGCGACGACGACGTCGCGGCCCTCGCTGCGCAGGCGCCGTCCCTCCTCGAGCATCTCGTAGGTCTTGCCGACGCCCGGGGCGGCGCCCAGCAGCACTCGGAGCCGCCCCGTCTTCATCGTCGCCTCAGCTCGCCGACGCAGCGAGCGCGATGTTCAGTTCCAGCACGTTGACGGTCTCCTCGCCCAGGAACCCCAGGTCACGTCCCTGCGTGTGCTCGGCGACGAGGGAGCGCACGCTCTCCTCGGAGAGCCCACGAGCCTCGGCGACGCGGGCGACCTGCAGCTCGGCGTAGGCCGGGCTGATATGCGGGTCCAAGCCCGAAGCGGAGGCGGTGAGGGCGTCGGCGGGGACCTCGGTCGGGTCGACTCCGTTGAACTCCGCGATCGCGGCGCGACGTTCCTCGATCGACGCGACGAGGTCCTCGTTCTCCGGGCCGAGGTTGGAGCCGCTGGAGGCGCTCGCGTCGTAGCCGTCGCCCGCGGCGGAGGGCCGGGACTGGAACCACTCGGGCAGCGGATTGCCGTCGGCGTCCGTGAAGGACTGGCCGATGAGGCTCGAGCCGACGGTCTCGCCGTTCACGGAGAGGGTGGAACCGTTCGCCTGGCCGGCGAAGGCGACCTGGCCCACGGCGGTGATCGCGAGGGGGTAGAGGATGCCGAGGGCGACGGTGAGCACGAGCATGGCCCGGAGGGCGACTGCGTACTGCCGGAGCCCGGCGCGGGTGGGATTCATGACGGGGACTGCTTTCTGCTGACGAATGTCGAGAACGTGATCGGCTAGAAGCCGGGGATGAGGGAGACGACGAGGTCGATCAGCTTGATCCCGATGAACGGCGCGATCACGCCGCCGAGCCCGTAGACGAGGAGGTTGCGGCTGAGGACCTTGGAGGCGCTGAGCGCGCGGTAGGCGACGCCGCGCAGGGCCAGCGGGATCAGGACGATGATGATGATCGCGTTGAAGATGATCGCTGAGAGGATCGCTGAGGCGGGCGAGTGCAGCTGCATCACGTTCAGCACGGCGAGTCCTGGGAACACGCCGGCGAACATCGCGGGGATGATCGCGAAGTACTTGGCGATGTCGTTGGCGATCGAGAACGTGGTGAGCGCTCCGCGGGTGATCAGGAGCTGCTTGCCGATCCGCACGATGTCGATGAGCTTGGTCGGGTCGGAGTCGAGGTCGACCATGTTGCCGGCCTCCTTCGCCGCCGACGTGCCCGTGTTCATCGCCACACCCACGTCGGCCTGCGCGAGAGCCGGAGCGTCGTTCGTGCCGTCACCCGTCATCGCGACGAGGTTGCCGCCCTCCTGCTCCTTGCGGATGTAGGCGAGCTTCTGCTCGGGCGTGGCCTCGGCGAGGTAATCGTCGACGCCGGCCTCCGCCGCGATGGCCTTCGCGGTGAGGGGGTTGTCGCCGGTGATCATGACGGTGCGGATACCCATCGCGCGCAGGTCCGCGAAGCGCTCCTTGAGCCCCTCCTTGACGACGTCCTTGAGGTGGACGACGCCGAGGATCCGGCCGACGCCGCGGGCGTCCTTGACGGCGACGACCAGCGGCGTGCCTCCGCTCTCGGAGATGCGGTGGACTTGCTCGTCGAGCTCGGCGACCACGGTGCTCGCGAGACGAGCGTCGCTCTCGAGCCAGGCGGTGACCGCTGAGCCGGCGCCCTTGCGGATCATGGAGCCGTCGGTGAAGTCGAGCCCGCTCATGCGCGTCTGGGCGGTGAAGGGGACGATCTCGGCCGAGAGGACCTCGCTCGCGAGAGCGTCCTGGTGGACCCCCTTCGTCGCGGCGAGGTCGACGATCGACTTGCCCTCGGGAGTGGGATCGCTGAGGGAGGAGGACGCGGCGGCGCGGATCAGCTCGGCCTCGTCAGCGCTGTCGACGGGCACGAACTCGGTGGCGCGCCGGTTGCCGTAGGTGATCGTGCCGGTTTTGTCGAGCAGCAGCGTGGTGACGTCGCCCGCCGCTTCGACGGCACGGCCGGACATGGCGAGCACGTTGCGCTGCACGAGCCGGTCCATGCCGGCGATGCCGATCGCGGAGAGCAGCGCGCCGATGGTGGTCGGGATGAGGCAGACCAGCAGAGCGACGAGCACCGGGACGCTCACGGGAGCGGCGGCGTAGGACGCGATCGGGTTCAGCGTAAGTGTGACGACGAGGAACACGATGGACAGGCTCGCGAGCAGGATGTTCAGCGCGATCTCGTTCGGCGTCTTCTGCCGCGAGGCGCCCTCGACCAGCCCGATCATCCGGTCGACGAAGGTCTCGCCCGGCTTCGAGGTGATGCGCACGACGATCCGGTCGGAGAGCACGCGGGTGCCGCCGGTGACGGCGCTGCGGTCGCCGCCCGACTCGCGCACGACCGGCGCGGACTCTCCGGTGATCGCCGACTCATCGACGGAGGCGATGCCCCAGACGATGTCGCCGTCGCCGGGGATCAGGTCGCCGGCCTCGACGACCACGTGATCGCCCAGCTGCAGATCGGCGGAGGACACCTCGCGCACCTGGCCGTGAGTGGCAGCGCCGTCTCCGGCGCGGTACTCGGCCAGGCGGCGCGCCATGGTACTCGTGCGGGTCTGCCGCAGGCTGTCGGCCTGCGCCTTGCCGCGGCCCTCGGCGACCGACTCCGCGAGGTTCGCGAAGACGACGGTCGCCCAGAGCCAGAGCGCGATGCCCCAGGTGAAGGAGACAGGCACGGGGGCGCCGCCGGACTCCTGCGCTCCGCCCAGGAACGGCTCGGCGATCGCGAGGACCGTGGTGAGCGCGGCGCCGACCTCGACGAGGAACATGACGGGGTTGCGCACCATCAGGCGCGGGTCGAGCTTGCGGAACGCTCCGGGGAGCGCGGCGAGGATCTGCTCGAGGCTGAACGCGGACGCGCCGCGCTTCGGCGACTTCTCGCGGTCGGGGGAAGGGGCGGGTTTGTCGAGAGTCGTGGTCATGGCGTTACTGGAGTCCTTCTGCGAGGGGTCCGAGTGCGAGCACGGGGAAGTAGGTGAGTGCGGTGACGATCACGGTGACGCCCACGAGCAAGCCGACGAACTGCGGCCGGTGAGTGGGCAACGTGCCCGCGGTCGACGGAGTCGAGCCCTGCTTCGCGAGCGAACCGGCCAGCGCCAGCACCATCACGATCGGCAGGAACCGGCCGAGCAGCATCGCGACGCCGAGCGCCGTGTTGAACCAGGGCGTGTTCGCGGTGAGGCCGGCGAAGGCCGAGCCGTTGTTGTTCGAGGCCGAGGTGAAGGCGTAGAGCACCTCCGAGAGGCCGTGCAGCCCCGGGTTCCAGATCGAGGTGCTCTCGACGTCGGCGCGCACCGCGGGGATCGCGAAGCTCAGCGCCGTGCCGGCCAGCACCAGGGTCGGGGTGATCAGGATGTAGATGCTCGCGAGCTTGATCTCGTACGGGCCGAGCTTCTTCCCCAGGTACTCGGGGGTCCGGCCCACGAGCAGGCCGCCGATGAACACCGCGAGGATCGCGAGGACGAGCATCCCGTAGAGACCCGAGCCGACGCCGCCGGGGGCGACCTCGCCGAGCATCATGTTCAGCATCGGCAGCATCCCGCCGAGGGCCGTGTAGGAGTCGTGCATCGAGTTGACGGCACCGGTCGAGGTCAGCGTGCTGGTCGCCCCGAACAGCGTCGAGCCGGCGATACCGAACCGCGTCTCCTTACCCTCCATTGCACCGCCGGCGGCCTGCGGGGCGCCGCCGTTCCCGGCGAGCTCGAGCAAGGTGAGGGCGGTGAGGGACACGAGGAAGATCGTGGCCATGGCGGCGAGGATCGCGTAGCCCTGCTTCGCGTTGCCGACCATCCGCCCGAAGGTGCGGGGGAGGGAGAACGGGATCGCCAGCATCAGGATCACCTGCAGCAGGCTGGTCCACGCCGTGGGGTTCTCGAACGGGTGCGACGAGTTGGCGTTGAAGAAGCCGCCGCCGTTGGTGCCGAGTATCTTGATCGCCTCTTGCGACGCGACCGGCCCGCCGGGGATGCTCTGCGTTCCGTCGGTCAGGGTCGTGACGTCGGTGAATCCAGCGAAGTTCTGGATGACGCCGCCGGCCAGGAGGAGGATCGCGCTCACGACAGCCATCGGCAGGAGGAGGCGCAGAGTGCCCCGGGTGAGGTCGACCCAGAAGTTGCCGATCGACTCGCTGTTGCGGCGCGCGAACCCGCGCACCAGCGCGATCGCGATGGCGATGCCGACGCCGGCGGAGACGAAGTTCTGCACGGCCAGACCGATGAGCTGAACGCTGTAGCCCATGGTCGTGTCGGGCGAGTACGACTGCCAGTTGGTGTTGGTGACGAACGAGACCGCGGTGTTGAACGAGAGGCCCTCGGGGATCGCGGGGAATCCGAGCGAGTAGGGGAGGACCGCTTGCGCGCGCTGGATCGCGTAGACGAAGAGGACGCCGATGAGCGAGAAAGCGAGCACGCCGCGCAGGTAGGCCTGCCAGCTCTGCTCGGCGCGCGAGTCGACGCCGATGAGGCGGTAGAAGCCGCGCTCGATCGCGAGGTCCTTCTTGGAGGAGTAGACGTGCGCCATGTAGTCACCGAGCGGGCGGTACAGGAGGACGAGGATCAGGGCGGCGGAGGCGACCTGCAGGATCGAGAGGAAGGTATCCATCAGAAACGCTCCGGTTTCACGAGCGCGAAGCCGAGGTAGCCGATCGCGGCGATCGCGAGGATCGCGGCGAGGAAGTCGAAAACGATCACTTCACGTCCTCGCTGATCGCCGCGCGAGGGCCGGAAGTGCGCGGCGTGGGCGCGAGCTTCTCGACTCCCTTGGCGATGACGCCGACGAGCGCGAAGACGGCGAGGATGCCGATCACGTAGACAAGGTCAAGCACGAAGTACTCCATCCGGAGGCGGATGACACTCACGGATGCGTGAGCGTCTGCCAGAGCTGGCACGAGCCCTGAGTAGACACCTGTTCTCACAGCGGTTTCGCGGCCCTAACGCATCCCATACACGTTCCTGGCAGAACCTGACGGCGTCCTAACAACGCCGACTCCCGCCCGGTCCGAGCCGGCTGTTGGTGAGGCGTGATGATTCGACGGTTTCGTGTTCGGGTTGCGTCAGGACTTCACCGGCACGCTCGGAATCCGCGTAGACCGGTACGCATGAACTCCACATCCTCCGCCACTGCGGACCCGCTTCAACCCTGTTCGGCACGCGAGGGAAGTGTCCGGTCGTGACGCTCACCGCGCTACTGCCGAGCCTGCGTCGCAGCCTCCCGGATCCCTTGAACGTGAACGTCTGGCCGGAGCTCACGCGCACCACCACGACTGATGTGATCGTCGCGGGCGTCTCCCTCGTCCGCCTCGTCGAGGTCTGTGGTACCCCCTGCGTGCACATCGCGGCCGGCGTCATCCCTGGCTCCGGCGGCCGGCCCGCGCCGGACCGGCAGGCGACAGCCATCGTCGTCACCGTGACGAAGGTCCGTCAGGGCGCCGCTGGCGAGCGCGAGCTCTTCATCGACGCGTGTCTTGACGCAGTCCCGGCGGTGTGGCCGGAGATGCGGCTGATCGGGCGAGCGTCCTGCGCTCACTCACGACCGGTGATCGTCCTCGCCGACACCGGCTGTGCCACGGCTACCCCCTGCTCTGCTGCCGGATCGGCACTCCTCCCCGACGACATCCGCGCGGGAGACCTGCTCGCCGTGCCGTGCGCGGACGCCGTCGCCCTGCGTCACCTGCGCCCTGTACCGCACGCCACGCTCGCACCGGCCGCGCCGGTCCCCGAGGATGGCCGGCCCGCCTGGCTCGGTGCGCTCGAGTAAAGCGTCTGCTCAACTCGAGAAGGGGCCGGCGCTCTGAGCGCCGACCCCTTCTCCTCGTGACGCGCCGCTTTCGCGCTCAGTCGCCCCAGGAGACTCCGCCACGATCTGCGGAGAGGCGCCCCGTGTCGCGCGCGCTCCGCCAGACGTCCCGTAGCGCCGTCGTGCCGAGACAGGGAACGACTAGCACGTCCCCCTCGCGGAGGTCTGTCGGGAGGAGCTCGATCGTCGGCCCCGACGCCGAATGGGCATCCGGGCGGATCCGCATCGACTGCCGACGCAAACCCGTCGGGCGCCCCACCAACCTCATCGCGCCCGGGACCACCCGGCACCGCTGCAGTTCGGCATCCACCCACACCTGAGCGAGACGCCCCTCTTCCGCACGCTCGACCGCCACGACACGGGTCACGACGACCGACGCGAATCGACGCGCTGACAGCAGCCCATTCGAACCGGGGACCACCGCAGCGGCATTCCGCACGCACGGTGTCCCCGCCTCCGCCGCCATCGCCATCATCGACAACCCAGCCACTTCGACATCTCGCGGACCGTGCACGGTATGCGCCGGCCACGCCTCCCTCCCCGCCGCTGACGCGACCCGGTTCGAGAGCACGAGTGCGCTGACGGTGTGGAGAAGAGACATGGGACGGGACCTTTCACGAGGGCGTTCTCCCGTTATAAACCGATCGCCACCGGCCTCCACTGCTCCTCACGGAACCCGGGCGCCGCCCACCCCGAACCCTGACGGGTTCCCGACGGCCGAGGCTTGATCACCCTCGACAGCGCCGCCGCAGAGGAGGACGGTGAGTGTCATGGACATCGAAGCCTGGTGGCCGCGACTCAGCGGCGCCGCACAGCAGTGGTTGATCGAGAACAACGGAGACGTGGTCCCCCCGGCCATCATCGACGAGATCCAAGCAGCGGCCGGCGGGGCCTTTGAGACGCTGCCCGCCGACTCACCGGACGAAGGCCTCCTGCTTCCAGACGAGGCGACGGAGTGGATCGAAGCGACCGCGAACGGTGAGCAGCCATGACCGGTCAGTGATCGCCGCGGGACCCTGGGAGAGCTTCCCGCTGTAGGGCTTTCGTAGGGAGTGCGCCTCGGTGCGCATGGGTTCTGCGAGGATCCGGCAGAGCGCCTGCTCTCGTCCGACGATGAGGAGATGACCGCAACTCTCGCGCCGCGCGCCGGCACGCGTCTCATGCATCGTCTCCTTGACCGTGGTGACAGTTGGGGACACCTGACGACGACCGTGAGCCGCTACGGCAGCGCGAGCAGCACCCTCGTCGTCTACCCGCCAGGCACTCCCGCCGACGAGCGCCGGCTCCTGCGCCTCGCGGAGGCCCTACCTGTGCTCGGCCTCGCCTTGCTCGGCGGATTCGCGGTACTTGCACTCCTCGGCGCTGACGCCATCCCTCTCGCGATCACGGCCGCCGCTCTCTACATCGCAGGCGTTGTCCTGCTCGCGCAGCGGACCGCTCGGACTCGGCAGGGATCGGCGCGCGTGACCGTGACCGCATCACTCCTGGTCTCCGGCACCGGTGACACGGATGACTTCGACAGCCTCGCCGCTGTCGCAGCAGCCCTCCGACGCGCTGATGACCGCCTCAGGAACGGCCACTTCAGCCCGCTCGAACACGAGATGGTCTGGAGCGCCGCACACCAAGCCGTGACCACCCTTGACTTGAGTAGTCGCCGCGCACATTGGGCGACCCGGCGGTGAGACAGAACGACGACCTCATTTGCGTTCTGTGAGCATCGCGCTCTCCCGCCAGCTGAACAACTAGACAGGGACCATGATCTACGCCGCCCCCTCCGAACCGGGAAACTACTCACCGATCTCAGCAACCGGGATGCCGGACGACGACGACAACGGTTGCATCGTCCGCGGCAGCAACTGATCCGCTCTCGTCAACACACCTCCCGCGTCACTCACGCTCGTGCTGTCGTCGTTGCGCAGACCGTCCTGAAGATGACTGAATCGTCGTACAGGTCCAGTAGTCCGCGCCATCTGGTTCGGCCTCGTCTCGGAGTCGCGCTCCGTGCCGTGCAGGAGTTCCCTTCCAGGGGTCGCCGCATCACGCGCTGCAACGTCCGTGAGGGAAACGGCCGCACAGGACGCCACGGCGAAGATTGCGACAGCCCAGATGGGTACGATCTAGCGCGCGCATCACTGATGCGTCCCGTCGATGATCGTTGACGGAGAATCTGGTTCTGCGACACTTGTGGGGTGTCGTCGTCCCGTTCGCTGCGCACCCTCAGGGGTGTCGTTGCTGCGACGGTTGCGACGATCATCGCCTTGTTCTCGCACGTCGCCGGTGGCGGACAGACTCCGGGGCCGCTGGGTCTCGCAGTACCGCTCGTGCTGTCGGTGCTGGTGTGCGTGGCTCTTGCCGGGCGCAGGCTTTCCCTGGTTCGCGTGGCGGTCTCGGTCGCGGTGAGCCAGTTCCTGTTCCACACGCTGTTCACGATCGGGACCTTCAGCGGCCCGGTTGATGCGCCGATGGTGCACGCGCATCACGGTGCGGTGGTCGATGTCAGCGCAGCGATGACTCACAGCGGCATGCCCGGGTCCTCGATGTGGGCAGCGCACGTCGTCGCCGCGATCGCAACGACTGCGGCGCTTCACCGAGGCGAGTCGCTCCTTCTTCGGGTCGCGGCGATGACGAGTCACGTCGTTGCTCGTTTGGTGCGAGTTCTGCCGACTCCGGCGGAAGCTCCTCTGCCCGCCCGACGTTCCTCGTTCGTGCTGCGCGATGTCCTCCCTCTCGCTTCGGGAGTCTTCCCCCAGGCTGCGCTGCGTCGCGGCCCACCTTCCCTGCTCGCTTCCTGATCATCGACGCGAGCCGCAGCGCGAACTTCTCCGCACGTCCCATCGCATCCTGACGTGCCTCTCTCGATCACCAATGAGGTGACCAACAGCGTCCCTGCGGGTCAGCGTCTTGACGATCCCTCCTAGCCGGGTCAATCCGGCCCGGCGCTTCTGTAGGCGCGGCGGCGGTCTGCGGGTGTTCCCGTGGGCGCTTCTGAATGAAGCCCGACCGAGGCGCATCCATCGACGTTGGTCTACGGCAATCTCTTTCCGCCTTTCCAGCTCGCGATACCTCGGCGACGCCGGTACTAGGCCCACCATCCAGTGGCTCGTTCTCGCTCGATATCCGGCTGAGTGCTCTGGGTGAGCTGCGCACTGATCAGGGCTTCGACGGGAGATCGGTCTGTTCGGGCGTGACCCCGACGGTACTGATCGCGCAGTTGGAGTGCTCGGAGCGACAGCTCGCGAAGTTCTACAACCGGCGCGCCGACCGCGACGGCGACGCCAAGCGCGGCGCCTACGACGACCACGTGAACCGGCTCTACAGCCGAAGCACTCCCCATCTGACGACCACGAAGGAGACCGACCGATGACCTCTCGACACCCGCGACGGCTGCCCGCCGCGCTGGCGACCCTCGCCCTGGCCGGCGTTCTGCTCGGGACCGCCGGGCCGGCTCAGGCGCACGATCAGCTGATCAGCAGCACTCCCGGCTCCGGCGAGCACTTCACGAACTCGCCCGCGGAGGTGACGCTGACGTACTCCGAGGACGTCCTCACGATCGGCGCGCTCGTCCTCGTCACCGACATGGACGGCATCGATCACGTCTCCGGGCCGGTCGAGCTGGCTGACTCCCGGGTCACGGCGCCGCTCGAGCCGGCGCTGCCTAGCGGCTCGTACGACCTGAAGTGGCGGGTCGTCTCCGCCGACGGGCACCCCATCAGCGGCATCGTCCCCTTCACCGTGGGCGACGGCGCGTCCTCGCAGTCCGCCGCCCTTGCGGAACCGACACCGACCGCCTCGCCGACCGTCGTCGCGGCCGTTTCGACGCAGACCGCGCCGGACGTCCTGCGGCCCGCTCTGATCGGCCTGGCCGGCGCCGTGCTCGCCGTCGCCCTCTTCCTCGCATTCACCCGCCGACGCGGGCGACCCTCGACCACCACCAGAGACCGGCCGTCGTCGTGACGACCGGCATCCTCCACCCACCGCACCACCTCACAGGAAGGCGCCACAGCATGCGCACTCGTCACTTCACCACCCTCACCGCCCTCTCGGCCGCGGCCCTGCTCGCCCTGACCGGCTGCAGCGCCGGAGCCTCCGGCACCACCGCCGAAATCACGCCCGCCGGATCGGAGGTGAGCATCACCGACGGCTGGGTGAAGGCCGCCGACTCCGGCATGTCCGCCGCATTCGGCGAGCTGGAGAACACCGGCACCGAGGACGTGACCGTCGTCTCCGCGACCTCTGCCGCGTCCTCCGAGCTCGAGCTGCACGAGACGGTCGCGAACGAGTCGGGCGAGATGGTGATGCGCGCGAAGGAGAACGGCTTCACGATCCCGGCCGGCGGCAGCCTCGACCTGGCCCCGGGCGGAAACCACATCATGCTGATGGACCTGACCGAGCCGATCGTCGCCGGCGACGAGGTCACCGTGACTCTCACCTTCTCGGACGACTCCACGACGGAGTTCACCGTCCCCGCGCGCGACTACGCCGGCGCGAACGAGAACTACGAGGGCGGCGACATGGACATGGACATGGACATGGGCGGCGAGGGCTGATGAGCAAGGACCGCGACCCCGACCACGACGCTGACGAGCGCCCACGCAGCGCCGTCAGCCGGCGACGGCTCCTCCTCGGCGGGGCCGTCGCCGGCATCGGCGCGGCCGGCGCGATCGGCGCCGACCAGCTGCTCGGCCGCAGCGGCACTCCCTCCGCCGCAGCCGCGGCGCTGAACGGCGACGAGACGATCCCCTTCCACGGTGCGCATCAGGCGGGGATCGCCGCGACGCCGCAGGCGCATGCGACGTTCGTCGCCCTCGATCTGCGTGAGAGCACCGATCGGGACGGGCTGCGGCGGATGCTGCGGATCCTGTCTGACGACGCCGCCCGCCTTACGCAGGGGCAGCCGGCGCTGGCCGACTCCGAGCCCGAGCTCGGCGTCGTGCCCGCACGCCTCACGGTGACCTTCGGGTTCGGGCCGCGGCTCGTGTCCCTCGCGGCGGGGGAGGAGGCGAAGCCGGCCTGGCTGGCACCGCTGCCCGCGTTCGGGATCGACCGGCTCGAGGAGCAGTGGAACGACGGGGACCTGCTGCTGCAGTTCCACGCCGACGACGCATTCACGATCGCGCACGCGCTGCGGATGCTGCTGAAGAACACCCGCACCTTCGCGAGCGTCCGCTGGACCCAGACCGGGTTCCGCCGCGCGCACGGATCGGAGAAGGCCGGCACCACGATGCGGAACCTGTTCGGCCAGGTCGACGGGACCGTCAACCCGCGGCCCGAGGACGTCGACTTCGACGAGCTCGTCTGGGTCCGCGACGGCTGGCTCGCCGGCGGCACCGGGCTGGTGCTGCGCCGCATCCGGATGGACCTGGACAAGTGGGACCGCCTGGACCGCAGCGGCCGCGAGCAGTCCGTCGGCCGGACCCTCGCGAACGGCGCACCCCTCACCGGGACGGCGGAGACCGACGAGCCCGACTTCGAGGCGACGACCGCCATCGGCTTCCCGGTGATCCCGGAGTTCTCGCACATGAGACGAGCCCGCTCGGAGAACACCGCCGAACGCTTCCACCGCCGCGCCTACAACTACGACGACACCCCGACCGGTGAGGAGATCTCCAACTCCGGGCTGATCTTCGCCGCGTACCAGGCCGACGTCACCAAGCAGTTCGTGCCGATCCAGAAGCGCCTGGACGAGCTGGACCTGCTCAACGAGTGGACCACGCCGATCGGCTCCGCCGTCTTCGCGATCCCACCGGGCTGCGCCGAGGGCGGCTACATCGGCGACACCCTCCTCTGACCCGCGCCAGCACCCGTTCGAGCATCGAAGGACCAGCACCATGACCACCACCGCCACGAAACCCCGCGACTCCGCCGACACCCCACCCCCGCCACAACGGCGCAAGGGCGGGTGGTTCGGGCAGCTGCTGCTGCGACTGCACTTCTACGCCGCCCTGTTCGTCGGACCGTTCATCCTCGTCGCCGCCGGCAGCGGCGCGCTCTACGCGCTCACCCCCCAGCTCGAGCAGGTCGTCTACGCCCAGGAGCTGCACGCCCCCGAAGCCGACAGCTACCTCCCACTGGCCGACCAGATTGACGCGGCCGACGACTACTCGGGAGGCGGGCAGAGCATCGCCGCCGTCCGCCCCGCCCCGAACCCCGGCGACACCACCCGGGTGATGTACGCGGACCCCTCCCTCGGCGCCAGCGAGACCCGCGCAATCTTCATCGACCCGGCCACCGCCGACGTCCGCGGCGACCTCACCGCCTACGGCACCAGCGGCGCCCTGCCGCTGCGCACCTGGGTCAGCGACCTACACCGCACCCTCCACCTCGGCGACGTCGGCCGCTACTACAGCGAGCTCGCCGCCTCCTGGCTCGGCGTCGTCGCCCTCGCAGGCCTGGGCCTGTGGATCATTCGGATCCGCCGCGCCCGCGTCAAGAAGGACCTGCTGCGCCCCGCGCCGAGGACCACCGGCTACAGGCGCCTGTTCTCCTGGCACGCCTCCACCGGCATCTGGCTCCTGGTCGGCGCACTGTTCCTCTCGACCACCGGCATCACATGGTCGCTGTACGGAGGCGGGAACTTCGAGACCCTCCGCTCCGCCGTCGGCTGGACCACACCCTCGCTGGGGACGACGCTCGGCGACCGGACCGGCGAGGTGGCCGACGAGCACGCCGGACACGCCGGACACGGCGCGGCCACCGGCGACGCCGTCGAGTCGACGGCGGGCTACTCGCCGGCCGCCTACGACTCGGTGCTCTCGGTCGCCCGCGAGGTCAACGTGAACACCGGACTGGTCGAGATCCGGCCGCCCGCGGACCAGGGATCGGCCTGGGTCGTGCAGGAGATCCAGCGCAGCTTCCCGACCGAGGTCGACGGCGTCGCGATCGACGGGAGCACGATGCAGGTCGTCGACCGGGTCGACTTCGCCGATTTCGGCCTCGTCGCCAAGCTCTCCCGCTGGGGCATCGACACCCACATGGGCTCGATGTTCGGGCTGCCCAACCAGCTGCTGCTGTTCGTCACCGCAGCCGGCATCGCCACGATGGTCGTGCTCGGCTACCTGATGTGGTGGAAGCGCCGCCCCACGCGCGACCCGCAACGGCGGGTAGGAAACGCACCCGAGCGAGGCGCGCTTCGTCGCGCCCCATGGTGGGGCACCGCCGCCGTGCTGCTCGTCGCCGCCGCAATCGGACTGTTCCTGCCGCTACTCGGCGCCAGCCTCGCGGCCTTCGTCCTCATCGACACGCTGCTCGGGCTCAACGCCAGACGGCGGCCCGCCGGAGCGACGAACCAGCGGTAACAACCATGCTGCGGCGTCGCTTTCACGTCAGGAAAGCGATGCCGCAGCGAGTACCTTCGGCGCTCGAGAGCAACGGTGCCACTTGCGCGCCGCCCCGGCGTCCGGAGACGATCTTCGCGCGGGACCGCTCCCGGACCGTGTGCCGACCTGGTCGGTGTCCCCTGAGTGGGGGTACCGCGCATGCCCAAGATGAGGAATCGGAGCAGGTCGCTCTGTCACGATGACGGCGTGCTCATTCGCTGGTCGGATCAGCGGTGACCGACGACGACGCCGCTGAGCTCTGCGCTCTCATCTCGCGCGTCGCGGAAGGCGACCATCGCGCTTTAGCGCGTCTCTACGACCTCACGATCAGGGATGTGCTCGGGATCACCACGTCCGTCCTACGCGATCGCTCGCTCGCGCAGGAGGTGACTCAGGAGGTCTACCTCGAGGTGTGGCGTCAAGCGCGCCGCCTGGATCCTGATCGGGCGCCGCACAATCTGCTACGGCAGATGGCGAAGCGGCGCGCGATCGACCGCGCACGTTCAGTGCAGTCCGATCGCCTGCGTGATCATGAGTACGCCGTGCGGAGCCAGGAGTCGCCATACGACCAGCCGGCAGAGTACAGCGAGATCCGTTTGTCGTACGCTCCGGTCGCGGATGCTATCCGGCGACTCTCGCACATTCATCACGACGTCCTCTTCCTCGCCTTCGTCCGCGGCTACAGCCACAGCCAGATCGCCGAGGAACTGCAGATCCCGCTCGGCACGGTCAAGTCGCGCCTGCGCGACACCTTCCACCGGTTGCGCCGCCAGAGCTCCGGCCATCTGCTGGCCGACGAAGAAGCTTTCACGGCTGAAGCCTCTTCCTAACAGCAGCCGGGCGCTTCAGGATGACGCCGACGACGGCACGGCAAGTCCGCGCGATGTACGACGAGAAGACCTACGCGATACAGCAAATCGAGACCTTCGATGTCTCTCGCGGCACCATCTACCGCCACCTCGCCTAGCACCACTAATTGCCACCGCGACGAGCGTCGCGGTTCACGGACCGAGCGGACGCCGACCTTCGGCCGGCGCGGTGCTGAGCGCTACGCGCATTTTTGCCTGGAAGCCTTCGGCAGCGTACGGGCCTGCGGCGTCCACGCAAGCCGCTGCGCGGCCGGCTCCTCCCAGGTTCTCGGCACGCGGTCGCCGCGCTCCCTCACATCGCGCCGACAACCTCTCCTCCGCCGCCCTCCGGGTTGCGCTCCCACCTCCGACCCTGCTCGGCACTACGTGCCTTCCAGGCAAAAAACGCTGGGGGAGAAGGAAGAACAGACGAGCCAGACCACTCCCGCTGGCTTGACAAATCTGATTGAGAATCACGGCGAGGAAACCGGAGACCAGCGCTGCGACCGTCACGGTCGACACGGTGGTGCGAAGCGTCTGAATCGTGCTGCCCCTCGAGTAGGTCGAATGGCGGGGAGCGTATCAGCGCAGGTGCTGGCTGCGCCGTGCTACCGGTCCCGGACGGGGATGGTTGTGGGGGGCGCAATGCCGGAAAGGCGGCGCGTTCAGCGGATTTCTGTGATGAGCCCCGGCCTTCAGCGCTAATTGCTCGAAGTGTCGGCAGATGGAGTGTCCTCGACAGTGATCTTGGGAATCAAGTCGGGGTACCCCCGCAGTTCGAGGTATCTGGTCAGGGTGCCGATGTAACGCCGGCGGTGCGGTGTCGTCACGTGTCGTTCGATGATCCTTCGAGCCTGCGCTTCGTCGCCTCGGGCGCGATAGAGGTCTGCGATGTCGAGTTCGCCTGCCGGCGAGACGGAACCAGGGTCCTGCTCGAAGTCTGCAGAGATCTTCTGGGCCGTCGAGTAGCGGTCCAACCACGGCAGACCGAGGTCTCGCACCACCGTGGCCGCCTTCGCGGTTGCATCAGGGTCGTCGAGAGGCCACCAGAGGCCCGATGAATTCGGAACCATCAGCTCGCCCATGGTCCGGCGGAGATGGCAGTTGTAATCGTTGATCCAGGAGCTCCGCGGAGAATGCGAGCGGTTCATGTTGGGGACGTGGACACCGAACTCGATGCGGAACGTTCCGTACAGGCGCTCACGAAATCCTGGAATGTCGGTCCACGCTGGGGGCTCCTTCGGCGCCATCCAGAAGAAGACGAGGTGGACGAGCCCGTCGCTCGCGACACGGTTGAAGCTGTGGCGGCGTTTTCGGAAACCAGCCTCTTTGAGTAGCGAGGCGCTACCCGCGACGATCTCGACCATCCGATCTGCCTGAGGCGTCTGGTCGACCATGGGGTCATCGTGGCCACCTGCTGCCGCGCCGTATGAGGATGGCCCAGTGCGACGGATCCATCGTCCCATCGCAGATCGAGCGCGGTCACTCATCGCCAGATGACTCGTCGTTCTGTTGCACTCACACTTCTGCTGGCCGTCGTGGGCACCATGACCGCGTGCGCGCCGGAGCCCGCCGATCGCGTTCAGCCCACCCAGTAGCGCTCGAATCGTCAGGCTGCCATCGACGCGGAAGATCCCCGAGTCCGCAACAGGCACGGTCGTGACGGGCACGACCACTGTCCAGACCGTCGATTGCGGCGACGGTCCGCTCGACATCGACCCGGCCTCCCTCGGCACCGATCCGATCGACCTCGTCGGGGTGAAGACGACTGACGCCGATCACGAGACGGCTGGGTTCCTGACCGTGCGTGGGGCGCAGAGCACGCCCTCACGGCGCACCGCTCATCACGAAATCCGGTGCGGTCACGTCGCAGGTGAAGCCTCTCGCGGTCCACAGCTCGAACATCCAGTCGGTCCACAACGCTGCGTCGTCGGGCACGCCCTCGATGTTCGAGTCGCGCTCCATGCCGGCGAACAAGGTCCACAGGTCAAGTCCCGTGAATCCGACCATCTTCTCCACGAATGCTCGCAGGGCGCGGTCGGCCGTCTCGGCGTCGTAGAGCAGTCTGATGTCGTCAGTCATGCGCGCTCACAGCGGGTATCCGAAGTAGCGTTCGAGCCAGCTCGGATGGCTCATCACGAGCGGCCCGTCGTACCGGCTCCAGAGCGATTCCTCGCGAGCGACCGTGAAGTCCAGGGCTTCGAGAGCTGCGGTCATCGGTCGCAGGTCCTCGGGGTCGGCGAGGGCATCGAACTCCTCCCGCGAGTACGCTCCCGGTCTCTCGAGCGCGATGAAGCAGAGGTCTCCATGCCGACTGATGCAGATGACGAGGTCGGCCGAGGTGCGGTTCGCCGCTCCGTCCACTGTCACGTGAGTGAAGGTCGCGGAGTCCTGCCAGTCCCGGAGTGGACCGTCGACCGACACGGCGCCGGGGAAGCTCTCCTCGATCAGTGCGGCGAGCGCGTTCACTTTCGCTGCCAGTCGCGGACCGTCGAAGTCGACCGGCTCATCACGCCCAGGCCCGTCCAGCTCGCGCAAGCGGCGCTCGAGCGCCGTCCCCTCCCACAACACCGCCGAAGTCTCCACCATGCCGTCGCCCCGGCGCCACTGCTGTCGCCCGCTGGAGCAGGCCGGAATGCGCATCCGCTGTCTCGAGAGGAGATGGTCAGCCGGACGCGAAGGCGGAGTCAGCGCAGAGGGTCGACGTGGACGCTCGAGCTCCCGGCTCGACCGGCCTGCGTTCGCTCCACTCTCACGATCCGGGTCGGATCGAGTTCGGCGGGAGTGTCGAGGACGTAGCTGGCGAGCACCGAGCTCTCCGAGCACGCTGCCTTCTCTTGCAGCTTCGTCTCGATTCGGAGATGGTCGGGGGCCACGACCTCGAGAGCGACGGGCTCGTTCAGGCACTGACCGCTTCCGCCCGTGGTCATCGTGAAGGTGCTTCCGTCCCCCAGCCACTGAACCGCCTGACTGGAGGTCGGATTCGTGGGTCCGCCCCAGTAGCCGTATCGGTACACCGCGCCCGCGGGGGAGAAGGTCGATGCGACGCTCGGCGCGCTGGCGGACGGCGCCGGTTCAGGCCACACGTCCACGTGGTCCGCGAGGAGCCACAGGCCCGCTCCGGCTGCCACCGTCGACGCGGCGACGCGAAGAACCGTCGGGCGGCGACGGCTCTGCTGAGGGGACACAGGTCGATTCTGCCGTCGTGAAGGGTGATCTACGGACGGTCGAGTTCGGCGAGTCGACGGGCGTAGCGGTCCAGCTCGTTCCGCATCTGCTCGATCGACCTCGGCGTGAAGCGCCTCACCTGCAGGTCGAGGATCGCATCGGCCACCACGTCGCTGACCTCGAATGCTGCGGCGACGGCGGCCCTCTCGTCGTCGCGATCTCCCGCGACGTTCGCGCACACCCGGAGCAGCTTCTCGGGGTTCTCGACGGCTCTGATGAAGGCGTTGACGATCTCGGTACTCGTCACCAAGTTCTGGCGCTCTTCGTCGTCGTCCATGCGGTCACCGTATCGACCCGAAGCGATTCGAAGGCGAGCACTCGTCGCATCATCCACTCGTTCGAGTTCCGATCGGCCTGCGTCTCCGAGGAGGATCGTCCGGCGGGCGCCGGTGGAAGGGGGACGAGGACGAGGACCGCCGCCGCTGGAAGCGAGGGCGCTCACGGTGACGTCGACCGTCGCAGGGAAGTCGTCGTGATCGATCGTCTGCAGGCCGTCCAAGGTCCGTCCAAGGTCCGTCCGAGGGCGATCAAGGCGAGACCGAGCGGGTCCGAGAGGCGAGCGCTGTCGCTCACTGGTCGTGTCGCCGCGTCGGCTCATCGGCGGAGGTGCAGCTGTAGTAGTCGAAGAGCTGGAGCCGGGAGGCGGCTGCTTCGTCGACGATCACGGTGGCGTGCCGGTGGAGCTGCAGCGCGGAGGCGGGGACGAAGGAGGTGAGCGGCCCCTCCACCGCGGCTGCGACGGCGTCGGCTTTCGAGCTGCCCTGGGCGACGAGGAGCAGTCGGCCGGCGTCGAGGATCGTTCCGATGCCCTGGGTCAGGCAGTGCGTCGGCACGAGCTCGGGGGCGTCGAAGAAGCGTGCGTTGTCGTCGCGCGTGCGGGGTGTGAGCGTCTTGAGGCGGGTGCGCGAGGCGAGCGACGAGGTCGGCTCGTTGAAGCCGATGTGCCCGTTCGCGCCGATGCCGAGGATCTGCAGGTCGATCCCGCCGGCGTCGAGGATCCGCTGCTCGTACCGGTCGGCCGCCGCGGCGAGGTCGTCGGCGCGGCCGTCGGGCACGTGCACCCGCCGGGGGTCGAGGCCGAGCGGCTCGACGACCTCGCGGGCGAGGACGCTCGCGTAGGACTCCGGGTGCTCGAGCGGGAGGCCGACGTACTCGTCGAGCGCGAAGCCGTGGACTCGGGAGAAGGAGACCTCTCCCGCTTCGACGAGGCGGCGCAGCTCGGCGTACACCCCCATCGGGCTCGAGCCGGTGGCGAGGCCGAGCACGGCCCCGGGATCGGCGCGGACGAGCGCGGCGATCGTGGATGCCGCGACGCGGCCGACCTCGTCGGCGGAGGGGAGGATGACGATCTCCATGGTGGGGTCCGATCAGTGGGAGGCGGGCTGGAGCGACGCCGCGCGGAGGCGGGCGAGGGCGAGGGCGCCCTCGACGGGCGGGCGGTCGAGGACGATCAGGCGGAGATCCGGGTCGAGGCGGGACCGGATGGCCTCCTGCAGGCGCGGCTGATGGACGATGACGCCGCCCGCGGCCACCACGACGGAGCCGACGGCGCCGCGGCGCCGGAGCGCGGCCACGCCCTCGGCGAGCCGCCGCGCGGAATGGTCGATCACCGCTCGGGCGACGACGGATCCCTGCTCCGCGGCCTGGAAGACGAGCGGGGCGAGCCGGCCCCACTCGGTGAGACCGGCCCGCGCGGAGACCGCGAGAGCCAGGTGCTCCAGGTCCGCGACGCCGTAGCTCCCGAGCAGCAGCGGACCCAGCACGTCGCCGCCCCGCCCGAGGTCCTCGTGCAGCAGCAGCTCGCGGACCGCCTCGCGGACCAGGGCGGGCGCGCTGCCGAAGTCGTTGAGCATCCAGCCGAAGCCGAACGCGCGCAGAGGCCGCCCGGCCCCGTCGCGGCCGAGCACGACGGCGCCGGTCCCGACGATCAGCTGCAGCGACGGCTGCCGGCCGAGCGCGGGCCCGAGCAGCTCGGCGTCGTTGACGACCTCGACGTGCGAGGTGCCGAGCCGGCCGACCAGAGCCTCCTGCGCCCGGCGCACCTGGGCCGGAGTGTCGACTCCGTTCAGGCCCGCGACGACCTGCGTCCGCGGTCCCACCGGGGCGAGCCCGCTGACCAGATCGGCGAGCCGGAGGAGGTTCTCGGGGTCGGAGAACACCGGTCCCGAGCGCCACTGGGCGGAGGGCACGACCAGGTCCTCACGCTGCCCGGCGTCGGACTCGACGGCGAGATGGGTCTTGGTGCCGCCGACGTCGATGCCGACGAGCGCGGCCTCGCGGTCCGTCATCGGCCGCGGACGCAGTCGTCGACGCGGACGAGGTCCCGGCCGCGGAGCGTGTAGAGCGCGCCGTCGGCATCGGCGGCGAGGTGCGGGCCGCTGTACCAGCCGCCGTTGATCGCCGGGACGACGACCGTGACGGCGAAGTTGCGCGGGTCGATGCGGAACAGGGTGGTGTCGCTGACGACGTAGACGCGGCCGCGGACGGTGGTCATCGCAGCGAAGCCGGGGCAGAGCGCGCTCTGGTCCGAGGTGTGCACGATGCTGCGGCTCGTGCGGTCGATGACGAGGACGATGCCCTTGACGGTGATCGCGAACAGGTACCGGCCGTGGTGGCTGAGCGCGGCGATGCCGGTCGCCTGTCCGGTCTCGAGGCGCCAGAGCTCGGTGCGGCTCGCGGGGTCCCACGCGACGACGGTCCCGCGGGGCCCGGTCTTCTGCGCGTTGTCCCCGCCGAGGTAGGCGACTCCGTCGACGGTGGTGACGGCACGGACCAGCTGCGCGGAGTCGATGGGGTTCACGGCGATCGTCGAGGCGCCGGTCACCGGGTCGTAGGTCCAGATCGAGCCGCCGCCCTCGGTGTCGGCCTGCGCCGCGACGAGCAGGAGCCCGCTGGACTCGTCGTACTCGGTGTCGAGGGGGCGGTTCTGCGCCTCGGGGAAGCGGGCGACCTGACGGATCGGGTCCGCGGAGGCGGGGTCGTAGGCCCAGATGCCCTGACCGCTGTACTGCCCGGTGTGCAGGACCCCGTCGATGACCTCCGCGTCCTTCGCCTCCCCGGGAGCCCGCAGATTCAGGACGGCACCGGTGGCGAGGTCGTGGCGGGCGATGCCGCCGTTGCCGCCGACGTAGGCGAAGCCGGCGCCGACCGCGATGCCCATGCAGGTCTGCGGTCCGACGGGGGCGCCGGCCTCGCCGAGGTCGATCAGCCGGTGGTCGGTGCCGGGCAGCGCGATCCGGGCGAGGAAGGCGTAGCCGGAGGTGGCGACGAGGTCGCCGTCGAGCGGGTCGAGCCCCCAGATCTCGCCCAGGTCCAGGCCGGCCAGGTCGAGCTGCTCGACGGTGCTCGCCGCGGTGTCCCAGGCGACGATGCCGGTCTCGTTGGCGGTGTAGACGGTGTCGTCGATCCGCGCGAAGCTCTTCGCGGTCTTGCCGATCGACAGCGCGGACGTGTACGAGGTGGGGTCCGCCAGCGACAGTGAGGCGAGGGTGCTCGGCCGGGCGGCGCCGGCAGTGGAGACGAGGAGCCGGTCGCCGTCGACGGCGAGCTCGCGGATGCTCGGATCGGCGGTCATCTCGGCCGGGGTGATGTTCGCGAAGGTCGCGCTCGCGCGGTCGAAGGCGTAGAGCGCAGCGCGGCTGGTGCCCGACCCGCCGCCGAGGGTGCTGCCGGCGCCGAAGTAGACGGCGGCGTCGGTGGCGGCCACGGCGCGTGCGAGGGTGACCGCCGGATCGGGGACGCCGAGGCTCGTGACGGCGGCGGTCGCGGGGTCGTACTGCCAGAGCGCGGGCGCCGTCGTCCCTCCACCGCCCACCGCGAAGAGGACGCCGTCGGGCGAGACGGCCAGGTCGCGCACGTCGCGGTCGCCGATCCTGCCGATCGGGATCGCCGGGACGGAGGGGGTCGCGAGGTCCCAGCGGAAGAGGTTCGGCTGCGTCCCGGCCGACTTCTGCAGGATCCCGATGTAGAGCAGCCCCCGGACCGGATCGAGGGCGAGCGCCTGGATGCTGTAGCCGTTGCCGACGGTCGTGGAGGCGGTGACGACTCCGGCGGCGACGTCGACGGCGATGACCCCGGTGGTCGGGAGGTTGCGGGAGCCGATGTAGGCGACGCCGTCCAGGAGCACGCTGCTCATCAGCGCGTACTGCTCGATGCCCGGGCCGAGCGGGACGATCCGCGGCGCCCGGCTGGAGTCTCGGGCGGTGTCGGCGTCGGCGGGGCCGGCGAGGGCGGTCAGGGCGACAGCCCCGCCGACGGCGCCGAGGACGGTGCGACGGGAGAGGAAGTGGTCGGTCATGGCGGTGACTCCTGAGGTCGGAAGGGTCGCTGGAGGACGGGCCGGGAGGCCCGCGGAGGATCGCCGGTTCAGGCGGTGACGGCGAACCGGGCGGGGGAGAGGCGGTGCGCGAGCGCGCGGCCGTCGGTGAGGCGGACGAGCTCCTCCAGCACCGACTCGGCGAGGCGGCCGAGCTCGGTGCCGTAGGACCCGGCGATGTGCGGCGTGAGCAGGGCTCGCTCCGAGGTGTAGAGCGGGTGGGCGGGGTCGAGGATCCAGGGCGAGGTGACGTCGAGGATCGCGTAGAGCTCCCCGGCGAGGACGCGGCGGGTGAGCGCGGCCTGGTCGACGATCTCGCCGCGCGCGGTGTTGATCAGGGTCGCGTCGGTGCGCATCCGGTCGATGCCGCGGGCGTTGACGAGGTTCCAGGTGGAGGGGAGGGACGGCGCATGGACCGAGACGACGTCGCTCGAGGCGAGCAGATCGTCCAGGTCGACCAGCTCGACGCCGAGCGCCGCGGCGCCGTCGCCGTCGAGGTAGGGGTCGTAGACGACGACCTCGAAGCGGTACGAGCGCAGCAGCCGGATGACGAGCCGGCCGATGGTGGAGGCGCCGATGATGCCGACCCGCTTGTCGAAGGCACCGAGGCCGGGGAAGTCGCGCTCGACGTCGATCTCGCGCCGCTGCTCCCGGTAGCGGCGAGCCAGCGGCAGGACCCGCTTGGCGGCGAGCACGATCATCGCCACGGTGTACTCCGCGACGGGGACCGCGTTCGCCGCGGCCGCGGTGCTGACCTGCACCCCGCGGAGCAGGACCTCCTCGGCGAGGTAGGGCTTCACGGTCCCGGCCGAGTGCAGGACCGCCTCCAGGTTCGGGATCGCGTCGAGGACGTCGGTGTCGAGCCGGGGGGAGCCCCAGCCGGTGATCAGGACGTCGACGTCGCCGAGGATCCGGCGCGACGACGCGGACGCGAACTCGCTGACGTGTCCGGCGACGTCCGCGACGGCGGCCACGGCGGCGAAGCGCTCGGCCGGGAAGATCCGGTCCAGGGCCGAGTCCGACATCGCGAACGCGACGCGCTTGCGGCCGCTCACTTGACGCTCCCGGCGCTGAGGCCCGCCCGCCAGAAGCGCTGCAGGAGGACGAACGCGAGGACCAGGGGCACGATCGAGAGGAAGGAGCCGGCGATCACGAGAGTCGAGAACTCGGGGTTCTGCTGCACCTGGCTCTGCCAGAGGGCGATGCCGACGCTGGAGGGGAAGAGGCTGCGGTCCTGGAGCATGATCAGCGGCAGCATGAAGTTGTTCCAGATGCCGACGAACTGGAAGAGCGCGATGGTGACGAAGCCCGGCAGCAGCATCGGGAGGCCGATCTGCAGGAAGCTCCTGACCGGTCCGGCGCCGTCGACGCGACCGGCCTCGAGGACCTCGCCCGGGAGGTAGCCGGCGCTGAAGACCCGGGCGAGGTAGACGCTGAAGGGGTTGCAGAAGGCGGGGATCAGCACGGCCCAGATCGTGTCCGTCGCGCCGATCGACGCGGCGAGGAGGTAGAGCGGGATCACGGTCGCGGTGTTGGGGATGAGGACGCCGACGAGGACGGCCGCGTAGAGCGGGCGGGAGCCGCGGAAGCGGAACTTGTCGAACGCGTAGCCGGCCATGAGGGCGACGAAGCCGCCCACCACGGCGCCGACGCCGGCGTAGAGGATGCTGTTGCCGAGCCAGCGGACGAAGATCCCGCCGTCCTGGCTGAGCACCCGGGTCAGGTTGGCGAGGAACTCGCCGCCGATCGAGAGAGCGTCGCCGGAGTACAGGCCGGAGGCGTCCTTGGTGACGGCGAAGACCAGCCAGAGCAGCGGGACGATCATGTAGGCGGCTCCGACGACGAGCAGCCCGTTGACGGTGAGCGACGCGGCGCGGGAGGGCCCGCGACGGCCGCGGCGGCGCGGTGCGGGAGGAGTCGGGGAGGCGGGGGCCGGGCGGTCGTGCACGGTGTCGATGACGGCGGTCACTGGCTGCGCTCCTTCGAGGTGAAGCGGGTCACGGCCCACGAGAGGACGCCGGCGAGGGCGGCGAGGACGATCGAGGCGGCGGCCGCCTCGGGCAGGTTGTTGCGGTTGAACGCGGCGTCGTAGGCCCACATGTTCGGCACCCAGGTGCTGGTGACCGCGGTGGTGGCCGAGGAGAGGATCCGCGGCTCGGTGAACAGCTGCAGAGAGCCGATCACCGTGAAGAGCAGGGCGACGCCGAGCGCGGGGGCGATCAGGGGGGCCTTGATCGAGAGCGCGGTGCGGATCCCGCCCGCCCCGTCGACCTTCGCGGCCTCGAGGACCTCCCCGGGAACCGACTGCAGGGCCGTGAACAGGATGATCACGTTGTAGCCCGCCCACTCCCAGATCGCGATGTTGACCATCGAGGGCAGCACGAGGTGCACGGAGAGGAAGTCGATCCCGATCCCGCCGGAGGCGAGCGCCTTCACGATCGGGCTCACCCCCGGGGTGTAGAGGTAAGCCCAGATCAGGGCCGCGATGACCCCCGGGACGGCGTGCGGGAGGAACAGCAGGAGCTGGAACGTGCGTCGGGCGAGGGTGACACCGGCGTCGAGCAGCAGCGCGAGGGAGAGGGCGACCACGAGGAGCGCCGGGACGTACAGCACGCAGTACAGCGCGAGGCGGCCGAAGCCCTCGAGGAAGCCCTGGTCGGAGAGGACGGCGACGTAGTTGCCGATCCCGACGAACTCGGTGGTCGAGCCACCGAAGCCGAGGCCGGAGCGGGACTGCGCGAACAGGCTCATCCCGATCGCGTAGACGACCGGGGCGATCATCGTGACGACGAAGAGGGCGAAGAAGGGCAGGAGGAAGATCGAGGCCGTCCGGCCTCCGGTGCCCGAGACGCCGCTCCGGCGCGGGCGGAGGGCCGAGGGCCGGCGCAGGAGAGTCACGACCGGGACTCCCTCGAGGAGGCGCTCGCCCGAGCGGAGGTCACTGGGAGACCTCGAGGCCGAGGCGCTCGAGACCGTCGACCGTGGCCGTCTGGGTGCTCTGCAGCGCCTCCGAGAGCGAGGGCTCGGCGGTCACCGAGTCCTTCAGCGCGGTGCTGGTGAGGTCGTAGCTCGGCCCCCACGCCCACGGAGCGAGCTCCGCCGAGGCCTCGTCGAACACCGCGTAGATGTCGTTCGCGTAGTAGTCGACCGGCGCGACGGACGCCGCGGCGTCGTTCAGCCCGGGATAGGCGAGATAGGCGGTGCCCACGGCGCCGCGCGCCTCGACCGCGGCGGTGGTCGTGGTCAGCCACTCGAGGAACACCGCGGCGGCGGCGGAGTCGTCGGTGCCCTCGGCGATCGCGAACCCCGTTCCGCCGCTCAGGGCTCCGCTGGGCTCGTCCCCCCACGAGGGCGGTGCGGCGGCGATCCACTTCCCGGCCTGGCCGGCGCCCTCGGTGCGGGTCTTCAGGCCGGAGGCGCTCCACGAGCCGCCGATCCAGCCGTTCACCGTCCCGTCGCCGAGGTCGGCCGTCCACTCGTCGCTGAACCCGAGCTGCTTCTTCACGAGGTCCTCGTCGATGAGGCGCTGCCAGAAGTCGGCGACCTTCTCGGAGGCCGCGTCGTCGATCGCCACGTTCCAGTGGTCGTCCTCGGCGGTGAACCACTCCGCGCCGGCCTGCCAGGCGAGCGGAGCGAGCGGGGGCTCGTTGGTGAAGTAGCTCGCGAGGTAGGCGTCGGGGTTCCAGGCCTTCACCGCGCGGGCAGCGTCCTCGAACTCCGCCCAGGTCGTCGGGACTCCGACCCCGGCCGCGTCCAGGACGTCCTGGCGGTACCACATGGTCAGCGGCGGTGCGTCATAGGGGAGGGCGTAGGAGTCGTCGCCGAACGTCACGAGGTTCTCGACCTGGTCGTCGTAGGCGGTGCGGACGTCCTCGCCGATCACGTCGTCCAGGGGCAGGACCTGGCCGGCCGCGACGAAGCTCGGCAGGCGGTCGTACTCGATGCCGACGACGTCCGGGCCGGTGCCGGAGGTGATCGCGGCGGCGAGCTTCGTGTAGCCGCCGTTCGCGCCGTTCGGGATCTCCTCGAACGCGACCGTGATGTCGTCCTGGCTCGCGTTGAAGGCCTCGACGACGTCGGCCATCCCGCTGAGGGACGACCAGAAGGTGACGTCGCCGGTGGGCGGCCCCTGCGGGGTGTCGGCAGCGGTCGAGCCCCCGGACGAGCAGCCGGCGAGGGCGATCGTCGTCGCCAGGGCGGCGGCGGCGAGGGGGAGGCGGCGGGTGCGCATGGTGTGCTCCTTCGGACGACAGCGGTCGGTGTGGATCGATCATCGATGCCCGGCCGCGACGCGACAAGGAGCGCAGCGTCAAACGCACATCAACGCACAGAGGCGGCTTCGCGGACCGTCGACTCCCGGACGACGAGAGCGGGCAGCAGGATCATCCGCACCACCGTGCGCGCGCGCTGGTCGCCGAGGCGCAGGCGGTCGACGCAGAGGCGCAGCGCGGTGTGGCCGAGCTCGTGCTTCGGAGGAGCGACCGCGGTCAGGGGGACCGCGGCCAGCGCGGAGATCTCGTCGTCGTAGGCGATGACGCCGAAGTCCTGCGGCACCCGCAGTCCGCGCTCCAGGACGAGGTCGGTGAAGGCCATCGAGTCGGCGTCGCCGAGCACGATCGCCGCGGTGACGCCGGCGCCGAGGCAGTCGTCGAGGAACGCGGTGAGCTCGGGGATCGAGACGCTCTGGCCGACCGGCGGATGCGAGAGCTCGCGCCGGAGGCGGTCGTCCTTCCTGCCGCCGCTCGCGGAGCGCATCGCGCGCTCGTAGCCGACGGCCAGCCCCGCGGCGGTCGCGACGGGACGCGCCGCGAGGGCGATGCGGTGGTGCCCCTGCTCGAGGAGGTGCCGGACCGCGATCTCGATGCCGTAGCTGTGATCGGAGCGGACGCACTCCAGCCGCGCGGCGATCGACTCCTCGATCGAGCGCTCGATGATCACGACCGGGAGGCCCGCGCGCTCGAGGAGATCGAGGAGCTCCGATCCTTCGCGCAGCGCGTCCCGCGGAGTGATCAGGAGAGCGTCGACGCCGCGATCGATGAGCCGCCGTGCCTGGCGCAGCTCCTCCGCCTCGGAGTAGCTGGTCGCCCCGACGACGAGGCGGCAGTTGAGCTCCCGCGCCGCCTGGCTGGCGCCCCGGATCACCTCGGGGAAGTAGTAGGTGCTCGTCGGCACGATCATCCCGATCGTCGCGACCGGTCGCTCCGCCGGGCGGACGGCCGTCGGATCGGCCCGGCTCTGCTGCTGCGCCGCGACCGCCGGCGACACTGCTCCGCCGTGCACCCGCACGAGCAGCCCGTCGGCCTCGAGCGCTCCGAGGTCGCGCCGCACCGTCATCTGCGACGTCCGGAACCGGAGGGCGAGTGCGGCGCTGGAGACCGATCCCCGGAGCTCCAGCTCGCGGAGGACGGCGTCTCGGCGTGCGGCGGCGACCATGGGCGACCTCCTGGGTGCGGCATCGGACGAACGCACACATGCAAACACAGACGCACGCCGTCCCGCACCCCCGTCTAGGCTCCCGAGCGTGTCGCGAACCCTCTCCGCCCTCGTCCTCTCCGGTGCCGGCCGCTACGCGGATCCTTGGCATCCCTTCGCCGAGACGACCGAGTGCATCGCCGGGATCCTGCGCGAGTCGGGCTTCGCGGTCACCGTCGCGCCGGACGTCGACGACGCGCTGACGCGTTTCGATGACGGTCCGGACCTCGTCGTGGTGAACGTCGGGCTGCCCCGGGACGGCTCCCCGTCGCCCGCCGCCGCGGCGCGGACCGGCTTCCGTCGCCTGCTCGCCTCAGGTGCCCCCGTGCTCGCGCTGCACGCCTCCTCGACGAGCTTCGTCGACGCGCCGGAGTGGGAGCAGGCCCTCGGCGGACGGTGGGAGCGGGGGACGTCCTTCCATCCCGAGCACGGCGAGGCCCGTGTCCGCCTCCGCGGGCACCCGCTCACCGCCGGGATCAGCGACTTCGTCCTCCAGGACGAGCGCTACACGTCCCTCCGCACCGCCGCCGACGACGAGGTCGTCGCGGCCCACGAGCACGACGGCGTCGAGCACCCCCTGATCTGGCTGCGCGAGGCGACGGCCGCCCACGGCCGCACCGCGTACGACGCTCTCGGCCACGACGCCCGCTCCTTCGCGTCGCCCGAGCACCGCGAGATCCTCCGCCGCCTCATCGCCTGGACGACGCAGCGCGAGGAGACGTGATGCTCTCGAGGAATTCGTCCTGCTGGTCGAGCCGTCGTCAGGAGGTCCGCGCGGTCTCGTGCCGCCTCGTGCCGGATCGATGGTGGGCTCGGCGCTCGGTGAGGAGGAAGACGACGAGGAGGACGACTCCGACCAGGACCACGACGATGTTGCCGAGCTGGGCGAGGGAGGAGAGGGTCGCCTGCTCGATCAGGCGGCGGCCGATCCCTCGGTGCTGCTGCGAGGGAACGACCGCGAGCGGGCTCAGCACGAGGACCTCGACGAGCTCTGCTGGCGCGTCCAGCCATCCCCGCGAGAGCATCACGTGACCGACGAGGTGCTCCGCGTCTTCAGCGACCAGTTCGACGACCGCCGTGCTTGTGAGCCGCAACCCGTGTGCCAGCGAAACCACACGGTCCGCCTGCAGTCCGAACGCCGTCGACTCGACCGTGTCGATGAAGGGGGAGTCGGCGCCGGTCGCCATTCGTACCCGGACCCTCATCGGCTCAGCCCCAGCCGTGTTCTCCTGAAGCACCGCAGGTGACTCCTGTCTGATGTCGTCGGTGGAGGCCTCCGCCAGCCCGCCGCTCGCTGCGCTGCAAGGTTCGGCCGAGTCCGACCCGGATGCCGCCGAGCGTCAGTGCGGCAGACGCCCTCCGTCCGGGGCTCCGTCCAGCCCTCACCTTTCCTTCGGCACCCGAGTGTGTCGCGGGGAATCGCCGCCGTTCCGAAGAGGAGGGCCCATTGGGCCCGTCTTCGGCGGTCGCGCTACCGAGTGAGCGGCCGGCAGTCGACCAGCTCGCCCCGGTGAAGCAGCTACGGGCGAGGGGCCGCTTCGCCGGCGATCTCGGCGAGGGCTGCCACGTGCCCGTCGAATGCGCGCTGTCCGCTCGGGGTGAGCGTCAGCCAGGTCAGCTGACGGCGGTCCGTCCGTCCGGCCGACGATGCTTTGCGGGAGGACACGTAGCCGTTGTCGGCCAGGGCGCGGAGGTGCTTGGAGAGGCTCGCGTCCGCGATGCCGAGGGTGTCGCGGAGCACGGTGAAGTCGATCTGATCGACGCGGCGCAGGATCCCGCAGATGCGCAGGCGGGCGGGAGCGTGGATCAGCTCGTCGAAGGCGGCGTCAGCCACGGCGGGCGATCTGCCGGACCGCCGCGCGGAATCCGAGCGTCGACAGCCAGGTGACGAGGAGGAACGCGGCGATCGCGGTGATCGCCACGGCCCAGCCGAGTCCCTGTGCGACGAGCCCGAGCGAGACCGAGAACAGGAGGAGGCAGGAAGCGAGGGCCGCGCCGACGAGCAGCATCGCTTCGACACCGACCCGCCGGAGCCGGATACCCGTGGCGCGTCGCAGGAGCACCACGAGCACGACGGCCGCAGCGACCACGAGCCACGAAGTGGTGGGCGGCTCGTAGTCAGCGCCCGGTGAGAGCGCGGCGGCCTGCGCCACCCAGAGCAGTGCGAGGACGCCGAACCCGGCGAGGTGCCGGCGCGGTGCGGAGATTCGGGCGACGAGGGCCTCCCGGTCGGACCGGAGGCTGTCGAGGGCGGAGGACGCGTCGGACGCTCGATCGTTTTCCATAAGGGAAAACTACATGTCGTTTTCCTATCAGGCAAGTGATCGCTCGCGGTCTTCTCAGGAACTTCGTCGTTCGAGAGCTCTTGGCGGGACGGCGAAGCCGTGCGATTGTGGATCCACCCCTGCTCCTCGAGGAAGGTCGACGACGGTGAAGACCGCTCCGGTTCCCGCGCTCGCGCGCTGACCTCCTCGATCCCGTCCGCGGGCTCCCGGTCAACGCATCCGCTGACGACCGAGGAGTCCTATGCCCTCCCACACCACTTCTGCGTCCCTTCTGCTTGCGGACGTGTCCTTCGCCTGGCCCGACGGGTCGGTGGTGCTCGATCACGCCTCGGCTGCACTCGGCTCAGGCCGGACGGGTCTGATCGGCGCGAACGGCGCCGGCAAAACCATGCTGCTGCGGCTCCTCGCAGGCGAGCTCGCGACGACCTCGGGCTCGATCAGCCGCTCTGCGGCGGTCGGCGTGCTGCCCCAGCACCTCGCCCGCCTCACGGAGACGACCCTCGCGGAGCTGCTCGGGGTGCGCCGGACGATCGATGCGCTGCGGGCGATCGAGTCGGGCGATACCTCCGAACGGCACTTCGACGCGGTCGGTGACGACTGGGACATCGAGGCGAGAACGTCTGCGGTCCTCGACGAGATCGGACTTGGAAGGCTCGACCTGGACCGGCCGATCGGGGGCCTCTCGGGCGGCGAGACCGTGCTCGCGGCGCTGGCGGGCCTTCGGATCGGGGGTGCGGGGATCGTCCTCCTCGACGAGCCCACCAACAACCTCGACCGCGAGTCTCGTGCTCGACTGAGCGAGCTGATCCTCCACTGGCGGGGTGCGCTCATCATCGTCTCGCACGACACCCGCCTCCTCGAGGCCATGGACGCGACGGTCGAGCTACGCGATGCGCGGCTGCGAGTGTTCGACGGCGGCTACTCGGCGTTCCGCCGACGGATCGACAGTGAGCAGGAGGCGATCGCGCGAGCGCTGAGCAGCGCCGAGCAGACCCTGCGCACGGAGGAGCGCCAGCGGATCACCGCCGAGACGACGCTCGCCCGGCGAGCCCGGTACGCGCGCACCGACTACGAGAACAAGCGCAAGCCCAAGGTCATCATGAACGCGCGACGATCCGAGGCGCAGGTCTCCGCCGGGAAGCTGCGGACGGAAACGGCGGAGAAGATCGATGCCGCCCGGCGCTCGGTCGCGAATCACGAGGGGCGACTGCGCGAGGACGAGCGCATCCGCATCGATCTGCCCGACCCGGACGTGCCGGCCTCGCGTCGGCTGGCCGAGATCGGCGACGGAGAGACGACCCTGCTGCTGCAGGGGCCCGAGCGCGCCGCTCTCCTCGGGCGCAACGGCATCGGCAAGACAAGACCGCTCGAGGCGCTCGTCCGGGGATGTCAGCTGCCGGCACCGCTCCGAGCGATCGCGCGGACGGACCGCATCGGGTACCTGCCCCAGCGCAGGGGCGGGATCGACCCTGCGCTCTCCTTCCTCGACGCGGTGCGGGAGGTCGCCCCTTCCGTCCCGCCGGGCACGATCCGCTCCCGGCTCGCGCGTTTCCTCATCCGCGGGGACGCCGTTCATCGCCGTGTCGGTGCCCTCTCCGGAGGCGAGCGCTTCCGGCTTCACCTCGCCCGGCTACTCCTCGCCGATCCACCGCCCAGGCTCCTCGTGCTCGATGAGCCGACAAACGACCTCGACGTGACCAGCGTCGATCAGCTCGTCGAGGCGCTGGTCGTGTTCCGGGGCGGAATCCTGGTCGTCAGCCATGACGAGGAGTTCCTCTCTCGGCTCGGCCTCGACACGGCGGTGGAGCTGAGGGAGGGCGGGCGCCTCGTGATGGTCGATCCGCCGCAGCGCCCCGAGATCGGCTGGACCGCTCCCACCTGACCGCTCCGACCTGACCGGGTGATTCAGCAGGCCGCGCGGACGAGCGCCAAGCCGAAACTGACATCCGATGATCGCCCTCCCACGACGCTCCGCGTCCACTGCCGGAACGGGCGCTTGCGAACAGTCGGGGCGTCGTCAACCAGGTGTCGCGTAAGGGGATCGTTCAGCGCGACAGCTTCGAGTCGGCTTCGGCCATTGTCGCGTTGAGCGGTCCCCGTGATCGGTGAGGTTCTCACGGGCCCGGTTCCGTCGAGGACTCAGTCGTCGCTGTCGCCGCTGCTCGCCGGCGCCGGGGCGGTGCTCGAGGTGGAGTCGGACCAGACGGCTTGCGCGCCGGAGTCGCCGATGCGGACGACGTCGATGGTCGCTCCGACGGAGATCGCGATCGCTGCGACGGCGAGCACGATCCCGACGAGGGGGCGGCGGGTGGCGGGTCGGTCCTCGGTTCGTCGGGTGCGGCGGAACCAGAGCCACTGCACCAGGGCGACGAGGAACAGGCCGGCGGCCCAGGGGAGCAGGTGGTCGCCGAGCTCGGTGTGCTGCTCGAGGATCGCGGACGGCTCCGTCCGGCGTTCGAGGGCTTCGCCGGCCTGCGTGGTGAGCGGGACGGCGATCAGCGCGGCCAGGGCGATGATCGGGGTGAGGATCCCGAACCTGCGGCGGGCGGCGGGCCAGAGGCTGCCGAGGATGAGCATCAGTGCGGCGAGGGGGAGCAGGACCACGACGGCGTGCACGAGGAGCGGGTGGAGGGGGAGGCCGTTGATCTGCCAGTCGTTCATCGGGGGCGCCTTCGCTCGAGGGGTGGTGTCCTCGTGACGCTAACCCGCTGAGTCCGGTGCGCCGTTCCGGCAGAGGGGTTCGTGTGAGCCCTCGAACGATCGCCCACCCGTCCTCGGAGCCGACTCCCCACTTCGGGCCGAGATGCGACGTGCCGACCGGGCGGGGAGTCGGTGCGAGTGCTCGCTCGCCGGCGCGATCAGGCGGCGGAGCCGGTCGGTCACGAGAAGCGCGCCGGCGGCGTCGACGGTGAGGACGTCGACGTCGAAGCGGTCGGTGACGGTGTCGAGCGTCGGAGCGCCGCCGGCGAGGATCGCGGTCGCGAGGACGTCGGCGGTGACGATGTCCTCGGCGATCACGGACACCTGCACGAAGGGGACGTCGCCGGGCTCGGCAGGTCGGCGCCAGACGTGCTCGCCGCGTTCGGCGGTCCCGGAGGTGGCGATCGCGCGGCGTCCGTCGCCGAGGGGGACGACGCAGAGCAGCGCCCGCCGGTCGCCGGGATCCACGATCCCGATCGTCCAGCTGCCGGCGGGCGAGGTGAGGACGTCGCCCCCGACGTCGAGGAGCCATGCGCCGTCGCCGAGCAGCCGGGCCGCGTGCGCCATGGCGGTCGCCTTGACGGTTCCGGCGAGGTCGATGACGCCGTCGGGACGGTGCGGGGTGAAGGCGCCGGCGGTCGCAGTGCGCCAGTGGAGTGCTTCGGCGTAGGCGGTCCGCATCTGCTCGGACGCGGCGGTCAGCGCGAGCTCACCGCGGGCGATCCGGGACGCCTCCGACTCCGGCCGGTACAGGCTGAAGCGGGCGTCGGCGTCGGCGAAGACGTCCTCGACGTCGTCCACTGGCGCATCGTCGGCGGCGCGCAGGCTGGCGACGGTGCCCATGGTCGTGAACGTGTGCACGGTCAGAGTCCGGCCTGGTCGATCGCCGATTGCAGGGAGGTGAGGTATCCGTCGCTGGTGTAGGTCGCTCCGCTGACCGCCTGAACGTTCGCGGACTGGGCGGCGAGGACTTCCTGACGCAGGATCGGCGCGGCCCGGTGGGAGATCGACACGGACCGGCCGTCCTCGTCCGTCAGGTGCACGGCCGTGACGTCGGTGATCTGCCCGCCGGCGACGGTGATCGCGACCTGCACCGCGCCGAAGCGGGTCGCCACGGACGAGCCGGTCCAGGTGCCGTCTGTCGAGGAGGACGGGCCAGCGGTGGCCGTCGAGCTCGTACCGGCCGACGGGTCAGTGGGCGCGCCGGCGGAGGGCGTCGTCGAGGCGGGGGCGCCGGCCGGCGTCGGCGTGGTCACCGCGGGAGCCGCTCCGTCCGTGGCCGTGGTGGCGCTCGTCCCGGTGGCGAGCGGGGAACCGGTGGCGCCGGCCGATCCGAGCTGCCAGCCGCCGACGAGGACGGCGAGGGAGGCGAGGACGCTGGCGACTGCTGCTCGTGTCCTCACCAGTCGAACCTCTCCACGTGGATCTGCCGGTCGGGCAGGCCTGCCGCTCGCGCGTCGCGGACGACGAGGTCGGCCCAGGCGGTGGGACCGCAGACGAACAGGTCGGACTCGAGCAGGCCGGGCAGCGCGGAGGTGATCGTCACACCGCGGGCGATGGACTCGGCAGACATCCATGTCGCGAGCCCTGCGGGCCGTCGGCCGATCATCCCGAACAGTGCGCCGCGGCTGCTGTGGACCAGGGTCCGCGTCTCGTCCCAGAGGTAGGTCTGCGAGTCGTCGGCGGCGCGCAGCAGGACGGTGGCCTCGCCGGGTCGGAGGCCGCCGTGCTCGAGAAGCGCCCGGGCGGGGGTGATGCCGATGCCGGCGGCGATGATCGCGAGGCGCGGGGCGGTGCGGGCGGCGTCGGTGAAGATCCCGTAGGGGCCCTCGATCGAGACCGCAGTCCCGGGGCGCAGCCGTGCGAGGCGGTCGGTCCCGGCTCCGAGTGCGCGGACGGTGATCCGCGCGCGGGTGTCGGTCGGGACGGCGGAGAAGGAGATCGGGTGCGCGTGCCACCAGGTGCCGCGGCTCCAGAACCGCCAGATCGCGTACTGCCCGCCGATCACGCCGAGGCGGGAGAGGCCGCGGCCGGAGAGGTGGATCGAGAAGACGCCGGGGGCGATCGTCTCGACGGCCTCGACCCGGATCCGGTGCCGCAGCGTCGCGAGAACGGGCACCGCGAACCGGAACCAGGCGATCGCTCCGAACGCCAGGACGTAGAGGGCGATCCAGTAGACGCGCTGCGGCGTGCTCTCGGCGAGGACCTGGCCGGCGGAGAGCTGGTGGGGGACGGCGACGAGGACGGCCGCGTAGCTGAGCAGGTGGATCGCGTGCCACGCCTCGTACGCGAAGCGGCGGCGCACGGCCACGAGGGAGGTGACGACGACGAGAACCAGGAGGGTGCTGCCGAGCAGCGCCAGGAGCATGTCGGCGCCGGAGTACAGGGCGAGTGTCTCGTTCCACAGCGTCAGCCCGTCGGTGAGGGCGTAGCCGACGGTGAGCAGGGCACCGTGCCCGAGGATCAGATACAGCGCGGGCTTGCCGAGGCGACGGTGCAGCGCCATCGCGGTGTCCTGGCCGAAGGTGCGGTCGATCCAGGGGCTCCGGGCGGCGAGGACGAGCATGACCAGGATCAGGTCGGTGCCGACGAGGCCGGCGACGATCCCCGCGGCCGTGAGGGCTCCGGCGAGATCGGTGACCTGCGCGGGTCCGCCGGCCGCGAGGTAGAGCGCGATGGCGAGGGCGACCGAGACCCAGCAGGCGGTGACGAGCGCGTCCGCGGACCGCAGGCGCCGGCGCAGGGATCGCTCGCGGTCGGCCTGCGACCGCCGCAGCGTGGTCGGGGCGTGGGGTGCGGGTGCCCTGGTCGGTCGGATCGTGGTGCTCACGGCGGCGCCCTCCGGTCGGTGTCGAGTGCGCCGGCCTGAGGTTTCCGGGGGGCGCGCTCTTACCGTCGCGAGGGAGTCTTGGTGTCGGCTATGAGGGACGCGTGCCGATTCCCCGCCGGGGTCCGATTCGTGTTCGAGGTCTCACATGTCACCGCTCGGGCAGCACGATCGTCACCCGCACTCCGCCGGAGCGCCGGTTCTCGAGGGTGACCGATCCGTCGGCGGTGTCGACGAGAGCTGCGACGAGGGCGAGCCCGAGCCCGCTGCCGCCGTCCCGGCTGGTGCGCGCCTCATCGGGTCGGGAGAAGCGCTCGAACGCGTGCGGCACGAACTCCTCCGGAATGCCGTGCCCGGTGTCCTCCACGCGCAGCTCGAGGGTGGAGTCGTGCTGCTGGAGGAGGAGGGTGATGCGTCCCGCAGGAGGCGTCGCGGCGATCGCATTCGCGCCGAGGTTGTCGAGGATCCGCGAGAAAGCGCTCACCGAGAGCGGGTACGGCGCGTCGGCCCGCTCGATCGCGGTGTCGAGCTCGATGTCGGGGCCGGCGCCGCCCGTGATCGTCCTCAGCCGGTCGACGGAGTCCATCAGCTCGGTCTCCAGCTCGCTCGCCGTCGCGCGCGCCGCGACGGGCGGGGCGGCGTCCAGCCGGGAGAGCTCCAGGAGGTTCGTCGCCAGGCGGGACAGGCGGGCGAGGGACCCCTCGGCGGCGCGGATCTCCGTCGCGAGGGCGTCCGCGTCGCCGAAGTGCCGGTGCGCGAGTTCGAGCTGGGTGATGACGACGGCCAGCGGCGTGCGGATCTCGTGGCTGGCCGCGGACACCATCTGCCGCTCCCGATCCGCGGTGTCCCGCGTCCGGGCGATGAAGGCGTTCAGCGTCTCCGCCAGGTCCGACAGCTCATCGGCCGCCGGGCCGACGGGGAGCTCGCCGCCGTCCCGATCGCCGAGCGACGCGGCGGTGCGGCGCATCCGCTCGACCGGACGCAGAGCGGCGCCGGTCAGCAGCCACGCGGCGAGGGCGGACAGGATCACGAGGGCCGCGGCGCCGACGAGCAGCGTCCGGTCCAGGGCCGCGACGGTGAGGTCGCTGCCGGCGCCGCTGCGCGCCGCCCACAGCTCCCACGTGCCCGCACTCGTGTCCAGGGTCCGCGAGACGACCGTGAACCGCACGTCCTCGTCGGTGACCACCGTCGAGGTGCCGTCGCTGCCGCTGCTGCGCTCCAGGACCTCGTGGACGTCGTGCGGCATCGTGTCGACGGGCACCGCCCCGCCGGGAGCGCGCGTGAAGATCAGGAGCCCCTCGGCCGGCGGGTCGGGGGTCTCGGTCGGGTCCGATCGCAGATCGGCGAGGTACGGGGCGAGGTCGCCCTCGGCGAGGGTCACCTCGGAGGCGGCGACGATGCTGCGGAACTGCCCGTGCAGCACGAGGGTGATCACGCCGACCCCGATCAGCGCGACGAGGAGGCTGCCGAGGGTGATCCGGGAGCGGATCGACAGGGCGCGCAGCAGCGTCACTCGGCGCGCTCCAGCCGGTACCCCGCGCCGCGGACGGTCGTGATCCGCAGGCCCGTGTCGGCGAGGGCGAGCTTCTTGCGGAGGTAGCTGACGTACTGGTCCACGAGGGTCGGCTCGAACGTCTCCGACGACCCCCACACCTCGGCGAGGATCTCCGTCCGAGTCAGGACCTCGTCCTGATGCACGGCGAAGAAGCGCAGCAGGGTGAACTCCTTCACGCTCAGCGCGAAGGGGCGATCGCGGACCGTCGCGCGCACGGAGAGGGCGTCCAATCGCAGCGCTCCGATCTGCACCACCGGCTGCGGGCCGCTGGCCCGGCGACGGATCTGCGCACGGATCCGGGCGCTCAGCTCGCCGAAGTGGAACGGCTTGGTGACGTAGTCGTCGGCGCCCGAGTCCAGTCCGAAGATCCGGTCCTCGACGGCGTCCCGCGCCGTGATCAGCACGACCGGGACGGTGCTGCCCGATTCCCGCATCCGTCGGCAGACCTCGAACCCGGTCATCCCCGGCAGCATCACGTCGACGACGGCGACATCGACGTCTCCCGCGGTGAACGCGATCAGCGCGTCGACGCCGTTGTCGACGAGCTGCACGTCGTAGCCGTCCTCGCGCAGTCCGCGCTCGACGAGGGCCCCCATCCGCGGGTCGTCCTCGACGACGAGGATCCGGGACATCAGACCGCGCCGGACGTGCCGAGCAGCGACCCGATCAGGAACGTCGCCGCGAGGGCCAGAGCGCCGCCGACGACGATGCGGACCATCGGGCGCACCGCCGGACTGCCGCCGACCCGGGCACTGATGAACCCCGTCGCCGCGAGGGCGATCAGCACCACGACGAAGGTCACCGGAACCCTCAGCTCCGGCGGCGGGAGCAGGATCGCCAGCAGCGGCAGCACCGCGCCGAGGAAGAACGCCAGCGCCGAAGCGCCGGCGGCGGCGAGCGGGCTGGCGACCGCTTCCTCGTTCAACCCGAGTTCGGCTTCCAGATGTGCGGTCAGAGCGTCGTTGTCGGTCAGCTCGCGGGCGACCTGATGCGCTGTCTCCGGAGTCAGGCCACGCGCCTGATACAGAGAGGCGAGCTCCTCGAGCTCCCCGGAGGGATCCTCCGCGAGCTCGACACGCTCCTTCGCGATCAGCGCACGCTGACTGTCGCTCTGACTGCTCACCGAGACGTACTCGCCCAGCGCCATCGATACCGCGCCGCCGACCAGACCCGCGACACCGGCCGTCAGGATCGGGGCCGTCGCCGTCGTCGCGCCCGCGACGCCGACGACCAGAGCGGCGACCGACACGATGCCGTCGTTCGCGCCGAGCACGCCGGCCCGCAACCAGTTCAGCCGCCCCGCGATCGCGCCGTCATGCGGCTCCGCGCGAGGAGTGGAGGGCGGAGGAGTGGGACCGGTCGGCATGAGGCTCATGGAAGCACCGGAGTCTCCTCCGCGCCAGGCAGGACAGGCTTCCCACTCCTGTCCGGCGAGGGGGTGAGCGTGAAGGTGTCGAGGTTGCCGATCACGGCGCGGAGGTGTTCACCCGCGTGGTGCGCGATCTGTGCCGCGTCGTCCAGCTGATCGGCTGCGACGCGGAGGGTGGCCGATCCGGTGAGTCGGTGGCCGATCCAGCGGAGGCGGAGGTCCTCGACTGCGGTGACGCCCGGGGTGTGTTCGAGGGCGTGCTCGGCGCGTTCGAGGTGGTCGGGGGAGATCGCGTCCATCAGGCGGGCGCCGACCGACTTCACGGTCCCCCAGAGCAGGACCAGGATCGAGACGGCGATGAGCAGGCCGATGATCGGGTCCGCGAGGGGGAGTCCGAGCAGGACGCCGATCGCTCCCAGCACCACGGAGAGGGAGGTGAAGCCGTCCAGCCGCGCGTGCACTCCGTCTGCGACGAGGGCGGCGGAGCCGATGCGGCGGCCGACGCGGATGCGGTAGATCGCGACGATCTCGTTGCCTGCGAAGCCGATGACGCCTGCGACGACGAGCAGCCACGGGTTCTCGATCGGGCGGGGATCGAGGAGGCGGGCGATCGCCTCCCAACCGGCGACGACGGCGGAGAGCGCGACGACGAGGACGATGAACATCCCGGCGAGGTCCTCGGCGCGCCCGTAGCCGTAGGTGTAGCGGCGGGAGGCGACGCGGCGTCCGAGGACGAACGCGATCCAGAGCGGCACCGCGGTCAGCGCGTCGGCGAAGTTGTGGATCGTGTCGGCGAGCAACGCGACGGAACCGGTGAGCGCGACGAGCGCCGCCTGCAGCACGGTCGTGGCGAGCAGGATCACCAGGCTGATCTTCAGCGCGCGCACTCCCGCGGTCGACGCCTCCATCGCGTCGTCGATCGAGTCGGCAGAGTCGTGCGTGTGCGGGACGAACAGGTCGGAGAGGAGCCCCCGGAGGCCGCCGTGCGGGTGGCCGTGGTCATGGCCGTGGGCATGGCCGTGCTCGTGGTCGTGCGGGTGCTCGTGCTCGTGGTGGTGGCCGTGCTCGTGACGCTCGGTGCGCGTCGTCATGCGGTCGGCGCGCCCGTCCGGTGATGGGGTGCATGCCCGACGACGTGCTCGGCCTGCTTGATCGCGTCCACGACCAGCTCCGAGGCGTGCTCGTCGGTCAGTCGGTAGAAGACGGTCGTGCCCTCGCGGCGGGTCTGCACCATGCGGCCCAGGCGCAGCTTCGCGAGGTGCTGCGAGACCGCGGCCGGACTCTTCCCCACGGTCTCGGCCAAGAGGTTCACCGGCGACTCGCCCGCCTTCCGCAGCGCCAGGACGATGCGCACGCGCGTCGCGTCCGCGAGCATCGCGAACACCTCGACGGCCAGCTCGACGTACTCCGAATCGACGTCCAACCCGCAAGGATTCTTATCTACGTGCATACGCAGATACTAGTCCCTGGCCGGGGTCGGTGGGACGTCGGCGACCAGGTGCTGCCGGTCTCGTTCGATGAGACCGGCGGCACCTACGACCACCTCCCTCGGCGAGGCTCGGCGGCGGAGCGCCGCCGGGACACCTACGGTGGGCGAATGAGCACCTCCACACTCTCTCGCCGGGCCCGGTTCCATCGGAGGTTCCTCATCGAGCGGCGCATCATGACCGCTCAGGCCCGGCGGGACCTGAACCGCTGGGGAGCGGTGTCGATCGCCGCTGGTCTCGCCCTGTTCGTCCTGCTGACCGTGCAGGTCCTGACTCGGACAGGCCTCGCGACCCTCGACCCGGCCGTCTCGGAGTGGTTCCGCGCGAAACGCTTCGCCGAGGGGACCGTCGTGATGGATGCTCTCGCCACCGTGTTCGGACCGGTCTTCCTCCCGATCATCATCCTGGGCGTCCTCGTCCTCTGGATCGCGCTGGCCCGCCACCTGTGGCGGCCGCTGCTTCTCGCAGGCGGCATGATCACGGGGATGCTCAGCGTCCAGCTCGCCGCGCACCTCGTGCAGCGCGCGCGGCCGCCCGTCGAGTACATGCTCCTCGGGGCCGACGGCACCTTCTCCTTCCCGTCCGGCCACGTCACCGGGGTCTGCGACTTCTTCCTGATCACGACGTTCCTGCTCGCGTCGCGCCGCTCCTCGCCGGTGTGGGTGATCGGCGGCTTCGCGCTCTCGCTCGGGATGATCGCGGGCCAGATCGTCGCCCGTCTCTACCTCGGCTACCACTGGCTCACCGATACCCTCGCGTCGGTGGCGCTCGCCCTCGTGATGCTCGGCTCGGTCGTGCTCATCGACACCTGGCGGACTGCGGAGGTTCGAAAGCCGGTGAGCTGACTCCGCTGTCCACCCGGCAGCAGATCCTCTCGGGGATCGCCGCGCGGACTACTTTCCGCCGAGTGTCGCCAGCAGCTGCTGGATGCTCGACGTCTCCGCGGCCCGGTCAGGACTGCCCGCGCGGACGGAGGAGAGGACGGGGTCGATCTGCTGGTCGACGTACGTCCAGGTCTGGCAGTTCGCAGCGCTGAGTGCGGGCTCCGCGTCGTCCCATGCCGTCTCCAGGTCCGTTGCTCGCGCCTTCGCGGCGGTCTGGTCGCCGTTCGTGACGAGGGCGAGGGTGTCGGAGGTGATGGTTCTGAAGTCCTGGACGTCGGCAGCAGGGAAGTCCGTTTCAACGGAGGCCGTTGCGGCAGCTGAGGTGAGGGCTTCGGAGGAGTCGCACGCCGGGGCTGCGCCTTCAGCGGCCGGAACGGTGTGCGGCTGGCTGTCGGTGAAGGCGAGCAGTCCGACGACGGCGACGGCGAGGACGGCCAGCGCCACGAGCGAGCGGCGTTCGCGGGCGACGGGCGGGGTGTGGTGCTCGGATGCGCCCGTGTCGACGTCGGCCTTGCTGAGGGAGAGGTAGACGACGGTGGCGAGGATCGCGAGCAGGAAGACGATGCTGGTGACGAAGGTGCCGAGGCCGAGGCCCTGCTCGTCGGGGGAGAGGCCGAGCCAGTCGCCGATGTTCGCGCCGAGGGGGCGGGTGAGGATGTAGGCGATCCAGAAGGCGAGGACGGGGTTCGCTCCGTAGCGCCAGAGTCCGGTGACGATCGCGATCAGGGCAAGAGGTAGGAGGATCGAGACGCCGGGGCCCCAGCCGGTGAGCTCGAGGGTCCAGTCGCCGAGCGCGGTGCCGAGCGCGAAGGTCATGAGGACGGTGAGCCAGTAGAAGGCCTCGCGCGGGGTGGTGTCGATGCTGTGGATGGAGAGGGTGCGCTCCTTCGAGTACCAGACGCCGAACACGATCGCGAGCAGCACCGAGAAGACCAGGGAGCTCGCCCAGAGCGGCACACCGAGCTGGTCGGTGAGGATGTCGGTGAGCAGCGTGCCGGTGACGCTCATCACGACGACGGTCAGCCAGTACGCGGCGGGCATGTAGCGTCGCAGCCGCATCTGCACGGCGAGCACGATCGCGGTGACGACGATGAAGATGGCGGCGGTGGCGAGAAGGCCGACTCCGAGGACCATGTCGATCCAGTCGGCGAAGCTCTCACCGACGGTCGTGCAGAGGATCTTGATGATCCAGAACCAGATCGTGACCTCGGGGACCTTGCTGAGCAGCCGCCGGCCCGAGGCGCGGGATGTCGTCGTTGAGATGTCCATGCCCGCAGAGTCGCAGCCGGGAAGTGGGCGGCGACTCGGGATGCGCCGTGCTGCGTTGTGTTTGCTCACAACGACCCGAAGGTCCGCGGTTCGACCAGGTCAGTACCGAGCCGATGGGCTGAGGTTCTGTGCTTTCACAACGGTTGCAGGGGAATCCTCTGCCGCACGTGGACGCGCGTTCGTAGCGTGGATTCCTTCGGTGCGCTTCGCGTCGAGAAACGAGGACGACTCCGATGCCGAACCGGGAACCCACCTTGGACGGCGCGATCGCGTACCGGGCGGCGCGACGCTGGCCGCTCATCTCGGCGGGCCTCGCGGTGCTGCTCACCGGACTCCTGGCCGCGCTGATCTTCTACCGCGAGCACGACAAGCCGTTCGGGTTCGACACCGCTTGGATGAACGAGATCGTCGAGCACCGGTCGACGTTCTGGCTGGTGCCGTCGCTGGTGATGAACAGCCTGGGCGGCGGGATCCTCGGCACGATCGTGGTCCCGCTCGTCGTGTTCGTGGCGCTGCTGATCTGGCGGGGTCGGTGGGCGGCGACGTACTTCGCGATCGCCGCGCCGCTGAGTGGGCTGCTGGTGCAGATCCTCAAGAACGCGGTCGGTCGTCCTCGGCCGCTGGAGATCCTCGTGAACGCGGACTTCGGCTCGTTCCCCTCCGGGCACAGCGCGAACGCGGCGACGACCGCGGTGGTCCTTGCGATCGTCTTCCCGCTGTGGTGGGTCCGCATCGCCGGCGCCTTCTACACGGTGGCGATGATGCTCAGCCGCACCTACCTCGGTGCGCACTGGGTCTCCGACACCGTCGGCGGGCTGCTCCTGGGCGCCGGAGTGGCGCTGATCGTCTGGGCGCCGCTCGCGGTCCGGCTGCATACCGAGCGGATTGCGTCACCGCCGCCCTTCTGGCGCCGCATCGCCCGACGGCGGGCCCTCGGCTGACGAACCGTCAGGGCTGAGGCTTCACCACTTCGCCGCGGAGGATCGTCAGAAGGACGACGGCCACGATCGACCCGGACGCGATCAGGCCGGCGAGCACGACGATCTGGAAGACGCCCGCCGCCACCGGCGAGAGTCCGCCGAAGACGGCGCCGATGAACGCGCCGGGCAGGACGACGAGACCGGTGGTCCTGGTCTGGTCGGTCAGCGGGACGAGCCCGGTCCAGGCCGCTTCCCGCGCCAGGCCGAGCGTGGCCTGCCGCGGCCGGGCGCCGAGGGCGAGCCAGCCCTCGATCTGCTCCCACCGGTCGGCGAGCGTCGCGGCCAGCGCACGACCGGTGACGGTGGCGACGGTCATCGAGCCGCCAATGAGGATCCCGCCGACCGCGAGGAGGTAGCGGCCGGTGAACGGGACGGCCCCGAGGCCGAAGACGATCCCGCCACTGAGGGCGACTCCGGCCGCCATCGCCGCGGCGACGGCGAGGACTGTGCGCCGGGTGCGTCCGAGGCGGCCGGACGCGGTGAGTACCGCGGCACCGAACATGACGGCCAGGAAGAGCAGGACCCAGCGGAGGTCCGCGATGACTCCGGAGAGGATCACCGCGAGGACCGCGAGCTGAGCGCCTCCGCGGACGATCGCCAGCGCCGGCCGGGCGAACGAGACGACTCCGAAGGCGCGGAGGGCGGCGATCGAGACCGCGGCGCACACGGCGACGGCGACGATCACGGCAGCGGGATCAGCGGCGCCGGTCATCCATCGGCTCCTCTTCCGGCTCGGCCGGTCAGCTCGCCGCGGCGAGGACAGCGCGTCGGTCCAGGGCAGGTCGGCGCTGTACACATCTTCAACGACGACGGCCGAGGGCACAGGGGGCACGCCGTCGCGGTGATCGAGCATGGCGGGATGACGCACCTCGCCGCCCCGCGCCTCCGGTCCCGCCCCAACCCGCGCCGCCTCCTCGTCGGCCGCTACGCCGCCGCCACGGTGCCCGAGGCCACGGCGCTGTTCTGGGTCCTCAAGGTGCTGACCACCGGGATGGGCGAGACGGCGTCGGACTTCCTCGCGACCGCGTTCGACCCGGTGATCGTGGTCGGAGCGACCGGGCTCGCGTTCCTCGCGGCCCTCGCGCTGCAGTTCGCGGTCCGCCGTTACATCCCGTGGGTGTACTGGCTGGCGGTGCTGATGGTGAGTGTCTTCGGCACGATGGCCGCCGACGTGCTGCACGTCATCGCCGGCGTCCCGTATGTCGTCTCCACGCTCGTGTTCGCGCTGGCTCTCGCGATGGTCTTCGTCGTGTGGTGGCGGGTGGAGCGGACGCTGTCGATCCACTCGATCACGACGCCGCGCCGTGCCCTGTTCTACTGGCTCGCCGTCTCGGGGACGTTCGCGCTCGGCACGGCCGCAGGCGACCTGACCGCGTCGACGCTCGGGTTCGGCTACCTGCCCTCCGCCGTCCTGTTCGCGGTGATCATCGCGGTGCCGGCGCTCGCGCACCGGTTCGCGGGGATGAACGCGGTCCTCGCGTTCTGGTTCGCCTACGTCGTCACCCGGCCGCTCGGTGCATCGGTGTGCGACTGGCTCGCGGACCCCGCGAACCGCAGCGGACTGGGCCTGGGAACGGGTCCGGTCACGCTCGCGGCCCTCGCAGTGTTCCTACTGCTGGTCGCCGTGATCGCGTTCGGTCGCCGACCGCGCGGAGCCGTCTCAGCGCCGACCCTCTGAGGTCCGTGTTCAGGCCTCCCGGCGGGCGCGGTTCCTCTGCCGCCAGTAGGTGAGCGCGATCCCGGCGAGGCTGATGACGACGATGCCGACGAGGACGATGTCGATGTACTTCCCGACGAAGTCCGCGACTCCGGGGATCTGCCCGAGGAAGAAGCCGAGCAGGATGACGCCGGTGGACCAGACGGCCGCGCCGAGGGCGTTGAAGCCGACGAAGTGGGCGTAGTGCATCTTCCCGACGCCGGCCGCGACGGGGGCGAAGGTGCGGACGACCGGGACGAAGCGGGCGATGGTGACGGCCCAGCCGCCGAAGCGGTCGAAGAACGACTGGGTGCGGGCGACGCTCGAGCGGCTGAACAGACCGCTGTCCTTGCGCTCGAAGATCCGTGGGCCGGTCTCGCGGCCGATGACGAACCCGAGCTGATCGCCGAGGAACGCGGACGCCGCGACCATCAGGATCACCAGCGGGACCGGGAGGGAGATCACGCCGGTGGCGACGAAGACGCCCGTGAAGAAGAGCAGGGTGTCACCGGGGAGGAAGAACCCGATCAGCAGGCCCGTCTCGACGAACGCGATCAGGCAGACGAGGGCGATCGCCCACGGGCCGGCGCCGTCGAGCAGTGATTGAGGGTCGATCATCGGTTCTCCTTGCGAGAGGTCGGGTGGGGCTGCGTCGCGGGGATGCGGACTTCGACACCGAGGCCGTGAGGGACGAGGTTGCGGATCGTGAGCTCGCCGCCGGCGGCCCGGCTGAGTCCGGCGACGATGGCGAGGCCCAGGCCGGCACCGCCGTCGCGGGAGCGGGCGGCGTCCGGGCGGGTGAAGCGGTCGGTCGCGACGGCGAGGAACGCCTCCGGAACGCCGGGGCCGTCGTCGTCCACGGAGAGGACGATCTCCTCGGCGCGCTCGACGAGGGTCGCGGTGACGCTGCCGCCGTCGGGCGTCGCGGTGACGGCGTTGGAGAGCAGGTTGTCCAGGATCCGGCCGAAGTCGGTCGGGGAGACCGGGTAGCGGGCGGCGTGAGCCGACGCGGGGGCGACGAAGTCGATCTCGAGGTCCCGGTCGCGGGCGAGCATCCTGACGCGGTCGACGCTGCCGGTGACCTCCTCGCGAAGAGCCGACGACGAGGCGTCGCCGGTGACGGTGCCGGCGTCGATCCTCGACAGGATCAGCAGCCCGTCGGTCAGGGACTGGAGTCGGTCGATCGAGCGGCGCGCGTCGACGACGTCGGCGTAGAGCGCCGCCGGGTCGTCGCGGACCCGCTCGGCGAGCTCGAGGCGGGTGCGCAGGGCGGCGAGTGGGGTGCGCAGCTCGTGGCTCGCGTCGGCGACGAGCCGCCGCTCCCGATCCGCCGACTCCCGCAGGTCCGCGATCAGCGCGTTCAGCGTCGCGGCGAGGTCGGAGAGCTCGTCGCGGGCGGGCCCGACGGGGAGGAGTTCGGTGGAGCGGCCGTGGCGCAGGCGGTCGGCGATGGCGCGCATCCGGCCGACGGGTCGCAGCGCGAGGCCGACCAGGAGCCAGGAGGTGCCGGCGAAGGCGACGAACAGGATCGCGACGGCGATCAGGAGGGTGGTGCTGACGCCGCCGACGACGGCCTCGGCGGTGTCGCGGCTCTCCTCGATCAGCGCCTGTGACGCTCCCGAGCGGACGAGCTCGATCGTGGAGGCGTCGAGGATGCGGTCGAGCTGCTCGCGCACGACGATCGCGACGATCCCGAAGAACAGCATCGCGACGAGCAGGCTCGACACCGTGATCCGCACCCGGATCGACAGGGTCCGCCACTTCACGGCTTCACCCCGAGCCGGTAGCCCGCACCCCGACGGGTGAGGATCTCGACCGACGCGCCGCCGGCGACGAGCTTTCGGCGCAGGTAGCTGACGTACTGCTCCGCGATGTTGTGGTCCACGAACTCCGCCGACCCCCACACCTCGAGCAGGATCTCCTCCCGCGGCACGAAGTCCCCGGTGCGCGCCGCGAGCGCGCGGAGGACGCCGAACTCCTTCGGACTCAACGGAAGGACGGCGCCGTCGACCGTCGCGGAGTGGGCGTACGGGTCCATGCGCAGGTTCCCGATCACGACCGGCGCGCGATTCGTGAGGTGCTCACGGCGGATCATCGCTCGGAGGCGAGCGGAGAGCTCCTCGAAGTGGAACGGCTTGGCCAGATAGTCGTCGGCGCCCGCGTCGAGGCCGAACACGCGGTCCTGCAGGGCGTCGCGGGCGGTGAGCATGATCACCGGGAGAGTGGCACCGGCGGCGCGCAGGTGCCGGCAGATCTCGAAGCCGCTCATGCCGGGGAGCATCACGTCGAGGACCGCCGCGGCGTAGTCCGCCCCGCGCGCCGCGTTCAGCGCGTCGACCCCGTTCGAGAACAGGGCGACGTCGTAGCCGTCGCCGGTGAGACCACGCTCGATGAGCTCGCCCATCTCGACGTCGTCTTCGACGACCATCACCACGTCACGCATCCAGGCCTCCTACGGTCATGCTCGCACCGGTGGCGCGGCGCAACCGGCCCGGTCCGCGGAGATATGCGGCTTCTCAGCGGTACGCGCTGCATACGGAGGCAGGACACGTGCAGCCCGACAGGGCCTCGATGGTGTCGGCCGGCGGTCGCTGATCCGGAATCAGCAACGACGATGCCGCGCGCAGAGTCTGACCATGACACGACACTCATCAACGGGGCCGCCAAAGGCCTCGGCTGCGAGACCGCCCGCCGCCCGATCGCCGAAGGACACGACGTCCGGATCGGCGCCCGCGTACAGTTCCACGGGCAGACCGCCACCGACCTCACCGGCGACCCGGCCGCGCAGGCCGTGACCGAGGGAACGGATGCCATCGTCGAGCCGGCCACGGCAGGAGCGGAGAGGCGCCACCGGCACCTTCATCGACCGGTCGGGCGTCGCGCCCTTCCAGGCCTAGGCTGCGGCGGTCGGGTAGTGGTTCGCGTTGAGCACTGCGCCCGGGCGCGCCCCGTTCGGGTAGTTGATCGAATGGTTCTGCAGGTATTCCTCGAGGCCCAGCGGGCCGAACTCCCGCCCGTGTCCACTGATGCCCCGACCACCGAGCGGCGCCCGCAGAGAGATGCCCGAGCGGTTGTGGCAGTTCACGAACGTGTACCCGGCGCGCAGCCGACGTGCCACGGCGTGAGCGTGGTCGACGTCGCGGGACCACACCGACGATGCGAGAGCATGCTCGACGCCGTTCGCCCTCGCGATCGCCTCCTCCTCGGTGTCGTAGGCGAGGATCGGCAGGGTGGGTCCGAACTGCTCCTCACGGACGAGCTCGTGATCGTCGGTCAGTCCGGTCACGATCGTCGGCCGCAGCCAGTAGCCGCCTTCGGGAAGTCCGGGGGCGACGACACCGATCTCGTGCACGACGCCGCCGGATGCCGAAGCGTCAGCAACGAGGGCGGTGATGCGGGCGTGCTGCTCGGCCGACACGACGGGACCCATCGTGGTCTCGGCATCCTGCGGGTCGCCGATCCGCAGGACACGGGCGGCGGCCGCGATCACCTCGCGGACAAATTCGTCGTGGCGGGTACGCGGCACGTACACCCGCTTGATGGCCATGCAGACCTGACCGCTGGTGAGGAACGCGCCGAAGACGATGCGCTCGTACAGATCGTGGCCGAAGTCGGCGTCCTCCAGCACGACAGCCGCGTCGTTCCCGCCCAGCTCCATCACGGTGGGGCGGATGTTGGCCGCTGCTGCCGCACCGATGACGCGCGCCGTGGCGGGGCCGCCTGTGAAGGAGACCATGTCGACTCGCGGGTCGGTGACGAGTGCCTCGCCCGCAGCCGGGCCTCCGTTGATGACGTTGAGAACCCCCGCGGGCAACTGGGCGGCGACGGCCGAGACGAAGCTGGTGACGGCGAGTGGAGCCAGCGGTGACGGCTTGAGCACCATCGTGTTCCCGGTCAGCAGCGCGGGCACGAACTTGAGGGCGGCGAGGATGACCGGAGCATTCCACGGGGTGATCGCAGCGATGACTCCGTAGGGCTCTTTGACGCGCAGCAGGAGCCCCTCGGCGTCCTCGACGACGATGTCCGCGCAGGCCTCCTCGACCTGGGTCGCGCAGTAGGCGGCGAACGCGGCTGCGAAGCGGTACTCCCCGTCGGCCTCGCCTGCCGGCTTTCCCAACTCCGCGGCGATCAAGGCGCCGTCGTGCGGACCGATCGCCCGGGCTGCCGCGATCGCCTCCTGCACGCGCCGCGCTCGTTCCGCCGGCGTCACGGCGGCCCAGGCCCCTCCGGCGGCCGTCGCGGCGCTGATCGCCCGGCGGGCGTGCTCCGCCGAGGCATCCGCCACTTCGCCCACCACGGTGACCCCGTCGATGGGACTGATACGGGCGATCGCGGCACCGGCATCACCCGGGACCAGGGCTCCGTCGATGAAGGAATCAAGGTGCAGCATGCATGGTCCTTCCGGAGGGCGTGCTCGAATCGTACGCAATCGGATGTTTCCATCGCGTGAAGAGTCGGTGCTGAGCCGATATTGCATGCAATATGTTCAAATGACCCCCGTACACGACCTCCCCTCCCCTCGCGTCGCGATCGTCACGGGCGGCGCCCGCGGACTGGGACGCGTGATGGCCCTCGCCCTCCGCGCCGCCGGCTATGCCGTCACCATCACTGCGTCGGCTCCCTCCGAGCACCTCGACTCGACCGTGCGCGATGCCGCCGCCCTGCCCGGCGGCGACGAGATGCTGCTCCCCCTCATCGCGGATGCCGCGGACCCCGCGTCGGCCGAGGACGTCGTCGCCCGCACCCTCGACACGTTCGGCGGGCTGCACGCCATCGTCAACAACGCGGGCCGCGGCATGCGCGTGATCAGCGAGACGTTCAACACCGAGCCTGTTCACTTCTGGGACGTACCCGCCGAGGCGTGGGCGGGCATCGTCGCCACCAACGTCCACGGTCCGTTCCTGCTCGCGAAGGCGTCGATGCCGCACTTCCTCGCGCAGGGCACCGGTCGCATCGTCAACGTGTCGACGAGCGCGATCACGATGACTCGCCGCGGCTACGCCCCCTACGGCCCCACGAAGGCAGCACTCGAGGCGATGTCGCGATCGTGGGCGGAGGACCTCGCGGGGAGCGGCATCACGGTGAACGTGCTGCTTCCCGGCGGAGCAGCCGACACCGATCTGCTGCCCGCCGGCCCGAACAAGCGCGGAGCCGACGGGCAGCTGCTCGACCCGGCGATCATGGGTCCGCCCGCAGTCTGGCTGTGCTCCGCCGAGTCGTCAGGAACGACGGGGGAGCGGTTCGTCGCGAAGGCCTGGGACGCGTCGATGCCCGCAGAAGTGGCCGCCGCCGGCGCGCGCAGCGCTCACGTCGTCGCGCCCTAGTGCGCGGAGCGGTCCGTCGGCGGAGTCAGCGCGGTCAGGTGGTCGAGAGTCTCGCTCTCGCTCACGACGTCCGCGTACTTCGCGTCGAGATCGAACAGAGCGGCGTCGTGCGGTTCGGGCCGTCGGTCGCCCACGGCCTCGCGTACGACGAGCGGGATGAACCCGTGCTGCATGGCGTCGACCGCGGTCGCCCGCACGCAGCCCGAGGTGCTCAACCCGACGAGGATCACGCTGTCGCGTCCCAGCACGGTGAGATCGGTGGCGAGCGAGGTGCCGAAGAACGAGCTCGCGTACTTCTTCGACAGGATGCTCTCGCCCGGCTGCGGGGCGAGTGGCGCGGCGATCGCTCCCAGCGGTGAGCCGGTGGCGAGGGTCGCGAGACCCTTCACCTTGCGCGCGAAGATGCCGCCCCCGGCGACGCCCTCGTCCTGCTCGACGACGGTGTAGATGATCGGGATGCCGGCGGCGCGCGCCGCGTGCAGCACGCGGGTCGACGAGGCCAGCGCGTCTTCGACGCCGGCGTAGAGCGGCGACTCCGGCTTGAGGTACGCATCGACGAAATCGATCACGATGAGGGCGGGGCGCTCGCCGAAGCCGAGACGCTGGTTGAAGCCGTTCGCGAGGTAGTCGTCGGTAGCTGTGTCGGTCATGCGGTCCTGCCTTTCATCGGAGCGGTCCGGATCCCGGCGGCGCCGGGGCGGAAGTGGTGGGCGACCAGCGCGGCGAGCGCGGCCACGGCGGCGACGATCGCGGCCGCGGTCCAGCCGACCGTGGTGCCGGCGTGGTCGAACAGGAAGCCGAAGACGAGCGGGCCGGCGGCGCTGCCGACGTAGGCGCCGGATTGCACGATCCCGGTCGCACGGGCGCTGTGTGGATGACTGGAATGCGAGACGACGTAGTGCAGCAGGCCGTTCCAGCCCCAGCCGAGTCCGAAAGCGAGGATGCAGCCGATGGCGAAGGACCAGGGCAGGCCGACGGCCATCCCGCCGAGCCCGACGGCGCCGCTGCCGAGCATCAGCGACACGGTCGCCATCGTGCCGCCGAACCCGCGATCGGCGGCGAGACCCGCGACGGGCCGGGCGATGACGCCCGCCACGCTTCCGAGGCTGAGGATCAGGCCGGCGGCGGCGGCGGAATACCCGACCGAGGTCGCCGTCGACACGGTGAAGGCACCGATGACGTTGGCCTGCGCCGAACCGAGCGCGCTCGCCAGGGACGCGAGCAGGAGGAACCGCATCAGCTCCGGTGGCAGGCGGTTCGCGCGCTTCCCGCGCATCCTCGGCAGGGGCGGTACCGAGGGCACCGACAGGGCGACGACGACGATCACGATGCACGCCACGATCCCGGCGATGGCGAAGGTCCAGCGCCAGCCGACCGTGAGGGCGAGGGTGGGTACCGCCAGCCCGGCGCAGAGGGTGGCCAGGGGGATGGCGGCCTGCTTCAGCCCGAAGGCGAAGGCGCGGTTCCGGTCGGAGACCCGGCTCGCGATGAGGGCGTTCGACGGCGGATGCCCGATGGCGTTCCCCGCGCCGGCGACGACGAGCCAGACCACGAGCCACGGCCACTCCGGCGCCCAGGCGGCCGTGCCGAGGAGGGCGACGCCTCCCAGCGATGCCGCAGTGATCATGCCGAGGCGTGAGCCGATCCGGGCGGAGAGTCGACCGGCGCTCGACGAGAACACCGCCGCGGACGCCCAGTACACGGCGACGACGATGCCGAGCAGGGCCGGGCCGAGCCCGGTGTCCTCGGCGAGCTGCACGGAGAGGCCTCCGACGAGGAAGACGGGGAGCACGGTGACGACCGTGGTGCCGACGCCGGCCGCCGTGGCGACGCGGCCCGGACGACGGGTGAGGAGACGAGGGCGCCGTCCGCGCGCACGCCGGTCCGAGGGCCCGTCGCCGGGCCCGGTGTAGCGGAACATGTCAGGAGTCCTCGGGGGACGGTGTCTCCGGTCCCTGCATGACGGCGTTCCGAGCGGCGAGGATGTGCGAGCGCATGCAGACCTCCGCCCAGACGGCGTCTCCCGTCCGCAGGGCGGTCAGGATGTCGCGATGGTGGTGATTGCTGCGGCGCCGGAAGGTGTTGCCGTAGTTGCGGAAGTTCCGGATCATCATCGGCACCTGGCTGACCGAGGCGACGAGCGTGACGAGCTGGCGGCTGCCGGATGCTGCCACGATCTGACGGTGGAACTCGAGGTTCAACCGGCCCAGCTCGGTGATCTCGTCGATGTCGGACGAATCGACGTAGGCATCCATGGCCTCGATGAGATCGGCGAGGGACGAGAGGTCGTCGGCGGACATGCGGGGAGCGGCCAGGCCCGCAGCTCGGCTCTCGAGGGCCGCACGCACGAAGTAGGTCTCCATCATCTGCTCGGGGGTGTACCCGATGACGCTGGCGCCCCGATTGGGGATGTACTCGACCAGCCCCGTCTCCGCGAGGCGACGCAACGCCTCGCGGATCGGGGTTCGGCTCACCCCGAGCTCCTCGGCCAACGGCTGCGCCCGCAGGATCGCGCGGGGAGGGAGCTCGCCACTCATGATGCGCGAGCGCAGCAGGGCGTAGGCGGCATCCCCTCCCGTCGTCGATTCGGGGGCGGCATCGGCGGCCGGAAGCTCGTAGTAGGTCACCGGGGCACGCTCGCCAGCATCGACGAGGTCAGCAGGAATCGACGCCGGGCCTCCTCGTCCTCGCCGAGTGCCTGCCACGTGGCGCGCTGAGCGGCTCGTCGCTCCTCGTCCTGATCGCGGAGCGCGTTCCAATTGCCCTCGGTCTCCTCACCGACGTAGGTGAGCGCGACGTTGCGGCGGGCATCGGCCCACGCATCCAGATCGGCGTCGGTCGCGTCGCCGCGGTCGTGAGCGAGCAGGACATCGGCCAGGAGCAATCCATCGTGGATTCCACTGTTCATTCCCATGCCCCCGAGCGGGTTGTTCACGTGGGCTGCGTCTCCGACGAAGAACAGCGAGCCGATCCGGAAGGTGCCGGCCACCTTGCGGTGCACCTCGTAGAGGGTAACGTGCGCCACCGGGTAGTCCGCGAGGTCGGGCACCACGCGCTCGAGCTGACGGCGCACGAACGCCGGATCGAGCAGGTCCGCGTCGGGAACCCCGGGCGAGGTCGGGAAGAGCACGCGCCATCCGCTCGGATTGTGCAGCAGCACGTGCCAGTCGACGGGGTCCGCGACGTAGTTGACGACGGCGAGCTCCTCGAGGAGCTCCTCGAGCGGCAGCGACGTCGTGATGACGAGGTAGCGCTCGGGGTAGGTGTGGCCGACGAAGGGCACGTCGTAGGTCTCGCGGACGATGCTGCGGGATCCGTCCGCCGCGATGAGGTACCGCGACGAGACGGTGCGACGGACGCCGCTCTCGTCGAGGTCGACCTCGTAGCCCCCGTCGATCTCGCGCACGGCCGTCACCTCACTGCCGAGGGTCGCGGTCACATTCGGCTCCGCTTCGAGGGCGGTGAGCGCGGCCGCGGTCAGCTTGCTCTGCTCGACCTGCACGCGGTACGGGAACTTCGTGTCGCCGTCGAGCACCGAGTAGTCGAGGTCCACGATCTTGCCCTGCTTGGCGTCACGGAACTGGTACGAGCGGGCGATGATGCCCTGGTCGATCAGCGTCTGCGTCAGGCCGAGCGGCTCGAGCATCTCCAGCGTCGGCGGGTGGAAGGTGGATGCTCGATGCTCGAGGGTCGCGGCTACCCGCTTCTCGAGGAGGGCGACGGTGAAGCCGCCCATCGCGAGTTTCAGCGCGGTGGTCGACCCGACGGGTCCGCCACCGACGACGATCACGTCGTAGTCGGTCGATTCAGCCATGGTGATGTCCTAGTTCTCTCGGAGGTATCAGAAGTCGCGGAGGAGGCTTCCGTAGCCACCCCAGGTGTCGGTGATCCCGACACCACGCAGGGTGTGCCAGGCCGTCGCCGCGTTGATCGAGATGACGGGCTTGCCCATCCAGTGCTCCGCCTCGTCGGCGAGCCGGAGCATCGACAGGTTGGTGCCCACCTGCACGATCGCCTCCGTCTCGGGGGTGTCGATCTCCCGGAGGGTGCGGATGATCTCGTCGGGCTTCACCTCGGCGATCGCGGTCGCCGACGGGCAGCGCAGGCCGGTGATCTTCACGACGTCGAAGCCGGCCTCCTCGAAGTAGCGCCGCACGTTGCGGTCGGCGACGGGCTGGTAGGGCGAGAAGACCGAGATCTTCTTGACTCCCATCACCTCGAGCGCCGCGCGGGTGGCGGACGCCCCGGTCGAGACCTTGAGGCCGTCGGCCATGGCGGACACGCGCTCGATGAACGCGGCGTTCCCCTCGACCCCGCCCCAGAAGGTCTCGGCCGACATGCCCATCATGATCGCGTCGGGCTTCGCCGTCATCACGTCACGCATGGCCGTCGAGATGGTGGCGCGGATCTGCAGCAGTAGTGCTTCGGCCGCCTCGTCGCTGTCCAGCGCAGGGTTCTCGATGTACATCCGACCCGTGTGGAAGGTGACTCCGTGCGGGCGCAGCACCGACACGTCGTGTTCCACGACGGTGTTGGTGGAAGGGACGATGACGGCGACTTTGGATCGGTATCCGGTGACGTCGGGCATGTTCTCGCTTTCGGTGGGAGAGAGTCGGCGTCAGCCGCGGTGCAGAGGGGTGACGGGGGTGGGGAGGGCAGCCGTGCCGACGACATCGACGCCGGTCAGGTCGAGCAGCCATTCGCGCAGCAGTCCGGCGACCTCGTACTCGTCACCGCCGCTGAAGTCGTGGTCGGCGTTCTCGACGGCGGCCCAGGCCCTGGCTTCCGGGAACGAGGGGTAGAGCTCCCGCCAGAGCGCGTCGCGGTCCTCGGCCGTGCCCCAGACCATCAGCACCGGTGAGTCGTCGGCCTGCACCGCGGCGAGCCAGGTGCCGTCGACCTCGCCGACGCGCTGCGTCCAGGCATCCGCGCTGATCGCCCAGTAGTTGCTGGGCACGAGCATGAGGTCGTGCGGCCGCCCCGCGGCCATGAGGGCTTTCGCCTCCGCGTCCTTCTCGGCGAAGCCCACGCCGCCCGGGTACCACCAGGCGACGCGGGTCTTGTTGTCGGTGAGCGGCGAGAGGAGGAAGCGGCCCTCGACGTCGTGGTAGCGCGCGGCGTAGTCGCCGACGTACCACCCGCCCGAGGAGTGACCGGCGAGGATGACGGTGCCGATGCCCGCCGCCCTGAGGTGGCGCACCGCAGCAGCGAGGTCGTAGTGGCCGTCGCGCAGCGACTCGTACATGCCGCCTCCCGCCGGCACGTCGTCGCGGCGCGTGTCGGTCGCGAGGTCGTGGCAGCGCATGTTGATGCTGAGATGGACGGCGCCGGGCAGCAGCGCCGGCAGATACCGGGGGGAGCCGGTCGTCATGTTGGCGCCCTTGCCGTGGATGTGCACGATACCCACCCGGTCGGCGGGGGCGACGGTTTCGAGCTCCGGCGCCACGTACTGCAGCGCGTCGATGGTCCAGCCGTCCTCGGTCGTCAGGGTGACGAGAGTGGCGGCGATGTCGGGGGCGATCATGCGGTCTCCTTCGAGGGGGTCGTGAGGGCGGGCATGCCGGTGCCGGCGGCCGGATGGCCGCTGGCACCGTCGTACAGGTGACAGGCGACGCGGCGCTCGCCGACCGCGGTGTCGGCCGGCCGTTCCGTTCGGCAGACCTCCTGCGCGAAGGCGCACCGGGCGGCGAACGGGCAGCCCGAGTGTCCGGTCGCCGGACCGGCGAGGGGAGTGGGCTTCGTGACGACGGCCCGAGCGCGGCGTCGTTCGCGCTGCTCGACCGGATCGGTCACGGGGGCTGCCGCGAGGAGGGCCGCGGTGTAGGGGTGCAGCGGGCGCTCGTGGACTTCCTCGGCCGGACCCTGCTCCATCACCCGGCCGCGGTAGAGCACGACGGTGCGGTCGGCGATGTACCGCACGACGTCGAGGTCGTGCGCGATGAAGATGTAGGCCAGACCCCGTTCGGCTGCCAGCCGGGCGAGCAGGTTGAGGATCTGAGCCTGCGTCGAGAGGTCGAGGGCGCTGACGGCCTCGTCGCAGATGATGAGCTTCGGGTCCATCATCAGGGCCCGGGCGATCCCGATGCGCTGGCGCTGGCCGCCCGAGAACTGGCTCGGGTACCGATCGGCCGCCTCGCGCGGCAGACCGACCTGCTCGAGCATGTCGCGTGCCTTCTCGTCGGCGGCAGCCGTGAAGACGCGGCGCGAGGCCTGCAACGGCTCGATCAGGGTCTGACCGACCGTCAGGTACGGGTTCAACGAGCTGTAGGGGTCTTGGAAGACGACCTGCAGGCGGGAGGCCAGGTCGAGGCGGGCGCGGTACTTCGAGTGGCGGGTGAGGTCGCTGCCCTGGAATTCGACGGCTCCGGCCGAGGGCGTCTCCAACCCCAGGACGCATCGCCCGATCGTGGACTTGCCGGATCCGGACTCGCCGACGATGCCGACGATCTCGCCCTCGCCGACGACGAGATCGACGCCGTCCACCGCGTGCACGGTCTTCTTGCGGTCGTGGGGATTCGTGAAGCGCATCGCCAGACCCTCGATGCGCAGCAGGGGCTCGGTCATGCGGTGCTCCTCGATTCGAGGTCGTGGCGATCGGTGGCGATCCCGGCGAGCATCGTGCTCGAGCGGATGCAGCGGGTCATGGCGTCGCCTTCGGGGTGCAGCGCCACCGGAGCTTCGCGGCACTCGTCCGTCGCCCAGGCGCACCGCGCGGCGAACCGGCATCCGGTCGGCCAGGCGCGGGGCGGCGGTACCGCGCCGGGGATGGTGAGCATGGGCACCCCGCGGCGGGCGTGCGACGGCATCGACGAGAGCAGGCCGACCGTGTAGGGGTGCGTCGGGCGGGCGAGCAGCTCGCCGACCCCCGCCTTCTCGATGACCTGGCCGGCGTACATGACGACGCCGCGGTCGCACGCATCGGCCACGACCCCGAGGTCGTGGGTGACGATGACGACGGCCATGCCCAGGTCCTCGCGGAGGCTCCGCAGCAGGTCGAGGATCTCGGCCTGCACGGTCACGTCGAGCGCCGTCGTCGGTTCGTCGGCCACGAGCACGTCCGGTTCTCCGGTCAGTGCCATCGCGATGGCTGCACGCTGCGCCATCCCTCCGGAGACTTGGAACGTGTGACTGGCCGCCGCCTGCGCCGGGTCGGGGATCCCGACCAGCCCGAGCAGCTCGAGGGCGCGCTCCTGCACGGCCCTGCCGCGACGCCCGGTGTGGTGGCGGATCGACTCGCGCAGCTGGGCGCCGATCGTGAACGACGGGTCCAGCGCCACCATCGGCTCCTGCGAGACCAGGGCGATCCGCGATCCGCGGATCTTCTGCAACTCACGGGCGCTCATGCCGACGATGTCCACGCCGCCGATCAGCACCGACCCGCCACTGATCCGGCCGCCGGGTGCGACCAGCCCGAGCAGTGCTTTCGCGGTCACGCTCTTGCCGCAGCCGGACTCTCCGACGATGCCGAGGGATTCACCGCGCTGCACGTCGAAGGAGACACCCTGGACGACCGAGAAGTCGCCGTTCGCATCGGTGAACGAGACGGTCAGGTCCCGCACGCTGATGGCGGCCGATCGGTCGTCGGCCACGGTCGGGTCGGTGGCGACGGGTTGTGCGGCGGCCGGGCGGCGCGTCGATCTCCACGACCGGATGCTCGTCGGCGCAGCTCCCGGGCGGTCCTCGGCGAGTGCGTCGCCGAGGGTGTTGAAGGCCAGGATCGAGAGGATCAGGATCGCTCCCGGCGGCACGAGCAGCCACGGGTGCGTGTAGATCATCTCGGAGGCGTTCGCGATGAGCCCACCCCAGCTGGGCGCGGGGGGCGGCGTGCCGAGACCGAGGAAGCCGAGGCCGGCCTGGATCATCAGCGTGATCCCCATGGTGAGGGAGATCTGCACGAGCAGCGGGCCGCGGATGTTCGGCAGGATGTGGCGGTGGAGGATGCGTCCGGACGCGAGACCGGCGACGTTCGCGGCATCCACGTACAGCTCGCGGCGCACCTGCAGCGTCGTGGCCCGGGCGAGGCGGATGAAGCCGTCCGAGACGGCGACACCGAGGGTGACCATGGCGGGCAGATTGTCGTTGCCGAACACGCCGATCACGGCCATCAGCAGGATGATCAGCGGCAGCGCCTGGAACACGTCGGCGATCCGGGAGATGACGATGTCGGCCACCCCTCGGTAGTAGCCCGCGATCATGCCGAGGGGGAGCCCGATCGCGGTGGCGATGAGGGTGGCGAGGGCGGCGCCGCCGAGCGTCTGCGCGCCGCCGTGGATGATGCGCGAGTAGACGTCGCGGCCGAAGTCGTCGGTGCCGAGCCAGTGCACGGCGCTCGGCAGCTGTCGCGCCGCCGTGAGGTCCTGCGCGAGGGGATCGATGGGGGCGACGACACTCGCGAAGACGATGGCGAGGGCGAGCGCCACGATGAACCCGAGCGACACCAGAGCGACCGGTTTCTTGATCAGACGTCGCCCGATGCTGTCCGGGCGGCGGATGCGAGCGGCGCGAGGCGCGCGGGCGGTGCTCATACGATTCTCGCCTTCGGGTTGATGACGCCGTAGAGAACGTCGATGAGCAGATTCAGCACGAGGATCAGGACCGACGAGCAGACGACGATCCCGAGGATGAGCGGCACGTCTCCCACGTTCACGGCGGTGAGGGCGAGCTGGCCGACGCCGGGGAGTGAGAACACCTGCTCGATGAGCACGGCGCCGCCGAACAGGCTGACGAACTGGAGACCGACGACGGTGAGCACGGGGATGCTCGCGTTGCGGAGCGCGTGGATCCACACCACGCGCCACTCGGGCAGCCCCGTCGCCCGGAGGGTGGAGATGTAGTCGCGGCGCAGCACGTCGAGCATCGCGACGCGGGCCTGGCGGGTGATCGAGGCGCTGGACCCGAGGACGATGGCGATCATCGGAAGGGTCAGGTGCACGGCCCAGTCGCTCGGGTCGTCGGTGAACGGTGTCCAGCCGCTCGCGGGCAGCAGCCGGAGGGTGACGGCGAACACGAGCACCAGCAGCACGGCGAGCCAGAAGTTGGGGAGGGCGAGGAGCGTGCCCGCGGCTCCCCGGATGAGACCGTCCACCCAGCCTCCGCGCGTCGCGGCGATCGTGCCGAAGACGATGCCGATGATCACGCAGAGGACGGTGCCGCCCATCGCCAGGGTCAGGGTGATGGGAAGGCGTTCGGCGACCTGGTCGAGCACCGGCCGGCTGTTGACGAGGCTGGTGCCGAGATCGCCCCGCACGAAGTCCGCCCAGAACTCGACGTAGCGCTCGACAGCGGGTCGGTCGAGGCCGAGATCGGCGCGGAGTGCGGCGCGCTGATCGGCCGTCGCATCCGGTCCGAGGATCGTCTGGGTCACATCGTTCGGCATCAGTGCCACGAGGAAGAAGGCCAGTGAGGTCACGACGAACACCATCAGGACGGCGATGCCGATGCGGCGCAGGATGTACGCGGTCACGGGGTCTCCTCTCGGAAGCAGCGGGTGGGGGAGGGGCGAGGGTGTTCGGGGGATCGGTCCGGGAGGCGTGCAGCGTCCCGGACCGATCCGTGTCCTCACTCGGCGGGCACGAGAGTCTGCGGCAGCGCGACCGTGAAGCCTGCGGGGAGCTCGACGCCGGCGAGCTTCTCGTCGTTGTAGATGGTGTGCGTCTGGTAGAAGGCGATCGGCGAGAACCAGGCGTTCTCGACCACCCAGGTCGACACGGCCTGCCACTTGGCGACCGCGGCCTCGGTGTCGAGTTCGGACGAGGCGTCCGCCATCAGGGCGTCCAGCTCGGGGTCGGTGACACCGAAGGGGTTCAGCTGCGAGTTCTCCCGCAGCAGGTTGGCCGTGGTGACGTACGCGTCGGTACCGCCGTTCTGCTGACCCTGGGCCGCCGCGAACTCGCGGTTCGCCATGGCGTCGAAGTAGTCGTTGGTGCGGTCGACGAGGGTCGCGTTGATTCCGATCTCCTGCAGGTACGGCAGCGTCGCCTCGAGTCGCGCGTTGTCACCGAAGGTGGCGCGGGACAGGATCGGCAGGTCGAAGCCATCCGGATATCCGGCTTCGGCCAGGAGGTCCTTCGCGAGCTCGGGGTCGTACTCGTAGTACTCGTCGAGCTCCTCGAGGTAGGCGGCGGTGTCGCTGCCGAAGACCTGGTCGGTGGGGCGCTGGTAGTCGCTCCAGAGCGCGGTGCCGAGGGCTTCGCGGTCCATCGCGTGGTTGATCGCCTGGCGCACCCGCACATCGCCCAGGGCGGGGACGACCTCTCCCTCGCGGTCCATCAGGAACAGGCCGCCGATGTTGGTCTCGGCGCCGATGCCCGCGAACCCCTGCTGCTCGGCCGTCTCGCGCTGGGTCCACTGCGCGGAGGCGATGTCGACGTCTCCGGCGAGAAGCGCGTTCAGGCCGGCGGTCAGATCGGTGATGACCGTGATGGTGAGGTCGTCGATGGCGACGTCGAGCGGCCCGCTGTACTCGGGGTTCTTGACGTAGTCGTAGGCGCTGCCGTCGACGTAGCTGTCGAGCACCCAGGGCCCGGATCCGTAGGTGTCGGTGAGCATGACGGTCGGATCGTCGATCGCTTCCTGGCTGACCATCATTCCGACGCTCAGCGAGAACGCCTGGGGCAGAGAGAGGTCGGGGGTGTTCAGGGCGAGCTCCACGGTGTCCTCGTCGACGACGGTGACCGTGTCGATCGAGTTCATGCGGGCCTGATAGGTGCCCGGAGTGACCCGGTACCGCTCGATGTTCGCGGCGACCAGGGCGGCGTCGAGAGCGGTGCCGTCCTCGAACACGACGTCGGTGCGCAGGTCCATCGTGAGCGCCGTCTCCGAGGTGTACTCCCACGCGGTGGCGATCCCCGGCGACAGCGAGCCGTCGACCTCGGGGGTGGTCAGCGTCTCGTAGGCGGCGGCGACGTAGTTGTAGGCAGGGCCGTTCTGCGTCGCGGCGGGGTCGAAGGACGGGGTGCCCGTGAGGGTCGCCATGGTGACCTCGAACGGGGCGTCGGGGTCGCTGCTCGCGCCGGACCCACCGGCGCTGCACGCGGTGAGGAACAGGGCCGAGGCGCCGACGGCGGCGGCACCGATGAGGATGCGGGACTTCTGAGAACGCATGGGCGTCCCTTCCGAGATCAGGGGCTGACGTGAGGAAAGTGGGGCGGGGGCGTGTGTGATGCAGAGCCGCTTCAAGGGCGTGACAGGACGCTATCGGCGTTCTGCATGCAATTTGCGCCGATAGCCGGATATTTCATCCCTTCGTAACACCGATTGCACGCAATGTAACCCGACGGAAACGCTGCGAGCCCAAGCTCGCAACATGGGCTGCCACTCGGCACGCCGAAGGGAGGAACCTCGTGGTTCACGCAACCGCCGCAGTCGTCGTCGCCCACGGGGCGCCGTTCACGTTCGATTCCATCGAGGTACCCGAGCCTCGGGCCGACGAGGTGCGCGTGCGCATCCACGCCGTCGGCATCTGCCACACCGACCTCGCGGTCGCGGGTGGGCACCGCGATGTGCCGGTACCCGTCGTGCTCGGCCACGAAGGCGCCGGCGTCGTGGAGAGCGTCGGGTCCGCCGTCACGCGCGTAGCGGTCGGGCAGCGCGTAGCCCTGTCCTTCGCCTCCTGCGGGCGCTGCAGCGCGTGTGAGACGGGCCGTCCCGCGCTGTGCGCGTCGCTCCTCGCGCTCAACTTCGGCGGCCGGCGTGCGGACGGCTCCACCACCCTGCGCGCGGGCGACGGCTCCGTGCTGCACGGATCCTTCTTCGGCCAGTCGTCCTTCGCCACTCTCGCCCTCGTCGCCGAGAGGTCTGTCGTCCCGATTCCCGACGACATGCCCTTCGAACTGGCGGCCCCGCTGGGCTGTGGCATCCAGACCGGAGCCGGCGCGGTCTGGCGCAGCCTCGACGTCTCGCCGGGAGACACCGTGATCGTCAGCGGAGCAGGTGCGGTCGGGCTCGCCGCCGTCATCGCCGCCCGCATCAGGGGGGCGGCGAACATCGTCGCCGTCGACGGGATGCCCTCGCGATTGCAGGCAGCGCTCGCCGTCGGCGCGACCCACGTGGTGAACGGCGCCACAGAGGACCTTCGCGAGGTCATCCGCGTCATCGCCCCCGACGGAGCGGATGCTGCTGTCGATACGACCGCCGCCCCGCCCGTGATCGAGCGCACCCTCGAAGCGCTGCGGAGGGGTGGCACCCTTGCGCTCGTCGCGAGCGGCCGGGGCGCCGACGCGGTGCGGCTCGGTCTCCTCGTCGGCAAGCGCGTCATCGGCGTGCTCGAGGGTGACTCGGTGCCGTCGCAGGCGATCCCGCAGCTCGCTGCGCTGTACCGCTCGGGAGCCTTCCCCCTCGAGGCTCTCGTCCGCACGTACCCCTTCGCCGACATCGACCGCGCCGTCGCCGAGATGAAGAGCGGCGAGGCGATCAAGCCGGTGCTGCTGATGCCCTGCAGCTGCTAGCGGCTCAGCCGACCGCGATCCACCGCTCGATCGCGGCGCGGTACAGCCGCTCGGCGCCGATGATCGCCGAGACAGCAACCGACTCGTGCGACGCGTGCACGGTGCTCGGATCGCCCGGGCCCCGGACCGGCATCATCACCCCGGGCCCGATGGCGCCGGCGCGGTTCAGCGCACGGTGGTGGCTGCCGTGTCGGCGTTGGTGCGGATCGACGGATCAGGAGTCCTGACCGAGAACGTCGTCGCGAGCGCGGTGCCCTTCCCGGTGGCGGTCGCCTTGACCGTGACCTTCTCGGTGACGCTCCGGCCGTTCATGAGGCTCGAGCGCTGGAAGACGACGATGTTCCCGACTCGGGTGTACGTGCCGGTGGCGGACACGAACTGCGTGTTCGGCGGGAGGACGACCTTCGAGTAGACGCTGCTCGAGGTGGACGGTCCGGCGTTCTTCGTGGTGAGGGTGTAGACGTAGGTCTTCCCCTTGACCGCGGACGTCGGCCCGGCGAGGTCGACGCGCAGATCGGCTCGCGCGGTCACCTTCTGCGGGGACACGGTCAGCGTGCTGGTCGCCGTCGCGCTGCCGGCGGAGTTGGTCGCCTGGAGGGCGAACACGAAGGTGCCCGCCGTGGTGGGCGTGCCGGAGAGGCGGCCGGTCGACTCGAGGGCGAGTCCGGGCGGAAGCATCCCGGACGTCAGCGACACCGCCGGGGTGGGGGAGCCGGTGACCGTGTACGTGTAGTCGTACGCCGAGCCGACCATGCCGGCCGCGACCGTTCCCGAGATGCTCGGTGCGAGTGCCGCCGGCGTGATCGTGATGGAGTCGGCGAGCCGCGCGGACCCCGCGCTGCTCGAGACCTCGACGGTGAACGAGGACGTCCCCGCGGCCGTCGGGGTGCCGGTGAGGCGACCGCTCGGGCTGAGGGACAGGCCGGGCGGGAGGCTGCCGGACAGCACGGTGGCGGTCGGCGCCGGCGTGCCGGTGATCGTGTAGCCGACGTCGTAGGCGGTTCCGACCGTGCCGTCGGGTGCGTCTCCCGAGAGCGTCGGTGCCACTGCGGTCGCGGCGACGCGGATCGTGTGCTCGGCGCCGCGGGTGCTGCCGAAGCTCGTCCTCGCCGCGACCGTGAAGGCGGAGTCGCCCGGCTCGGTCGCCGCGCCCGACAGCTCGCCCGACTGATCGAGGGTCAGGCCGGGCGGGAGGCTGCCGGAGGCGAGGGAGAAGGTGGCGGAGGCGGAGTCCGCCGCGAACGTGTACGAGTAGGGGGACCCGACCTCCGTGGTCGTCGGGGGAGCGTCCGCCGTGAGGGCCGGTCGGGGGCCGAGCGCCATGCTGTGGTAGCCGCCGGCGACGACCGCGGTGGGGCGGGCGCCGACGACGCCGATCGGCTGATCGAGCTGCCCGTCCTCGTTGCTGCCCCAGCCGACGATGCTTTCGTCCTTCCGGAGGGCGAGGCTGTGTCGCGCGCCGCCGGACACCGCGACGACGTCCGTCAGGTTCGCCGGGACGTCGGTCTGCCCGTACTCGTCCGACCCCCACGCGACGACGGTCCCGTCGCTCTTCACGGCGAGACTGTGGTACCAGCCGGCCGAGATGCCGACCACGCCGCTGAGGCCGGCCGGGATTTCCGTGACCTGCGGTCCGGTGCCCCAGGCGACCACCGTGCCGTCGTCCTTCAGCGCGAGGCTGTGATCGAAGCCGGTCGCGATGGCCGTGACGCCGGTGAGGCCCGCCGGGACGGCGTTGCTCGTCGTCGCATCCCGCCCCCAGCCCACGACGGTGCCGCCCTTCTGCAGCGCGAGGCTGAACTGCTCGCCGCCGGAGACGGCGACGACGGCGGTCAGGCCCGCGGGAGGGACGATCTCTCCCGATCCCTGGCCGCCCCACGTGACGACGGTGCCGTCGTTCTGCACGGCGAGGCTGTGGATCCAGCCCGCGCCGACCGCGATGACCGGCTTCAGGTCGCCGGGGACAGCGGTCTGGCCCGACCCGTCGTTCCCCCAGGAGACGACCGTGCCGTCGTCCCGCAGGCCGACGCTGTGGAAGCCGCCTCCCGAGACGGCGACGAGGCCGCCCACATCGGCGGGGACGTTCTTCTGGCCGTAGTAGTTCCAGCCCCAGATCGCGATCCCGCCCGCGGGCGCCGTCGGCGGTGTCTCCGCGGCGACGGCGGGTCCGATGCCGGTGAGGAGCAGTGCGACCGTCGTGGTGACGGCGGTCAGCACGGCGGCGAGTCGTCGCGGAGCGCGGGACGGTGGGATGTCGGCGGTGGTCGGGAGGGGAGCGGTGCGCATGGGCGGCTTTCGTGTCGGGTCGGGCCGACCGTCGTCGGCCGCTCTCGAACCGTGACAGCTGCCCGATCCGGGCCGCAACGTCCTCTAGCGGTCATGTCCGGAAGAGGGCGCGGCCGCTCTCTCGCCCGTCATGAGCGTCGAGGTGGTGCGGGAACGGAGGGCGCCGACGGCGACGAGCGCTGCGGCGCCGAGCGCGAGGGTCAGGGCGGCGACGGTGACGGCGTCCTGGAAGCGGAGGAGCTCGGGAGCCGTCCAGCCGGTGCGGGTGATCGCTCCCGCGACGAGGGCGGTGAGGATCGTGCCCGCGGCCGTGAGGCCGACCGCGGTCGCGAGCTCGCTCGCGGTGTCCACGAGCGCGGCTCCCGTCGAGGTCCGCTCCGCCGGGAGGCCGCGGAGCACGTTCGTGCCCGCCACCACTCCGACCACGCGCATCCCGGCGGCGACGAGCACGAGCGCGACCAGCACCCACGGGTAGCCGTACCGGCCGAGCAGGCCGAACACGGCGAGCCCGACCACGACGGCGGTCGCGCTCATCAGCGCCGCGCGATCGAGGCCCACGCGCTGGACGAAGGGGCCCACGAGCCGCCCGCCGGCGAGGAGGACGACGACCTGCGGGAGCAGGCCGACGGCGGCGAGAGCCGGGGGCCAGCCCCACGCGAGCTGGAGCTGCAGCGTGACCAGGTAGGACAGCCCCGAGACGGCGAGACCCGCGGCGGCCTTGTACGCGAGCCCGCTCGAGACCAGCGGCAGCGCCACCAGGCGCAGGTCCAGCATCGGATGCCGGGCGGTGCGCTGACGGATCACGAAGCCGATCGCCGCGAGGACGGCGGCCGCCGACACCGCCCACGGCACCCACGACTCGGGCAGGCCGGCCGCGAAGAGCGTCGGCGCGACGAGGGCGGCCGTGATCGTCGCCGTCCCGAGCAGTGCGCCGGCGACGTCGATCGGCACTCGGTGCAGGTCGGCCCGGACATCGGGCGCGATCCCGAGGCGGATGCCGACCAGCGCGAGCAGCGCGATCGGCGCGTTCGCGAGCAGGAGCACCTGCCACGGCGCGATCGCCAGCACGAGCCCTCCGGCGGTGGGGCCGACGGCGAGGCCGACGAGCCCGGCGGTCGAGACGACGGTGATCGCCCGGACCCGCAGATCATCGCTGTCGAACAGGCGGAAGGCGAGCGCCAGGGATCCGGGCGTGGTCATCGCCGCCGCGATCCCCATCACGACCCGGACGGCGACGAGCTGCTCCGTGGTCGTCACGGCCGCGGTGGCGAGGCTCGCGACGGCGAGCAGGGCCAGGCCCGCGAGCATCACCCGTCGGCGCCCGAACCGATCGGCGACCGCTCCGAACACCAGCATGAGACCGCCGAACGCGACGGAGTACGCGCCCGTGACCCACTGCAGCCCCGCGGTCGACGCGTGCAGGTCCCGGCCGAGGGTGGGCAGGGCGACGTTCAGGATCGAGTTGTCGAGCATCTCGAACAGGAACACGGCCGACAGGCCGGTGAGGGCGATCCACGCGTCGCGCAGGCGGCGGGGAGCCGTTCCTGCCGGGGCGGATCGGGGGGCGTCGAGCACCATGGGCGCACTCCTTCACGGGGAAGAAGTGGCGGATCACTCGATGCCGCGTGTGCGCGCACACCGCGGACGACCGCGGTCTGCTTTTTACCTCAGATGAGTAGACAGTACACCCGGACGGAGAGCACACCGATGACGTCACGTGACGGCCTGACGCGCTCTCCCGTGGTCACCGAGCGTGTCGGGGAATCAGGAGGTGGTCGGGAGGGAGGCACGAACCGCGTGCGGCGGGATCGTCCCGCAGGGGGGATCGGTCAGCGGCGCACTATCAGTGTCGTCGGCCAGACGTCGCCGATCCGTCGGCATCAGGCGCCTGCTCCGCGGCGTCGTCTTCTGCGGACGGGTAGCCGAAGAAGTACCCACGCAGCTGCTCGAAACCGCTCGCGGGTCGCCCCTGTCGCTTCCGGCGAGACGCGAACCCGAATATCTCGTTGAGTCGGTGCCCGAGGCTGGCTGCGAGGCAGAGGAGCAGCAGCACCCACCAGGTCGCCTTGAAGATCGGCTCGTCGTAGCCGAGCGCGATGGGGATGAGGCCGATCATGGCGGCGAGGCTGCCCAGCACATACAGCACGATGAGCGCGAGCCAGACGTTCTGACGCTTCGTTCGCTGCATGGGGCAACCCTAAGTCAGTCCTCTCGCGCGAGCGAGGTCGGCCTAGCAGCCGTCCCGTATGGGGATCGTTGAGCGGACGGTGCAGCTAGCGGTGGTCCTTCGGGCGCGCTGCTGTCGATGCGAGGTAGGTGGCGGCGAGTTGGGCGACTTCTTCGCTGTAGCGGCGAGCGACTCTTCTGGAGCGAGGGGACACCGTGTGCAGGTCGAGCACGTCGTCTACTTCGACAAAGGGCTGCGCTGCTTCCGGCCCGTTGTGGCCGATCAGGTCATGAGCCCACGAGGAGAACGCTCGGAGGTCCAGGTCGCCGGCAAGAAAGCGTCGGCATGCGACTCGAAGGGCGAGGAGCGGGATCTCCTCGCTGTCTCTGTCGAGCGGCGGGTCACCAGCGTCGGCGAGGGCGGTCGAACTGAGGTCGAAGACCTCAAGGGACGTTGCGCTTGCGTAGAGGGAGGCGAGAGCGGTCAGCGAAGGACTGTCGTTTCCGTCCGCGAGGAGATCTGCTGCTAGCGCGATGACATCTCTGGTGGTGGAAATGCCTAGAAGGAGCGCTGCGGTCTGTTCGCGCAGGTCCGCTGTGGAGGGCCGACTCAGCTCTCTCGAGTCATCTCGCATCCGACCTCCTCATGACGAGATTCACGCTAACGCTCTTCAGCCAGGTCGATCTGCTTGGGAGCACCCGCGATGTCCCGCACGAGGATGGTCAGCCGGTCACTCTGATGCTTCGACGCTGCACCAGTACTGCAGTTCCGCTCCGTCGCGGTAGAAGTAGTTGAGGCCAGTGAAGCCGTGCCCGCCTCCGAGGTCGTCGCGCAGAGCGTCCGCGTTCGCGTACTGGTACAGCGTTCGCAGAAGCCGGTTCCCACGCAGGTCGGAGACGTCGACGCCGACGAAGTGACCTTCCGGAGCATCCCCGGAGTACTCGACTTTCAGTTGCAGGTTGGGGTAACTCAGCGAAGGGCCTTCGAGTAAGTACATGCCGTCGCACCGCTCGATCACGATCCGATCAGCGAAGGCGTCGTCGTTGCTGCCGGCGCGAGGACGGTAGTACGTGAAGCAGGTGATCGATGCGGGCAGGTCAAGCGTTGAGGCGGGATTGATGATGCCTGCCTGTCGATGGTGTCGAACCGGAGAGTCCACGACTGGAGCCTACGCACCATCGGCAAGTTGAAGCGTCCCGTATGCGGATCGCTCAGCGAGACATTATCCGTGACGCCGGCCGGGGTACTGGCGCGTTGGTCGACCAGCCTTGCCGAGCGGTCGGAAGTCACTCATCCGGCGTGAAGACCATCTCTCCCCAGGAGTTGCGGAAGGTCAGGTCTGTTCCTGATCGAGTGACGGTGAGCGGGTCGCTGAGAATCCTCTCAACCCATCTGTCGAGGGTTTCGCCGGGCGGTATGCAAACCGCCAGCGTGGTCGTGATGTTGCTGATGGCGATGACACTGTCGGAGAGGTCGAATGCGCCGCCAATCGTGTTGCAAGGGGTGTCTACATACATGCGGTCGCCGTCGTCGTCGATCGACATCGTGAGGGAGTCGCTTGGGTTAGTGAACTCGTGCTCGGAGGTGCTCGAGAGGGAGGTGCTGCGGTACGTGCCGAGGTCCAGCTCCTGGACAGAGGTCACGGTGGGGAGCGGCTCCTTCTCCTCGGAGGTGCAGGCGGTCAGGCCGACGGCGACCGCGCAGGCGAGCAGCAGCACGGCAAGGTGGCGACGATGTGACATGGCGGGCTCCTCCTGGCGGGCGGCGCTCACCCTGTCGAACTGAGTGAAGCAGGAAGGTCTGAGCGACGCCACGTCCGCCGATGAATTACTCACGGTCTCCGGCCGATCACGCGCTCGATCACTGATCGCGCACAGAGATGACCCTTCGCCGGGCCAACCGTTCCACCATCAGTTGAGACCGGTACCCGGCGTCTGCGTAGAAGCCGTTCGGGCACCGTTCCGTAAGGGGATCCATCAACGGGCGGCGGACCTGCCGGCATCCCACGGCCGATAGGTCCTTCTCTACTAAGCGCGCTCGACAGGGAGCCAGAGCTCGCAGGTGGCCGTGCTGAAGTCGCCGGCGCGGTCGAGTACCGCGACGATGGACGGTCCAGGCCGGAGCCGCCAGGGGTTCGACGGGAACCAGTCGGTCGCGGTCGCGGCCCATGCCTCTTGCAGCGCAGCCGGATACTCGCCCTCGGTGTGGAACACGGCCCACGTGCCGGCCGGAACCTCGATCGTGTCGAGATCTCCGATCATCGGCGCCTTCCCCGTGACGGCTACTCCGTGCAGGTAGGTCAGTTCGCTCCCCTCGGTGTAGTCCGGGTCGACGTCGGCGCTGACCTGAAGCAGGCCGGCCGGTTCGGTGTCGCTCAGGGCTTTGAGGCGTGCGTGTTCTGCTGCCGGAAGTGAGGCGATGTGGGCTTGGATCTGCTGGTTGATGCCCTCGTGGATGAGGGGCACGCGGATGGCGTGGCCGATGAGGTGAAACGCCGGTCGATCGGTGATGCGGGTGTCCATGGTGATGTTCCCTTCTACGGTCAGGCGGAACCTGAGCTGCGGTTGCGTTCGAAGGGGGCCGCCATTTCGCTTGACGCTGCCGACGCTGACACCGTGCACTGATCGGAACGCTCGACCGAATGCCTCGGTGGAGCCGTAGCCGTACCGCACCGCGATGCTCAACAGGTTTCCGTCTCCGAGGACATCCGCTGCCGCGACTGACATTCGGCGACGCCGGATGTACTCCGACAGGGGCATCCCAGCGAGTGACGAGAACATTCGACGGAGGTGGTACTCCGTCGTGCCGAGTTCCCTCGCCAAGGATGCAACGTCGAGGTTGTCGTTCAGGCGACCTTCGATCAGTTCGACCAGTCTGTTGAGCTCCGCGATCATGCCGCCTCCTTCGACACCCACACTTCCGGGTCATAACGGTCGGCACCCTACTATCGCGGTCCGATCGGATCGCCTCTGTGCTCCGGAACGTGCCCGTTAGCCGGTCCTTCAGCGGAACGATCAGGCGTTCGGTGCGGGTGCGAGTGTTGCGCTTCCGGAGACGACCATCCAGCGCCCGGCGATTCGTTGCCATGCGCGGACGTAGTGAAGCCGAGCCTCAATCCGTTTGCCGTGGTCGATCACAACGACGTCTACGACGGACCTGGTCTGGGCGCCGCCGGCAACGGCCAGCGTGCTGCGACTGATCTCAGCAATCGACTCGAACTTCGTCGTGCCCGACGAATGTGCTCCGAGATCTTCGTCCCGGCTGATGATCGAGCCTTCGGGTGTCGTGAAGATCAACTCGGGTGCGAGCAGACGACCAAGCGCATCGACGTCACTTGCGCGCATCGCGTCCAGCAATCGATCCTCGGCAGCATCGACGGTTTCGTGGGGCATGGACGGGGACGACATCCGGAAAGAGTATCTCTGCTCGTTCCGCGGCCTGCGTCCGTATGGGGATCGGTGAGCGGAACGTTTCGAGCTACGCAGGTTCGCGGAGGCCGATCGTGACGAGTGTGGCCGTCGCGTCGCTCGCCAGCTCGGCGGCGTCCGCGGCCTGTCCGTGCTGTGCGGTGACCGCGTGGGTCAGCGCGGTCCCGTCGAGGTCGGGATGGTGCCAGATGGTCGCGGCGATCCCGTCGAGCACGTGCACGGTGCCGGCGGCGAGGACGATGACCCGCTGCCCGTCCGTGACCGCGTTGCGCCCAGGGATCTCCGACCAGCGGTCCTCCTGTGCGGGCGGAGTTGCGAGGAGGCCGGCGGTGATCGGCACGAGCTGCTCGGCGTCGCGGTAGCGGACGCGGTGCACGCCGCCGATGCCGGCGGCGAGGCGGGCGAGGGCCGGGATGCCGTTCTCGAGCGCCGGCAGGGCGCTCGTCTCGGGGACCAGGAGCGGGATCGCGTCGGCCAGGTCGAGGAGTTCCAGCTGCGCCGCCCCGATCAGGTAGGGGTCGCGGTCGAGGATCACGAGCGCGGCCAGCCGCGGGTGCGCGGGCGCGGGGAGGAGGCCGAGCGCGTCGGGGGAGAAGGGCCGCTTGGGCATGCCCTCCGCGGTGCGGAGGAGGAGGGGCTTCTCGTAGGGGAGAATCCGCCCGTCCGGGGTGATCCCGGTGGTCTCGTCGGTGAGGTACCTGTTGGAGCGGCCGAGGGTCGAGGCGGCTGTCGTCTTCGCGCGACCGGACGGGCCGACGAGCACGATCGCCGCGCCGGTCCGGTCAGCGAGGGCGCAGGCGTGCAGCATCAGGAGAGAGCCCTGCGCGGCCTCGATCGCCCGCAGCGTCACCTCCGCGATCACGAGAGCGGCGCGGTGGTCGAACGGGTCGTTCAGCCACGGCACCGCGAACGAGGATGCAGTCACGCTCTCGCCGTGCGACGTTCCTCGGGCCCAGAGTGCACGCATCGCGGCGCGCTCGGTGAAACTGAGCGCGCCGATGTTCACCCCTACGACTTCACCGAGGGCGTTGAGTGTCAGCGAATGACCCACGGCATCGGTGAAGGGCGGCGGGCGGTGCTGCGCCCCGTCCTCGTACTGCCCGGCCGCGATTTCGGCTACCTAGTTGGCAGTCGTGGAGGGGAACTGGAAGGGCGGAAGCTGCTGGCTGAAGTCGGGGTCGGGCATCGGCTGGAGCGTCACCCTGTACGTGGTGAAGCTGACCAAGACGGTGAAGCCAAAGGACTGGCTCGGTTCCAGCTCGAGGAATCCCACTGTCGCGGGAAAGACAGAGGCAAAGTAGGGCGGCTTGGCGGGATCTGGCGAGTCCGAAACGTTGCTAGCGGACGCATAGCCCGTCGCGGCGACCAGGACGATAGTCCGGTTCAGGCTAGAAGGCACCGAGTGCTCTACCCGGAAAGCATCGAGGCGGTACCTCGACGTGCCGGTGTTGGTCACTGTGAAAATCAGCTTCGTGTAGCCGTCCTGGATGATCGGCGCGCTCCACGAACCAGTCAAGCCCTCGAACCCCGCGGGAGGCGTGGTGCTCGCGTGCGCGGCGGGCGCGCCGACGGCGGCGATGACGAGGGGCACGGACCAGCCGGCGGCCTGCGCGACACGGCGGCGCGAGGGGCCGGTCTGGGCGGTGATGGTGTCGTCGTGCTCAGTCATGGGGGCGCGCCGCAGCGGTCGGTCCGGCATCGGGATCGGAAAGAGTGTCGGCCGCGAGAAATGGGGCGGTCCGGTGTCCGTGCCGCACATCGTCGGCACGGTCCGGTCGACGCGCGCGCGGGGACGCGACACTCGACGCGCTCAGTGTGACGCATCCCCGACCGATCACCCGAGGACCGGCCTACCCCCCGTTAAGAGCGTGCGCCTGACGGCTACCCGGGGGCCGAGCCGATTGTCCCGTAAGGGGATGGTCGACCGGGTGGTCGGAGCGTGGTCAGGACTGCGGGTAGGGCGCGGACTCCTGCTCCGTGTAGTGGATGTCGAAGGCCTTGTTGGTGATGAAGAGGAAGGTGGTGTCGGACTCGGCAGCGCCGTGCTCCATCCAGCCGCCCTCGGGGAACCAGACCCAGCTGCCGGGGCCGAAGTCGCCCTGGTGGGTCCGTAGCACGCCGTCGAGCACGTACATGCCGTGCGCGGCGGAGTGGGTGTGCCAGCGGTTCGTGAAGCCCGCCGGGTAGCGGATGAGCTGGACGGTCATGCCGGTGTCGGGGTCGGAGAGCAGGGGCTTCACGGGGAGCCGGGCGTCGATCTGCTCGACGTGCAGTTCCTCCCACGGCAGGGTGCTCGCATCGATGGCGAGGACGTCGACGATGTTGCTCAGGCCTGCGGGGCGTTCGGTCATGTCAGGACTCTCTCTCGGCGGTGCACGGTGACGCTCGGTCCTCCGCACCGTAGCCGCGGAGCTGTTTCCGAGTGGTTTCGGCGGGATGACGTTCTGACGGAACGCTTCGACGGCCAGGTCGGACTGCCCCGATAGCCGGTCGCTCACCGCGTCAGTTCGCCGAGCAGGATGCGCCGCGCTTTGTGGAGTTGTTCGCTGTGTGGCGGCGCATTGTGATCGCCTCGTGGCCTCAGGTGCCGATGAGGAGTCGTCGTGGCCGACCCGGGACGACCGCGTCGCGACGTCGCGTCCCGGCCAACGCCTCGCATGGCAGCTCCCGAGGGTCAGCGAAAGACACCGTGTCGTACCGCACGAGCGCGGTCGCCGCCGGATCCGCGGACCACAAGGTGTTCTAGAGGAAGCTCAACTGTGCGTCGTGTTCTCTCGGATCTCCTCGAGGCTGATCTCCGGTGCGCCGCCGGCGGCGGCCTCGGGGTCCATCCAGACGTAGTCCCAGTGGTGGCCGTCCGGGTCGTCGAAGCTCTTCGAGTACATGAAGCCGTGGTCCTGGGTGCCGGCGTCCGTCGCGCCCGCGGCGAGGGCCTTCGCGTGAACGGAGTCGACCTCGTCCTTGCTCTCCGCGCTGAGGGCGAGCTGCACCTCGGTCGAGGCGGTGGCGTCGATGATCGTCTTGCTGGTGAACTCGGCGAAGAACTCCCGGGTGAGCAGCATCGCGGTGATCGTGTCACTGATCACCACGCTGACGGCGTTCTCGTCGCTGAAGCCCTCGTTGATGGGGTACCCGAGCGACTCGAAGAAGGCCCGGGAGCGGGCAAGATCGCTGACGGCCAGGTTGACGAAAATCGTGGTGGGCATCTGTACACCGTTCCTTCCGGGTCCCGGTGGCCCGCTGCCGCCGGTCGTCCCAGCATGGTGATGAGCGATCGGCAATAGTGTCAAGCGACGGAGACAGTCTCCGTGGCGGGCCGGAAGATCGCGGCCCCTCCTTGCGAGGTCGCCTTCGGTGGGGCAGACCGTCGCCTCCGCGCAAATGTGGTGCTTGTCGATGCGGATCGACAGAACGGATCAGCCATAGGCGCGCGAGGCAGGGCTTGCCTAGCGACACGGAGCGATCGAAGCGAAAAAGTCAATTCTTGATCGGGGCCGGTGCCCTCGCAGCGACCGCCGCTGCGAGGGCGGCCGGGCCACGCTGCCGCCGTCGCCCACATGTTCGATCACTCTCCTCACGCCGCGACCTACGCCGCGAGAGCGATCGCACTACACGGGGCGGAGGAGGTCGGTGTCGAGGCTGAGCGGAGGCGCCAGTGGGAGATGCTCGACTCCGACCTTCGGCCGATCGGCTTCCCGAAGGGGCTCTGAAGCGCCCGTAGGGGGTGTCTCGCCGGACACCTGCGCGCCCACTAGTGGATGTCGACGTGACGCACAGCTCGCGCCGCGAACAGGCCCAGAGCGGCGGCGATGAAGACAAGAATGATCGTCTGCCAGATGTGCGCCGCACCATCGGGCCCCTGCGGGACCAACGCGAATGGTGAAGTGAGGAGCGCGTCCTCGGGCAGCAGGCGGAACTCGACAGCGAACTCGAGCGCTTGGAACAGTCCGACGACTGTGAACGAGATCGCCGCCGCGGCGCGCGGCACGACTGCCAGGAGAAGCGCGCTCAATGCGATGAACACCCACGGTGCCGGAGCCCGCACAACACCCGCGACGGCCGTCAGGCCGAAGGTTTCGGGGGACGTGCCCAGGTTCCCGACAGCGATACCCAGTCCGAACGCCATCAGGACTGTGGCCGCGCCGAGCCCTGCCGCGCAGGCGTAGCCGAGCAGCCAGTGGTCGCGCGCTACGGGTCGGGACAGCACTGCTTCCGCACGCCCCGACGTGATCTCGACTCGGACCCGCAAGATCACCTGAAGGCCCAGGATCGCCGCGAAGAGCGGTGAGAGGTAGAGCGCCACCTGGACGAGCCCGGAGCCGCTGCCGGCACTGCTTCCGAGCGCCAACGTCACCTCGGTGTCGACAGTCGACGCGACGCCGCCGATGAGGAGCCCTACGACAAGTGCGCTGGAGCTCCATCCGATGATCGTCCCTCGGCTGGTTCGCAGAGCGAGAGACACCGGACCGCGTAGTGATCTTCCCGCCACGGCAGGCCCGCTCCGCTCCGGGAAGACCCCAGCGCCGAGGTCTCGGCGCGCCGCGATCCGGAGGGCCAGCCCTGCGAGAAGAGCGGCGAGTGCCAGCGCGGGGAGAATCATTGCCGCGTTGTCTCCGGCGAAGGGGCGTGCGGCTGAGATCCAACCGAACGGTGAGATCCAGTAGGCGTTTCCTCCGATGGCGTCGCCGGCACCTCGGAGCAGGAAGAAGGCCGCCACGACGGCGATCGCCACGCCTGTCGCCCCGCGAGATGTCTGCATGATCTGTCCGGTCAGCGCGGCGACGGCCGCTCCGAGGAGTCCGATCATCGCGATCTGTGCGCCGGCGAGTGTTGAGCCCAGCGCGCTTGCTCCGGTGCCGATGAAGCCCGATGCGACGATGACCCCGGCAAGCACGGACCCAGCGGCCGTGATGATGAGCACGGCTACGAGAGGCGCTGTTCGTCCGATCGCCGCCGAACCCAACATCTCGATGGTCCCGTTCTCCTCGGACGCTCGGGTGTTCCGGACGGTGGTGAACACCGATGCCAGGCTGACGAAGATCGTCGCGATGCCGAGGATTCGCCACAGTTCGACGGCTCCAGCGTCGGGGCTGAAGAGGGGGCCGATGATGAACAACTCGCCGGCGCTGCGATTGACGGAGGAAGCAAGTTCTTCCCGGCTTGCAGGTGTCGGGTAGGTCGAGGCGATTCCTGCGGCGACGAGCAGTAGGAGCAGCGCGGTGAGGGCGTACCAGGCCGAAGCGTGCACTCGTTCTCGGCGGAGGACGAGGTCGAGGGATGCGCGGAGTCCCGTCACGGTGCTCACGCTGCCGCGTCCTCTCGCCTCGAAGCAGCACTGGCACGGTCGTAGTAGTGCAGGAAGAGGTCCTCCAGCGCGGGCGGCGCGACGCTCAGTGTCTGGATACCCGCCGCCGCCAGGTGCGTCATGACGCCGTCGAACCGCGTCGTCGTCAGCTCGACACGGAGCCCGTCGATGCTGACGTTCTCGACGCCAGGAATTGTTTCGAGCCCGACCGGCGGACGGGTCAGAGTTGCTGTCACCACCGTCGTGGAGTGCCCGCGGAGCTCGCCGAGCGTGCCGGTGTCGACCACCTTGCCGTCGCGGACAACGCTGACGCGGTCGCAGAGCTGCTCCACCTCGGAGAGGATGTGACTCGAAAGCAGAACCGTCCGTCCGGCGTCACGAGCCTCACGCACGCATTCCTTGAAGACCTCCTCCATCAGCGGATCGAGTCCCGAGGTGGGCTCGTCGAGAATCAGTAGATCGGTCGTGACACTCAGCGCCGAGATCAGGCCGACCTTCTGGCGGTTGCCCTTGGAGTAGGTCCGCGACCGCTTCCGTGGGTCGAGATCGAAACGCTCGATCAACTCGTCACGTGTGGCTCGGTCGGCGCCGCCGTGCATGCGGGCGAGAAGGTCGATGACTTCCCCGCCCGTGAGGTTCGGCCACAAGCTCACGTCCCCCGGCACGTAGGCAAGACGGGCTCGGATCGCCGGAGCGGATGACCACGGGTCCTGCCCGAAGACCTGCGCTCGACCACCATCGGCGCGCAACATCCCGAGCAGCACTCGGATCGTCGTGGATTTGCCCGCACCGTTCGGACCCAGGAGCCCGTGGACCTCTCCCTCTCGTACCGCGAGGGTCACTCCATCCAGCGCTCGAACGCGGGCGAAGGACTTCGTGATCCCGTCCAGCTCTACAAGATTGCTCATGGGCGGGACGTTACACCCAGTTCATGAACTTTGTGAAGAACGTGTAGCATAATCGATCGAGATGCAGGGAGGTTCTTCGTGGACGAGGTCGAGGACAGGTTCGTGGAGCGGTTCGCGGACGTGCTGGCCGGCTCCGGCTGGCCCCGTATGTCGGCGCGGATCTTCGCCTCCCTGATGGCGACATCGGGTGGCGCCTGCACTGCTGCAGAGCTGTCCGCGGCTCTCGGTGTCGGCTCATCGGCCGTCTCCAACGGAGCGAAGATGTTGCGCTCACTCAACCTTGTCGATGTGACCCGCCAGAACGATCGTCAGATCGTCTACGAAGTCCGACCTGATGCCTGGATGGAGGCCGTGGCGCACCAGGACAGTCAGCTGCGCAACCTCGAGAGCATCCTGACCGACGGCGCTCAGGTGGCGAAGGATCCACGCGCGTCTGCTCGACTCCTCGAGACCGCGGACTTCTTCGCTTTCCTCCGCGCGGAACTACCGCAGATCGTCGCGCGCTGGAGGGATGGCCGGTGACGAAGATGGTGTCGCAGTCCCGATAGCCGATCGTTTACCGGTGTGGATCCGACCCCGGGTGGGGCAGTGCGCTCCTATCGTTCACGCGCGGGTATGAGAGTGACGGAATGCAGACAGCGTCGCTCACAACTACCGCGGTGGTCGCGGGCACCACCACTCTTCTCGCCCTCGTCGCCGGCTTCTTCCTCGACGGGTTCACGTTCGCGTGCAACGAGTCACTGCCGCCGCAGTGCACAGGGTTCCACGTCGCGTGGCCGGCCCTGTTCTCTGTCGCCCTTGGCACCCTCGTTCTCCTGGTCGTAGCAAGGCGCCTCAGCACGCGCTCCCTCGCGCGCTGGGGGTGGCTGCTGACCGTCTTGGTTTTCGCCGGCGCCATCACTAGCTGGGTTCTGGCTCTGCGCATCACGCCGACCGTCGGTTGAGTACAGACCACGTCCCCCTCGGTGCGCGGGTGCTCACACGATGCGGTGTTCCGTAAGGGGATGGTCGACCGGGTGGTCGGAGCGTGGTCAGGACTGCGGGTAGGGCGCGGACTCCTGCTCCGTGTAGTGGATGTCGAAGGCCTTGTTGGTGATGAAGAGGAAGGTGGTGTCGGACTCGGCAGCGCCGTGCTCCATCCAGCCGCCCTCGGGGAACCAGACCCAGCTGCCGGGGCCGAAGTCGCCCTGGTGGGTCCGTAGCACGCCGTCGAGCACGTACATGCCGTGCGCGGCGGAGTGGGTGTGCCAGCGGTTCGTGAAGCCCGCCGGGTAGCGGATGAGCTGGACGGTCATGCCGGTGTCGGGGTCGGAGAGCAGGGGCTTCACGGGGAGCCGGGCGTCGATCTGCTCGACGTGCAGTTCCTCCCACGGCAGGGTGCTCGCATCGATGGCGAGGACGTCGACGATGTTGCTCAGGCCTGCGGGGCGTTCGGTCATGTCAGGACTCTCTCTCGGCGGTGCACGGTGACGCTCGGTCCTCCGCACCGTAGCCGCGGAGCTGTTTCCGAGTGGTTTCGGCGGGATGACGTTCTGACGGAACGCTTCGACGGCCAGGTCGGACTGCCCCGATAGCCGGTCGTCCACCGCGTCACTTCGGCGAGCAGGATGCGTCGCGCGCGGGCGCGGGCCGCAGTGTCCCGTTAGACCCGCCCGATGAAATGCCCGGTGACGGGGCGGCTATCGGGACACTGGAGTGGTGGACCAGAAGGCGATGCTGCGCACCCGAGCCGAGGCGCTCGACCACCTCGAGCGGCAGCTGCGTTCCGAGGCCGACGTCGCGGGGGAGCGGAGCGTGCGGACGGAGAACGGCTTCCGGCAGCAGGAGGCGGAGACCTTCACGGTCGAGGTGTGGAAGACGCTGTTCGACTCACGCCTCGTCCCGGCTTCTCACGACTGCCGGCCGCCCCTTCTCGGCGTTCGTCCCGCGCGTGTGCGGGAATCGTCCCGCCCTCGTCAGCCGACGAGCTGTGCCGCCCGCTCGAACGCGCGCTTCAGCTCGTCGCGCTTGCTGCCCTGATTCATCGCTCGCTGCCCGGGGCTCCACGAGTCGATGACAGTCGGCCCGTCGACCAGGTAGGGCGCGATGTTCTTCGCCCAGCCCGCCTTCGGCACGGTGCCGGCGTTCACCACGACTCGCAGGTCGGGGAGCAGCTGCAGGAGGAGGCGCAGCTCCTTCGCGCCCTGCTGCACCTCGAGCGCGTCGGGGGCGCCGCCGGCGAGGTGCCACGGGACGATGTTCCACAGCAGCGTGTGGTGGTGGAGGCCGACCTCGTCGCGGAGCGTCCAGGTGGTCGCGGCGGTCGGGTCGTCGTTGTCGACCGAGACGAAGCCGGAGCCGTCGCGGCCGGCCGCCATCGAGCCGGGCGCCTCGAGCACGATGAGCGCGCGGGCCCCGACGCCGGCTTCCGCGGGGTCGAAATCGGGCACCTCGGCGCCGGGGCTCCTGCGCCTCCGCCGGGCGAGGAGCTCGTCGCGGAACACTCGGAGCGGCTGCACCGAGGGCTCGTCCTGCAGCATCAGTCGACGCGCCTCGACAGCGGACGGATCGCGGAAGCCGTGGGGCGCAGTCAGGAACATCCTCCGAGGCTAACGGTCGTCGAATGCGACAGCTCTCGGCGCCTCAGGCCCTGTCTCGCGGGAGCGAGGAGTCGCGCGCGATCTCGACGAGATGAGCGACGCGCGTCGCCACCATGTCCTCGAACGGTTCCACGTGAGTCAACCCGCGCTCGCGGGCGAGCCGGACATCGGCCGGTCGCAGCTGCGCGAGTCGCTTCACCAGGGCGTCCACGCCGTGCTCCGCCCACCCGAGTCCTTCATCGGCGAGCGGTCCCCACATCGTGTTCCTCAGACCCACTACGGGAACACCGGATCCCAGCATCTCGAAGTAGGTGCAGGACGGGTCGCCCTGGGGGTGCGGCAAGAGGGCGACATCCACGGTGTCGCGGACGTACTGCTTCCACTCGCTGAACGGCTTGAATCCGAGGAGCGAGAGGTTGGCGGGGGCCGAGGCCATCAGCTGGTCACGCAGCTCGCCGCTGCCGAGCATGACGAATTCGATCTGCGGGAGTCGTCGAGCGACTTCTGCGACAGTGTCGGCGCCTTTCTCCCGGACCAGCCGGCCGGAGAAGGCGACACGCAGAGGGCGATCGCCGGACCACACCTCGCGCCGGCGCGCGGCGGCCAGGTCGGAGGCGAAGATGCGGTGGTCGACGACCTGGAGGGAGCGGGAGTTGAGCCGCCCGTACGAATCCCAAGCCTGCTGACCATTGCAGTGCAGCCCAGCTGCGCGGCGTGCCATCGAACGATAGGTCCGATCGATCCTGACCTGGCCCAGCGCGATGCGTGCACGGTCGAACCGCGAGGTGGCGCGGCTCACCATCAGGTCGGTGCGTATGCGTCGGTCGACCTCCGCGGTGTAGACGGTCGGCGCGATGTCCGCCACGTAGGCGTACTCGGGGCGCATCAGCGCGCCGACCACGTCGAATCGTTCGCTGCGCAGCGTCGCGCTCACATCATCGGTCCGGATCGTGTCGTACTCGCCGCTCGAGCGCTGCTTCCGCGGCGAGACGACGACAATGCGACCCGGCCAGATCCTGGCGTGCTCGATGATTCCCTCGATCGCTCGACCGTCGAGTTCCCCGGGGCTCACGTACGCCATTCGCATGCCTGCAATCTAGCGTCGAGGACTGTCGCGCGCTTCCTGCGAAGCGACGCTCGGGCCGAGCTCACTCGGGGTCGTACCCGCCCTCCTCGTCCCACTGGTCGAGTCCCTCGCGCGGGGCGGCGCGGGGGGCGGGCGAGGGGCGCCGCCAGGTGGAGAGCGCGGCGTCGGCCCACGCGGTGGCCGAGCCCGGTGCGGCGTCGTACGACGCCCAGAAGCGGGTGTGGCGGTCGGCCTCCTCCTGCAGCTCCGCGGCGGGGACGGCCGGGACGGCGGCCCGCGGCCGGGATGCTCGGCGAGGTGGGGTCCGAGGGAATGTCATCGCGGAACTGGTCGTCGGCGCCGTTCTGATGAGTGCGGTCATGGCCGGACCCTACGCCTCCCGCGGAGCTCGGAACGGAGGTGCGGAGAAGACGCGTCTCGCGGGTGACTCGAAGTCGGCTCTGCGGACGATCCATTGGGCGAGGATCGCATTCGGGGACTGTCCGGGTGGGGCGAGACCAGCGTCTCGACGATATCCGATAATGCACATTATGTCAGTTTACTGACACTGACCCGTCAGACCGCGGTCGCGCAGTCAGGGACGCCGCCGTGTCTTCGCGCGTTGGCGGAGGTCTTCCTCGCAACGAGAACGACGTCGGTGATCCGCTGCCCTACACGCCGCCACCGGTCGGTATGTTCGAGGACGACAACCGGCCTCCGCTCTACACCGAAGTGGTAGCGGCGCGAGACGGCGCCGCTCGCTAACCCTAACTACCAGGACTAGCGCCCCTCTTACCAACAATTGACCGTATGTCAGTTTCAAGATAGATGGCGCCCATGCCGTGGTCGCGTACGTGATGCGCGAAGCGAGCCGGCGTGAACAAGAGGGCGATGGCTCGAGCATGCTCGAAACCATCGCCCTCTATGCTGCTCCGGCGAGCCGGAGCAGTCGGGTTACTTGCCGGACCCGCCGTACGAGACCTTCGTGGTCTCGTGGGTTCCGTCGGGAGCCGTCGCGGTCACGCGGACAGATCCGGCGGGCACTCGCGACAGGTGCGTGTCGACCAACACGCTCCTTGTCTTGCCCTCGGCCAGCGAAGTGACCTTGAGAGCGCCGAACGGAGTCGGGATGCTCAGCGTGACGGGCGTGTTCCCGTTGTTGGTCGCCGTGGCAGTGAGGACGACTGATCCGTTGCGCTTCGTGCTGGTGATCGTCACGTCGACGTCCACCTCGGTCGCCGGGGCGACCACGGTGACTGCGGGGAGCACCGTGCTGGTCTCGCCGCTCGTCGCGGTGATCGTGACCGTCCCGGTCCCGGGGCCGGCCGTGGCCGCGGGGAGCGCCGCGGAGCCGTCGGCGCCGGTCGCGACGGTCGCCGTCGTGCCGCCGTCGGCGAAGCGGGCCGGTCCGTCGAGGGTGAACGCGACGTCCGCCCCCGCGACGGGAGCGCCGGCCGCGTTGGTCGCCGTGACGCCGAGCCCGGTGATCGCGTCACCGGTCTCGACGGTCTGCGCCGCTCCGGTCGCGGTGAGTGCGGTGACCGCAGCCGGGTCGGTGAACATCGAGCGGCTGAGCGGCGTGACCGTCAGGCTCTCCACTCGCGCCGTGCCCCCGGTGGCGAGGAGCGAGACGCCCTCGCTGCCGGCGTCGGGGAAGATCTGGTCGGTGATCGTCGCGATCCCGCCCTGGGCGAACGTCTCCACCGAGGCGGTGTCGACGTACAGCTCGAGGTGCAGCTTCCCGTCCTCGAGGGCCACCGGGGCTGTCTCGACCGAGGGGAAGTCGGCGTCGAAGCCGACGTCGCCCGAGCGGGTCCGGTCGACGCTCAGCTGACCGGACGCGACGTCGTAGGTGATCGGCGTGCGCTGGCTCCCGTCGGCCGAGTTGCGGACGGAGAGGCCGAACGAGTCGGCGTCCCCGGCGCTGAGCACGGCGTCGAGCTTGTAGACGCTGCCCTCAGCCGCCGCGGGCAGCGCGGTCTCGCCCTCGGCGATGTCCGTCGCTCCGAGCGTGAACGCGTTCTCCGTCTGCTCGAGTCCGGCCGTCTGGTCGACGACCTTCTGCACGAGCTTCGGCGCGCCGTCGACCGTCTGCAGGGCGAGCTCACGCGGCAGGGCCATGGCCCCGCGCCACTGGCCGGTGGGGATCGCCTCGCCGTACTGCCAGTTGTTCATCCACGCGATCATGATGCGCTTGTCGTCGGGCGCGTTGTCGAAGGTCACTCCGGCGTAGTAGTCGCGACCCCAGTCGAGCCAGTCGTAGTCGACCAGGCGGCTCTGCGCCGGCTCGTCGGCGAGCATGAACTGGTCGGCGAGGATGTGGCCCCAGCCGGCGCGGTTGTTGTCGACGACCTGGAGGTGCGCGGTGCGACCGGCCAGGTCGGCGACGTCCCAGCTCGTCCAGTCCAGCGTCTCGCTGTCGCTGCCGGTCGCGGTGCGGACGATCTCGCCGTCGACGACGAGGTTCACGCTCGTCTCGTTCGAGCGGACCTGCGCCGCGGTGTCGGCGAGCACGATGTGGTCGACGGTGAGGTGACCCCAGCCGCCGGTCGCGTCGTCGACGACGACGATCCGCGCCGCCTTCCCCTGGTACGCGGAGACGTCCCAGCTCTTCCAGTTCAGGGCGCCGTCGTTCGTGCCGGCGGTGGTCCGCACGACCTCGCCGTCGACGACGAGCTGGACCTCGAGGGTCTGCGGGTCGCCCTCGGGGCGGAAGCCGCCGCCGACGAGCATGCTCAGGTGGCTCTTGTCGATCGTGAACTCCGGCGAGGTCAGGGTGCCGAGGTTGTCGTCGCCCTTCGGCCCGCCGTCGAAGGTGTTGATCCGCTTCTGGCCGAGGAAGAACTCGCCGCCGCTGGTCGAGGGGTTGGTGCCGTCGGCGAGGTCGCCGGTCACGGTCCAGCCGTTGTCTGCCAGGCCCTGCTGGTCCGGGTACTCGAAGCCGTCGAAGAGCAGCTCGCTCCCGGCGGGCGGGTCGTTGGCGAGCTGCGTGCCGTCGACGTGCGGGTGGTTGCCGCCGCCGACGAGGAAGTTCATGTGGTCCTGGTCCACGGTGAAGTCGGGCGACTCCATCGAGCCGACCGGCCAGTCGCCGTCGTTGAAGCCGTTGATGAGCCCCGTTCCGGCGAAGCCCGTGACCGTCTGCTGGCCGTCGATCGGACCGGTGGCTGGGGCGGCGCCGAAGGGCCCGTTCTTCCAGTTGCCGGGCTCGTTGCTCACGGTCCAGCCGTTGTAGGTCCCGTCGTCGAACCCGGCGAGGGTCGTGCCCTCGGGCAGGGTGTCGGAGCCGACGGTCGACTCGGAGGTGAAGGTGGTGCCGTCGAAGTCGCCGACGAAGTACTGCCCGCCCGAGCCGCCGCCCACCGCGCCCGGGTTGAGGTTGACGACCATCACCCACTTGATGTTCGAGGGGTCGCCGTCGACCGCCAGCGGGAAGAGGTCGGGGCACTCCCAGACGCCGCCGGTCGCGTTGGCCGGGCCGAACTCGCTGAGCTCGGTCCAGTTCCGCAGGTCCGTCGACTTGTGCAGCAGGACCTTGTGGTCATCCGCCTCCACGGTGACGACGACCCAGTAGGACGACTCCGGGGTGCCGCCGTCGTACCAGAACATGTGCGGGTCGCGGAAGTCGTTCTGGTCGCGGTCGATGACGGGGTTGCCGTCGTACTTCGTCCAGGTCTGCCCGGCGTCGGTGCTGTAGGCGAGGGCCTGCGCCTGCTCCCCCGTCTTGTACGCCGCGGTGTACATCGCGACCAGGGGCGGGTTCTCGGCCGTGCCGAACCCGGAGGTGTTGTCCTTGTCGACCACGATCGAGCCGGAGAAGATGTCCGACTCCGCGTCGCCCGGGATGGCGAGCGGCTGCTCGGTCCAGTGCGTCAGGTCGGTGCTGGTGGCGTGGCCCCAGCTCATGTTGCCCCAGCGCGTGCCCTGCGGGTTGTACTGGTAGTAGAGGTGGTAGACGCCCTCGTAGTAGACGAGACCGTTGGGGTCGTTCATCCAGTTCTGGGCGGGTGAGTAGTGGATCGCAGGCCGGTAGGCCTCGGAGGCGGGATCGGGCGCCGCGGCCGAGGCGGCGGGGACGGAGAGGCCGCCGCCGACCAGGCAGAGGGCCGCCGCGACGGCGACGACGCCGCCGGCGCGACGCGGCCGGGGCTGGGAGGAACGGGGAGATAGCACTGAGGTACGCCCTTCGTTGCGCGTGTCACCCGAGGTGACAACGTTGTCAATGTGGGGGCGAATCTACGGACTGTCCTCCGGACAATTCAAGGGCTCCTGCGAAAGTCATCAGCCGGCGATGGTGAGCCGGTCAGCCGGGAGGCGCAGGAGGGCCCCGCGGGCGCGGCAGGTGGCCGCCGCGATCCGCATGCAGTCGTCGAGCATCGCGGCGGCGTCGGCCGCCACAGCGGGGACGCCCCGCCGGAGGATCGACGAGACGGCGGCCGCCAGGCAGGCGTCGCCGGCGCCCATCGTGTCGATCACGGGCCGCGGATCGGAGGCGATCGGCGCGTCGGCCGCCGTCCCGTCCTCGAGGTGCAGGCTCGCACCCTGCGCCCCGCGCGTGGCGAGCACGGTCCGGGTACCGGCGCCGCGCAGCTGCGCGACGACCTCGATCAGCGGCTGCCCGTGCAGCAGTGCGACGTCGTCGTCGCCGATCTTGACGAGGAGCGACCGCTCCGCCAGCCGCTCGAAGCCGCGGCGGAAGCGCCCCGCGTCGGCGAGCATCCCCGAGCGCGGGTTCGGATCGAGGACGAGGCGCTCCCGGGGGCGGGCGACGGCCGCGAGCAGCTCCTCCGCCTGCTCCTCGTCGTCGAAGGGGAAGCAGCTGACCACGACGAGGGCGGCCGCGTCGAGGGCCGCGCGCTCGCGGGAGCCGAAGCGGATCCGCCGGTGGCGGGCGGCGTCGTTGAAGACGTAGTGCGGCTCGCCGTCGACGCGCTCGCTGATCGCGACCGAGGTGCCGAGCGGACCGACGGTGGGCACGAGCTCCACCCCGTGCTCCGCGGTCGCGGCGCGGATCGCGGCGCCGTCCTCGTCGTCGCCGATCATCGCGAGCAGCTGGACGCGGTGGCCGAGCAGGGCGAGACCGACCGCCACGTTGTAGGCGGCGCCGCCGAGGAAGCGCTGCTCGCCGGACTCGTCGCGGAGCACGTCGATCAGGGCGTCGCCGAGGACGACGACGGCCGGCTCGGACACGGACTTCGCGGACACGGACGACTCAGCCATGGACGGGGACCTCTCCGGAGCCGCGGGCGATCAGCGTGGTGGGAATGACGAAGGTCTGCGCCGGCTCGTCCTCCCCGTCCAGGCGCAGGAAGACGCGCTCCGCGGCGGTCCGCCCCATCAGGCCGGGGTTCTGCGCGATGACGGAGACGGCGGGGTGCAGCAGCTCGGCGAGCGGGATGTCGTCGAAGCCGATCAGCGCGACGCGGCCGTGCTCCTGGCGGCGGCGCAGAGCCGCGAGGACGCCGATGGTGACGAGGTTCTGCCCGCCGATGATCGCGGTCGGCGGCGTCTCCTGCGCCAGCAGCTCGGTCGCCATCTCCTCGGCCGCGTGCTCGTCGTGGGCGCCGTGGCGGACGAAGCCGGGGAGCACGGGGAGGCCGCGCCGCGCCATCTCCTCGAGGAAGCCGCGCTCGCGCTCGCGGGCCGTGAAGATCTCGGGCCGGTCGCCGAGGAAGGCGATGCGCTCGTGGCCGAAGGAGGCCAGATGGCCGACGGCGCGCGCGATCCCGGCGGCGTTGTCGGTGATCACGGCGTCGGCTGTGATGCCGGTGGGGACGCGGTCGACGAACACCGCGGGGGTGCCCCGGTCGATCTCGACGCCCAGGTAGGCCTGGCTGGGGGCCACCGTGGTGAGGATCAGCCCGTCGACGCGGCGCGAGACGAACGCGTTCACCGACGACCGCTCGCGGGCCGGGTCGTCGTCCAGGCTCGAGGCGAAGACCGCGACGCCGCGCTCGTTCGCGAGGTCCTCGACGGCGCGGTGCACCGCTCCCGAGAAGGGGTTCGCGACGCTGCCCACCAGCAGGCCCAGCGTGTTCGTGCGCCCGTTGGAGCGCCGCAGGTTCCCGGCGTGCAGATCGGGCTGGTACTGCAGCTGCCGCGCCGCGGCCTGCACGCGCTCGATGGTGGCGGCTGAGACGTTCGGCTCCCCGTTGACGACGCGCGACACCGTCTTGATGCCGACTCCGGCGAGGGCGGCGACGTGCTTCATGGTGGGGCGGCGACCGGAGGCGACGGCGTCGCGGGGTCCTGACATCGATGTCACGGTGTCGTCTCACTTCCTCGGGGATGACTTGACCTTAGCTGTGAGAACACGATAGACCTTCCCCTGACATCGTTGTCGGGAGGCAGCTCCCGCCCTATGAACAGGACTTTCAATGACGAACCGCTCCCCTCGCTTCAACCGGTACCTCGGCCTCGGCTCGGTCGCGATCCTCGCGGCCCTGGGCATCACCGCCTGCTCCAGCTCCGGCTCCTCCGACGCCGGCTCGACCGCTGACAGCGGCGACGGCGTGGGCGTCACCCTCATCGTCAAGACCACCACGAACCCCTTCTTCGTCGCGATGGAGGACGGCGCCAAGGAGGCGGCCACCACCGCCGGCGTGAACCTCACGCTCGCCGCGGGCAAGGAGGACGGCGACGAGGACACCCAGATCCAGGCCATCGAGAACGCGATCTCGAAGGGCGACAAGGGCATCCTGATCACGCCCAACGGCCCCTCGGTCGTCGACGCCATCGCGAAGGCCCGCGACGCCGGCCTGTTCGTGATCGCCCTCGACACCGCGCCCGACCCGGCCGACGCCGTCGACATCACCTTCGCCACCGACAACTTCACCGCCGGCGAATCGATCGGGAAGTGGACCGCCGCGCAGCTCGACGGCGAGAAGGCGACCATCGCGATGCTCGACCTGTTCGACGACAAGGTCGTCTCGGTCGACTACAACCGCGACCAGGGCTTCCTCACCGGCATGGGCATCGACGTCGCGGACGAGGAGGTCAACGGCGACGAGGAGAAGACCGGCAGCTACAGCGGCGGCGACTACGAGATCGTCGGCAACGAGGCCACCCAGGGCGCCGAGGACGGCGGCCGCACCGCCATGGAGACGCTCCTCTCCAAGAACCCCGACATCAACGTCGTCTACACGATCAACGAGCCCGCCGCCTACGGCGCGTACCAGGCCCTCCAGGCCGCGGGCAAGGAGAAGGACGTCCTGCTCGTCTCGATCGACGGCGGCTGCGCCGGCGTGAAGAACGTGGCGGAGGGCCTGATCGGCGCGACCGCGCAGCAGTACCCCGTGAAGATGGCCCAGCTGGGCGTCGAGGCGATCGCGCAGCTCGCGAAGGACGGCACCGAGCCCAGCACCAGCGAGGGCCTGGACTTCTTCGACACCGGCTCGCAGCTCGTCACCGACACCCCGGTCGACGGCCTGGACAGCATCAGCTCCGACGACGCCGCCGGGATCTGCTGGGGCGAGTAGCCCGACGCGGGGCGCTCCGGCGCCCCGCCCTCCCCCTTCCGCTCCCAGCGACTCCAGAAAGGCCATCGTGGCTCAGAAGACCACCGACCCGAATCCGCCGACCTCCGCCCTCGATCTCGCCAGCGAGTTCCTCGACCGCCGCACGCCGCTCGACCGCGTCCGCGGCGTCCTGCACCGCTACCCGGCCGTCAGCCCCGCCGTCGTGCTCGTCCTCGCGATCATCGTCTTCGGACTGCTGAACGACCGCTTCCTCGACCCCTCGAACCTCTCGCTCATCACCCAGCAGGTCGCGGTCGTCGGAACGCTCGCCGTCGCGCAGACGCTGATCATCCTGACCGCCGGCATCGACCTCTCCGTCGGCGCCGTGATGGTCCTCACCTCGATGGTCATCGCGCAGACCGCGACCGAGAACGGCCTGCCCGCGATCGTCGCCCTGCTGCTGGGACTGATCGTCGGACTCGCGGCCGGCGCCTTCAACGGCGTCCTGGTGACGCGGCTGCGGCTCCCCCCGTTCATCGTGACGCTCGGCACGCTCAACATCTTCGTGGCGCTGACGCTCCTCTACTCCAGCGGCTCGACCGTCCGCGGCACCGACATGCCCGCCCTGCTGCCCTCCACCGGCGGCACCTTCGACATCCTCGGCGTCCGGATCAGCTTCGGCGTGATCCTGATGCTCCTGCTCTACATCGTGGTCGCGTTCATCCTCGGCAAGACCGCCTGGGGCCGCCACGTCTACGCCGTCGGCGACGACAAGGAGGCCGCGCGCCTCGCCGGCATCAGCGTGAACCGGGTCCTGATGAGCGTCTACCTCGCCGCCGGCGCGATCCTCGCCATCGGCGCGTGGATCCAGATCGGCCGCACCAACGCCGCCAGCCCGAACGCCGGAGCCGACCTCAACCTCGACTCCATCACCGCCGTCGTCATCGGCGGGACCAGCCTCTTCGGCGGTCGCGGCACCGTGTGGGGCACCCTGCTCGGCGCCCTCATCGTCGGCGTCTTCCGCAACGGGCTCTCGCTCGCCGGACTCGACGTCCTCTACCAGACGCTCGCCGTGGGCGTGCTCATCATCGTCGCCGTCTCGGTCGACCAGTGGATCCGGAAGGTTCGCAAGTGACTCTCCTCGACGCCGCGGGAACCGCCCCCGCCGCCGCCCGCACCCCCGTCCTGCAGGCCAAGCGCCTCGTGAAGACCTTCGGCCGCGTGGTCGGGCTCGACGGCGTCAGCCTGGAGCTCTACCCCGGCGAGGTCCTGGCGATCATCGGCGACAACGGAGCCGGCAAGTCCACCCTGATCAAGTGCCTCACCGGTGCCGAGATCCCCGACGAGGGCGAGATCCTCCTCGACGGCAAGCCCGTGACCTTCAAGCGCCCCCAGGACGCGCGGGGCGCCGGCATCGAGACGGTCTACCAGAATCTGGCCGTCTCCCCCGCGCTCGACGTCGCGTCGAACCTCTACCTCGGCCGCGAGAAGCGCAAGAAGGGCGTGCTCGGCTCCGTGTTCCGGATGCTCGACACCGCCGGCATGCGCAAGGAGGCCCGCGCGGAGCTGACCGAGCTCGGCATCTCGACCCTCCAGGACGTCACCGTCCCGGTGGAGAACCTCTCCGGCGGCCAGCGCCAGGCCGTCGCCGTCGCCCGCGCCGCGGCGTTCGGCTCGAAGGTGGTCGTCCTCGACGAGCCCACCGCGGCCCTCGGCGTGCGCGAGTCGAACCAGGTGCTCCAGCTCGTGCGCAACCTGCGCGACCGCGGCATCCCCGTCATCCTGATCAGCCACAACATGCCGCACGTCTTCGACGTCGCCGACCGCATCCACATCCAGCGCCTCGGCAAGAAGGCGGCGACCATCACGCCGCAGTCGCACTCGATGACCGACGCGGTCGCCATCATGACGGGAGCCGCCACCGCATGACGGACACCGCCCCCCGCATCCTCTACGCCGAGTTCACGGCGAAGCCCGGCCACGAGGACACCGTCGCCGGCATGATCGCCGACCTCGGCGAGCTCGTCCGCCAGGAGCCCGGCAACGTCGAGTTCGTGCCCTACCGGCGCGAGGACGACCCCGCGCGGTTCTTCGTCTACGAGATCTACCGCGACGAGGACGCCTTCCAGGCGCACATTTCCGCCGACTACGGAGCGGTCTTCAACGAGAAGCTCGGCCCGCTGATCGTCGAGCCGAACTCCCAGCTCACCTGGCTCCACCGGGTCTGAGCACTCGGCCGGCCGACGAGGAAGAGCACCGTCCTCCCCTCGGGGAGGCGGTGCTCTTCCTCGTCCAGGGTCGATTCGCCCGGCCGAGAACTCAGTCGGGTCACTCGAGCGCTCTTGCAGGTCAGCCGTGAAGGGCAGCTCCCGCGGCCGCATCGCAGCCGACCACCGGAAATCCCCTTCAAGCACTCCCGCCGACAACCGCTAGTCCCGAGAATCGAGATTATGTCAGTTTGGCAGCCGAACGCGCGCTCGATTCCCCTGCCCGGACTGCATGAACGTCGTCGACGACGGGCTGGGATTGGCTCGGTCAGGACGACTCCGAGCGGCCCCCGAGGAGGCGGGCGAAGTCGTCGATGCCAGCGGCGGTCTCCGCGTAGCCCATCGGATCCGCCGCCCGCACCTCCTCGATGAGGAGGTAGCACAGCGCCATCGGCACGAGATCGGTATCGGCTCCCGTGTCGGCGCGCGACGGTGCGCGGAGGAGGTGATCGGGGGGCGGCTGCAGTGGGGAGCCGCTGACATCTGTGACGACGATCGACCGCCCGCCCCGCCGGGCGACCTCCGCGAGCACCGGTGCCAAGTAGCGGGACGAGGCCCGCAGCGAGAAGGCGATCAGCACCGAGCGCTCGTCGAAGTTGCGCATCCGCTCGGCGATGTCCTTCGCGGACGAGCCGAGCAGGTGGGTGGTCTTGCCGAGTCGCCGGACACGCGCCGCGAGCAGATCGCGCAGGGGCAGGTCGTCGTTCTTCGCGAGCAGGTAGACCTCCCGGCTGCGGTGCAGGGCGGAAGCGGACTCGCGCAGATCCTCCGCCGACACCCCGCTCGCGAGCAGCGATACCGAGCGCCCCTCGCGGGCGCCGAAGTCCGCCGGACCCGCGCTCGCTCCGCTCTCAGCGCCCGAGGAGCGCGTCTCGTCCGCCCGCAGGTCCTCACGGAGATCGGTGTAGCCGCGATAGCCGAGCTTCTGCGCCAGCCGGATCACCGTCGACTCGTGCGCGCCCGCGAGATCGGCGACCGCGGCCGCCGGCAGAAGGGAGGCGTCGGCGTGCGTGAGCAGCACGCGGAGGACGCGGTCCTCGACGGGAGTCCACGTCTTCGTGCTGCTGGTCGCCACGACTCGGAAGCTCACGACGCTCCCCCTTCTGTCGCCTCATCCTGCACGATGCGAGTTGCTCCTGCAGCACTGCACATGCTTACATGATAGGTAAGCCTCACCTAATCCTTGGAGAACTGCATGTCGAGCACTGCCTGGCGCCGTCCGCTGGCCGCCACCACCACGATCGTCGCGGTCTCCCTCCTCACCGCCTGCTCGGCAGCGGGCGGAGGCGCCGAGCAGACCCGGCAGGTCGACACCGTCCGCGGCGCGGTCGAGGTGCCGTCCGCCATCGACTCCGTGGTCGTGCTCGAGGGCCGCCGCGACACCGACATCGTGCTCGCGCTCGAGCTCCCCCTCGTCGGCTTCCCCGCCCGCGACGCCGCCGACGGCTACGAGCTCCGCGGCCCGCTGGCCGACGCGATCGACGCGGCGACGGCCGACGGCGCGGAGGAGCTCTTCCTGGTCGACGAGATCAACCTCGAGAGCATCGCGGAGAAGGCGCCGAGCCTGATCGTCTCGCGCAGCACCGAGATCGAGCCCATCGCGGCCGAGCTCGAGGCGATCGCCCCCGTCGTCGCGATCGGCAACCAGGACGAGACCACCTGGCAGGAGGACATCCTCACCGTCGGCGCCGCGACCGGCACCGAGGAGCTCGCCCAGGAGTGGATCGACCGCTACGACGCACGCGTCGCCGAGCTGAAGACGGCCTTCGCCGAGGAGATCGCGGCGACCCCGGTCGTCCCCTTCGAGTTCGACGACGAGGGCAGCGACGTCGGGGGGCAGCGCCTCGAGTCGCTCGTGCTCGAGGACCTCGGCGCGACCCCGTCGGCCGCCTTCGCCTCGGCGCTCGCGAGCGGCGAGACCGTCGAGTTCAGCTATGAGCAGACCCTGTCCGCATACCAGGACGCGGGCGGCATCTACGTCTTCGTCACCAGCGCGGACTGGTGGGCCGAACTGCAGGCCACGGACCTCTGGCAGGAGCTCCCCGCCGTCGCGGCCGGCGACGTCGTGCGCGGAGACCGCCTCACCCACGACGGCGGGCCGATCACGGCCATGCGGATCCTCGACCAGCTCGAGGAGCTCTACGCGGGCCTCGCAGCCGAGTGACCGCCGCCCGCCCCTCGTCGACCCGGGCGCGCCCGGAGCCCGCCGCCCCCTCCCGCCGGGTGCACGGCCGCGCCCGGCGGGTCGCCTGGTCGCTCGCCGCCGTCGCCGCCGTCCTCGGCGTGCTGGTCGCGGGGACCCTGATCGGGAGCCTGCCGCTGAGCTCGACGGCCGTCGTCGACGCGCTCTCGGGGCGCGGTGACGTCGAGGCGCGGACGATCCTCTTCGACCAGCGGATCCCCCGGACCGTCCTGGCCGCGGCGGGCGGCGCGGCGCTGGCGATGGCCGGAGTGGTCATCCAGGCGCACACCCGCAATCCGCTCGCCGACCCCGGCCTGCTCGGCATCTCGGCGGGCGCCTCGCTGCTCGTGGTCGTCGCCATCGCCTTCCTCGGCGCCACGACGCCGGTCGACTTCGTCTGGTTCGCCCTCCTCGGCGCCGCCGCAGCCACGACGCTGGTCGCGGCCCTCGGCCGGCTCGCGGGCTCGCGCCGAGACTCCTCCCCCGCGACCCTCGTGCTCGCCGGCTCGGCGGTCGCGGCGGTGCTCAGCGCCGTCACCGGCGTGATCCTGCTCACCAGCTCCTCGACCCTCGACCTGTTCCGCTTCTTCACGGTCGGCTCGCTCAGCGGCGAGCACGATCTCGCCGCCCTTCTCCCCGGCTTCGTCTGCATCGCCGTCGGCGCGGTGCTCGCGCTCGCGCAGGCGCCCACCCTCGACGCACTCGCGCTGGGCGACGACCTGGTCACCGCCCTCGGGCGGAACGTCGTGCGCGCGCGACTCGTCGGCCTCGTCAGCGTGACCCTCCTCACGGCGGGAGCCGTCATCTGCTGCGGCGCGATCGGCTTCGTCGGGCTCGTCGTGCCGCACCTCGTCCGCCTGCTGGTCGGCCGCACGCACTCCTGGCTGCTCCCGATGAGCGCGGCGATCGGCGCGGTGGCGGTCGTCGCGGCAGACGTCGCCGGTCGCGTCGTCGCCCGCCCCACCGAGGTGCCCGTCGGCGTCGTCGTCGCCCTGCTCGGCGCCCCGGTCTTCCTGGCCATCGTCGTCTCGTTCCGATCGCGCACCCGATGAGCGCGGCGCGACAGCCGACGGCGATCCGCTCGCTCCGCCTCGGCGGCCTCAGCACCCGAGTCCGGCCCCGCCGGCTCGGGGTGGCGATCGCGGCGACGGCGGCGGCCGCGCTGATCGCGATCCTGTCCCTCGGCACGGGCGACTACACCCTGTCCCCCGCGGAGGTCGCCGCCGCCCTCCTCGGCCACGGCGACCGGCGGGACCTGCTCGTCGTCCAGGTGGTGCGCCTGCCGCGCATCCTGACCGGCCTCGCCGTCGGCGCCGCCCTCGCGATCGCGGGTGCCATCACGCTGACGACCGCCCGGAACACCCTCGCCACCCCCGACCTCCTCGGGGTGACCGGCGGAGCGAGCGCCGGCGCCGTCGCGGTGATCACGCTCGGCGGCACCGCGTCCGCCTCGGGGGTCCTCCGCGAGATCGGCGTGCCGACCGCCGCGCTGGGCGGCGCTCTCGTCGCCAGCGCGCTCGTCGTGCTGCTGACGGGGCGCACCCGGCTCACCGGGATCCGCCCGCTGCTCGTCGGGCTCGGCGTCACCGCGTTCTTCACCGGAGTGATCAACCTGCTGCTCATCGTCGCCCCGATCAAGGACGCCGCGCGTGCGAACGTCTGGCTCACCGGATCGCTCAACCAGCGGTCGTGGCCCGAGTTCTGGCCGGTCGTCACCGCCCTGGCCGTCGGCGTGATCATCCTCGTCCCCCTCGCCCACCGGCTCGGCGCGCTGCACCTCGGCCCCGACGTCGCCCGGGCGCTCGGCACCGCGCCGGGTCCCACCGCGCTCGTGCTGCTCGTCGTCGCCGGGGCGCTCACCGCAGTGTCCGCCGCGGCGGTCGGCCCCCTCGGCTTCGTCGCGCTCGTCGCCCCGCACGCCGCCCGTCTCGCGACCGGCGCCTCGCATCCGCCCCTCGCCGCCTCGGCCGCCGTCGGCGCGCTCTTCGTGGCGGCGAGCGACCTCGTCGCGAGGACCGCCTTCGCGCCGATCACCCTCCCGGCGGGGGCCGTCGTCGCGATCGTCGGCGGCCCGGTGCTCGCCGCACTCCTGATCACCCGCTTCGGACGGAGAGCCTGAATGCCCACGAACCCCGCCCTGGCGGCCGAGAGCCTCACCGTGCGCTTCGGCCGCTCGCCGCGCCCGGCGCTCGACTCGGTCGACGTCGCCCTCGAGCCGGGGACGATGACCGCCGTCGTCGGCCCGAACGGATCCGGCAAGTCGACGCTCCTCCGCAGCCTCGGCCGCCTCGAGAGCCCCACCTCGGGCGCCGTGCTGGTCGACGGCTCCCCGATCGGATCCGTGCACCCGCGGGCCCTGGCGCGCGAGGTCGGGATCCTGCCGCAGGCCCCCGCCACCCCCGAGGGCATGTCGGTGCTCGACCTCGTCGCCCGCGGCCGGGACCCGCACCGCCGCTGGTACGACCAGTGGTCGACCGCCGACGAGGAGGTCGTGCTCGCCGCCCTCGACCGGACCGGCCTCCCCGAGCTCGCCGACGCGCACCTCGACGAGCTGTCCGGCGGCCAGCGCCAGCGCGCATGGATCGCGATGGCGCTCGCCCAGGAGCCGCGCACCCTCCTCCTCGACGAGCCCACCACCTACCTCGACATCGCGCACCAGCTCGACGTGCTCGACCTCCTCGCCCGCATCAATCACGAGCAGGGCACCACGATGGCGCTCGTCCTGCACGACCTCAGCCTCGCCGCGCGCTGCTGCGACCGGCTCCTCGTCCTCAGCGACGGCACCGTCGTCGCGGACGGCCCACCCGCCGAGGTGCTGACCGTCGACCTTCTCCGCGAGGTCTTCGAGATCGAGGCGCAGATCCTCGCCGACGCGACGACGGGACGACCGGTGGTGCTGCCGATCCGGCGAACCGAGGGCTAGGCGACGCCGGCTGCGAGCTGAGATCCGCACCCGGCCATCCGTCTCGCCTCGAGATGGTCAGGGACCGGCGCGCCACCGGACCGGGACCGCCAGTCGGCGTCGCTCGGGGGGTGCGTCCTTCCGTCCGAGGCGGTCGATCAGCAGAGAGGCCGCGGCTCGTCCGAGCTCTTCGCCGTCGACGTCGACCGCGGGAACCCCGATCAGGCCGAGTGCGTCGACGATGGAGCGCTCGGAGCTCACGACGAGTCCTGCCGGCACGCCACCCGACGACAGCAGCGCGTACTGCACCCCGAGCCCGAGGGCGGTCGCGTACGGCACCACGGCTGTCGCTCCGGAGCCGCGCACCGCGGCCGCGGCGCCCACCCCTGCCGCGAAAGTGGCCGGGAAGGGACCCAGCACCGTCAGCTCCGCTCCCCCGCGCCGCGCTGACTCGCGGACCGCGGCCGTGCGCTGCCGGTCCTGCCACGACCCGTCGGGGCCGCCGATGTAGAGCACGCGCTCGTGACCGTCGGCTGTGAAGCGCTCGACGAGCGCGCCGAACGCCGAGGCGGTGTCGGCGACGACGGAGGTGATCCCGTCGACCTCGCGGTCGACCAGCACGGTCGGCTTCTGCGATCCCGCGGAGAGCAGCAGCTCGTCGCTGCCGCGCGGCGCGACCACGATGAAGCCGTCGACCTGGCGCGAGAGGCGGTCGAACGCCTCGAGCTCGCGCACCGCCTCGAGGGGGTGCACAGCCACGGTCAGTTGCAGGCCGTCCTCGTCGGCGCGGCGCTGCGCTCCCCCGATGATCGGGGTGAAGAAAGCGTTGTCGAGAGTGGGCACGACCAGCGCGACGACGCCGGTGCGGCCGCGGGCCAGCTGGCGGGCGGCGGAGTTGGGGATGAAACCGAGCTTCGCCGCGGCGCTGAGCACCCGCGCGGCCGTGTCGGGAGAGACGACTTCGGGGCGGGAGAGTGTGCGCGACGCGGTCGCCTTGGACACGCCGGCGAGGGCGGCGACGTCGGCGAGCGTGGCCATGGATCCCCCTTCGGCTCTCCCGTGATCATAGAGCGCCGACTGCAACCGCTCGCATTCCTGATGGGCGATGACGTGCAACGCCCGAAACACAGTGTTCACATGCGCGAATCACGCCCGGTACCCTCACCGGTCTATCGTCGATGCAACCGGTTACATTCACCCCGCGGCCTCCTGCGCCGCTCGACGCGTCCGATCGGAGGTACTCGTGAGGTCGAGGACCGCTCCCCTCCTGCTCCTGCCCGGGCTGGGCTTCCTGCTGCTCTTCTTCGTCGTCCCCTCTCTGGTGATGCTCTTCGCGCCTCCCGGCACGGGTTCCCTCGAGGTCATAGCCCGCGTCGGCGAGATGCTCACCGACCCCTACGAGCTGCGCATCATCGGCCGCACGGTCGGCATCGGGCTCGTGGTCACGCTGATCTGCGTCGTCCTCGGCTTCCCGATCGCCTACCTGCTGGCGCGCTCCTCATCCCGCTGGTCCGGCGTCCTGCTGGCCCTCGCGATCTTCCCGCTGCTGCTCAGCAACGTCGTGCGCACCTTCGGCTGGCTCGTCGTGCTCGGCTCGAACGGCGCGATCGGCCAGCTGCTCGTAGGCCTGGGCATCGTGTCCGAGGCGCCGCAGCTGCTCTACACGGAGCTCGCGATCGTGCTGGGCCTGACGCAGCTCTTCCTGCCGCTCGCGATCATCTCCTGCTACTCCGCCGTCTCGCAGGTGGACGCCGGCCTCGACGACGCTGCCCGCGGACTGGGCGCGAGCCCCACCCGCACTTTCTGGGACGTGGTCGTCCCGCTCTCGCTGCCCGGAGTGGTCGTCGCGGCGACGCTGGTCTTCGCCGGCTCGGTCACCGCGTACACGACGCCCTACCTGCTCGGAGGGTCGAGCCAGCGGATGCTGAGCACCCAGCTGTTCTCCTTCTCCAGCGTCACGATCGACTGGGCCGGAGCCTCCGCCACGGCGATCGTCATGACGGTCCTGGTCTTCCTGGTCTCCGGACTCTCGTCCCTCGTCGCCCGGAAGGGAGCCGTCTCGTGAGGACCCGCCGCCCCGTCGCCGCGTCGCTCGCGGTCGCCGGCTACGTGATCATGATCGTGCCGATCCTGTTCGTCGTCGCCACGGCCTTCACTGCCGGCTCGACGCTCCGCTTCCCGCCGGAGGGCTTCTCGTTCCGCTGGTTCGGCGAGGCGCTCTCGTACGACCCGTTCCTGGAGTCGCTGGCGACCAGCGCGCAGCTCGCCGTGCTCTCGACGGCGATCGCCCTGCTCATCGGCATCCCCGCCACCCTGGCGATCTACCGCGGCAGGATCCCCGGCCGCTCGCTCATCGAGGGACTCTTCCTCTCGCCGCTGATCGTTCCCGAGCTCGTCGTCGGCCTGGCGCTGTTCCAGCAGCTCGTCGTCACGCTCGACGTCGACAACGCGGCCGTACTGCTGATCGGGCACACGGCGCTCCTGCTCCCCTACGCGGTCCGCGTGACCGGCGCCTCGCTCGCCACCAGCGATCCCGCGCTCGAGGAGGCCGCGCGAGGACTCGGGGCCGGTCCTCTGCGCACCTTCTTCACGGTCACGCTCCCGGTCCTGCGCCCGGGCGTCTTCTCGGCCGCGCTGCTCGGGTTCGTGACCTCGTTCAACAACGTCCCGCTGTCGCTGCTCCTGCAGAGCCGCGACGCCAGGACCCTGCCCGTGACGATGCTCGACTACGTCCAGCAGAGCTACGACCCGATGGTCGCAGCCACGTCCACCCTCATCCTCGCGGCGACCGTCGTCATCGCGATCATCGCCGAGCGCAGCGTCGGCTTCGCACAGATCTTCGGAGGCATCAACCGATGAGCGCAGCAGCGGAATTCGTCGACGTCAGTCAGGTCTTCGGTGACTTCACCGCGGTCGACGGAATCGACCTGGCGATCCCGGCTGGGAAGCTGACCACCCTTCTCGGGCCCAGCGGATGCGGCAAGACCACATCGCTGCGGATGCTCGCGGGCTATTCCACGCCGACCTCCGGCCAGATCTTGATCGACGGCGTCGACAGCACCCGGCTCGCCCCCGAGAAGCGCGGGCTGGGCATGGTATTCCAGTCGTACGCGCTGTTCCCGCACCTGAGCGTCGCCGAGAACGTGGGCTACGGCCTCAAGCTGCGCGGCCTCGGACGCGCCGAGCGGGCGCAGCGGGTGACGGAGAGCCTCGAGATGGTCGGGCTCGCGCACCTCGCGGCCAGCCGGCCGCGGCGCCTTTCGGGCGGTCAGCAGCAGCGCGTGGCCCTCGCCCGCGCCATCGCGATCCGCCCGCGGCTGCTCTTGCTCGACGAACCGCTGTCGAACCTCGATGCGCGGCTCCGCGTGCAGATGCGCTCCGAGATCCGCCGCATCCAGTCCGAGACGGGCCTGACCGTCGTGCTGGTCACCCACGACCAGGACGAGGCGCTCGAGATGAGCGACGAGATGGTGCTCATGCGCGCCGGGCGCATCATGCAGCAGGGTGCTCCGGCCGCGGTCTTCGGCGCTCCGGCGAACCGCTTCGTCGCCGACTTCCTCGGCTACGAGAACTTCCTCGGCCTCGCCGACGGGTCGCTCGCGACCGTGCGGCCGGAGCACCTCGCGGTGACGAGCAGCGCGGCCACCGGCTCGTCTGCCCTGTCGCTGCCCGCGGTCGTCGTCGATGTCGCGTACCGAGGGGTCGACGTGCTCGTGACGGTCGAGGCGACGGACCCCGCCGGCGATCGGGTGCGGCTCGTGTCAGACGTGCGCGCCGACTCCGCCGCACGCGTCGCGCCCGGTGACCCCGTGATCGTCTCGGCCGCGGCTTCGCAGATCGTCGCCATCGCCCGCGACTGAGCGCGGCTCCTCCCGCCCCACCCCTCCTCCGAAGCCTCCCCTCCCCCGCAGCTCCCCTCCCCAGATCCCCTCGAAAGGAACCGCCATGTCCCGCATCACTCCCCGGCGCGCCATCACCCTCACCGCCGGCGCCGTCATCGGCGCACTCGCTCTCGCCGGCTGCTCCGGCGGCTCCGACTCCGGCAGCGCGGAGGGCGCCTCCGGCACCCTCGTCGTCAGCACCTTCCCCTTCGGGGTCGAGCAGTTCCAGGAGGCGGTCATCGACCCGTTCACCGAGGCGACCGGCATCGAGGTCGAGGTCGAGACCGGCTCCAACTCCGACCGGCTGTCGCAGCTGCAGCTCGCGGGCGGCGACGACCCCGGCGTCGACGTGATGCTCATCAGCGACTACTACGCCGCGCTCGGCCAGGAGGACGACCTCTTCGAGCAGGTCGACGCGGACGCCGTCCCCGCGATCGCCGACATCGCCGACTTCGCGAAGGAGGACGTCTACCTCGGTCCGGCCTACAGCTACCAGCTCAACGGCACGCTCTACTCCACCGACGCCTTCTCGGCCGAGCAGGCCGCCGACTGGGAGCTCTACGGCGAGACCGCGAACGCCGGCCGCGTCGCGCTGCCCGACATCTCGGTCACCGCAGGCCAGCTGATGATCAGCGGAGTCGCGGCCACCTACGGCGACGGCCCCTACGACATCGACACGGCGCTCGACACCCTCTCCGGCTGGGCGCCCGGCGTGCTGCAGTTCTACAGCTCCTCCACCGAGGTCACGAACCTGCTGACCCAGGGTGAGATCACCGCCGCCGACGCCCTCAGCGGTTTCGCCACCGACCTCGTCGCCTCGGGCGAGCCGATCGGCTGGACTCCGCCCGCCACCGGCCGCTACATGGCGACCAACCGCGCGATGATCCCCGCTGGAGCCGCGAACACCGACGCCGCGGAGCAGTTCATCGACTACCTGCTCTCCGTCGAAGCGCAGACCTCCTCCGCCGAGATCGTGGGCGACCTGCCGGTGAACCTCGCCGCTCAGGTCCCGGAGTCGATCACCGCCGTCGTCGGCGACATCGCCGCCGACCCCACCGCCGCCGGCTACGAGACCCTCGACCCCACCGAGCTCGTCCCCACCCGCTCGGACTGGGTCGACCGCTTCGCCCGCGAGGTCACCGCCCAGTAGGCGGTGCGTCCGGGCGCGGACGCCGTGTCGCGCCCGGACACCCTCCCTCCCCGCACCACCCGCACCATCCGGAGAGATCGCCATGAGCACCGAGACCGCCCCCACGACCGCCTCCGTCCCCGACGAGTGGATCCGTCGGATCCCCAAGGTCGACCTGCACTGCCACCTGATCGGCACCGTGCGCGCGAGCACGTTCGCCGAGCTCGCCCGCCGGGAGGGCCTCGCGCTGCCCGCCGACCCGGAGCGGATCTTCGCCGACATCAACTCCCTCCCGCCCGACCCGGCTCTCTACCGCGACACCGTCGTCCCGGTGCCGCAGGACCGCTCGGCGGGCGAGCCCGACGTCTCCTACTCCCTCTTCCAGGTCTCGGAGTGGGTCGTGCAGGTGCTCCGCTCGGCGGAGGACCTCACCCGGATCGTCTACGAGGCCTTCGAGGACGCGCACCACCGCAGCGGCACGCGCCATCTCGAGCTCTTCTTCGACGGCGTGCCCGAGCATCTCGCGGGGCTCGGGTACCGCGGCAGCATCGAGGCCTACGCCGACGGCATCCGCGCCGCCGAGCGCGACTTCGTCATGACCGGGCGGATGATCGCCGGCATCGACCGCAGCCGCAGCGGGGAGGAAGCCCTCGCCCTCGTGCAGCAGGTCGTCGACTCCCCGCACGAGTACGTCGCCGGCATCGGCCTCGACAACCTCGAGACCGCCGGGCCGCCCGAGCGCTTCGCCGAGGCGTACGCGCTCGCCGGCCGGGCGGGACTGGGCCGCACCGCGCACTCCTCCGAGCACGCGCCCACCGCCGCGAACACGATCACCTGCCTGGACCTGCTGGGATGCGACCGCATCGACCACGGCTACTTCGTGCTCGAGGATCCGGCGGTCGTCGAGCGGATGCGCGAGGACGGCGTCGTCTTCACCGTCGCGTCGACAACCTCCCGCCGTTCCTGGCGCCCGTGGCGCCGCGCCTCCATCCGCGCGATGCTCGACGCCGGTCTGCGCGTCACTCCCTGCTCGGACGACCCGGGCATGTTCCCGACCACCCTCGCCGACGAGTACCGCATCGCCGCCGGTCCGATCGGGGCGACGCCCGCGCAACTGCGTGCAATGGCACTGACGGGAGTCGACGCGTCGTGGCTGCCTGCGGCGGAGAAGGCTCGACTGCACGAGGACTTCACGACCGAACTCGACGCTCTCGACACCGAGTTCGGTCTCGAGTCGACGGATGCACGTCTCCAGGACGCATCGGAAGCCGCGGACTGATTTCATCGCGATCCCGCACGCGCAGACCGCGAGCATTCACCACCCGGGTCTCGTCGTCGCCCGATTCGACGGACCGATCGAGTGGGAGACCCTCGACGACCAGCCGATTCGGATGGCGATCGCCCTGCTCGTCCCTGTCGAGAAGGGCGGCACGACCCATCTCCGGCTGCTCTCGGGCATCGCCCGCTCTTTGATGGACGACAGCGTTCGTCGCGACCTCCTCGCCGCTGAGGATCCGGCTGCCGTCGTGGACCTCCTCAGCAGCACGCTCGACCTCTGAGGGCACGGGTCGGCGGACGGACCAGCACATCGAGGGCTTCGCGTGATTCGATCAGGCGGTAGGCCTCCGCGATGTCCGCGAGCGGCCGTTCGCGGTCGACCACGTGTCCCGGCCCCCTGCTTCCGGTCAGGACCTGCAGCAGGACCTGCTCGATCAGCGCGACGTCCGATGCCGTTCGATCGCGAGTCGCCTCCCGAGAAGAGGGCTGCGCGCGATGTGCTGCCGGACGGGCTCGTTGTCGGAGGTCTAGTGGCAGTAGTTGTCCAGCGGCATCACGCCGCGATCCTCGACCTCGCGCATGGGGCTCGGACGACACTCGTTCCGGAAGGGCATGGCCGCGGCGCCGGCCCGGCTGGGGTGCCCCCGCGGAACACCTCACAGCGGAGCCTTCCGCCCCGGTCGCGGGTGGGGTTTCGTAGAAGGCCTCGGCAGCGGCGCTGGACGCGGACGTCTCCTCGTCGCCGGCGGAGTCGCGGGGAGCCTCAGCGACTCGTGGCCGGACCGCGGGATGCTCACCGGTTCCGTCATCGGCGGGATCGGCCCGACGACCTGATGCCTGCACCGCACGTGCGCCATGACCGCCGTCTGACCCCTGATATCGGAAAGGTCTTCTATGACTTCGTGGACTCCCCCGCTGCTCGACGCCGTCGCCGGCGCTGACGAGCTGCGCATCGGCCCGCTGCTTTCATCCAGGTCCGCGCACGTCCCCATCTGGGTGGTGCGGGTCGACAACGCTCTCTACGTGCGCTCCTTCCGCGGTGCCGACGCGCGCTGGTACCGCCGTGTCACCTCTCGAGGCGCGGCAACAGCCGTCTCCGCAGGCCTCGCCTTCGATGTCGACATCCACCCGGTCGGCGAAGAGCTGCGAGACCGAATAGACGCCGCCTATCGTGAGAAGTACGGCCGTTACGGCGCCGCCTACCTCACCCCGATGACGGCCAAGGCCGCCGTCGACACCACTCTCCGCCTCACTCCCCGCTGACGAGAGCCGATCCGAGGTCCGCGAGACGAGCGACGGGTGAGCCGCGTTCAGGCGCCGCGCGCGATCCGGGGAAGAGCTCCGGCCCACTCGCGCGCCAGAGCATCGAGCGAGAGGTCGAGCGCTGCCGCGAACGCTGCCACGGTTCCGAAGGCCGGGCTCGGGAGGCGGCCGGTCTCGATCTTGCGGAGGGTCTCGGGCGAGAGCCCGGCCTGCGCGGCGACCTCGTTCAACGTGCGGGCACCGCGGGCGCGCCGAAGTGACTCGCCGAGCCGGCGGCCGGCCTCGAGCTGCTCGGGAGTGAGGGGTGCGCGGACCATCACGGCGGGCTCCTTCGGGTAGGCGATCGGAGTGGTATTTTCATACCGAAAACGGTATTATTATACCGAAATGATCGAGCTGCACACTCCCGCCGAGATCGACGAGATGCGCGCGGCGGGCGCCTTCGTCCGCGACACTCTCGCCTCTCTCTCGGCCCGCGCCGAGGTCGGCATGAACCTGCTCGAGATCGAGCAGGCCGCACGCCGGGCCGTCGAGGAGCGCGGAGCCGTCTCGTGCTACTGGGACTACGCGCCGTCGTTCGGCAACGGCCCGTTCCGCAACGTGATCTGCACCTCCGTGAACGACGCCGCGCAGCACGGGCTCCCGCACGACTACCGGCTGCGAGACGGCGACGTGCTGAGCCTGGACTTCGCCGTCTCGGTCGACGGCTGGGTGGCCGATGCGGCGGTGACCACGATCGTGGGGCGGGCCGAGCGGAGCGACGTGGAGCTGATCCGCTCGACCCGCGACGCCCTCGCGGCCGGCATCGCCGCCGCCGTGCCGGGCAACCGCGTCGGCGACCTGTCGGCCGCGATCGGCGCGGTCGCCGCCTCCGCGGGCTACCCGGTGAACCTCGAGTTCGGCGGGCACAGCGTGGGCCGGACGATGCACGGCGACCTGCACATCCCCAACGACGGACGCGCGGGCCGCGGCTACCGCCTGCGCGCCGGGATGGTGATGGCGCTGGAGCCTTGGTGGGCGAGAACGACATCAGCCGTCCGGATGGACCCGGACGGCTGGACGGTGCGTTCGGCCGATGGGAGCCGTGCGGCACACACGGAGCACACGCTCGCGATCACGGAGGACGGGCCACTCGTACTGACGGCATGACGTGCCGGCTGGTGTCCCGCCCGTGCTCGGCTGACGGGGAACGACGAATGCCCTGCCGAGTACGGCAGGGCATTCGATGTGTGGGCTTACGGGCGGATCAGCACCTTCAGAGCCTCGCGGGAGTCCATCAGACGGTAGGCCTCCGCGATCTCGGCGAGCGGCATCTCACGGTCGAACACGCGCCCGGGCTCGATGGTTCCGTCGAGGACCTGCGGGAGGACCTGCTCGATGTACGCGCGGACGGTGGCGGGGCCGCCGGTGAGCGTGGCGTTCTTGCCGAAGAGCGACAGGAAGCCGACGGCTGCGTCCTCGTACTGCGGGACGCCGACGCGGCTGATGGTGCCGCCGGGGCGGACGACTCGGTAGGCCTGCTCGTAGGCGGGCATGTGGCCGACGGCCTCGAGGACGACGTGCGATCCCTCGCCATCGGTGATCTCCATCACCTTCGCGACCCCCTCGTCGCCGCGCTCAGCGACGACGTGGGTGGCACCGAACTCGCGACCGAGGTCGGTGCGGGCCGTGTGCCGGCCCATCAAGATGATCCTCTCGGCGCCGAGCTGCTTCGCCGCGAGGACGGCGGACAGCCCGACTGCACCGTCACCGATGACCGTGACGGTCTTGCCGGGCCCGACATCGCCGCGCAGGGCGGCGTGATAGCCGGTGAGGTAGACGTCGGACAGCGTCAGCAGGCTCGGCATGAGCGACTCGTCGGTCCCTGCCGGGATCACGACGGCGGTTCCGTCGGCCTGCGGGACGATGAGCTTCTCCGCCTGGGTCGCGGAGGGGGCACCGTCGAAGAACCCGCCGTGGACGCAGGAGGTGGTGATGCCGTCGCGGCAGAAGGGACAGGTCCCGTCCGACCACGCGAAGGGCACGATGACAGTGTCGCCGACGGAGAGGGTCGTGACGTCGTCACCGATCTGCTCGACGACTCCGATGGCCTCGTGGCCCATCCGGCGACCCTCGGGGGTGTCGCCGAGGTCGTGGTACGGGTGGAGGTCGGAGCCGCAGACGCAGGCGTAGGTCACTCGGATCAGGGCCTCGGTCGGCTGCTGGATGACGGGGTCCGGGACCTCTTCGACACGGACGTCGCCGGCGCCGTACATGACAGTGGCTTTCATGGTGTTCCTTTCAGGAGGGGGGTCAGTCGGTGACGCGCTCGTAGGACACGCGCCAGGTCTCGGCAGGGTCGGTAGGGGTGAGGACGAGAGTGTCGTCCGTCACCTCGAAGCTGCGGGTCAGGGTCTGTCCGATCAGGTCGCGCACGGCAGCCGATTCGACGTCGACCGAGAACGTGTCCTCGTCGTCGTCGATGGTCGCGGGGCCGTAGAACGCCTCGTAGCCGTTGATCGTGTACGGACCGTCGGAAGCTGCCGTATCGGGGTTCATCGCCTGCACCGAGACGGTCGAGGGGGTGATGACGATCTGGCCGCTGTACGGGATGGACTGGAACTCACCAGTTGCGCTGTCCTCGAGCGACGTCATCGACCAGGTTCCGACCAGGGAGTCGGAGTCGGCCGAGGCGATGCTCTCGGTGGGGTCCTGTTCGGCTGAGCCGGCGCTGGTGGAACAGGCGGTGAGGGTGGCCAGGAGGCCGGCGGCCAGGGCTGGGGCGATCAGTCTTCGGGTGGTCACGAAGCGTCCTCTCGGGTTCGTCGGGGCGGGTCTGAACGACCGTAAGCCGCGTGGGTGAGGCGCAAGGAGGGTCGGTCAGGGCCCCTCTGCACAGTCGTGGAGCGGCTCAGCGGACGCGGGTCCAGGTGCCGTGCAGCTGAATGAACTGCCCGCCGATGACGGAGCTGGCCATGCAGGCGCCGTCGGTGTAGTCCTCGATGTGGGTCACGTGATCGCCGGAGTCGGGTTCGGTCCAGCGGACGACGTAGAGGCCGTCGCGGACCTGGGTGGCGGTGTACTCCATCGTCTCGGTGCGCCCCTTGATGGCTCCGCCGGTGACGGTGAAGGTGACGTGGGTCTCGGTGAAGCTGATCTCCACAGTGAAGTGCCCGAGCGGGGTGTCGGGGCCGAGGTCGGCGAGCCAGGTCTGGCCGATGCTGGGGAGTTGTGCGGTGCTGTTCATGTGGTGCTCTTCTTTCTCGGAGGTGGTGTTGTGCAGTGGGGTCGGGTTCGGTGGAGGGCGGGGTCGGTCAGAATTCGAGGATCAGGCGCCCGCGAAGGCCGCCGCGCTCGAGGCGGGCATGCGCACCGGCGGCCTCCGTGTCGGGGAGGACGGCGGCGATGCGGATGCTGAGGGCGCCGGACCCGGCGAGGCCGGCCAGCTTCGAGATGGCGTCGTGGCGGAGATTCGAGCTCATGACGTACGAGCCGAAGACGGAGATCCCGCGCCCGGGATCGACCTCCGTGGGGAGGTAGAAGGCGATCTGGCCGCCGTCGCGGACGGCACATGTGACCTGGTCGGTCAGGATCGCGGCGTCGGCGAGTGCGTCCGCTCCGCGACCGCCGGTGGCGGCGAGCACGCCGTCGCTGAAGTCGGTGTGGCGGTCGATGACGTGCGCGGCGCCGAACCCGCGGACCAGGGCCTCGTCGGCTCCGGACGCCGCGACGATGACGGTGAGACCGCGTCGCGCGGCGAGCTCGACGAGGTAGCCGCCGACGGCGCCGGTCGCACCGGTGACCGCGAGCACGTCGCCGGGCGAGAGAGCGAGGTGCTCGAGCGTGATCTCAGCGGTGAGGGCGTTGGACAGGAACGCCGCGGCCTGCGGGAAGTCCAGCGCCGCCGGCATCTTCGCCACCGAGGCGCTCGGCAGGACGACGTACTCGCTGTACCCGCCGTGGCTGCCCTCCGGTACGACGAAGCCGATCGCCGCGTCACCCACACTCACGTCGGCTTCGGCAGGCTGGCTCGGCCCTACCTCGTCGATGACGCCGGAGACGTCCATCCCGGGGACGACGGGCTCGGCGATAGTGCCGTCCTTTCCGGCGAAGCCGCCGGAGCGGATGATGGCATCGACCGGGTTCACGGCGGCCGATCGGACTCGGATCCGGACTTCGCCGGGGCCGGCGTGCGGCTCGGGGATCTCCAGGACCTGCAGGACCTCGGGGCTGCCGTAAGCGGTCAGACCGATGGCTTTCACGGTGTGTACTCCTTTTCGTCATGGTGACTTCGTCGTGGTGACGTCGTGATGTCACGGTGCCACCGCGACGAGCAGCGCTGAAGGGGAAGGAAAGTTCCCCCTCTTGGTTCTCTCGCATCCATGGGTCTTCGATTTGCGAGGATGTTCTGGTGGTGGCGGAGATGCGGTGGCAGGAGCTCGGCGATTTCCTGCGCGCGCGGCGGGCGGAGCTGAAGCCCAGCGATCTCGGGCTGGTCGATACGGCAGGGGCGCGCCGTGTACCGGGCCTGCGACGGGAGGAGATCGCCCGGGCCGCATCGATCAGCACGGACTACTACACCCGTCTCGAGCAGGGCCGGCTGCCCGCTTCGGCACCGGTCCTCGACGAGTTGTCGAGGGTGCTGAGACTGACCGCCGATCAGCGGACCTATCTGGGCGACCTGGCAGGCAAGGTGCTGCCGACCGCTCCCGCCGTCGGCGGGCGATCGGTCGCCCCACCGGTGCAGCGGATGCTCGACGATCTCCGCCTGACGCCCGCGTTCGTCATGGGCCCGCGGACCGAGATCCTCGCGTGGAATGCTCTCGGCGCGGCTCTCATCACCGACTTCGCCGCGATTCCCGAGCCGGAGCGCCTCTTCATCCGCCTGCTCTTCACCGACCCGCGCATGCGGGCGCTCTACGCCGACTGGCACAGCGTGGTCGACCTCGCTCTCGCACAGCTCCGGATGGACAGCGCTCGAGACCCCGACGACCAGCGACTCCACGCGCTCGTCGCCGATCTCAGCGCCCGTGACCCGGCTTTCGCCGAGCTCTGGCGAACTCACGAAGTCGCGACGCGCAGCACCGGAGGGAAGATCCTGCACCACCCGATCGTCGGCGAGCTCGCGCTCGACTGGGCCGCGCTGACGGTCGGCGCCGACGTGGGCGCCACGATCATCGTCTGGACCGCCGACCCCGGATCGGACTCGCACCTGCGCCTGCGGCGGCTGGCGGACCTCGCCGCGAGCGGTCAGGTGTAGGCGAGGAAGCGGCCCGCGAAGACGACACCCGTCCACGCCGACACCGACACTCCAGCGGCGATCCGAGCGGCGATCGGTGTCGTGGCGGCGTCCGCCCACTCCGGTACACGGCGGTAGACGCCGCGGTGGAACGCGAGGACGTTCACGACCGCCACCAGCAGGAGCCCGAGCTTCCACGGAGCGGCGCCGGCACCGGCGATCACCGTCGTCTGCGCGCTGAACAGAGCGACCCCTGTGACGAGCGCGATGACGAGGCCCACGTGCGAGACCGGCAGGAGGTACCGAGCGGCCGTCGTCACGGAGACGACCCGGCTCCCCACCCCCAGGAGACGCAGATCGAAGGCGAACGCCGGTCCGATCAGTACAGCGATCCCGAGGATGTGGAGGCTCTCGAGGGTGGGGTACAGGAACGGGGTCCCTCGCACGCTCTCACCGAGCATCGATCCCTGCAGCCACTGAAGGATGTTCTCGAGCCAGATGGGCATCTCGCTGCCGCTCAGCTCTGCCGAGTACGGCGCCTGAGATACAGGACGCTGCCTGCGATCCCGGCGACGACGACGATCCCGACGACGGCCCACACACTCGCCGTGGCGGTGGCGCCTTCTTCGGACGCCCCCTCGGCGTCGCCCGCTTCAGGCGATGCCTCTCCGGCAGCTGGTGACTCCTCCACCGGATCAGCGGCGGTCGACGTGGTCGCTGGACTCGGTGTCGTTCCCACAGCGGAGGAGCCGGCCGAGGCAGGCAACGGTGCGCGGACGGGAAGCGTGCTTCCGAGCACCTGGTTCACGGGCACAGCATCGTCTCCGTACCAGAACACGACCGGCCGGAAGAGAGCGTCATCGGTCCGATTGACGTAGCCGACGCCCTGGAAGCGCTCGCCCACCGTCAGAGGCCGGTCGAGCCCCCAGCGGCCCGTGTAGGCCGGCGGCGCGATGATCACCTCGAGTTCGTCCCGTGGACCGGTGTAGGCGAGGGCTGACGTGACGCGGATGCTGTCCTCGGGATCCTGGAGGTCGTCCGGGATCGCGAGTTCGGGAGTGTCCGCAGGCAGTTCCGAGTCGAGGGTCGTGTCGAAGTAGGAGTGCGGTTCGCCCCAGCTGCCCTCCGATGCCACGGTCCCGGCGATGTAGACGAGTTCATCGGTCTCGAAGCCGTCCCAGCCGTGATGCGCCGCGGCGGGCGTGGGTGTCAGGACGACGATCGCTGCTGCCAGTGCGATCGCTATCGGGGTGGTCGTGCGCAGAAGAGAGGCGGGACGGCGGGGGGGAATGGTGGCGCTCAAAGGGGGCTCCTTCCAGAGGGCATGCGATTTCCCCTCACGGTAGGTCCGTGCTCTCAATTCTGAGAGGGTCTCTCAGAACCCCTCAGAATCGGAGGCGCTCCGGCGTCCAGAGCGGTACATCGATGGCGACACCCCGTGCAGGCGGCTGAACTGCCGGCTGAAGTAGAGCGGGTCGGAATAGCCGACCGCGCGTGCGACCTCGCCGACCGGGAGGCGCTGCACGTCGAAGAGCTCACGGGCCCGCGACATCCGGATCTGCAGCTGATACCCCTGCACGGACATCCCGAACCTGAGCCGGAACTGCGCCGAGAAGTGCGAGACGCTCACGTGCGAGGCGGCGGCGAACTGCGCGGCCGACGCTTTCGTCATCAGGTCACTGCGAAGGCTCGCGGCCGCCGCCTCGAGGATTCCGGCGAGATCGCGATGCGCGGGCCGATCGGCGACGATCACGCTGAGCAGGTGCCAGGCCGTCCCGGCGGCTCGCGTCAGGTTCGCCGTGGTGAGGTCCTCCTCCATCGCCGTCACCACTCGCGCGAGCAGCCCGGTGACGGTGAAGAACGTCACGGGCCGCCGGACCGGGTCCGCCTCCGTCATCCCGTGCGCCCGCAGGAATGCAGAGAGGGAGTCGCCGGCGGCGTGCAGCCACCAGACGGTCCATGGATCACCGCCGGCCGCGCCGTAGGCGTGCGCTCGGCCCGGCGGTACGACCAGCACGTCGCCGGGGCCGATCTCGATGCGCCCGGAGCCGGTGTCGCACCAGCCTCGCCCCTCGACGCAGGCGATCACGATCGCTTCCGCGATCGGGTCCATGCGGGTGCGGAAGTGCCCGGCGGCTCGCGGGAAGTATCCGCAGTCGGTCACCATGAGCCCCGGATGGCGGGGATCGGCGCGGTATGCGGAGCTCACGGGTTGCGGGACGACGATCATCCGCTCACCATCGAACGTCTGCGGGGCGTCGCCCGGCTCGTCCACGCCGCTCAACGAGACGCAAGTCGACTGGACATCCGTCCATGTTAGGCGGCGATCACTGCATTCCGGGCGCCCCCTCGCGTGCCGAGACTGGGCTCATGACGACCGGGACGACAGCAGCCAGCACTCTCCACGACCTCGCCGGAACCTGGACGGCCGTGCTCGATCCGCACGGGGTCGGCGAGCGGGAGTCGTGGTTCGCCCGCGACCTCTCCGCGGCGGAATCCAGCGCCGAGGTCCAGCTCCCCGGCTCCGTCCAGGCGCAGGGGCTCGGAGCGGCGCCCGATGTCGCGACGGAGTGGGTCGGCGCCGCCGTCGACCATCCCTTCTACTCGGACGAGCGTTACGCGCCCTACCGACGGTCGGGCGCGCTGAAGGTCCCGTTCTTCCTCCAGCCCGAGCGCGTCTTCACCGGCCAGGTCTGGTACCAGCGCACCATCGAGATCGCCGGTGACGCCCGGAGCCACGAGCTCACCCTCGAGCGCGTGCACTGGGAGTCGACGGTCTGGATCGACGACGAGCGCCTCGGCTCCCAGCGGAGCCTCTCCACGCCCCACCGGTTCGTGCTGCCCCCCGCCCTCGCGCCGGGCCACCACCGCCTGACGATCCGCGTGGACAACTCGATGATCGTCGACGTGGGCACCAACGCGCACAGCGTCACCGACCACACCCAGGGCAGCTGGAACGGCGTCATCGGCACGATCACACTGCGCCCGATCGAGCCCGTGCGCCTGGAGCGGCTGAGCGTGCATCCCGACATCGCCACCCGCTCGATCACGGTCACGACCTCGATCCTCGCGGACTCGGTCGACGGCTTCGAGGGCACGCTGACCCTCGAGAGCCGTCCGCTCGGCGACCCGGCGTCCACGCCGCCCGCCTCCCTCCGGCTCCAGATCGCCGTCGCCCCCGAGCGCTTCCGCCGTGGCCGCGCCACCTCGGGGACCCACCTCGACACCGTCCTGCCTCTCGGCGAGGACGCCCCGCTGTGGGACGAGTTCGACCCCGCTCTGCACCGGTTGACCGCCACGCTCGAGACTCACTCGGCGGCCGGGCACGCGGTCCACACCCGGAGCACCGTCTTCGGTCTGCGCGAGGTGACCGTCTCCGGCACGCACATTCAGGTGAACGGCCGGCCGGTCTTCCTCCGCGGGGCCCTCGAGTGCTGCGTCTTCCCCCTCACCGGGTACCCGCCGACCGATCGGCAGAGCTGGGACCGCCTACTGTCGACCTGCCGCGCGTACGGGCTGAACCACCTGCGCTTCCACTCCTGGTGCCCGCCGGCCGCGGCCTTCGAGGCCGCCGACGCCGCCGGGATGTACCTCCAGATCGAGGGCCCGATCTGGGCGAACCAGGGCGCCGCGATCGGCGAGGGCCGCGACGTCGACACGTACCTCGAGGAGGAGACGCGGCGGATCGTCGACGAGTTCGGCGACCACCCCTCCTTCCTCCTGATGGCGCACGGCAACGAGCCCGCGGGACGCGACGCCGAATTCCTCGGCGACTGGGTCGCGACCTGGCGCCGGCGCGACCCCCGCCGCCTCTACACGACGGCCGGCGGCTGGCCGGCCCTCTCGGTGAGCGACTTCGACTGCATCCCGGAGCCGCGCCTTCAGGCCTGGGGCGAGGGGCTCGACTCGCGGATCAACGCGACCCCGCCCGCGACGACGGCGGACTACTCCGCGTGGGTCGAGCGCACCCCCCGGCCGATCGTGACCCACGAGGCCGGGCAGTGGTGCGCGCACCCGGACGTCGACGCGATCGCGAGTTACACGGGAGTGATGAGACCGACCGCACTCGAGATCGTCCGCGACTTCCTCCAGCAGTCCGAGCTGCTCGACCAGTCCGCCGACCTCGTTCACGCCTCGGGCCGGCTGCAGCTGCTCTGCTACAAGGAGGAGATCGAGGCGGCGCTGCGCACACCCGGCTTCGGCGGGATCCAGCTGCTGGGCCTCTCGGACTTCCCCGGACAGGGCACCGCACCGGTCGGCGTCCTCGACGCGTTCTGGGAGGACAAGGGCTACACGACCGCCGCGGAGTTCTCGCGGTTCTTCGCGCCGACCGTGCCCCTCGCCCTGCTCCCCCGGCGCACCTTCGCCGTCGGCGACGAGGTCGAGGCCGAGGTGCGGGTGGCCCACTTCGGCCCGCAACCGCTCGACGCCGAGATCGCCTGGCAGCTGGTCGGCGACGACGGGTCGGTCGTCTCGGCGGGAGCACTCGAACCGCAGACGATCGCGGCCGGCGGCGTGCATTCGGCCGGGCGGATGACCGCTCCGCTCGACGGCATCACGACCGCTCAGCGTCTTCGCCTGGTGATCGCTGTCGGCGATCGGAGCCCGGAGGGCGGAGGGCGCGTCGCCGAGAACGACTGGGAGATCTGGGTCTACCCGCCGATCGGCGACGCAGAGCTCGATCCCGGGGACACGCTGGTGACCCGCGACGTGGAGGAGGCGCTCTCGGCCCTCTCCTCGGGTTCCACTGTGCTGCTCGTGCCCGAGGACGCCCCCTCCCCCGTCGCGTTCGGCTTCTCGCCGGTGTTCTGGAACACCTCCTGGACGAACGGGCAGGCCCCGCACACGCTCGGGATCCTCTGCGACCCGCAGCACCCGGCCCTCGCCGGCTTCCCGACCGACCCGCACACGAACTGGCAGTGGTGGGAGCTGCTGCACGGGGCGAAGGCGCTCGACCTCACCGCGCTCGGCGCCCGCGCCCGGCCGATCGTGCAGGTCATCGACAGCTGGTTCGACGCGCGCCGGCTCGGCCTCCTGCTGGAGGCGCGCGTCGGCGCCGGCCGCCTTCTGCTCTGCACCCTCGACGTCGTGAACGGCCTCGACGAGCGCGCCGTCGCGCGACGGCTCCGCGTGAGTCTGCAGCGTCACCTGCTGCGCGCCGACGTCGAGCCGGGATTCGAACTCGCTCCCGCCGAGCTACGAACTCTTCTCCATCGATCTGGTCCTGCCGACCTCAACGGTTGACGCCGGGGTGTTCTGAGACTCACTTCATGTCGCGAACTCTGGACTTCACAGGCCGGAGGACGCGGACAAGCTGCGGACGGACGGAATGCCTGCAAGGTCGACCCCGAAGACGGTCAGCAGGCGGGAGGCGAATCCCCGCTTGAGTTCTGCGCACGTGGGATCACCCTCAGCCCATGTCCTCGCGGCGACGCATGCCGCCGCCAACCGGTCCGCGTCGACGGTCGACCACCATTCCGGTCCGCCCGCCGCGGCGAGGAGTGTGCGCGCTGCTTCGACCTCGCAGTGGAACCGGTCGAGCAGGTGGCGCATCCGATCGGGGTCGGACTTCGCCGCCCAGAGGTCGTCGATGTGTGCGTCGAGGGTGGTATCGCCGAGGATGCAGGCCCCCGTGATCACCGTGCGCACCTGCTCACGGGACAGCTCGGGTGCTTCATCGACGTCCTGGGATCTCTTCATCTGAGGGTCCTTACCGGCGGGGGGACGGGGAAGCGAGCGGCGCCGCAGCACCGGATACCCACGAAACACCGAGGATGGGCTGTCCTGGAGTCGTGGGAACCATGCCGGTTCGACGTCAGGACCAGGGTGAGCACTGACGCCTGCTCGAGGGGATCGAGACCCAGCGATCGATGGCTGCGGCGCCGCTCGGGTCGACCGTACCTGAGGGCTCTCTCAGTGAGGGAGGTGCTGTCAGGCACTCCCTCTCCGGTCGGGGACGTACCCACGGGCGTCCTCTCGTGAGCGATCAGGAGGATTCCGAGAGCCTCAGTGTCACGAGGGTGCCGTCGGCGAGATCTCGCACGGGTTCGATGGCGTCGAAGGTGCCGAAGGGCACGATCCCGGCGAACGATCCGACGTGCTCGTAGTAGAGGACGAGATTGCGGGTGGGGCTGTAGTAGCCGATCGTGCATGGTCGCGCGTCGCTGCGGTCCGGCGCGCCACGGAGACTGAGCGCTTCTCCGAGGTCGGCCAGCTTCTCCTGCCCGCCCAAGTCCCGGAAGGTCAGAGTGAGCGGGAGCCGCGCCAGAAGTGACGCGCTGGTCGCACTGCCGTCGAGCCGAGCGGTGACCTCGACTCCCCCGATATCGAGCACTATCGGCGTCGCCTCGCGCGAGTTCGTCGTCATGTGAAGCTCATGCTCTGGTGGATCGCCGGGTGTCGCATCAGCGCGCGTCGAGGTGGTCGACGGTGAACGCTGTGCGTCGGCCGTAGAGGGTGATGATGAGGGCGACAGCGCCGAGGACTGCCATGAGGGCCGCCAGGACCAGTGCGGGAAGGTTCTCCAGAAGAAGAGCGCCGATGATGCCCGCCGCGAAGATCGCGAGGTTGAACGCGACGGGGAGGAAAGAATTCGCGATGTCGGAGTTCTCGCGCCCGGAGCGGCTGAGTGCCGACTGCAGCTGCGCGGATGCGCCACCGAAGCCGATTCCCCACAGCACGCTCGCCATCAGGACAGCGGCGGGCGCGCCGCGGCCCACGAGCAGGATCAGACCGGCGAGGACGAACACCGCGAGGCTCGAGTGCAGCAGCGCCCGCGGGAAGCGGTCGATGGCCGCGGCGGTGATCGCGACGCCGAGGATCGAGGAGACGCCGTAGACGAGGAGCACGAGGTCGGGTCGGAGTCCTGATCCGCCCTCGCGCAGGAACGGCGCGATGTAGGTGTAGATGGTGTTGTGGGCGAGCATCCAGACGAGGATCGTCAGGCACACGATCGCCACGCCCGGCATCGCGAAGACGCGGGCCAGCGGGAGGCTCCCGGCTGCGGCTCGCGGCTGGCCTTCGGCGTCCGGGACGAAGAGGGCGATCAGGACGAACGCGAGCAGCGCGAGAAGGCTCAGACCGCCGAACGACCAGCGCCAGTCGAGGGCCGTGCCGAGCCACGCCCCGAGCGGCGTGCCGAGCGCGAAGCCGACCGGGGCGCCGACCGACACGATGGACAGAGCCAGGCCCGCTCTGCGGGGCGGGCTGATCCGGCGGCCGTACGCGGCGAGCATCCCCCAGATGATCCCGGTGAACGCTCCGGCGACGAAGCGTGAGACGAGGGAGACCGCGACGTCGCTGGAGAGCGCGGTGACGGTGTTCGCGACGATCAGGCAGGCGATGCTCGCGAGGAGCAGCGGCTTGCGGCGGAATCCTCGGGTGAGGCTGATCGCGGGGATGGTGACGATGACGGTGCCGAGCGCCCAAACGCTGATGAACTGCCCGACGACTCCTTCGCTGGTGTCCATTCCGTCAGCGATGACCGGCAGCAGGCCCGCCGGCATCGTCTCGGCGGCGACGAGGAGGAAGCCCATCGTGGCGAGCAGAGCGAGCGCGAACCAGGGCATCGTCCGCGGTTCGACGCGCTCGCTCCCGTCAGGGAGGCGTACGGGCGCAGTGGAGGTCATGAGGTCCTTCGAGGGTTCGTGCCGGCGAATGAGGCCGTACCCACCGTGAGGCGGGGAGAGGAGAAAGGAAGAGGAGTCAGCTCGCGGAGCTGGCGGTGAGGCGCGCGATGTCCTCGGTGGCGGCCCAGGTCGCGAGCATCCGGAGCTTCTCATCGGAGGCGCTTCCGGGAACGGCGGGGTAGACCGTCATCGAGTGACCCGGGTCGTCCTGCAGCTCGGTCACCTGGAAGGTGAGCTCCAGGAGCCCGACGACGGGATGCTCGAACTGCTTGAGACCGCTGTAGTGACGCCGGACGTTGTGCTCGGCCCACCGAGTTCGGAAGTCGTCGCTGCGCATCGACAGCTCGCCGATGAGAGCGGCGAGTCGGGCGTCGTGGGGATTGCGGCCGGCGTCGCGGCGGAGGATCGCGACGTTCACGTCGGCCGCGCGCTCCCAGTCGGGGTAGAAGGTGTGCGCGCGGGGGTCGAAGAAGATGAACCGGGAGTGGTTCGCCGGCCGCGCCGTACTGCGGTACATCTCCGAGTAGAGGGCGAAGCCGAGCGCATTGGCGGCGACGAGATCCATCCGCGTGTTCGACACGAAGGCGGGCGCACCCGTGATCGCGTCGAGCAGGTACTGCACCTCCGGCCGCACGGTCGCGACGGTGCGGGCCCTCCTCGTGCGGACTCCGGCCTCGTTCGCGGTCCGCGCCAGATCGCAGAGGTGATCGTGCTCGGCACGGTCCAGGTGCAGCGCCCTGGCGATCGCATCGAGGACGGAGTCGGACACGCCGGCGAGGTTCCCGCGCTCCAGCCGCGTGTAGTAGTCGACGCTCACGCCCGCCAGCCGTGCGGCCTCATCGCGACGGAGGCCTGCCACCCGGCGGCGGCCGCCACCCGGCTCGATCCCGGCCTGCTCCGGCGTGAGGCGCCCCCGACGTGATGTCAGGAATTCGCGTACCTCTGCTCGGTGATCCATGCTCGCAACGGTAGGAGGGGCTGATGCCGACGTGAAGGGTTCTGTCAGAACCTCTCTCGTCGCGCGGCCGACAGCGTCCATGGTCATCTCCCGAATCCGTTGCTGAAGCGCTGACCGGTTCGCACCAGGTCTCGGGCCGGAGCGAGCCGGGCGCTCGCGTAAGCATCGAGCGCCACCGGAGCCGACTCGGGAGTCGATGACGTGAGCGTCGCAGCCAAGGTGTGCGCATCGTCCACAGCGGTGGCGAATCCTCTGCCCGTCATCGGTGTCGCGCCGTGTGCTGCGTCACCGACGAGGGCGAGCCTGTTCCTCGCGAGCCGCTCGGGGATGTACTCGGAGACGGGAGTGCCGATCACAGCGCGGCGGGCGATGCTGTCCAGAATGGCGTCGCGCCAGGGGTTCGACCACTTCCGCCGGGCCTCTCGAGCGAGCTCGTCGTATACGGCGGCAGGGATGCTTCCAGGGTGGAGGGAGCGGCGTACGGTGCTCCCTCGGACGCTGCCGCTGGCGCGCAGGAGATCGTTCCGGGTCGAGTCGTACCAGGCCCAGCCCAGTCGCCTTCGCCCGAGTCCGGTGTCGTCGTCGCCGGGGAGTGGGTAGCCGAGGAGGTGTGCGCCGCTGGCGGACTGGAAATCGAGCGATCGTGGCCAGGGGTGCTGTGGCGAGAGATCGGCCTCCTCCGCGGTTCCCAGCCAGAGCACGTAGCCGGCGAACGTCGCGTCGGCGTGTTCGGGGGCGACCGTCCGCCGCACGATGCTGCGATACCCGTCGGCACCGATGACCGCATCTGCCGTGAGTGTCTCGCTGTCTCCGACGACCAGGCGAGCGCCCACCGTGTCCTGCTCCACCCGGGTCACCGGTGACTGGTGATGCAGGGTGATCAGCGGGTCCTCTGCAGCGGCGTCGCGGAGCCCGCGATACAGCTGCGACCAGGCCTGGGCGAGGGGCGCGCCGCGGCGCAGCGGTGGTCGTCCGAGCGCGGCCGACGCTCGTTCTGGACCGAGGGTGTCCAGGAGCTGACGCTCGTCCACGGCGAGGGCGGCGCCGCTCGGACGATGCTCGGCCGCCCTCTCGAGCACCGTGCTGGCAAGACCGACCTCGGCGAGGGTGTGCGCGGTCAGCAGTCCGGCGAGGGAGCCCCCGACGATGAGCACGTCCGGCTGAGTCGTCGGGCGGGAATGCGAATTCATGTGAGTCCTTCGTGCTGGTGGGGCAGGGCGCGGCCTCCCCCACCAGCGGAGCGAGAGGCCGTCAGGCCTCGTCGATGTCGAGCGGGAAGATCTCGGGGGTGATCTGATCCGGGTCGGGGCCTCCGCGGGCACCGCGGTCCAGTGCGGAGATCGCCGACAGCTCGCTGCCGGTGAGTTCGAAGTCGAAGACGTCGAGGTTCTCGGCGATGCGGTGCGGCGTGACCGACTTCGGAATCGCGCTGCGCCCGCTCTGGAAGTGCCAACGCAGCATCACCTGCGCGGGCGTCTTGCCGTGCGCGTCCGCAATGGACATCAGGGTCTGGTCGTCGAGGGGGTTCAGCGCCGGGTCGGCACCGTCGACGTAGGTGAAGATCCCGCCGATCGGAGACCACGCCTGAGTGATCACCCCGTGTCGGGCGTTCGCCGCCATCACGTCGGCCTGCTGGAAGTACGGGTGCAGCTCGACCTGGTTGACCGCGGGGACGACGTCCACGCGCTCGACCAGGGCCGCGAGGTGTTCCGGGGTGAAGTTGCAGACCCCGATCGCGCGAGTGCGTCCTTCGGCCAGCATCTTCTCGGCCGCCTTGTAGGCCGCGACGGTGTCGTCGAAGGAGCCCGGGACCGGCCAGTGCAGCAGGTACAGGTCGATGTAGTCGAGTTGGAGCTTGGCGAGGCTCGTGTCGAACGCGTGCAGCGCACGGTCGTAGCCGTAGTCGCCCATCCACAGCTTGGTCGTCAGGAAGACGTCTTCTCGCACGACGTCGGCAGCGCGGATGCCGTCACCGACCTGGCGCTCGTTGAAGTAGCCGGACGCCGTATCGATGAGTCGGTAGCCGCCGTTCAGCGCTGTGGTGACGGCGGCGGCGGTCTCCTCCGGAGTGCTCTGGTACACCCCGAGCCCGAGGGCCGGCATGGTCACTCCGTTGTTGAGGGTGAGGAGGGGTGAGGTCACTGGTCTTGTCCTTTCGCAGCAGAGGTCGAACGAGCATAAGCGGAGCTCGTGCATCCGTTTGACCGTATCACCTAAGCGGATTCGGCGCATCCGCTTCCTGCTATCGTTGCTTCATGAGCGAGCAGGCACTGCGCAAAGACGCCGAGCAGAATCGACGGAGATTGATCGAGGCGGGCCGCGAGCTGCTTGCCGAGAGAGGTGTGGAGGCGACGCTGAACGACATCGCACACCGCGCCGGTGTCGGAATCGGCACGGCCTACCGCCGCTTCCCGCACAAGCAAGCGCTCTTCGACGCCGTCTTCGAGCAGCAGATCGATGAGCTCGAGGACGTCCTCCGTACTGCTCTCGCAGACCCGGACCCGTGGGCGGGGCTGGTCTTCTACCTGGAACGATCTGTCGCACTGCAAGCGCGAGACCTCGGCCTGGCGCAAGCGTTCTCCGGCCGCCGTCTGCGGCCCGAGCAGCACGACTGGGAACGGGACCGTCTAGCGCCGCTCGTGAACGAGTTGGTCAGCACGGCCCAAGTGCAGGGTGTAGTGCGTCCTGACGTGACGGGTACGGATCTGGTGTTCCTGCAGATCGGCCTCATCGCGATCGCCGAGGCCGCTCGCAGCGGCAGTGCCACGCCGTCGACCAGTGCCGACGCGACGGACCTGCACCGCCGATACCTCTGGCTCATGCTCGACACTCTGCGGACCCATCCGCACGAGTCGATGCCGCTTCCCGTCGGCGCACTCAGTACCGACGATGCTCATCGTCTCCTGGCGAGCCGAACGGAGCCCGGTAGATAGCCGATTCTCCTTCGCTAGATCGAGAGCGCCGATAATCGAGATTTTGTCAGTTTAATCGCTCGGTTAACGCAGGCGTCGGCCCTACGCGGTCAGATTTTCGTGTCGCTGACGCAGCTCGTCGCCGATGATGGCCGCCGCGGCGTCGGCGGAGAGCTCGACTGAAACGGCCCGGAAGCTCGACCGTAGTTGAGCGGCGTTCCTGACTCCGATGACGGGGAAGGTCGGGAACGGTGATTGCAGAAGGACGGCGACGGAGAGCTCGGTCGCCGGAACGCCGAGGGGGGACGCCATGTCGTCGAGCCTCTGGGCGATGGTCCGGTTGCGGGCGTCGTCGAAGATCTGCATCGACTCGTCTGCTGCGCCTCGTCTCCACCGCGCGAAGTAGCCCTTGGACTGCGACGAGTACGGACTCACCGTCATCCTCGTCTCGGAGTGGAACGCGTACATCTCCTCGTCCATCGCGACCATGCCCCTGGCCATCGCTCCCGGTCTGGTGCGCGCGAGTCCCCACGCCGGCTGATTCGCTGCGAAGCCCGACCAGCCTTCTGCTGAGGCCGTATCGCGGCTCTCTCGAAGGCGTGGAACCGTCCAGTTCGAGGCGCCGTACGCCCCGATGACTCCCTCTGCGACCAGGTCTTCCAGGGGCTCCATGATGTTGGCGACGGGAGTGTCCTCATCGTCGCGGTGGAGGTAGACGAGGGGGATCGTCTCGAGACCGAGATGCTCCTGGGCCTCCCGCACGTCGGTGCGAAGCGACGTGGCATCGAGACGGGCGACACCGGGGGTGTCGAGTGAGGGGTGGCCGATCTTCGTCGTGACGGAGACGGAGTCGATCGCACCCCGCGATCGCAGCCAGGACCCGATCATCCGCTCGCTCGCGCCGGGCGGCACGGAGGGGTCCCAGTTCCCGTAGACGTGAGCCGAGTCGACCACCCGTCCGCCGAGATCGACGAAGGTGTCGAGCAGCGCGAAGGACATGTCGCGATCCTGTGCGGTCCCGAAGTTCAGCGTGCCGAGCCCCAGTCGCGCGCGCGGGTCGTCCAGGGACTCGAACAGGTCGGTCATCGATCCGCCTTCACGGGAGGGGCGCGGAGTCGGGCCGGTGTCAGGCTAGTCGTCCGTTCGCGCCGGCCGGGCCGGTGTTCGGAGGGGTCCGGTCCCACTGGCGGAGTGGTTTCACGCACGAGCGGAACCGCTTCCGTCCACACGGAGCAAGAACTGTACGGTACAGTACACCCATGCCCTCCTCCTCGTCCTCGCGTCCTGCCAGGGCGCAGGCGGTGCTCGAGGGGACCACGACCGTGCTCGTCGAGCACGGCTACGCCTCTCTCACGGTCGAGAAGGTCGCGGCACAGGCGCACGCGTCGAAGGCGACCATCTACAAGTCCTGGCCGACCAAGACGGACCTCGTGTGCGCGGTCGCCGCCTACGTCCGCCTCGTCCCCGTCGAGGAGCCGCCCGCCGGCGTCGGGGCTGCCGAGGCTCTCGCAGGCATCGCCGCGGCGGTCAGGTCGGTCACGCTCGGAGTCAACGGGCGCCTCCTGCTCGCTCTCCACGAAGCGAGCAGAGCAGAGCCGAAGATCGCGGACGCCGTCGATGAGCATCTCGTGCGTCCGCAGCAGGAGGCGATCGCCGCAGTGCTCAGGACGCTGCAGGGCCGATCGAGTATCGCCGCTGACGCGGATGCTGCGCTCGCGAGCCGCGTGATCGTGTCCCTCATCATCGATCGCGCGCTCGTGAGCAGCGAGCCGCTGAGCGATGAGGAGCTGGACCGGATCGTCGCGCAGTGGCTCGTACCCGCACTGACCCCTCGTGCGCCGGGCGGTCGAACGCTCGGCCCCACTGCCGGCCCCGGCTGATCCCGCCTCGAGCCTGCCCGCTCGGAATCCCCGACACACATCCCTTCCTCTTCTCTGCCGTCTCCCGCCTCAGGCCGGACGATCGCGAGCCATCGTGCCCTCCCAGCGGCACGGGACGACCACCTCGGAGACCTCTTCCATGTCCACGCCCTCTTCGGCGCGCACCACGACGCGCCGCCCTCTTCGGGGGAATCCCGCACTGACCCTTGCCGCCGTGTGCTTCGGCCTCTTCATGGTCGGCCTCGACGGAACTGTGGTGTCGATCGCGAATCCCGCGATCGCGCAGTCCCTCGGTACGAATTTCGCCGAACTCCAGTGGATCACCAACAGCTACCTTCTCGGGCTCGCCGTGTTCCTGATCCTCGGCGGCAAGCTCGGTGACCGCTTCGGCCGCCGCCGGATGTACCTCATCGGCGTCGCCGCCTTCGCCATCACCTCCGTCGCCATCGGACTCGTCGGCACCACCGAGGGCGTGATCGCCTTCCGCGCGCTCCAGGGCCTCAGCGCGGCACTCCTGATGCCGCAGACCCTCGCCCTGCTGCGCGCCACCTTCCCGCCGGAGAAGTTCGGCGTCGCGATCGGCATCTGGGGCGGGGTCTCCTCCGTCGCCATCGCCGCAGGCCCGATCCTCGGCGGACTGCTGGTCGGGACCCTCGGGTGGGAGTCCGTCTTCTTCATCAACGCGCCCATCGCCGTGATCGGGCTGGTCGTCGGGGCAGTGGTGCTCAAGGAGAGCACCGCTCCGGGAAAGGCACGCTTCGACGTCGTCGGCATCGTGCTCCTCGCGCTCGGCCTGCTCGCGATCGTGCTCGCCGTTGTCCAGTCCGAGGGCTGGGGCTGGACGAGCCCGTGGACGCTGGGGATCCTCGCTCTCGGACTCCTGCTCGTCCTCGCCTTCGTGCTCGTGGAGAACCGCGTCGGCGCCCCGCTGCTGCCGATGACGCTGTTCCGAAACCCGACGATCACGGTCGGAGCCCTCGCGGTCGCGGCGAACTTCTTCGCGCTTTTCGGCGTGACGTTCTTCCTGTCGCTGTTCTTGCTCAACCTGCGCGGCGAGGAGGGGCTCGCAGCAGGCGTGATGCTCCTCCCCCCGGAGCGGCGTCTCGATCATCGCCTCGCCGATCGGCGCCGCGCTGGTGAGCAAGCTGGGCATCCGCGTGACGATGACGTTGGGGCTCGCGCTGGTCGGTCTGTCGCTGCTCGGCCTCACCACCCTCTCGATCGACTCCCCGTACATCGGCATGGCGGTCCCCTTCGTCGTCCTCGCCCTCGGCGTGGGCATGGTGATGACCTCCGGCGCTGAAGCGATTGTCGGCAGCGCGCCGATGAAGCTCGCGGGAGTCGCCGGCGGCCTCCAGGCCACAGCACTCCAGCTCGGCGGCGTCCTCGGCACCGCCGTGCTCGCCGCCGTCGTCTCCGCCGGCACCGCCACCGGGCTCGGCGATCTCTCCTTCGAGGGGTCGGAGGCGGTGGCGCAGGGGATCATCCCCGCCGGACTCGACGCGGTCAGCACCGCGATCGCGCAGGACGCGTTCATCGGTGGACTGCACTCGGCGCTGGTCGTCGCCGGAGTCGTCGCGCTCGTCATCGCGGTGCTCGCCGCGGTCTTCGTCCGCCCGGTGCGGTCGCACGTGCCCGCCTCGACAGTGCTCGCAGAGACCGAATCGGGGCTGGCCGGCTCGGCCGTTCCTACCGCTGCCCACTGAGGCCCGCTGCATCCCGGATCGGCGAGAGGGGCACCTTCCCGCCGATCTAGGGCAGGGCCGGCAGTGAGTGGATTCGACCTGGCGAAGACCGACTGAGAGGACCGGCATGCCCGCCCGCACCAGCGCCGCAACGCGAGAGCGCCTCCTGAAGGCGGGTCTCGCAGAATTCTCCTCACACGGCCTCGCCGGTGCTCGCGTCGATCGAGTCGCCGCATCGGCCGGCACCAGCAAGGAGCGCATCTACAGCCACTTCGGCAGTAAAGACGGCCTCCTTCTCGCGGTCTTCGAGAGGTTCGTCGCGGGCCCGCTCAGCTCGCTTCCCTTCGACCCTCTCGACCTCCCCTCCTACGTGGGGGTGCTGTTCGATCTCCTCGAGGAGCGCCCGGCGATCGCCCGGATGCTCGCGTGGTCGGGCGTCGGATCCTCCGTGCCAGGACCGGACCTTCTCGGGCCCCTGTCGACGCAGCGCGCTCGCCTCATCCGAGAGGCTCAGGAGGACGGTCGCCTGCGCCACGAGCTCGACCCGCAGGAGATCCTGCTCGCTCTCCACGCACTGCCTCTCGCATGGCATGTGCACCCCGGCCTGCTCCCCTCCGGCTCGGCCGCGGTCAGCCGCAGACGACGGATCGCCTCGGTCGAGGCCGCCCGCTGCTTCGCCCTCGACCTCCGCGCACCAGAACCACTGAAGGCGAGCTCCTGAAGCGCAGCTCAAGGGGCTCGAGCTACACGGCGTCCGACGCTGGACCGAGAGGAGACGCGCCGGCTACACGAAGAAGTTCGTCCCACCCGCGACTGCCAGCTTGTCTTCGGGCCCCAGTCGATATGGTTGAAGCGCTTCACAATTCCGCCTACTCAATGACGAGGAGCAGGACATGCATCAGAAGACCCCATCGACACATTCCCCCCGGCCGGCGGGCGGGAGTCCTGGCGCTCCCGACGGTCGGTCTCCGGGCCGCCGCGGTATCGGCCTCGCCGCTCTCGCGGTCGGCGCGCTGTGCCTGACCCTCATCGGCTCGGGATGCGCACCGGCATCGGCCGCCGGCGCCACTGCCTCGATCACGTGGACGTCCGACGACGGCGCGCATCGCCTCGACGCGCGGCCGGCCAAGACGCTCGTCGCTGCCGACGGGACGGCGACGGACGCCACGATCAACATCGATCCGGCCGCGAAGTATCAGACGATCCTCGGTCAGGGGCAGTCGCTCGAGAGCAGCAGCGTCGCGAACATCGCGGCCTTGTCCTCGGCGAAGCGCGAGCAGCTGCTGAACGAGCTCTTCAACCCGACGACCGGCAACGGCTACAGCATGGTCCGGCTCTCGATGGGCTGCCCCGACTTCTGCTCGCAGGAGTTCTACACCTACGACGACGTCCCTGCCGGGCAGACGGACGAGAGCCTCTCGCGCTTCTCGATCCAGAAGGACATCGACGCCGGGATCGTCGCGACCGCGCAGCGCGTCAAGCAGATCAATCCGGCCGTGAAGTTCTACCTCTCGATGTGGTCGGCTCCGGCGTGGATGAAGACGAACGGGAGCCTGAGCAACGGCGGCTCCGTGAAGCCCGAGTACTACGACGAGCTCGCCCGCTACCAGCGGCTCGCGATCCAGGCGTACCAAGCGCAGGGCATCCCCGTCACGGCGATGACGCCGCAGAACGAACCGCGGGTGATCACGAACTACCCCACCGGCGAGTGGACCGGCGAGCAGATGCGCGACTACGTCCGGGACCACCTCGGTCCGGAGCTGGAGCGTGCGGGGCTGTCGACGGAGATCTGGGTGGGCGACGACAATCCGCCGAGGCTGACCGACTTCGTGCCGGCGATCCTGGACGACCCGCGGGCGGCGCGCTACGTCGACGGCGTCGCGATCCACGATTACAGCGGCGACGACCCGACGGTGCTCTCGGAGTTCTCGGTGAAGTACCCCGGTGTCCCCCTGCATCTGACGGAGCGCACCTACTACGGCGTGACCGGCGAGCGGAACAAGGTCGACGGCAGCCAGCAGGCCGGTGTCACCCGGGTGATGGACTTCTTCCGCAACGGCCTGTCCAGCTGGACCTACTGGCTCAGCTTCTTCGACACCGCCGGCGAGCCGAACACCGGCCCGCTGCGGGCGGAGTGCTGCGCCCTCCCCGTGACGGCCGCTCCCGGCGCCCTGGACGCGTACACGCTGAACCGGGACTACTACCTCTACGGGCAGTTCTCCCGGTTCGTCCTCCCCGGCTCCGTGCGCATCGGCTCCGACCAGACGTCGAAGGAGGTGACGAACGTCGCCTTCACCACCCCGCAGGGCGCGATCGTCCTCGTCGTCGCGAACAGCGCCTCGAGCGCGCGGTCCGTCAAGATCGTCTCCCCCGACGGCGTCCTGACCGACACCGTCCCGGCGGCAGCGGTCGCGACCTACCGGTGGAGCGCGTCGACCACGCAGTCGGATGCACGGGTGGGCTCGTTCGAGCTGGTCAATCGGGCTCATGCGGACCTCGCGCTCCACAACACTCGCGAGACGTACCTCGGCAACCCCGACGCGAGGCACGCCGTCGCCACTCCGACCGCGTGGAACCTGCTCGAGCAGCGCTGGACCATCACGACGGCGGGGAACGGCTACTACCGGCTGACCAGCCGCAGCGCACCCTCGTCCGTCCTCCACACGACCGGGGAGCACTACCGCGGCAACACGTCCGTCTGGAGCATCGCCGGCGTCTCGGGGGCGCTGAACTGGGACGAGCAGCTCTGGCGGATCGAGCCGACCGGCGACGGCTACTACCGCTTCCTCAACAAGGCGAGAGGGACCGCTCTCCAGGTCACCGGAGACACCTACAGCGCCTCGAGCGCCGCGCGGGACCTGGCCGGCTCACCTGCCGCATGGAATACCACGGAACAGCAGTTCCGGCTCGTGCCGACGAGCTGACCGCTCCCTCCGAGAAAGGGCGTCGCCCCTCCCCAGCGGAGGGTGCGGCGCCCTTTCTCGTACCGCTCGCCCGCTACCGCCCGAGTCCCGCGGCACTCCTCGCGAGCGTCGAGCACGTGCCGACGTCCTCTGCGCCAGGATCCCGACACCGACAGGGGTGCACGTCGGATCGGACGAGTCCTCCCCGGCTCGCACCTGCGCGATCGAGGCCCTGCGGTTCCGCTGCCCCTGAGATCACGAGCTCGGGAGCGACGGGTGAGCGGGCCGCCCACGACGGACGGCCGCCGGATCCTCCGTGAAGAGGTTCCGACGGCCGTCCGTCGTGGGAGGCGGAGTGTCAGCGGTAGGTGCCGACGGCGCTCACGTTCCCGGCGACGTCGGTCGCGCGGTACTCGACCTTGACGTACTGCGGCAGACCGAACAGCACGGGGCTGCGGTAGGTGAGCCACGGGGTCATCCGCATCTTGCCCTGATAGCGGATCTGGTACCGGTACTGCACCTGGTCGACGCCGGAGGTGGCGTCGGTGGCCGTGAGTGTCAGGCGGTAGCGCGACTTCTGCTCGGTGGCCACGACGGTCGGAGCGGTCCGGTCGATCTTCCCGTTCCACTGGACGGTCTCGGAGACGTTGCCCGCGGCGTCCGTGGCCTTCGCGACGACGGAGTGCTCGCCGTCGGTGTCGAAGACGATCGGACCGGTGACGGGGGCGAAGTCGCCGCCGTCGATGCTGGCGACCACGCTCGGTGCGGCGTCGACGTCGTCCGTTGCGGAGACGGTGACAGTGACCGGGTCGCGGTACCAGCCGTCGTCGCCGGTGGGCTCCGCCGGGTCGATTCCGAGTGTCACCGTGGGGGCGACGGTGTCCACGACCGGGGTCGTGACCGAGACGGAGTCGGTGAGGCGGATGTCCCGAGAGGAGGCGCCTGCGAACAGCTCCGTCTGGCCCTCGGGGGTGACCCAGTAGTCGTACTCGTCGTCCCAGTAGGCGAGTCGGTGCGTGGAGTCGTAGAGCGGGACCGGGATCTCGACGGTACCGGTGGCTCCGGGCTCCAGCGTGATCTGGCCCCAGCCGAGCAGCTGTCGCTCGGGGGTGACGGCGCGATCGGTCGGCAGGACACCGTGGTAGAGGTTCACGGTCTCGGTGCCGGCGACGTCGCCGGTGTTCTGCACTTCGACCTTCACGAGGCCGGGCTGGTAGGTGTCCTCTCCCCCGGCGGCGCGGGCGGTCGGGTCCTGGACCTCGATGCTGCGGTACTCGAAGTCCGTGTAGGAGAGGCCGTAGCCGAACTCGAACAGCGGGTCGATGTCGGCGGCGTCGTAGCCGCGGTAGCCGACGTTGACGCCCTCGGTGTACTCGACGGTGAGGGCGGGGTTGTTGACGTCGTAGACGGGGTTCTCGATGCCGAGCTCGTCGGTGACCTGCTCGGTCGACTTGGGCCAGGTGATCGGCAGCTTGCCCGAGAAGTTCTCGTCCCCGAAGACCAGGGCGGCGACGGCGCGTCCCTGCTCCTGACCCGGGTACCAGGACTCGAACACGGCCGCCACGTCGTCCACCCACGGCATCTCCACGCCGGTCCCCGTGGTGAGCACGACGATCGTGTTCGGGTTGACCGCGGTGACGGCGGAGATCAGCAGGTCCTCGTTCTGCGACAGCGCGAGCGTGCCGCGGTCGAGCGACTCGCCCATGTAGTCGTTGGCGACGATGACGGCGACGTCGGAGCGCTGCGCGGCGGCGACGGCTTCGACGATCTGGGGCGAGGCGGCGGCGCTGGGCGGGGTCCAGTCGAGACGGATGGCCGTTCCGAGGTTGCCGCCGGTGGAGCAGCACTGGTTCGGGGCGTCCGGGACGTAGTCGATGCGGATGTCGTAGCTCTGGCCCGCCTCGAGGACCCGGTCGACCGAGAAGGTCTGGATCGTGTCGGCGTCGACGTTCAGGACTTCTTCGCCGTCGATGTACATGGTGGCCGAGCCGAGCATCGTGAAGCCGAGGCCGTAGGTGCCCGTCTCGGTCGGGTTCAGCGAGCCGGTCCACCGCGTGGAGGTGGGGGCGCCGGCGAAGGTCGCCACGGCGGGCAGCTTCGGTGCGGGCGACGGGTCGTAGCCGAAGGTGGCAAGGAGGGCGACGAGGCCCTGGCCCCAGTTGACCTGGTCGTCGACGCGGGTGGTGACGGCGGGGCCGGTGAAGTCCGGGGAGCCGAACCACTCACCCGTGATGCCGGGCGTCGTGCCGTCCGCAGCGCGGAGCACGCCGGAGGGGATCGGCTGAGCGCCGGGGAGCAGGTCGCCGGGGCGGACCGGGTCCCAGCCCTCGACGTGCTCGACGGTGGTGCCGGCGCCTGCGCGCTCGGTGATGCCGTCGAGGATCGTGGAGGTCTCGGTGGGGTTCACGACGATGTCGCTGCCGAAGCCGGTGATGTAGCGGTCGGCGCCTTCACCGATGACGGCGATCGAGTCGACGTCGTCGGTGCTGAGGGGAAGGGCGTCGTTCTCGTTGCGCAGCAGCACGGAGCCGTCGACGGCCATGCGGTACGCGGCCTCCTGGCCCTCCTGCACGACCGACGCGGGCAGCGGCGAGGCGGCGGGGGCGGGGTTCTGCAGGCTCCCGGGCGGCGGGTTGTCGATCAGACCGTGCTCGAAGTAGGTGCGCAGGATGCGGTGCACCATGTCATCGAATCGTGCGGGAGAAATTGTGCCGTTCTCGACCGCGGCGCTGAATGTTGCGAAGTCGGGGAAGTTCGGGCCGCACACGTCAGCGCCGAAGTTGTAGGCCTCGAGGGAGGTGCAGGCGTTGAAGTCGGAGGAGATCCAGCCGGGGAAGCCCAGCTCGCCCTTGAGGATGTCGGACATCAGGGACGGGTTCTGGCAGGCCTTGCTGCCGTTCACCTTCGGGTACGCGCACATGATCGCGCCGGGATCCGCTTCGACGATGGGCTCCCACTGGCGGACGTAGAGCTCGCGCAGGGTCCGCTCGTCCAGGACCGTGTCCATGGTGCTGCGGGCGGTCTCCTGGTTGTTCGCGATGAAGTGCTTGGGCAGGGAGTAGACGCCCATCGTGTCGTTGTTCTCGTTGACGCCCTCGACGACGCCGGCGGGCATCAGGCCGCCGAGCAGCGGGTCCTCGCCGTAGGTCGCGAACTGGCGTCCGTGGAAGGGGGTGCGCCGCAGGTCCGCGGACGGGCCGGCCCAGCCGGAGAATCCGGCGAGGTGGGCCTCCTCGCCCGCGATCCGGCCGAACTCCTGAGCGAGCTCGAGGTTCCAGGACGAGGCGATCGACTGGCCCGCGGGGAACGCGGTCGTCTGCACTGCTCCTGCGGCGATCACGCCGCTCGCGCCGTCGATCTCGCGGCGTGCGGGGATGCCCAGCTCGGGGATGGCGACGGCTCCGCCGCCGCTGCCCTCGAACAGGGTGAGCTTCTGATCCATCGTCATCGCGGCGGCGAGCAGGTCGGCGCGCTCGTCGGAGGAGAGGGTCGTGTCCATCCACGGATCCCCCTCCGCGGCGGCGGCCGGCACGGCAGCGGCGGAGGCGACGAGAGCGCCGGCGACGGCGACGGAGAGGAGACCCCGCAGCCACGGACGGCGCGGAGATCGGCGAGAGGGGTCCCCTCGCGACAGGTCGGACTTGAACAGCGTCATTGCTGGCCTCCAAAGGTGAGAGAGCACCGCGGTCGGGGGATGCCGCGGCGCTCGATCAAGCTCCCAGTTGAAGCGCATCAAGTCAATGGTTCTCAAGAACACGACGCTCTATGGACAAGCTGTGAGCGCACCACTAGGTGCCTTCGGATCGAGGACGTGCTCCTGAGCGGGCTCGGAGGGCGGGCCGCTCCGCCTCCGTCAGGTCGTGCGCTGCTCGAAGCGGACGAAGTCGACCACGACGTACGGGTCCTGCTCCACCCCGTTCTCGTCCCGGGGCCAGGTCGACTCGTCGACGTCTCCGGAGAGGTAGGAGCCGATTGTGAGCACGAGCGTGACGAAGAACGGCTGATCGAAGGGCCACCCGCCGGACGCCCGTGGGTCGGAGGCCTCGGCGACGTGGTAGACGGTTCCGTCGATCGCCCAGCTGATCCGACCCGGCTCCCACTCGAGGACGTGCTCCGCCCACCGGTTCACCAGCGACGGCACCGCACCGGTGGTCGAGATCGGCGAACCGCCCGAGTAGCCGGGGCCGTGGACGGACGCGAACGGCGATCCCGGCCGGCCCAGCGCGATCTCGGTCGCGTCGATCTCCCCGCACGCGGGCCAGCCGACCGAGTCGATGTCGACGCCGTAGAGGCAGACGCCGAAGCCGAGGCCCTGGCCCGGGCCGAGCAGCTGCCGGGTGGTGAGCCGGCCGTAGGGCCCGACATCGCGCTTGCCCTTCGAGGAGATGCTGCCCGCGGCGTAGAGGTAGCCGTCGCGCTCCTGCCGGCGCGTATGCAGGACGAGGTTGCCGTCCTCGATCGCGACCATCGCCGGATCGTTGTACTGCTTCTCGTTCAGGTCGCGATTGCCGCCGTAGTCGGCCGCGGTCCACACCGACGCGTCGAGGACGCCGCTGGAGAAGTCCTCCTCCCACACCACCGTCCACTCCGACGACGCGGTGGGTGCGGCCGACGCGGTGGGTGCGGCCTCGGTGCTCGGAGAGGGCGGTGCGGAAGTCCCGTCCGCCCGGGGCGTGCAGCCCGCCGTCGCGGCGGCCACACCGAGGGCGCCGCCGACGACGAGCATCGTCCGACGGGAGACCGCGCTGCTGCCGAGACCGGATCGTGTCGTCACGGGTCCCAGTGGACCACACTGGTGGCGTGGATCCGAAGACGACGACGCGACGACGACGAACCGCTCGCCGCGCCGTCGAGGCAGGCGCGGTCGACGCGACGGCGGATGCGGTGAGCGAGAGCGCCGCTGCGCGGCCGTCCGCTCCGCGCATGGAGGACGTCGCCCGGCGAGCCGGAGTGGCGCTCGGAACGGTCTCGAACGTCCTGAACCGTCCCGGCGTCGTCTCCGCGGCGACGCGATCCCGAGTGCAGCAGGCGATCGAGGACCTCGGCTTCTCGCCCAACCGCGCTGCGCGCGCCCTCGCCGCCGGCACGAGCAGCACCCTCGGCTTCGTCGTGATCGACCTCAGCAACTCCTTCTTCCTCGACATGACCCGCGGCGCGGAGCGCGCGGCCGAGACCGCGGGGATGACCGTCGTCCTCGGCAACACGGACATGCGCTCCCCCAAGCAGCGCACCTACCTCGACCTCTTCACGGAGGAGCAGGTCGCCGGAATCCTTCTCGCGCCGCTTCCCGGCACAGCGGAGGAGGCACGGGCGAAGCTCCCGCGCGGGCGGCGACTCGTCTTCCTCAACGACGCCGCCGTCGAGGGCGCCTGCACGGTGAGCGCGGACGACGAGCACGGCGGCTACCTCGCCGCTCGGCACCTGATCGAGCTCGGCCGTCGCCGCCTCGCCTTCGCGGGCGACCCCGCCTTCGCCGTGCCCGTGCGCGACCGACTCCGAGGAGTGCAGCGCGCGATCGCGGAGACGAACGGCTCGGTCTCGCTCGAGCTCGACCTGACCGCGGAGGTGCAGATCGAGGACGGCCGGCGCTTCGGGCACCTCCTCGCCTCGCGTGCGCCGGCAGAGCGCCCCGACGGTGTCATCGCCGCCGCCGACCTGCTCGCTCTCGGCGTGCTGCAGTCTCTCCTCGCGCAGCCGGACCTGCGGGTCCCCGAGGACATCGCGATCACCGGCTACGACGACAACAGGTCTGCATGGGACAGCGTCGTGCCCATCACGACACTCGCTCAGCCTGGTGAGGCCATGGGCGAGGCGGCGGCCCGCCTGCTCCTCGACGAAATCTCGAAACCCGACCACGAGCATCACCACGAGGTGCTGCAGCCCCAGCTGGTCGTCCGAGGCAGCACCCTCGTCCGCTGACGACTCGATACCGGTGCGGGATGCTCCCATCGAGCTCGAGGCCGAGCGTCAGTCGACACCTTCTCGATCGCCTCCGGAGATGCCACCCGACAGCGACGCGGGAGTGACTCTCGGCTGTCAGCCGAGCCTGTTCTCGCTCCCGCGGATCACCGCGACTCCTCGTGGCGGAATGCTCCGCTGCCCGAAGAGGTCCGGTTCGCCGCCGGGCAGCGGAACCGTCCGCTCAGTGCGATTGACGAGGAAGTCGAACACGGTGCCGTCGATCGTCCGCCGCGAGGGGAAGACAGCGCCGACCACCTCCGCTGAGAGCTCGGAGACGACCCCGGCGGCGTCGAGCAGCTCGGTGACGACGGCGAGGAGGTCGGACTCTCGGAGGCGCGTGGAGACGTAGGAGGCGCTGCCCGCTTCCGCCGCGCGGCGCGTCACCGCCGGTTCGCCGGCGTGCCGTCCCGTCGCGTAGCGGCGGAGCACGCTCGTCTCAGGGCTCCGGAGCTGGATCCCCTCGGCCCACAGGGACCCGCGCAGGTCACCCTCCAGCAGGACGTCCTCGCCCTCGAGGAGCGGGTGGAACTCCTCCACCCGGATCCCGAGGAGGTCGCGCAGCGCACCCGGGTAGCCGCCGGCGACGACGTGGTCGTTCTCGTCGGCGATCCCCGAGAAGTACGTGGTGATCAGGTTCCCGCCGCCCTCGACGTAGGCGGTCAGCTCGCGACCCGTCCGCCCGGAGACGAGGTAGAGCATCGGAGCGACGACGACGTCGTAGGGGGTGAGGTCGGTGCCCGGGGTGATCACGTCCGCGCGGATGCCGGCGTCGGCGAGCGCGCGCCACCAGTCCAGCGCCTCACGTCGGTAGCGCAGCAGCGTGCTCGGGTGCGACTCCAACTCGCTCGCCCACCAGGAGTCCCAGTCGAACAGGACGGCAACCGGGGCCGCCTCGCGCCGGCTCCCCGCCACGTCGTCCAGCAGGCGCAGCCGCTCCCCCAGCTGCACGACGTCGCGGAACAGCTCGCTGTCCTCTCCGGCGTGGGGCAGCATCGCGGAGTGGAACTTCTCCGCGCCGGCGACGGACTGCCGCCACTGGAAGTAGCAGACGGCGTCGGCACCGTAGGCGACGTGGGTGAGGGCGTCGCGCGCCATCTCCCCTGGCTGCTTCGGCTGGTTGACCGGCTGCCAGTTCACCGCGCTGGTCGAATGCTCCATCAGGAACCACGGCGAACCCTGCGCGACGCCCGAGGTCAGCGCCGCCGAGAAGGCCAGCTCGTCGAAGGACTGCTCCCCGGCGAAGCGGTAGTGGTCGTTGGAGACGAAGTCGACCTCCCGCGCCCAGTCGTCGTAGGCGGCGTGGTTCTTCCCCTCCATGATCATGAAGTTGGTCGTGACCGGGATGTCGGGGGTGATCCGCCGCAGCACCTCGCGCTCGGCGACGAGGTACTCCTTCAGGGCATCGGAGGAGAAGCGCAGGAAGTCCAGGCGCTGGGTCGGGTTCGGCAGGGCCGCCACCAGACGAGGGGTGAGCACCTCCTCGAACGAGCTGTAGCGCTGCGACCAGAACGCCGTCCCCCACGCCGCGTTGAGCCCGTCGATGTCGGTGTAGCGGTGCTCAAGCCAGGTGCGGAACGCCCGCGTGGCGTCCTCGGAGTGGTCCCAGGCGTTGTGGCAGCCGAGCTCGTTGCTGACGTGCCAGGCGATGATCGCGGGGTGGTCCCGGTAGCGCTCGGCGATGCGCTCGACGAGCTCGAGGGCGTGTGCCCGGAAGACCGCGGAGGTGGGACGCCAGTGCTGCCGGCCCCCGGGCGAGAGGATCCTGCCGTCGGCGGTGACTGGGAGGATCTCCGGGTGGGCCAGCGTGAGCCAGGGCGGCGGGGAGGCGGTCGCCGTCGCCAGGTCGACGCCGATGCCGCCGGCGTGCAGCAGGTCGAGCACTTCGTCGAGCCAGGCGAAATCCCACTGGTCGGCGGTGGGCTGGATCCTCGCCCAGGAAAAGATGGCGACGGAGACGACGTCGACCCCGGCCTCCTGCATCAGCCGGACGTCCTCGGCCCAGACCTCGCGCGGCCACTGGTCCGGGTTGTAGTCGGCGCCTAAGGATATGCGCGGGGCGCGCTCCTCGCCGGTGCGGAGCCATCGGTGGTCCATTGAAGCCTCTCGTCGGTGTCCGCGCGCCGTGGAGACGGCGACCGCGGGTCGTGTGGGGTCGAATCGGGTCGGTTCGAGCGCGGGTCGAGCGCGATCAGGCGGAGCGCTGGGAGAGCGGGGAGATCACGAGCTCGTCGATCCGCACGTGGCGCGGTGCGTCGATGACGAACATCGCCGAGCGGGCGACGTCGGCGGGTGCGAGCATCACCGCGCGGGCCGCCGCGCCGGGGACCTCGGGTCGCTGGCGCAGGAAGTCGCTGTCGATGTCCCCGGGGCAGAGCAGGGTCGCGCGGACGCCAGCGTCGGCCTCCTGGTCGTTGAGGGTGCGGACCACCGGGGCGAGTGCCGTCTTGCCGGCGCTGTAGGCGACGCCTGCACCGGGCGAGGGCCGCCAGCCCGCGATCGAGGAGATCACGACGATCACGCCGGATGCGGCGCGCAGTCCCGGCAGAGCGGCGTCGGCACTGCGGACGACGCCGAGGAGGTTGGTCTGCACGACGGCCGCGAACTCCGCCATCGACTGGTCCGCCCACGCCCGCTGCGGGGTGTTGGCACCGGCGGAGAGGATCACGGCGTCCAGGCGGTCGGTGCCGGCCGCGGCGGCGATCGCCTCGACGCGCTCGCGGGCGTCGTCCGCGGTGACGTCGAACGGTAGCTCGAGGGCGGTGCCGCCGGCGGCGCGGACGAGCCCGGCCGTCTCGGCGAGCTCGGGCGCCCTGCGCCCCGAGAGGGCGACGGTCCACCCCCGCTCCCCCAGGGCCGTCGCGCAGGCGCGCCCCACTCCGCTTCCGGCTCCTGTCACCCAGGCGACTCGCAACTCCGCGTTCATGGGATCTATAATAAGCAGACTTTTCGGGAACGGCGGGGGCAAGACATGCTGGTGGATCTCACGGATCGAATCGTTCTGGTGACGGGTGGTGGCCGGGGTATCGGGCGGGCGCTCTCCGAGCGCTTCGCCCGCGAGGGTGCGAAGGTCGCGGCGTTCGACGTCGCTTTTCCGGAGGGCACGCCCAACGGCGTCCTGCAGATCGAGGGCGATGTGACCGAGCCCGACTCTGTCGCGGACGGGGTCTCTCGCGTCGCGGCGCACTTCGGCGGCATCGACGTCCTGGTCAACAACGCGGGGATCAACGTGGAGGGCCGGGTGGAGGATCTCGATCCGGCCGCCTGGCGCCGCTGCTTCGACGTCAACGTCGCCGGCGTGTTCCTGATGTCGCAGGCGGTGCTGCCGCACGTGAAGGCCTCCGATCACGGCCGCATCCTCAACGCGGCCTCGTTCGCGGCGATCGTGCCGTCGGTGGGGGCCGCCGCCTACGGGGCATCGAAGGCGGCCGTCGTGCAGTTCACCCGGGTGCTCGCCGGCGAGCTGGGACCCTGGGGCGTGACCGTCAACGCCTACGCTCCAGGCATGGTCCCGAGCGCGATGAACGGCTTCGAGACGATGCCGCAGGCGACGCAGGACCGCCTGCTCGACACGCTGACCCTCCGCCGCTGGGGCACCGCGGACAGCATCGCCGACCTGCTCGTCTTCCTCGCGAGCGACGCCGCCGACTACATCACGGGAACCCTCGTCGACGTGAGCGGCGGCAAGCTCGCCACGCAGCTCCCGCAGCGCGCCTACGAGGGAGCGGTCCCACCCGCCTCATGACCCGTCAACGCACCCTCGTCGACACCGTCGGCACCGCCGTCGTCCGCGGCGACCTGCCGGCGGGGACGGTGCTCGGCATCGAGGCGCTCGCCCGCGAGCACGGCGTCTCGCGCTCCGTCATCCGGGAGGCCCTGCGCATCCTGGAGACTCTCGGCATGATCGTCGCCCGCCAGCGGGTGGGGATCACCGTCCTCGGCCGCGAGCACTGGCAGCTCCTGGACCCGCGGGTCATCGCCTGGCGCTCGCACGCGGACGACGCGCAGACGCAGCTCCGCGAGCTGATGCAGCTGCGGACGATCCTCGAGCCGGCCGCGGCGGAGCTCGCCACGGCCCAGGGCACGGACGAACAGCTGTCCGCGATCGTCCGGGCGGCCGAGGAGATGACCGCGACCTACCGTGACCGGCGGGTCGCCGCGTTCGCGCGGGCCGACCTCGACTTCCACTCGGCGATCGTCGCCGCGGCGTCCAGCTCCGTCCTCGCGCAGCTCTCCGACACCGTCCTCGCCGCCCTGCGGCTGCGCTACTCCGGGAGCGTGCCGGTCTTCGGCGCGGAGGGCGAGCGGGCCCTGGCCCTCCACGTCCGGCTCGCCGACGCCCTCGCCGCCCGCGACGCCGCGGCGGCGGTCGACCTCACCCGTGCGCTCGTCGACCAGACCCGCGGCCGCCTCGAGGAGCCTGTGGAGCACCCGGACGATGCGGTCGCGGCGACGTCGGGAAGCGGCTCATGAGTCCCGCCGTCCCCGGCGGCACGACGATCCGCGACGAGGGAGCGCTGCAGGCGGCGGCGTGAGGCTTCGTCACCACGACCCTCCGGCGAGCTGATCGGCGTCCACCCTCGACGCCCCGCGGGTCTCCGGCGTGACTTTCGGCGGGTGCGATCTGGACACGCTGTTCATCACGACGCGCCGAGAGGACCACTCCCCCGCCGATGCCGAGAGCGCGGCGCGGGGAGGTCCCGCGCCGCGCTCTCGTGTCGCTCAGCGCATCCGTGTCACTTGTTGACGGAGAAGCCCTGCTGGTCGCCGTACTCGACGAGCTGGTCCTGCCAGTTCATCAGTCCGCTGCCGATGTCCTGGTTGTTGACGAAGGACTGACCGACGGTGTCGGAGTAGACGCTGTTGGCGTAGACCTGGAAGGGCAGGTACTGCCAGCCGGTGCTGACGTTCCGCGAGGCGTCGACGAGGACCTCGTTGATCGGCTGGCCGCCGAAGTACTCGGGGGTCTGCGCGAGGAACTCGTCGGACTCGAGGTCGGCGACGGTCGCGGGGAAGCCGCCGGACTGGAGGAAGATCTCGACGCTCTCGTCGTCCGAGTTCAGCCAGCGGACGAAGGCGGCGGCCAGGGCCTTGTTCTCGCTCTGCTCGAGCACGACCTGCCCGCCGCCGCCGTTCTCCGAGTTGCTGCCGGTGTCGCCGTCGTAGGTGGGCAGTGGCGCGGCACGCCAGTTCCCCGCGGCCTCGGGCACGGAGGACTGCAGCACGCCGGGCATCCACGCGCCGCTGAGGAGGGTGGCGATGGTGCCGTCGCCGAGGGCGCGGTACCACTCGTCGCTCCAGCTGGGGATGTCCGGCAGGAGCTCGCCCTCGGTGAGGCGCGACCAATTCGCAGCGAAGGCCTGCGAGCCCTCGTCCTCGAGGTCGAGGGTGATCGTGGTGCCGTCGTCTCCCACCTGGAACGGGCGGCCGCCGGCCTGCCAGATCATGCTTGTCGCGAAGCCGGGGTCGCTGGTGTCGCCGGCGATGTAGGCGTCGGGGTTCGCCGTGTGCAGCTTCTGTGCGGCGGCGTAGTACTCGTCCCAGGTGGTGGGGACCTCGATGCCGTACTGGTCGAAGACGGCCTGGTTGTAGAACATGGCCATGGGGCCGGAGTCCTGCGGCAGGCCGTACAGGCCGCCGCCGATGCTTACCGAGCTCCAGGGGCCGGCGCTGTACAGGTCCTCGAGCTCGGCGAGACCGTACGGGGTCAGGTCCGCGAACGAGTCGGCCAGTGCGAATTGCGGGATGGCGAAGTACTCCACTTGGGCGACGTCGGGGGCACCTGAGCCGGCGGTGATGGCGTTCTGCAGCTGCGTGTACTGAGTCGTGCCGGTGCCGACGTTGACGACGTTCACGTCGACGTTCGGGTAGGCCTCCTCGAACGCGGCCACCTGCGCCTCGGCGGACGGAGTCCACGACCAGTAGGTCAGGCTGCCGCCCGCTTCGAGGGCCGCGTCCAGATCGGCCGCGTCGGCGTCCGAGCTCGTCGCGCCGCCGGCGGCGGAGCAGCCGGAGAGCACCAGTCCGAGAGTGAGAGCGGCGCCCGCCAGGGCGCCGAAGCGGCCGAGACGCCGCCCGCTGGTGGAGTGAGTCATGGGAGTTCCTTTCGAGTGACTTCGTTGTACGGGAAGGGAGGGGAGGAAGGAGGTGCGGAGATTCACTGCTTGACGCTTCCGGCGGTCAGACCCGACTGCCAGTAGCGCTGCAGGAACAGGAACGCGATGACGATCGGGACGATCGTGAGAAGCGAGCCGGTGATCACGAGGTTGTAGATCGGCTGGGCTCCGACGCCGGTCGCCTGGGCGCTCCACTGGCTGAGGCCGACCGTGAGCGGATACCAGGTCGGCTCGCTGAGCATGATGAGCGGCAGGAAGTAGTTGTTCCAAGTGGCGACGACGGTGAGGAGGACGACCGTGACGATGCCCGGGGAGAGCAGTCGCAGCGAGATGGTGAAGAAGGTGCGGAACTCGCTCGACCCGTCCATGCGTGCCGCCTCGAGCAGCTCGGTCGGCACGGCCTCAGTGGCGAAGCTCCAGATGAGGTAGAGCGCGAAGGGGCTCACGAGCGAGGGCAGGATCACCGCCCAGGGCGTGTTGGTCAGTCCCACCTGGCTGAACATCAGGAAGGTCGGCACGGCCAGCGCAGTGCCGGGCACCGCCACCGCCCCGAGGATCAGGGCGAAGACGCCCCGCTTCCCGGGGAAGTCGAACTTGGCGAGTCCGTAGCCGGCGACCGTCGCGAGGAGTGTCGCTCCGCCCGCTCCGACGACGACGTAGAGCAGGGTGTTGGCGAACCACTGCAGGAACACGCCGTCGCGGTAGGTGAGCGTCTCGTAGATGTTCTGGAAGAGCGCGAACTCGCCGCCGAAGCCGAGGCCGAAGGTGGAGAGCAGATCGCTCTGGCTCTTGGTCGCGTTGATGACGAGCCAGACCAGCGGGACCACCGAGTACACGACGAAGACGACCATCATGACGGCGAGCAGGATCGAGCGGCGCGGGCGTCGAGCGCGGGGGCTGGTGCGTGCGTAGGAGACGGTCATCTCAGCGCACCTCGGAGCGCTGGCCGCGCAGCTGCACGATGTAGGCGATGACGGCGGTCAAGAGGCCCATGACGATCGCCACCGTGGCCGAGTAGTTGTACTGCTGGCCGGCGAAGGAGAGGTTGTAGGCGTACATGTTCGGGGTGAAGTAGGTGGAGATCACGTTGGGGGCCAGTACTTTCAGGAGGTTCGGTTCGTTGAAGAGCTGGAAGCTGCCGATGATCGAGAAGATGGTGGCGATCACGACCGCGCTGCGGATGGCCGGCAGCTTGATGCTCCACACCACTCGGAGGCCGCCCGCTCCATCGAGGTCCGCCGCCTCGTAGATGTCGGCGGGGATGACCTTCAGCGCCGCGTAGAAGATGAGCATGTTGTAGCCCAGGAACTCCCAGGTGACGATGTTGCCGATCGAGCCCAGCACCCACTCGGAGCTGAACGGCCGCAGGATCTCCGCGCCGAGCAGATCGTTGACGCTGCCCGTGAGGCCGAACTGGTTGCCGTAGAGGAACCCCCAGATCAGCGCTGCCACGACACCGGGAACCGCGTAGGGCAGGAACAGCAGGATCCGGAACGCGCCTCGGCCGACCAGGTGGGCGCTGTCGATGGCGAGAGCGGCGACGAGGGAGAGCACCAGCATCACCGGGACCTGCACGATGAGGAACAGCGTGACGCGGCCCAGTGACTCCCAGAAGCGCGGGTCCTGCAGGAGGAGTGCGTAGTTCTCGAACCCGACGAACGCGTTGCCGCCGACCAGCTGCTGGCGGAACAGGCTGAGGTAGATCGCGTAGAGCACCGGCGCGACCAAGACCGCCAGGAACACGAGCATGAACGGGCCGATGAACCCCCAGCCCCGCCAGTCGCGGCGGGCGCGGCGGGCGCTCACCGGTCGGGCAGTCGTCAGAGACACCATCGTCGCTCCTCAGTCGTTAAGATTATTGGTCACGTGACCATCTGAGTTCGGACTCTAGCATGGACCCATGAGCAACGAAAAGGACTCACTCGCGACGCCGCCTCGGGAGGCCCTGGCGAGCGCGGACGACGGCGATGTCTGAGGCGCACCGGCCCGGCGCGACGAGGCACAAGGGACCGTCTCAGAGCGATGTCGCCGAGCGGGCGGGGGTGTCGAAGCAGACGGTCTCGCGCGTCGCGAACGGGGCGCCGGAGGTCGACCCGTTCACCCGGGAGAAGGTCCTCTTGAGCATGACCGAGCTCGGCTATCGGCCCAATCGCGCGGCCCGGGCGCTCCGATCGGGCCGGTACCGGAACATTGGCGTGGTGCTCTCGACCCTCTCCTCGTTCGGCAACCGCCGGACCCTCGAGGCGATCTCCGCCGAGGCCAACCGGGCCGGGTACTCCGTCACGCTCATCACCGTGGACGTCTCCAGCCGCGACGCGACGAGCAGTGCCTTCTCGGTGCTCGCCGACCAGGCCCTGGACGGCATCATCATCGTGCTCGAGCAGTTCCACTACCGCGACAACCCGGATGTGCACTTCCCGCCCGGCGTCCCCATCGTCTCCTTGGACGCCAGCCGCGAGACCAGCCATCCCGTGGTCGACTCCGACCAGAAGCACGGCGCGCGGCTCGCCACTCAGCACCTGCTCGACCTCGGTCACGCCACGGTCTGGCACGTCAGTGGACCGAGCGACAGCTTCGCCGCCCTCCGTCGCGAGGCTGCATGGCGGGAGGCGCTGCGCGAGCGCGGCATCGAGCCACCCGCTCCTCTCACCGGCGACTGGTCCACTGGATCGGGGTACCACGCCGGAGTCGTGCTGAGAGAGCGGGAGGACGTCACTGCGGTGTTCGCTGCCAACGACCAGATGGCTCTGGGAGTGCTCCTCGCCTACCACGAGGCGGGGATCGCCGTGCCCGGCCAGGTCAGCGTGGTGGGCTTCGACGACATCGAGGAGGCCGAGGCCTTCTGGCCGCCGCTGACGACCGTCCGCCAGAACCTCCTCGAGGTCGGCCGCGTGAGCGTTCAGAACCTCGTCGAGATCATCGAGGGCCGCGAAGCGCTTGACGCTCGAACGACGATCACCACCGAGTTGATCGAACGGCGAAGCACTGCACGTCCGGCGATAGGACGCTCCTGAGATCGAAGCAGGCCGATCGATCGTCGTGATTCGGTGCGTCCACTGCTGCACGACGGGAGCGCAGCACTGTCGGCACGTCCGCCGAATCGCACCGACCTTGTGGACCTTCGGGCACGTGCACCCCGAGACGGCGCCTGGTTGATCGGCCGCTCTCGGCACGACGGGTGCATCGCCCAGAGCACACGTCCGCCGCTCCACTCCTCCTCGAGAGCCGACCTCAGGCCCCTGCTTCAGCGCTCAGGAATCGCCCTCGCCGGCTTCTCGATCCCGTCGCCGGCTCGGAATCGAGGGCTTTCGGTGTCGAACGGCACGTCCTCCCTCGAAGCTTCGACGGCTGCCATCGACGAGGGGATGTCGAACGGCAGTCGCCCGCTCAGGGGTGCTCGGGCGCAGAAGGCATCGAGGACGACAGCATCACTCGCGCCGAATTCGCCGACGACAGTCGCGCCGAGGTCGATGATCGGGCCGAGGATCGCAGGCCGCTCGAGGAAGACCGCGACGAACAGCGGTGCGAGCTCGGCGTACTCCTGCAGCCGCTTGAGGGTCGCGGCGGGGAACTCGAGGGTTCCGCCGTGGAAGTACTCTGCGACGAGCGATCCACGGCCCGGTTCGAACGGGGCGTCGAGGCGGACGACGATAGCGTCGGCCGCGATCATGTCCGTAGTCGTGGGACGGCCGCACGGGTCGTCGATGCCGTCGAGGAACAGCGTCGCGTGCTCGGGAAGAAGACCGGCCCTCTCGGAGAGCAGAACGAGCGAGCCGCGTTGCGCGGCCACGCCGCGATCGAAGAACACCGACGCACCGCACGTCTGCCGAGCTTGCTCCACGTCGACCGCTCGCTGCTCGAAGATACCCAGACGGAACTTCTCGCGGAGGATACGCCGTACGGACTCGTCGATCCGCGCCTGGGTCACGACGCCGGCGTCGACCAGTTCCTCGATGATCGCGGTGTTGCGGTCTCCGCCGAACTGGTCAACCCCGACCTCGATGGCGATCTGTGCGCGTTCGGCCGGTGTTCGATCCTCCAGGCCCCAGCCGTTGGGTCCGAAGAGGTAGTCGCCGACCATCTCGCTCTCGAGCAGGTTCCAGTCGGTGACGACGATGCCGTCGAAACGGAGTCGACCGCGCAGGATGTCGCGCACGACGGGAGCGTTGAAGGCGAAGCCGACCTCGTCCCAATCGCTGGAGACGGGCTTGCCGTAATAGGTCATCACCTGAGTGGCGCCTGCGCTGAAGGCGCGTTCGAACGGCCGAATGTGCAGTTCCTGCTGTCCGCCGGGGTAGATCTGCTCCGGATAACGCTTGTCATGCGCATCGTCCCCGCGCAGTTGGGGTCCGCCCCCGGGGAAGTGCTTGACGACGGCAGCGACCGACCTCTCACTCAGCTCAGGGCCGCCGCGCAGCGCTTCGATGAAGGCGACGGTGAGTTCGGAGACACGCTCGGGGTCCTCTCCGAAGGTCCCGGCCCCGCGAGACCAGCGAGGTTCGCTGAAGATGTCCGCCATCGGTCCGAGGTAGACCCTGATGCCCATGGCCAGGAATTCGGCCCGGATCGTTTCTCCGTACTGCCGCACCGCATCCGTGCCCGCGATCGCCGCGATTCCGGTCGTCTCCGGCCAGCGCGAGAGGCTGGTGAGGGACTGGCCGGTGAACGGGTTGCTCCGGAACCCGTGGCGGGGGTCCGACGAGAGCGTCACCGGGATCCCCAAGCGTGTACTTGCGGCAAGGTTCTGCAGGGTGTTGTGCCAAGCCGCCACTGTCGCGCTGTCGTCGCCGCCGAAGACGTTGAAATGGCTGATTCCGCGACCGACGACGTCTCGGACCGCTGCATCGTTCGCCTCCTTCGCGCTGACCTGCTCACCGGGCGGCTCGGTCGAGGGGTGGAACATCAGTCCGGCCTTTTCGGCGACCGTCATGCGAGGGAGCAGATCCTCGATGCGACGCTCGATCGACTGGTGAGGGTCGAGGTAAAGAGACATGGAAGCCTTTCGAAGTCAGTGGAACGCCGCGGAGAGTCCGCGCTGCGGCTGCGGCTGGAGCGGTGGGTCAGCGGGTGGAGCGGATGCGGAGCAACGGGAGAGTGCCGAGCAGAGCGAACAGGCCTCCGACGAGGACGAGGGCGACGTAGTTCGAGGAACCCCCGCCGATGCCGAGCACCAGGGGTGCGATGAAGGGGATCACGGAGAACGGCAGAGTGATCGCGATGTTGATCACGCCGAGATTGCGCGCTGCGTCGGTGGTCTCTCGCATGGTGGCGATCCCGAACGCGATGTAAGTGCCGAGCAGTACGCCCGAGCCGATCCCCGAGACGAGGGCGGCGCCGATGAGGAATTGCACTCCAGTCGACGCGGTGGCGATCACGACCATTCCGGCCGCGCTGATGATTGCACCGACAGCGAGGACGGGCTTGCGGCGACCGAGGCGGTCACCGACGAATCCGGCGACCGGTCCGGCGAGGAAGGCGAGCACGCCCGGGATGACGTAGGAGAGGGTGATGACGGTGCTGAGCTCTCCCTCGGGTACGGCGACCATGTCCTGAAGCAGATAGACGGTGTAGGTCGAGACGACGCCCCAGGCGCCGAACATGAAGAAGAGGGACAGCAGCAGCCACGAGAACTCCCGCTCGCGTCGAGGATCGATGACGAACGAGCCGAGGAACTCCCTCACGCCGAAGTGAGGGAGCGGCTCGGCAGCCGGAACGTCGTCGCGGAACACGGCGATCAGCGCTCCGGCGAGGACGAGGGCGACAGCGACGGGCAGGCCGATCTGAGCGAGAATGCTGGTCGGAAACGCCTGAATGACGAAGATCCCAATGACCAGTGAAGCCGCAGAAGCGGCGCCGGATAGCGAGCCGATCACGCCCTGCTGCGATTCAGGCACGCGGTCTGCGACGATCGCGAGCATCGCGGCGACTGCAGCGTTCACGAATGCCTGCATCAAGACCCAGCCGACGAGCAGCAGCGCAAAGCTGTCCGAGAAACCGATCACAGCAGCTCCCGCCGCTGTGCCGAGCATGCCGATCACGATCCACGGCCGTCGGCGGCCGAAACGACTTCGCGTTCGATCGGACAGACGGCCGAAGAACGGGTTCGCGAGCAACGCCGTCAGAGTGCCGACGCCGGCGGCGATCGAGTAGCTCGTGGTCTTGCCCGCGGGATCGATCTCGGAGATCCGCAGCGCGAGCGTGACCGAGGCGGGGAGGTTGATCGCCATCCAGATTCCGAACATCGCCAGCGCGTAGAGGGCGATGAAGACGGGCCCGACGGGCGAGACAGCAGTGCGATCAGCAGTGCCGGATTGCATGGTCATGGGTGTTCCTCACCTTTGAGAAGTGTCTTGATGGTCACCGGTAACGATTCCGGTAACGTTTCCGGTACGCTAGCACCCATCGAGGAGTTGTCCACTCTTCGGGCCGAAGGAGACCGAGATGATGCGACGAGTGACCTTGGCTGAGGTCGCACGGGCAGCGGGCGTCGGAGCCGCGACCGTCTCTCGAGCTCTCGCCGGTCAATCCGACGTCAGCGAGTCCACTCGCGCGCGGGTGCGGGCGGTGGCCGAGGAGCTCGGCTATCGACCCTCTGTCGCCGCCCGGGCTCTGCGGCGAGGTGGTCACCGCGCCTTCAGTGTCATCGTGCCGAACAATCAGTGGGGATGGTGGGAACCGGTGGTGAGAGCGTGCATCACCGCGGCCGGCGAGGCGGGGTACCAGGTGCTCATCCACCCTGTTACCGATGCTCCTGGCGGTCTCGCCTCTGTCATCGACACTCTCGTCGACGTACCCACCGAGGGGGTCATCGTCATCAGCGTCCCGGATCAGCGGCCGGTCCGAGACGCCTGCGATCGCATCGGCATCCCCGCCGTCGCACTCGACGACACGAGCACGACCATCCATCTCCCGAGCATCTCTGCTTCGAACTCGGCGGGGGCTCAGCAGGTGACGCAGCATCTCCTCGACCTCGGACGAAGAAGGATCGCCTTCCTCGCGCCGCGCCCGCCGGGTGGCTCGACCACCGACCTGCTCTTCCTGCGCGATCGCATCGTCGGCTATCGGAACGGACTCGAGTCAGCCGGTGTCCCCGTCGATCCTGACCTGATCATCGAGGCCGATCTCCAAGAGTCCGACGATAGATGCCCGGAACTCTCGGCCTTGCTTGAGCGCGATCCGTCGATAGATGCACTCTTCTGCGCCTACGACCAGTTGGCTCCCGCTGCCATGCGCGTGATCGGACGACACGGGCTGCGGATCCCGGACGACATCGCCGTCGCGGGATTCGACGACGAGCGGGCCGCAGTACTCGTCACGCCTCAGCTCACTACCGCGCGCCAGCCCTACCAAGAGATGGGACGCCGCGCAGCCGAACTGCTGCTCGACGGTCTGGCAGGCGAGCACGCAGCGATCGCGCGCCATGAGTTCGCCACGACCCTCGTCGTTCGAGGGTCGACGGTCACTCCGCCGAATCCGATTCAGGTCTGACGAGGACCGTCGGTCACAGAGTGAGGTGATGATCATCCCGCGGCCGACGTTCGACTGCTTCGTTGAGGAGCTCAGCGCCAGTGGAATCCGTCACGTTCTCGCCCTGCGAACGGATGGGATCAGTCCGAGTGCAACGACCGACGACGAGCTCGGCGACTACCTCGCGGTCCAGCACCTGGCGGACTTGGGCCACCGTCGGATCGAAATCATCCGCGGTCCGGAGTACGCCCCGAGTGCAGTGCATCTCCTCGACGGAGCACGTCGTGCCCTCGGCGAAGGGGGCGACGAGTTCTCGCCTGAACTCGTCGCCGGCGGGAGCTTCTCCGTCGAAGCGGGCGAGAAGAGCGCCGAGGCTCTTCTCGAACTTCGACGTCCACCGACCGCAACCTTCGCCGTCACCGATCACGCAGCCATCGGCGCGATGACCGCTGCCGCGAGGCAGGGGCTGCGTGCCTGTCGACGTCTCGGTCGTGGAGTACAACGACATTCCGGTCGTCCGCCATCTACCGACCACCCTCAGCAGCGTTCATGTCCCGCTGGACCTCATCGCGCAGAGGAGCGTCGGCATGCTCCTCGATGACCGCACGGAGGGCCAGGTCTTCCCACTCCATGATCCCTCGCGATTCCAGTGGGGCCTCGCCCTCGAGCTGATCATTATGCGGCGCGGAGGCAGCTCGCCGTGACCGTATCGTCTTCGTCGGCGCAGTGACTTTGCCTGTCCCAGCCGATCAGCGGAAAACCGCCCAGTCGTCCTTCGTGACCACTGTGGGAGTGCCCTCGATCTCGACCAGCCAGCCGCAGTCGGCGCGCTCGAGGTAGCGGCCCTCGATGATCTCGGCCGTCCAGCCGGCGTCGCGGGACGAAACCCAGCGGATGAAGCGGACGAGGCTGCCGCGTCGGAAGGTCGTGCCATTGCGATCCATGAGGGACTCCTCTTCGGGGGAGGTCGTCGGTCGACGAGGTTCTGGACATCGTTGATCGGACACGAAGGGGCGAGCCGGCGCGTCGCTGCTGCACGAATCGGCCCGCCCCAGCGGGATCGTCTCAGTGGACGAGGGCGACTTCCGCCTCGTCCCAGGCGGGGTTGAGGTCTTCCTTCTTCCCTCGGATGAGGAGGAATCCGATGACGGAGGCGGCGACCATGGTCACTGCCGCGGCTAGGAACACGGCCTTGTAGCCGTCGGTGAACGCGGCGAGTTCGGCCGTTCCGGACGCGATGGCGGAGTTCGCGGTACTCGCGTAGAACACGGTGAACACCGCGAGCCCGATGGACCCGCCGATGTGGAACACGGAGTTGACGACAGCGGAGGCCACTCCGGCGTCCTCGTTCTCGACCCCGAGAAGGGCGAGGTTCTGAACGGGAGGATCAGGACAGGTCGGCCGCCGACTTCCGTCTCATGTCGATGCGGGTTCCGCTGCCTGCAAGGCTCACCCGCCCTGTCGTCTCGGTCAGCGTCACGCCGCTGCCGATGCGGCAGGGACGGCACTCTCAGTGAGCGCCGCCATCGCTTCGCGCCACGGCAACACGGTCGCGAACGCGGCGCCCATGATGGCCAGCGACGCCTCGTGCTGCCCCGGAGCGCCCAGGACGCAGTCGGAGGCGACGTACATGTCGAAGTCGCGCATGTAGCCCGACCGCACCGTGGACTCCACGCAGATCGAGGTGACTGTTCCGGTCACCAGGACGGACGTGGCCTTCAGCGTCCGGAGAACCTGCTCGAGCGGGGTGTTCAGGAAAGCGTCGTAGCGGTTCTTGTCGATGACCGCCTCGCCCTCGTGAGGTGTCAGGTCCGTGTGGATGTCCGCGTCCCAGCTGCCGCGCTCGAGTATCTCGAAGCCAGGCGGGAGGAGGCCTTCCATGCGCATCGGCAGATCGACCATTCCGGGACGGAAGACGCTCCGGGTGTAGACGACGGGGATGCTCGCAGCACGGGCCGCAGCGATCGCCTCTCCGTTCGCGGCGATGACGGCCTCGACACCGGGCATCCCCAAGCCGAGGCTCGGGAGCGATCCCTCCGGGTGGATGAAACCGTTCTGCATATCGATCACGATCAGTGCGCTGGACATTCCGTCTCCTTGCTGAGCAGGTATGACGCGGTCATGAGCGAGAGGACCGCGGGGCCAGGACTGGCCCACGACCCGGCGCGTCAGACTCCAGAGATCGATGCATACGATCGAGAGTGCCTCCCCGTCAGACAGTCATCACGTCTGCGGGCGCCCTCGCCGAGGACTCGTCAAGGAAAGCAGAGCGACCACGACCTCCTGTGACCGGCGTGTTACCGGCATGTGAATTCACGCTTGGCTCAGGCCGGTGGATCGCGAGAGAAATCGAGCGCTCGCTCGATGACCAGTGCGGCCACGTCGCGTACTCCGATGCTCTCAGCGAACGCGTGGGCGCGGATCACCACCAGGGCGTCCGCGGGCGTCGACCGCATCTGGCTCATCACCATCTCTGTCGCCCGATGCACTTCTCGGCGCGAGAATGCGGGATCACGGACGGGCATGTCGTCCGCTGAACGACTCACGATCTGCTCGGCCACGGCCCTGGCCAGGGTTCCCGCCAAGCGACCGGCGAGCTGCAGCTGCTGAGCATCCAGCCGCATCGCGGCGCTGCTGTACAGGGTGACGGCGCCGATGCTCGAGGTGCCGACCAGCAGAGGAACGGCGAGGGCTGCCCTCACTCCGGCCGCCTCAGCGGAGTGACCGAACACCGGCCAGACAGCGGAGTGCCGCTCGTCGTCGAGGAGCATCTCGGTCGCACGGTCGGTGCGGTGTGCATCCCAGGCAGGCCCTTCACCGAGGTCGATCTGCATCTCGTCGAGTGTCGCCGCTCGACGACTCGTCGCCGCCAGCGTCAGGGCGTCATGGGGAGCGCCGAGAACGGACACGGCAGCGTCGTCGCCGGGAAGGATCCTCACGAAGGACGCGAGGAGCCACTCGATCTCCACACCGGAGGTTCCCACCCCGCGTCCTGGCACGTCACCGCTCACGACAGCCGGCGAGCCGAGCGCGGCAGCGCACTCACGCTGCTCTCGTCCGGCCATGGGGAGGGGGACATCGTCTCTGGAACCGCGTCCATGTCAGTAAGTCGGCTTTCCCCCGAGGAGGGCGACGTGGATCTCCTCGGTGAGGAGATCCAGCGCCCGCGCTTGGGCCGCGAGGACGGCTCTGCCGGCGCGCGTGATCGAGAGACGTCCGGCGCGCAGGACCGTGCTTCTCCTGCGCCCTTCGAGGAGCACCAGACCTCGGCTCGAGAGGCCGTGGAGGCGCGCGCGCAGAGCGAGGAGGCTGATGCGGCCGTCGGGACGGTGCGCGAGCGCCGCTCTGAGGCGGTTCTCCTCGAGGTGCTCGCCTCGTGCGAGCTCGATCAGGATGAAGGTGTCGACGTCGCCGCTGGAGGCGCAGACGCTGCGCGCTCCCGGGTGCCGCGCCCGACCGGGCAGAGCCGTCAGGAGGCGGCGCCTGCGGGACGGAGCGGGAACCCTCTCTCTCACTCGAAGAGGGAGAGGGTGAGCGTCGAGCTGTAGTCGCCGGCGTCGACGGTGGACGGGGTCTTGAGGGTCAGGGCCGCGTCGGCGGTCCAGGAGCCCTCCTCCGCGACTCCGGCGCTGTCGTCGGTGATGGCGAGCAGCTCCTGGTCGACGAGGCCGACGTTGTTCGGTCCGGCGTCGAGGGCGGTGTCGACGACGTCGCCTTCCGCGACGAGTCCGGAGTCGCCGCCGTCGATCAGGTTCGGCGCCCAGCCGAGGTTCTCCGCGCCGATCGTGTCGCCGGTCGACGAGGTGAAGTCACTCGCCGTGCCGAGCACGTACCAGCCCGCTCCGGCCGGGATGTCCGCGGCGTCACGCGTGTCGGTGATCGTGACGGTGGGCAGGGTGCCGGTGAACTGGCGGACTGCGCCGGTTGAGCCGTTCTCGGTCAGGGCGGTGGAGTCGCTCGCGACGGTCATCGAGAGGGCGCCGACCCCGGTGAGGGGCGCGATCTGCACGTTGACGTCGACGTCGTCGGCGCCCTGCTGCTCGTCGGCGAAGGCGGTGCCGGCGGCGCCGAGCAGGAGCAGGCCTCCGGCGATGCCGGCGGTTCCGCGGAGGAGGAAGGAGCGAGTGTTCATGGCGGATTTTCCGTTCTTCGGCCGGTGGTGATGCCGGCACGGCATGTGTGGTGGGTGTTTGGGGGCGGAGTCGATCCGACTTGCGAAGGATCTTGCCTGTCGGGCGGGAGACCGCAGGAGGCGGGGGTCGCCCAGCGCTTGTTTGCGACGGGGTCGATGGGGCTCAGGTGAGGTCGAAAGCGTTGCCGTTGATCAGCAGGATGTCGCGATCGTCGAAGGCCGTTGGGGTCTCGTTTGTCTCGTTCAGTGCTTCGCGGATGCCGTCGTTCTGGTTAGTGAAAGCGGGTGGTTGCATGATGCTCGTCAGAAGGAGGCCGGCGGCGAGGAAGGTCACGGTTGTTCTGCGGTGCTGCATGGAGTCGGTCCTCGTCTTTCCGGTGACGGTGCTGGGGTCGGCTGTGGTGATGTCCGTTGTGGGTGTGCGGGGAGCGGGCGGTCGTGCCGCCCGCTCCCCCTTGCTCAGCGGCAGCTGCGCGCGGAGTAGTCGGCGTTCTTCTGGGCGGTGACGACCTTGCCGTCGATGGTGGCCGTCGACGTCGTGGCGACCGATCCGGCGGGGATCGAGACGGCGCGGGTGGTCGTCGCGGTCGTAGCAGACGTGCCGGGTGCGACGCCGGTCACGGTCTTGGAGCCGTAGGCGGTGGCCGTGGTGACGTCGATGGTGGAGCGGCTGTCGTTCTTGACCACGGTGGTGAGGACGACCTTCCCGCTGACGCAGCGGGTGGACGCGGTCGCGGTCACGGTGAGGGGTGAGGTGACGGTCACCTTCGCGGTCACGGTCCGGTTCGCGGGCGCGACCTCCTCGGTCGGCGTCAGGTCGAAGACCGGGCGGCCGTCGGCGGCGTAGTGGATGCGGGCAAGGCGGGTGTCGCGGCCGTCTCCTCCGACTCCGTTGCCCCAGGTGTGGTAGACGTACAGGTCGTTGCCGTCCTCGTCCTGGGTGACGGCGCCGTGGCCGGGTCCCTGCTCGTAGGTGCGGTAGTCGATCACGCCGTCGGGCATCGGGACGCTCTGCAGGAGCGGGGCGTCGTACTTCGTCCAGCTGGCGATGTCGGTCAGGTCGCTGCCCTCCTTCGCCCAGGCGCCGCCGACGATGTACTTCGGGCTGACGCCGCTGCTGGAGTAGACGAGCGTGATCCTCCCGTCGCGTTGGATCGCGAACGCTCCCTCGGACAGGTGGTCCTCGAACGTCAGCGAGGGCACGATGATCGGGGTCGGCTCGCCGATGACGCGGGTGGGGTTCGCGGGATCGACCTTGGCGATCCAGGTCGCCGGGTCGCTCACTCCGTTGTCGACGTAGCGCTGGGACCAGGCGTAGTAGGCGGTTCCACCGGACTCGAAGTAGCTCATGTCGAGGCTGATGTTGCGTCCCGTGCCGGGGCGTCCGAGGGCGCTCCCGTCGCTCTTCAGGACGGCGCGCGGCGCGCTCCAATCGGAGGGGTTCGCGGGGTCTCCGCCGTCGCGCAGCTGCATGATGTGCGCCTGCACGGTGAACCATGCGCCGCCCTGGTTCGACTGGTCGTTGTCCGGGTTGAAGCACGGGGCGAACAGGATGGAGAGCTTGCCGCCGATCTCGTGGATCTCGGGGGCCCAGTAGCAGCCGGCGATCACCCTGCCCTCGGCGGTGCGGTCCATCCGGGTCGTGCGGTTGAGGAGGTCCACCTCGCGGGCGCGTCCGCCGTTGTCGTCGCTGAGCTGGTCGATGCTGTCGGCGACCCGGATCGGCAGGTGCTGCGAGGCGACGTTGTCGTTGTTCGTGTCGTCCGTGGCGGTGAAGAGGTACTGCGTCTTCCCGTTGCGCTCGTAGCGGTAGATCGTCGGATCCGCGCGGTTGTAGGCGAACGGCTCGTTGTACTGCCGCTGACGGACGGTCCCGGAGAGGTCGTACGTTCCCGGGCCCTTCGCGGCGAGGTCGGCGAGCTGCTGCTGGTTCCAGTCGATGCCGAGGCTGCCGGTCGAGCCGTCGTTGTAGGAGAGCTGCGCCTTCACTCCGGACAGGGCGGAGGTGTCGCCCTGATCGATCGTCTGCGGTGCGACCGAGGATCCGGTGTTGACCGTGCGGCCGAACCTCTTCGCGAGCGAGTCGGCGACGGTGCCGGAGACGGTCAGCGCGCCGCCCGGCAGAGCGTCGGCGACGCGGCCCGAGACTCCGGAGAGGTCGGGAGCGGCGACGGTGGTGGGGCTTCCTCCGAGGACCGCACCGCGGTTCCCGTCGGTCACGACGACGCTGCGACGGCCGCCGTCCTTCGGCCAGAACGCCTGCGCGCGGAGCTCGGTGCGGGCGAGGTCCGTGACGGTCGTGTACTTCGCAGCCCCGGTGGAGTCCGTCCAGGAGACGAGGTAGCGGTTCTGGTCCGTGTCGTAGACGGCCTTCGGCGCGACGACGCCGCCGGTGGTGCCGAGGTCGATGAGGCCGAGCTCGGTGAAGTCGGACGCGGTGGCGTCCGTGGCCTTGAAGACCAGAGCGCTCGAGGCGCCGGTGCCGTCGGACGCGCCCGACTGCAGGACGCGGGTGGCGATCACGCCGACGGTGCCGTCGGCGAAGGTGAACAGCGAGGGGTTCGCGAGGCCGCGGGTGTCGGCCTTGTCGGTGCCGACGAAGACGGCGTCGGCGAAGAGGACTCCCGAGTTGCCCGAGAGCGGTGCCGCGTCGGCGACGGACGAGCCGAGTGCCAGGTGGAGGCCGCGGGCGACCGTGTCCTGGTTCGCCTTGTCCTCGCCGGTCGGCGTCCGGGTGTACGACACCACGGTCTTCGCCGTGGAGGCGCTGAGGACGGTGGTGCGGAAGGTCTTCGTCAGCGTGGTGGCGCCGACCTTCACGGAGGCCTTGAGTGCGAGCGCCCGGTCGGTCGCCGTGTCGTTCACGAGGCGGCCGTCGGACAGGCCGGCGCCGTCGGCGCTCCACGAGACGGTGTACCCGGCGACGGTGGGCAGGGCGGTGCCGGAGGCGACGGTCGGCGGGACGACGAGGGCGGTGCGCAGGCGCGCCGTGGCGTCGGCCTCGGTGTCCGCGGCGACGGTGACGGTGCGCGCGGTGCCGGTGGCGGCGGATCCGGCGAACGTCGCGGTCGGGGTCAGGGTCACGGTGGCGTTCGCCGAGCCGGGTGCCGGGCGGCGCACGGAGCCGTCGGTGCCGATCACCGCGGGGTCGCTGCTCGCCCAGGTGAGGGTCGAGCCGCCGGCGCCGCGGGTCGGGAGAGCGAGGTCGCTGGTGACGGGGCCGGTGACCGCGATGGTCGCGGCTGCGGCGTCGGAGGCGGCGATCGCGGCAGCGGCCGGAGCCGCGTCCTCGCGCACCTGGTCCTGGGTGAGGGCGGCGGAGTAGACGTGCACGTCGTCCATCGCCCCGGCGAAGAGGGGGTCGGGGCCGTAGAACGACTTGCCGAGGAGGCCGGAGAAGGCGGAGGTGCCGACGGTCGCCGCTCCGGTCGCGGAGGTCGGGGTGGTCTGCGCGAGTCGGCCGTCGACGTAGGTCGAGACGCTCACTCCGCTGCGCAGCACGACGGCGACGTGCGTCCAGCGGCCGGTCGCGGCGGGACCGGCATCGGCCGCGCGCTGCTCGGAGCCGTTCTTGACGGCGCCGATGAGGTTCCCGCCGCACTGTGGGGTGCTGAAGAGGTACCGCTCGGTCGACTGGCCGAGCGCGAAGGCCCAGCTGCAGTTTTGGTTCCCCTCCCAGCGCAGCCAGGCGGACATGGTCACGTCGGTGGTCGCCGCCGTGGTCAGTCCCGGTGCGATCTCGGCGAAGGCGGCGGAGCTCCCGGCGGCGCCGCCGGGGAGGCGCAGGGCGCGGTCGGTGCCGCCGCGGGGTCCCACGACCGTGGTGGCTCCGGTGCCGCGGACCGTGGCGGAGCGTCCCGCCACGGACTCGGCGAGCGCCGTGCCCGCGGTGACGGCCGCGCCGGCGGCCGCGGTCGAGGAGAAGTCGTAGGAGAGGATCGGGCCGGGGACCGCGGCCTGTGCGGGCGCGGCGCTGAGCGCCGCACCTCCCGCTGTCAGGCTCGCGGCGACCAGGAGGGCCGTCGTGCGTCGGAACCGCATTGTTCGTCTACTTCCGTCGAGGGGAGGGACCCGGGGAGCACGGACGCTGCGGTCCGTGCTCCCCGGAGGACAGGAGCCGGGGCTCCGGGGTGGAGAGATCCGGGAGGGGGGCTGGTCGGCGCTCCTCCCCTCCCGGATCTCGGTCTAGCGGCAGCTGAGTGCCGAGTAGGGTGCGCTGACCGTCCGGGTGCCGGACGCGTCCTTCGAGGTGACGCTCACGTCACCCGCGGTGACCGAGGCGGCGCGGGTGCTGAAGGCGGCGGTGACCGACTTGCCGGGTGCGACGCCGGTGAAGGTCTTGCTCCCCCACTGCGACGCGACGGTCAGCTCGACGGTCGAGCCGCTGGTGTTGGTGGCGGTCGCGGTGACCGTCACCTTGCCGGCGATGCAGCGGTTCGAGGCCGAGGCCTCCACCGACGGTCCGGGAGGAGCGGTCGCCGTGATCGTGGCGATCGCGGGGGTCGCGGCCGAGTTGGCGAGCTGGCCGCGGACCTGCACGGTGTCCCCCGCCTTCTTCAGCGAGCTGAGATCAGCGGTCTCCCACGTCACGGCGACCGTCTCGCGGTGGCCGTCCTTGAACGTGGCGCCCACCGTCGCGGGCAGGTCGACGGTCGTCGATCCCGCCTGCACGGTCCGGGCCACGGCGTCGATCGAGGTCACCAGGAGCGACGGGTTCCACTTCGCGGCGAGCGCGTCGCGCTCCTTCGCGGTGATGGAGACGACCGATCCGTGGCGGGGCGAGGCCGGCAGCGAGAAGCTGCTGGGGATCGTCCACTGGATGTCGCCCTCGAGCGAGTTCGTGCCGAGCGGGATGTAGCCGCGTCCGCCGTAGTTGTCGGTCCAGAGGAAGTACTTGTAGCCGGACCGATCGCCCTCGTTGGTCTTGAAGATCTCGGGACCCTCGACCTCCGGCGTTCCGGCGGTGCGGCCGATGCAGGTGTCGATCAGGCTCCACGCGCCGGAGGCGGTGGTGGCGCGCAGGTTCGTCGACTTCTGTCCGATGATGTCGGGCGAGGGGCAGCCGCTGGTCTCGGTCGCCTTCGTGAAGCGGTAGTAGGTGTCGCCGTCCTTGAGCATCGTCGCGTCGATCAGGCCGTTGCTCTTGTTCAGCGAGGGGACGTCGGCGGCCTTGAACCAGACCTCGGGGGTGGTGAAGTCGCGGAAGTCGCGGGTGGTGGAGGTGAGGATCTGCGGTCCGTTGCCGTCCTCCACGTTGCGCGTGCTGTCGGTGAAGAGGGCCGAGGTCCAGTAGACGACGTAGGCGTCGATCGTGGGGTCGTAGGTGGCCTCCGGCGCCCAGGTCATGCCCGCGTTCGGCAGGTTGACCTCGACGTGGCGCTGCTGGCCCCAGTTGACCAGGTCGGTGGACTCCCAGATCTCGAGGTAGCGGCTGCCGCGGTTGGTCGATCCGCCGAAGCCGGTGGTGCCGACGGAGAGGTCGGTGGCCATCAGGAAGAAGCGGTCGCCCTCCTTCGAGCGGAAGATGAACGGGTCGCGCAGGCCCTTCGTGCCCAGGGTCGAGGTGAGGATCGGCTGCGCGTCGTTCAGGGTCTTCCACTTGAGCGAGTCGTTGCCGTCCGAGGTGGCGAAGCGGATCTTCTCGCCTTCGACGCTGTCGCCCGTGAAGTAGGCGAACAGGTACGCGTCGAGGTCGGACGCGGCGACGGGGGCCGCGGCCGGCACGGTGCGCGTGAGCGTCCGCACGAGGGGGGTGGTGCCGGCGACGGTGACCGTCGCAGTGAGGGTGACGGTGGTGTCGGCGGACGGACGCGTGAGCGATCCCTTCGCGACGACGTTCGGCGCGGTGCCCTTGTCGGCGGAGCTGATGACCGCCTCGTTCGACGAGGTCCAGGTGACCACGGCGCTCGAGCTGTTCGCGCGCGCGGCGGTGGCGGCGACGTCGGCTCCGGTCGAGGGCAGGTTCAGGCTGCCGCGCACCGGTCCGGCGAGGGCGGGGTCGTTGCTGATGCCGTCGGCGACGGCCCGGGCGAGCTCGGCCTCGGCGCTGTCACCGGCGGCGTACGCCGGGACGAAGACGGTGGTCGAACGGCCGACGACGGTGACGCCGCCGTGGACGGCGGTCGGGGTCAGCGTGACGGTCGCGTCCGGGGTACCCGCGGCGGGCCGGGTGACGACGCCGCTGGTGCTGACGACGCCGGGGGCGCTCGACGTCCACGTGATCGTGGAGCCGTTGGCGCCGGTCGTGGGGAGAGTCAGGTTCGCGGTCACGTTCGAGGTGTCGCCGAGCGAGACGACGGCGTCCTGGTTCGCGAGCACGGAGTGCACGCTCGCGGCGCTCTGCTGCACCTGGCCCGCGGTGAGCGCGGAGGTCCAGACCTGCATGTCGTCGATGGCGCCGGCCCAGTAGGCGTCCGCGCCGTAGAAGGACTTGCCGAGGAAGCCGGAGAACGTGGAGGTGCCGATCGCCGAGGCGGCGGTGAAGGTGGTGCTGCCCTGGCCGACGAGAGCGCCGTCGAAGTAGGTCGAGACCGACTGGCCGCCCTTGACGACGACCGCCATGTGCACCCAGCGGTCCGCGGCGACCGGCGTGCTGCCGGCGCCCCGAACCTCGGAGCCGCTCTTGATCGCGCCGAAGCCGGAAGGCCCGCACTTCGTGGTGGCGAGCACGTGCGAGTCGACGCTCGACCCGAGGGTGAAGGGCCAGGTGCAGTCCGGAGCACCGCTCCAGCGCAGCCAGGCGGACATCGTGACGTCCTGAGTGCCGGCGGGGATCAGGCCCGGCGCGATGCGGACGTGCGGCGCGGCCGACGTGCTGGGGCCGCCCGGGAGCGAGAGCGCGCGGTCGCCCGACGCGCCGGAGGGCCCGGCGACGCTGGTGGCACCGGCGTTCACGAGCGTGCCCGGGTGGTTGCCGGGAGCCGTATCGGCGATGACGGCTCCGTTGCCGAGGGTCGCGCCGATGCCGTCGAACGAGTACTGCAGCACGGGCGCGGGAACGCTCTCGGCCGCGCCGGCGGTGCCGATCGGGCCGAGGACGCCGCCGAGGCAGGCGACGGCGAGCGTCAGCGCGGCGCCCGCTCGAGGGAGGCGTGAGCGCCGAGTGCGCTCCTGCCGGGGGGATCGTGACATGGGTCGTCCTTCAGGTGAGGGGGGTGGGGAGGAGAGGAAGGCGCTGCGAGCGAGGTCGCAGCGGGACGTGGTCCGCGTGCAGCAGCGGGCGAGGCGGAGGGTGTGATCCTCCGGCGGGGCGCCAGCGGGCCGGTCGCCGCGGCGGACGTCCTGCGCGGGCTCGATCGCCCGGGCGGGCCGCGGTCAGGGGCGCCGGGTCAGGGGCGCCGGGTCACGGGCGCCGCGCCAGCGGCGTCAGGGTCTTCACCGGGGAGCGGGAGCCGGCGAGGTCCGCGGAGCAGGGACGGACACCGTCAGAAGGGGTGCGCCGACCGTCGTGCGGAAGGTGTGGAGTCGTCATCGTCGACGGTCCTCTCCGGCTCGTCATCGAACCGCTGGATCTGGGGGTGGACCGGGAGGAGCGTCGTACCGCTCGACCACTGACCGTCACTGTAGCGAGTTTTGTTAACGGTAACAATGCCGGGATTCCGCCGATCTTTCTGGCACGGATGATGGAAGCGCTCTCTCCGCCCGAGGGCTGGAATCCGCCCTTCCGCACCGTGATCCTCGGCACGGATCGCCTGGGGAACGACACTTGACACCGAGTCGGTGACCGGTCGAGGGTTGTCCACGTCAACATCCGGTCGACAGCCGCTTCGCCTCCATCAGAGCCGCAGCGTCGACCCGGCCCGCGACGGAACCTCCGGATCACCAGCCCGGACGGCTCCGATGCACCCTCGTGCCGCCCTCCGACGATCCGGAGGCGGCGCTCTCCCGCGACCCCACCACGCACGTCCCTTCGGGGACGCCGGATGTCCTCGAAAGGCACTCCATGTCCTGGACGACGAAGTCCCGACTCTCCCCCCGCACGATCGGAGCTCTGATCGTGGCCGCCGTCGGCCTCACGACGCTCGGCGTGAGCACTCCTGCCGTCGCGGCGACCGCCCCGGTCGGCACCGGAGCGGCGCAGGAGATCCGCAATCAGCACAGCAGCATGTGTCTCGACGACTTCGACTTCGGCACTCAGCCCGGAGCCGAGGTGCGGCAGTGGAGCTGCACCGAGGCGAGCAACCAGCGCTGGCAGGTCACCGACCTCGGCACCGGCTACGCCGAGATCAAGAACACCTTCAGCAACCTCTGCCTCGACAACTTCGACTTCGGCACCACCCCGGGCTCGGAGGTGCGGCAGTGGAGCTGCAACGGCAGCACCGCCCAGCAATGGCGGATCACCTCCGTCGGCGGGGGCTACTCCGAGATCGCCAATCGGCACAGCGACCTCTGCCTCGACAACAAGGACTTCCGCCAGCTCGACGGCTCCCCCGTTCAGCAGTGGACCTGCACCGGCTCCAAGGCCCAGCGCTGGGCACTGACCGATCCGACCGTGCAGAAGATCACCTGGACGCTGAACCGCTCCGCGAGCCCGACCGCGGACGAGGCCGACGCCTACGCCCGCATCACCGATGCGATGGACCGCGCCGTGGCCCGCTACAACCGCCTCAGCAACATCGGTCGCCAGCTGACCGTTTCGTACAGCCCCGGAACCCCGACGGCCGATGCGAACATCTACGGCCAGATCCGCTTCGGCACGGAACGCGTCTACATGGTGGAGGGCACCGCCATGCACGAGATCTCGCACACGGTGGGCTTGGGCACGTCGACCACCTTCAACTCGAACTGCGCGAACAACAGCTGGGACTCGGCCCTGGCACTGCTGCGCACCTGGGACGGACCGGACGCGACGATCAACTGCACCGTGGGTCACATCCTGAACTACGGCCTCAACTACAACAGCGAGTTCAGCCAGCTAAACCTCGAGCGCCACGTGAAGCTGGTGCAGTCCATGATCAGTGACGGCATGTAGCCGTCACTCCAGAGACGTCCGAGCCGAGCAGGGCCACTCGCTCGGGAGTTCCCGCGGACGTGTCGGGCACCGCACCCTGGGGAGGGCGGTGTCCGGCACGTCCGCTTCGTCGTTCCTCGACCGTCTTGCCTCCGCTGCTCACGCGGCTGCCGATCGATGCCGACAGAGCAGCCCTCGTCGTGCGCGTCTCGAGCGGAGGGGGCGCCCTCGGCGCCGTCGCAGGGCGGGGAGGAGCCCGACGTTCTTGCGGTGGTGGGTCTCGATACGCCCCTAAGGGGCTACTCGACCAGCATGGGTGCACAACGTGTGCGTGCGCGCTTGCGCGGCCGACGGCTGCTGCCGCAGGACGCTCACGCACGCTCAGGACGCCGGCGCGACGTCATGCTGATCGAGTAGCGCTCGCAGAGGGCGTATCGAGATCCACGTCCTGCAGAACGCGGGTCTCGATGCGCGCTGCGCGCTGCTCGACCGGCATCGAGCGCCGCGTCGGACGCTGGGGCGCTCCGCGAGCGGGAACGACGAAGAGGAGCGGGGTCGACAGGACGCCGACCCCGCTCCTCCTCGCGGTCTAGCCGCAGCGGGCGGCGGGGTACGTCGCGCTGACGGGCGTGCTCGCGCCGCCGGCGACAGCCGTCCCGGTGAGCGTCCCCGCGGTGATCGCGGTGGCGCGGGTCGTGATCGCCAGGGAGGCGGTCTTCTGCGCGCCCACGCTCTGCGTGCGCTCACCCCAGGGCGTCGCCCAGGTGACGACCGCCGCGGCGGCACCGGTGTTCTTGGTGACGACGGTGACGATCGCCTTCCCTGCCACGCAGCGCGACGTGGCGGTCGCGGTCACCGTCGACGTCGTTCCCCGGACGACGACGGTCGCGGTGACGGTCCGGTTCCCCGGCGCCACCTCCTGGTTCTTGGTCAGCGACAGATCGAGGGTGCCGTTGGCGCGGACGTTGACGCCCTTAAACCAGGTGTTGCGGTCGGAGTCGAACAGCCCACCGGCGTTCTGCGGGTCGGTGGCCTGGTGCGGGTCCTGGTAAGGGCGGGCGTGGTAGGCGAGCACGAGGTTGCCCGATTCGTCCTTCGCGAACGAGTTGTGTCCCGTTCCGGCCTGCTGCTTCGTGTAGTAGCGGGTCTCGTCCGCTCCGAGGCGACCGGTGAAGGTGTCGTTGGTGTCGAGCACCGGGAAGGGCGTCTGCTTCCAGCTCGCCGGGTCCTGGAGGTCGGCGTTCGCGGTCGTGGTGAGGAGACCGAGGCTGTAGTACTTGTCGACCGTGCCGCCGGAGTACGTGATCGAGATCGCGTCTCCCTGCTGCACCATGAACGGCGCCTCGACGACGGCCTGGTCGGCACCCTCGGTCGTGTCGCTGGGCGTGGGCGACCGCTTGCCCATCTCCCACGGCTGGGACTCGCCGTACACGCGCTTCAGCTCGCCGTCGACGAGGGGGACGGTGCCCTTCGGCCCGGCCTTCGCCTTGGCGATGAGGATCTGGTTGCCGGAGGGAATGACCCAGTAGCCCTGCTGCTTGCCGGCCTCGGTGCGCTCGAAGTAGTTGACGTCGAACGCGGCGCCGTCGAGGACGACGGGCTCGCCCCACTTGGTCTGGTCGAAGAAGCCGCCGGCGGCGATGGACTCGTCGGTGCCCGTGTAGGGGATGAGGACGGTGTTGTCGCACCATCCGCCGACGGGTGCGTAGCCCTTGTTCATCCCGGCGACGATCCACCAGGTGCCGTTGATCTTGTGGAACTCCTGCGCCCAGATGTAGCCGCCCCAGCCGTAGAACGTGTTCGGGTACTGCCCCTCCTTGCCGGGCGTGCCCTTGTCCGGGTCGATGACGATCTGCTCCGGCGCGTCCTGCAGCCCCGCGAGCGTCGTGGCCCGCTTGAGGCCGATCTTGCGGTAGCTCGAGCTCTCCTCGATCGGTCCGAGGGAGGACTGGCCGTAGTGCGATCCGGTGAGGTAGTAGTAGCCGTCGTCGGGGTTGAAGAAGACGTGCGGATCGGCGCGGGCGTCGCTGACCATCTCCTCGGGGTCCTGCTGGACGGTTCCGGAGACCTGGTAGCTGCCCGGCTTCGTGGTGTCCACTGCGGAGAGGTCGTCCTGCCAGTCGACGTTGAGGCTCTTCTTCGATCCGTCGTTGTAGTTCAGCGTGGCCTGCTTCGGGAGCGCAGCGGCTACTCCGGCGGCTCCGGCTCCCTGGGCGATCGTGGCGTCGATCTTCTCGACGCCCGTGTTCTGGAGGTCGACGTAGTTCTTGTAGAAGACGTCGAACTCGGCGGCCGTCAGCGTGACGTCGCTCGCCTGGCTCTGCGCGGCCCAGGACGGGAGTCCTGCGCCCTGGACGCCGAGGACCCGGGTGTCGGCTTTCGAGGTGACGCCGAGAGGTGCGCTCGTGGTCAGATCGGCGAGGACCGTCACCCGTCCTTCACCGGTGAGCAGGTCCGTCCAGAACACCTTGTACTTCTGCGCCGTGGCGTCGAACACGATCCGCGGGTCGGTCACGACCGAGCCGGGAGCGATCCGCACGGCGCGCTGCTGCGAGAACGTGCTCCCCTCGGGGGAGGTCCACACGTAGACGGAGTCGGTCGCGTTGTTCTGCGCGGACACCGCGCCGAGGGCCCCGCTCGCGTAGCGGAAGAGGCTCGGCGACCCGACCTGCGCGTTCGGCCTCGCGCCCTGGTCGCCGTCGTTGGCGACATACAGGATCGCCTGGGAGCGGTTCAGCGGCTCCCAGCTGCTGCCGCCGGCGGGCAGTGCCGCGGCGTACAGCGCGTCGGCGCGGCGGTCGTCGTTGTAGGCCAGCGGGTCGTCCTTCGTCCCGGCGGTGGTGGTCACCGTCTTGACGTAGGTCGCGATCCGTCCGCCGGGGGCGGCGATGCGGCTGTCCCAGCGGAAGGTCTGGCTGCTGCCCTCGACGGTGGCGGTCAGCGTCACGGCGGCAGTCCCGGTGCCGAGGCCCGACGTGTCGATCGCTCCGTTCGACTGCACGCGGCTCGCCCCGGCGCCGGTGGCGCTCCAGGTGACCTGCTTGCCGAGGACGCGGGACGGGAGGTCGCCGAGCACGGTGGCAGGCACGGCCAGTGCGGCGCCCGCGTCAGAGGTGACTGCCGGGGTCTCCGCGCCCAGCTCCGAGCCGGAGAGCGCTCGGTCGTAGATGCGGAGGTTGTCGATCAGGCCGGAGAAGTACTCTCCCCCGCCCCAGTTCGCCTTCCCCACCTGGAGGACTCCACCGGAGGAGCCGAGGATCTGGCTCAGCGGGACACCGGAGCCGTTGACAGCGACCGGCTTCCTATCGACGAAGAGTCGCGTGGTCGTCTCCGTGACGACCAGATCGACGTGCTTCCACGCGGCGTTCGTCGCCGTCGTGGCAAGGTTGCCGGCCGTGTTCCGGCCGTTCGTGTTGTCGTACCGCTCGACCGTGATTCCCGAGGTCCGGTCGAGGACGCCGAGGTAGTGCTCCTGGGCGTACTCCTGACGCGTGGTGGAGCGGGCGGCGAAGACGGCCCAGCCGGTGTTCGCCGCGGCGTCGGGCTTGCTGTCGTACGAGATCGTCACGTTCTGCCGGCCGGCCAGGAGCGCCTTGCCGTCCGTGGCGGTCAGGTCGAGCCACGAGGCCGACGAGAGGCGCGCGGCTGTTCCTTGGCCCGTGTTCCCGGGGACCAGGTTCGCTGCTCCCTGGACGGAAGCGCGGGTGCTGCGGTCGACGAACGCGCCGTTGCTCGGGGCCGCATCGAAGGTGAAGCTCGCTAGCAGGCTCTGCTCCGGGGACGGGACCGCATCGGCTGCTGTCGCGGCGGACGCGGGAACGGCGCAGGAGGCCAGGAGGGCGACCGTCGCCACGGCGGCGGTGACGAGCGCGCGCAGCGCTTTGGGATCGGGTCTCTGGGGTCGTGGGGTCGTCGACATTGACGGTTCCTCTCCGGATTCGCCTCTGAATCCGACGTGGGGGAAGCGGAAGCGCGAGTAGCGCAACGCGTGTCGAACTACGGGGAGGACAGGGGATCCTCGTCGACACGCTGAACCTAATGCAGATTGTTCACGGTAACAAGACGGCGATGGTTAGGCCGAGGATCCGGGTGAGCACCTCGTCGAGCTGCACGGCGGGGTAGAGCCACGTCGCGTCTCGTCGCTGAGCTTGATGATCTCGTAGGCCTCCGCGACACGCTCAGATCGCGCGAGCGCCTGGACGGGTCTTCCGACGAGGGCCGGCCGGATGTTCGCGTCGACGCTCGCGGTGGTGCGGGCGGGCAGCGCCTCGAGCAGAACGAGGACGGCGGAGCCCCCGGGCTCGAGGTAGACGGCGTCAGTGCCAGACCGGACGTAATGAATTGGCTCCCGTAGGGCGACGATGACCCCCTTCCCGCCGAGAGCCCGTTCACCGATAATCGAGATTATATCAGTTCGTGAGCGTGGACGCCGCTCGACGGGCTCCGAGGCGCGGGTTGCACACGAGCCTCGGAACCCGTCGGAGTCCCGCTTGCTAGGCGCCGGGTGCGAGGCCGAGCTGCGTGAGGATGCCGAGCTCGTCGCTGCTTCCCCAGCGCTCGGCGAGCTTGCCGTCGACGAAGGTGCTGATCTGCATGCCGCGGATCTTCACGGACTTGCCCGTCGGCGCGTGGCCCTGGAACACACCGGTCTGCGTGCCGGTCAGCGTGTAGGCGAACGCGACGCTGTAGTCGTCCGCGACCAGCTTCTCGACTTCGAGCGCCATGTCGGGGAACGCGGTCCGCAGGTCGCCGAAGAACGCGGCGTATCCCTCCGGACCGGGTGCCTGGCCGGGCGCCGGGTCGTGATCGACAGAGTCGGGCGCGACGAGTGCGTCGAACGCGGCGAAGTCGCCGGCGTTGACCGCCTCGCCGAAGGCCTGTTGGGAGGCGATGTTCTGCTCGCGAGTCATGTGGTGTCACCTGTTCTGCACCGGTCCGGTGCCTCGAGGAGTGGTGCGGGGTCGTCAGCGACGGTACGCAGGCCGCTCGGGGGCGATACAGGGCTTGCGCGCTCCCCCGGGCGCTTCACGCCCCCGCTCCTGGTGGTCGAGATTAAGTCGATTTGCGTTTCGGTCGTTACCCCCCAGCACGGACGCGCGCCGAACAAACCCTCCCGATGGCGACGTACTCGTCGAATCCTGGCGATGACCGACGACCCGAAGGGCAACGCTCCGGTGCTCGCCGCGCAAATGGCGAGGCAGAGGGAGATCTACCAGCACCTAGACCCGCGACGTTCGCTCAGGCGCCTACACCGTCCGCTTCCCGTGAAGTGCGTTGCGTGTATAGAGGCGGTTGCAGATCGGGCGGGGACGCGCCCGCGACTGGCGCCTCGTAGGGCAGCGCCTCCCCGATCCTGTTCTCGTCCGTGGAGTCCGCGGACGGCCCGTCCGGGAAACAGCTCTGGTTCCGGCTCAACCCCCGCGATCACTGGCGCCTCTGGTGGCGGGACCCTTTTCGTCAATCGCTGATGATTGAGATCATGTCAGTTCTCTATTTGGAACATGCACGAACGGGCTTCTCTGCCACGAACCCGATGCCCCCACCGGCGCCGTAGAAGCTTCGCGCTCCTCGATGAGCGAGAGGACATAAGCTCGCACGCATGGCAGCCGGCGCAGTGATGTACAACTTCGCGATACAGCTGGCTGATGTGGACCGCGGCGTCTACGAGGACATCACGCTGCGGGCCGCTCGGCACCCGTCCGAGACCGACGCGTACATGATGACGCGCGTGCTCGCGTACTGCCTCGAATACGTGGAGGGGATCACCTTCAGCGAGGGGATCTCGTCGACGGCGACCGAGCCGGCGGTGCTGGTCCGCGATCTCACCGGCAGGCTGACCACGTGGATCGAGGTGGGCGCGCCGGATGCCGAGCGACTGCACTTCGGGAGCAGGCTGGCCGACCGCACGACGGTCTACACGCATCGCAACCCGGAGAAGGTGATCGCGGCGTGGTCCGGCAAGCGCGTCCACCAGCTCGAGCAGATCACCGTGCAGAGCTTTGACCAGGGGTTCCTGGATGCCGCGGTCGCGGTACTCGAGCGCCGCAACACGCTGACCGTGTCGGTCGTCGAGGGGCAGCTGTATCTCGAGTTCAACGGCGTGACGTCGAGCAGCGACATCCACGTGCATCAGCTGGGCTGAGCCGGCGCCGAGTGTCGCTGGGTTCGTGTCCAGAAGACCGGTTGGAGGACACGGCGGAGCGTGACGGCAGAGCACTCGCCGCCGACGAGACCCACGTGCATCACCGGCCCTCCCCTGTCGCGAGCGTGCACGTCCGGGCGGTCGTGACCTGGCTGGCGATCTTCCCTCTGGTCACCATCGGGATGACAGTGCTGGCCCTCGTCGCGGACGAGTGGCCTCCTGTCTTGCGGGCCTTCGTCCTGACCGCCGTCGTGATGCCGCTCGCCGTCTACCGGGTCGTGCCGCGGCTGCTCCTCCTACACGGCCGGATCGTCGCCTTCCGCGGACGTCGCCGAGCGGCCCGTGGCTGAAGTCGCACGCTGACGGCTCCGGGTGCTGGGGGGGGGGGGGCTCGAGGTCTCTCTCAGTCGAGGGTGGTCTCGGCGAGCCGGTCGCGGGTGACGGTCGCGGCGGATGCCTGCTCCTCGACGTTGCGGGTGTTGAGCTCGAGGAGTCCCTCGGGCGTGAGTGCGGCGCTGATCGAGTCGATGATCGCGGCGGCGTCCGCGTCGATCTTCTCGCTCGCCACGGGGACGAGGTGGGAGCCCCGGCTCGAACTCGCCGCCGAGACCCCTGCGAGAGTCGGGAGCTCCTCATTCCCGAGGGTGCCGAACGCGGATTCCGTGAGCGACCGAGCAGGCCCGCGCTAGGGAAGTCGCGGTGGCGCGATCAGTTCGAGGAAGCCGCCGAGCGCACCTTCGAGGTAGACGATGCGTGTACCCGCTCGGGCGCCGCTGGTCATCCGGTGGGGCGGACCGACCGGCCGCCACGGGTGGCACCCGGCTCGCCGCCCGGCAGGCCGGACATCGTGACGACGCGGTGCGGGCCGAGCCTCTCGGCGAGCCGGACCGACCGCTGCAGATCGGTCGCGTGCTTCTCGCCGATCTCGCGCCGGGGGTGCAGCGGATTCCCGTTGCAGTTGAGGCCGGCGATGCTCACCCCGGTGCCTTCGAAGATACCGAGGAAGTCGTCGCGGGCGGTGTCGCTCTCGAGGATGTCGTCGAAGGTCGGCACGTGGACGGCGGGCAGGAACCCGCCGGTGTTCAGCTCGATCCCCGTGAGGCCGAGGTCGGCGACGACCGTCAGTGCCTCGGGAAGCGGGCGGTCGTGCAGGATCGCGTTGCAGACGCCGAGCCGCATGGGGGTCCTTCTTCGTTGGAGGAGTGGTGTGGGAGAAAAGTGCTCAGAGCCGGCCGAGCACGTCGATGTCCTCGAGGAACGCGGCGTTCACCTCGGCGGAGACCGTCGCCCGGGTCGCGGTGATCGCGGTGACGTAGTCGTCGAGGCTCGGGCCGCGGGCGGCGTCCGCACCGGCGTAGACGGCGTGCTCGAGGGCGGACTGCGACGCCTTGCGGGCCGCGTACTCGATGTCGGCCGGGGAGAAGCCGTCGGTGAGCTCGACGAGCCTGCCGGTGTCGACGCCGACCGAGCCGGCCGGGAGGTAGCGGGCCCAGATCGCGGCGCGCGCCTCCGCGTCCGGGAGGCCGATGGGGATCACGTAGTCGAAGCGGCCGTGGCGGAGGAAGGCCGAGTCGAGCGAGCGGATGAAGTTCGTGGCGCAGATCAGCAGGCGGTCGCTCTGCTCGCGGAACGCCGGGATGATCTTCAGCAGCTCGTTGGTCACGCCCTGCGTCGGCGACGGCGGCTCTCCCTGGCGGTGCGAGGCGATCTCCTCCACCTCGTCGATGAAGACGACGGCGCGCTCGAGCTCGGAGACCATCAGGAAGGTCTCGCGCAGCGCACCCGCGAGCCCCTTCGGGTCGGCGGCGAGCCGGGAGGGGAAGACCTCGACGAACGACCACTCGAGCCTCGACGCGATCGCCTTGGCGAAGGTCGTCTTGCCGGTGCCGGGCGGGCCGAAGAGGACCACGGCGCTCGGCGGCGCGACCCCGAATCGCTCGGCGAGCTCGGGCTGCGCGAGCGGCATGACGAGCCGGCGCTCGAGCAGGGCCTTCTCGGCGCTCATGCCGCCCACCTGCTCCCAGAGCCCGCGCGGGAGCACGCGCCCGCCCAGCTCCGCCAGCAGCTTCAGCTCCTCGCGCTGCACCGGGATGCGGCGCTCGAAGTAGTGCAGGTTCTGCTTCTGCTCGAAGCCCTGGCGGAGGAAGGCGCCGGTACGGGTCTCGGCGGCGGGCATCAGCGCCGAGAGCTTCGAGACGCCGGTCGGCGCCATGCGGGCCTCCAGTGCGGCTAGGAGGGAGGAGCCGATCCCCCGACCCCTGGCCTCCGGAGCGGTCGCGAGGAAGACGACCCAGCCCTGCGCGTGCGCCGCCCGGCCGACCGCGGCGCCGACGACGTGGTCGCCCTCGAGCGCGACGACGGCGTGGTCCTTCGCGCAGGAGGCGAGCACCTCCGCGAGGTTGTACACGGGCTCGGCGTCGGCGACCGTCACGTGCTCCCAGAGCCGGAGGATCCCGTCGACGTCCTCGGCGTGATAGTCGCGGACGCGCCAGCCGGTCATGCCGCTCCCTCCCCCGCCTGCCGAGGCAGCCGGTCGCGGTCGTAGGTGATCGTGCTGTAGCCGTGCGGCTCCGGAGCGCCGTCCTCATCGAGGCTGACGAAGACGATGCGGTCGATCGCGAGGATGCTGCGCCGCGTCACCATGTTGCGGACCTCGGCGCGCATGGTGAGCGAGGTGCGGCCGAAGCCGGTCGCCCGCAGTCCCATCTCGATCAGATCGCCCTGGACCGCGGAGGACACGAAGTCGATCTCGGAGATGAACTTCGTGACCGCCCGTGGGTTGCCGAGCTGGAGGATCGCGTAGATCGCGGCCTCCTCGTCGATCCAGCGGAGCAGGCTGCCGCCGAAGAGGCTGCCGTTCGCGTTCAGGTCCTCCGGGCGCACCCAGCGGCGGGAGCGGAAGGTGATGTCCTGCTCGGCGGTGCCGGTGTCGGGGGTCACGGGACGGGCGGGTCAGATCGCGGGCAGGAGGACGTCGCGCACGAGCGCGTCGAGCTTCGCGTTGGCCTCCAGGAACTGGCGGAGCGTCCGCCGCACGGCGCCGAAGTCGTCGAACTCGTCGATCGTCATGCCGTCCTCGAAGTACGCGCGGTGGAACTCGGGCACGCGCTCGAGGAGGGTGTCGAGGATCTCGGGCGCGACCGGCACGTCGATGCGGTGCAGATCCACCGGAAGCTCGTTCTCGTTGATGAGGACCTGCCACTCGAAGGGCGGGGAGACGACGAGGTCGCCGCCGACGAGCTCCGACCACTGCAGGTGGTTGCGGAACGCGGCCGAGAGCACGCGCGAGCGGTAGCCGCGCTCCTGGAAGATCCGGTACGCCTCCTTGAGCGCGGCGACGCCGGCCCACTCGAGCACGCCCGGGTCGACGAGGATGCGGTTCGCGGCGACGCTGGCCTTGAGCCAGTCGTCGAGACGGCCGCCCATGATCGTGACGACCGAGCCGAACTCGCGCTCCGGCTCCCCATCTGCAGCGCGGCGGTCGAGCCCGCGCTCGATGGCCTCGGCGACGGCCACGGCCTGCGCGACGGTGAAGGAGACCGTCGCGTTGATGCTGACGCCGCGGTACGTGGCCTCCTCGATCGCCTGGATGCCCTTCGCGGTCGCCGGGATCTTCACGATGATGTTCTCGGCGAGGTTCGAGAAGTGGACCGCCTGCTCCACCAGCGCGTCGACGTCGCGGTGCAGGCGCGGATCGGTCTGCACGGAGAGGCGGCCGTTGCGCCCGCCGCTCTCGCGGAAGGCGGGCAGCAGGAGCGAGGCGGCCTGCACCGAGAGCTCCTCGATCGCGAGCCAGCCCAGCTCGCTCTCGCCCGCGGTCGGGTGCTCGAGGGCGAGCTCGGCGAGGCGCGGGCCCCAGATGTCGAGGTTGCGCTGGATCGTCGTGAAGGCGATGACCGGGTTGCAGGTCGCGCCGACCGCGCCGAAGGTGAGCGAGCGGGCGAGCTCGATCGGGTCGGCCGAGTCGTTCCAGAGGCTCGTCGGGCTGCCCTCCGCGGCGGTGCGCAGGGGGAGAGTGGTCGTCGTCGCGGTCTCGCTCAAGGTCTTCTCCGATGAAGGTTCGGCGCACTGCGCCTGCGTGTGCTGGACGCATCCACCTTACCTCAGGACGTCAGATTGTCCGAACATTTGTGAACGTGCCTGACAAAGGTCCTCGGTGTAAGGACTACTATTGACAGGACAAGCTGCCCACGAGGGGACCCGTTATGGCTCAGGCCGAGCAGACACTGCCCATGGAGCTGTTCCTGCGGCTCGACCGATCGAGCCCGATGCCGCTCTACCACCAGATCGCGACGCTGCTCGAGAGCGCGATCCTCGATGAGACGCTGCCTGCAGGGGCGCGCCTCGAGAACGAGGTGGCACTGGGAGCGCGGTTAGGCATCTCCCGGCCGACGATCCGCCGGGCGATCCAGGACCTCGTCGACAAGGGTCTCCTCGTCCGCCGTCGCGGCGTCGGCACGCAAGTCGTGCACGGGCGGGTCACTCGCAACGTCGAGCTGACGAGCCTTTACGAGGATCTGGAGCGCACCGGGCAGAAGCCGGCGACGACGGTCCTGACCTCCTCGGTCGGAGTCGCGGACGAGACGGCTGCGGAAGCGCTGGGCATCGAGCTCGGCAGTCCTGTCGTCCATCTCAAGCGCCTGCGCACCGCTGACGGCGTGCCGATCGCGATCCTGGACAACGTCCTCCCGGCCGACTTCACCGACCTCGATCTTCCAGCCCTCGAGAGTCACGGCCTCTATCAGCTGCTGCGGGCTCGAGGAGTGACCATGCGTGTCGCGAAGCAGCGCATCGGAGCTCGAGGAGCCACCTCGGCCGAGGCGCAGCTGCTCGACCTGCGCAAGGGAGCCGCGGTCCTGACGATGTCGCGGACCGCCTTCGACGTCTCCGGTCGCGCGGTCGAGTTCGGGCAGCACTGCTACCGCCCCGACCTGTACTCGTTCGAGGTGACGCTCGTCGACCGGTAGGGGCTCAGCGTCGTGACGAGAGAAGGGGCCCGATCCATGGATCGGGCCCCTTCTCTCGCGATGACCGAGGTCAGCGTCCGGTGGGCTGGACGACCTGGATCGCCTGGGTGCGGAAGTCCGTCTCGATGTCCTCGAGCGAGCGGCCCTTGGTCTCGGGCACGGCCTTGAACACGAAGAACAGGGAGATGAGGTTCACCGCCACGAACAGGCTGAATGTGCCGGTCGAACCGAGGGCCGCGTTCACGATCGGGAACGCGAAGGAGATGATCGCGTTGACGGTCCAGAGGACGAAGACGGCGATGCCCATGGCGAAGCCGCGGATCGCGAGCGGGAAGATCTCGGAGAGCAGCAGCCAGACGCAGGTGCCGATGAAGCACTGGACGAAGGCGACGAAGAGCATCATCGCGGCGAGGATCAGGTAGCTGACTCCATCGGACTGCGGGAGCGTGAAGATGACCGCCAGCAGCGCCTGCGCGCCGACGACCCCCGAGAAGCCGATGATGAGCATCTTGCGGCGACCGACGAAGCCGAGCAGCACGATGCCGAGGATCGTGGTGACCACCGAGGTCACGCCGACACCGATCGTCGCGACCAGCGAGGCGCTCACGCCCAGACCGCTGTTCTCGAGGATGGTCGGCGCGTAGTAGTTGACGGTGTTGATGCCCGTCGCCTGCTGCACCGTCGCGAGCCCGCAGCCGACGTAGAGCAGTCTGCGCATCCAGCGGTTGTCGCGGAGATCGCGGAAGGCACGGCCCTTCTCGGTGCTCGCGGTGCGGGTCGACTCGGCGATCTCGTCGTACTCCTTCGTCGACTCGGCCGGCTCGCGGCTGAGGTCGAGGATCCGCTTCGCGTCGCTCAGTCGACCCTGGATCGCGAACCAGCGGGGCGACTCCGGGAGCACGAGCATGCCGATGAGCAGCGCGATGGCCGGGATCGACGCGACGGCGAGCATGATGCGCCAGACGTTGTCGTCCTGAATGAGGGCGTCGAGAGCGGCGTTGATGGCGAAGGCCGCCATCTGGCCGGTGACGATCATCAGCTCGTTGATGGTGACCATGCGGCCGCGGCGGTTCGCCGGGGCCATCTCCGCCAGGTAGAGCGGAACGGTGACGGCCGCGGCGCCGACGCCCAGGCCGAGGATCACGCGGGCCAGGATCATGAGGGGCACGTCGGGAGCGAGCGCACAGCTGATGGCGCCGATCAGGAACAGGATGCTGCAGACGAGGAGAGTGCCCCGCCGACCGAGCTTGTCGGCCAGCCGGCCGCCGATCAGTGCGCCACCGGCCGCTCCGGGGAAGAGGAGCGAGGAGACGACGAGCGCCTCCTCGACCGAGTTCATCTCGAGCGCGTCCTTCATGTAGAGCAGGGCACCGGAGATGACGCCGGTGTCGTACCCGAAGAGGAGGCCGCCCAGGGTGGAGATGATGGTCAGCCGCGTGAGAAAGCCGCGGGAGGCGCCCTGGCGGGGGGAGCCGGGTGCTGATGACAACGACATTGTTCGTCCTTTGCTGAGAAGTCGGACCGAAGGCGAGACCGGCGGCATCGGGGCCGGTGGTTGCGCAGCCGATCGCGGGACATCGCCTCGAGCGAGTGTCGCAAGTGTAGGCAGTTCCAGCACCTAATGTCCAGACATTATGCTGTTATGGTGTCGACGACGAGCGGAGCAGCACGTCGAGAAGGCAGGGATCATGCGCTTAGGACTGGTCGGCTACGGGACGGGCGGACGGTTCTTCCACGCCCCCTTCCTCCAGGTCGTGCCCGAGATCGACCTGGTCGGGGTGGTGACGCGCTCGCCTCAGCGTCGCGCACAGGCGGAGCGGGAACTGCCGCACGTCCCGGTCTTCTCGAGTCAGCTCGAGCTGCTGGCCGCGGGGGTGGACGCCGTCTCGATCACCACGCCGCCCGAGACGCGGCGCGAACTGGTGCTCGAGGCCGTCGCGGCCGGCGTCCACGTCCTGGCTGACAAGCCCTTCGCCCCGACCGCGCCGGAAGGGCGTGCGCTGGCGGCCGCCGCGGCCGAGGCCGGTGTGATCCTCAACGTCTTCCACAATCGGCGATTCGATGCCGACATCCGCACGCTGCAGGCGGTGCTCGAATCGGGCCGCCTCGGCGAGGTGTGGCGCGTGGGCTCCCGCTTCGACCTCGACGACCCAGAAGGTCTGGACCGAGGACCGGCGGGCGGCATGCTCCGCGACCTCGGGAGTCATGTCGTCGACCAGATGCTCCATCTGCTGGGCCCCGCGGCGAGGGTGACCGCCCGACTCGACCACGTCGGGACGGGCGAAGAGCGGACCGATGCCGGATTCCTCGTCACGATCGACCACGTGCGCGGTGCGACCTCGACGATCTCCTCCAGCAAGCTCAACCACCTGCAGCAGCGCGAGCTCGTCGCCTACGGCTCGCTCGGCGGCTACCGCTCAGACGGAACCGATGTGCAGGCACAGGCGATCTTCTCGGGACAGCGCCCTTCCACCGATCCGGCCGGATGGGGCCATGAGCGCGAGGAGCGCTGGGGGACCTTGTCGACGGCCGCGGGGCGGGAACGCGTCCCCTCCGCGAAGGGCGACTACTCCGAGCTCTACCGGCGGTTCGCGGCGGCGGTCGAAGGCAGGGGTCCGGAACCGGTGCCGGCGAGCGAGGCGATCGAGACACTTGAGGTCCTCGACGCGGCGCGGGAGAGCGACCGTCTCGGACGCACGATCCACGTCGCCGAGCCGGGGCGTGACAGTAGCCAGACCTTGTAGTAACGTCGTGCATATGTCAGCACAATGCTGAGCCACCCACCGTCACCATGACGGAGATGACGACGAGACGCACGGGAGATCCCGGGCAGGAAGTTGTACAGCGAAGTATGACCGAGCACAGCGAGGCGCCCTCTGCGAGCGCGCCCTTCGATCTGATCACCATCGGGCGCTCCGGCGTCGACATCTACCCGCTGCAGGACGGCCTCGGTCTCGAGGATGTCGAGACCTTCGGCAAGTACCTCGGCGGGAGCGCCGCCAACGTCACGGTGGCGGCGGCGAAGCACGGCCTCAAGGCCGCCATCATCACGCGCACCGGAGAGGACCCCTTCGGCCGCTTCGTCACTCGCGAGCTCGAGCGCCTGGGCGCCTCGGCACGCTTCGTCCGGACGGTTCCGGGGCTGAACACGCCCGTGACGTTCTGCGAGATCTTCCCGCCGGACGACTTCCCGCTCTACTTCTACCGCGCGCCGAAGGCTCCCGACCTGATGGTCTCGGTCAATCAGCTCGACCTCGACTCGATCGCCCGGGCGCACATCTACTGGTCGACGGTCACCGGCCTCTCGGAGGACCCGAGCCGCACCGCTCACCACACGGCCTGGGAGGCGCGCGACCGCCGCCCGCTCACGATCCTCGACCTCGACTACCGGCCGATGTTCTGGACGTCGCCCGAGGTCGCGCGTCGCGAGGTGTCCCGTGCTCTCGAGCGCGTCACGGTGGCCGTCGGAAACCGTGAGGAGTGCGAGATCGCGGTCGGCGAGACCGATCCGCACCGCGCCGCGGACGCGCTGCTCGATCGCGGTCTCGACCTCGCGATCGTGAAGCAGGGCCCGCGCGGTGTCCTCGCCAAGACGAGGAACGAGACCGTCGAGGTCCCGCCCTACCCGGTCGACGTGGTGAACGGGCTCGGCGCCGGCGACAGCTTCGGCGGCGCCCTCTGCTACGGCCTGCTGCAGGACTGGTCGCTCGAGGAGGTGCTCCGGTTCGCCAACGTCGCCGGAGCGATCGTCGCGAGCCGCCGCGAGTGCTCGACGGCCATGCCCTCCACCGCCGAGGTCACCGACATCGTGAGGAAGATCCAGAATGTCCCTGCCTGACACCCTCGCCGCACTCGACTTCGACGCGCTGCGCGAGATCCGCACCACCGCTCCGGAGACGGTGCTGACACGGGTCCGCGACCGGGCCCGCCGGCCGCTGCTCGCGGAGGACGGCCGCCTCTTCATCGTCGCCGCCGACCACCCCGCCCGCGGCGCACTAGGCGTCCGCGACGATCCGAGCGCCATGGCCGATCGCTACGAGCTGCTCGCCCGCCTCGTCACCGCTCTCGAGCGGCCCGGGGTGGACGGCGTGCTCGGCACGCCCGACATCATCGAGGACCTCGCGCTGCTCGGCGCCCTCGAGGGCAAGATCGTCGTGGGCTCGATGAACCGCGGCGGGCTCAAGGGTGCCCGCTTCGAGATGGACGACCGCTTCACCGGCTACGACGTGCCCAGCATCGTCGACTCCGGAATCGACTTCGCGAAGCTGCTGATCCGCGTGAACCTCGGCGACTACGCGACCGCCTCGACCATCGAGGCCACCGCTCGAGCCGTCGACGCCGCTGCCGCGGCTCGGGTGCCGATCATGCTCGAGCCCTTCCTCAGCCGCTGGGAGAGCGGCGCGATCAAGAACGACCTCTCGCCGGAAGCCGTCATCACGTCGATCGCCATCGCGGCCGGCCTCGGGAACACCTCCGCCTACTCGTGGCTCAAGCTGCCCGTCGTCGACGAGATGGAGCGGGTGATGGCCTCCACCACCCTGCCGACCCTCCTTCTCGGCGGCGATCCCACCGGCAGCCCGGACGAGACCTACGCGTCGTGGGGCTCGGCTCTCGCGCTGCCCGGCGTCCGCGGCCTCGTCGTCGGGCGCACCCTCCTCTACCCGGCCGACGGCGACGTCGCGGCCGCGGTCGACACCGCCGCCGCGCTCGTGCACGGCTGACTCCACCCCTCTGACAAGCCCCCTTACGAGAAGAGAACAGGAACCATGTCCGAGACCATCGGAACCACTCCCCTCCACCAGCTCGCCGTCGTCCCGCACTGGATCGACGGACGCGAGTCGCCCTCGACCTCGGGCCGCACCGCCCCGGTCTTCGACCCCGCGCTGGGTGTGGCGACCAAGGAGGTCGCGCTGGCCGACGAGGCCGAGATCGCCGCGGCGATCGCCTCGGCGAAGGCCGCGTTCCCGGCTTGGCGCGACCTCTCCCTCGCCAAGCGCCAGCAGATCCTCTTCAAGTTCCGCGAGCTGCTCGAGGCGAAGAAGGGCGAGCTCGCGGAGATCATCACGTCCGAGCACGGGAAGGTCGTCTCGGACGCGCTCGGCGAGATCACCCGCGGCCAGGAGGTCGTGGAGTTCGCGACCGGCCTCGCGCACCACCTCAAGGGGGAGTACTCCGAGCAGGTCTCGACCGGCGTCGACGTGTACTCGACGAAGCAGCCGCTCGGCGTGGTCGGGATCATCTCGCCGTTCAACTTCCCCGCGATGGTGCCGATGTGGTTCTTCCCGATCGCGATCGCGGCCGGCAACACGGTCATCCTCAAGCCCAGCGAGAAGGACCCGACCGCGGCGATCTGGCTCGCGAAGCTGTGGAAGGAGGCCGGCCTGCCCGACGGCGTCTTCACCGTGCTCAACGGCGACAAGCAGGCCGTCGACGGGCTGCTGACCTCGCCCGACGTCCGCTCGATCTCGTTCGTCGGCTCGACCCCGATCGCGCAGTACGTCTACGAGACGGGCACCAAGCACGGCAAGCGCGTGCAGGCCCTCGGCGGTGCGAAGAACCACATGCTCGTCCTGCCGGACGCCGACCTCGACCTCGTGGCCGACTCGGCGATCAACGCCGGCTTCGGCTCCGCCGGCGAGCGCTGCATGGCCATCTCCGTCGTCGTCGCCGTCGAGCCCGTCGCCGACGAGCTCATCACCAAGATCCAGGACCGCGCGTCGAAGCTGCGGATCGGCGACGGCCGCCGCGGCTGCGACATGGGGCCGCTGGTCACCGAGGCGCACCGCGACAAGGTCGCCTCCTACATCGCCATCGGCGAGCAGGACGGCGCCGAGGTCGTCATCGACGGCCGCGGGATCGAGGTCGACGGCGACGAGAACGGCTTCTGGCTCGGACCGACGCTGCTCGACAAGGTCCCCACCACCTCCCGCGCCTACACCGAGGAGATCTTCGGACCGGTGCTCTCGATCGTCCGCGTCCAGTCGTACGAGGAGGGCGTCGAGCTGATCAACACCGGCGCCTTCGGCAACGGGACCGCGATCTTCACCAACGACGGCGGGGCCGCGCGGCGCTTCCAGAACGAAGTCGAGGTCGGGATGATCGGCATCAACGTGCCGATCCCGGTGCCCGTGGCGACGTTCTCGTTCGGCGGCTGGAAGTCGTCGCTGTTCGGCGACACCAAGGCCCACGGCGCGGAGGGCGTGCGCTTCTTCACGCAGCAGAAGGCGATCACGTCGCGCTGGCTGGACCCGAGCCACGGCGGCATCAACCTCGGCTTCCCGCAGAACTGAGGTCCGCCACCAGGAGGGGTGGATCTCGATACGGACGCTCCGCGTCCTACTCGATCAGCAGGAATCGGGCCACCTCTCCGCATGCCGGCCGCGCAACGGCGCATCGCTTGCATGCCGGCCGCGCAACGGCGCATCGCTTGCATGCTGGTCGAGTAGCCGCCGCAGGCGGCGTATCGAGACCCACCCACCGTCGGCCGAGAGGCCGCCGGCCCATGCGGGTCGAGTAGCCGCCGCAGGCGGCGTATCGAGACCCACCCCATCAGCACACATCACCACGACGACGGAAGGTCGCAGATGACCACGCAGAACGAGTGGGTGTTCCCGAAGGGGACTCTTCCGCGCGACGGATGGGAGTCCGTCGTCGACGACAGCGTGCCTGGGTGGCAGCACACCGGCCTCCGGATCGCCGATCTCGCGCCCGGCGTCGAGCTCGCGCTGCCCGCCGAGGGCGTCGAGCGCCTCGTCGTCCCCCTGTCCGGATCGTTCACGGTCCGGCACCAGAGCTCGGGCCCGTCGGAGACCACCCTGCTGGAGGGTCGGGCTTCGGTCTTCGACGGCCCGAGCGATGTCCTCTACCTCTCGAGCCTCGCCTCCGCGACGCTCGAGGGGCAGGGGCGCGTCGCCGTGGCCGAGGCTCCGGCCGAGGACGTGCACCCGAGCCGCCACATCCTGCGCGACGAGGTCCCGGTCGAGCTGCGGGGCGCCGGCCGCTCCAGCCGGCAGGTGCACAACTTCGGCACCCCGCAGGTTCTCGCGGCTGGCCGCTTCATCGTCTGCGAGGTGATCACTCCGGCCGAGAACTGGTCGAGCTACCCGCCGCACAAGCACGACGAGCTCATCCCCGGGCAGGAGTCGCGGCTCGAGGAGATCTACTACTTCGAGACGGCGGTCTCAAAGGGACTCGACGCCCCCGCCCAGGCGGACCCGTTCGGCTTCCTCCGCACCTACTCGTCGCCGGCCGGCGAGATCGACGTCCTGGCCGAGGTGCGGACCGGCGACATCGCCCTGCTGCCCTACGGCTGGCACGGCCCGTGCGTCGCCGCTCCCGGCTACGACCTCTACTACCTGAACGTGATGGCCGGACCCGACCCCGACCGGGTCTGGAACATCTCCGACGACCCGGCGCACGGCTGGATCCGAGCGACCTGGGACGGTCAGGACATCGATCCCCGGCTCCCCTACGGCCCCGACACCTCCCGCTGACGCGGACCTCCGACGAAGAAGGACAGCACCGACATGAGCACCACCAGGCGGATGACCGTCAGCCAGGCCCTGATCGAGTTCCTCGCGAATCAGTGGACCGTCGACGGCGAGCACCGCGAGCGCACCATCGCCGGGACCTTCGGCATCTTCGGCCACGGCAACGTCGCCGGGATCGGCCAGGCGCTGAAGCAGTTCGAGGTCGAGCAGCCGGGTGCGATGCCCTATCACCAGGCCCGCAACGAGCAGGCGATGGTGCACCAGTCCGTCGGCTGGGCGCGGATGCGCCGCCGGCGCTCCACCTTCGCCAGCGCGGCGTCCGTCGGACCGGGCGCCGCCAACATGCTGACGGGAGCCGCGCTCGCCACCACGAATCGCCTCCCCGCGCTGCTGCTGCCCAGCGACACCTTCGCCACCCGGGTCGCGGATCCGGTGCTGCAGCAGATCGAGCTGCCGCACGACACGAGCGTCCAGGTCACCGACGCGTTCCGCCCGCTCTCGCGGTTCTTCGACCGGGTCGACCGCCCCGAGAAGCTGTTCTCGATCGCCCTCGCCGCGATGCGCGTGCTGACCGACCCGGCCGAGACCGGCGCAGTCACGATCGCGCTCCCCGAGGACGTCCAGGCCGAGACGCTCGACGTGCCCGAGGAGTTCCTCGCGCCGCGCGAGTGGCACGTGCGCCGGCCCCTCCCCGAGAAGGGCCCGCTCGCCCGCGCGGTCGCGGCGATCCGCTCCGCGCGGAACCCGATCGTCGTCGCGGGCGGCGGCGTGATCTACTCCGGCGCCGAGGACGCCCTCCGCGCGCTCGTCGAGGCCACCGGGATCCCGGTCGGCACCTCGCAGGCCGGCGGCGGCTCCCTGAACTGGGACCACCCGCAGTACCTCGGCGGCATCGGCGCGACCGGCACCACCGCCGCCAACCGCCTCGCGGCCGAGGCGGACGTCGTCATCGGGATCGGCACCCGCTACTCCGACTTCACCACCGCGAGCCGCACCGCGTTCCAGAACCCGGATGTCACGTTCGTGAACATCAACGTCGCCTCGTTCGACGCCTACAAGCACGGCTCGCAGCTGCCCGTCATCGCCGACGCCCGCGAGGCGCTCGAGGCGCTGCTCCCGGCGCTCGAGGGCTGGCAGGTCGGCGAGGACTGGGCCGGCACGGCGGCCGCGGAGAAGCGCACCTGGGACACCGCGGTCGACCGCGCCTTCGAGCCCTCCGGTCTCGACCTGCCCGGCCAGACCGAGATCATCCACGCCGTGCAGTCGGCCAGCGACCCGCGCGACGTCGTCATCCAGGCCGCCGGCTCGCTGCCCGGTGACCTGCACAAGCTGTGGCGGGTGCGCGACAGCCTCGGCTACCACGTCGAGTACGCCTTCTCCTGCATGGGCTACGAGATCGCCGGCGGACTCGGCGTGCGCCGCGCCGCTCCTGACCGCGACGCCATCGTGATGGTCGGCGACGGCTCCTACCTGATGCTGCACACCGAGCTGGTCACCGCGGTGGCCGAGGGGCTGAAGATCATCGTGGTGCTGATCCAGAACCACGGCTACGCCTCGATCGGGCACCTCTCCGAGACCGTCGGCTCCGAGCGCTTCGGCACCTGGTACCGCTACAAGGACGAGCGCGGACTGTTCCAGGGGAACGACGTCCTCCCGGTCGACCTCGCCGCCAACGCGCGCAGCTACGGCGTCGACACGATCGAGGTCCAGCCCGGACCGGACGCGATCGCCGACCTGCGCGCGGCGGTCACGGCCGCGAAGGCGTCCGACACCACCACGCTGATCCACATCCACAGCGACCCGCTGCTCTACGCTCCCGACGGCGAGGGCTGGTGGGACGTCCCCGTCTCGGAGGTCGCGACCCTCGACGCGACGATCAGCGCCCGCGCCGAGTACGTCGAGCAGCGCCGACTCCAGCGCCCCCTGCTCGGCTGAGCCGACCACTTCCGCCCTACCAGAACCGACCAGAAGGACACCGTCGTTCCATGAGCACCGACTCGACCACCCCCGGATCCGCGCAGGGTCTCCGCATCGGCACCGCCCCCGACTCCTGGGGCGTGTGGTTCCCCGATCACCCGGGCCAGATCCCCTGGCGCCGCTTCCTCGACGAGGTCGTGGCGGCGGGCTACGAATGGATCGAGCTCGGTCCGTTCGGCTACCTGCCGACCGATCCGCACGAGCTGCAGGACGAGCTCGGCTCGCGCGGGCTCAAGCTCTCGGCGGGGACGGTCTTCACGGGATTCCACAAGGGCGAGGACCAGTGGAAGCGTGCCTGGGACCAGGCGCTCGACGTCGCCGGCCTGGCCTCGAAGCTGGGTGCCGAGCACCTCGTCGTGATCCCGGACCTCTGGCGGTCCGACGCGACGACCGAGGTCCTCGAGTCGCGCACACTCGACGACGAGCAGTGGGCGAAGCTGGCGAAGGGCCACGACCAGCTCGGCAAGGCGCTGCTCGAGGAGTTCGGGATGAAGCAGCAGTTCCACTCGCACGCCGATAGCCACGTGGGCACCTACCGCGAGGTCGAGCGCTTCCTCGCCGAGACCGATGCGGCGTACACGAACCTCTGCCTCGACACCGGCCACTTCGCCTACTACCTCGGCGACAACGTGAAGCTGATCGAAGAGTTCCCGGAGCGGATCGGCTACCTGCACCTCAAGCAGGTCGAGCCCGACATCCTCGCCGCGGCGCTCAAGAACGACACCCCGTTCGCCACGGCCGTGGCGCAGGGAGTCATGACGGAGCCGCCGCACGGCGTGCCCGCCTTCGCGCCGATCATCGAGGCGGTCGCGAAGATCGACCCCGAGATCTTCGCGATCGTCGAGCAGGACATGTTCGGCGTGGACATCGACCTGCCCGGCCCGATCGCCGAGCGCACCTTCCGCCACATCTTCGGCTGCACCGCGATGGCCCGCGTCCGCTGACGCCGGCATCCCCCGTTCCCAAGGAGAACCAGACCATGACCCTCACCGACACCTCCGCCACCGCCGCTCCCGCGATCACCAGCGACCTCCGCGTCGCCGTCGTCGGCGCCGGCATGATGGGCGCGGACCACGTCCGCCGCATCACCCAGAAGATCTCGAACGCGACCGTCACCGCGATCGTCGAGCCGTTCGAGGAGCGGGCCCAGGCCGCGGCCGCCCTCGCGCCCGGCTCGGTCGGCGTCGCCACGATCGAGGAGGCCATCGACCGCGACCTCATCGACGCCGTCGTGATCGCCACCCCCGGTCCGTACCACGTGCCGGTGCTGCTGCCGGCGCTCGAGGCGAAGCTCGCGATCCTCTGCGAGAAGCCGCTGACCGAGGACTCCGAGGACGCCCTGCGCATCCTCGAGGCCGAGCAGAAGCTCGACCGCCCGCACATCCAGGTCGGCTTCATGCGCCGCTTCGACGACGAGTACATCCAGCTGCAGGAGCTGATCCGCGGCGGCGAGCTGGGCGCGCTGCTCGGCACGCACCACCGCCACCGCAACGCGGCCGTCCCGGACAGCTACCGGAACACGATGCTGATCAGCGACTCCGTCGTCCACGAGATCGACATCGTCAACTTCCTCACCGGAGAGAAGATCGTCGGCATCGAGGTGAAGAACCTCAAGCGCAACTCGCTGAACGCCGAGGGCTTCAACGACCCGATCCTCGCACTGCTCTACACCGAGTCCGGGATCCTCGCGGACGTCGAGATGAACGTGAACGTGCGCTTCGGCTACGAGGTGACCACCGAGGCGGTCTTCGAGCAGGGCATCGCGAACATCGGCGCCACCCGCGGACTGGTCCGCCGCTTCGCCGGCACGATCTCGCAGGCCGAGAACCCGTCGTTCAAGGAGCGCTTCAGCGCCGCCTACGACGCGGAGTTCCAGGCCTGGGTCGACGCCGCGCGGGCGGGACGCATCGGCGGACCCTCCGCCTGGGAGGGCTACCTCGCCACGGTCGCCGCCGAGGCCGGCGTCCGCGCGATCACGAACGGCACGCTCGAGTCCGTCGAGTACATCGCCCAGCCCGCCTTCTACGCCTGAGGATCGGACCATGGTGAAGATCGCCCTCGACCCCACCCCCTTCCACAGCACGCACGAGCTGCTCGAGTTCCCGCGGCTCGTCGCCGACCTCGGCTATGAGTGGCTGCAGCTCACCCCGCATCCCGACTTCATCCCGTTCCACCGGCGCGCCCGCGCCGACGACGAGCTGGTCGGCGCCCTGAAGAAGGCGGTGTCGGACGCCGGCATCGGCATCTGCGCGCTGCAGCCGGTGCTGCGCTGGTCCTCCCCCGACGAGTCGCTGCGCCAGCACGCGGTGAGTCACGCCAAGCGCGTGATCGAGATCGCGGTCGAGCTGGGGGTGCCGGTGATCAACACCGAGTTCAGCGGCCGGCCCGAGGCGCAGGAGGACTCCGAGAACTCCTTCCACCGCTCGATGGAGGAGCTCGTGCCGATACTCGAGCGCGAGGGTGTGCGGATGAACTTCGATCCGCACCCGGACGACTTCGTCGAGGAGGGCCGGGAGGCTCTGCGGGTGCTGCGCGGGGTGAACTCCCCCGCGATCGGCTTCGTCTACGTCGGCGCGCACAGCTTCCACCTGGGCGGCCCGGGCGGCGACGCCGAGGGGATCGTGGCGGCGGCGGGCGACCGGCTGGGCGCGGTCTTCGCGGCCGACACCTTCGACCACCACCGCTCGCACGGCCTGCGGTACATCTCCAACCCGCCCGGCAACGCCGCCCGGATCCATCAGCACCTCGCGATCGGCGACGGCGACGTCGACTGGACGCAGCTCTTCTCCGCCCTGGCGGCGAACGGCTTCCTCGATCGCGAGGAGTCGATCCTGGTCTCGAACGTCTTCGCCGAGGACGAGACGGCCGAGGAGACGTCGCGGGCGCAACTGGCACGGATCTCCGAGCTGATCTCCGCCGCTCGGAGCTGATGCCACTGGGCCGAGCGCGCGGCTCCCGTCACCACGGTCAGCGCGAGCAAGGGGGACTCTCCCCTTGCTCGCGCTGTTCTTGTTTCGCGAGGTGCGATAACATGTAAGGACATTCTTACCAAAAGGAGCCCCTATGCCTCTCGTGCGCATCGACCTCACCCGCGGCCGCACCCCCGAGGGTGTCCGCGCCCTCGCCGACGCGATCCACACCGCGATCGTCGAGGTCTACGGCATCCCGCCGCGCGACCGGTTCCAGATCGTCACCCAGCACGACGCGGGCGAGATCATCGCCGAGGACGCCGGGCTCGGCTTCGAGCGGGAGGCGGACGACGTCGTCGTCGTCCACGTCTTCACCCAGCGCGGTCGCTCGGATGAGATCAAGCAGGCCCTCTATGCGCGGATCGCCGAGCGTCTCGCCGGGGTGGGCGTCGCTGGCAGCAACGTGTTCATCGGCTACGTCGAGAACGGCCCGCAGGACTGGTCCTTCGGCTTCGGTGCGGCGCAGTACCTCACCGGCGAGCTGGCGGTGCCCCGCTCCGCTCCCGTCGGCTCGTGACGGCGCACTCGCGGTTCTGATGGCACCGGTCGTTCCGGTCGAGCGAGGCTCTGCACTCACTGCCTGGGGTCAGGTTCTGCGCGACCTGCGCCGACGGCTCGACACCGGCGAGTTCCCGCCGGGGACCCCGCTGCCCGCGGAGTCTGCGCTGGTCGCGCAGTACGAGGTGAGTCGCATCACCGTGCGGCGGGCGATCGCGGAGCTCGTCGCCCAGGATCGAGTGATCACCAAGCCCGGCTCCGGGACGTACGCCGGAACGCGGCGGGATACGCGGGTGCACCTGGACCTCTCCCTGCCCTGGCGAGAGCAGGTCCTCGCGGCCGGCCGCGTGGCGCGGACCGAGAACGCGTCCGGACCGAGCCCGGAAGGTGCGCCCCCCACCTCCGTCGCGCTCCTCGACCCCGCGGCTGCGCGTGCAGCGCGACCCATGGTCCGCCGGCTGCATTCGGTCGACGGCGCACCCGTCGGCATGACCGACGCGTGGATCACCGATCGGGGTGCCGTCCTCCCGATCGGGGAGGACGAGCGCGTTCTGGAGTACGGCGTCCTCGATCTCGAGGAGGCGTCGCAGGAGCAGGCCGCCGCGCTCCACGCGCCGGTGCTCGCGCAGCTGATCGTCATCACCGCCCGGAGCAGCCTCGCGTCGACCGGCGAGACGATCGGATTCTCGAGGACGTGGTGGGTGGCATCGCGGGTGAGGCTCGCCCGGACCCGCGCTCTCGCCGCCGGGGCGGTCGACGTCCCCCTCTTCGGTCACCTGTCCTCTTCACCGGACAGGTAAGGGGTCTCAGGTCATCCGAGAAGGTCTGCTTGGAGACGATTCTGTCACGACGAGCAAATGTCCGGACAATCTGTTGACGCATGACCGCGTCGGTCCTACTTTTGGCTCCGGCGACGACGCCACCACCGAGCGGACGCGATCCGCTCGGTGAACCCGAAGGGACACGACGAAGTGACACTCTCGACAACGACGCGGATCACCGGCGCACTCGCGCTCACCGCCTCTGCAGCCCTCCTCCTCACCGCCTGCACCGGCGGCGGAGCGGCCACCACGGATTCCGCGGGCGGACTCTCGGACGGACTCGGCAGCCGGGCGGAGAACCGCAACGCCTACTTCTTCACCTACTACAACCCCGCGAGCGACGTCTTCTGGGCTCAGATCGAGAAGGGTGCGACCGACGCCGCGCAGCTCGGCGGCCTCGACCTCACCTCGCAGACCGCCGATGGCGACCCGGACAAGATGGTCGACCTCGTCAACACCGCGATCGCGACCAAGCCCTCCCTGATCCTCATGCCCTTCAACGAGGGCGAGAAGTGGGTCCAGGTCGCCTGCGACGCCCACGACGCCGGCATCACGGTCATCGCCTACAACGTCCCCGCCCCCGACTCTGCCAGCGACTGCGTCACCGGCTTCGTCGGCCAGGACTTCCGCGAGGTCGGCACGATCGTCGGGAACGCCCTGATCGACCAGGTCGATCTCAAGGCCGGCGACGAGGTGCTCTTCGCCGCGGAGGAGCCCGACCAGAACTACGCGATCCAGCGCGGCGGCGGCGTCCAGGACGCCCTCGACGAAGCGGGCATCGACGTGCAGGGCGAGTACCTGCGCACCACCGGCACCGACGCCGACGCCCTCGACGCGATGACCTCCTGGCTCACCGCCCACCCGAACGCGAAGGCCGTCGTCCCGCTGGGCGGCACCCCGCACCGCAACGCCGTCGCCGCCGAGGACGCCGCCGGCGTCACGATCCCGATCATCGGCTTCGACACCTCCACTCAGGTCGTCGACGGCATCAAGTCCGGCCGCATCCTCGCGACCGCCGACCAGCAGGGCTACGTGCAGGGCTACCAGTCGGCGATGCAGGGCGTCCTCAACCTCGACTTCGGCCTCTCCCCCGCCAACATCAACTCCGGCGGCCTCGGTCTGATCACGAAGGACAACGTCGACCTGCTCGAGGCGAAGGACCTCCAGGGCATCCGCTACTGATGCCGCTGCCGCCGCGGGCCCCCTCCCGCGGCGGCGCCCCTCCCTCTTCTCCCACCCGCGCCCGCAGAGAGCCGAGTCACGTGACCTCCTCCGTCAGACCTCCGTCCACGCCCGAACCCGTCCTCGTCGCACCGCTCGCGACCCAGGGCATCCACCAGCCCCAGCCCGGCCGCCGCCTCGCCGACAACGTCGCCGTCACCCGCGGCGACCGGTTCCGCGAGAACCTCCGATACACGCGCGGCCGCGGCGCCCTCGAGATCGGCATCATCACCGCTGCCGTCTTCCTCGCCTTCTCGATCACCAGCCTCATCGCCCCGACCGCCTTCCCGTTCCTCTCCGAGAGCAACCTGTCGGGCGTGATCTCGCAGTCGATCCCCGTGTACGCGATCCTCTCGATCGGCGCCGGCATCCTGATGATCACCGACGAGTTCGACCTCTCGCTCGGCGCGAACATCGGCTTCTCCGCCATCGTCTTCATCCGCGTCACCGAATCGGCGGGCTGGCCCGTCGGCGCCCTCGTCGGGATCGCCGCCGCGGTCAGCATCGCCCTGATCAACGGCGTGGTCGTCATCGCGACGAAGATCCCCTCTTTCATCGCCACCCTCGGGCTCGGCTTCTTCTGGCTCGGAGCCAGCTACTTCGTCAACGGCACCGCCCCGGCGGTGCTCGCCTCCGACGACGGCCTGAAGACCCTGTTCGCCGGCGACTTCGGCTTCTTCCGCTCGCAGCTGATCTGGATGATCCTCATCGGCGTCGTCGCCTGGGTGTTCCTGCACCGCCACAAGGTCGGCAACCACCTCTTCGCCGTCGGCGGGAACGCTGCCGCGGCGAAGGCCATCTCGATCAACCCGGTCAGGGTCAAGCTGCTCGCCTTCGCGCTGCTCGGCCTCATGGTCGGCATCGCCGCCATCCTCATCTCCGTCCGCACCAGCGCGATGCAGCCCGGAACGACCCAGGACTACACGCTGCTGGCGATCGCCGGCGCCGTCGTCGGCGGCTGCTCGCTCAACGGCGGCCGCGGCTCCATCACCGGCATGATCGTCGGCGCCGCGCTCATCCAGCTCATCCAGAACGGCCTCATCCTCGCCAAAGCCCCCGGCTTCTACGTGCAGCTCTTCGTGGGCCTGCTCATCGTCGTGGCCGCCGTCTTCAACAAGCTCATGGAAGGAAAGGCGTCATGACCGAGGCCTCCACCGCCGGGATCCTCACCGAGGCGGCGAACGCCGGGCACATCGACGACTACCTCCTGCGCGTCGAGGGCATCACCAAGAAGTACGGGCAGAACACCGTCCTGAACGACGTCTCCTTCGACATCGGCAAGAGCGAGGTGGTGGGCCTGCTCGGCGACAACGGCGCCGGCAAGTCCACCCTGGTGAAGATCCTCTCCGGAGTCGTCCCGATGACCTCCGGCGACTACTCCTGGGACGGGACACTGCAATCCAAGGTCGACCGCTCGGTCACCGAGGAGCTGGGCGTGGAGACGATCTTCCAGGACTCGGCCCTCGTGCCGACGATGTCGATCAGCCGCAACATCTTCATGGGACGCGAGATCACCAACCGCCTCGGCTTCATGAAGATGAAGGAGATGGACGCGATCGCGACCGAGATCCTCGACACGGTCGTCACCATCGAGGGCATCAAGAGCTCACGTCAGCTCGTCGCCTCGCTCTCCGGCGGTCAGGCTCAGGCCGTCGCCATCGCCCGGGCCGTGCACTTCAAGCGGAGCCTGCTCATCCTCGACGAGCCGACCTCGGCCCTCGCGGTCCGGGCGACGGAGGCGCTGCTGAACTACCTGCGCCAGCTCAAGACGGAGGGCGTGAGCTCCATCCTCGTCACCCACAACCTGCACCACGCCTACCAGGTCTGCGACCGGCACATCGTGATGAACCACGGCCGCAAGATCCTCGACGTCCGCAAGGAGGACACCTCCGTCGAGGAGCTCACCGCCGCGGTCGTCGAGGGTGCTGAGGGCGTGCGCCGCTTCCGCGAGGGTGCATCGCTCACCCAGGTGGGCTGAGCCCCGGCGGCAGCGTCTCGGCCGACCGATCGGCGGCCGGGACGCTGCCGCGCGTCCTCATTCACGCCGGGGATCACGCTGTCGACTGCCGGATGACCAGGGAGCACTCCGTCAGGAGGACGCCCGACTTCGGGTGCTTCTCGATGGCCGAGACGAGTGCCTCGGCTGCGCGCCGGCCGACTGTTCCGAGATGCATGTCGACCGTGGTGAGACTCGGGTTGCTGCCCGCCGCCCAGGACTCCCAGTTGTCGAACCCGATGACGGCGATGTCGTTCGGGACCGATCGACCGTGCCGTTGGACGGCGTCAAGCACTCCTCTCGCGATGACGTCGCTTCCGCAGAAGATCGCGTCGGTCTCGGGGGCTCGTCGAAGCAGCAGGTCCGCTGCGACGCGTCCCCAGTGCTCGGTCCATTCGCCGGAGAGCGGCTTGCCGCCGGAGAATGCGAGGCCGTAGGAGGCGAGGACCCTCTGGGCGGCCACGGCGCGTCGCTGGGTGGCGGCGTAGGAGGTCGGACCAGTGATGTGGCCGATGGCCCGCCGGCCCAAGCCGACCAGGAGCTCGACGGCGGCTGCTGCTCCTTCCGCTTCGTCGGGGACGACGGAGTAGTCCTCGGGGCTCGAGGACTGACCGTACGCGTAGACCACCGGCACGCCGACCTCTCCGAGAGAGGGCTGCTCGTCGGTGCTGCCGCCGAGCATGATGATCCCATCGATCCCGTGCTCGAGGAACGCCCGCACCCGGTGCTGCACCCGGACCGGATCGCCCCTGCCGTCGCTGAGGAGAACAGCGGTCTGGTCGACTCCGAACGCCTCCTCCGCCCCGAGCAGGACCGGCAAGCTCTGGCGCCCGATGCTGTCGTGACTGAGCAGGCCGATCGCCCGCATTCGTCCCGTCCGAAGCCGTCGCGCGGCGCCGTTGGGGCGGTAACCGAGCTCGTCGGCCCGAGCTCGCACGCGGGCCCGCGTCTCGGAGCTGATCTCGGGACTGTCGGTGAGCGCCTTGGACACGGTCGAGATCGAGACGCCGAGGTCTGCCGCGACGTCGACTATGCGTACTCGCATCATCCGTATCCTTTTCGTTGGTTTTCGTAACTGCTTCTTGACCATAGCGATACTCGGACGTACTTTCACTACAACGTTTTCGGCACCCCGCCCTGAGCCCAGCGATCAAAGGAGATCCCGTGCTGACCCCTGCACTCCGCCGCGCCACCGCCCTCGGCGTCGGCCTGCTCGCCACCGCGGTCCTGCTCACCGCTTGTCAGAGCGGGCCCGCCGCCTCGACCGGCGGATCCGTCGAGGCCGTCGACGACGGCACCACGATCCAGATGTGGACGCGCTCCTCGACGAGCGACTTCACCCAGGCCCTGGTCGACAAGTACAACGAGACGCACGAGAACCAGGTCGAACTGACCGTCGTCCCCTTCGACGCCTATCAGCAGAAGGTGGCGACCGCCGCGGGTGCAGGCCAGCTCCCGGACATCGTCTCGAGCGATGTCGTCTACACGCCCGACTACGTCGCGAAGGGTTTGTTCCGCGACATCACCGCGGAGATCGACGCTCTCCCGTTCGCTGGAGATCTCGCTCCTGGTCACATGGCGGTGGGAACGTCGGCCGACGGGAAGAAGTACGCCGTCCCGCACGACCTCGATCTCTCAGCGATCTTCTACAACAAGGTCCTCTTCCGCCAGGCTGGGCTGGACCCTGATGCGCCGCCGACCGACCTCAAGGGCTGGTTCGACGCCGCGGCGAAGATCGATGCGCTCGGCGACGGAACCGACGGCTTCTACTTCGGCGGCAACTGCGGCGGCTGCATGCTGTTCACCACCTGGCCCAGTATCTGGGCCGACGGCGGGGACGTGCTCGGCGACGGCGGCACCTCGGCGACCCTGGACTCCGACACGGCGGGAGACGTGTACTCCCAGTACCGCGCCGCCTGGGAGGCCGGACTCGCTCCGCAGGCCGCGCAGACGGAGACGGGCGCCACGTTCGGCACCGCCTTCGGCACCGGGAAGATCGGTTGGCAGATCCTCGGTGCCACCGCCTACGCCTCCTACCCCGCGAGCGACTCGCTCGAGGTGGGAATCGCCCCCGTTCCCGGAGTAGCGGGCGGTGAGTCGACCTTCGTCGGCGGCGACACGCTGAGCATCTCCTCGACCAGCGAGCACGCCGCTGCAGCCTGGGACTTCCTGTCCTGGACTCTCGGCGACGAGGCGCAGATCGATGTCATCGCCGCCGGCGGGAACCTTCCCGCGCGCACCGACCTCGCGGACAACGAGTACTCGGCGGCCGACCCGAACGTCGCCGAGCTCGCTCGGCTCGTGAGCGTCGGAGAGACTCCGGTCTCGGCCGCCTTCGGCTCCACCTTCAACGATGCGAACGGACCCTGGACCGCGTACTTCCGCGACCAGATCTTCGGGGATGCGTCCAAGCGCTCTGCGGACAACGACGCGATCTCGTCCTCGCTCGGAGGCTGAGCGCAGCCGGTGGGTCCTCCTCAGGACCCACCGGCCATCCCTCGTCCACATCGCCGAGAAGGAGCATCACCATGACCCCCGTCGCAGCACTCGCTCGCCCACCACGTCGGACGCGGCGCGTCAACGAGCACCTCGCCGATCAGCGCAGAACCGGGCTGCTCTTCGCCACGCCCACCGCACTCATCGTCGGCGTCGTCTTCGTCGTCCCCCTCGTCCTCCTCGCCGTCATGGCGATGAGCAAGTGGCCTCTGATCGGCGCCTCCTCGCCCAACGGTGGAGCCAACTTCGCGGCGGTGACCGATCCGCTCTTCGTGCAGGCCGCGATCTTCACCCTCGTCTACACGATCGTCACCACCGTCGTTCTCAGCCTCGTCGCGCTGGGTCTCGCTCTGCTCGTGCAGCAGTCGCGGCCCGGAACCGCCCTCTATCGGACCGCGTTCTTCATCCCGGCAGCCATCGGCATCTCCTCGAGCGCCCTCATCTTCTACGGGCTCTACACCGAGCAGTCCAGCGGACTCAACGATCTGCTGGCCGCTGTCGGCATCGGTCCCATCGCGTGGGTCGCGACGCCGGAGGGCGCGTTCTGGTCGACGGTGGTCCTGGTCGTCTGGCGGTTCTCCGGCTTCTACATGCTGATCCTGCTCACCGGGCTCCAGGCGATTCCTGACGAGGTCTACGAGGCCGCCCGTGTCGACGGAGCCGGCCCATGGCGGACCTTCGTCTCGGTGACAGTGCCGCTGCTGCGCCCTTCGATTGCGCTGATGCTGATCCTCTCGGTCACTGGGAGCGTGCTGGCGTTCGATCAGTTCTACGTGCTCACCAGCGGCGGTCCCGACAACTCGACCGTGACCCTGGTGATCGCTCTCTACCGCAAGGCGTTCGTGCAGTACGACCTGGGAACCGCTGCCGCGCTCTCGCTGATCGTGCTGGGCTTCCTCCTCGTCCTCAACCTCGTGCAGTTCGCGCTGCTGCGACGTGACAACACCGTCTGAAACAGGAACGATGACCTCCCGAAGCACCACCGCCTCCGCCGCGCGTCACACCGTCTCGGCCGCGATCGCCCTCGTCTTCCTCCTCCCCCTCCTCTGGACGCTCGTATCCTCGCTGACCGGGCGCGGCGCCTCCTCCGACGGAGGATTCGGCTTCGCCAACTACACCCGTGTCATCGACTACGGCAGCGGATTCGGCACCTACTTCGGCAACACGGCCGCGCTCGCCGTCATGACCGTGATCGGCGTGCTCCTGGTCGCCGTGCCTGGGGGCTACGCGTTCGCCAGGCTGCGCTTCCCCGGCAAGAACGCCCTCTTCGTCCTCACCCTCGCGATCCTGATGGTGCCGTATGCCACGCTCCTCATCCCGCTCTACGTGCTGCTCGGCTGGCTCGGGCTGCAGGACAGCCTCGTCGGCCTCGCACTCGTGATGATCATGCTGCAGCTGCCGTTCAGCCTCTTCATGATGCGCAACTCGTTCGACTCGCTCCCCCGCGAGTTGGACGAGGCCGCCTACGTCGACGGCTGCGGGAGCATGGGCGCATTTCGCAGAGTGCTACTGCCCGGCGTCGTCCCCGGAGTCGTGACGATCTCGCTCTACGCGTTCCTGGCCTCCTGGAACGAGTTCATCGCTCCCCTGATCTTCCTCACGAGCGGATCCGGCTTCACTCTGCCGGTCGCCCTCGTGAGCCTGCGCAGCGGCAGCCTCGGCCAGGTCGACTACGGCGCCCTCCAGGCCGGCGTCATCGTCTCGGCGCTGCCCTGCCTGTTCCTCTTCCTCCTCCTCCAGCGGTATTACGTCCGCGGCTTCACTTCCGGCGCTCTGAAGGGCTGACCATCATGAACGACACGACTCCCCTCACAGGAGGCGCCCCCGTCCCCCTCCGCGACGTCAGCATCGACGACGCCTTCTGGAGTCCCCGCATCGAGACCGTCCGGCGAGAGACGATCCCGTTCCAGTACCACCAGCTCGAGACCGTCGGGCACCTCCACGCCCTTCAGAACGAACCCCGCGAGGGCGACCCGGTCCCCCACATCTTCTGGGACAGTGACGTGGCGAAGTGGATCGAGGCCGCCAGCTACAGCCTCATCGCGGTGCCGGATGCAGAGCTCGACGCGCGACTGGACTCGGTCATCGCGATCCTCGCGGCGGCCCAGGGGGCGGACGGCTACCTCAACACCTACTTCACGGTCGTCGCACCGGAGGAGCGGTGGACGGACCTCCGGGACGCTCACGAGCTCTACTGCGCCGGCCACCTCATCGAAGCGGGAGTCGCGCACCACGCCGCGACCGGGAAGACCACTCTGCTCGACGTCGTCCGCCGCTACGCCGACCTGATCGGCCGCACGTTCGGCCGCGGCCCCGGTCAGATCCGCGGCTACGACGGCCACGAGGAGATCGAGCTCGCCCTGGTCAAGCTCGCCCACGCCACAGAGGACGACTCCTACCTCGACCTCGCCTCGTACTTCGTCGAGGAGCGGGGCCGAGAGCCCTACTTCTTCGACGAGGAGGCCGCGCGACGCGGCACGCCCGGCTGGTTCGGCGACCATTTCCCCGGCGCCGATCACCCCGGCCGCCGACGCGAGTACGTGCAGGCCCACGCTCCTGTCCGCGAGCAGACGGAGGCGGTCGGACACGCGGTCCGCGCGATGTACCTCTACTCGGCGATGGCCGACCTCGCTCGAGAGCGCGGTGACGACTCGCTGCTCGAGGCGTGCCGCACGCTCTGGACACACCTCACCACCCGTCGCATGTACGTCACCGGAGGCATCGGCACCTCCGCTGTCAACGAGGGCTTCACGACCGACTTCGATCTCCCCGATGAGACTGCGTACGCGGAGACGTGCGCGGCCATCGGGCTGATGATGTGGGCGCAGCGCATGCTCCGCCTCGAACGCCATCGCCGCTACGGAGACGTCATGGAGCTCGCGCTCTATAACGGTGTCCTCGCCGGACTCTCCCGAGACGGACGCTGCTTCTTCTACGACAATCCCCTCGCCAGCCAAGGCGGCGTCGGCCGACACGACTGGTTCGAGGTCGCCTGCTGCCCACCGAACATCGCGCGCCTGCTCACCTCGCTAGGCTCCTACGCCTTCGCGACCAGCGACCGAGCGCTGGTGGTGCACCTCGCGATCTCCGCGTCAGTGCAGGTGCCTGCAGGCGGCAGCGTCGCGAGAGTGACGGTCGCCGCCGACGTCCTCGGCACGGGTCGCGTGCGCATCCGCGTCGATCGCGCCCCCGAGGGACCCTTCTCAGTCTCCCTCCGCGTACCCGGCTGGTCGGCCCACTCCGTCCTCACTCTCGTCGGATCGGACGTCGAAGCCGGTGAGACCTATGCGGCGACGGAGGACGGCTACGCCACCGCGACGCGCGTCTGGCGCGACGGAGACGAGGTCGAACTGCTGCTCACGCGCGCGCCGCGACGTCTCCGGCCCGACCCCCGGCTCATCGACCACGCAGGCCAGGTCGCCGTCGCGCACGGACCCCTCATCTACGCGCTCGAGGAGACCGACAACGGAACCGATCTCCACCTGCGCGCCCTCGCCATCGACACGCCCGTTCTCGAGGCGCCCGCGCTCTCAGACCTCCATGCGGCGCGACTCACCGCCGACGGAACAGCCTGGACGGTCCCCGGCGACGGTTTGTACCGCGTCGACGAACCGGAGACGACGCCGACCACGCTCGTCTTCTCGCCCTACTACGACTGGGCCAACCGCGGGCGAGGCGAGATGCGGGTCTGGCTGCACGAGACCCTGTGATTCAGCGGCCGGGACGAGGCGTTCACCGTCCACAGGCGTAGTCCGGTCGTCTCCGTCTCCACGATCCGTTCGCGGCGACTCGACGTCGTGTCGAAGGGACGGCGAGGCACGGTCACCGCATCCGCACTGGATCGGTGCCATTGCACTGCCGGCGGCCTCGGTGCCCGAGGAGAGAATCCGAGCGCTCGGGCCGTCGGCATGGCCGCGCATAGCTCCTCGCTGCGATATCGAAGCGCTACTCGGACCAGGGCCTTGGAAGGCCTATGGCCTCTCCGGCGCAGCGATGGCCGTCGAGCCCCGGACGACGAGAGTGGTGGTGAGGGTCGGCCGGGCGTCGCTCATGGCCTCGCCCGCGAGGCCCGCGAGCAGGTCGGCCACGGCGCGCCGACCCGCTTCGACCAGCTGCGCGCGCACGGTCGTCAGCGGCGGCGAGATCAGCTCGCTGCCGAAGATGTCATCGAAACCGGCGACGCTGAGCTCCTCAGGCACGCGGATCCCCTGTCCCGCCGCCGCCTGCATCAGTCCGAGGGCGAGGAGGTCGTTGAAGGCGATGACCGCCGTCGGCCGAGCGGCGAGGACCCGCCTCAAGGCGTCCTTCCCGCCGTCGATCGTCGGCGCGTTCGGCCCGATCTCGACCAGGGCGAAGCCGAGTCGGTCCGCGTCCTCGAGCATGCGCTCGAACCGCCGGTCGCTGATCCACGAGGTGTCCGGGCCCGAGAGGTAGACGATCGATCGGTGCTCGAGCGCGGCCAGGTGCTCGAGGAGCTCCCCGACTCCGCTCTCCACGTCGGGAAGGATGCTCGGCACCCCCGGGACGGCGCGGTTGATCAGGATGACCGGCTTGCGCTCGGCGATGCTGACGATCCGCTCGTCGGAGAGGCGGGTCGTGGCCAGCACGATGCCGTCCACGGTCGGGATCAGCCGTTCGATGGCCTCGGCCTCCGCCTCGCCGGACTCCTGCGATTCGGCGATGACGAGCGTGTAGCCCGCCGCACTGGCGGCGTGCTCGGCGCCGCGGACGATGCCGAAGACGACGGGGTTGGTGATGTCGGCGACGACGAGGGCGAGCGTGTGGCTCCGCCCGGATAGCAGGGCGCGAGCCATAGGGTTGAAGCGGAAGTTCAGCTGATCCGCCGCCGCGCGGACGCGCGCCTCGGTCTTCGCGCTGATCCGCCCCGGCTTCGACAGAGCGCGCGAGACGGTGGAGGGGGCGACGCCGGCCAGCTCCGCGATGTCGTAGATCGTCGCCGCGCCCCCGCGCCGGTGCAGGCGGGCCGCCAGCTCGGCGGGGATCTCGGCCGCGATCCCGTCAGGCATCGGTCGACCGGCGGAGGGGTGCGGCGAGGGGCATGGAGCGATCATCCCTGCTGACCGTGCGCGACGCCAACCCGCCGCGCACCGCGGCCGCAGCACCACCCCCCGCGACGGTCATCGGACAGCCTCCCCGAAGACCTGTCCGCGGATCTCGTCGAGCACCCGCGCCACGGAGAGGGTCGCCGCGGCATCGTGCTCGGGATGCTCGAGGAGACCCGCCGAGACCGTCGCCGCCACCGATCGGATCATCGGCAAGTAGCCGTTGCCCTCTCGGGGTCGCCGGAGCGGGATCGGCTCGCCGAACAGCGCTCCCTGCGAGCCCGCGTGCACGCGGGCGACGTCGCCCGCCCAGAACATCGCCGGGATCTCGATCCAGCCGGCGGTACCGCTGATCGAGGCGGACGGGTCGAGGAACTCCAGGACCGAGCAGGCCAGCTGGGACGACCCCCCGTCGAGGTGTCCCAACGCGATCTGCGCCGCCACGTCGACGCCGTCCCGCACGGCTCCGGTCGCCGTGATCGAGACCACGGGGCCGAGCAGCCACTCGGCGAGGGTCACCGGGTAGATGCCCTGGTCGAGCACCGTGCTGCCGCCGAGATCGGCCTGCCAGCGGCTGCCGCCGGCGGGGAACGGCATCCCGAAGGCACCGCGCACGTAGCCGGGCGTTCCGAGGACGCCGTCGCGCATCTGGCGCGCGATCTCGAGGTGGAGGGGATTGAACTTCATCCACATCGCCTCCATGACGAAGCGGTCGTTCTCCGCGGCGACCTCGAAGAGCCGCGCGGAGTCGGCGGCGCTGGTCGTCATCGGCTTCTCGACGAGGACGTGCTTGCCCGCCTCGAGCGCGCGGGTGGCGAGCTCGAGGTGGGTGGCCGGCGGCGTGGCGACATAGACGATGTCGATCTCGGGATCGCCGAGCAGGGCGTCCAGTTCCGTCGTGGAGCGCGCGACGCCGTGCGCGGCGGCGAAGGCCTCGACCGTCTCGGTGCGCCTCCCCCACACCGCGCCGACGACGCCGCCGGCCGCGCGGATGTCGGGGACGAAGGACTCCGAGATGCGGCCGGTGCCGAGGATCCCCCAGCGCAGCGGCGGTGCGTCGGCGCCGCCCTCGCTACTCATCGCTGGACGGCTTCGCACCGTCGAGCCCACGCCAGCGCTTGCGCAGCGCCCAGGCGGCGGCCTTGGGCTTGCGGTCGCGGGAGAAGACGCCCTTCTTGTTGCCGTCGACCCGGTGCAGACCGTTGTCGGTGGCGAAGTCGGCGAAGTTCCAGACCTGCTCACCGACGAACTGGGGGAAGCGGTCGAAGACGCGGTGGTTGGCCTCGAGGTAGGCGATCTGGTACTCCTCGGTCCAGACGCGGTCCTCCCAGACGGAGTGCAGGCCGGGCTCGGTGTCGGCGCCGTACTCGCTCATCATGATCGGCTTGTCGATGCGATCGATCCAGCCCTGGATGTCGCCCTGCAGGTAGGCCTGCGCCACGTCGAGCTCGCCGCCGGCGATGTACCAGCCGTAGTAGCGGTTGAGGCTGATCACGTCGAAGAGGTCGATGATCCTGTCGTTCTGGAAGGTCGCGAACATCACCAGGGAGTAGGTGAGCGGGCGGGTCGGGTCGAGCTCGCGGGCGAGCTTCACGAGCGGCTCGAAGTACTCGCGGGCGCCCTCCTCGTTCGAGGCCGGCTCGTTGGCGATGCTCCACATCACGACGGAGGGGTGGTTGCGGTCGCGGACGAGCAGCTCGCGGAGGTGCTGCGCGTGCGCGGCCTGGGTGTTGTCGTTGGCGAACTGGTCGGAGAAGGTCGGGAAGGGCGGTGTGCCGCTCATCCCGCCGACGACGCCCATGTTCAGGCCGACGGCGGCGGTCTCGTCGATCACGACGATGCCGTGGCGGTCGGCGAACTCGAGGACCTCCTCGGCGTAGGGGTAGTGCGACGTGCGGAACGAGTTGGCGCCGATCCACTCGAGCAGCTGGAAGTCGTGGACGAGGTAGGCGTCGTCGTGGCCCTTGCCGCGGATCGGGGTGTCCTCGTGCTTGCCGAAGCCGGTGAAGTAGAAGGGCTCGCCGTTGATGAGGAACTCGTGCCCGCGCACCTCGACGGTACGGACGCCGACGGCGAGCGGGTAGCTGTCGACGACGTCGTCGCCGTCGAGCAGCTCGACGGTCAGCTGGTAGAGGTACGCGGCGCCGGGCTTCCAGAGCACGACATCGGCGATCTCGAGGACCCCCTGCGCGCCCTCCCCCTTGGCGACGACGGTGCCGTTAGCGTCCTCGAGGCGCACCCGGACGCCGGCTCCGCCGGTCGACTCGACGCGGTAGTCGACGGAGCCGGTCGTACCCTCGAATCCGGTCACCACGACGACGTCGTCGATGCGGCGCTTCGGCCGGCTGTGCAGCCAGACCGAGCGGGCGAGTCCGGCGTAGTTGAAGAAGTCGTGGAAGTAGGTCTGCTTGCGCTTGCCGGTCGCGGTCACGTCGATCCGGCCGGGCGGGATGGTCTCGTTGGTGAGGTCGCCGCTCACCGCGACGGTGAGGCGGAACTCCCCGCCGGCGGCGACGCGGTCGGTGATGTCGACGTCGAAGGGCGTGTACCCGCCGACGTGCTCGCCGACGAGCTCGTCGTCGACGTAGACCTTCGCGGCGTGGGTCGCCGCGTCGAAGCGGAGCAGGATGTCGTCCTCGCCCCAGCCGCGCGGCACGCGCACGGTGCGCTGGTAGTAGACCCAGCCGACGTGCTTGCGGATCTCCGGGTCGGTGAAGAGGTCGTTGTAGGAGGCGGGGACGGCCGCCTCGAGCGGGGTGCGCAGCGTCGCGGACCAGGGCGACTCGTCGACGCGGGAGTCGAGCGCGAAGCGCCAGACGCCGTCGAGGTTGACGAGCTCTCGGGTGGGAGTGGGACGGGGCTTCAGCATGCTTGCCTCTCTTCGGGTCGGCACGGGGCCGACGCGGTTCAGTGTGGTCGAGGAGTCGGAGGGATCGCGGAGCGATCCGGACGTGTCAGGGGGTCGGACGGCGGACGGTCACTCCGATGAGCGCACCGCCGAGCAGAGCGAGCGCTGCCGCCGTGAGGTAGAGGGCGGTGAAGTTCTCGCCGCCGCCGAGTGCGAGCACCAGCGGCGCGGCCAGCGGGGAGATCACTCCCGGGATCTTCTGCGCGAAGAGCGTGATCGCGGTGTAGCGACCCGCCTGCGTCTCCCGGTGCGGGAGGACATCGAGCGAGAGCGCCTGCCCGACTGCGGAGAACAGCGCGATGCCGAGGGAGGAGAGCAGCGAGCCGATCAGGAGCGCCGGGAGGGCGCCGGCCGTGGCGGAGACGATCGAGCCGGCGGCGAACAGCGCGGCGCCCGCGACGACGAACGGCCGCCGGACTCCGGTGCGATCGCTGAGCCAGCCGCCGCCGAGGGAGCCGGCGAGGGCCGTGCCGATGCTCAGCGCCGAGGTCAGCGCGAGCACCCCCGCGACGTCCGGCACCGCGAGGTCGAGGCGCTGCGCGAAGAAGAACACGGTGAAGCTGGTGGTGAGGCTCAGCCCGAGGAAGAAGACGAAGCGGCCGATCCAGTTCCAGGTGAAGTCGGGGAACGCCCGCGGGTCGAAGGTGTAGCTGCCGAGGATCCGGCGGAATGTCATCCGGTCGACCGGCGCCGGGCCGCGGCTGTCGGGGTCAGCGGCCAAGCACGCGAACGCGCCGGCGAGCAGCAGGCCGACGGCGGCCGGGAGAGCGAAGACCAGGAGCGTCTCCGAGCGAACGGTCCCGACGAGCAGGATGCCGAGGACCGGTGAGATCTGCATCGTGAGGCCGGTGAGCCCGGAGACGGTGCCGCGCTGCTGAGGCGGCAGCCGGTCGGCCTGCCAGTTGCCGATCGAGGCGCCCGCCGTGTTCCAGCCGACCGTCGACAGTACCCAGCCCAGCGCGAGGACCGGGACGGTCGGCGCGGTCACGAGCACCGGGACCGCTGAGACGCCGAGGGCGATGCCGGCGACTGTGAACGGCCGTCGGCGACCCCAGCGCGACCGGGTGCGATCGCTGAGCACGCCCGTGAGCGGCGCGACGACCAGCGTCGCCGCGGATCCGACCCCGAGGAGCACCCCGAGCAGGTCCGGGCGGCCCGGGGCGAGCTCCTCGAGCCGCACCGCGAGCGAGTAGGCCATCGGCACGATCATCGCCATGCCGGAGCCGAACGTCGCCGCGACCAGCAGCGCGATCGCGAGCCGCCCGAGGGGCTTCTGCACGGCGCCGACGCCGGACTGCGACGTCGGCGTCGCGGTGCTCCCCCTCATGCGGTCGTGCCCCTCACGCGGCCGAGAGCGTGAACCGGGTCACCAGCGCGTCGGCGCCCAGCGCCTCGACGCCGATCACCCGACCGGTGAAGCCGCCGGCGACCTCGGTCGAGAGGTACCGGCCGTCGAAGGACGCGAGCTCGACGAACCCCTCCGGGCCCTCGGCGCCGAGGACGATCCGATCCGGACCCTGCCGCTGGCCGGGCTGCCCGCCGAAGGGATCCGCGCGGGCGACCAGGTGCGCCAGCGCACCCAGGTCCTCGCGCTCCTCCAGGACCTGGTCGAGCGGCCCGACGACGAGGCGCGCGCGGACGACGCCGCCGACGCGCTCCACCATCGCCTGGTGCTCGTCGTCGATCCGGACCGTCAGGGAGAGGTCGCCCTCGCCCTCGACGGAGGCGGTCCAGGTCTGCTCGGTCGCGCGCACCGCGAGCAGCCGCTCGGCGGCCGGGGACTGCGGTGCGCGGCCGGCCAGGAGCCGGAGGCCCTCGGCCGACGGCGACGCGAACGACGCGGGCACCGCGCCCGGCGCGATCCAGCGCGGATCCAGCGAAGGACCGCTGAAGCGCTCGTCGAGGTCGGCCGCGGTGGCGGCCGGTACGAACCGGTCCTCGACGACGACGGGCCAGTCGTCGACCCAGTCGATGCCGGAGAGGAAGGTCTCGCGGCCGTTGGTGTGCCACTTCGGGAAGGAGCCGCGCGGGCGGGTGCCGAGGTGCACGATCGCCCAGCCGCCGTCGGCGAGCTCGACGAGGTCGGCGTGACCGGTCGACTGCACGGGATCGGTCGTGCTGCGGTGGCTGAGGATCGGGTTCGCCGGGTTCGACTCGTACGGGCCGTCGGGAGCGTCCGCCCGCGCGATCGTCACCATGTGGCCGTGCGCCGTCCCGCCCTCGGCGACCACCAGGTACCACCGGCCGCCGCGGGAGAAGACGTGCGGCCCCTCGGCGTGTGCGCCGCCGGTGCCGCGCCAGATCTCCGTCGGCTCGGAGAGCACCTCCCCGGTGAAGGGATCGACGACTGCCTGGGAGATGCCGCCGTTCACGACGTCGGACCAGGTCAACCGGCAGACGCCGTCCTCGTCCCAGGAGAGATCGGGGTCGATGCCGAGCAGCCCGGTCGTGCGGACGGGCTCGCTCCACGGGCCGGCCGGGTCCTCGGCGTGCACGATCAGGTGTCCGTCGCGGATCTCGTGCAGGTTCGTGGTGACCATCCAGAAGCGGCCGTCGTGGTGGCGCAGGGCGGGGGCGTAGATTCCGCCGCTCGCGTTCTCGATGCCGGTGCGCACGTCGAGCTGCGAGGGCCGGTCCAGGACGCTGCCGAGCTGCGTCCAGGTCGCGAGGTCGGTGCTCGTGAAGATCGGGACGCCGGGGAAGTACTCGAAGCTGGAGGTGATGAGGAAGTACTGCTCCCCCACCCGGCAGATCGATGGGTCAGGGTGGAATCCGGGCAGGGCGAGCGCGGTCATGAGGCCTCCTTGAGCGTGATGCGGCGCTGCTCGCGGCGCGCGTTCTGGCGGCGCGGGTCGGCGACCGGGGCCGCCAGCAAGAGCCGCTGGGTGTACGGGTGCGAGGGGGTCAGTGTGACCGTGGGTGCGTCTCCCGTCTCGACCAGGTCGCCGCGGTAGAGCACCGCGACGCGGTGGCTGATGTGCCGGATGACGGAGAGGTCGTGCGAGACGAAGAGGTAGGCGACGCCGGTGGCGCGCTGGATCTCGACGAAGAGCTCCATCACCCGTGCCTGGGTGGAGAGGTCGAGCGCCGAGACGGGCTCGTCGCAGACGATCAGGCGGGGGCCGGGGGCCAGCGCGCGGGCGATGGCGACGCGCTGGCGCTGCCCGCCGGAGAACTCGCGCGGCAGCCGCTCGAGAGCGTCGGACGGCAGCTGGACCTGATCGAGCAGCGTGCGCACCCGGGCTCGGGCGTCCTTGGCGGTCGCGCCCTGGACCACGAGCGGCTCGGCGAGGATCTCGCCGATCGTCATCGACGGGTTCAGCGAGGTGTACGGGTCCTGGAAGACGACCTGGATCTGGTCCGCGATCGCGCGGCGCGCGGCGCCGCGCAGACCGCCGATCTCCTTGCCGTCGAAGCGGATGGTTCCGGCGGAGGGCCGGACGAGACCGAGGACGGCGCGGCCGATCGTGGTCTTGCCCGAGCCGGACTCGCCGACGAGGCCGACGGTCTCGCCCGCTGCGACGTCGAGGTCGATGCCGTGCAGCACCTCGACGGGCTTGGCGCGAAAGCCGCGGCCGGGGAAGGCGACGCGCAGGTCGCGGATCTCGAGCAGGCTCACGCCGCACCTCCGGTGGTCGTCGCCGTCACCGGCGGGTCGGTTCTGACCGTCTCCTCGTCGAGGATCGAGTCGAGCAGCATCGCGGTGTACGGGTGCTCGGGGGCGTCGAAGACGGCCTCGACCTCGCCCTGCTCGACGATCTCGCCTCGGCGCATCACGGCGATGCGGTTGCAGACGTCGGCGACGACGCCGAAGTTGTGGGTCACCAGCAGCACGGCCATGTCGAGCTCGTCCTGCAGGTCGCGCAGCAGGTCGAGGATCTCGGCCTGCACAGTCACGTCGAGGGCCGTCGTGGGCTCGTCGGCGATCAGCAGCTTCGGGCGGCTGACCACGGCGCCGGCGATGAGGACGCGCTGCGCCATTCCGCCGGAGATCTGGTGCGGGTAGGAGCGGAAGGTGCTCTCGGGGTCGGCGATGCCCACCCGGGCGAGCAGCGCGAGGACGCGCGATCGGGCCTCCTTCTTCGAGATGCCCAGCGCGGCGCGGGCGCCCTCGACGAGCTGCGCGCCGACGGTGAAGGAGGGGTCGAGGTTGGACATCGGCTCCTGCGGGATGTAGGAGATCGCCTTGCCGCGGAGGGGGCGCATCTGGGCGTCGGAGAGCCCGATCAGCTCGGTGCCGTCGAAGAGGATGGAGCCGCGGACGACCACCGCCTCGTTCGGTAGGACGCCGAGCGTCGCGAACGCGGTCTGCGACTTCCCGGAGCCGGACTCGCCGACCAGTCCCATCACCTCGCCGCGGGCGACGGTGAGGGAGACGCCGTGGACGACCTCGTTGAGGGTGCCGTCGGGGCTCGGGTAAGCGATGACCAGGTCGCGGATGTCGAGCAGGGAGCGGGCGGCCCGCTCGCGGTCGACGGCCTCGTCGGCGACGACCCGCTGCCCTCCGCCGATCTTCGCGGGCGTGGGCTTCGAGCCCTCGAGCGCGTCGCGGAGCGAGTTGCCGAGCAGGACGAGGGACGCGGTGATCACGCCGAGGCCGATGCTGGGCCAGAGGAACTGGGTCGGCGCGATGTAGAGGTTGCGGAAGCCCGACGCGATCATCGCACCGTAGCTGGGCACCTCGAGGGAGCCGACGCCGAGGAACGCCAGGCCGGACTGCACGGCGATCGCCGAGCCGAAGAGGAAGGCGGCGGCGATGATGATCGGTCCGCGGACGACGGAGAGCACGTGCCGGCCGAGGATGCGGAGGTTGCCGAGCCCCGAGACGCGGGCGGCGTCGACGTAGAGCTCGTTCTTCACCCCGAGGACGAGGTTGCGCACGATCCGGTAGATGCCCGGCGAGAGCAGGACGCCGAAGATCAGCATGGTGGCGCGGTAGTCGCCGCCGGTCACCGGCATCAGGATGATCAGCAGGAGCAGCCCGGGGAAGGTCATGATCAGGCTGAAGACCCACTCGGTGGTCGCCTGCGTGACGCGGCCGAAGTAGCCGCCGATCAGGCCGGCCACGACTCCGATCACGAGGGCCACCCCGGCGCCGATCAGGCCGGCGACGACCGCGGTCTGCGTCGAGAGGATCATGCGGCTCAGGATGTCGCGGCCGGATTCGTCGGCTCCGAACGGGTAGCCCGGGGTCCCGGCGGGTGCGTTGATCGCGGAGAGGCTCGAGTCGTTCGCTCCCATCGGTGCGAGCAGCGGGGCGAGGACGCCGACGAGGAGGACGAGGAGCAGGAGCACGGAGGTGATCAGCGCCTGCGGGTCCCGCAGGAGCCGCCGCCAGAGCGGCGTCCGCGCGGCGCGGACCTCGGCCGCGATGGTCTGCAGCCCCTCGGTGCTCGGGATCGCGATCCCGCGGGTGAGCGGAGCGGCGTCGGCGTGGCCGGCACCCGCGGCCTGCGAGGTGGGAGTGGACTGCGCCGGAGGGGCGGCCTGCCCCTCGGCCTGGCCGGCCGCGCGGGCGCTGTCGTCGGACGGGGTCATCGGACTCTCGCTTTCGGGTTGAGCCAGCCGTTGGCCAGGTCGGTGACGAGGTTGACCACGATGACCAGGGCGACGCCGAACGCCGCGATGCCCAGGACGACCGGGATGTCCCCCTGCAGGGAGGCGTTGAACGCGTAGCTGCCGTAGCCGGGGAGGGCGAAGACGTTCTCGATGATCAGGGCGGCGCCGAACATCTGGATGAACTCGAGGGACAGCACGGTCAGGGCCGGGCTGCCGGCGTTGCGCAAGGCGTGCTTGAGGACGATCGCGCGGGTCGGCACGCCGCGGGTGCGCAGGGTGCGGACGTAGTCGCGGCGGAGCTCGTCGATCATCCGGCCGCGGACCTGGGCGGCGAGACCGGCGATGCCGCCGATCATCAGCACGATGACGGGGATGACGATGCTGCGGGCCCAGCCGGCCGGGCTCTCCGCGAACGGGGTGAAGCCGGTGGCGGGCAGCCACTTCAGCTGGACGGCGAAGACCACGACCAGGCCGATCGCGAGCAGGAGGCCGGGAACGAGGTAGCCGACGAGCGAGATGCCCTGGGCGATCTTGTCGACGATGCCGCCGCGGGAGGCGGCCCACACGCCGAGCGCGGTGGCGATGACCGCGGTGAGGATCAGCGCCGGGACGATGATCGACAGCGTCACGGCCAGCCGCTGCAGAACGGACGGGCCGACCGGCAGCGAGGTGTAGACGGAGATGCCGAGGTCGCCGCGCAGCAGGTGCAGCAGCCAGTCGACGTACTGGACGAGGACCGGCCGGTCCCAGCCCTTCGAGGCCATCAGGCCTGCGACGTTCTCGGGCGTCGCGGACGAGCCGAGGATCGTGCTCGCCACGTCGCGGAAGGACGTGCTGAGCAGGAGGAAGGTGATGAAGGTGACCAGGAGGGCGAGGACGACGCCCGCCCCGAGGCGCTTCGCGATGTAGAGGATCATCTGATTCCCATCCGGCGGGGGCTGCCGTCATCGGCCGCCCCCGCATGGCGGTCAGCCTTCGTAGGCGAAGGTGCGGACAGTGGCGGGCGCGCCGCCGTAGTTGACGATGCTGATGCCGTCAGCGGTGGCCCACTTGCCGCCGATGAACAGGATCGGCGCCTCCCAGGCCTGCTCGACCGCGTAGGCGTTGAGCTCCTGGTAGGTGGGCACGGCGGCCTCGAAGTCGACGGTGGAGTTCAGGGTGGCGAACAGACCGTCGAGGGTCGGGTCGGTGAAGTGCTGCGGGTTGCGGTCGCCGTCGACGCCGTAGTGCGTGAAGGCGTCGGCGGGGTCGGAGTTGAAGCCGGTGATCTGGAAGTTCAGCCCGAACTCGCCGGACTGCAGTGCCGACTGCGCCTGCTGCGGCGGGACGGCGACCCACTCCAGGCCCAGCCCGATGTCGGTGAACGCCTGCGACAGCGTCGACTCGATCGTGGTCGTGAGGAAGGTGCTCGGGATCTTGAAGGTGGTGCCGGTGAAGCCGGCCTCCTCGACGAGCGCCTTGCCCTTCTCGGGGTCGTAGGCGTAGGTGTCGTCCAGCGACTCGTCGTAGACCTCGCCGGCGGGGTTGAAGATCTGCTCGGTCGGCTGGCCGATTCCGCCGTAGATGCCCTTGACGATGCCCTCGCGGTCGAGCGCGTAGTTGATGGCCTGGCGCACGCGGACGTCGCCGAGGGCCGGGTTCGTGGTGCCGGCGCGGTCGAGGATGCCGATGTAGCCGACCGCCTGGACGTTGGTGTCGGTGATGGTGAAGCGGCCGGCGTCGAGCTGCGAGGAGACCTGCGACTGCACGGTGCCGGCGTTGATCTCGCCGGCCTGGAGGGCGTTGAACGCGGCGGTCGGGTCCTGGAGCACGCGGACCGTCACCGAGGGGAACGGGTAGGCGTCGGCGTTCCAGTAGTCCTCGCGCTTCTTCAGGACGTAGGAGGTGCCGGGGACCGACGCCGCCGTGTCGAGCGTGTAGGGGCCCGAGCCGACCGGATCGGTGGCGGTCGAGGGGTCGTCGAGGGTCTCGGCGTCACCGACGGCGCCGGCGCCGAGGGCGAGGAGCCAGACGAACTGCGGGTCGTACGCGGTGAAGGAGACCTTCACCGTGAGGTCGTCCTCGGCGGCGACGTCGGAGACGAGGCCGTAGCGCGGCTGGACGATCCCGGGGGTGTTCTTGCTGCGGAGCATGGTCGCGGCGACGGACTCGGCGGTCACGGGGTCGCCGTTGCTGAAGGTCATCCCCTCGCGGAGCTTCAGGGTGAGCTCCGTGCCGTCCTCGTTGTACTCCCAGCTCTCCGCCGCGTTCGGGACGAGCTCGCCGGTCGCGCTGTCGCGGGCGAGGAGCGTGTCGAGCACCGAGCCCCAGACCAGCATCTGCTGACCGTCGACCAGCTGAGCCGGATCGAGCGAGTTCGGCGCCGAGACGGCCGCGACCTTGAGATCGGGGGCGGCGGCGGCCGCTCCCCCGGTGGAGGGCTCGGCGGCGTCACTCGTGCAGCCGGTGAGGACCAGGGTGCTGGCGGCGAGGAGCGCGAGGGCGGCGGCGCCTCGGCGGCGGGGCAGGGGGATCGGCATGGTGTTCATACTCCTTTGGATGAGCGGGGTGGGACACCGGTTGCGCCAGAGGCGGTGTTCGGTGGCCGTTCGGCTAGTAAAGCAGGGCTGATCCGTTTTGACAATCGATTGCCAAGACGGTGGGGAAGTGTGGTCGATTCGTTATGCGGGGAAGGCCGAGGCGGCCTGCTCGACCCGCTCCAGGATGTCGCCGTCGAGGAGCGCGGGCGAGGAGCCCTCGACGAGCGCTCGCGCCGAGACGTCCGCCGGGCTGCCGCCGACGAGTCCGCGGCGCAGGCCGGCCAGGCACGCTCCGAGCGCGGCGGTGCTCCCCTCGGCCCGGCCGCCGGCGGCGAGCACGAGCTCGGCGACCGGCACGATCCGCAGGCGGAGCTTGGTCTCGGTGTCCTGTCCGATCTGCTGCAGCCGGTGCTCGATCCTGGGGTTCGAGAAGCGCTCGAGGAGCGCCTCGCGGTACTCCGGTATCCCGAGGTCGGCGGGGAGCACGGTGGCCGCGTCGTCCCAGAGGGCGTCGACCGCGGCGCGGCAGACCGGGTCGGCGACGGCCGCCGCGACGGTCTCGTGACCGCGCAGCCGTCCGAGCGCGGCGAGCAGGGTGTGAGCGCCGTTCAGGAGCCAGAGCTTGCGCGACTCCCACGGGTCGAGGTCGTCGACGAAGCGCGCGCCGGCGCTCTCCCAGGCCGGCCGGCCGACCGGAAAGCGGCCGCTCAGCACCCAGTCGTGGAACGGTTCGGCGACCACCGGGGCATCGTCCCCGTAGCGGGCGCGGAGCACGGCGTCCTCCTCGGCGGAGATCCGCGGGGTGATGCGGTCGATCGAGGTGGCGACGAAGGAGGCGTGCGCGTCGAGCCAGCCGGCGAGCTCCGGGGCGATCCCCTCGACCCAGGCCGAGACGCCGCGGGCGAGGCGGCCGCCGTTGTCGGGGAGGTTGTCGCAGGAGACGATCGCGATCGGTCCGCCCTCCGCTCGGCGTCGTGACTCGAGCCCCAGCAGCAGGCGGCCGACCGCGGTCTCGGGTGCCGCGTCCTGCGGGGCCAGCCGGCCGCCGGCGACGGCGGCGAGCTCGTCGCGATCGCGGCGCACCAGCGGATCCCCGAGGTCGGGGCCGCCGTCCGCGCCGAGCCGGTAGCCGATCTCGGTGATGGTGAGCGTGACGACCGCCGTCTCCGGCGCGGACAGGTCGCGCAGCAGGCTCGGCAGATCGTCGCCCGCGTGCGCGCGGGCGACGCTGCCGATCACCTCGGCCCGGTCGCCGTCCTCCGCGCGCTCGACGAGCGTGTAGAGCCCGTCCTGCCGGGTGAGCCGGTCGGCGAGGTCGCGGCTGCGGCCGGTGTAGGCGGCGATCCCCCAGTCGTCGCCGTCCGCGCTCGCCTGGGTGTACCAGGCGGTGTGCGATCGGCTGAAGGCGCCGAGCCCGAGGTGGACGATGCGGACGGGTGGCGCCGGAACGGCGCGGACGAGGCGAGTGCCGGGTGTGGTCGTGGTGGTGCTCACAGCTTGAAGACCCTTCTGGGCTGGTCCCCGACACCGTCGAGGAGGATGCGCTCGGCGGCGCGGGCGGTCAGGCGGCCCTCGGCGACCAACCGCGCGAGGAAGGCCGCGTCGGCGCGTCGCGCGGTGTCGTGGCGGGCGGGGATGGAGAGGAAGGCGCGGGTGTCGTCGATGAAGCCCGATCCGCGGGAGAAGCCGGCGGTCTCGGTGACCGCGGAGCGGAAGCGGCCGATCGCGTCGGGCGCGTCGAGGAACCACCACGGGGCGCCGACATAGACCGACGGGTAGAAGCCGGCCAGGGGGGCGATCTCGCGCGAGTAGACGGTCTCGTCGACCGCGAAGAGCACGAGGTGGAAGTCGCGCTCGAGGCCGAAGCGCTCGAGCAGCGGCCGCAGGCCCCTCACGTACTCGGTGGCGACGGGGAGGTCGTGCCCGGTGTCCGGGCCGAAGCGACGCCGGGTGCTACTGCTGTGGTTGCGCAGCACCCCGGCGTGGACGGTCATCACCAGGCCGTCCTCGACGCTCATCCGGGCCATCTGGAGCAGCATGTGCGCGCGGAAGAGCGCTCGCTCCTCCCCCGTGGCGGTGCCGGCGACGACGGAGGCGAACAGCGACTGCGCCTCGACCGCGTCGAGGTCGACGGCGAGGGGCTGCTCGACCCCGTGGTCGGCCGAGACGGCGCCGTGGGCGCGGAAGTGGGCGCGCCGCTCCTCGAGCGCGCCGAGATAGCCGGCGAAGGTCGTCGGCTTCCCGGTGCGGCCGAGCAGTGCCTCGACGTCCTCGCGGAAGCACTCGGCGTCAGGGTCGAGGTAGCGGTCGGGCCGGAAGGTCGGCAGGACTCGGCCCGGGAGCGTGCCGGCGAGTGCGGCATGCGAGGCGAGATCGTCGAGCGGGTCGTCTGTAGTCGCGAGCACCTCGATGCCGAAGCGCTCGAAGAGCGCTCGGGGCCGGAAATCAGGGGCGGCCAGGCGCTCGGTGATCGCGTCGTAGAGGCGGTCCGCCGACCCGGTGTCGAGCTCGGCGTCGACGCCGAGCACCTGCGACAGCTCCTCCTCGAGCCAGTAGCCGGAGGCGGTGCCGGCGAAGAGGTGCCAGTGCGCCCCGAGGATGCGCCAGACCTCGCGGGGATCGGCCCGGTGCCCGCCGAGGCCGAGTGCGGCGTAGTCGACTCCGGCCGCGTGCAGGAGGCGGGTCACGTAGTGGTCCTTCGCGACCAGCAGGGCCACCGGGTCCTCGAAGGCGAGGTCGTCGCGGAGGAGCTCCACGGGCACATGACCGTGCGGGGAGATGATCGGGGCCTGCGCGACGGCCTCGTAGAGGCCGCGGGCGATTCCGCGGGTCCGCGGGTCGGCAGGGAGCAGCCGGTCGGGATCACGACGTTGTGGGGAGAGCATGCGGTCAGTCTGCGGAGGTGGCAACCGTTTGTCAACCGATTGCTCCGCATCCCGTGTCGAGGTCGATCCGCCGTTTCCCAGGGCGGAGTGGAACCGCTTGCCAACTCGATGTTCGATCTGTTTCACTGTCCGTGCCCGCGCCGTCGCCGCACCGCCTGCGACGCGCTCCCCGCGGGCCAGACCGGAGAGACCGCCGCATGCGCATCGACAGAGCCGACGTCATCGTCACCAGTCCCGACCGCAACTTCGTCACCCTGAAGCTGACCACCGACGACGGCCTGACCGGCCTCGGCGATGCGACGCTCAACGGCCGCGAGCTCGCCGTCGTCGCCTATCTGCGCGAGCACGTCGTGCCGCTGCTGATCGGTCGCGACGCGTCCACCATCGAGGACACCTGGCAGTTCCTCTACCGCTCCGCCTACTGGCGCCGCGGCCCGGTGACGATGGCCGCGATCGCCGCCGTGGACATGGCCCTCTGGGACATCAAGGGCAAGGCCGCCGGCGTGCCGGTCTACCAGCTGCTCGGCGGCGCCTCCCGCACCGGGCTGATGGCCTACGGGCACGCCTCGGGCAAGACGAACAGCGAGCTGTTCGACAGCATCCGCTCGCACCAGGAGCAGGGCTACCGGTCCATCCGCGTGCAGACCGCGGTGCCGGGGCTGAAGTCGATCTACGGCATCGCCTCGAACATAACCGCCGAGGCGAACAAGGGCGTCCGCTACGACCACGAGCCCGCCCAGCGCGGCGGCCTGCCGGCCGAGGAGGACTGGGACACCCGCTCCTACCTGCGCCACCTGCCGACCGTGTTCGAGGCGGTGCGCAACGAGTTCGGCCCCGAGCTGCCGCTGCTGCACGACGGCCACCACCGGATGACACCGATCCAGGCCGCGAAGCTCGGCAAGTCGCTCGAGCCGTACGACCTGTTCTGGCTCGAGGACTGCACGCCGGCCGAGAACCAGGAGGCGCTGCGCCTGGTCCGCCAGCACACCACCACGCCGCTCGCGATCGGCGAGATCTTCAACACCGTCTGGGACTTCAAGGACCTCATCCGCGAGCAGCTCATCGACTACGTTCGCGGCGCCGTCACGCACATGGGCGGCATCACCGCGCTGAAGAAGACCCTCGAGTACGCGGCCCAGTACCAGATCAAGTCCGGCATGCACGGCCCGACCGACATCTCGCCCGTGGGCATGGCCGCCGCGATGCACCTGGGCCTGGCGATCCACAACTTCGGCATCCAGGAGTACATGCAGCACGGCGCGAAGACGAACGCCACGTTCCAGCAGTCCTTCACCTGGACCGACGGCTTCCTGCACCCCGGCGACGAGCCCGGTCTCGGCGTCGAGCTCGACGTCGACGAGGCGGGCAAGTACCCCTACGTGCAGGCCTACCTCCCCTACAACCGCCTCGCCGACGGCACCGTCCACGACTGGTGACCGTCGTCCCCTCGACCGTCGTCCCCTCGATCAGAGAAGAGCACACCGTGAGCACGACAGCCCCCGTCACCGCCGGCAGCACGATCGGCGAATGGCTCGACCACCCGAAGGGCGGGCCGCTCGTGCGCGCCCTGCTCGAGCAGAGCGGCGCCCAGGAGGAGATGCTCGCCCCGCTGCGCGGCCTCCCCCTGCAGCAGCTCGTCGCCGTCAGCAACGGGCAGATGGCGCAGTCGGTCATCGACGAGCTGGTGCTCGCCGCGAACGACGGAGTGCTCCCCGCGGAGGCCGAGCCCTCCGGCTGGGCCGAGCAGGTGACGCCCGGCCGCTTCACCGGCCGCACGGTCGTCGTGACCGGCGCCGCCTCCGGGATCGGCCGCGCCACCGCCTCCCGGATCGCCCGCGAGGGCGGCCGCGTCATCGCCGTCGACGTCTCGGCGGAGCGGCTCGACGAGCTGGTGGCGAGCCACTCCGGTCTCGAAGTCGTCGCGGTGCGCGCCGACATCACGGCGCAGGCGGATGTCGATGCGATCGTCGCCGCGGCGGACGGCCGGATCGACGCTCTCGCCAATGTCGCCGGCATCAACGACGACTTCTCCCCTGCACACGAGACCAGCGACGCCGTCTGGGACCGCGTCATCGGGATCAACCTGACCGGACCCTTCAAGGTGCTGCGGGCCGTGCTGCCGACGATGCTCGGCGCCGGCCGGGGCTCGGTGGTCAATGTCGCCAGCGAGGCGGCGCTGCGCGGGAACAGCTCCGGCAACGCCTACACCGTCTCCAAGCACGGCGTCCTCGGCCTGACCCGGTCGGCCGCCTTCATGTACGGGCCGCAGGGGATCCGGGTGAACGCCGTCGCTCCCGGCGGGGTCGCCACCGGCATCCCGATGCCGCCGACCATGTCCGAGCAGGGCTCCGCCCGGCTGCAGCCCTTCCAGGCGATGATCCCCACGATCGCGACCGCCGAGCAGCTCGCCGCGTCGATCTGCTTCCTGCTCTCGGACGACGGCGTGAACATCAACGGCGCCGTCCTCGCCTCCGACGGCGGCTGGTCCGTCCAGTGAGCGCCGGCCATGCCCTGCCGAGGATCGAGCGCCACGGCTCCCGCTCCCGGCTGATCGTCGACGGCGAGCCCTTCCTCGCCCTCGGCGGTGAGCTGCACAACTCCAGCCCGTCCAGCCCCGCCTATCTCGCTCCCGTCTGGGACCGCCTGGCCGCCGCCGGCGTGCGCTCCGTCATCGGTGCCGCGAGCTGGCAGCTCGTCGAGCCGGAGGAGGGCGTCTTCGACTTCACCGCCGTCGACGACCAGATCACCCAGGCGCGGGTCCGCGGCATCCGGCTGATCCTGATCTGGTTCGGCTCGTACAAGAACGCCGAGTCGTCCTACGCGCCGAGCTGGGTGCGCCGCGACGAGGGTCGCTTCCCGCGGGCCGAGCGCGACGAGGAGAACCCGCTGACCGGCCGCTTCAGCCTCGACGGGCCGATCCTCAGCGTCTTCGGCGAGGAGCTGCTCCGCGCCGACGCCCGCGCCTTCGCGGCGCTGATGGCGCACCTGCGCGAGGTCGATCCCGAGCACACCGTGATCGCCGTGCAGGTGCAGAACGAGGTCGGCCTGCTCGGCGACAGCCGCGACCGCAGTCCGCTCGCGGAGGCGGCCTGGTCCGCTCCGGTGCCGCCGGCACTGCTCGACGGGCTCGCCGAGCGCGGCGACGCCCTGCAGCCGTGGCTCCGCGAGCTGTGGACCGCGCAGGGCGCGCGCTCCTCCGGCAGCTGGGCGGAGGTGTTCGGCACCGGCCGGGAGGCCGACGAGGTCTTCATGGCCTGGGCCTTCAGCCGGTTCGTGAACCACGTCGCCGGCCTCGGTGCACGGGAGTACCCGCTGCCGATGTTCACCAACGCCTGGCTCGGACCGCAGCCGAATGCGGCGCTGCCCGGACAGTACCCCAGCGGCGGACCGGTGGCTCGGATGATCGACGTCTGGCAGATCGGCGCACCGGCGCTCGCGCTGCTGGCGCCGGACATCTACATCGAGGACTTCGCGGGGGCGGTCGCCTCGTTCGACGTCGCGGGCAACGCGATCCTCGTCCCGGAGGCGCGCCCCGAGCCGGGCCTGGCGAGCGTGGCTGTCGGCGCCCACGGGGCGCTCGGCTTCCACGTCTTCGGGATCGAGGACGTGCTCGACCACGGGGAGCTCTTCCGCGAGTTCGAGGTCCTGCAGTCGCTGTCGTCCGTCATCACGGACGCCCAGATCGACCATCGGATCCACGGCTTCCGGCTCGCCACCGGCGCGAGCGAGACGGTCGAGCTGGGCGGCTACTCCGTCACCGTCTCCGGCCCGATCGACACTCGCGGCATGTTCGGCGAGGGTACGGGCGACTCCGCCGCGGTCGTCACCGGCTACGGCGTCGTGATCCATCTCGGCGGGGACGAGTTCCTCGTCGCCGCTCGCGGCGCCTCCGTCCGCTTCGCCCGCTCCGGAGAGCTCGTCGAGTGGGACGCGCTGACCGAGGAGACCTTCGTCGACGGGCAGTGGCGGCCCGGCCGCACGCTCAACGGGGACGAGCGCTACTTCATGTTCCCGACTCACGATCTCCGGGTCGTGCGGATCGAGCTCCTCCGTCGTCCGCTCAGGGTGAGGCGATGAGCCGCAGGAACACGTCGAGCAGCGGCAGCGCGCGGCGACCGGGGTCGAGCAGCGACTGGATGCGCAGACCGTCGATCATCGCCAGGACCAGGGTGATCTTCTCGTCCGCGGTGACCTCCTCGCCGTCCTCCGACGCCGCGAGCCGGGTGGTGGAGAAGTAGCCGCGCACCCGGTCGCGCCGCTGCACGAAGAAGTCGTGCGCGGGGTGCCCCGGGTCCGTGGCGGCGATCGTGATCGCGAGCCAGTTGCGCTGCTGCTCCGGGTGCGCGAACTCCTCCGCGAAGACACTCGAGAGCACCTGCTCCGGCGCGTGCTCGGAGGCGAGGATCCGCTCGGCGAGCGCGATGTCGTCGGCGTCGCGCTGCCGGAGGGCCTCGAGGAGCAGCTCGTCCTTGGTGGCGAAGTGGCGCAGCAGGGCGGCGTGGGTGAGGTTCGCGCGGGAGGCGATGTCGCGCAGCGAAGCCCGCTCGAAGCCGTGCTCGGCGAAGCTCGCGGACGCGGCCCGGACGATCTCCGCCTTCCGCGCCGGGGTGGACGCGTAGGGCCCTCGACGGCCACGGGGCGGCGCGTTCGTCTGCTCGGTCTCGGTCGTCACGGGCTCCTCCTCCGTCGCAGGGAGTTCACTCCCGATGTCGCTTGTCAAAGCTAACCATATTGGTTACAGTTCGAAAGGTGACCACGGTGGTCACCATTCATCGGAGCACCGACGCTCCGGTCCCCGCGACGCCGCGGGCGCACGCCACCTGATGAAGGAGTCTCGGTGACCACGCACGATCCCGAAGTCCACGTCCCCGCCGGCGCCGGGACGTCCCCCGCCGCTCCGGCCGCCGAGCCCGGGGCGGTGCCGCCGATCGACGCGGCGAGCCCCGGCGCGGCCGAGGCGCAGAAGCCGGTCAGCCGCAGCTACATCCTCTGGCTGATGCTCGCCAGCTTCGGCGGCTCGATGGCGATGATGGTGCCGCTCTCCTACGGCATCGCGCTGCGGATCTCGGAGCTCGCGCCCGGGCAGGAGCAGCTGCTCGGCGTCATCACCGGCATTGCGCAGGTCGTCTACCTGCTGATCAGCCCGTTGGTCGGGCTGTGGAGCGACCGGACCCGCTCGCGCTGGGGCCGCCGCACGCCGTTCCTCTTCCTCGGCGCAGGCATCGGCCTCGCCGGCCTGCTGCTGATGGGCTTCGCTCCGAACCTGCTCCTGGTCGGCTGCGGCTGGGTGCTCGGCATGGCCGGCTGGTCGATCTCCGGGGCCGCCGTGCAGACGCTGCAGGCGGACAAGCTGCCCGACTCGCAGCGCGGCAAGGTCTCGGCGCTGACCAATCTGATGAACCAGGTCGCCCCCATCCTCGGCATCGGCATCGCCTACGCCGTGTCCTCGAGCACGCTCCTCGTCTTCGCGATCCCCGGCCTGATCGGCGCGATCCTGATCGCGGTGTTCCCCTTCGTCAAGCCGGAGGGCAGCTCGACGTCCCTGCCCGCCGGCGCGACCGTCACCCTCGGCTCCGTGGTGCGCAGCTACGGCTTCGACGTCCGCCGCTATCCCGATTTCTCCTGGAACTGGCTCGGCCGCTTCATCTTCTTCATCGGCCTCTACTTCAACACCACGTTCGGCACCTTCTTCTACGCGCAGCGCCTCGACCTGCCCGTCCGGGAGGTCGCGGGAGTCGTGGCGAGCATCGGCATGCTCGGCGTCGTGGCCGCGACGGGTGGGGCGCTGCTCGGCGGGTTCCTCTCCGACCGGCTGAAGCGCCGCCGGCTCTTCGTCGCGATCTCGGCCGTCGTCTTCGTCGGCGGCGCCGTCACGGAGGCGTTCGCGTGGTCGCTGCCGCAGCTGATCATCGGCGCGGTGCTCATGCAGCTGGCGATCGCCATCTTCGCGACCGTCGACCAGGCGATCATCTTCGCGATCCTCCCCGATCGGAGCGAGGCCGGCCGCTACATGGCGGTCGTCGCCTTCGCGCAGAAGATCCCGAGCGCGGTCGCTCCGCTGATCGCCGCGGCGATCATCAGCATCGGCGCGATCGGCGCCGAGAAGAACTACACCCTGCTCTACCTGGTCGGCGCGTCCTTCGCGCTGATCGGCGGTCTGATGATCGCGGCCAAGGTCAAGGCGGTCCGATGAGCGCCCACGACGAGCAGGTCCCACCCGCTCCCTTCGCCCTGTCGGTCGACAGCGGCGGAGACCGCGTGCCCACCACGACCGGCTCGCCCCGACTCTCCTGGAAGCTGCCCGTCGGCGGCGCCGCCGAGCGCTACGAGATCGACGCCGTCGTCGACGACCGGCTGCTGCCCGTCGCTCACGCCACCGCCTCGACCTTCGTCGAGTGGCCGTGGGCCGCCCTCCCCAGCCGCAGCCGGGTCGAGTGGCGGGTCCGCGCGGAGCGGCTGGGCGCGGCATGGTCGCGCTGGGCCGCCTTCGAGGTGGGCCTGCTCGCCGAGGACTGGACTGCGCCGTGGATCTCCCCCGCCCCGACCGCCGCCGACGACGAGGACGCGGACGGCCCCGCCGGCCGGCGGCCCGCGCACCTGCTCTCGGTCGACGTCGAGCTCGAGCAGGAGGTCCGCAGCGGGCGCCTCTACTCGACCGCGCTGGGTCTGTACACCGCGACGATCAACGGCAGCCGCGTCGGCGCCGTGGAGCTCTCCCCCGGCTCCACCTCCTACGACCGCACCCTCCACGCCCAGGCGGCCGACGTGACCGACGCCCTGCGCGCCGGCGCGAACCGCGTCGAGGTCGAGCTCTCCGACGGCTGGTACCGGTGCGAGGTAGGCGCCTTCCGGGTCCCCGCCGAGTGGGGCGCGACGCTCGGCTTCCGCGCCGAGTTGCACCTCGAGCTCGCCGACGGCAGTCACCGAGTGATCGGGACCGGCGACTCCTGGGTCAGCGCACCCTCCCGCATCACCGGAGCCGGTCTCATGGACGGGCAGACCCTCGACCTCAGTGCGGCCGAGGCGCAGGCACGGCCCGTCCTGGTCGACGTCGTCGACGCCCCGGCGATCGAGTGGTCGCCCGCTCCGCCGGTCCGCGTGATCGAGGCCCGCGAGCCCGTCGCCGCCCGCGAGATCCGGCCGGGAGTCTGGGTGCTCGACTTCGGCCAGAACGCGTCCGGTCGGCTCCGGCTCGAGGAGCTCGGACCGGAGGGCACCAGGACCGTCATCGAGTTCGGCGAGCACTGCGGCCCGGACGGCGACCTCTCCACGGCGCACCTCGACTCCCATCGCCCCGGCGAGCCGGCGACGCTGTTCGTCCAGCGCGACGAGGTCGTCGCCGGGGCGACCCCCGAGGTCTTCGAGCCGCGGCACACCGTGCACGGCTTCCAGTACGCCCGGGTCACCCGCCACGGCGCGCCGTTCGACCCCTCGACCGTCTCGATGCGGATCGTGCACACCGACCTGGAGAGCGCCGGCACCTTCGCGTGCAGCGACCCCGACCTGGTCCGCCTGCACGAGATCGCCGAGTGGAGCTTCCGCGGCAACGCCGTCGACGTGCCGACCGACTGCCCGACGCGCGAGCGGCTCGCCTGGTCCGGCGACTACCAGGTGTTCGTCTCGACGGCGACGCGCCTCTTCGACGTGCACGGCTTCACCCGCAAGTGGCTGCGCTCCGTCCGCGACGACCAGCTCGACGACGGCCGGATCACGAACTTCTCTCCCGACGGCCGCCGCATCAAGCACCACGTCGACCAGCAGTTCGCGCAGATGACCGGCTCCGCCGGCTGGGGCGACGCGATCGTCGCCGTGCCCTGGGAGCTGTACCGCGACTCCGGCGACCGGCTGGTCCTCGAGGAGAACGTCGCGGCGATGATCCGCTGGGTGGAGTGGGCGCTGGAGCAGGCGCGCACCAAGCGCCACCACGTCCGGGTGCAGCGCTCCCCCGAGCCGGAGTGGTTCGAGGAGTTCCTCTGGGACGGCACCTTCCACTGGGGCGAGTGGATCGAGCCGCGCGAGCACGACGCCGACGGCCGGCCGATCGACCCGGTGCAGGCCGACCCGATGGCCTGGTTCACCGCCGACAAGGGCGAGGTGGGCACCGCCTACCTGCACCGCTCGACCGCGACCCTCGCCCGGATCGCCGGTCTGCTCGGCCGCACCGCCGACGCCGATCGCTACGCCGCGCTGGCCGAGCGCATCCGCGACGCCTGGCGGGCGGCCTACCTCCGCGAGGACGGGATCACCTCCGTCGACTCGCAGGCCTCCTACGTCCGCGCGCTGTCCTTCGGACTCGTCCCCGAGCACCTGCGGGCCGCGGCCGCCGATCGACTCGTCGACCTCGTCCACGCCGCAGACGACCACCTCGGCACCGGCTTCCTCTCCACCGGCGACCTGCTGCCGGTGCTGACCGAGGCGGGCCGCGCCGACGTCGCCTACTCCCTGCTGGGCCGGCGCACCGCGCCGTCCTGGCTGCACATGCTCGACCGCGGCGCCACCACGGTCTGGGAGGACTGGGAGGGGATCGACGACGCGGGCCAGGCCCACGAGTCGCTCAACCATTACAGCAAGGGCGCGGTCGTCCGCTTCCTGCACAGCCACCTGCTCGGACTGCGCCAGGACGAGGAGTCGATCGGCTGGCGCTCCGTCGTCGTCGCGCCCGTCCCCGGCCCGGACCTCGACTGGGCCCGCGGAACCCACGAGTCACCGCAGGGCACCCTCCGCGTGGAGTGGCGCCGCGAGCGCGACGAGCTGGTCGTCGAGGTCGACCTGCCGGAGGGCACCACCGGACGGCTGCTCTTCCCCGACGGGCACGAGCTCCACCTGACCCCGGGTGCGACCCGCGCCGCCCGGCCGCTGCCCGCCACCTCCTCCGCACCCGACCACGACGCACCCGACCACGACGCCGCGCTCGCGACGGCGCAGACCGAAGGACGATCATGACCGCTTTCCCGAACGGCTTCCTCTGGGGCTCCGCCACCGCCGGCCACCAGATCGAGGGCAACAACACGAACAGCGACTGGTGGGCCCGCGAGCAGATGATGCCCGGCATGGAGCTCTCCGGCGACGCCTGCGACAGCTACCACCGCTACCGCGAGGACATCGCGCTGCTCGCGGACGCCGGCCTCACCGCCTACCGCTTCAGCCTCGAGTGGTCGCGGATCGAGCCCGTGCGCGGGCACTTCTCCCGCGCCGAGCTCGCCCACTACCGCCGGATGATCGAGTTCTGCTTCGAGCGCGGCGTCACCCCCGTCGTCACCCTGCAGCACTTCACCACCCCGCAGTGGTTCGCCGAGAACGGCGGCTGGATCGCCCAGGACGCCTCGGAGCTGTTCGAGCGCTTCGTCACGGAGGCGACGACCATCCTCGACGGCGTCGAGTGGGTCGTGACCATGAACGAGCCGAACATGCAGGCCGCCATCATGACCGCGATGCGCCGCCTCAGCGAGGCCGGCAGCGGCGAGTGGCAGAGCCCGACCGTCGAGGCGACGGGCGACGGAGACGGCGAGAAGTCGTCCCACGGCGACTTCCTCACCTACGCCGACCCGGAGCTCGGCCGGATGTTCACCCGCATCCACCACGCCGCCCGCGCCATCGTGCGCGAGCGCACCTCGGCCAAGGTCGGCTGGACCATCGCCGCCGGCGCACTGACCGCCGCTCCGGGCGGCGAGGAGAAGCTGCTCGAGATCCGCCTCGGCAAGGAGGACGTCTACTGGGAGGGCAGCCGCGGGGACGACTTCGTCGGCGTCCAGGCCTACTCCAGCCAGGAGGTGGACGCACGCGGCCTCGTCCCGCACCCGCCGCACCCCGACAACACCCTCGTCGGCACCGCCTACCGCCCCGACGCACTCGCCATGGCAGTGCGCCACGCCTGGGAGGTGACGCAGGGCGTCCCCGTCCTCATCACCGAGAACGGCATCGCGACCGCGGACGACACCCAGCGCATCCGCTACACGGATGAGGCGCTGCAGGGCCTCGCCGACACCATCGACGAGGGCGTCGACGTGCGCGGCTACCTGCACTGGTCCCTCCTCGACAACTTCGAGTGGGGCCACTGGGAGCCGACCTTCGGCCTCATCGCTGTCGACCGCGAGACCTTCGTCCGCTCGCCCAAGCCCAGCCTCGCCTGGCTCGGCCGGGTCGCCGCGCAGAACGCGCTGGTCGCGGAGGTCGCCCGATGAGCGCCGCATTCGCCGACGCGACCGCCGTCCCCGTCGCGCAGCTGCTCGATCTGACCGGCCGCCGCGCGGTCGTCACCGGCGGCGCCCAGGGCCTCGGACGGGCGATCGCCGCCCGGCTCGCCGAGGCCGGAGCCGATGTCGCAGTCGCCGACCTCGACCTGGGCCGGGCCGAAGCTGCGGCCTCGGGGCTGCCCGCCGGCTCGCGCGCCCTCGGGGTGCGGATGGACGTGACCGACTCCGACTCCGTCGCCGAGGCGGCCGCGCGCGTCGAGGCGGAGCTCGGCGGCATCGACATCTGGGTCAACAACGCCGGGATCTTCCCCGCCGTCCCGGTCACGCAGATGTCCGACGAGACCTGGGAGCAGGTCTTCGCGGTGAACACCCGCGGTGTCTTCCACGGCTCCCGCGAGGCGGCCCGCCGGATGACCGACGGCGGCGTGATCGTCAACATCGTCTCGACCGCCGGCTTCCGCGGCACCGCGCCTGGACTCGCGGCCTACGTGGGCTCGAAGCACGCCGTGCGGGGCATGACCAAGCAGATGGCGCTCGAGTTCGCCCCGCTGGGGATCCGCGTGCTCGGCGTCGCGCCGACCTTCGTCCCCACGGAGGGCAACCTGGCCGCCGCGGCCGCGGGAGCCGCGGCGCTCGGCGACGGGCCGGCGCCGGACATGCCGGTGATGACGAGCAGCCTGATCGGCCGGATCGGCACTCCGGACGACATCGCGCGCGTCGTCCTCTTCGCCGCGAGTGACCTGGCCACGATCATGACCGGCAGCACCCTGCTCGCCGACGCCGGCCAGACGATCTGAGAAGCGAGGAGACGTGAGCGGGCAACCGCAGTCCCGCCTCATCTGCAATCCGCTGGACCTCGAGTACCGGTACCAGGACGTCCGCTTCACCGGCTCCGTGGGAGGAGTCGTGATCGGCGAACCCCGTCGCAGCGTGCACCGGGAGGCGGCCGACCCATCGCTCGTCCGCTACCGGGGTCGCTACTACCTGTTCGCGTCGATGTCGCGCGGCTTCTGGCACTCCGCCGACCTCGCCCGGTGGGTCTATCAGGCGACGGAGAAGCTCCCGCCCTACGACTACGCGCCGGACGTGCGCGTGGTCGACGAGGCGCTGATCGTCTGCGCCTCCCGAAAGGCGGGGATCTCCCCTTTCTTCCGGAGCGTCGATCCGCTCGCCGACGACTTCGAGGAGATCGCGCCAGGGACATTCGCGTTCTGGGATCCGAACGTCTTCCAGGACGACGACGGCCGGGTCTACCTCTACTGGGGCTGCGGCAGCACGGAGCCGATCCGCGGAGTCGAGATCGATGCGGCGTTCGAGCCGATCGGCGAACCCGTCGACCTCGTCGCAGCGGAGGCCGGCCACCGCGGCTGGGAGCGCAACGGCGAAGACCACCGCATCCCGGAGCCGGGAACCGAAGAGGAGCGCCGAGCGGCCGCCTTCATCAGCGCGGACCCGTACATCGAGGGCGCCTGGATGACCCGGCACGGCGACACCTACTACCTGCAGTACGCCGCGCCGGGAACGCAGTACAACACCTACGCGGACGGCTATCTCACGGCGAGCAGCCCCCTCGGACCGTTCACCTACTCGGACGAGAGCCCCTTCTCCTCCAAGCCCGGCGGCTTCGTCACGGGCGCCGGCCACGGCAGCACTCTTCAGGACGAGCACGGCAACTGGTGGCACGCCGCCACCATGCGCATCAGCGTCAATGACATCTTCGAGCGGCGGATCGGAGTCTTCCCCGCCGCCTTCGACGAGGACGGTGTCCTGCACTGCGAGCAGGGCTTCGCGGACCACCCGATGACGATTCCGGACGGACCCGTCACCCTCGACGAGTACGCGGTCCCGGCATGGATGCTCCTCTCGGGGAGGGCGACGGCACGGGCGTCCTCCTACGCCACCGGCCACGAACCGGTCCTCGCGACGACCGAAGACATCCGCACCTGGTGGGCCTCGGACGGCGCAGGCCGCGGGGAGTGGCTGGAGATCGACCTCGGCGAGCCCAAGGACGTCCGCGCCGTCCAGGTCAACCTCGCCGACCATCGGCTGGCGGAGGTCGCCCCGCACCTGGCCAAGGGCCTGGATCAGGGGCACACCTGGAGGGGAATCTACGGCTCTCACGACACAGCCGAGTACACGCTCGAAGCATCAGCGGACGGTGACGAGTGGGTGGTGCTCCACGACGGTCGCGAGACGGGCGGGGCCACCCCTCACGCGCTGATCGAGGTGGCGGAGCACGGATTCCTGCGCTTCCTCCGGCTCCGGGCGCACCGGCTCCCCTTCGACGGTCCCGTGGCGGTCAGCGGAATCCGCGTCTTCGGCGTCGGCACGGGGGACGCGCCGGACGTTGCGAGCGCCCGGTACCACCGGTCGGATCCGCGGACCGCCGAGGTCGCGTGGGTACCCGCCGACCGTGCTCGGAGCTACGTCGTGCGCTACGGAACGCGCGCGGACCGCCTCTATTGCAGCCGTGCGGTGCTCGAGGGGACGAGCATCGAGCTCGGGGGGCTGAATGCCGGGACCGAACTGTGGGTCCGAGTGGACTCCGTCAACGAGGGCGGAGTGACCGAGGGAGTGCCGGTCGGGCCGGAGCGGTCAGAGCGCGCCTGACCGCTCCGGCCCGACCGACGGGCGTCCTCGTCGCCTGAGACAGGTACGAGGACGCCGGTGGTCGTTCGTGAGCCGCTACTGCGGCACGCCGTCGGCGAGGGCGTCGAACCGGTAGACGAAGCCGCCGTCGTCGCCGCTGATGGTCGCGTAGGCCCGCGTCGTGCCCGGCTCGATGGCGACGTTGGTCGCCGAGCTGAGTCCGGCACCTTCTCCCTCCGGCACCGTCACGGTCTGCTGCAGGGCGCCCTCGACGTCGTAGACGAGGATCTCCGGCCGGCTGTGCAGGCCGACGTAGAGGTTGCCGGCGGCGTCGACCGCGATCGAGTCGAGCTGGCCGACGCCGGGTGAGGCGTGGATCGCCGGGAACGCTGTCGCGACCTCGGTGCCGCCCTCGGCGAGGGTGAACCGGTCGATGCGGTTGCCGGTGTTGAGGCTGACCCACAGCTCGCCGTGGTCGGGCGAGAAGGCGATGCCGTTCGGTGAGGGCAGTTCGCTCGCGAGCACGGTCGCCGCTCCGGTCGCCGGGTCGACGCGGACGACGCGGCCCGACGCCTCCCAGTACGGGTCCTGGGCGCCGGCCGCGTCGGTGACGTAGAGGGCGCCGTCCTCGCCGAAGGCGATGTCGTCCGGCTGCATCGGGACGCCGTCGATCGGGCCGGTGACGACATCGCGGACGTCCTGGCCCTCGGCGGTCATGCTCCGGATCGATCCGCTGAGGAAGTCGGTGACGTAGAGCCGCCCGTCTCCGGGGTGGAACTGCGCGGAGGTGAGCGCGGAGGCGTCGTCGGTCCAGACGGGTTCGACGCTCTCCTCGTCGAGGTCGATCCGGAGCACCTTGCCAGCGCCGGGCGGGGCGGTGACGTCGACGACGTACAGGCTGCCGTCGGGGCCGAAGGTCGGGCCCTCGAGCAGCGTCATCCCGGTCGTCTCGTGCACCTCGGTGACCTGCAGCACCCGCTCGGCGGTGACGACCGACGGAGTCGCCGACACGGGTGCGGCTCCGGGGTCGCCCGGGTCAGTGCAGCCCGCCAGTGCACCGGCGAGCAGCACCGGGACGGCGATCGCCGGCCGCCTCATCGCGAGGCTCCGACGCTCGCGCCGACGAGCACGTCGCCCATGCCGTCCTCGCGCCAGGCGCGCAGCAGGCGGTGGAAGGCGATCGGTCCGGGGCTGTAGCTGGCGCCTCCGATGGAGCGGGTGCCCTCGCCGTTGTAGTAGCCGGGCGTGCACTCGGCCTGGAACGCCCGGGTGTCGAGGGCGGTCTCGTGCACGGTGCGCACCCACGCCTCCTCCGCCTCGGCGCTGGGCTCGAGGTAGCGGGCGCCGACTTCGCGGCCGCGGGCGATGACGGCGGCGATGTGCTCGGCCTGCTCGAGCAGGATGTGCGCGAAGTTCACCGAGTTCGCGTTCTGGATGCCGCTGAGGTGGAAGAGGTTCGGGAAGCCGTGCGTCGAGAATCCGTGCAGGGTGCGCGGGCCGCGGGCCCACGCCTCCAGGAGCGTGCGGCCGTCGCGGCCGACGACGGGCAGCGTGCCGGACATCACGCCGGAGATGCCGACCTCGAAGCCGGTGGCGAAGACGACGCAGTCGACCTCGTAGGCGGTGTCGCCGACGACGACCTCGGTCTCGGTCATCCGGGTGATGCCGCCGGTGTCGGCGGTGTCGACGAGGCGGACGTTCGGGCGGTTGAAGGTGGGCAGGTAGGTGTCGCTGAATCCCGGCCGCTTGCACATGTAGCGGTACCAGGGCTTGAGCGCCGCCGCGGTCGCCTGGTCCTCGACCGTCGCGTCGACGCGGGCGCGCAGGCGGTCCATGGTGTCGAGGTCGGCGAGCTCGTCGCGCCGCTCGCGCTCCTCGGCCGGGAGCGAGGTGTCGACGGCGCCGGAGAGGATCTGGCGCTGCAGCTCGACGGTCTTCGTCCAGCCGTCCTGCACCAGCGACTCGTCGACGCTCTCGCCGGCGAGGACGGCGAGGAAGTTCTCCATCCGCTCGCGCTGCCAGCCCGGGCTCAGCGACGCGACCCACTCCGGGTCGGTGGGCCGGTTGTCGCGGACGTCGACCGTGGACGGCGTGCGCTGGAAGACGATCAGCTCGCGCGCGTCCTCGCCCACGTGCGGGATCACCTGCAGCCCGGTCGCTCCGGTGCCGACGACGGCGACGCGCTTGTCGGCGAGGCCGGTCAGGCCGCCAGCCGGGGTGCCGCCGGTGTAGCCGTAGTCCCAGCGCGACGTGTGGAAGGTGTGGCCGCGGAAGGTCTCGATGCCGGGGATGCCCGGCAGCTTGGGCTGGGTGAGGGTGCCGGAGGAGGTCACGACGAAGCGGGCGCGGAAGGCGTCGCCGCGGTCGGTCTCGACGAGCCACTCCCCCGCGTCCTCGTCCCAGGTCAGCGCGGTCGCGCGGGTCTGGAAGAGCGTGTCGCGGTAGAGGCCGTAGTGCTCCGCGATCGCGACCGCGTGCCGGCGGATCTCCTCGCCCGGCGCGTAGCGCTCGGAGGGGATCGTGCCGACCTCCTCCAGCAGCGGAAGGTAGACGGACGACTCGATGTCGCAGCGCACGCCGGGGTAGCGGTTCCAGTACCAGGTGCCGCCGACGTCGCCGGCCTCGTCCATCAGGCGCAGCGACTCGACGCCCGCCTCGCGCAGCCGCGACGCGGTGAGCAGCCCGCCGAAGCCGGCGCCGATCACGAGCGCCTCGACCCGATCGGTCACCGGCTCGCGCTCGACGCGCTCCGTGTAGGGGTCCTTGGCGTAGTAGCCGAACTCCCCCGCCGCACGGCGGTACTGCGACGCGGCGTCGGGGCGGGCGCGGCGGTCCCGCTCGGCGCGGTACCTCTCGCGGGCGGCCTCGAGGCGGCGCTCGTCGTCGGGGGCCAGGGCGTCGGAGGTCAGGGTGCTGTCGGTCATGCGGGCTCGCTCTCGTCACGCGCATCGGCGCGACGACAGACCCCGGGACGGGGGCGACGGCGGGACTCCCCCGCGGGCGCCGACACGACTCCGGATCGGTTTCTTGCTGTCCCAAAAGGTTAGCCCGGCACTAAGTAATTGTCCTGGGTATCCGCCGAGTCCTACGGTGGCTTCATGAATCCTCGCGCCCGCGCCCTCTCGGACATCGAGCGGCTGTCGATCGCGATCACGGTGCGCTCGATCCCCCGCGTGCTCGCCCCGCTGCTGACGACCGACCTCACGATCCAGCAGTTGAAGGCCCTCTCGGTGATCGTGACGACCGAGGAGGGGGCGACCGGCGCGGGCCTCGCGCAGAGCTTCGGCGTGTCGATGCCGTCGATGTCCAAGCTGATCGACCGCCTCGCGGCGAGCGGCCTGGTCGTCCGCGAGACCGACGCCGCCGACCAGCGGGTGCGCCGGATCCACGCCACCGACCTCGGCCGCGCCGTCGTCCGCGAGCTGATGGCGGCCCGCCCCGAGCTCGGCGCGGACGTCCTCTCGCGCCTGTCGCTCGAGGAGCTCCAGGCGCTCGAGAAAGGGCTGCGCGCGATCAGTCGCGAGCTGCGGGGCGCTCACGACTGATCGCACGCATCCTCACTGCACCGACCAGCCGCCGTCGGAGGCGAGCACGATCCCGTTCACGTTCGCGGAGTCGTCGCTCAGCAGCCAGGTGATCGACGCGGCCATCGTGTCGGCCGACACGACCGGCGGGATGAAGGCGAAGAACGGCGACAGGCGCTCGCGCCCGAACTCCGACGCCATCGCGCCCTCGATCGCCGTGGCCGTCGGGCCGGGGGCGACCGCGTTGGTGCGGATGCCGGAGGGCCCGTAGAGGAACGCCGCCGACTTCGTGATGCCCACGACCGCGTGCTTCGAGGCCGTGTAGGCGGTGCCGGCCGCGTTGCCGCGCAGCGACGCCTCCGACGCGATGTTGACCACGGAACCGCGGCCCTGCGCCAGCATCGCGGGCAGCACCGCGCGACCGAGCGCGAACGTGCCGTCGACGTTCACCGAGAAGACGCGGCGCCAGAGGGCGTCGTCGACCTCGGGGAGGGGCGTCATGCCGTCCATGATCCCGGCGATGTTGGCGAGGCCGTCGATCCTCTCCCCCGCCGCGGCGACGATGGCCGCGACTCCGTCGGCCGAGGTGATGTCGGCGGTCACCGTCACGACCGAGTCCTCGGGAGAGGCGGCGGCCAGCTCGTCGATGCCATTCGGCACAACGTCGACCGCGATCACCCGGGCGCCCTCGCGCACGAGCCGGCGCGCGGTCGCCCGGCCGATGCCCGAGCCCGCGCCGGTGACGATGATCGTGCGGCCTGCGAAGCGCGCCTGGGCCGCCGGCTCGGGCTACTCCTCCGGGATCACGCCGCCGTTGGCCTGCCTCACGAGCGTGTCGACGAGCTCCTGCGGGAACCGGCCGCCGCCGAGCTCGACGAGGGTCTGCAGGCTGAGGCCGGCGGCCGGCGCGAGGTCGTCGGCCGACTGGCCGCCCTGGGCGAGGATCCCGCGGAGGATCGGGCCGCCGACGGCGTCGTCGAGCCACTCCTGGACGGTGTTCTTGGAGGTGAGCATGCGTTTCTCCTAGGTCTCCGGGGTGGGGTCGAGCAGGGCGACGACGTCCTCGGTCGTGCCCGTCTCGCCGAGGACGGGCAGCACGCGGGCGACGCTGTTCTCGTGCGAGGCGGCCTGGAGGTCGGTGACGGCGTCGGTCACGACCACCACCGAGTAGCCGAGGTCGTAGGCGGCGCGGGCGGTCGACTCGATGCCGAAGCTCGTGGTGAGCCCGGCCAGCACGACCTGGGTGACGCCGCGCTGCGTCAGAGCCTCATGCAGCCCGGTGCCGCCGAACGCACTCCACGCACTCTTGACCAGCACGATGTCGCCGCGGCCGAGCGCGGGCAGCGGAGCGATCGCCTCGGGAGGGAGGACCGGCGCGGACCGGCCGCGACCCACCTCCGTGCGCCCCGGGTTCGGGTGGCCGAGGTCGGCCGTGACCAGGGCGACGGGCAGGCCGTGCCGGCGGAACGCATCGGCGAGCGCGGCGGCCCGATCGATGACGTCGTCGATGGGGTGGACCAGCGGATTCGCGATCGTCGCGGGCTGCAGGTCGACGACGACCAGCGCGGTCCCGGAGTCGAGGGCGCTGATCGTCATCGCGAGCCTCCGCCGAAGGTGACGACGACCTTGTCGGCGGCGCCCGGAGTCGAGGCGGTGACGAAGGCCCGGTCGACCTCGGAGAAGTCGACGACGTCGCTGACGATCACCGCGTACTTCTCCCAGTTCGCGACGAGATCCTCCGTCACCTCGAAGATCTCGGTCGGGTAGCCCATCGAGAGCACGATGGTCAGCTCGGAGCCGAGGATCGCGCCGAAGTCGACCTCGACCGGCTTCTTGTGCACGGCCACGATGCCGAGGGTCGCGCCGTGCTTCGCCGCGCCGAGGATCGTCTGCACCACGATCGGCGCACCCGCCGCGTCGAGGAACACGTCGGTCGCGGGCTTGCGCTGACCGCGGCGCGCGGGCGCCTCGCCCTGCAGCTCGATCAGGCGCTCGACGACGTCCTCGCGCGAGGAATCGACGACCGCGTCGGCGCCGACCGCGAGCGCCTTCTCGAGACGGGAAGGGATCACATCGACGACGATGATGTGGCCGGCGCCGAGCGCGCGATAGGCGAGCACCGCGCCGAGGCCGATGGGGCCGGCGCCGAAGATCACGACGGCGTCGCCCGGCTTCGGCTGCGTGCGGTTGACGGCATGGCGCGCGACGGCCATCGGCTCGTTGAGCGCCGCGACCTCGAAGGGGATGTGGTCGGGCACGATCTGCAGGCTCTTCCCGAGCACCGCGTTCTCGATCAGGAGGAACTCGGCCATGCCTCCGCTCGTGCCGCCCGAGCCGATGATGCCGGTGGGCGCGGCCATCGGGTCGATCACGACGCGGGCGCCGATCGGGACGCCCTCGACGTCGACTCCGACCGCCACGACCTCGCCGGCGGGCTCGTGGCCGAGCGGCGTGCGGCCCTCGATCCCGGGCAGTCCGCCGAGGGCGATGTACAGCGCATCGGAGCCGCAGATGCCGCACGCGCGCACCCGCACCAGCACGTCGGCCGGCCCCGGAGTCGGGGTGTCGACCTCGACGGTCGTCGTCGTTCCGGGGGCCGTGACCATCGAGAGCTTCATCCGTGGTTCTCCTTCTTCGCGCCTGAGCTGGTGGTGATCCGCATGATCTGCCGCAAAGCTAGCCGATCGGCTAACTTTCGACAACAGGCGCCTAGGATCGTCAGCGAACGAGGAGGAGCAATGGCCCGACCGGTCGGCAAGCGCGGCGAATCGCGGGCGCGCCTCCTGCAGACGGCGCTCCGGCTCTTCGGCGAACGCGGGGTCAACGGCACGTCGCTGCAGAACATCGCCGACGAGCTCGGGGTGACCAAGGCGGCCGTCTACCACCAGTTCGCGTCGAAGGACGAGATCGTGCTGGCCGTCGTCCAGCCTGCCTTCGCGCGGATGGCCGAGCTCGTGCGCGAGGCCGACACGGCGCCTCCCGCGCGGGCGTTCGACGTCACGCTCGAGGGTCTGGTCGGGCTCGCGGTCGAGCACCGCGAGTTCGCCGCCGCGATCCAGCGCGACCCGGCGGTCGTGCAGCTGCTCTGGCGCGATCCGGCCTTCGTCGAGGCGACGACGCGCATCGACCGGCACCTGATCGGGGCCGATCCGTCGGCGGAGGCGCGCATCGCGCTCGCGGTCGCGGGCGGCGGCCTCATGATCGCCGGCATGGACCCTTCGTTGCGCTCGACCGAGCGCGACGTGCTGGCCGGCGTGCTACTGGAATCCGCACGCGCTGTGCTCGCGCCGTATCGCGTCCGCTGAGACGGGCCCTGTCGTTGTCGCGAGGCCGTCGCGAGCGATCGCGCCGCTCCGCCCACGCCGTCGCAAGACGTTGTGGGCCGTGGGGCTGAAGGGCGAGGGCCGGACTCGCCGGTGCCCACGAGCCTCCATGACGCCTCTCGAGCCGCGGAGACCGCCCGGCCCGACGGAGCGATGTCCTCTCCCGGATGGTGCGGTACCCGACGGAGAGATCGACGGTCGCCCCCAGCCCGATGCATCGAGGGCAGGCACCCGCGGAGGTGCCTGCCCTCGATGCGTGATCAGTGCCGACTCGGTCGGCCGCTCATCGTCATCGCGTTCGAGTGACGGTCACATCCTCGTTCAGCGAGATCTCGCGGCCGTCGACGGTCGCGGTCGCCTTGACAGCGACCGTCCCCGAGGGGAGCGACGTGCCGGGGAAGGTGATCCTCTTCGTGATGGTCGCCCCCGCCTTGAGCGCGGGGCACTCGACGGAGCCGTACGGGGTCACGACCGAGACTCCGGCCGCGACGTCCTCGTTGTTCGTCGCGGTGACCGTCACGGTCGTCTTCCCGCCGGACACTCTCGAGGTGGCGGAGAGGTCGATGTCGAGCGTGGTCCTCTGCTCATAGGTGAGCCCGTGACCGAACTCGAAGAGCGCGCCGTCCTCCGTCTCCGCGTAGCCAGGGAGGTCGCTGTACTGCTGCTTCACGGCGTCGCGCGTTCCAGCCAGAGCGAACGGCATCCGACCCTGAGGAGCGAAGTCGCCCGAGAGCACGTCCATGAGGGCGACCGGGTTGCTGCCGAAGCCGGCGACGATCGCGCCGGCATCGCGGAGTGTCGTCGCCTACAACGACGACGTCGCCGCTCTCGTGGTGGGCGCAGCGATCCGGCTCGGCCTCTCTCTCCCACAGGACCTCGCCGTCGTCGGCCACGACGACTCGCCGCTCGCGCAGCTGATCGTCCCGTCGCTGACCACCGTCCACGTCGACGACGCGGGCCTCGGCCAGTACTTCGCGCAGCTCGCGCTCAGCGCGGCAGCCGGAGCGCCTGCCCCGCGACGCGATGCGGAATCGCGGCTCTCCGTGGTCCGGCGGGAGTCCGCCTGACTCGTCAGAACCGAGCCGCGAGGGCGATGCCTGGACGGCGCTTCGTCCACCATGCGTCCGGCTGCTGGTGGGATGGTGCAGGGCAGGGGGTCGCCCGGCTCGCTCTCGTCTCCTGAGCCGGCGGCTGGTGAGCATCGACTCTTCCGCGTCCGGCAGCGGCACAGCCGCCGTGAGCTGCGGTTCGAGCTCCGAGTCCGGGAGAGAGGCCGCGACGTCGACGGTCCCGAAGCCGAGGTCCGCGAGGACCGGCACCCCCTGGTGGTGCTCGTCCAGGTACTTCAGCGCCCGGTCGATGATCGTCTCTTCACGGTCGCTCGGCGGCTGGGAGCGGAGGATCGTCAGGAGCGCGGCGACCATCGTGTGTCGGCGGCCGTGGGCGTCCGCGAGGACCTGGTGCGCGAGGCGCTGCACCTTGGCGGTGTGCTCGCCGTGGATGGCGCAGGCGCTCGAAGTCAACTAAGTTGACCTGATCGTCTCAACACATCGAGGAGAACGCATGTCCACGACTCCCGCCTTGACCGCCCAGAGCTCGATCGGGGAATGGCTGAGCCATCCGGAGGGCTCCGCGCTGATCCGCGATGTGCTCGGCGGCGCGGCCGGCGGCTTCGACGAGGCGAAGCTGGCTCCGGTGCGATCGCTGCCGCTGCAGCAGCTGGTCGCGCTGAGTCAGGGGCAGCTCCCGCAGAGCGTCGTCGACGATCTCGTGCTCCGGGCGAACGGCGGCGTCGTGCCGGAGGCCGTCGAGAGCACGGGCTGGCGCGAGAGCGTGGTCGCCGGTCGCTTCACCGGGAGGACCGTGATCGTGACCGGTGCAGCGTCCGGGATCGGCCGCGCGACCGCCTCCCGCATCGCCCGCGAAGGCGGCCGGGTCGTCGCCGTCGACATCTCGGCCGAGCGGCTCCAGGAGTTCGCGGCCTCGCTGCCCGAGGCCGAGATCGTTCCGGTCGCGGGCGACATCACGAAGCAGGACGACATCGACGCCGTCGTCGCGGCGGCCGGCGAGCGGATCGACGGCCTCGCCAACATCGCCGGCATCAACGACGACTTCTCCCCCGCCCACGAGACCTCGGACGCGGTGTGGGACCGGGTGATCGCCATCAACCTCACCGGCGGCTTCAAGCTCTCCCGCGCCGTGCTGCCCGCGATGCTGGCGGCCTCGGCCGGGTCGATCGTCAATGTCGCCTCCGAAGCGGGGCTGCGCGGCAACGCGTCCGGCAACGCCTACACGGTGTCGAAGCACGGCGTCGTCGGGCTCACGAAGAGCGCCGCGTTCATGTACACGGGCAGCGGGATCCGCGTGAACGCCGTCGCGCCCGGCGGCGTCGCCACCGGCATCCCGTTCCCGCCGAACGTCTCCGAGGTGGGCAGCGCTCGTCTCGCCTTGTTCCAGAGCGCGATCCCCTCCGTGGCCTCCGCGGAGCAGCTCGCGGCGTCGATCACCTTCCTGCTCAGCGACGACGGCGTGAACATCAACGGGGCGATCCTGCCCAGCGACGGCGGCTGGTCAGTGCAGTAGCCGCGGCGGGCCGGCTCAGGCCCCGGGGGTCAGGAGACCCTGCAGCGCGTCGCCGTAGCGCGCGACGATCTGCTCGTGGTCGGTGGCGAGGAGCACCTCGTCGCCGACCACCCACATCGAGTGCAGCAGTCCTCCGACGAGTGCGGCAGCCAGACGTGCGCGCAGATCCGCGTCCGGCCCCGCCATGCGAGCACGCAGAGGAGCCACGAAGGCCTCCTCGTGCACGGCGTGCAGCCGGGCGCCGATCGCGGGCTCGTTCCCGCCGCGCACCAGGGCGAGGAACACCGCCCGCGTGTCGCGCTCGTCCTCGAGCAGGGAGGCGACGAAGCTGCGGCCGAAGTCCTGCAGCGGAACGTCCAGTTCCGGGCGGTCCTGGATGCTCACCTGCATCACGTCGAGGAACAGCGCTTCCTTCGACCCGAACCTGCGCACCACGACGGCGGGATCCACCTGCGCCTCCGCGGCGATCTCGCGCACGGTGACCCGCGAGTAGCCCCGCTCGCGGAACAGCCGCTCCCCCGCCTCGCGGATGCTCGCGCTGAGGGCGGCGGGAGAACGGCGAGGCACAGTGGTCGATCGTACCGGCGACCCGGTGAGGTCGGTCTTCACACGATCGGAAGGGGAGGTCGGTGCTCGCGGCTCCGCGGCCGCGACCTGCACGGTCTCGTGCTCGAGACCACCTGGCCGGTGTCCTCAGGCGGCCCGGGTGCGCGTCCGCAGCCGGTACAGGCTGGTGGTGGCGGCGATGAAGAGGTCGGTGCCGTCGGGTCCGCCGAAGCAGACGTTCGCCACGACCTCCGGCACGGGCGCGAACAGCAGCTCGGCGCCGTCCGGGGCGAAGACGTGCACGCCGTCTCCGGCGGAGGACCACACCCGGCCGCGCTCGTCGACGGCGATGCCGTCGGGCAGGCCCTGCTCGATCACCGCGAACAGCCGGCCGTCGCGGGCGCCGGCTCCGCGGTCGACGACGTCGTAGGCGCGGATCCAGTGGCCGGGACCGTCCTCGAGGCCGCGCGCGCTGTCGGTCACGTAGACGGTCGCGCCGTCCGGTGAGAAGGCGATGCCGTTCGGCTGCACGATGTCGGTGACGACCGGCGCGAGGCCGTCCTCGGCGCTCCAGCGGAAGACCCAGCGCTCCCCGTACTCGCGCTCGCCCGGGTGCCCCTCGGCAGGCTGCCGGATGCCGTAGTCCGGGTCGGTGAACCAGTAGGATCCGTCGGGCGCGACCGCGACGTCGTTGGGCGAGTTGAGCCGTCCGCCGTCCCAGCTCGAGACGAGCTCCTCGACCGTGCCGTCCGGCCGCTCGCGCTCCAGTCGGCGCAGCCCGTGCGAGCACTGCACGACGCTCCCGTCTTCGTCCAGCAGCCGGCCGTTGGTGAACTCCACGCCCTCGCGGTGCACCGAGGTCTCCCCGGTCGCGCTGTCCCACTGCAGGATCCGGTCGTTCGGGATGTCGCTCCAGCGCAGACGACCCTCCGCCGGGATCCACAGCGGCCCCTCGCTCCAGACGGCACCCGTCCACAGCCGCTCGAGTCCGCCGTCGCCCTGCAGGAGCGTCTCGTTGTCCGTCCGTCCCTCGTCCGCTGTCTCGTCGCTCATCGGCTCCCGCCCGTCCTCTCGTCCTCGTCCTCGCGGAGGGCCGCCCGGACGGCGCCCTCCAGCCTTCCCGTGTCCCCGAAATCCCCGGCGCGCTCCGCCACGACGGTCCGGAGGACCTCGTCGGGCGCCACTCCCGCGGAGAGCAGCTGCACCACGCGATCCAGGACGCGGCGCAGATGAGCGTCGTAACCGTCGATCAGCTCCGGACCGCCCGTCGGACCGTGGCTCGGGACGATGATCGCGGGTGCCATGGCGCGCAGCCGCTGGAGGCTCCGCAGCCACGGTCCGATGCGCGAGTGCGGGCTCGCGAACGCCGGAGCACCGGCCATCGCGAGGTCGCCGGCGAAGAGCACCCGGTCCTCCCGCACGAGGGCGGCCGTGTCGCCCTCGGTGTGGTTCGTCCCCATGGCCGTGATCAGCACCGCGACTCCGCCGAGGTCCAGCTCGATCGTGTCGTCGAAGACGACGTCGGCGGGCCGGAACACCGCCCCCTCGAGCAGGCGCCGGTAGTGCGGGGACGCCGCTCGGAAGTCGTCGGCCACCGCCGGGGCGGTCGTCTCGAGCTCGCGCACCTGGCTGCGCGCGCGCAGCAGCACGACGTCGGAGGGGAAGGCGCCGGCACCGAGATCGTGCTCGGGGTGGGTGTGGGTGGTCAGCAGCAGCAGCGGGCGCTCTCCCGCGACGGACCGCGCGGCGGCGAGGACCCTCGCGCCGTTCTCCGCGCCCATCCCGGTGTCGACGACCAGGGCCCTGCGCTCGCCGACGACGACGCCGACGTTCGGGACGCGGGCCAGCGAGCCGTCGGGGACGAGGTGCACGTGGTCGGAGAGCCGGTGCAGCGTCTCCGGCCGGATCAGCGGGTCGGGCAGGTCGGTCGCGCCGGGCCCGGTCGCGCGGGGCGCGGTCGTTCCGGGTCCGGTCATGCCGGGATCACCGCCGTCGACTCGCGGACGACCAGCTCGCACTCGTGCGGCAGGACCCCGCGCCGCTGCTCGCCGCCGAGCATCGCCAGGACCGACTCGGCGGCGAGGCGCCCGAGCTCGTCGAGCCGAGGATCGACCGTCGTCAGCGGCGGACGGGAGGCCAGCGCCATCACGTCCCAGTTGTCGAAGCCGACGACGGAGACGTCCTCGGGCACCCGCACGCCGTCCTCCTGAAGCTGCTCGACCACGCCGCGCGCGATCTGGTCGCTCCCGCAGAAGACGGCGTCGTAGGGCCGCCCGTCGCGGGTGAGGATGCTGGCGGCCTGCCGCCCCCAGGCCTCGCTCCAGCTGCCCCACATCGCGGTGACGTCCTCGGCGGCGACCCCGGCCGCGGCGAGCTCGTCGAGCATGCCGGCGTAGCGCAGCCGGGCGGCCAGGTGCTTCTGCGGACCGGAGATGTAGGCGATGCGGCGGCGGCCGAGGGCGAGCAGGTGCGAGACGGCGAGCCGTCCGCCGTGCTCGTCGTCGATGACGATCGACAGGTCGTCGGGCTGCTGCGACCGGGCCAGGACGTAGCAGACCGGGACCCGCGTCGAGATGGCGATCGGCGGCCGGGTCTCGGCGCGCCGGCCGGTGACGATCACGGCGTCCACCCGCCGGGCCAGGAACGTCTGCAGGTGGTGGTTCTCCCGGATGGGATCGCCGCGGCCGTCCGCGAGCAGCACCGAGATCTGACCCGCACTCAGAGCGTCCTCGACGCCGAGCATCAGCGGGATCGCGAAGCGGCTGAAGCTGTCGGTGGTCAGCAGGCCGATCGTGTAGGCGCGGGTGGTGCGCACCTCGCGCCGGGCGACGCCCGGGTCGTAGCCCAGCCGGCGGGCGACGCCCTCGATGTGCTCGCGCGTCTCGCCCCGCATCCGGCCGGTTCCGCTCAGCGCCTTCGACACCGTGCTCAGCGAGACGCCCGCCTCGCTCGCGATCCGCGCCAGCGTGATCCGCTGTCCGTCCATCACGTACCTCCTTTGCGCAGTCAGTTTTCCCACTGTTCACCGACACCGCAAGGTCGATCTGAGAAAGATTGGGAAAGTTTTGCTTTGTGCGCATCCCGACTCCGACACTGGGTGAGGCCCACGGCCCTGTCATCTCGAAGAGGAGAAATCATGAACAGACCGACGCGATTCACGGTCGGCGGCGCGACCGTCCTGGCCGCGACCCTGGCGCTCTCCGCCTGCGGAGCGGCGAGCGGCAGCACCGGCTCCGGCGAGGCGAGCGAGCTCACGATGTGGGCGCGCTCCTCCACCCAGGACTACACGGAGGCGCTCGTCGACGCCTACAACGAGTCGCACGATACGCAGATCGAGCTGACGATCGTCGCCTCGGAGAGCTTCCAGCAGAAGGTCGGCGCGGCGGCCGGAGCGGGCTCGCTGCCCGACATCCTCGCGTCCGACGTCGTCTACGCCCCCAACTACGCCAAGCAGTCGGTCTACCTCGACATCACCGACCGCATCGCCGAGCTCCCCTACGCGGACGATCTCGTCAAGGCGCACGTCGACGCCTCGACCTTCGACGGCAAGAGCTACGCCGTCCCGCACAAGGTCGACTCGAGCTTCATCTTCTACAACAAGGACCTCTTCGCGAAGGCGGGACTGGACCCGGAGAACCCGCCGACCACCTACGACGGCATCTACGAGGCCGCCAAGGCGATCACCGCGCTCGGCGACGACACCTACGGCGCCTACTTCCCCGGCAGCTGCGCCGGCTGCAACGCCTACACCTCCTTCGGAGTGGCGAAGGCCGCCGACGAGGTGCCGTTCAGCGACGACGGCGCGACCGCGGACATCGACAGCGACGCGCTCGCCGACTGGTTCGGCCTCTACCAGCGCCTCTACGCCGACGGCCTCGTCGCGCCCGGAGCCTCGACCGGCGACTCCACCACCCAGCAGGAGCCCTTCCTGCAGGGCAAGGCGGGCATCTGGCCGAACGGCTCGTACTCGATCCCGTCCGTCAACGAGACCGTCGACTTCGACTGGGGCTACATGCCGCTCGCCACGGCGGACGGCAGCGGCACCGGCACGTTCGTGGGCGGCGACGTCATCGGCATCTCCGGAACCTCGAAGAACGCCGACGCCTCGTGGGACTTCATCCAGTGGACGCTGGAGGAGGACCAGCAGGTCGACATCGTCGCGAAGTCGGGCAACCTGCCCGTCCGCGTCGACCTCGCGGAGAACGAGTACACCGCCGCGGACCCGCGACTGGTCGCCATCACCGCCGGTCTGGCGAACGGCTACACCCCGTCGACCCTGGCCTACGGCGAGGCGATCAACTCCCCGAACGGTCCGTGGCTGACCGCCATGCGCGGTGTCGTCTTCAACGGCGAGTCCGGCGCGCTGGCGGACGGCCAGTCGGCGATCCAGTCCCTGCTGGACGGGGCCTACTGATCGTGGCCACCACCACTCTTCCCGCGGGGACGGCGCCTGCGCTCCGTCCCCGCGGGCGGACCGCCGCCTCGCGCGAGCAGCTCGCCGGCTGGGCGTTCATCGCCCCGACGGCGGCGACGATCCTCGTCCTCTTCGTCCTGCCCCTGGGCATCGTCGTGTTCATGTCGCTCAGCGACTGGCCGCTGCTCGGGTCGCCCACGGTGATCGGCATCGGGAACTACATCGACATCTTCACCGACCCGGGCTACATCGGCGCCATCCTCTTCACCCTCGGCTACACCGCGCTGGCGACCGCCTCGATCTTCGTGCTCGCCCTGGTGCTCGCGGCGTTCCTCAACTCCACCCGGCGCGGAGCGAAGTTCTACCGGATCGCGATCTTCGCCCCCTACGTCGTCGGACTCTCGACCGCGAGCCTGATGTGGGTCGTGAACTACAACGACCAGGTCGGGATCTTCGCCCAGGCGCTCCGCTGGCTCGGGATCGTCGACGGTCCGGTCGGCTTCTTCGACACCCCGCTCAGCGCCACCCTCGCGGTGACCTTCATGATCGTGTGGAAGTTCGTCGGCTTCCAGGTGGTGATCCTCCTGGTCGCGCTGCAGTCCATCCCGTCGAGTGTCAACGAGGCCGCCCTGATGGACGGCGCCAACGCGTGGCAGCGGTTCCTCTTCGTCACCCTGCCGTTCCTGCGGCCGACCCTCGCGCTCCTGCTCGTGCTGTCGGTCACCGGCTCGCTGCTGGCCTTCGACCAGTTCACCGTCATGACGCAGGGCGGACCCGACAACTCGACCGTGACGATGGTGATGTCGATCTACAACACCGCCTTCACCTCGTTCGACCTCGGCAAGGCCGCCGCCCTGTCGATCATCATGCTCATCGCCCTCGTGGTGATCAACGGCGTGCAGCTGCGCCTGGTGAAGGGATCCGAGAAATGAGCACCACCGCCGTCCGACCTCCCTCGACGACTCCCCCGGAGCCGTCCCTGCACGCGATGCCGCCCCGGCGCCGGGAGGGCTGGCGGTCGAGGGTGCGGGGCGTCCCGTTCCACGTCACCGGCATCGTCCTGGCGTTCCTCTTCCTCTTCCCCCTGCTCTGGTCGGTGCTCAACTCGTTCAAGACCCCGGGCGAGGCGAGCGCCGCGCCGCCCACGCTCTGGCCGCAGGAGTGGAGCACCGCGAACTACGACGAGCTCGTGCAGAACGGCGAGGGGCTCGGCCAGTACGTCGGCAACTCGCTGATCGTGGCGACGGTCTCGGTCGTCCTGACCATGGTGATCGCGACGCTGGGCGGCTACGGCTTCGCCCGCTTCCGGTTCCGCGGCAAGAACCTCGTCTTCCTCGCGGTGATCGCGGTGCTGATGGTGCCGCACGCCACGCTCGTGCTGCCGCTCTACTTCATGTTCGCCCGGGCCGGCATGCAGGACAGCCTCGTCGCGGTGGGCCTCGTGCTCACGGTGTTCCAGCTGCCCTTCAGCATCTTCCTGATGCGCAACAGCTTCGAGGCGATCCCGGTGGAGCTGGAGGAGGCCGCGCGGGTCGACGGCGCCTCCTCGATCGCCGTCTTCCTCCGGGTCTCGCTGCCGCTGGTGCTGCCGGGGGTGGTGACGGTCGCCCTCTTCGCCTTCCTGGTGTCCTGGAACGAGTTCTTCATCCCGCTCCTGCTGCTGAACGACGGCTCGACGTTCACCCTCTCGGTGATGCTCGTCAACATCCGCACCGGCGCCTACGGATCGATCGACTGGGGGCTGCTGCAGGCCGGCACCACCGTCGCGATCCTGCCCTGCCTGGTCCTCTACCTGCTGCTGCAGCGCTTCTACATCGGTGGTCTCACCGAGGGCGCCCTGCGCGGCTGACCTCTTCCACGCCCTTTCACGAACTGAGGAAACACCTGTGACGATTCACGCCTCCTTCGACGCGCTCCCCCTCGGGTCGGTGCGTCCCGCCGGCTGGCTGCGCCGCCAGCTCCGCATCCAGGCCGACGGCCTCTCCGGACACATCGAGGAGATCTGGAAGGACCTCGGTCCCGACTCCGGCTGGCTGGGCGGGCCCGGCGAGAGCTGGGAGCGCGGCCCCTACTACCTCGACGGCCTCGTGCCGCTCGCGCACCTGCTCGACGACGACGTCCTGATCGAGCGCACGCAGAAGTGGATCGAGTGGATGCTCGCCAGCCAGCGGCCGGACGGGCAGTTCGGCCCGGCCGGCAACGACGACTGGTGGCCCCGGATGGTCGCGGCCAAGGTGCTGCAGCAGCACGCGGAGGTCACCGGCGATGCCCGCGTGCTCCCCTTCCTCGAGCGCTACTTCGAGCACCAGCTGCGCGAGCTGCCGGCCCGACCGCTGCACGACTGGGCCGCCGCGCGCGCCGCCGAGAACGTCCTCGCCCTGGCCTGGGTGCACGAGCGCGCCCCGCGGGACGAGTGGACGCGCCTGGCCGAGCTGCTCTTCGGCCAGGGACCCGACTGGGACGACGCCTTCTCGGACGGCCTGATCACCGGACGTGCGATGTACTTCGACCACCGCACGCACGGGCCGAACGTCGCGATGGCGCTGAAGAACCCGGCGGTCCGCGCGCTGATGCTCGGCGGCGACGCCCACGAGGCGACCCAGCGCGCGCTGGCCAACCTGGACCGCTGGCACGGGCAGGTGCACGGCCTCTTCTCCGGGGACGAGTGGCTCGCCGGCCGCGAGGCCAACCGCGGCGTGGAGACCTGCCAGATCGTCGAGTACATGTTCACGATGGCGATCGCCGCCAGGGTCACCGGCCGCTCGGAGTACTCCGACCTCCTCGAGGGGGCCGCCTACAACCTGCTGCCCGCCTCGTCGGACCCGCGGATGGTCGCGCACCAGTACCACCAGCAGGCGAACCAGATCGAGGCGTCGACCGCCGACCGCGACTGGTCCTACAGCACCAACGGGGCCAACGTCTTCGGCTTCGAGCCGCACTTCGGCTGCTGCACGGCGAATTACCACCAGGGCTGGCCGAAGTTCGTCGCGGCGCTGTGGCTGCGGCGAGACGACGCGCTGGCCGTCACCGCCTACGGGCCGAGCGAGGTGCGCGCGAGCATCGGCGGCGGCGAGCTGGTCATCGAGGAGGTCACGGACTACCCCTTCACCGAGACCGTCACCTTCCGCGTGGTCTCGTCCACGACGACGGAGCCGACCGGGCTCCTGCTGCGCGTCCCGGGCTGGGCGGCCTCGTTCGACCTCGCGGTCGCCGGTGAGACTCTCGGCGCGACTCCCGACGACGACGGCTACGTCACCGTCGAGCGGCTCTGGGTCGAGGGTGACGAGGTCGTCCTCCACCTCCCGATGAGCCCGCGCCGCATCCGCCGCGAGCGCCAGGCCGTCGGCGTGCGGGTCGGACCTCTGGTGATGGTCGCGACGCCCGACGAGTACTGGCGTCCGGTGCCGGAGGCCCGCGGGATGGGCGAGTGGGAGGTCTTCCCGCAGCGCTCCTGGAACCAGGCGCTCTACCCGGACGCCCCGGTCCCGCTCGAGGAGTGGGACGTGCGCCGGTCGCCGGTCGGCGACGTGCCCTTCGACCGCGCGGACCCGCCCGTCCGCGTGCACGCGGTCGGCATCCGCGACCTCGCCGAGTGGACCCGCGACGGGGCGAGCGCGAGCCACCCGGTCGACGGTCCCGCGCCGGCGCGCTGGATCAACACCATCGATCTCGTGCCCTACGGCACTGCGCGGCTGCGGATCGCCGAGTTCCCGACCGTGCGGCCGGTGATCGGGGCCAAGGTGCCGCCGGACTTCACCGGCTGATCCAGCACCGCACGAGCCACCACCCGACCCCGCCGGCGGTCTACGCCGACGACGAGAGGACCCTCATGACGATCCCCCTGGCCGTGACCACCGGAGACCCCGCCGGCGTCGGCCCCGAGCTCGTCGTGCGGCTGCTCGACGAGCTGCGGGGCTCGGCCGCCGACCCGCTCGTCGTCGTCTCCTCCCGCGAGGAGCTGGCGGAGGGGCTGGAGCGGAGCGGCCTCGCTGTCGCTCTCGACGAGCTCCTGGAACCCGGTCGCGTCCGCCTGGTCGAGCCGGCCGGCTCCTGGCCGTCCGCTCGCGGTGCCGTGAGTGCCGCGAGCGGACGGTGGGCGCTCGCCTGCCTCGAGCGCGGACTCGAGCTGCACGCGGCGGGCGAGATCGGCGGGCTGGTCTTCGGCCCGCTGAACAAGACCTCGCTGCACGAGGCGGGGATGACGGAGCCGGACGAGATGCGCTGGTTCGAGAACCGGCTCACGGGCTCGCACACGGCCTCGGAGGTGAACGTGACCACGTCGTTCTGGACCTCCCGGGTGACCTCCCACGTCGCCCTCCGCGAGGTCGCGGACCTCGTCACGAGCGATCGCGTCCTCGAGTCGATCGCCCTCCTGCACGATCTGCTGGTCGGCGCGGGCACTCCGGCCCCGCGGATCGCCGTCTGCGCGCTCAACCCGCACGCAGGCGAGCACGGCCTCTTCGGCGACGAGGAGATCACCCGGATCCGCCCGGGAGTCGAGCGCGCGGTCGCCTCCGGGCTCGATGCGGCGGGGCCGTTCCCCTGCGACACCCTGTTCCGGAGGGGCTTCGACGGCTCCTTCGACGGGATCGTCACGATGTACCACGACCAGGGCCAGATCGCGCTGAAGACCCGGGCCTTCGACGGCGGGGTGACGCTGGAGGCCGGGCTCGACCTGCCGATCTGCACGCCGGCCCACGGCACCGCCTTCGACATCGTCGGCACCGGAGCGGCGACGCTCGACTCGACCCGCAACGCCTACCGGCTCGCGCGGCGCCTCGCCTCGGCAGGCGTCTCCGCTCACTGAGTCGCGGTGGCCTCGACGGTCAACCCGCGGAGCACCGCGGCGATCGTCACGCGCTGGGTGAGCGCAGCGTCGGCGTCCACGGGCCACTGGCTCACGGTGCCGACGTGCGCCGCGACGACGGCCTTCGCCAGGACGGACGGCTCGACGATCGGGACGCGGCCGTGCACGGCCGCGAGAGCGATGAACCGCTCCCCCAGCTCGCGGGGGACGCGGCCGTCGTCGATCAGCATCCGCTCGGCGAAGGCGGGGTCGGCGGCGGCCCGCGCCAGCAGCACCGACCGCAGGGAGAACCACTCGCGGCTGGTGGGCAGCGCGTCGAGAAGGGCGCGCACGGCGTCGTCGAGCGTCTCCTCGCGGCCGTCCTCCTGCACCTGAGCCTCGAGGGCGAGGTGGAGCCGCCCCCACACTCGCGCGGCCTGCTCCTCGTGCAGGGCGAGGTAGAGCTGGTCGACGCCGGCGAAGTTGGAGTAGAAGGCACCGCGGGTGAAGCCGGCCTGCGCGCAGATGTCCTCGACGCGCTGGCTGATGGTGCCGCTGCTCTCGAAGAGGGTGGCGGCCGCCGCGACGAGGCGTCGTCGCGTCTCGCTGCGACGCCGGACGGGGGTGGGCTCGCCGTTGTTCACAGCGTCAGCCTAGGCGGGCCCTTGCTCGGCGCGCACTTCTTCAGTACGTTCTGTATTCGATGCGAAACGTATTGAAGGCGGAGACAGGACCGACCGACGAAGCGTCGGGAAGGGTACGACGGAGGACGCCGTGGGTGCCCTTGGCGGCCGTCGGCCTCGTCGGGGCGGTGCTCGCCTGGCTGAACCAGGTGCCGTGGTGGGGCTGGCTCGTCGTCGCTGCGGCTCTGGCTCTGGTGGCGTTCGCCGCGAGGGTCTGGCGTCGCCGGCGCTGGTTCGTTCGAGGAGCGGCCTGGATCGCGGCGGCGGCGGTCGTCGGAGCGCTAGCGCTCGCGGCGGGGCCGCCCGCTGCGACCCGGACCCTCGACGGTCCGCGCACCGACACGGTGGCCACCCGGCAGGGCGATGTCGTCGGAGTGCGGAACGCCTCGGCCGGCGTCGACGCCTTCGCGGGCATCCCCTACGCCGCTCCGCCGGTCGGGGCACTGCGGTGGGCGGCGCCGAGCCCGGCCCCGCAGCGGTCGACCGTCCTCGTCGCCGACGACTTCGGACCCTCCGCCGTCCAGCCCGAGCCGTCCTTCGTCTCCCGGGCAGCCACCCGCGTGCTCGACCTGCCGCTGGAAGAGACGCTGCTCGGCGGCTACGACACCGACGAGGACAGCCTGCACCTGAACATCTGGCGGCCGTCCGACCCTGCCGCCGAGGCCCTCCCGGTCCTCGTCTACCTGCACGGCGGCGGGTTCGTGGCCGGCTCCGGCGCCCTGCCCGCCTACGACGGCACCGCGCTCGCCTCCCGCGGCGGCACGGTCGTGGTCTCCCTGAACTACCGGCTCGGGGTCTTCGGCTTCCTCGCCGAGGACGCCCTCGGCGGCAGCACCCCGGGCAACCAGGGCCTGCTCGACCAGGTCGCCGCTCTGCAGTGGCTGCAGGACAACATCGCCGCGTTCGGCGGAGATCCGGACCGGGTGACCGTCGCCGGTCAGTCGGCCGGCTCGGGCAGCGCCTGCCTCCTCGGGACCTCGCCCCTGGCCGCCGGACTCCTGCACGGGATCATCGGCGAGAGCGGCGGCTGCCTGGGCACGGTCGGCGACCGCGAGGACGGCGACCTCTACGACAGCGCCGCCGTCGCGCGCGAGGCGGCGGTCGGCCTGAGCGAGGCCCTCGGCGGGGCGAGCCTGGCGGAGATGCGGGCGATGCCGGCCGCGCGCATCGCTGAAGCGGCGAAGAGCCTCTCCACGCACTGGTGGCCGACCGTCGACGGCGTGGTCCTCCCCGACACCCCGAGCGTCGTCTACGCGGCCGGGCAGCAGAACGACGTCCCCCTCCTCCTCGGCAGCAACTCCGACGAGACGTCACTCGACCTGATCAGCGGCGTCGACTCGGACCCCGATACCTACGCCCGGGAGGCGCGGGAGGAGCACGGCGCCGACGCGGACCGCTTCCTCGAGCTCTACCCGGGCGGCGACGCAGGCCAGGTCACGGAGTCGCGCCTGCGGGCCGGCACCGACGAGTCGATGACCGCCCCGATGCGCCGGTGGGCGCTCGCGGCCGCCGCCTTGGGGACGGCGCCCGTCCACGTCTACTCCTTCACCCGCACCCCACCCGACCGCGGCCTGGAGCGCTTCGGCGCATACCACGGTGCCGAAGTCATGTACGCCTACGGGAACCTCGGCGCGGACGGCGACGCCGACTACACGGCCGTCGACCGCCGACTCGAGAACGAGATGAGCGGGCGCTGGCTCGCGTTCGTCGCGGGCGTGGAGCCGGGCGTGCCCGGTGGCGAGCGCTGGCCCTCGTTCCAGGAGGCCCCCGAGAGCGTCCTCGAGTTCGGCGACGTCGTCCGCGTCACGGGTCGTCCCTCCCCGGACGCCGTCGACTTCTGGCTGCGCCGATGAGCAGAATCGAGGAGGTCGGTCGAGGGATGAGCGTCGAGCGGACGTGGCTCTGACGCGCGCGGAGCGTCCTAGCGGCGGTCCTGATGCCCGGGGCGCTCCCCCTCGCCGGCCCGGGGTGCCGCGCGGCTCGACTCGCGCTCCACGACGCGGACGGTGCTGACGAATTCGACGGGGGCGGTGCCGCCCGTGCGACCGGCGTCGATGCGGCTGACCAGCAGTTCGACGGCGGCCCGCGCCATCGCGGCGTGGTCGGGGTCGATCGTGGACAGCGACGGCACCGAGAATCCACTCTCCTCGAGGTCGTCGAAGCCGATCAGCTTCACCTGATCCGGGACGGCGACTCCCGCGTCCGCGAGCCCCCGCAGCGCGCCCAGAGCGAGGGTGTCGGTCACGCAGAAGAGGCCGTCGAACTCGAGACCCTGCGCGAGTGCGCTCGCGACGGCGTCGCGCCCGGCGGCGAGGCTGAAGGCGGTGACCGGGAGGAAGAGCGCCGGGTCGGCCTCGGTCCCCGCGGTGGCCAGGGCCTCCGCGTAGCCGCGGTAGCGCAGGCTGGCGGCGCTGGGCTCGCCGTCGGTGCGCTCGTCGAGGATCGCGATCCGCCGGCAGCCCTGCTCGAGCAGGTGCCGGGTGGCCAGCGCGCCGCCGTCGACGTTGGCCATCGCGACGTGGTCGACCGGCCCGTCGAAGATCCGCTCGCCCAGGATGACGACCGGGTAGTCGACCCGGAGCTTGTCGACGTCGGCGGCGCCGAGCCCGACGGTGCTGAGGATGAGGCCGTCGTACATCCGGTTCCGTGAGGCGCGGAGGGCGTCGATCTCGCTCTCGCGGCTGGCCCCGGTCTGCTCGATCGCGACGCTGAGGCCGTGCGTGCGGGCCTCGGCGATGATGCGGGCGGCGAGCTGACCCCAGTAGGGCCGGTCGATCTCGGCGACGGCGAGGCCGATGGTGAAGGTCCGCCCCGCGCGCAGATTCCGGGCGGCGACGTTGATCCGGTAGTCGAGCTCGTCCATCGCCCGCACCACCTTCTCGCGCGTCGTCGCCTTGACGTGCGGGTGGTTGTTGATCACGTTCGAGACCGTCATCGGCGAGACCCCCGCCGCTGTCGCCACGTCTCGGATGGTCGCCATCCCGCACCTCCTGGTCGCCGCAGGCTGAGTGGCCCGCACTGGAAACGATATCGATACAAATCGGCTCTTGACAGCGCTGCGGCGCGCGCCGATGATCTGTGTATCGATACAAGTTCGGCGAGGACGCCGAGGAAGCGAGTGCGGCCGATGACGACCGAGACGACGGCGATCGAGACGGCGACCGACACGACGGCGACTGAGACGACGACGATGGAGACGACGACGCGGGCCGGGAGCCCGGCCATCCCGGGCCACTACGCCGATCCGGCGCTGGTGTCGCTGGACGGCCGCTTCTACCTCTACCCCACGACCGACGGCTCGGACGGCTGGTCCGCGACCGCGTTCGAGGCCTTCTCCTCCGACGACCTGGTGACCTGGCGGGCCGAGGGCGAGATCTTCTCGGTCGTCTCCGGGACCGACTGGGCCGAGGGGCACGCCTGGGCGCCGGCCGTCGCCGGGCGGAACGGGCGCTACTACCTCTACTTCACGGCCGACGACAGCATCGGCGTCGCCGTCGCGTCGTCGCCGACCGGTCCGTTCGTCGATTCCGGGCGGCCGCTGGTGGCCCGCGGCGCCTACGCCGGCGTCGCGATCGACCCCTCGGTCTTCGTCGACGACGACGGCACCGCCTACCTGCTCTGGGGCAACTCGGTGGCGCACCTGGTCGTGCTGAACGACGACATGGTGTCCTTCGATCCGGCGACCGAGACCGCTTGGACGCCGACGGGCTTCCGCGAGGCGCCCTCGCTGCACCGGGCGGGCGACGTCTACGTGCTGTCCTGGTCGGAGAACGACACCCGCGCGGCCGACTACCGGGTCCGCTACGCGACGTCGCCCTCGGTGCGCGGGCCGTGGACCGACCGCGGAGTGCTGCTGCAGAAGGACGCCGACCGCGGAGTCCTGGCCACCGGGCACCACTCGGTCCTCCGCGTCAGCGACGAGGACTGGGTGATCGCCTACCACCGCTTCGCGATCCCCGGCGGCAGCGGCTACCGGCGCGAGATCGCCCTCGACGTCTTCCGCCACTCCCCCGACGGCACGATCCCCGAGATCGTCCCGGGGTCGACCCGCGTCGCCGCACTCGGCGTCTCCGCCTGATCAGCAGGCCCTCGAACCCCTCCCTCACTCCCTCACTCCACCCCCCCCCGCGAGAAAGAGAAGCAATGCCGCTTTCATCCTCCGTCCGCTCCGCCGGCCGTCCCTCCCTCCGCGCTCTCCGTTCGGGCGCGCTCCGTTCGGGCGCGCACCGTCCGGGCCCGCGCCGGCTGCTCGCCGGCCTCGGCGTGGTCGCCGCGACCGCGCTCGCGCTGACCGGCTGCTCCGGCGCCGGTTCGGGAGACGCGAACTCCGTCAGCTTCCTCTCCTGGGACAACGCCGCGACGATGGAGCCGATCATCGCCGCCTTCGAGAAGGCGAACCCGGACATCGACGTGCAGATGTCGTATGCGCCGCCCGTTGCGGAGTACATCTCGAAGCTGCAGACCCAGCTCGGTTCGAACACCGGCACCGACGTCTTCATCATCACGGCCGAGAACAAGACGCAGCTGATGGACGGCGGCTTCGTCGCCGACCTCGCCGACCAGCCGTTCGCCGAGCAGCTGGCCGACGCGGCGAAGCAGACCTACTCCCGCGACGACGCGCTCTACGGCGCCGCGCCGGCCTCCTGGGGCGGCGGCATCCTGTACAACGCGGCACTGCTCGAGCAGGTCGGCTTCACCGCTCCCCCGGCGACCTGGGAGGAGTTCCTCGACCTCTGCCGGAAGCTGCAGGACGCGGGGATCACCCCGTTCTACGAGGCCGGCGACCAGCTGCCGATCAGCCTGGCCGCCCTGCTGGGCCTGCAGAACGAGAAGCTCGGCGGCACGATGGACGAGGACATCTGGTCCGGGAAGACGACCTTCGCCGACACCTGGACCGAGCCGCTGACCCAGTGGAGCGAGCTGTTCGAGTCCGGCGTCGAGCCGCGCTCGGTCGTCGGCCTGACCGGCGACGCCGTGACGCAGGAGTTCGCCACCGGCAAGGTCGCCATGACGACCACCGGCTCCTGGGGGCTCGGCACCGTCCGCTCCACGGCGCCCGATCTCGACATCGACTTCATGCCGATCCCCGGCGACTCCGCGTCGTACTGGGCCGGCGCCGTCTCGCCCGGCTACGCGATGAACGCGAAGTCGACCCACCAGGATGCGGCCGCGAAGCTCGTCTCCTACCTCGTCTCGCCCGAGGGCATCGGGCAGTACCAGAAGGCGACGGCCTCGATCACGACCACGAAGGACTTCACGCCCACTCTCGATCCCGCCCTGGACACGATGGCCCCCGCCGTCCGGGACGGGCAGTTCTACCTGCCCCAGGTCTCCTGGATCGACAACAACGCCGCGCTGGGCACCGAGGTCACCGCGCTGCTGCAGCAGCTGATCCAGGGGCAGCTCTCCCCCGAGGAGGTCGCGCAGGCGATGGACACGAAGCTCGCCTCCCTGCGCTGATCTCACCGCGCTGACGACGCCGCGCTGCCCCCGCCGCGGGGAGCCCGACCCGACCGGGCTCCCCGCGCCTCCCCGTTCCCCTGCTCGTGAAAGGACGTGCCGACGATGGCACTCACCACTCCGCTGCGCCGGAGCGGAACCGCTCCCACGGAACCGCTCGCCGCCCGCGCGATCACCGACCTCCCGGGCGCCCGCGGTGCCCGCTTCCGCGAGAGCTTCGCCGGCGGCCTCTTCCTCGTGCCGATCGCGATCGTCTTCGTCGTGCTCTACGTGATCCCGATGGGGCAGTCGCTCTGGTTCAGCCTGACCGACTTCGACGGCTACTCCGAGCCCTCGTTCGTCGGCCTGGCGAACTACGCCTCGATCTTCCGCGACCCGTCGATGCTGCAGGCGCTGACATTCACCCTCGGCTACGCCCTCGCGACCACGGTGCTCGTCACCGCCTTCGCGATCCCGCTCGCGCTCGCCCTCAACCGGCGCTTCCTCGGCCGGAACATCGTCCGCAGCGTCTTCTTCTTCCCCGCCGTCCCGTCCGTGGCGATCCTCGGTCTCGTCTGGGGGTTCATCCTCAGCCCGCTCGGCTCGGGAGTGCTCAACTCGGCCCTCGGCGGGATCGCCGGCCTCGCGCCGATCGGCTGGCTGTCCGACTCGACGCTCGCGCAGATCTCGGTCGTCGCGGTCGCGATCTGGGCGCAGACCGGCTGGCACGCGATCCTCTACCTCGCCTACCTCCAGGCGATCCCGCAGGACTACTACGAGGTCGCCCGGATCGACGGCGCCACCGGCTGGCAGACCTTCCGCTCGATCACCCTGCCGATGCTCGTCCCGGCGATCTCGGTCAGCCAGCTGCTGCTGATGACGAACGGGCTCAAGGTCTACGACCTCCCGTTCACTCTGACCAGCGGCGGACCGGGCTTCTCGACCCGCACGCTCACCCAGTCGCTCATCGAGAGCGGCATCGCGCAGTCGCGCGTCGGCCAGGCGTCCGCCCTCGCCGTCCTGTTCCTGATCGTCGTCGCGCTCGTCGTCGTCGTCCAGCTCGCGGCCTCGCGCCGCCTCGAGAGGAGGTACTCATGAGCGACCGCAGCACCCCGCAGACCCGCAGCACCCCGCAGGCCCGCGGCCCCCGGCAGGACCGCAACCCGCTCCTCACCCGCAGCCACCTGCTGCTCACGGCGGTCATGCTGCCGATCGCCGCGCTGATGGCGGTGCCGTTCTACTACATCGTCGTCAACACCTTCAAGACGCAGGCCGAGACCGCGAACGCGCCGCTGGCCCTGCCGACGACGCTGAATCTGGACAACTACGTCACCGTGTTCCAGACCACTCCCCTGCTGCAGAGCTTCGGCAACACGCTCTACGTGACCGTCCTCTCGATCGCGCTGATGCTGCTGGTCGGCTCGCTCGCCGCCTTCGGCATGCTCATCGCGCGCGGTCGGGTGGCCGTCGTCTTCGGGGTGGTCCTCGTCATCGCCTTCCTCGTCCCGGGGCAGGCGACCCTGATTCCCCTGTACCGGATGCTGACGACCTTCCGGCTCGTCGACGACCTCAACGGCCTGATCGTGCTCTACAGCGCCGGCGCGATCTTCTGCTACTTCCTGATCCTCGGCTACATGAAGACGGTGCCGACCGAGATCATCGAGGCCGCCCGGATCGACGGCGCCGGCTCGTTCCGGATCTACTGGTCGCTGATCCTGCCGCTGATCCGCCCGATCCTGGTCACCGTCGGCGTCTTCCAGACGATGTGGGTGTGGAACGACTTCATCACGCCGAACGTCTTCCTCTCCAGCCCGGCCAAGCAGACGCTGGTGCTCCAGGTGTACTCGGCGGTCGGGCAGTTCACGACGAACTGGCCGGTGTTCATGACCCTCAGCGTGATCGTCCTGCTGCCGATGCTGGTGTTCTTCATCGCGATGCAGCGGCACATCGTCTCCGGACTCGTGCAGGGCAGTGTGAAGGGATGAGCCGGTACCTCTTCTCCTACTTCACCTCGCAGAGCGAGCCCGAGGGCGAGCAGGTCCGCTTCGCGCGCAGCGTCGCGGACGACCCGCTGCACTGGGAGGCGCTGCACGGCGGCGAGCCCGTGCTGCGCTGGACCGGCGGGCGCGGCGGGGTGCGCGATCCGTTCCTCCTGCGCGCCGCCGGCCTGCCCGGCGAGACCACGGCGTTCTACCTCCTCGGCACCGACATGCGGGCGCACGGGCAGGACACCCGGGAGTTCTGGGACGCGGAGCAGCGGCACGGCAGCCGGGGCATCGTCGTCTGGGAGTCGGCGGATCTGGTGACCTGGACCGAGCCGCGCCTGGAGCTCGTCGCCCCGCCGGCGGCCGGCAACACCTGGGCTCCGGAGGCGGTCTTCGACGCCGAGCGCGGCGAGTACCTCGTCTTCTGGGCCTCCGCACTGCACCCCGAGGGCACCGAGCGCGTCGACTCCTACAACCGGATGCTCGCAGCGACCACCCGCGACTTCCGGCACTGGTCGGAGCCGGTGGTCTGGAGCGACCCGGGTCACTCGGTGATCGACGCGACCGTCGTGCGCGAGGGCGAGTGGTGGTACCGCTTCGTCAAGGACGAGCGCAGCCCCGCCTCCGACACGCCCGCGGCGAAGTTCATCACCGTCGAGCGCTCGCGCGACCTGCACGCCACCGCGTGGGAGCTCGTCCGCGAGCGGGTGGGTGCCGGGACCGCCGAGCGCCCCGGAGTCGTGCACGGCGAGGGGCCGATCGTCGTGCCCGCGGCGGACGGCGGGCCGGTCGTCCTGCTGATCGACGAGTTCGGGCTGCGCCGCTACCTGCCGTTCCTGGGCGACACCCTCGACACGGAGGCGTGGGCCCTCGCCGAGGACTTCGCGCTGCCGCCCGGCGCCAGCCACGGCTCCGTGCTCGCGGTCACCGACGAGGAGTGGAGCCGGCTCGGCTGACGCGAGCCGCGGGCTGCTCGACCAGCAAGGAGCGGGCCTACTCGACCAGCGACGCGGGCGCGTCCGCGGGCGCGGCCTCGCGCAGGTACTGCGCCGAGATGGTGCGGTAGGACCGGGTGAGCAGCGCCAGGCCCGCCGCGACGATCATGACGACGCCGCCGATGAGGAAGACCAGGGCGATGCCGCGGCCGATCCCGTCGCCGAGCAGCCAGCCGTAGGCGGAGCGGCCGGCGGGCGACTCCATGTAGGGGATGAGCGCGAACTCGGCGATCGGCGCGATGAGGAACGCGGTGACCGGTGCCGCCGCCGACTCGAACGCCGCGGCGAAGCCGAAGACCCGGCCCTGCGTCTCGAACGGGACGACCTTCTGGATCACCGTCTGCTCGGCCGCCTCGACAGCCGGGATCAGCGTCATGTAGATCCAGATGCCCCCGGCGTAGAGCCACCACCAGTCGCGGAGGGTGAACACCGCGCCGATCAGGCCCATCGCCATCACGAGCAGCAGCATCGTGCGGATCGGATTCCGCCCGAGGCCGAACTTCGCGATCAGCAGCCCGCCGATGATGAAGCCCGTCGCGGTCACCCCGAGCACGACGCCCCACAGCTCCACAGGGAACAGCTCGAGCCCGTACGGATCCATCAGCGCCATGTACACGCCGCCGATCAGGTTGTTGAACGTCGAGAAGACGATCAGCGCGAACAGCCCGGTCGCCGCGCGCACCGCGGTGATGCTGCCGCGCAGATCGATCAGCGGCGCCCGCTCACCCGTCGCCGCCGGCGCGTCCTCGGGGATGCGCAGGACGAGCAGGTGCCCGAGCGCAGCGGCGGACACGCCGATCGCGATCAGCATCGTCCAGCCCATGCCGAGCAGCCCGATCGAGAGCCCGCTGAACACGCTGGTGACCACGAAGGCGAGCCCCTGTACCGTGCCCACCAGGCCGTTCGCATTGGCGTGCCGCTCCACGGGGACCAGCAGCGTCACGGTCGTGGAGAGCGCGATGTTGCGCATGTTCTCGATGACGGCGCCGAAGAGGATCGTGCCGGAGAACAGCCAGAACCACGGGCCGCCGAAGTCCAGCAGCGCCGCCTCCGGGAGCGCGAGGTACAGCCCGCCCGCGATGCCGAACGCCACCAGCGTGACCGCGCCCGCGAAGAGCATCACCCGGTACTTGCGGTGCCGGTCCACGATCGTGCCGAACGCCATCGCGAAGACCGCGACGAGCAGCATGTACGCGCCGCCGATGACCCCGGTGGCGAGCACCGATCGCGTCTCGAGGTACACCCAGAACGTCAGCGCGAACCAGAGGAAGCTGGTCGTGACGTTCGCGACGGCGGTGTTGACGAGGATCTGCCCGAAGGTGCGGATGCTCGCGGCACCCTGGGCGTCGGTCTCGGAGCTCGGAGCGGTGGCGGACACGACTTCCTCCCGTTCGGCGACGGCGGCGTGCGGCGCCGGACCCTCCCCCGGGCCCGAACCGCTGTCGCGCCCACTGTAGGCCCGCGCCCCCGCCCGGTCGAGGGCACCGTGCCCCTGCCGGCCGCGGCTAGACCCCGCCGAGGACTGCGAAGCCCAGCCGCTGGGCGGCGTGGAGGACCACCGGGTCCGCGGTGACGTCGTCGAGCGCCGTGTGGAAGCTCGGCCGTCGCGGGAAGGCGGGGACCCGCTCCGCCCGGCTGAACAGGGTGACGAGGGGCGTGCCGGTGACGGCGGAGAGGTGCCACAGTCCGTCGACGTCGCGAAGACGCTCCTCGATCGCCCGCGCCCACGGCTGCGTCGCCCGCTTGGCCCCCATCTGGATCGCGGCGGCGGCTCCGTTCCGCACCGGCCACTCCCCGGTGAGATCGAGGAGCGTCAGGGGACGGGCGGGCCGCCACCCCACGAGCCGCGGCGCGCTCTGCACCCGGTCGATGACACGCCGCCGCTGGTACGTCTCGCCGAGCGCCGTCACCGCCTCCGTCGCCGCGTACAGCACTCCGACGCTCGGATGATCCCCCTCCGGAGGCGGGTGCGGGTCGAACCGCATGCCCGGCACCGGTCCGTGGTGGCGCAGGGTGTCCCACGCGCCCGGATGCCGGCCCCCTGTCCGGTACACGCGCCAGAGCGCTCCGGAGTAGTCCCTGAGGTGAGAGGGATCGGTGACGAAGGCGGCCGGCGGGGTGAGCGGGACCTTCACGACTCGTCGAACCCGGCCAGCGCGACGAGGACCTCGTGCGGATCGCCGCCCTCGGTCAGCCACCGGACCGGAGTGACCGCCGACTCGCTGATGAGGAGGTCCTCCTGCGGCGTGGTCATGAAGCCGCGCATGCTCGCGGGGTGCATGTCGCCCGGGATCGCCTTCACCAGGGCGGGCATGCCGGGCAGCATCGGCTGCTCCCGGTCGTCCGTGAACTGCCAGGCCGGGAAGCGGAGCTTCGTGCCCGCCTTGAAGGCGTACAGCCCGTCCTTCGCCTTCCGGTGACGCACACGCGTCTCGTCGACGCGCAGCAGCGCGGCGACCTCGGCGGTGTCGAGCGAGTCGGCGACCGCTTCGAGCCGGGTGCGCCGCTCGAGGTCGGCGAGCTCCCCGCGCGCGACGGCCGCCTCCGCGATCGCGAGCTGCTCGGCGGTCATCGTGCCGGAGTCGACGAGGAAGCCGGCCTGGTCCTCGGTGAGCCCGCTGCCGCGCGGCCGGTGCTCGGTGAGGAGCGACGCCTGCTCCTCCAGGAGCACGACCAGCGTCCGCTCGTCGCCTCCGCGGCCCTGAACGGCGCTCCAGAGCACATCCAGCCTGCCGGCCAGCTCCCGGTGTGCGGCGACCGCCAGGAGCTGCGGGGTGAGCTGCCCGAGGACACTGCGGAGCTCCTGGTGCACCGACTCCGGCGAGAGCTCGAGCCGGTGGGCGACCTCGGCCTCGGAAGCGCCCGCGGCGAGTTCGAGGACGATCCGCATCCTCGCCTCGAGCGCCGTGTCGCCGCTCGGCGCGCCCGTGCCGACGGCCGCCGGTGGACCCTCGGCGAGATCGGTCATGGTCGTCTCCTTCTCGGTGGAACGCAGTGCTTCTCGGTGGAACGCACTGCCGATCCTACCCGGGAAACGGCATGCGCCTCCGGTCGCCGACGCGCGCTGCGCGCCCTCGCCGCGAGACGGCGCCCGTCACCTCCGAGCAGAGAAGAGTGACCGCAGCGGCGGCGCGATCGACTCGCGGCGCAGCAGCGCCGTCGCGAGCAGGAGCAGCAGCAGCACGGAGCCGCGGACCAGGCCCTGCCAGTAGAAGGAGACGCCGAGCAGGACGAGGCCGTTGTTGATCAGGCCGAAGATCAGCACGCCGAGCACCGTGCCGAGCACGTTCGGCCGCCCGTGCGCCGAGAGCGTCGCCCCGATGAAGACCGCGCCGATCGCGTCGAGCACGTAGAGCTGACCGCTGGCCGGCGAGTAGCCGTAGCTGCGCGAGGCGAGCACGATGCCCGCGAGCGCGCCGATCAGGGCGGCCACGACGAAGGCGGCGGCGAGCGAGAGGCCGACGCGGCGCCCGGCGATCCTGGTCGCTCCCGGCTGCTCCCCCGCCGCGGTGAGCACGCGGCCCCACCGGGTGCGGTCGAGCAGCAGCCACACCGCGACGGCGGCGATGATCGCCAGCAGCACCGGCGTGCCGATGCCGAGCACGGTCGCGTTGCCCCAGGCGGCGAAGGCGTCGGGCGTCTCCTGGCGACGCAGGTAGATCGGCGCGCCGCCGCCGGTGAGCAGCTGCTGCGCGCTGGTGCCGATGAACCAGACGGAGAGCGTCGCGAGGAAGGCGCGGATCCGCAGCACGATCACGAGCACCGCGTTCACCACGCCCGCGAGGGTGCCGAAGCCGAGACCGATCAGCACCGCGAACCAGGTGACGTAGCCGTCCGCGATCAGCGCCGTCGCGGCGAGCGCGGCGAGGTCGATCGCGATCCCGATCGAGAGGTCGATCCCGCCGGCGCGGACGACGAGGGTCATCGCGCAGGCCGCCATCAGCAGCAGGGCACTCGCGCTGGCCACGTTGAGCAGGTTGGTCGGCGCGAAGTAGGAGGGGACGCTCGCGCCGAACACCGCGAGCAGCAGCACGACCGTGGCGGGGGCGAGCAGGCGCACGGCGAGGCCGCGGCGCGACTCCCCGACGGGCAGGACGACGGCGGTCACGAGCGGACCCCCCTCTCCCGCAGGGCGGCGAGGCCGAGGACGAGCAGGATGAGCAGCCCCTTGATCGCGCCGACCCACTGGCTGTCGACGCCGATCAGGGTGAAGCCGTTGCCGAGGGCGGCCACGAAGACGGCGGCGAGCAGGGTGCCGCCGATGGTGACGACGAACCGGCGCGAGAACACGACCGACAGGTAGGCGGTGACGATGATGTCGAGCAGGATCTGGTTGCCGATCCCCGGCACGGCCGCGGCGAGGCGGGCCGCGAGCAGCAGGCCCGCGACGCCCGCGAGCAGCCCGGAGAGCAGGTAGCTGGTGAGGACGTGGCGCCAGACGGAGACGCCCGCGACGCTCGCGGCCGTCGGGTTCTGCCCGACCGCGTAGCTGCGGGTGCCCCAGGCGGTCCGCCCGACGGCCAGCGCGGTGACCACCGTGACGACCGCGAGCACCACGACGGGCGCCGGCACGCCGAGCACCGAGCCGCCGCGGAGCCAGTCGAACAGCGGGTCCGCGACCGGCACCTTGACGTTGTCGGTGGCGAGGAAGACGACGGAGCCGACGATGCCGGAGACGGCCAGCGTCGCGAGCAGCGGGCGCAGGCCGAGCACGACGGCGGTGCCGCTGATCGCGCCGAAGCCGACGGAGACGAGCAGGGCGAGCAGCACGGCCGGCACCGCGCCGAGGCCGGCGGTCAGCGCGACGGCCGCGACGACGCCGGAGAGTCCGACGATCGGGCCGGAGGCGAGGTCGATCCCGCCGCGGACGACGTCGTCGCCGCCGGTGATGACCACGATCGCGAGGCCGAAGCCGGCGATCGCCGGGACGACCGCCTGGATCAGGATCGTCGAGACGTTGCCGCCGGTGGCGAAGACCGGCGAGGCGGCGCTGAACACCGCGATCTCGAGCACGACCACGAGGTAGCCGATCAGGGCGAGCGCGCCGACACCGCGACGGCGGGCCCGCGGCGCGGCAGGGGCCGAGGTCTCGGGCGGGGCGGTGAGGGTCATCGTGCACTCTCCTGGAGGTCGAGGGCGCCGGAGGCGATCGCGAGCACGCGGTCGATGCCGAGCTCGGCGCGGGGCAGCTCCGCGCGCACGGCGCCGCGGTGCAGCACCAGGACGCGGTCGGCGAGTCCGACGAGCTCCTCGAGGTCGAGCGAGACGAGGAGGATGCCGGAACCCTCGTCGACGAGGCGGTTGACCAGCGCGTAGACGGCCGCCCGACTGCCGACGTCGACACCCGCGGTGGGCTGGTCGAGGACGAGCACCCGCGACTCGGCGGCGAGCCACTTGCCGAGGGCGACCTTCTGCTGGTTGCCGCCGGAGAGCGTGCCGACCACGGCCTCCGGATCAGCGGGCCGCACGTCGAGCGCCGCGATCTGCTCGGCGGCGAGCGCCCGGTCGCGCCGGCGGCTGGGCAGCAGGCCGGCCAGGCTGATCCGCCCGAGCGCGGCGATCGAGAGGTTCTCCCGGATCGTGTGCGCCATCAGCACGCCGTCGCGCCGCCGGTCGCTCGGCACGTAGCCGCCGCCCGCGGCGACGAAGGCCCGGGCGGACGCGGTGGCGGTGCCGGCCACGCGGACGCGGCCGCCGCGGCGGGTCAGGCCGACCACGGCGTCCGCCAGCACGTCGACGCCGGAGCCGACGAGACCGGTGACGCCGACGATCTCGCCGGGGCGCACCACCAGATCGAGCGCGTCGAGGGCGCCGGGCACGGTCAGCGCCTCGATCTCGAGCAGCGGAGCGACATCGGCGGCGACCACCCGGTCGGAGCGCAGCGCGAACTCCTCCACCTCGCGGCCGAGCATCAGCTCGACGATCCGCGCGCCCTGCTCGGCGTCGCCGTCGATCAGCTCGAGCGCGCCGACGTTCGCTCCGTTGCGCAGCACCACCACGCGGCTCGCGATGCGCTGCACCTCCTGCAGGTAGTGCGAGATGTAGATGACCGCGACGCCGCGCTCCTGCAGTCGGCGGAGGGAGGCGAACAGCGCCTCGACCTCCGACGCGGCCAGCGGCGCGGTCGGCTCGTCGAGCACCAGGATGCGCGGCTCGACGAGCAGCGCCCGGGCGATCTGCAGCTGCTGCTGCTCGGCGACGGTGAGGTCGTCGACGAGGGTGTCGCCGCGGACGGTCAGGCCGACGAGCTCGGCGAGCACCGTCTCGGCCGAGCCGCGCCGGCGCCGCAGCGACTCGTGCCCGAGGAAGAGCTGCTCCGCCACGGTGAGGCGGCCGGCGAGGTGCCGGTCCTGGTGCACGACCCGGATGCCGGCCCGCTCGGCGTCGCGCGGGGCGCTGATCGCGACCGGCGCTCCGTCGATCGCGATCGAGCCCTCGTCGGCCGCGTGCAGGCCGGTGAGGATCTTGATCAGCGTCGACTTGCCGGCGCCGTTCTCGCCGACGAGGGCGACGATCTCGCCGCGACCGACGGTGAGACCGACGTCGCGCAGCACCGGCACCCCGGCGAAGGACTTCGAGACCCCCGCCATGACGAGGGCCGGTGCCGCCGCGTCAGCCACCGAGACCGAGCTCCGCGGTCTTCTCGGCGATGTTCGCCTTGTCGATGAGCACCGGCGCGAAGTAGGTGGTCGGGGTGACCGAGTCGGCCTCGCCGCCGAGGAAGCGGGCCACGTTGTCGGCCGAACCTGCGCCGATCGCGAGGTTCTGCTGCGCGACGGTCGCGGTGTAGGAGGAGTCGGGGTCGGCGATCAGGTCGAGCGCGCCCTGGTCGGCGTCGACGCCGTAGATCTTGATCTCGTCGCGGCCGGCCGCGTCGACGGCCTGCGCGGCGCCGATCTGCGGGGTGTCCCAGCAGGACCAGATGGCCGAGATCTCGCCCTTCGGGTAGCGCGAGAGCGCGTCGCCGATCTGCTGCTTCGCGTCCTCGATCGTGCCCTCGTACTTGTCCTGCAGCTCGGGCTGGAGGATCGAGATGCCCGGGTAGTCCTCGAGCACGAGCTTCAGCTCGTTGTAGCGGATGCGGCAGGGCGCGACGCCCGGGAAGCCGTTGAAGACCAGGATCTGGCCGGAGCCGCCGATGTCCTCGGCGATGGTGCGCGCGAGGGTCGAGCCGATCTGCCAGTTGTCGCTGGTGACGTTGTTCTCCGAGTACTCGGAGACGTTGTCGATGGTGAAGAGCGGGATGCCCGCGTCGTGCACCTCCTTCAGCGCCGGCGCGAGGGTGGTCGCGTCGCCGAGGATCACGATGATCGCGTCGGGCTTCTGCGAGACGAGGTTCTCGATGTCCGAGACGTGCTTGTCGTCCTTCGCCTCGGCCTGGGTCGCGACGACGGTGCCGCCTAGCGCCTCCACGCGGTCCTGCACCGACTGGTACACGATGCGGGAGAAGTCGTGGACGATGTCCTTCGCCGCGATGCCGACCGTCTTGCCCTCGAGGCTCGGGACGTCGGCGGTCGAGGCGGCGGCGGTGGTCGCCTCGGCAGCGGCGTTCGCTGCGTTCGCGCCGTTCGTGCCGGAGGAGTCCTCCTTGAGCGAGCAGCCGGTGAGGACCAGCGTCGCGGCGGCGAGGATCGCCACCGCGGAGGTGAGGGAGCGGAATCGCATGGGTGGGCCTGCTTCGGGAGGAGAGGGATGCTGTGGGGCACCGGATCCGCGGAGGAGCGGGCGGTGCTGCTGGACATCGTGGCGGCACAGCGGCGGCTCGTCACACCCGCCGGTCATCCGCCGCAACGCGGCGTCACACGGCGCAACACGGCGGCCGTTCGTTACGCCGGGTTGCGCGCGCGGCGACGCGGTGTCGGCCGTCCCTCCTAGGGTCCGAAGCGCACCAGCCCCGAACCGAACGGATCCCCATGGCGTCCCGCATCGTCCTCAACGCCTTCGACATGACCTGTGTCGGGCATCAGGCCCCCGGCCTCTGGCGGCACCCCGACTCGCAGGCCGACCGCTACAACGACCTCGAGTACTGGGTCGACCTCGCGAAGACGCTCGAGCGCGGCACCTTCGACGCGCTCTTCCTCGCCGACGTGCTCGGCGTCTACGACGTCTACCGCGGCTCGGTCGGCCCCGCGCTGATCGATTCCGCGCAGGTCCCCGTCAACGACCCGCTGCTGCAGATCCCCGCGATGGCCGCCGCCACGAAGCACCTCGGCTTCGGCGTCACGATCTCGCCCACCTACGAGCAGCCGTACGCCCTCGCCCGCCGGCTCTCCACCCTCGACCACCTCACCAGGGGGCGCATCGGCTGGAACGTGGTCACCTCCTACCTCGACTCCGCCGCGCAGAACCTCGGCCTCGAGCGGCAGATCCCGCACGACGAGCGCTACGACATCGCCGAGGAGTTCCTCGACGTGAGCTACAAGCTCTGGGAGGGCTCCTGGGAGGAGGGCGCCGTGCTGCGCGACCGCGAGCGCGGCGTCTTCACCGACCCGCGGAAGGTGCACCCGATCGGCCACTCCGGCACCCACTACCGGGTCCCCGGCGTCCACCTGGCCGAGCCCTCGCCGCAGCGCACTCCGGTGATCTTCCAGGCCGGCGCCTCGCCGCGCGGCATCGACTTCTCGGCGAAGCACGGCGAGGCCGTCTTCATCAACGCGATCCGGCCCGAGCTCACCCGGCGCACCACCGACGCCATCCGGGACGCTGCGGAGAAGCACGGCCGCGCGCGCACCGACCCGAAGATCCTCATCCTCGCGACCGTCATCGTCGCCGAGACCGACGCCGAGGCCCAGGCGAAGTACGCCGACTACAAGACCTACTCGTCCCGCGAGGGCGCGCTCGCGTTCTACGGCGGCTGGTCGGGACTCGACCTCTCGCAGTTCCCCGCGGACGTGCCGCTCGACTACGTCGACACCGACGCGGTGCGCAGCGCCCTCTCGATCTTCACGAAGGCCGACCCGGATCGCGCCTGGACCCCGGACGACGTGGCGGAGTACCTCGGCATCGGCGGCATCGGCCCAGTCATCGTCGGCTCGCCGAGCACCGTCGCCGACGAGCTCGAGCGCTGGGTCGACGTGGCCGGGATCGACGGCTTCAACCTCGCCTACGTGGTCACCCCGGGCACCTTCGAGGACTTCGTCGACCTCGCCGTGCCCGAGCTGCGCCGTCGCGGCCGGGTCTGGGAGGAGTACGAGGGCTCGACCCTGCGGGAATACCTCCAGGGGCCGGGCAGCGCCCGCGTGAAGGACTCGCACCCGGCCGCCGCCTACCGCGGCGCGTACACCGGCTCGCCGAGCGCCGCCGACGGCCTGCCCGACAGCGTCCTCTCCGTCCTGCCCGATCTCGACCAGGAGTCCGCACGATGACCCAGACCCAGACCCAGACCCAGCCTCAGCTGCAGGCCCAGCCCCGTTCCCACTGGAACCGCACCGCGACCCCCGCCGAGCACGCGCACTGGGACGCCGTCGCCGCCGACGTCGCCGAGACGCTCGCCACCGACGTCCTCGAGCGCGACCGCGGCAACCTCGACCCCACGACCGAGCTCGAGCCGCTGCGCTCCTCGGGCCTCGTGAACCTGCTCGACCCGGCCGAGTACGGCGGCGGCGGCGCGGTCTGGAGCACGGCGTTCCGGGTGATCCGGATCCTCGCCGCCGCGGACGCCTCGCTCGCGCAGATCCTGCTCTACCACTACGTCAACTCCGCCAACATCGCGTTCTCGGCGCCGGAGTCGGAGCGCGAGCGGTTCTACCGCGCGACGATCGAGGGCCGCTGGCTCTGGGGCGACTCGGTGAACCCGGTGGACCCGGACCTCGAGCTGATGCCGCGCGGCGACGGCTTCGAGCTCAACGGGCTGAAGCGCTTCTCGACCGGGGTCTCCTCGGGCGACGCGGTGCTGGTCAACGCGGTGATCGCCGCGGGCGACCGCGCGGGCGACACGCTGACCTTCGTCCTCCCCCGGGACCGCGAGGGCATCGAGCCGCTCGGCGACTGGGACTTCCTCGGCCAGCGGCAGAGCGCCTCCGGCTCGGTCCGCTTCACCGGGGTGCGGGTCGACGCGTCCGAGATCCTCGGCGCGCTGGTCGACGAGCCGTTCGCGACCCTGATCACCCCGTCGATCCAACTCGGCTTCGGCAACCTCTACCTCGGCATCGCGCAGGGCGCGCTGGCCAAGGGCCGGGGGCTGACGCTCGGCCGGAAGAACTCGTGGTTCCTCTCCGGCGTGGAGACGTACGCGCAGGATCCCTTCGTGCGCCGGCTGTACGGCGAGCTGGTGGCGAGCACGGCGGCCGCGGAGGCGCTGGCCGACCGCGTCGGTGCGCTGCACGACGCCGAGATCGCCCGCGGCGCGGACGTCACGGCCGAGTCGCGCGCGGCGCAGGCGATCGAGATCGCGAAGGTCAAGATCGTCACGGACGCGCTCGCGCTGGACGTGACCACCCGGATCTACGAGGCGACCGGCTCCTCCTCCGCGAAGAGCTCGGTCGGGCTCGACCTCTACTGGCGCAACGTCCGCACCCACTCGCTGCACGATCCCGTCGACTACAAGAAGCTCGAGGTCGGCGCGAATTATCTGACCGGCGACGTCCAGCCGCTGTCTCTGTACACATGAGCGCTGGACATGTGAGTGGCACCGTGCACATGAGCACCGGAGGATCGGGGCTCGAGGAGGCGCGTGCCGCGTTCCGCCCGCTCTTCGACGAGATCGCGGCCGGCGCCGTGCAGCGCGAGCTCGATCGCGAGCTGCCCTTCGAGCCGATCGCGCGGCTGCGCGCGGCCCGCTTCGGCGGCCTGCGGGTGCCCGTCGAGCACGGCGGCCGGGGCCTCTCGCTCCGCGAGACGGCCTCCCTGCTGATCGAGCTGGCGACGGCGGACTCGAACGTCGCGCAGGCCCTGCGCGGCCACTTCGCCTTCGTCGAGGACCAGCTGTCCTTCCCGGCGTCGGAGGTGCGCGACGGCTGGCTGCGCCGCCTCGCCGCGGGCGAGCTCGTCGGGAACGCCTGGAGCGAGATCGGCTCGGCAGCGGTCGGCGTCACGCAGACGACGCTCACGCACCGCGGCGGCGAGCTGCTCGTGAACGGCGCGAAATACTACTCGACCGGCACGATCTTCGCCGACTGGACCGATGTCACCGTGCGCCGCGAGGACGGCACGGACACCGCTGTCGTCGTGCGCGTCGACCAGCCCGGCGTCGTCGCGACCGACGACTGGTCCGGCTTCGGTCAGCGGCTCTCGGGCAGCGGCACCACCGTCTTCACCGATGCGCGGGTCGAGCCGGAGCACGTCTTCGCGTCGGTCCTCCGCGCGCCGCACCAGACCCCGTTCTTCCAGCTCGAGTTGCTCGCGGTGCTCGCGGGCATCGCCGCCGCGGTCGAGCGCGACGCGATCGCCTCGGTGCGCACCCGCTCCCGGGTCTACAGCCACGGCCTGGCCGACCACGGCCGCGACGACGCGCAGATCCAGGAGGTCGTCGGGGCGGTCTCGGCGATCGCCTTCGGCGCCCGCGCGGCGGTGCTCGTCGCGGCGGAGGCGGTGGGAGAGGCGGCGGCCGATCCCTCGCTCGTGCCGGCGGCCGGCGCCGAGGTGTACCGGGCGCAGGTGCTGCTCACCGAGTCGGTGCCGCGCGCTGCGACCCTGCTGTTCGACGCGCTCGGCTCCTCCGGGGTCGCCGCGAGCGCCGCACTGGACCGGCACTGGCGCAATGCCCGCACGGTCGGCGCGCACAACCCGGTGATCTACAAGCAGCGGATCGTCGGCGACTGGGCGCTCAACGGCACGCCGCCGCCGCTCGCCTGGTCGATCGGCGTCGGCCGGCCGTCGGCCTGATCGGGCCCGCAGGCCCGCGGCGCGCCGGGTCCAACGCGGTAGTGAGGAATCCTGCGGCCTTCTGTGTCCACCTAGAGGGACAGGCATCCCCTGGACAGTCCCTAGTCTGACCAAGCCGGATCAGTGCTGAAAAGTCTTACAGGATCGTTCACAGCTTCCCCGGTCCGGCACCAGCTCCACCGACCTCCAGCCCCACCGACCTCCCGCCCGGAACGCAGCGACGCGTCCTCGGAGCCGCTCCTCCCTGGGGAACGGCTCCGCTCCGCCGAACGCTTCGAGGCTTCTGAAGCGACGCGTGCCGGGCGACCCCTTGCCCGCACAGCACGAGTCGATCGGACGACCCCCCATGCCCGGACCCACTCCCCTCTGGACAGCACCGCCCCTGAGACACGCCGCACGGACCGTCCAGCGGGCGCGGAAGGATCTCCTCCGCGTCCTCGCGATCACAGCGGCGGTGGGGCTCGGCCTGACCGGCGTCTCGCTGCAGGCGGCCGCGCCGGCGTCCGCCGCCGGGAGCGCCACCTACGGCCCCGACGGCACGCACTACCCCTCCGACACTCCCGACATCCGCTCCTCGGCCTCGAGCTACAAGATCGTGGACGTCGCGGCCAACGGCCGGGCGATCCGCCAGGCGCTCGACGCCCAGACGCGGGCCGAGATCGCGGCCGGCGTCGTCATCCGGGTGGCCCCGGGCCACATCGCCGACCTCTCCGCGCTCAACGGATACACCAACGACGGCCCCGTCAAGGTGCTGATCACCGCTCGCGACGGCTTCGAGTCGGTCACCGGCGGCACCTGGGCGCTGCGGTCGGTCACCGGCATCACGCTGATGCGCTTCGACATCGCCGCGCTCGATGTGAAGGGCGCGACGCACTCGTCGTTCGCCTGGCTCCGGGTCAGCGACAACTGGGTCGGCCTCGCGGCCGCGTCCAGGGTCCCCGTGCGCGATGTGGAGCTCCTCGAGGTCGTCGAGCCCGACTCGGCGCTGAAGAGCGCCGACTCCGCTCAGATCAAGGCGTACGCGCCCGACGTGATGGGCGACGTCCTCGTGGCGGGCGGCTACATCGCCCCGTCCTACTACATCGACTCTCCGTACGGCGGCTCGAACCCGCCGCGCCCGCACACCGACACCCTGCAGATCGACGGCGGGGGCGTGACCGGACAGATCACGATCCGCGACTCCGTGGTGTTCGCCTCCAACAACAGCGCGGTCATCATCGGCGGCGTCCGCAACGTCGCGTTCGAGGACACCTTCATCGTCGGCGGCAGCCTGGCCGAGCGGCGCTACCCGTTCCTCAAGGGCGGGGCCGGCTACCCGGGCGCGATCAACGCCAAGGGCAGCGTCGGCGCGATCCAGGGCTCGGGCGGCGGCAACGTCGATGCGACCGGCTCGGTCTTCGCCGGCTCCCTCCAGCCCAGCTGGGACTCCGTGCAGGGCACCCGGACGAACCTGCCCGGCAAGGTCGCCCGCTCGGGCGGCTTCACCCTCGACACGTCGATCTCGACCATGACGGCGGCCGACCTCGACGCGCTCAGCCCGCGGCCCACGACCGCCTACCTCACCGGCATCTGGGACGACGTCGACTTCTCCGGCGGCTCGACGCCCACGCCGACGCCGACCGCGACGCCCACCCCCACGGCGACGCCGACCCCCACCGCGACGCCGACGCCCACCGCGACGCCCACGGCGACCCCGACCGCAACGCCGACGGCGACGCCGAGCCCGACCGCGACCCCGAAACCCGATCCTGAGGACCCGCAGGGGACGGACGGCTCGGACGGCTCGGGTGAGACCGGTCCGGACACCACTGCCCCGGCCGTCGCGATCACCTCCCCGCAGGACGGCGCCGTGATCAGCGGCACGACCACCGCCACCGTCCTCGCGACCGACGACACCGCCGTCACCGCGGTCGCCTTCTACGTCGGCAGCCTCAGGGTCGGCGACGCCGTGAAGGTCGGCGCCGACACCTGGTCGCTGACCACCAGCACCTCGGGCATGCGCGGCACCTTCCCGCTGACCGCTCGAGCGGTCGACGCCGCCGGGAACCTCACGGTGAGCGCCCCGGTGACGGTGACCCTCCGCTAGCCCCGTGCACCTCCTCCGGCACGCCCAAGCCGCCGAGAGTGCGGCACTCCCTGCACGAGCATGCGGATGCGGCGCTGCCTGCTGATCGAGTAGCCCGCGGAGCGGGCGTATCGAGATCCACCCTCGTCAGAACGGCGGCGGTGTGTCGACGAACCGCGGTCGGGGTGGCGGGCCCGGCGGTCGCCCGGGCAGCGGCGGCAGCCGGGTGCTGACCCGCCGTCCGGTCGGGGTCGTCCAGGTGATGGACCCGTCCTCGTCGTCCCTGTCGTAGCTCCATTGATCGCCATGTCGGACGTGATGGTGCGAGGTGCACAGTGAGACGAGGTTCTCGAGCGAGGTCTCGCCGCCGTTGCGCCACTCGATCGAGTGGTCCGCCTCGCTGGTCGACGCGCTGCGGGTGCACCCGGGGAACCGGCACGTCTGGTCCCGCAGCTGCAAGTGCAGGCGCATCTGCGGCGGTGGCACGCGCCAGGTGCGGCCGACCGAGACGACGGCGCCGGTGTCCGGATCGGTGAGCACGCGGGTGAAGGAAGCGGCGGTGCGGATCAGCTCGCGGGCGATCTCCGCGGGCACGGGGCCGTAGCCGTCCAGGTCCGCGGGCGCGTCGTGCAGCCCCACGGCGGTGGACACGGCGAGGGTGAGTCGCACCTCGGCGCGGACACCGGTGACATACGTCGGATCCGGACGGTGCGCGGCGTCCGGAGTCGTGCCGGTGATGTCGCCGTCGCAGAGCAGGTCGACCGCGGCATCCGCGCTCAGCTGTTGAAGGGTGCGCGGGTCGCCCTCATTGCGGAGGGTGCGGGCGATACGCCGGAGCCGCTCGTAGGCGCCGGTCACTGCCGGTGCAGGAGCGTGCAGGCACAACGTCGCCATTCCGTCCACATCCGGAGTCACCCAGACAGCGCGGTCCTCCCGTGCGCGGGCGTGCCGTTCGGCGAGGGGCTGCTCGTGCAGCTCCTCCCGCCAGCGGCTCAGGGCCCGGCGCAACTGCGCGCTGTTCATCGTGACGGCGGCGTCGGACGCGCGCTCGTCGAGTGCCGCGCGGGACTCATCGGGGAGGCTGCTCGCGGTTCTGCAGATCGCCTCGCCGACATCCCAGAGGATCCGACCGTCGCGGAGCAGTGCGCAGGTCAAAGGCAGGTGCTCCATGAGCATCTGCGCGGTCTCGAGGCGGCGGGACACCTCTCGCTCGGACTGGCTGTACGCCACCGCGAGCTCGGCGCGGATCGAGCGCTCGACCAGGTCGCGGGTCTCGCTGCGCGACGCTCCGCGGGCGAAGGCCTCCGAGATGGTCAGTGCGAGTCGGTAGCCGCGATGCAAGCGCTCGGCGGCCAGGAGGCGCGTCGGTGAGGTGGAGCGCTCGTCGGCGGCGGAGTCGTCGAAGCAGTCGCGCACCTCCGCTAGTGCTGCCGCATCCTCATCTTCTTTCATACGGGTATTCAAGCAGGGACCACCGACACCGGAGCGGCGTCGCGGGCGGTTCGGGGACAACGCGGGCGATCGGTTGTTGGGGAGGAGGCTCGCTCCCGGATGTTCGGCGGTGGTGGGTCTCGATACGCCGCCGGGGGCGGCTACTCGACCAGCAAGGAGGGCTGGTCGACCAGCGGGGAGCGCCCGGCGGGCGGCCGAGGCATAGTACGTTCCGCTCGGGCATCCGGTCCAGCGATGCGGCGACCCCGTCGCATCCCCTACGGTTGCGGGCAGGAGCCGTGTTCCGACCCCCACTGCGGGGGACTCATCCGGGCGGCTCCGTCCCCTCACCCGCCCTGCTCTCCCCGCACCAACCGCCCGGACCGCATCGTCGCGCGACTCCGAGGTCCCTTCCCCAGGGGACCCGGTCTCCTCCGCGCGTCGTGGCGTCCGCCGCGCGCTTCGGGCACCCCTTCCCCGCTGCCCGAACGATCGGAAGACTCCCCATGGCCAGAGCCACTCCCCCCGGATCGCCCTCACCTCGAAGACTCCCCCGGCTCCTCGCCGTCGCGGCCGCCGTCGGCATCGCCGTCAGCGCGACGGTGATCCACGACGCCTCCTCCGCCACCGCCGCCACCACCGCCACCACCGCCACCACCGCGACCTTCGGGCCGGACGGCACGCACTACCCCTCGGACACCCCCGACATCCGCTCCGGGGTCGCCGGCGCCACCGTCGTCGACGTCGCGGCGTCCGGAGCCGCGATCCGCGGGGCGCTCGACGCCCTGACGAGGAGCCAGATCGCGGGCGGCGCCGTGATCCGGGTCGCCCCGGGGCACCTCGAGGACGTGTCGGCGCTCGACGGCTACACGAACAACGGCGGCACGAAGGTGCTGATCACGGCGCGGGACGGCTTCCGCTCGGTCACCGGCGGCGACTGGGCGCTCCGCGGCGTCACCGGCATCACACTGCTGCGCTTCGACATCGAGTCGCTCGATGTGAAGGGCGCGACGCACTCCTCGTTCGCCTGGCTCCGGGTCAGCGGGAACTGGGTCGGCCTCGCAGCATCGGCGGGGCTCCCCGTCCGCGACGTCGAGCTGATCGAGATCGTCGAGCCCGACTCGACGGTGCAGAGCGGCGACTCCGCGCAGATCAAGGCGTACGCGCCGAACGTGCTGCGCGATGTGCTGGTCGAGGGCGGCTACGTCGCGCCGTCCTACTACGTCGACGCCCAGTACGGAGGCTCCCGTGCCCCGCGGCCGCACACCGACAGCCTGCAGATCGAGGGCTCGGGAGTGACGGGTCAGGTCACCCTCCGCGACACGGTCGTCTTCGCCTCGAACAACAGCGCCGTCATCATCGGCGGCGTCCGCAACGTCGCCTTCGACGAGTCGCTGATCGTCGGCGGCGGCGCGGCCTCGCAGCGCTACCCCTTCCTCCGGGGCGGTGCCGGCTTCGCGGGAGCGCTGAACGGCCCGGGCAGCCTGAGCGCGATCCAGGGCTCGGGCGGCGGCAACGTCGACGCGGCCGATTCGACCTTCATCGGCTCGCTGCAGCCGAGCTGGGACGCCGTCACGAGCACCCGCACGAACCTCCCCGGCAAGACGGCACGCTCGGGCGGCTTCACCCTCGATCCGACGCTCAGCTCGCTGACCGCCGCCGACCTCGACGCGCTGAGCCCGCGGCCGACCACCGCCTACCTCACCGGTGTCTGGGACGACGTGCAGCTCTCGGGCGGGACGCCCACCGCTCCGAGGCCCACGACCCCGGCCTCGCCCGCCCCGGAACCGACGACGGCTCCGACCGCGGCTCCCACGGCGGCCCCTGCCGAGCCCGGAGCGCCCGTCGACGACACCGCCCCCGAGGTCGTCGTCACCTCGCCGGAGGCCGGTGACGTGCTCACCGGCACGGCCCTCGCGACCGTCACTGCGACCGACGACACCGGAGTGACCGGCGTGACGTTCCTCGTCGAGGGCGTCGAGATCGGCGACGCCGAGCAGACCGACGAGGACACCTGGTCGCTCGGCGGCGACACCACCGGCCTGCGCGGCACGGTCGCGCTCACCGCCCGGGCGACGGACGCGGCGGGCAACGTCTCGGAGAGCGAGCCGGTCACGGTGACGCTGCAGTAGGCGCATCGCGGCACTGACGGCGAGCTCTGCTCGCGGCAGCCCGACGACCGGCGGATCCTCCGTCGGCGTCGGGCTGTCGCTGGTTGAGGGACTGACATTCGACGGACAAACAGCACGATCTGTGCCACTTGCTTTCCGGTCGGCCGAGGCGGCCCATACGTTACCCAGCGTTGCTCAGACAGCGACGCGGGCCACCGACCCGCACCCCTCCTCCGGCGATTCCCGCCGCGAACGGACGGTGCGTGGCGGCGGCCGTCGCCGTCCCGCCCGGAGCGCATCGACGCGTACCTCCGGGGCTCCTCTCCTGTGCGAGGGCCCCGGTCCGTCGAGCGCCTCGGGGTCCCGGCCCCGCGGCACTCCGGGCGCGCTCCGTCACCCCGCCGCACCCACCGATCGAGAGACACCGCCATGTCCTGCACCACGCCCACCGCCCCGTCCGCACGCCGGACTTCGACCCTCCTCCGCGCCCTCGCGGTGACCGCCGCGGCGGGGATCGCCGTCACGGCCGCCTCGTTCCAGGTCGCTCCGGCCGCCTCCGCCGCCCCGGCGCCCGTCAGCGCCGTCAGCGCTCCCGTCGCCGGGGGCGCCTCGACCTTCGGCCCGGACGGCACGCACTACCCCTCGGACACCCCCGACATCCGCTCCGGTCTGTCCGGCCTCACCGTGGTCGACGTCGCCGCGTCCGGTTCGGCCGTCCGCGCCGCGCTCGACGCCCTCACGCCGGCGCAGATCGCGGCCGGTGCCGTCGTCCGCGTCGCGCCGGGACGCATCGACGACGTCTCGGCACTCGACGGCTACCGCAACAGCGGGCCGAAGAAAGTGCTGATCACGGCGCGCGACGGCTACCGGTCCGTCACCGGCGGCCGCTGGCAGCTCAAGGACGTCACAGGGATCACGCTGATGCGCTTCGACATCGGCTCGATCGACGTCAAGGGCGCGACGCACTCGTCGTTCGCCTGGCTGCAGATCGACGAGAACTGGGTCGGGCTCACCGGCTTCGCCGGAGTCCCCGTCCACGACGTCGAGCTGATCGAGGTCGTCCAGCCCGAGTCGCGGCTGAAGAGCGGCGACTCCGCGCAGATCAAGGCGTACGCGCCCGAGGATCTGAGCGGTGTGCTGCTCGAGGGCGACTACATCGCCCCGTCGTACTACCTCGACGCCCAGTACGGCGGCTCGCACCCGGCCCGCCCGCACACGGACAGCCTGCAGATCGAGGGCTCGGGGATCACCGGCCAGGTCACCGTCCGCGACTCCGTCGTCTTCAGCTCGAATAACAGCGCCGTCATCGTCGGGGGCGTGAAGAACGTCGCCTTCGACCACTCGTTCCTCGTGGCCGGCTCCGTGGCGGCCCAGCGCTACCCGTTCCTGAAGGGCGGCGCCGGCTTCCCGGGCGCCATCAACGGCCCGGGCAGTCTGAGCGCGATCCAGGGCGGCGGCGGCGGCAACGTCACGGCGACCGACTCGGACTTCATCGGCTCGCTCCAGCCCGTCTGGAACGCCGTCTCGAACACCCGCACGAACCTCTCCGGCAAGACCGCGCGGATGGGCTCCTTCCGCCTCGACTCCGCACTCGGCGCGACGACCGCCGCGACCCTCGACGCGAAGAGCCCCCGACCGACCCCGGCGTACCTCGCCGGCATCTGGGACCACGTCGGCACGACGGCCGTCGCTAAGCCTGCTGCGCCTGCTGCGCCGAAGACGCCCGTGACGCCCGCCCCCGCGGTGCCTGCACCGGCCGCGCCCGCCGCCGCCACCCCTGCGCCCACCGAGCCGGCGCCGACCACCCCCGTATCCGCCGAGCCGGCGCCCACCACCCCCGCGGCCACCAGGACCCTCCCCGCGCCCACCACCCCGGCCCCGTCGAACCGCACGAAGGCGCCCGTCGCCGACCGCACCGCTCCGGTCGTCGCGATCACCTCGCCGACCACCGGCGCCGTGCTCCGCGGGACCGCGACCGCCACCCTCACCGCCACCGACGACACCGCGGTGACCGGCGTGAAGCTCTTCCTCGGCAGCCGCGAGGTCGGCGACGCGACCAGCTCGGACGACGGCACCTGGTCGCTGACCACCGGCACGGCCGGCCTGCGCGGCACGTTCGCGCTGACCGCCCGGGCGACGGACGCCGCGGGCAACAGCACCGTCAGCGCGCCGGTGAGCGTCACCCTGCGCTAGACCCTGCTGTGAGCCCGACCGTCAGCGCCCCGCCTGCACCGCGTGCAGCGTGGCGTAGCGACCGGCGGCGGCGAGCAGCTGCTCGTGGCTGCCGGTCTCGACGATCCGCCCGCGCTCGAGCACCACGATGCGGTCCGCCGAGCGGATCGTCGACAGCCGGTGCGCGACGACGAGGGTGGTGCGGCCGCGCATCAGCCGCAGCAGTGCCTCCTTCACGGCGGCCTCGGACTCCGGGTCGAGCGCGCTCGTCGCCTCGTCGAGCAGCAGGACCCGCGGGTCGCGGACCAGCGCGCGGGCGATCGCGATCCGCTGGCGCTGGCCGCCCGACAGCCGGGCGCCGCGCTCCCCCACGATCGAGTCGAGGCCGTCGGGCAGCTCGCGCACGAACTCGAGGGCGTTCGCGTCGCGGAGGGCGGCGATGATCCGCTCCTCGCCGACGCCCGCCAGTCCGTAGGCCACGTTGTCGCGGATCGAGCCCTCGAAGAGCACCGACTCCTGCGGCACCACGGAGACCGAGCGGCGCCAGGTGCGCAGGTCGAGGGTCTCGGCGTCGACACCGTCGAGCAGGATGCGGCCGCTGGTCGGCCGGAGGAAGCCCAGCACCAGGTTGAGCATCGTCGACTTGCCCGAGCCCGACGAGCCGACGAAGGCGACCGTCCGCCCCGGCTCGATGTCGAGCGCGATGTCGCTCACCCCGACACTGCTCTCGCCGACGCTGTCCTCGCCGACACTGTCTTCGCCGACGCTGCCCTCGCCGTAGCGGTAGGTGACGTGCTCGAGCCGGATCCGCCCGCGCACCTCGCCCGCCGGCGCCTTGCCCTCGTTCGCCTCGAGGTCCGGGTCCTCGAGCAGCTCGCCGATCGAGCGCACCGACTCGGTGCCGCGAGCGACGACGGGCAGCAGCATCAGCAGGTTCGTCACCGCCCCGGTCAGCAGGGCGAAGTAGGAGCTGAGCAGCACGACCTGCCCGGGCGTGATCGGCAGCCGACCGCTGATCGACACCCAGGCCGCGAGCACCAGGCAGGCGATGCCGAGCAGCTGCAGGCTCACCCAGGAGAGGGAGGCGAAGCGGCCGTTCAGGAGGTCGAGGGTGTAGCCGGCCGAGCGGACGCCCTCCGCCCCCGCGGCGACGCGGTCGACCGCGGTCTGCTCGAGGCCGTGCGCGCGGGTGATCGGGATCAGGGTCGCCATCTCGCCGACCCGCGCCGAGAAGTGCTCCACCTCGCGGCGGAACCGCTCGTTGCTCCGGCGCGAGCGCTGCCCGAGGAAGGCCCGCAGCAGCACCGCGAGCGGGATGGCGCAGGCGTAGACCGGGAGGAACGCGGGGACCTCGACGGCGGTCATCACGATCGCGCCGATCGCGACCATCGTCGCCGAGAGCAGCGGATGCCCGACCTGCTGGAACATCGTCTCGATGTTCTCGACGTCGCGGACGACCTTGGTCTGCACGACCGACGAGCTCGCGCGCGAGTGGAAGCCGATCGAGAGGTTCTGCAGCCGCGCGGCGAGGGCGTTGCGGAGGTCCGTGCCGGTCTGCCGCACGGCGCTCATGTAGAGCCGGGTGTACATCACGTGGTTCGGGTAGTTCTGCAGCAGCGCGACCAGGGCGACGCCCGCCCAGAGCCACAGCGTCGACTCTGGACCGCCGGCGACGACCACGTCGACGATCGCGCCGGTGACCACGGGGAGCAGCCAGAGCGGCGTGTCCTTGAGGGCGAAGAAGAGGATCGCGGTCACGACCCGCGGCCGATAGCGGCCGAGCAGGCGCAGGGCGGAGCGCCCGGGGCGGCGGCGGTCGAGCACGAGCGGGGCCTGCGAGGCACGGGCTTCTCTCACGAGACGGTCGACTCCGATCCGGGGTTCCCGCGTCGCGGATGCGGCGGGGACGCGTTCGACGGTACCGGCGCGGGTGGTGGTGGGCAAGCGTTTTCCGGTCCCCTTCTGCCGGTCGAGCAGCTCCGGAGGGGCGTATCGAGACCCCCGTCGTCAGCAGTCGTGGCGTGCGGGCCCTGCTTCGGATGCGGGTGGATCTCGATACGCCCGCTCCGCGGGCTACTCGATCAGCAAAGACGCCCGCTCCGCGGGCTACTCGATCAGCAAAGAGCGCGCGGGCTGTCGGATCGGCGGGCCGACTGCGTCGCGGGGCCGTTCGCGCGGGCGATCCGGCGGGGCGGCGGGCGTCGGCGGTGCGGTCGCCTGCTCCTCCGACTGAGTCGGTGCGGCTGTGCGCGCACAGGCCGGCGCGGGTGTCGGCGACGCCGGAGGACGCGCCGGGAGCGTCGCGCTTGACGCGCGGAATCTCGGCACGTATTTTGGGGCAAACGCTTTCCCGAAACGTTTCAACGCGGTCTCGGGGTTCGAAACGATGATGTTCTCGAAAGGACGACGATGTTCCGCTCACACAGCACGCGCTACACCGCGGTGGCAGCCGTGGCCGCCGCCGCACTCGCGCTGACGGCCTGCTCCGGTGGAGGCTCCGGGGCCTCCGCCACCCTGGACCCCGACGAGGAGATCACCCTCGACTACACGTTCTGGGGCAACGACGACCGCGCCGCCCGGTACGACCAGGCGATCGCGCTCTTCGAGGAGGAGCACCCGAACATCACCATCAACTCGACCTTCACGGACTACCCCGGCTACTGGGAGAAGCGCCAGACCGAGGCGGCCGGCGGCGGGCTCCCCGACGTGATGCAGTTCGACTACACCTACCTGCGCCAGTACGGCGACAACGGCCTGCTCGGCGACCTCTCCGAGTACTTCGGCGGCGTGGTCGACGAGACCACCGTCTCCCCCGAGCTGCTCGCCACAGGCGAGCTCGACGGCGCGACCTACGCGATCCCCACCGGCTACAGCGCCTGGGCCGTCTTCCAGAACCAGGACCTCCTCGCCGCGAACGGCGTCGAGCCCTACGCCGGCGGCGGCAGCTGGGAGGACTACGCGGCCTACGTCGCCGACGTCACCGCGAAGACCGGCGGCGCCGTCTACGGCGGCACCGACTACACCGGCCGCATCCAGAACTTCGAGCTGCAGCTGCGCGCCGAGGGCAAGGAGCTGTTCACCGAGGACGGCGAGCTCGGCTTCACCGAGGACGACCTCGCCGCGTTCTGGGAGCAGGGCGACGAGATGCGCACCGAGACCGGCGTGCCGGCCGCGCGCCTCCAGGAGCTGCTGCCCAAGTCCGGCTTCGGCGCCGGCATCGCGACCAGCGAGATGAGCTGGAGCAACTTCCTCGGCGGCTACATCGGCGACAGCGGCGCCTCCGAGATCGTGATGACCGCTCCGCCGACCGCGGACGAGGGCAGCAAGGACCTCTACCAGAAGGTCGGCCTGATGCAGGCGATCTCCTCCGCCACCGAGCACCCGGAGGCCGCCGCGACCTTCCTCGACTTCCTGATCAACAGCCCCGAGGTGGGCGAGATCTTCGGCGCCACGCTGGGCATCCCCGCCTCCTCCGAGCAGCTCGCCGGCGCGAACCTCGAGGGCCCGGACAAGCAGGTCGCCGACTACCTCGACTCCGTCGCGGACCGTCTCGGCGAGGCCCCTGCCGCCCCGGTCGCCGGCTACGGCGCCATCGAGGCGAACTTCCTCGACCTCGGCACCAGCCTCGGCCTCGGCGCGGTGAGCGTCGACGAGGCGGTCCAGCAGTTCTTCGACGAGACCGACGTCACGCTGCAGAACTGATCTGTGCAGAACCGATCCGCGCGCGCTGACCCGCGCGCACTGATCCGCACGCACTGATCCGCCCCCCACTGATCCCCTTCATCCAGGCCAGGAAAGGCATCACATGACGACGACGTCGACTCCGAGCGGCACCGCCGCCGACGGTCGCGTCACGCCGATCGCCGACCGGACGAGCACCCCTCGTCCGGTCGGCCCTCAGGCGCGGCGACGCCCCAAGCGGGACACCCTGGCCGGCTACGTGTTCCTCTCGCCCTGGCTGATCGGCTTCGTCGGGCTCACGCTCGGCCCGATGCTGATGTCCCTCTACTTCGCCTTCACCGACTACAACCTGTTCCGCGCGCCGGAGTGGATCGGCACCGCGAACTTCGAGCGGCTGTTCGCCGACCCGAAGTTCCTCCAGTCGGTGCAGCTCACCCTCGCCTACGTCTTCGTCGGCACGCCGGTCAAGCTCGCCGCCGCCCTCGTCGTGGCGATGCTGCTCAACTACAGCGCGAAGGGCACCGGCTTCTTCCGCTCCGCCTTCTACGCGCCGTCGCTGATCGGCGCGAGCGTCAGCATCGCGATCGTCTGGCGCGCGATGTTCTCGACCGACGGACCCGTCGACTCGGGACTGCAGATCTTCGGCATCCAGATCGGCGGCTGGGTCGGCGTGCCCGCGCTGATCCTGCCGATGATGATCATCCTGGCCGTCTGGCAGTTCGGCGCCCCGATGGTGATCTTCCTGGCCGGCCTCAAGCAGGTCCCGGCCGAGCTCTACGAGGCCGCGATGGTCGACGGCGCGGGCCCGTGGCGGAAGTTCCGCAGCGTCACGCTGCCGATGCTCTCGCCGGTGATCTTCTTCAACCTGCTGCTCGAGATGATCAACGCCTTCCAGGTCTTCGCCTCGGCGTACATCATCGGCAACGGCACCGGTGGACCGGCCGGAGCAACCAACTTCTACACGGTCTACCTCTACACCCGCGCCTTCACGAACAATCAGATGGGCTACGCCTCGGCGATGGCCTGGGTCCTGCTCCTCTTCGTCGGCGTCCTCGCCTTCGTCCTCTTCAAGACCCAGAAGAGCTGGGTGCACTACTCGGGAGACACACGATGACGACCTTCGACACCACGCTCCCCTCGGCCGACACGCAGGTCCTGACTGAGCCGTCGCCCCGCCGCCGCTCGCGCCGCAAGCGCCCGAAGACCGCGACGCTGATCTGGATCGCGGCGATGATCGTCCTGACGGCGATCGTTCTCTACCCGCTGGTCTGGATGGGTGCCGCGGCCTTCAAGCCGAACAGCGAGTTCGGCGGGCAGACCTCGCTGCTGCCGCAGAACCCGACCCTCGACAACTTCGTCAAGGTGCTCGCCGGCGTCGGCGGCGTCCCGCTCTGGCGCTTCTTCCTCAACTCGACGATCCTCGCGGTCGGCTCGGTCATCGGCGTCGTGATCTCCTCGTCGATGGCGGCCTATGCCTTCGCGCGGCTCGACTTCCGCGGCCGCCCGCTCTACTTCGCGCTGATGATCGGCACGCTGCTGCTGCCGATGCACGTCCTGCTCATCCCGCAGTACACGATCTTCCGCACCCTCGGGATGATGGACACCTACTGGCCGCTGCTGATCGGCAAGTTCCTCGCGACGGAGGCGTTCTTCGTCTTCCTGATGGTGCAGTTCATCCGCAACCTGCCCCGCGAGCTCGACGAGGCCGCGCGGATCGACGGCGCCGGCCACCTGCGGATCTTCGGCTCGATCACGATCCCGCTGATCCGCCCCGCGCTGATCACCTCGTCGATCTTCGCCTTCATCTGGAGCTGGAACGACTTCCTCGGCCCGCTGCTCTACCTGAACACGCCCGACCAGCAGCCGCTGCCGCTCGCGCTGCGGGTCTACAACGACCAGACCTCGGCATCGGACTACGGCGCGACCATCGCGGTCTCGGTGCTCGCGCTGCTGCCGGTGCTGATCTTCTTCATCATCTTCCAGCGCTTCCTGGTCGACGGCGTCGCCACCCAGGGCCTGAAGGGATGAGCCGGGCGTCACGGGCCCATCGCACGTCACGGGCACAGCGCGAGGCGCGCGCCGCCGCCGCCGACGGCACTACGCTGCGCTGGCCGGGGGCCGCCAACAAGTTCGCGCTCTTCGCCGAGGTCCTCTACACGGGGCTCCTCGTGACGCTGCTCGCGCTGCCGCTCGTGACGCTGCCGCTCGCCCTCGCGGTCGGGGCGCGGCACCTGCGCCGCTTCGTGCTCGACGAGCCGTCTTCGCTCCGCACGGCGCTGGCGGAGGCGCGCGCCGGTTTCCTACGCTCGCTCCCCGTCGGCTTCGCGCTGCTCGCGGTGTCGGCCGTGCTCGGCCTCGACCTGGTGCTCGCCGCCGGCGGCGCTCTGCCCGGGGCGACCGCCGTCGCGGTGGTCTGCGGGGCGCTCCTCGCGGCGGCGCTGGTCGTCGTGCTCACGGCGGCCGCGCTGTGGCGGCCCGAGTCGCGCTGGCTGCCGCTGCTGCGCGAGGCGGCCGCCCTCGGCGCCCGCGATCTGCGAGGCTCGGGTGCACTCCTGGTGGCGCTGCTGCTCGCGGCCGTGGTCACCTGGCAGCTGGCACCCCTGGTCGTGCCGGCGCTCGGCTGCACGGTCTTCGCCGCGCTCGCCGTGCGGCTCTCGCGCACACCGGTCTGACGCACACCCCCTCGCGCACACTCCACTAGACGGCAGAAGGAACTCGGCACGGATGATCCACTACGGCGGCGACTACAACCCGGAGCAGTGGGACGAGAGCGTCTGGCCGGAGGACGCGCGGCGGATGCGCGAGGCCGGCGTCACCACCGTCAGCCTCGGGATCTTCGCCTGGGCGCGGATCCAGCCGGACGAGGACACCTTCGACTTCGACTGGCTCGACCGCGTGCTCGACCTGCTGCACGAGCACGGAATAGCGGTCGATCTCGCGACCGCGACCGCCTCGCCGCCGCCGTGGGCGACGACCGCGTACCCCGGCATCCTGCCGCAGGACGAGAACGGCGCGACCTACTGGCCGGGCAGCCGCCAGGCCTACCGCCCCACCTCGCCCGACTACCGCCGGCTCGCGGCCCGCCTGGTCACGGCGATCGCCGAGCGCTACCACGATCACCCGGCCGTGGTGCTCTGGCACGTCAACAACGAGTACGCCTGCCACCTGCACCACGACTACTCCGACGACGCGGCCGCCGCGTTCCGGGTCTGGCTGGAGCGGAAGTACGGCTCGATCGACGCGCTCAACCGGCGCTGGGGCACCTTCTTCTGGTCGCAGCGCTACGGCTCGTTCGCCGAGATCGTGCCGCCGCGGAAGGCCCCCTACAGCCACAATCCGGCGGGGCTGCTCGACTTCCGCCGCTTCACCTCGGACGCGCTGCTCGAGCTGTACACGATGGAGCGCGACATCCTCCGCGCGTCGGGTGCCACCCAGCCGATCACGACGAACTTCATGGGGGCGTTCCCGCCGCTCGACTACTGGAAGTGGGCCGCGGAGGTCGACGTCGTCAGCGACGACAACTACCTCGACCCGGCCGACCCGGAGTCGTTCCGCGGCGCCGCCTTCACCCGCGATCTGATGCGCTCGCTCAAGCCGGGCGTGCCGTGGCTGCTGATGGAGCAGGCGACGGCCGCGGTGAGCTGGCGGCCGTCGAACGTGCCGAAGGCGCCCGGGCAGCTGGCGGCGCTGTCGATGCAGGCCGTGGGCCGCGGGGCCGATGGCGTGCTCTTCTTCCAGTGGCGCCAGTCGCAGCGCGGGAGCGAGAAGTTCCACTCGGCGATGCTGCCCCAGGCCGGCGTCGAGACGCGGACCTGGCGCGAGGTGGTCGAGCTCGGGAGCACGCTCGGCGCGCTGCCCGACTTCTCGTCGACCGGCTCCGGCGCGCGCGTCGCCCTCGTGCTCGACTGGGAGAACTGGTGGGCGATCGGCAACCCCGACCACCCGGTCGTGCTCGATCTGCTCGAGCTCGTGCAGCGCTGGTACTCGGCGCTGCACCGGCAGAGCATCGCGGTCGACCTCGTGCTGCCGACCGCGGATCTCGCGGGCTACGACCTCGTCCTGCTCGCGCACTCCTACCTCCTGACCGAGGCGGCCGCGCGGAACCTCACCGCCTTCGTCGAGCGCGGCGGGCACCTGCTGGTCACCGCGTTCAGCGACCTGGTCGACGAGGACGACGCCTTCCGCGACGGCGGCTTCCAGGTGGGCCTGCGCGAGGTGCTCGGCACGGCGGTGGTCGAGTTCACCGGGGTGCCGGCGGGCGGCGCGATCACCGTCGACACCCCGTTCGGCTCGCTGCGCGGCGAGCTGCTCGCCGAGGAGCTCGCCGTGCTCGCGGCCCCCGATGACGCTGCCGGCGGCGACCGGCCGGTGGAGGTGCTCGCGCGCTACGCCTCGGGCCGGCTCGCCGGCTCCCCCGCCCTCACCTCCCGGCGCACCGGCGCGGGCACCGCCAGCCATCTCGCGACGATCCCGGACGACGAGGGCATGCTCCGGGTGACCCGGTGGGCCACCGAGCGAGCGGGCGTCGAACCCGTGCTGCGCACCCCGAGCGAGTGGGTCGAGGCGGCCCGGCGCGGCGACGTGCTGACGGTGATCAATCACGGGACGGACGCCGTCGACGTCGCGGTCCGGGGCACCGATCTCGTCAGCGGCGAGGCCGTCGAGTCCGTGCGCCTCGAGCAGTACGACTGGGTGCTCATCCGCGACGGCGGAGCGCAGGCATGAGCGGCGGGCCGGACAGCGGCAGGCTCGGGACAGCGGGCCGGATCACCCTCGACGCGACCGCGGTCCGCCGCGACGGCGCGGCGTGGTTCCCGGTGATGGGCGAGTACCACTTCAGCCGCGACAGGCCGGAGCGCTGGCCGCGCGAGCTGCGCGCGATGCGGGCCGGCGGGGTCGGCGTCGTCGCCACCTACCTGATCTGGATCCTGCACGAGGAGACCCGCGGCGACCGGCGCTTCAGCGGCCACCTCGACATCCGCCGCTTCGTCGAGGACGCGCGGGACGCGGGCCTCGAGGTGATGCTGCGGATCGGTCCGTGGGCGCACGGCGAGGCGCGCAACGGCGGCTTCCCGGATTGGCTGCAGGCCCTCCCCCTGGCGCTGCGGACGAACGATCCCAGCTACCTCGCGATCGTCGAGGACTGGTTCCGCGACGTCGCGGCCGAGCTCGCCGGTCTCTTCCGCGACGACGCGCATCCGGAGGCGCCGATCATCGGCATCCAGGTGGACAACGAGCTCTACGACCAGCGCGAGCACCTCGCCACGCTGCGCGAGCTCGCCGAGCGGGTCGGGATGGCCGCTCCGCTCTGGGTCGCCACCGGCTGGGGCGGGGCGCAGTTGCCGCTGGAGCGCGTCGCTCCGGTCTACGCGGGCTACTCGGACGCGTTCTGGGAGTCGGCCGACATCGGCTGGCCGCCCTACGCCCGCATGCACTTCGAGTTCAGCACAGTCCGCGACGACCTCTCTGTGGGGGCCGACGTGCGCGGCGAGCTGCCGGCGGAGGCGGAGGCGGGCGTGGAGGCTGAGGCGGTCGCGGTCGCGGTCGCGGTCGCGGAGGATCATCGCTACCCGTTCCTCACCTGCGAGCTGGGCGGTGGGATGACCACGGCCTACCACCGGCGGCCCCACGCCGATCCGGAGGACATCGCGGCGCTCGCGCTGACCAAGCTCGGCAGCGGCTCGGCCTGGCAGGGCTACTACCTCTACCACGGCACCACTCAGGTGACGGGCGAGCTGAGCGGCACGCAGGAGTCGCACGAGAGCGGCTACCCGAACGACATGCCGCGGAAGGACTACGACTTCGCGGCGCCGATCGGCGCGTCCGGCACCCTCCGGCCGCACTACCACCTGCTCCGGCGCCAGCACCTCTTCCTCGCGACCTGGGGCGGCGACCTGACGGGGCTCGGCGTGACGCTGCCGCCGCGGGGCGAGCCCGCGCTGCGCTGGGCGCTGCGCTCCGACGAGCGGAGCGGCTACGTCTTCGTCACGAATCACCAGCCGGCCGTGGCGGCGCTCCCGGACGTCGAGGACGCGCAGCTCTCCGTCGAGGTCGGCGGGCGGCGGGTGCTGCTGCCGTCGGTGCCGAGCACGATCCCGGCCGGCACCACCTTCTTCTGGCCGGTGCGCCGTCGCTACGGCTCGATCGCCGCGCTGAGTGCGACCGCGCAGCCGATCACCGAGATCGTGGACGGGGGGACGACGACCGTCTTCTTCGCGGCGATCCCCGGCATCCCGGTCGAGCTGGAGCTCGAGGGCGACGCCGAGGTGCGGGGCGCCTCCCGGATCGAGACGGCCGCCGGCCCGCGCTGGTTGCCGGACGCGGAGCCGGGGCCGGACTGCGTCGTGCGCGTCGGCGACACCGCGCTCGTGATCCTCGACGAGGCGACGTCGCTGCGGCTCTACGTCGCGACGCTCGACGGGCGCCGGACGGCGGTCGTCTTCGACGGCGGGCTCGCCCAGCACGGCGACGACGTGCTGCTCGAGCGCTGGACGGACGCGACGGAGGTGCTCGTCGTGCCCGCTGTCACCCAGGATCGGGTCGGCCCCTTCCAGCGCATCGTCCTGCCCGCCTGGCAGCCGTTCTCGCCGCTCGCGGTCTCGACCGTCCGCGCGGAGTCGACGCCGGCAACGGTGCGGACCGGCGGCTCGATGCAGCGGCTCTCGGCGCCGCGCGACGAGGACTTCGCCGGAGCGGCGGTCTTCGAGATCGCCGTGCCTGCCTCAGTGGCGGTCCCCGACGAGCGTGCCGTCGCCGGCGCCGCCGTGCTCGTCGTGGCCTGGACCGGCGACGTGCTCCGCGCCGAGATCGACGGGGTGCTCGTCGGCGATCAGTTCTGGCACGGCCGCGACTGGGAGCTCGACCTCGGGCCGTGGCGGTCGGCGCTCGAGCGCGCACCGCTCCGGCTGCTCGTGCTGCCCTGGGACGGCGAGGCGGACGTCTTCGTCGACGCCCGGGTCCGCGATCGGCGGCGGGCGGGCGCCGCGACGGTCGACTCCGCCCGGCTGCTCCGCACGGAGACCGTCGTGCTGGCCGGACGAGCCGGAGCCGCAGGAGCTGCAGGCGTTCCCTGCTGATCGAGTAGCCCGCGCAGCGGGCGTATCGAGATCCACCGTCGTCAGAACGGTGGCGGTGCGTCGACGAAGCGGGGCCCCGGCGGTGGGTCCGGCGGCCTGCCGGGCAGCGCGGGTGGCCGGTTGCTGATCCGCCGGCCGGTCGGGGTGGTCCAGACGACGGTCCCGTCATTGTCCTTGTCGTAGGTCCAGCGGTCGCCGTGCCGGAGGTGGTGGTGGCTGGTGCACAGCGAGACGAGGTTCTCGAGCGAGGTCTCGCCGCCGTTGTGCCATTCGGTCGTGTGGTCGGCCTCGCTGCGAGCGGCGGAGCGGGTGCAGCCCGCGAAGCGGCAGGTCTGATCGCGCAGCTGGAGGTGAAGGCGCATCCGCGCGGGCGGGAGGCGCTGCGTGCGGCCGACGGAGACGACGGCGCCGGTGTCCGGGTCGGTGAGCACGCGGGTGAACGAGGCGGCGGTGCGGATCAGCTCCCGCGCGACGTCGGCGGGGACGGGGCCGTAGCCGTCGAGCTCCGCGGGCTCGTCGTCGAGGTCCACGGCGGTGGACGCGGCGAGCGTGAGTCGGACCTCGGCGCGGATGCCGGGGACGAACGAGGGGTCGGGGCGGTCCTCGGCGTCCGGGGTCGTGCCGAGGATGTCGCCGTCGCAGAGCGGGTCGAGAGAGACGTTCGCGCGCAGCTGCGAGAGCGTGCGCTCGTCGCCGGCGTCCCGGAGGGAGCGGGCCATCCGGTCGGCGCGGTCGTACGCACCCAGCACGGCCGGGGCGGGCCCGTGCAGGCAGAGCGTGGCCATCCCGTCGACGTCCGGGGTGACCCAGACGGCGCGATCCTCGCGGGCGCGGACGTGCCGCTCGGCGAGGGGCTGCTCGTGCAGCTCCTCCCGCCAGCGCCGGAGGGCGCGGCGCAGCTGCGTGAGGGTCATCGAGGGCGCCGCTTCGGCGGCGCGCTCGTCGAGGGAGGCGCGGGAACCTTCCGGGAGGCTGCTCGCGGTGGCGCAGATCGCCTCGCCCTCCTCCCAGTGCAGGCGCGCCTGCGCGAGCAGCGCCCGAGTCAGCGGCAGATCCTCCATCAGCAGCCGCGCGTTCTCGAGACGGCGGGCGATCACCTGCTCCGGCAGGCCCTCCGCGACGGCGAGCTCGGCGCGGATCGAGCGCTCGACCAGGTCGCGCGTCTCGCTGCGGGACGCCCCGCGGGCGAACGCGTCCGGGTGGGAGAGGGCGGTGCGGTGGAAGTCGTAGAGGTCCTCGGCCTCGGTGAGGCGGCGCTGGGCGGCGGCGCGGGCGTTCGCGGCAGCGCGGTCGCCGAGTGCGCGCAGGTGCTCGAGCACCTCTTCCGTCGATCCGAACTCCGTCATACGAGTATTGAAGCAGGCACCACCGACACGAGGGCGGCCCTGCCTGCCGGAAGGGGAGAAGGCCCGCGAATCAGGACTGTGGAGGAGGCTGACTCCCGGAGGCACGGCGGCGGTGGGTCTCGATACGCCCTGCGGGCTACTCGACCAGCGGGGAGCGGGGCGCCCGGCGCTCGGCCGCTGCGGACTACTCGGCCGGCGGAAGGGAGGGCGGCTGCTCCGCCCGGTCGTAGCGGGCGCGGGCCGCCTGCACGGCGGGGAGCTGGTGCTCGGTCCAGCGGAGGAGGGCGTCGATGAGCTCGTTGAGGGTGTCGCCGACGGGCGAGATGCGGTACTCGACCGCGATCGGGCGGGTCGCGAGCACCATGCGGCTGATCATTCCGTTGCGCTCGAGCCGGCGCAGTGTCGCGGTGAGCGACTTCTGGCCGACCGCGGGGATCGCGCGCCGCAGCTCGTTGAAGCGCAGCGGCCGCTCGCAGAGTCGATCGAGCACGTGGAGCGACCACTTGTCGAGCAGCTCGTCGAGGAGCTCGCGATGCGGGGCGTCGACCTGGAGCAGCTCGGTGCCGGTCGGGGCGGTGTCGTCCATGCCACCTAGTCTCGTTGAAGTGCCCGCGGTGCACCAGGTAGACAGAGGGAACCACCATCCCGCATCGCACCGAGAGAAGACGCAGATGACCGTCACCACCTCCTCCCCCGAGGGCATGCTCCAGCCCGTGAACTACGACCACGTCTCCGTCGCCACCGGCTCGCGGCACGTGCACGTGGCGGGCCAGATCGCCCGCGACGCGGCGGGGAACCGGCTCGCGCCCGACGACCTCGCCGGGCAGGTCGCCCACGTGCTCCGCAACACTGGGCGCGGTCTCGCCGGAGTCGGCGCCACGTTCGACGACGTGGTCCGGCTGCGCTTCTTCCTCACCCGGTCGACACCGGAGATGTTCGCCGACTGGCTCGCTGGGATCGAGCAGGTGCGCGAGGAGCTCGGTCTGCCGGATCCGCTGCCGCCGCTGTCGGCGATCGGCGTCGATCTCCTCTTCGAACCGGACGTGCTGGTCGAGGTCGAGGCCTACGCCGTGCTCGACTGAGTCCGCGCCCGGGTGTGACACTTCCCCGCTGCGCGGACATGTCCCCGGTACCAGGCCGCGCACCGAGCGGGCTGCCTCACCGGAAGCGACACCATGACCCGCCAGCCCCGCCTCTTCGCCGCCCTCGCCCTCGCCGGCGGCCTCGCGCTCGCCTCGACCGGCTGCTCCAGCCAGGGCGCCCCGCAGACCGTGCCCGCCACCGCGCCCGCCACCGTCTCCGCGGTCTCCGTCGGCTCCGTCACCACCGACGGCACGACGATCCTCGCCCTGACCACGCTCGGTGACGACGTGTTCGTCCTCGGGCAGCGCGGCGACGAGATCCGCTCCGCCGCCTCCTTCGACGGCGGCGACCCCGACCTGAACTGGGAGAGCTTCGGGGCGCCCGCCGCCGTCGACGCCGCGGCCTTCACGGTCGTGAACCCCGGCAACTTCCCGGACGCGGCGCCCGGCGGCATCGCGACCGTCACCGGCCGGGCCGGCTCCGACATCACCGGGATCGACGTCGAGACCGGCGCAGGCGCGACGGTCGCCGCGACCCTCCAGGACGGATACTGGATCGCGGCCTGGGAGGGCGGCGACTTCGACGGCGGGGACACCCCCGACCCGAGCTTCACCGCCCACCTCGCCGACGGCGGCACCACGACCGTCTCCTTTGCCGACGCCACGAAGGAATGATCCTGTCTCCCCAGTGCCTGTCTCCCCAGCGCTCCCCCTCCAGGTCGGCGGGGCGATGATCTCCCACGCCCGCCTCGCCGAGCTGCACCGCGCCCACTACGGCGACCTCGTCCGCTACTTCGCCCGGCGGGGCGCCGTGGACGACGCCGACGAGCTGGCCGCCGAGGTCTTCGTGATCGCCTGGCGCAAGGTCCCGGCCGACCTGGACGACCCCCGCCCGTGGCTCTTCGGCGTCGCCCGGAAGGTGCTCGGCAACGCCCGCCGCAGCCACCGGCGCAAGCACTCCCTCGACGTCCCGCTCGACGGCGACGCCGACGGCTCCAGCGGCGGCCGCATCCCCCGCGTCGACTCCGCCACCGGCGAGATCGCCCTGCGCCTGGACCTCCAGCGCGCCTGGAACGAGCTCGCCCCGGCCGACCAGGAGATCCTGGCCCTCACCGCCTGGGACGACCTCACCGTCACCCAGGCCGCGACGGCGCTGGGACTCCGCCGCTCCAGCGCCGCGATGCGGCTCTCCCGCGCCCGCGCCCGCCTCCGGACACTGCTCCAGGCGCCCTCCCCTCTCACCTCCCCCGGCCTCCGGCCGCACGAACAGGAGCCCTCGTGACCGACGACCTCCCCGAGCGGGACCTGCTCCGCAGCATCGACCCCGCCGCCGCCCACCGCGTGAGCGAGGACGCGCGCCTGCACAACCTGCTGACCGTCCTCGACCGCCTCGAACCCGAGCGCATCGAACCCGAGCGCCGCCCCGCCCGCGCCCACGGGCTCCGCGGTCGCCTCGCCCTCGCGATCCCGGCCGGGATCCTCCTCGCCGGCGCCGCCGTGCTCGTGCCGGTGCTGATCTCCGGAGCGCCCGGCTCCACGCCCGCCGTGTCCACGCCCGCCGCGTCCTCGGGCGTCGGCGCGCCGAACGCGCTGCTCGCCGGCTCGGTCACACCCGGCGGAGTCACGATCCTCGCCCAGATCAGCGTCGGCACCGCGCAGTTCCTGCTCGGGCGGCTCGGCGACGACATCCGCTTCGGCGCCTCCTTCGACGGCAGCGACCCCGACGACAACTGGGAGACCTTCGGCGACCCGGCCCCCGTCCCCGCCGGCACCGTCACGATCGCCAACCCGGGCAACTTCCCGGACGCGGCGCCCGGCGGCATCGCCACGGTCACCGGGCAGGCGGGCTCGGACGTCGCAGGCATCACGTTCCACCCGGCGAGCGGCGCGAGCGTCGCCGCCGCGCTCAGCAACGGCTACTACATCGCCGCGTGGATCGGCCAGGAGTTCTCGGGCCCCGGCCTGGCCGACCCCGGTGTCACCGTCCGCTACACCGACGGCAGCAGCGAGGACGTCCCGTTCTCCGTCCTGGGGTCGGAGTGACGCGCCGCACCGGCGCGTCGCGCGCAGGCGCCGTGCGCGCCGTCCTCGTCGCCCTGGTCGGCGGCCTCGTCCTGGGAGGACTGACCAGCTTCCTGCAGGGGGCGCTGCCTCATCCGGTGAACTCCTTCGCCAACTCCTCCGGCGGCTGGTCGATGCTCGTGTTCGCGCTGATCCGCGTCGGCCGGGCGCGGCCGGTGCCGTCGGCGCTGCTGGGCCTGCTGACCTTCTGGGCGCTGCTCGAGGGCTACGACCTCGTCACCGCGGCGCGCGGCTTCGGCTACTCGCTGCCGTTCACGGACGTGTTCTGGCTGCTGGCCGTGCCGGCCGGGCCGATCCTCGGCGCCGCCGCCGCGCTCACCCTGCACGGCTCGACGCCGTGGCGGGTGCTCGCGGTCGCCCCGCTCTCCGGGGTCCTGATCGGTGAGGGGATCTGGGCGCTGGGCGCGGTCGCCGACACCACGAGCCCCGTCTACTGGTGGCTGGAGATCGTGCTCGGCGCGGTCTTCCTGGTGCTCGCGGTGCTCAGGAGGCGTCCGCGGATCCTCGTCGCCCTCGCGGCAGTGGCGGTGACGGCGGCGGCCGCCGTCGTCATGGTCGTCGTCTACTCGATCCTGTGAGGGGCCACCGGCGCTCGACCCGCGCCCGCGCGCTCCTCGCCCTGGCGGGCAGCGCGGTGGTGCTCGCGGTGGCCGGCTGCGTCTCCGGGCCCGTGGCGACGCCGCTGCCGGAGTCCGCCACCGTGCCGGCCACCACGCCCGCCGCCACGTCGGCTCCGACACCGACTCCCACACCGACACCGACGGCCGCGACCGTGGACGTCTCGGCCGCACTCGGCGCGCTCGAGGCCGAGTTCGACGCGCGGATCGGCGTCAGCGCCCTCGACACCGGCTCCGGCACCCGGGTCGCGCACCGCGCGGACGAGCGCTTCGGCTACGCCTCGTCGATCAAGGCACTGGCCGCCGCGCAGTTCCTCCGCAGCGTGCCCGCGGCCGAGCGCGGCGAGGTCGTCACCTGGACGGCGGCCGACGTCGAGGCCGCCGGCTACTCCCCCGTCACGAGCGAGAGCATCGAGAACGGCCTCCCGCTCGACCGGCTCGCCGAGGCGGCCGTCCGCCGCAGCGACAACACGGCGCTCAACCTCGTGCTCGACCGCCTCGGCGGCCCGGCCGCGCTCGACCGGGGCCTCGAGGAGCTGGGCGACACCGTGACCCGGGTGGTGAACGAGGAGCCCGCGCTGAACACCATCGAGCCGGGCAGCACCGACGACACGACGACCCCGGCGGCCGTCACCGCGGACCTCGCCGCGGTCACCCTCGGCGACGCGCTGTCCGCGGCCGACCGCGCGCTGCTGCTCGACTGGATGAGCGGCAACGCCACCGGCGATCAGCTGATCCGCGCGGGCGCTCCGGAGGGCTGGACGGTCGCCGACAAGTCCGGCGGCGCGGGCGGGATCCGCACCGACATCGCCGTCGTCACACCACCCGGCCGCGCCCCGATCGTGCTGTCGGTGCTCACCGCGCGCAACGACCCCGACGCGACCTACGACGACGCCCTGGTCGCCCGCGCGGCGGCCGCGGTCCTCGCCGCCCTGCGCTAGCCGGCTGACGCCAGACGGCGCGGTAAAAGGCCCCGGAGAGGCGGGCGCGGTCGATTCGATAAGCGGCAGAGGGCTGCTTATCCTTTCTCCTCGCGCGCCACTCTCAGTCTTCGCAGCGCTTTCTCTCCGCCGCAGAGACTTTCGCAACTACTCGGCGCTGATCCGGCCGCGGATCGCGCCGCCTCCTTCGGATGCTACACCGCCACGGACGCCGATAGCGAGAAGTCCGCGCTCGCCGACCGCGTCGCCCGACTTTCGCAACTCAGGAGATACCGCCTGTTCTCTCGGTATCAGCGGATTTGCGAAAGAAAGTCGCCGAGAATGCCCTCGATCAGTTCTTCTCGCGCTGTTGACAGTCCTCTTTCCCCGCTTTATCGTCGGTCCAGTTCCGATATCAAAGCCGATGGGAAAGGTCTCGACGATGCTGTCCAGATACCGAGCGGACGACCGAGCCGACCGCGCCGACGGTCGTGCACCCGCGCCGAGCACGACCCACCGCACGCCGTGGTGATGCCCCTGACCGGCGCCCCGGGAACGACCGTTCCCGGCGCGACCGTGCCCGGCGCACCCGTTCCTGGATCGGCTGGACCCGAAGCGCCCGTCCCCGGCGGCCCCGCGACGATCCGCGGCCGGGCCGACGTCCGCGGCTTCCGCGCCGCGCGGCGCAGCCTCCGCCGGCACTGGCAGCTCTACCTGCTGATCGTGCCGCCGCTGCTCTACTTCATCGTCTTCAAGTACGTGCCGATGTCGAACGCGATCATCGCGTTCAAGGACTACAACGTCATCGAGGGCGTCTGGGGCAGCCCCTGGGTGGGCGTGAAGCACTTCGAGCGCTTCTTCTCGAATCCGATCTTCTGGACGCTGCTGAAGAACACCTTCCTGCTCTCGGCCTACGTGGTGCTGGCCGGCTTCCCGTTCCCGATCCTGCTCGCGCTCGCGCTGAACGAGGTGCGGCTGCGCTTCTTCCAGCGGACCGTGCAGATGGTCACCTACGCGCCGTACTTCATCTCCACGGTCGTCGTCATCTCGATGACGATCCTGTTCCTCTCGCCCAAGCTCGGGCCGGTCAGCGAGGTCACCTCGTTCTTCGGTCTCGGGGCGATCGACTTCCTCGGCGATCCGGACTTCTTCCGGCACATCTACGTCTTCAGCGACGTCTGGCAGACCACCGGGTACTCCGCGGTCCTCTATCTGGCGGCCCTCTCCTCGATCGACACCTCGCTCTACGAGGCGGCGCGGATGGACGGCGCGAGCCGGCTGCAGAAGATCTGGCACGTCGACATCCCCGGCATCATGCCCACCGCGATCACGATCCTGATCCTCGGCGTCGGCAACGTGATGGCCATCGGATTCGAGAAGGCCTTCCTGCTGCAGAACTCGCTCAATCTCTCGCAGTCCGAGATCATCCCCACCTACGTCTACAAGGTGGGACTGCTCAACGCCGACTTCAGTCAGGCGGCGGCCATCGGGCTCTTCAACGGAATGATCAACCTGGTCCTGCTCCTCGGCGTCAACGCGCTCGCGAAGCGGACCACGGGACAGGGGCTCTGGTGACCGCACTCGACACTCCCGCGACGACCGCTCCGAGCGAGTCCTCGCCGCCCCCTCGCCGCCGGCAGCGGGCGACCCGCATCAAGGATCCGCTGGTCGACCGCGTCTTCATGATCGTCGTCTACGTCCTGCTCACGACGTTCCTGCTGGCGGTCCTGCTGCCGCTGCTCTACATCGTGGCCAGCTCGTTCAGCTCGCCGCTGGCCGTCTCGTCCGGCCGGGTGAGCTTCTGGCCGATCGACTTCACCCTCGAGGGCTACGAGCGGGCGCTCGGCGACTCGACGATCATCACCGGCTTCGCCAACTCGCTCTTCTACACCTTCGTCGGCACCTTCATCAGCCTCGTTCTCACCGTCGCGATCGCCTACCCGCTCTCGCGGAAGGACTTCTGGGGCCGCGGCGGGATCAGCCTCGGGGTGATCTTCACGATGCTCTTCGCCGGCGGAATCATCCCCACTTACCTGGTCGTGCAGCAGCTCGGCCTGCTCGACACCCGCTGGGCGCTGATCCTCCCGCAGGCGGTCGGCGTGTGGCAGGTGATCATCGCGGTCGTCTTCTTCCGCTCCTCCATCCCGGACGAGCTCTACGAGGCCGCGCAGCTGGACGGCGCGAGCGATCTGCGCTTCCTCTGGACGATCGTGCTGCCGCTCTCGAAGCCGCTGCTCGCGGTGGTCGCGCTGATGTACGCGATCTACCAGTGGAACTCCTACTTCGACGCGCTGCTCTATCTGCGGGATCCGAGTCTCTATCCGCTCCAGCTCGTGCTGCGGAACGTCCTGATCCTCAATCAGGCGACTCCGGGAATGGATGCGGCCGCGCAGATCGAGCGCCAGCAGCTCGCCGACCTGCTCAAGTACTCGCTGATCGTGATCTCGACGGTCCCGGTCATGCTCTTCTACCCCTTCGTCGCCCGGTACTTCAACAAGGGCATCATGCTCGGCGCCGTCAAGGGCTGACCCGTTCTCACCCCCGACCCGTTCTCACCCCCGACCCGTTCTCACCCACGGCCCGTTCTCCCCCACGGCCCGTTCTCACCCATGGAAGGAAACACCTTGTTCTCTCGCACCCAGCACGGCAAAGGCGCCGCGCGGAGGAAGCACCTCCTCGTCGGCGCCGCCCTCACCACCGCGATCATCGGCCTCACCGGCTGCACCGGCGAGAGCCCGGAGGCCGACCGCAAGGTCATCCGGATCTTCGGCGAGCAGGGCGCCCAGATCGACCTGAACACCAACTCCTTCACCAAGGAGCTCGAGGACAGGTTCGGCGTCGACATCCAGTTCGAGACGACCTCCTACGGCGCGTCCGAGGCGACGGAGGCGCGCCAGATCTCGCTGGCCGGCGGCGACCTGCCCGAGGCCTACATGCTCGTCCCGTGGGCCTCGCAGTTCAGCCGCGCCGAGCTCCAGCGCTACGGCGACCAGGGCCTGCTCGTGCAGCTCAACGACCTGATCGACTCGAACGGCCCGAACATCAAGGCCGCCCTCGAGGCGGAGCCGGGCTTCAAGGAGCTCACCGAGACCCCGGACGGGAAGATCTGGGGCCTCCCGCAGTGGAACGACTGCTACCACTGCTCCTACCCCTACAAGTTCTGGATCAACACCGACTGGCTCGACACCCTCGGGCTCGCCGCGCCGACGACTCCGGACGAGTTCTTCGCGGTCATGCAGGCCTTCAAGACCCAGGACCCGAACGGCAACGGCCAGGCCGACGAGATCCCGCTGACCGGCAGCACCCAGCAGTCGCTGGTGCCGTACATCATGAACGCCTTCGTCTACAACGCCTTCAACACCGGCTCCGGAGCGAACGGTCAGCCGGTCTCGCTCGGACTCGACGGCGACACGGTGCAGCTGCAGACCATGCAGGACGGCTGGCGCGAGGGCCTGCAGTTCCTGCGGAAGATGTGGGACGCGGGGCTCATCGATCCGGCGACCTTCTCGCAGGGCGGCGACCAGATGACCGCGACCGGCAACGCCGCCCAGGGCGTCCTCGTCGGCGGCTTCACCGCCATCCATCCCGGCTTCGCCGTCACCATCGGCCAGGAGGACGGGCGCGACACCCAGTACGACCTGCTCCCCCCGCTGACGGGCCCGGCCGGCCAGGCCGCCACCTTCCTCCTGCCGAGCGTGCCCGGCGCGACCTTCGTCGTCACCAAGGCGGCCGACGAGGAGGAGCAGAAGGTCATCGTCGAGATGATGGACTACCTCTTCTCGCCCGAGGGCCACGTCCGCGGTGAGTTCGGCGAAGAGGGCATCGGCTGGCGCGCGCCCGAGGAGGGCGAGATCGCGCTCGACCAGAGCCTCGAGCCGTCCCTCGTCGACACCAAGATGGACGAGTCGAACGAGGCCGACTACAACGGCAACTGGGGCCCGATGGCGCAGGTGTTCGACACCGCCGAGTTCCGCGCCAGCCAGGTCCAGCCGCTCGACATCTCCACCGAGGCGGGCTTCGAGCGCCGCCTGTTCGAGGCCACCGACCAGTACGCCGGCAAAGAGACGGACGCGATGTTCCCCTACTGGAACATCTGGGTCCCCTCGGAGGACGCGAGCGAGCTCTCCACCCTCACCGCCAACGTCGAGAGCAGCGTCGCCACGGCGACGGCGGAGTTCGTCACCGGCGTCCGCGACCCCGGGAGCGACGCCGACTGGCAGTCCTACCTCGACAGCCTGACCAGCCTCGGCGCCGACCGCTACGCCGAGATCTGGCAGAGCGCGTACGACCAGTAGCGGCATGCGTCCCCTCCCCTCGCTCGCGACCCGGGCGGAGGGAGGGGACTCCGCTGTCACCGCCCAGCACGCACGCCCCGCCCAGCACAAGGAGCACCGCATGACCCTCGCCCAGGAGTGGAACGACCCCGACGTCTTCGAGTGGGGCACGGAGCCGGCGCACGCCTCGCTCACCCCCTTCGCCACCCTCGACGCGGCGCTGCGGGGCGACAGCACGGACACGCCGTTCGCGCACAGCCTCGACGGCGACTGGCGCTTCCACTGGGTCCCGGACCCGGCCTCCCGCCTGGACGGCTTCGCCGCCGAGGACTGGGACGACTCGGACTGGCCCACTCTCCCGGTCCCGTCCAGCTGGCAGCTGCACGGCTACGACTTCCCGATCGGCACCAACCTCGTGCTGCCGTGGACGGGGGCGAACGGCCGGGACGAGCAGCCGGATCCGCGCGGCGACTACCCGAGCGCGCCCACGCTCTACAACCCGGTCGGCCAGTACCGCACCGCGTTCGAGCTGCCCGACGGCTGGGCCCGGCGGCGCACGTTCCTCCAGTTCGACGGTGTGGAGTCGGCGTACTCGGTCTGGCTGAACGGGCACCGCCTCGGCTACCGCGAGGACAGCTTCACGACGGGCGAGTTCGACGTCACGGAGCACGTGCGGGCCGGGCCGAACCTCCTCGCCGTCGAGGTGCACCGCTGGTGCACGGGCTCGTACCTCGAGAACCAGGACAACGTCCGCCTCTCCGGGATCTTCCGGAGCGTGCGCCTGCTCTCGCGCGCGCCGGCGATGCTCCGCGACGTCACGGTGCGGACGCCACTCGATGACACGTTCACCGCCGGCTCGGTCGAGGTCTCGGTCGCGGTCGACGCGCGCGCCGGGGCGTCCGCGGCCGGTCTCGAGCTCCGCACGCGGCTGTTCGACGGCACCGCGCCGGGCGCCGCGGAGGTGGGCGAGCAGCGGGAGGCGATCGCTCTCGATCCGGCCGGACGGGCCACGGCTCGCACGTCCCTCGCCGTCTCGGCCCCGCGACTCTGGTCCGCCGAGACGCCCGAGCTCTCCACGCTCGTCGTCGAGCTGAGGGACGCGACCGGCACCGTCCTCGAGCGCGTCGCCGTCCGGGTCGGCTTCCGCCGCGTCGAGATCGTCGACGGAGTGCTGCTCGTCAACGGCCGCGTGGTCTCGCTCCGCGGCGTCAACCGGCACGAGTGGAGCCCGCGCACCGGCCGCACGCTGAGCCGCGCCGACATGGTCGCGGACATCCGGTTGATGAAGCAGAGCAACATCAACGCCGTGCGCACCTCGCACTACCCCGGCGACCCGCTCTGGTACGACCTCGCCGACGAGTACGGGCTCTACGTCGTCGACGAGGCCGACAACGAGACGCACATCAACCGGATCGACGACGACGGCCGCCCCCTCCTCCCCGGCGACCGCCCCGAGCTGCGCGCTCCCCTGCTCCAGCGGATGCGCAGCATGGTCGACCGCGACAAGAACCACCCCTGCGTGATCGCCTGGTCGACCGGCAACGAGTCCGGCGTCGGTGCGAATCTGCAGGCGATGTACGAGTGGGCGAAGGCGCACGACCCGACCCGCCCGGTCAGCTACCAGGACTCGGTCGGCTCCGGGTCACCGGTCGTCCCGGCCGGGCTCTCGGACTTCGACGGCGACTTCTATCCGCCCGTCGCCCGGCTGGCCGAGCGCGCGCACCGCGACCCGCGGCCGTATCTGCTGATCGAGTACGCCTTCAGCCAGGGCAACACCTCCGGCTACCTCGAGGAGCACTGGGCGGCCGCCCGCGCCGACCCGCGCGCCCTGCAGGGCGGGTTCCTCTGGGACTGGGCCGACAAGGGCCTGTGGTGGCCGCGCCCCGGCGGCGGTCCGGACGAGGAGTTCCTCGCCTACGGCGGCGACTGGGGCGACGAGCCGAACCAGGAGAGTGCGCACATGAGCGGACTCGTCCTCTCGGACCGGACGCCGACGCCGAAGCTGGAGGAGGCGAAGCTCGCCTACCAGCCGGTCACCGTCACCGCCGTCGACCTGCGCGCCGGCGCGCTCCTCGTCGCCAACGAGCACCTCTTCACCGGGCTCGACGGCTACGTCGTGCACTGGTCGGTCTCGGCCGACGGCGAGCCGATCGCGCAGGGCTCGCTCCCCGGCGCACAATGGCCGGTCGGGCCGCAGGAGGAGGGGTGCGTCACGCTGCCGTACCGCCTCCCCGAGGGCCGGGACGGCGCGCGGGAGCACCGCCTCGACGTGCGGCTCGCGCTCGCCGCACCCACCGCCTGGGCGGGCGCCGGGCACGTCGTCGCGCGCGCCCAGTTCGACCTCCCGGTCGCCGCCGAGCCGGCCCCCCGGTCGACGCCGCGGGAGGCGCCGCCGGTCACCGCGACCGAGGAGGGCACCACGATCGTCGTGCGCGGGCCGGCCTTCTCCGCGACCGTCGATCGCGCGACCGGCCGCCTCACGTCGCTCCGCCACGGCGGTCGCGAGCGGCTGGCCGGCCCGCTGATGCCGAACTACTGGCGCACGCCGAACGACCCCGAGCTCTCGATCCCGGACATCCGGCTCACCCGCCCCGAGCCCTCGCTGCCCTGGCGCGGCGTCGGCGAGGCGTGGGCGGTCGACCAGGTCGCCGTCGAGGAGTCGCCCGGCGCCGTCCGCATCACCGTCGACGGCTCGGTGACCACGGCGGTGCCGTTCCGCCCGGACGACCGCGTGACGACGTCCCCGCAGTCGATCGTCTACACGATCCACGGCACGGGCCGGGTCGACGTGCTCTCCACGTTCTCCCCCGTCGCCGGCACACCGAATCCGCAGCTCGTCGGCACGACCTTCGGGCTCGCGCCGGAGCTCTCGACCCTGCACTGGTACGGGCGCGGCCCGCACGAGTCGACCGCTGACCGCCGCGCCTCGGCGTTCTTCGGCCGCTTCAGCGGCATCGTGTCCGAGCAGCCGACCCGCTACAGCCGGCCGCAGGACAGCGCGAACAAGGCGGACACCCGCTGGGCGGCGGTCGTCGACGACGGCGGCGCGGGCGTGCTCGTCGTCGCCGGCGGCCCGTCGTCCGATGGCGGCGCGTCGGTCGGCGGCACATCGTCCGGCGGCATGTTCTTCAACGCCCAGCCGCACAGCCCGGACGAGCTCGCCGACCGCCGCCACTGGCACGAGGTGCCTGCGTCGACGCGCACGGTGGTCCGGATCGACGCCGCGCAGGAGGGCCTCCAGGGCGGCAACTGGGACGTGCCGACCCGCCCGGAGAAGTACAGCAACATTCCCGCGAAGGGACCGTACCGCCGGCTCTTCCACCTCCTCCCCCTCCGCAGCGGCGAGGACCCGGCGGCCGCGGCCGCCGCCGTGTCCTGACGCGCATATCCCCCGCCGAGGCGTCCCGGCACGGTCGAAGCGTCCCGCCGGAGCAGGACGTCTCGACGGTGCCTGGACGCCTCACCATCGCGCGGGCGCTCGCCGACCGTGCCAGGATCGGCGCATGGGGGCGACGAGCACGAAGGTCATGGTCACGGGGAGCGGGGTCGCGCTCGCGGTGCTGCTCCTGCTGTCGGGGTGCGCGGGCGGAGACGCGGAACCGGATGCGGACGCACCGTCATCGGACGCACCGTCGTCGGACGCGGAGCAGCTGAGTGCGTTCGAGCAGCAGCTGCCGCTGCGCGGTGACTTCGTCGGCCAAGGGGCGGAGACGTGGGGCTCGGTCGTCGTCGACCGCCGGGCCGACGGCTCGACCTGGGCGACGTTCACCGGATTCTCGACCGGCACCGCGACCGACCTGCGACTGCACCTCAAGGAGGGCGCGCTGGAGCAGGACGACGAGGGCCACTGGGTCGACACCGCGGGCAGCTCGTTCGAGATCGGCCCGCTGGACCCCGCGCGATCCGAGCAGGAGATCGAGATCCCCGGCGCACACCTCATGCCGGCGATCGCCACCCTCACCGCGATCGACTACACGGCTCCCGACTACCCGTCCCTCGGCTCCGTCGCGCTGGCCCGCTGACCCGCTGACCACGCTCTCACCGACCGCCGCGAGAAGGAGCATCCCGTGAGCACGAGCATCGGCCCGATGGACGTCGCCTTCACCGCGCCGATCGGCGTCGCCGTCAAGGGCGAGCTCTGGTCCTGCGTCGAGGTCCCCGACTCGGTCGAGCTGCTCGGCACCGGCAGGTCCGTGAAGGTGGTCGCGACGGTCGACGGCCGCCCGCTCACCGCGGGCCTGATGCCCACCGGCGCCGGCGGCCACATGCTCTCGATCAGCGCGAAGCTCCGGAAGACCCTCGGCAAGGACCTCGGCGACCTCGTCACCGTCCACCTCGCCGAGCGCCTCACCTGACCCGCTCCGCGCACCCTCCCGGCGGAGGACCTTCGGCTCGCAGAACGCGCTCCGGCTCGCCGGATCACCCGGTTTCCGCGAACCGGGGACGGTTCCGTGTGCCGAACTTCCCCGCGGAGGACCTCCGGCTCGCGGAACCCGCTCCGGCTCGCCGGATCACCCGGTTTCCGCGAGCCGAGCCCGATTCCGCGTGCCGAACCTCCCCGCTCGGGACCTCCGGCTCGCAGAACGCGCTCCGGCTCGCCGGATCACCCGGTTTCCGCGAGCCGGGGCCGATTCCGCGTGCCGAACTTCCGCGCGGAGGACCTCCGGCTCGCAGAACGCGCTCCGGCTCGCGGAATCGCCCGGTTTCCGCGAGCCGAACCCGGTTCCGCGTGCCGAACCTCCCCGCGGAGGACCTTCGGCTCGCGGAACGCGCTCCGGCTCGCCGGATCGCCCGGTTTCGGCGAGCCGGGGCCGATTCCGCGTGCCGAACTTCCGCGCGGAGGACCTTCGGCTCGCAGAACGCGCTCCGGCTCGCGGAATCGCCCGGTTTCCGCGAGCCGAACCCGGTTCCGCGTGCCGAACCTCCCCGCGGAGGACCTTCGGCTCGCGAAACGCGCTCCGGCTCGGAGGATCCGGCCGATACGGCGAGCCGAGGGCGATTCTGCGAGCCGGAGGTCGTCGACGGAGAGTCGGCGGCCGGATCGGCGTGGGGTGTCGCTCCCGCCGAGCGTCGAGCGCCGAGCGAGCGCCGAGCGAGCGCCGGCCCCGCTCAGGCCGTAGCGACGCGCGTCCGCCGCGACCGCGCCCGCAGCGCGAACGCGCCGGCCGCGCACAGCATCGCGCACGCGGCCGCGCCGGTGGTCGCGGCGACGACCGTCTCGGTCCACGGCGTCGTGTCGTAGGACTGGAAGCCGGTGATCGCCGGCGCGATCACGAAGGTCGCCACGAGCAGGCCCGGCGTCGTGCTGCCCAGGAGGCAGGCGTAGGCGAACGCGGTCGGCAGCGAGCGGCGGGCGGACCTGGCGGCCAGCGCGCCGAGCCCGAGGATCGGCACCAGGCTCAGCATCATCTGGAGGAACGGCCACTGCAGCGGGGTCGGAGCGCCGATCAGCCCGGAGACCACTCCGTGCAGCCCGGACAGCCCGAAGACGGCGGCGACGACGATCGACGTGAGCCGGAAGACCGCGCCCGCCGAGAGCGCGCGGGCCATGACGAGGAGGGCGACGGCGATCAGCAGCGCCCCGAGTCCGTGCACCTGCGCCGTCGTCCCGATCCGCTCCCACGGGTCGGCGGGGATCGTGTAGTCGAACAGGTGGTCCTCGACCCACCGGTCCTCCCGCGTCCACCCTTCCCGCGCGGTCACCCAGCGCTGCAGCGACGCCTGCACCTGAAGCAGCGCCGACGCGATGAGCGCGCCCGCGGCGAGCAGTGCCCAGCCGGAGGACGCACGCCCGCCCCGCGAGGTCTGCGGCACGACGGCTCCCGGATCCACGTCCACCATGGCGCCACCGTACCGAGGCCCGGCGAACACCGGGAGAACGCCCGGCGTCGCCCCGTCCGCGATCCCGTCAGCGCTGGTCCGCGGCGGCGAGCAGGTCGCGGATCGAGCGCGGCTCGCGCCCGAGCAGCTCCCCCAGGGTCGCGCTCGTCCCCGCGAAGAAGCCGCCGGCCGCCGCCTCGTACATGCCGAGCAGGAAGCGCGCCTGCTGCTCCGGGCGGCCGCCGGCGATCTGCTCGGCGAGCCACTCCTCCTCGCCGAGGACGCGCAGCTCGACCGGGCGCCCGCCGATCTCCGCTGCGAGCGCCGCGACCTCGGCGAAGGTCGGCGCCTCCGCCGCGGTGAGCGTGACCGGGCCGTCGACGGCACCGTCCGTGAGCAGGATCCGCGCCGCCGCCTCGGCCGCGTCCTCGCGCGCGGTCCAGGAGACCGGGCCGTCGGCCGGCACGCTGATCACTCCGGTCGAGCGCCAATCGCCCAGGAACCAGGCCAGGCTGTGCGCGTAGAAGCCGTTGCGGAGCGACGTCCAGGCGACGCCGGACTCGGCGAGCATCCGCTCCGTCGCCGCATGGTCTCGGCCCGGGCCGAAGGGGGTGTCGGGCGAGGCGCCCTGGTGGCTGGTGTAGAGGATCCGCCCGACCCCGGCCTCGACGGCGGCCTCGACAGCGGAGCGGTGCAGCGCGACGGCATCCGCCTCCGGATCGCTGGAGGACACCAGCAGCAGCTGGTCGGCGCCGGCGAAGGCCGCGGGGAGCGACGACCGGTCGGCGTAGTCGCCGTACCGCACCGCGACGCCCCTCTCCGCGAAGCGCGCGGCCTTCGCGGTGTCGCGCGCGACCACGGCGAGCTCGGCCGCGGGCAGAGAGTCGAGGAGGTGGTCGACGGTCGCGCCGTTGAGGGCGCCGGTGGCTCCGGTGATGAGGATCATGCTGTGCCTTCCGAGCGATCGTTCCGCGGTGTATCCGCGATACTCATCGAACGGTACCAACGGAAACACAGTGATAGCAAGACTGCGGTACCGTCGATACATGACCGGAGCCCCCGCCCCCTCGGACACCCCCGCCCCCTCGGACACCCGCGGCCGCATCGTCGACGCGGCCGCTCGCCTGCTCCGCGAGGGCGGACCCGCCGCCGTCACCACCCGCGGAGTCGCCGAGGCCGCCGGATTGCAGGCGCCCGCGATCTACCGCCTCTTCGGCGACAAGGACGGTCTGCTCGAGGCGGTCGCCGAGCACGTCCTCAGCGGCTGGGTCGCAGGCAAGGCGGCCGCAGTGGCGGACGCCGAGGCGGGCGACGTCGATGCGCTCGACGATCTCCGGGCCGGCTGGGCGGCGCAGGTGGAGTTCGGGCTGAGCAACGCCGCGCTCTTCCGCCTGCTCAGCGACCCCTCCCGCGCCGAGGGCTCGGCCGCCGCCCGCTCGGGCCGGCGCGTGCTCGAGGCCCGCGTCCGCCGCGTCGCCGCGGCCGGTCGACTCCGCGTGCCCGAGGAGCGCGCCGTCGGGATGATCCGCGCCGCGGGCGTCGGGGTCGTCACCACGCTGCTGTCCGAGCCGGCGGACGCGCGCGACGCCGGACTCGCGGACGCGACCTTCGACGCGGTCCTCGCGCAGATCGTCACCGACCGCCCCGCACCGGACGAGGACGGGCCCCTGGCCGCCGTCGTCGCCGTCCGGGCGCTCGCCCCCCGCCTCGCCGGCCTGCGGCCCGCCGAGCGCGAGCTCCTCGCCGACTGGCTCGACCGCGTCCTCGACGAGGGCGTGCGGCTGCGTCCGGACCGCCGCGCCGAAGACAGCACGATCGGCGCCTGAAGACGACTTCCGGCTGACGCGCCGACCGCGCCGGAGTGGGCATGATCGGCGCATGACGCAGGCGGCTGACAGCGCAACGGTACCGGGCGCGCGCGGTCGTGCTCATGCGATCCGGGCGCTGCTGGGCTCGGTGCTCGCGGTCGTCCCCTTCGGGGCGGGGATGCTGGGCGACCTCGCGAACGGGACGCCGATCACCCCGCTCGCCGGCGACCTCGGCTTCACGCTGCTCGCGCTCGGCGCGCTCGTCGTCTGCGCGGCGCTGGCGAGCATCCCGGTCGGAGTCGTCACGTACCTCCTCGACCGGCTGATCGAGCGGGTGTGGCTGAGCCGGGGCGGCCGCCTCGCCGCCGCAGTGGTGGCGAGCGCGCTGATCGCGGGCGGCGCCGGGCTGCTGCTCGGCGGGCTGGTCGCCCCGCTCTGGCGGCCGCTGGATCGGGCGCTCGTGTTCACCGGACCGTGGGCGGTCGCGGCCGCCGCGCTCGTCCTGCTCGCGGCGCTGATCGAGCGGAGGCGCGGCCCGCGCACGAGGTGACGGACGGCTGGCCTGCCCGCGGTCCGAGTGCTGAGCGGCGCCGGCGCCCCTTGCCCTGTCCCGAGCGAGTGAGGAGGATCGACCCCATGAGCCTCTACCTCTCCTGCCCGGTCGAGAGCGTCGAGCGCGCGACCGCCTTCTACACCGCCCTCGGCTGGACCCGCAACGAGTCGATGTCGAACGACAGCGTCGCCTGCTTCGCGATCGCGCCCGAGCAGTACCTCATGCTCAGCAGCCGCGAGATGTACGCGAGCGTCGGCGGCACCGAGGACCTGATCGGCGGGCCCGACACCCCCTCGAAGGTCACGGTCTCGTTCGACCTCGGCAGCCGCGAGGCCGTCGACGAGCTGACCGAGCGGGCCGGCGCCGCGGGCGGCCGCATCGGCGACACCGACGAGTACCCCTTCATGTACCAGCGCCAGTTCGACGACCCCGACGGCTACCACTACTCCCCCTTCTGGATGAACCCGGACGCCTGACGCCTCCCTGCCTCCTCTGCCGGCGAGGCGTCCTCGAACCGTCGAGACGTCCACCTGCACCGGGACGCCTCGACCGTTCGAGGACGCCTCGGCGCCGCCGCGGGGCATAGTGGAGGTGTGAGTGCTGCAGCCGACGTCCTTCTCAGTGGGCCGCGGGGCCGCCGGCTCTGCTGGGAGTGCGCGACGGAGGCGGAGGGCGAGCTGAGGTCGGCCGCGTTCCTGCTCGCGCACGCCTGGGAGGGCCGTGGGGAGTCGGTCCTGCTGTACGCCTCCGCGGACGGCGCGGACCCTCGGGATCGGCCGGATCCGACGCCCGAGAGCGTCGCCGCGCTGATCACGGCACTCCCGCCGACGCCCGCGGAGGACGACGCCGTCCGCGCCGCGCTCCGCAGGAGCGTCGACACCGCCTACTCCTGGCAGGAGCCCGACGCCGCCGACGTCCTCGCGGCGCTGCCGGAGCTGCGGGAGGCACTGCTCCCGGTCGCCGAGCGCGTGTTCGCCTCCCCGGCCGCGGCGACGTGGTCGAGACCCGCCACCCCGACGCAGTGGGCCGTCGACTGGCGCCCGGACACCGCCCGACCGCTCCCGACCGGCACCGCCGCGCTCCTCGCCGAGTGGTCCACCGCCCGCCGCGCCGACGAGGAGCAGTCCGCCCGCGAGCGACCGAGCGACCCGCGCGCGAGCTACTCGGGCTCGTGGTGGTCGCTCCCCCTCCGCCTGCCGCGCACGCAGTCCCGGATCGAGGACCTGCTCGAGCTGGTCGAGGACTCCGCCGGGCTCGAGGCCGCGACCGTGATCCCGGTGACCTCCGCGGGCCGGACCCGCGAGATCGGCAGTGCCGACGACTGGGCGGACCTCTGCCGCGCGTACCCCGCGGAGGTCACCGCCTCCCGCCGGCACGACTGGTACCGGGTCACCGGCGGGGAGGGCCGCTGGCTGATCCCGGACTGGCAGCGCGTCGCCGCCGACTGGGACGCCGTGCACCTCACCACCCTCGGCTACCTCTCGAGCGCGACCCGGCTGATCCCGGTCGACGACGGGTACGACTCGGTCCTCGCCGGCTGGGCCCCCGACAGCACCCTGTGGCTGACCGACGCCGCGAAGGAGGCGGACGGCCCCCGGCAGCAGTGGCGCCGGACCGACCGGGACCGCTGGGAGCGGACCGGCTGAGGCCGCCCGCTACGGGGCGTCCGTCTGCACCGTCACGGTGTCGCCGTCGAGAGTGAAGCGGAGGCCGCGCCCCTCGCCGAAGCGGGCGACCAGGGCGTCCGGCATGCCGCTCGCGACCGTCAGCTGCGCGGTGGCGGGGAAGGAGCCGGCGCTGCAGCCGTCGACGAGGACGTTCCCGTCGCTCGGCGCGGTCGCGACGACCAGGAGGCAGAGGTCCGGGTCGTCCGCCGGCCCGCCGCCCTCGCTGCGGACGACGGTCAGGCCGGAGAAGTCGTCGGTCGCGACGGCCTCGGCGAAGCCGCTCCCCGCCCAGCGCTGCGTCGCGTTGAGCGGCAGCACCGCCACGTCCGCGTCGGCGGCGCTCGAGAACCAGGAGGCCGCGGCGAGCACGGCGGCGGCCGTCAGCACGAGGGACGCCGCCCAGAGGACGACCGCCCTCCGGCCGATCCGGGCGGCGGCGCGCCTCGGCACCGGATCGACGACGACCGGCCGCGCCTGCCCGCCCGTCGCCGCTCGCTCCTCCAGCAGCCGCAGGCGTGCCCGCGCGGGAGCATCGAGCCCGGCTTCGGCACCTCGCCCCTCTTCGCCTCCGCGCCCGTAGGCCCGCCGGCGCAGGTCCGCGAGCTCGCTCCGCTCCGACTCGTCCATCCGCTGCATCCTCGCAGTCCGGCGCCCGCCCGGGCGTCAGCCCGACGGGACCGCGCAGGTCTCCTCCGCGGCCGTCTGGCCGGGTGCGGCCAGCGCCTCCTCGACGGGGGCGGCCGGTGCCGGCGCCTCGGTCGCGGCCGGTGCCCCTGCGGCGGGCGTCTCGGCGGCGGGAGCCTCCTCCGACGGCACCTCCTCCTCGGCCGGAGTCCCCGCGAGCGTGACCGGCTGATCGCCGAGCACGCGCGTCATCAGCTCGGCGCCGAGCACGGTGTCCGGGACGACCTTGCCCGGGTAGTCCGGGTCGTCGAGCGCCGGGTACTGCACGAAGACCATCTGCGCGAGGTCGACGTCCTTCAGCGCGAGGGCGAGGGAGATCATCGTGGACGGGGCGGTCATCGTCGTGGAGAGGTGCACGTTCGAGGAGACGGCCTGCGCGAGCCCGTAGAGGGCGGGCAGGTCCGAGAGGGTGTCGTCGGAGCGGACGGTGCGCATCAGCGAGGCGAGGTACTGCTGCTGCGAGGAGATGCGGCTGAGGTCGCTCTCGTCGCCGACGCCGTGCCGGGTGCGCAGGAAGGCGAGCGCGGTGGCTCCGGAGACGGTGGTCGTGCCGGCGGGGAGGTCGAGTCCGGAGTCGGTGTCGAGGACGGGGCCGGTGAGGCAGATCGGCACGCCGCCCACCGCGTTGCTCATCTCGATGACGCCGTTGAAGGAGACCCAGCCGGCGTAGGGGACGGTGAGCCCCGTGAACTGCTGCAGCGTGTCGTTCACGCAGGCGAGCCCGCCGTACTGGAACGCGGAGTTGAGCGGCACACCGCTGACGGCCTCGGTGACGACGCCGGTGTCGGGGTCGGTGCACGCGGCGCGGTCGAGGATGAGGTCGCGCGGGAAGCTGATCACCGTCGCGCTGCGGTGGTCGGCCGAGACGTGCAGGAGGATGTTGACGTCATTGAGCGTCGCGTCGCGCACCCCGAACGCGTCGCCCTGCGCGGCGTCGTTGTCGGTGCCGACCACGAGCACGTTGAAGCCGCCCTCGATGGCGCCGAGCTGCACCTCCTGCGGCTGCTCGGACGGCGCGACACCCAGCTCGACGGCGTTGTCGGTGAGGTTCCGGCTGATGCTCGCCGTGGCGATGGCGACCAGCGACGTGCCGCTCACGGCGAGGACGCCCAGCGTCGCGGCGACCCCGAGAAGGAGGCTGCGGACGCCGGACCGCGGTCGGAGGCGCCCGTGCCGGACACCGCGCTCGAGCTGCACCATCGTCTCCGCCACCCCCGGGGCCGACTCCGGTCCGCCCGTGCGGCGGAGTCGCCGGAGTCGCCCGCCAGTGTACGGAACCCCCGGAGGCGGCGTCCGGCGCGGGGCCTCAGCAGGTCGCGAGGCGGGCGACCGCGTCCGACAGGGTGAGCGCGCTGCCCAGCAGGTACACGTCGGAGCGGTGCTGGACGGCCAGCGCGGTCGCGCTCGCCTGCGGGACGCACGAGGGACGGCTGAGGACGATCGGCGCGCCCATCGCCGCGGCCACGGTCCCCGCAGAGAGGGCGTCCGCGAAGCCCTCGCCCGACGCGAGGAAGGCGCTCGTCGCGAGTGCTCCCCCGTCGTAGAAGGCGTTGATCAGGCGGCTGGTGTCGTAGCGGTTCTCGCCGCCGAGCCGGGTCAGATCCCCGGCGAGACCGCGCGCCTCCAGGTCGACGCGGATCCCGTCGGAGATCGACGGCTCCAGCCCGAGGAGCACCGTGCGGTCCGCATCGAGGCGGGCGAGCGCGTCCGCCGTGCCCTGATCGACGGAGTCGCGCGAGCCGTCCACGAGCAGGACGGGCGCACCGCGGCGGCCGGCCGCAGGGCCGACCGAGAGCGCGTCCGGGAAGTCGTTGCCGGTCGCCAGGAACACCTCCGGGCGGTCCGTCCCGCGGAAGGCGTCCGCGACGACGAGCCGGGAGGTGTCGTAGCGGTCCGTCCCCCCGATCCGCGTGATCGACGGGACCAGCGCCGCGATCTCGGCGTAGACGCCCGCGCTCACGGTCGCGGAGCTGCCGACCACGACCACCCGCTCGGGCGCCAGGCGCAGGATCTCGTCGCGGACGACCGAGGGCAGTCCGTCGGGATCGGTGAGCAGGAGCGCTCCACCCTGCACCGAGGCGGCGGGGCCCGCGCTCAGCGCATCCGCCCACTTCGCGCCGCTCGCGACGTAGAGCACGGGGACCCCGGGGGTGAAGAGGCTCCGCGTCGCCGCGACGGAGGTCGCGTAGCGGTCGGTCCCCGCGATGCGGGCGGTGGTGGCGGCGTAGGGCGCCAGGGCGAGGTCGATGCCGGTCGTCGCTGCCGCCCCCACGGCCACCGGCACGGCCGTCGTGGCGGAGCCGGAGGAGCGCCAGAACACGTCGGCGCTCGCCGGCGCGGTGGTCGAGGAGGTGCTCTCCAGCGCGCGCAGCAGGTAGCGGCCGGCGGGGAGACCGGGGATCTCGAAGGTCGAGGTGCCGCCGCCGGAGACGTTCGCGTAGCCCGAGCCCATCGGCCACGCGGAGTCCGTGCCCTCCTCGAGCAGCCACGCCTCGGCGGAGTAGGGGCGCGAGCCGGTGGCGGCGGCGGGCGCGCTGATCGTCCCCGACACCGAGCCGGCGCGCAGCAGCATGACGTCGGCGTCGGAGGTGCTCGCGGTGAGGCCGGGCGAGCGGGCGGGGATCGGGGTCTGGCCGAGCCAGGTGGAGACGTAGCCCTGGCGGTAGGCGGCACCCGCGCGGAGGAAGTAGGTCGCCCCCGCGGGGACCGCGAAGGAGAAGTCGGCCGACGACGCGCTCCGGATCTGGAATCCCGCCCAGTTGTACAGCGAGACGAACGGCTGCACCGCGAACGGGAAGGGCCCGCCGGTGCCGGTCCCGTCGTCCACGGTGACCGTCCCCGCGATGGTGATCGTCCCCGTGGCGGTGCCCGTCGCGGGGTCGGCCCCGCGGGGAGCGAACGAGAAGTTGCCGTCCACGGCGCCGACGGTGTCGCCGAGCGGGACCGTCCGCCCGTCGACGGGGCTCGGCGGAGTCAGCGCGACGGTATCGGTGACGCTCGAACCGGGGGCGGCGGCGGCCGGCGCTGCAGAGGTGGACGGCGCTGCGGCGGCGGCCGGCGCGAGCGCTCCCGCGATCAGGCCGGTGGCGAGGGCGAGGGCGAGGAGGGGGATGCGGCGACGGCGAGGCACGGGTGCTCTTTCGACTCGGGCGCCGTATCTCGGCGGTCCCCGAATGCTAGTGACGAACGGGCCCGGCTGGGTATCCCGGGCTCGCCGACCGGTCCGCCGCACCGACTTCACAGTGAAGTCATATCGCCATGAAGCTAGCCTGAAGCGAGGAGGCGCCGCCGCCCTCCCCCGCCGACGGAAGGCTCCACCATGTCCTCAGCAGCACGCCGCCCACCCCGGGTCCTCATCACCGGCGCGAGCATCGCCGGACCGACGCTCGCGTGGGGCCTGGCGAAGGCCGGGTTCGAGGTCGTCCTCCTCGAGCGCTCCGCCGCGCTGCGGGAGACCGGGCAGAACATCGACGTGCGGGGCATCGGCCGCGACGTGCTGCGCCGGATGGGTGTGGAGGACGTCGTGCTCCGGAACACCACCGGCGAGGAGGGCACCCGGTTCGTCGACGAGGCCGGCCGCCCGTACGCGGTCTTCCCGAGGGAGGCGGGCCACGACGGGCCCACGGCGGAGGTGGAGATCCTGCGGGGCCGGCTCGCCGCGATCCTCACCGGCATCGTGCCGCCCACTGCAGAGCTGCGCTACGGCGACTTCGTCGCGGCCGCGGAGCAGGACGCGGAGGGCGTCGACGTCACCTTCGACAGCGGCGCGCGCGAGCGCTTCGATCTGCTCCTCGTCGCGGAGGGCCGCAGCTCGCGCACGCGGCGGCTGCTCTTCGCGGAGGAGACGGAGCTGCGCGACTTCGGCGTCAGCATCACCTACGGCACCCTTGACCGGCGGCCGGAGGACGTCGACACCTGGGACTGGTACACCGCCACCCGCGGGCGCGTCGCCTCCGTCCGCCCCGACAACGAGGGGACGATCCGCGCGAGCATGTCCTTCGAGTCGGAGCCGTTCGGGTTCGAGACCCTGCCCAGGGAGGTGCAGCTGGCGATCCTCCGGGAGCGGTTCCGCGGAGCGGGCTGGCAGTCGGAGCGCATCCTCGACGGCTTCGACGCCCGGCCCGACGAGTTCTACACGCAGAGGATGGAGCAGGTCGTGCTGTCGGCCTGGAGCCGGGGGCGCATCGCGCTGCTCGGCGACGCCGCGTGGGGATCGGGTCCGACCGGCATGGGCACGACCCTCTCGCTCGTCGGCGCGCACGTCCTCGCCGGCGAGCTGGCAGCCGACCCGCTGGGCCACGCGCGCGCGTTCGCCCGGTACGAGCGGCTCCTGCGCCGCTACGCCGACAGCGCGCAGGGGCTGCCCCGCGGAGGCGCCCGGCTGCTGCACCCGAGCTCGAGGGCCGGCGTCCGCGCGATGCGCGCCGGGCACCGCCTCGCGGCCGCCGCGCCGGTGCGGCGCTTCTTCTCCTCCACCCTGCTGACCAGCGAGAAGCACGTGCCGCGGCTGGCCGAGTACCCGGTGCTGCGGGGCTGAGGGCTGTGGGGCGGAGGGCTGTGGGGCCGAGGCCGCCGAGCGCCTGCGAGGATCGGCTCATGACATCGCCGCGGACCGAGGTGCTCGAAGCGCTCCGGCAGTACGCCGTCCGCTACCAGGAGTCGGCCCACGAGCTCGCCCGCTGGATGGGGCTGCCCACGGTCGACGGCACGGCCCTCGGCGAGATCGTCTGGGCCGAGCGGGAGCAGGCACCCCTCTCCCCCAGCCGCCTCGCGGCCCGCGTCGGCCTGACCACCGGAGCGACAAACGCCCTCCTCACCCGCCTCGAGAGCCGCGGCCTCGTGGAGCGCTCGCGGGAGAGCAGCGACCGGCGGCTCGTCACCGTCCGTTCCACCGACGCGGCTCAGGAGCGGCTCGAGCCGTTCCTCGCGCGGTCCGCGGCGGAGCTCGCCGGGGTCCTCGACGACTACGACGACGCCGCGCTCGAGCTGATCCGCGGGTTCCTCGGGCGGATGAGCAAGGTCCTGCCGTCGGGCTGACGGCTCAGAGCCCCTTCGGGAAGCCGAGCGGGCGCAGGCCGGGGTCGAGTGCGTCCCACTGGCGGCGGCGCTCGGAGTCGCGGTCGCTGTTACCTGCGCCGTGCCGCGTGAGCGCGGTGGCGGCGTAGGCCGCGGCGTGCGGAGCGTGGTCGGCCATGTGCGCGACGGCCGCCGCCTGCCCGGCCGCCCTCGCGGCGGCGGTCGCCGCGAGTGCCCTGGCCTCGATCGCCGCGCGGGCGGCGGCGGCGTGAGGCGAACGCCGCGGCACGGCAGTCCGTCATCGGGATCTCGCCCCGCTCCCACGACCGGAGCGCGTCGATCGCGCGCCGCGGGCGGGGGTCGGCCGGGTCCCAGCTCTCGAACGCCGGGAGCGCGCGCTCCGCGCAGTCCGCGGCCCAGCGCGCCAGCGCCCGGTGGATCCGCGGCTCGGGATTGCTCCAGGGCGGCTTCGGGGAGGCGGTCACGGAGTCATCGAAGCAGTGATCGGCGCGAGGCGCCTCCGCGCCTCGCCGCCCCCTCGCCGGTCCTGCACGACGTCAGCTGAGCGAGGGTCTCATCCACGAGGGGAGACGAGCGACCTTCTCGGCTGATGTTCTGTCGCCGGTGGGTCCGTGCTCGGCCTCACTCCGCAACGCCATATTCCCGCCGTTGCAGTATTGTTCCAGCATGCCTGCGGAGATGAGAGAGACGACGTTCTGGATCCTGACCGCGCTCGCCCTCGGGCGGCGACACGGGTACGCGCTCCTGCAGGAGATCGAGGAGCAGTCCGACGGCGGTGTCCGGCTGCGGGTGACCACGCTCTATGCGGCGCTCGAGCGGCTGGAGTCGGACGGGCTCATCACTCCCGACGGTGACGAGCGGGTCGGCGGGCGGGTGCGACGCTACTTCCTTCTCACCGAGGCGGGGCGGGCTGCGCTCGGCACCGAGGCCGCCCGCATGGAGGCGGGCGCGCACCGGGCGCGGCTCAATCTCGGCTCCACTCCGGCCACGGCGCACTGACCGACCGTTCGACGAAGGAGGACCGCATGACGACGAACGAGGACGAGCGGCGCGCCGACCGGTTCCGCCGGGCGCTGCGCTGGTATCCCGCCGCGTGGCGCAGCGAGCACGGCGAGGTGCTGCTGGGCATTCTGCTCGACGAGGCGGAGGAGCGGCGACGGCCCGGCCCCACCGCCGGGCAGCGGATCACCCTCGCCGTCGGCGGCCTGGGTCACCGGTTCCGGGCGGGACCGGGACGGTCACCGGCGACGATCGGGCTGCTGGCGCTCGTCACGGCGTTCTTCGCCTTCTACGTCGCGGTGAACTGGTCTCCCGGGGTCCGCTCTCCGGGGGCGATCGGGCCCTTCACCAATCCCTCCGTCCTCGCCGGGGCCGTCTTCGCGATCGCGCTCTGGCTCGCCGTCGCCGGCCGGACCGGTGCCGCGCGGATCGCCGCTCTGCTCGCCTCCGCGCTCGAGCTGGGCATCGCGCTGCTCGCCGCGGCGGCGGGGTGGCTCGGACCGGGCCTCGACACGGCCGGGCCGATCGCCGTTCTCGGACTGCTGGCCGTGCTTCCGCCTCGCGACCGGAGGACGGCCGCGGTCGCGCTCCTCGCTCCGATCGGTCTGCTCGCCCTCCTGCTCGGCGTCGACGCCCTCGGTGCGACCGTCTTCACGGACGTCCCCGCCGTCCGCGCCCTCGCGCCGCTGCCCGTCATCGCCGCCGTGCTCGTCGCCCTCGCGCTCACTGCTCGCCGCGCCGCCCGCCTCGAGCGGCGGCTGCTCGGCGGCCCGACCCCGGTGGACGGCTGACGACGCCGGCGCCGAGGCGTCCCGGCACGGTCGAGACGTCCTCGTGCTGCGGGACGCCTCGACGGTTCGGGGAAGCCTCGCTGATCCTGAGCGCTGCCGACTGCAGGCCTGCCGTTCAGGACGACAGCAGGACGATCCCCGCGACGACCACGAGCGACGCCGCGATCCGCCGCACCGCCGAGCCCTCCCGCAGCACCAGCGCGCCGAACACCGAGACGAGCACGACGCTCACCTCGCGCAGCGGCGCGACCAGGGCGACCGGGGCGAGCGTGATCGCCTGCAGCACGAGGATGTACGACAGCGGCGAGAGCGCCCCGAAGGCGAGGACGCGCGGCCAGTGCTGCACGAGGACGGCGCGCAGCTCCGCCCGCCGCCCGCGCAGCGGCACGAGGTAGAGCCCGATCTCGAGCAGTGTGCAGCCGACCATGAAGGCGACCGGTGAGAGCCCCCAGGTGCGCAGCGCGTGCGCGTCCCAGATCGTGTAGACCGCGATGGCGACGCCGGTGAGGACGCCGAAGAGGATGCTCGGATCGATTCCCCGCCGATGGGTCGGCTCACTGCCCGGCGGCCGGTCGAGCAGTCCGGTCGCGATCACCCCGGCCACGACGACGGCGACACCCAGTACCGCGAGCGGCGGGATCCGCTCGCCCAGCAGCAGCACGGCGAGCCCGGCGCTGAGGGCCGGCCCGGTCCCCCGCGCGGTGGCGTAGACGGTCGACAGCCGGCCGCGGGCGTAGCCGTGCTGCAGCACCACCATGTAGCCGACGTGCAGCACGCCGGAGACGCCCGCGCCGATCAGCAGGCCCCGGAGCGCATCGGGACCGGAGCCGATCCCGCCGGTGAAGGGGACGACCGGCGCCCAGAGCACCGTGCTGGCGACCGCTCCCCACCAGAGGAACGGCAGACCGAGTCCGCTGACCCGGTGCGCCACGATGTTCCAGGCCGCGTGCGCGACCGCGGCGGAGAGCACGAGGACGAGGACAAGGGTAGACATCTTGCGAACCGTAGCGCACGCCGGCGACCACCGCGCGCCGGCGCGCGATCGTTCATCCGCCCGGTCATCGGCATGGTGGCACGGCGCGCACCCGGGTGAACAGGACCTGAACGTGTCTTCCTGGGTCGGCCGACGTCTTCCGCATAGGTACAGACGTGGTGCGTCCCCGCCGACGCGAAGACCGCCCGGTTCCGCTTCCGCTGCACCGGCCAGAACAGCGCCTTCTGGACCCTCGACCAGGTGGCCCTGAAGCAGTAACGGGCTCGGCGACCCGGCGAGGCCGAGTCTGAAAGTTCACTCGGCTATACATCAGCGTTCACCACGACGGGGGCGGAAAGGGAGTCTGCTGTGAGTGCCCCCTTTCCAGGGGCCTCACCCCAAGGAGATCACGACGTGACACGACTGCTCCACTCCGCCCCCCGCGGACGCTCCGCCCTGGCTCTCACGGCCGCCGCCCTGGTCTGCGGTGCCGCCCTGGCCGCGCCGAGCATGGCCACCGCCGTCGGCGAGGCCGACCTCGGCGCCACCGGCGGCGCCGCCCGCATCTCCCCGGTCGACGCCGACCTCTCCGACTCGCTGCGCGCCGAGATCAAGGATCAGGACGCGAAGAACGTCATCCTCCTGATCGGCGACGGCATGGGCGACTCCGAGATCACCGTCGCCCGCAACTACGAATACGGCGCGGCCGGCCGCTTCCCGGGCATCGACGCCCTGCCGATCACCGGCCAGTACACGACGTACTCGCTCTACCGCGCCGACGACCCCGCCACCGGCGCGGTCAAGGGCGCCCCGGACTACGTCCCCGACTCCGCCGCCACCGGCAGCGCCTGGGCCACCGGCACCAAGACCTACGACAACGCCATCTCGGTCGACATCGACCAGGAGCGCAAGGACACCCTCCTCGAGATCGCGAAGGCCAACGGCCTGAAGACCGGCAACGTCACCACCGCCGAGATCCAGGACGCGACCCCCGCCGTGCAGGCCGCGCACGTCGACGCGCGCAGCTGCTACGGCCCCGACAGCGCCAGCTGCGGGAACGACGCGCTCGAGAACGGCGGACTCGGCTCGATCAGCGAGCAGATCCTCGGCACCCGCGCCGACCTCACCCTCGGCGGCGGTTCCGCGAGCTTCGCGCAGACCGCGAAGGCGGGCGACTGGGCCGGTCAGACCCTGTTCCAGCAGGCCGACGAGCGCGGCTACCAGGTGCTCGGCGACGCGACGACCCCCGCCACGGCCGACCAGCTCGACGCGCTGACCGTCGCCGACCAGGACGCGCCCGTGCTCGGCCTGTTCAACTCCGGCAACCTGCCCGTCCGCTACGCGCCGACCCCGGCGACCGTCGGCGGCGCCGACGCCGCCCCGCAGACCTGCGTCGCGAACCCCTCGCGTCCCGCCGAGCAGCCCACCCTGCGCGCGATGACCGAGAAGGCGATCGACCTGCTCGGCACCGGCGACAAGGGCTTCTTCCTCCAGGTCGAGGGCGCCAGCATCGACAAGCAGGACCACGCCGCGAACGCCTGCGGTCAGATCGGCGAGACCGTCGACCTCGACGAGGCCGTCCAGGCCGCGCTCGCCTTCGCCGAGAACGACGGGAACACCCTCGTCATCGTCACGGCCGACCACGCGCACTCCAGCCAGATCGTCGACTCCACCCCGCCGACCTCGCTCAGCACCGCGCTGAAGACCGTCGACGGCAGCACCATGAAGGTGTCCTACGGCACGGCCGCCGAGGGCGGCTCACAGCAGCACACCGGCTCGCAGCTGCGCATCGCGGCCTACGGACCCGGCGCGGCGAACGTCGCCGGCCTCACCGACCAGACCGACACGTTCTTCACCATCTCGAACGCGCTCGGCCTGGACCGCGACATCCGCAACCTGAGCTTCGGCGCCACCGCCGAGCTCTCCGGGAGCACCTTCGCCCCCGGTGCCCCGATCACGCTGACCGCCGAGGGCTTCGACGGCGACACGCAGCTGATCGGCTCCGCGCCGCTGTTCACCGAGCGCACCGCGACCCGCGACCTCGCCGACGGCGGTCTCACCGCCACGGCGAAGGCACCCTCGACTCCTGGCGACTACAGCGTCACGGTGACGGGCGCCCAGACCGGCAAGGCGATCACGCTCGGCTTCACCGTCACCGAGCGCTGACCCGCGGCGTGCCGGGCGGAGGTGACATCGCCCGGTACGCTCGACGGGATCCGAGAGGGAGGCGCCGAGTGCTGGAGACGATCCTCGAGGCGGTCTCGCTCATCACGCTCCCGCTGGGGCTGCTGTTCCTCTTCGGCGCGTTCGTCGGGCTGCTGATCGACGGGCGCTGGTCGACGACCACCGCTTACCTCGAGGAGGGGCCGCCCCGAGCGCTGCACTGGGTGACCCGCGCCGGCGAGGTGCGGTCGCGGCCGCTCGTCGACGACGGTCCGCTGACCCCGGATCCGCTGACTCCCGTGGGCTCGGACCAGCGCGAGGTCTACTACCGCGAGGAGGACCCGGAGCGGATCCGGCTGCACCGCCACTCGGACCCGGTGCGGGCACTGCGGCTGACCGGCCTCATCCTGCTCGGCACAGGCGTCGTCTTCGGCATCGCCTCGACGGCCCTGGCACTCCTCGCCCCCTGACGCGCCTCCCCCCCCTGGTCGAGCTCCGCCGAGGCGTCCCGCAACGGTCGAGGCGTCCACCAGCACCGGGACGCCTCGACCGTTCGAGGACGCCTCGCCCTCTTCCTGCTGGTCGAGGAGCCGGCAGGCTCAGCGCCAGTGGGCGAGCGTCGCCTCCATCAGCAGGCGGGCGCGGGAGAGCTGACCGCGCACCACGGTCGCGCTGACGCCGAGCTCGGCGCCGATCTCGTCGTAGCTGAGCTGCCGCAGCTGGCGCAGCTCCCAGCAACGGCGCTGGAGGACGGGCATCCGGTCGAGCACGGCGCGGGCCTCGGCGACGAGGGCCGCACGCTCCGAGACCGCGGTCGGGCTGTGATCGAGCGAGGCGGGCAGGTCCTCCTCGAGCTCCGCGCGGGACTGGTGGTCCGTGGAGCGGAGCCGGTCGTAGCAGCGGCGGCGCAGCGTGGTCAGCAGCCAGCCGACGATCGTCTCGCCGTCGATGACGCTGTCCATGTGCGTCCACGCGGCGAGGAAGGTCTCCTGCACCACGTCGTCCACCTCACTGCTGGCGCGGAGGAGGCGCAGCGCGCAGGCGCGCAGCAGCGGGCCGTGCCGGCGGACGATCTCGGCGAACGCGCGGTCGTCGCCGGACGCCGAGCGGATGACGAGCAGCCGGTCGGAGTCGGGCGCGAGCAGCGGCAGCGCGGGCGCGGTGGTGGACGGGACCGCCTGCGGCGCGCGGACGGCGCGGGACGGGCGGAGAGGGGCGGTGGTGATGAGCATGCGGGCTCCGGTCGACGAATCAATGTGTACGCATCATTCGGAACACTGCCCGGAACGGATGCCTCTCCGCTCGGGCTTGACGCGGGATGACGGACGGGGTGTCACGCAGCCGCGGAGCCGACGTGCCGCGCCCGCGCCCGCCCGAGTCCGCTCCCGGGTCCAGAATCGTGCGGGTCACCGGAGCGAGGTGGCGTGGGAGCGGAGGTCGGATCGTGAGGTGGCTGCCCGGCGTCGTGCTCCTGGTCCTGGGCACTGCTCTCGCCGTCGTCGCCGCGCGCCTCGTGCTCGCCGCGGGCGTGGTGGCGGATCGCGACCGGACCGGCGGCGGTGTCGACCCGGTGCTGATCGTCCTGATGCTCCTCGGAGTCGGCGCCGCGCTGGCCGGGCTGCACCGGCTCTTCCGGTGCTACGAGCGGTGGCGGGACTCCCGCTGACGGTTCGCTGGCAGAGGGCTCGGACCGGCGCGGGACGGCGGTCGTCGGCGCGAGAGTGACGGGATGACGACGACACCCGCCCCCGCCCCCGCCGGCGCCCCCGCCGGCCCCCGCACCGCCCTCCTCGTCGGCGCCTCCCGCGGACTCGGTCACGCGCTCGCCGCGGAGTTTCTCGCCCGCGGCTGGAACGTCATCGGCACCGTGCGCGATCCGGAGCGCCGCACACCCCTGCACGAGCTGCGGGACGAGGCCGGCGACCGCCTCCGGATCGAACGGCTCGACATCACCGACGCTGAGCAGATCCGAGAGCTCCGGGAGCGCCTCGACGGCCGCTCCCTCGATCTGCTCTTCGTCAACGCCGGGACGACGACGAGCGAGGACACGCCCATCGGCGAGGTCTCGACCGAGGACTTCGTCGATGTCTTCGTCACGAACGCGCTCAGCCCGCTGCGGGTGATCGAGACCCTGCAGGACCTCGTCACGGACGACGGCCTGATCGGCGCGATGTCCTCCGGGCAGGGCAGCATCGCGAACAACACCGGCGGCGGGCGCGAGGTCTACCGGGGCAGCAAGGCGGCGCTCAACCAGTTCCTGAAGAGCTTCGCGACCCGCCAGGCCGGCACCGGCCGCGCGATCGTCCTGATCGCTCCGGGCTGGATCCGCACCGCTCTCGGCGGCGACGACGCCCCGTTCACGATCGAGGAGAACGTCCCGAAGGTGGTCGACGTGCTGCTCGGCCGGCTCGGCACCCCCGGCCTCGCCTACCGGGACTTCCGCGGGGACGTGGTCCCCTGGTGACCCCGCGCTTCTCTACGCTCGGGGGGTGCGCTCTCCTCGTCTTCTCCAGCAGGTCGTCGGCAAGCTGAGCGGGCAGCGCCCGGCGGCACCGGTCAGCCGGCGCTCGCAGCGCGCGGTCCTCGCCGAGCAGACCGTGCGCGGCGTGCTCGAGCTGGCGGTGCGGCTCGGCGAGACGCTGCTCTCGCTCGGCTCCGCCGCGGCCGAGGTGACGGAGACGATCCAGCGGGTCTGCCGCGCCTACGGCATCGAGGTGCAGGTCGACCTCACCTTCACGTCGATCCTGGTCGTGCACGACGGGAGCGACGACTCGCCGAGCGTGAGCGTGCTGCGGGTGGTCGCGTCCCGCAGCGCTGACTACGAGCGGCTCGCCCGGGTGACGGCGCTCGTCACCGCCATCACCGAGGAGTCGCCGGAGGTGCGGGTCGCCGACACGGTCGACTCCGCCACCGCCCGCGACGAGGCGCGGCACCAGTTCGAGGCGGCGCACGAGCGGCTCGACGCGATCCTGGTCCAGCCGCACCGCTACCGGCGCGGCGTCGTCACCCTGACGCTCGCGGTGATGGCCGCGGGTGTCGCGATACTGCTCGGCGGCGGGCCGCTCGTCGTCCTGCTCGCCGCGCTGACGGCCGCCGCGATCGACTCCGTCAATCAGCTCCTCGGCCGCTGGGGCCTGCCCGCGTTCTTCCAGCAGATCGCGGGTGCCGCGCTCGCGACGGGAGTGGCGGTCCTGCTGCTCGCGGTGGTGCCGCAGCTGCCGGTCGAGTTCGCGGTGCTGCCGCCGGCCCTCGTGGTCGCGTCGGGTGTCGTCGTGCTGCTGGCCGGGCTCTCCTTCGTGGGCGCCGCGGACGACGCGATCAACGGCTTCCCGATCACGGCGGGCGGCCGGCTGCTCGAGGTGGGGCTGCTCACCCTCGGCATCGTCGTCGGCATCGCCGCGGTGCTCGACGGGGCGCGGACCCTCGGTGTGGAGCTGGTGCTCGTCGACTCCTACGCGCGGCCGTGGCCGGCGAGCGTGCAGGTGCTCGGCGCCGGGATCGCGGCCGGGGCGTGGGCGCTCTCGTCGCACACTCCCCCGCGGCCGGCGCTCGTCGCGGCCCTCACCGGCGCCGGCGCCTGGGTCGCCTCCGACGCGCTGATCGGGCTGGGCGCCGCACCGCTGATGGCCAGCGCCGTCCCCGCGATCGTGATCGGCGTCCTCGGCGAGACGCTGGCCGACCGCTGGCGCGTGCCCGCGGTCGTCACGACCGCCTGCGGCATCGTGCCGCTGCTCCCGGGACTCACCCTCTACCGCGGCGTGCTCGATCTGACCTCGGGGCGTGGACCCGAGAGCGGCATCGAGCAGCTGCTCCAGGCGGGCATGATCGCGATCGGCCTCGCGGGCGGCGTCACCCTCGGGCGCATCGCCTACCGCCGGCTGCGCACGCCGGTCGTCCGGGCGGTGGCGCCGGTCCGGGCGCGCCGCTCCCCGCGTCCGGAGCAGGCGCCGACCCTCGAGGAGCCGCTCGCGCGGACGGGCACGATGCCGATCATCAGCACGATCGGGGTGACGGAGCCGACGGAGGACGACCTCGCCGGCGGGGCCGCCGCCGCGAAGGACTGACGCCCGGGCGTCACCTGCTGTCGATGCGGCCGATCGTTCCCTTCTCGAGGAAAGCCGTCCGCGCCGTCGCCCAGCTGTCCGCGTCGACGCCGAGCGCCGTGCGGAGGTAGGCCGTGGTCAGCTGCTGGATCGCGGCCAGGCGTGCGGGATCGGCGTCCGTCGTCTCGGCCACCTCCTCGCCGACGATGCCGCCGAGCGAGTGCTCGCCGCCGTGCAGGGTGAGCAGGTCGGTCGCGCCCGGGCTCTGCGCGTAGGCGTCGGTGAACCAGTCCGGCCCGCGCCGGGACAGCCTCGACCGATCGTGGTCGCCCGCGACGACCAGGGTCGGCGTGCCGAGCTGCGCGAAGGAGGGGCGGAGGAAGGGAAACGCCGCCTGCGCGAACGGCTCGAGGTCGTCGCCGGCGACGCCCGTCGCGGCGAGGAGGACGCCGGCGCTCACCCTGCTGTCCGAGCGGTCCGCGCTGAGCGAGCCGTCCTCTCCGACGATCCGGGCGCCGAGCAGCGTCTGTGCCGTCTGCGCGCCCCAGGAGTGCCCGGCGACGGCGACGCGGCTGCGATCGACCCGGCCGGCGAGACCGGGCACGGCCGCCTCGAGGACGTCGAGCCGGTCGAGCACGCGGGTGAGATCGGCGATCCGCTCCTCCCAGATCGACGGGAAGACGGGGTGGTCGAAGCCGAAGCCGTGGCGCCGGGAGTCGAGGTGCGTCGGCTGGATCACGACGAAGCCGCGCGAGGCCCAGAACGCGGTGAGCGGCGCGTAGCCGTCGTGGTTCCAGCCGTTGCCGTGCGAGAAGAGCACGACGGGCAGGTCCGAGCCGGTGACCGGGGCGGAGATCCGCACTGTGAGCGGGACGGGGCGGCCCGGAGCGTCGAGCTCGACGGGGGCGACCGAGACGACGGGGAGTGCATCGGGGAGTGCATCGGTGAGGGTGGTGAAGACGGTGCTGGTCGCGCTGGTGCTGGTCATGCTGGTGCCTTCCGGTCCTCGCTCTGCGATACTGCTTATCGGAGCGACGTTCCGCAACGATACGGAGCGCTGTTCCGTTAAGCAAGCGGAGTGTTCGGAGGAGGACCAGCAGTGACGGATCATGGCGGCACCGGCTCGGCGGTCCCGCGCGTCGGCCGCCCCCGGCGCGACTCGCAGGCCCTGCTCGACGCGGCCGCGGCGGTCTTCGTCGAGTCCGGCGTCGATGCCCCGGTCCGCGAGATCGCGACCCGCGCCGGCGTGGGCACGGGCACGATCTACCGGCACTTCCCCACCCGGGCCGACCTCGTGGGCGCCGTCTACCGGCACCAGGTCGAGGCCTGCGCCGAAGCCGGACCGCGACTCCTCGCCGAGCGCGACTCCCCCGAGGCGGCATTGCGCGAGTGGCTGGCGCTGTTCGTCGACTTCCTGGTCACCAAGCACGGGCTGCCCGATGCACTGCAGGGCGACGGCGCCGGCTCCGAGGCCCTGCACGCCTTCTTCGTCGACCGGCTGGTGCCCGTCTGCGGGACGCTCCTCGAGGCCGCGGTCGGGCCGGCCGCTCCGCCCGTCGAGGCGTACGGCCTGCTGCGCGGCATCGGCAACCTCTGCATCGGCGGAGCGGGCGACCCGCGCTACGACGCGGACGCCCTCGTGCAGCTGCTCGTCACCGGTGTCCTGGCGCGCGGCGGGTCCTGAGGCGCGCGGTCCGAGGCGCGGTCGCCTCAGTCGCCGAAGCGGGTCTCCTTGTGCGGGGCGCCGGTGCGGTCGTAGGTGGTCCAGACTCCGACCTGGCGCCCGCGATCGAACGACCCGCTGCGCAGGCGGGTGCCGTCCAGGCGGAACCACTCCCAGTAGCCGTGCAGCTCGCCGTCGAGCGTGGCGCCGCGAGCGCGGAGGCTGCCGTCGCGGTGCAGGACCTCCTGCGGGTCCGGGTCGGTCATCGGTCTCCTCCGCGGTCGTGCTGTCGCATGCCGCATCGTCGCACGCCGGATCGTCGCACGCCGAGCCGTCGAACGCCGCGCCGTCGTACGCCGCGGCGGTGACGGGTCGGGCGGTGCTCTCGGCCGGCTGCGCTTGGATGGACGGATGAACACGCTCATCGTCGCCGCCCATCCCGATCAGGACTCGCTCACCCTCGCGCTGGCCCGACGGCTCGTGCAGGAGCTGCAGCCGGCCGAGCTCGCCGATCTCGCCGCGGACGGCTTCGACCCGCGCTTCGGTGCGGCCGACCGGCACAGCTACCGCGTCGCCGGCGAGTACCCGGCCGACGTCGCGCGCGAGCAGCGCCGGCTCGACGCCGCCGAGCACCTGGTGCTGGTCTTCCCCGTCTACTGGTGGTCGATGCCGGCACTTCTGAAGGGCTGGGTCGACCGCGTCTTCGTCAACGGCTGGGCCTTCGAGATCGACCCGGCCGGCGGGATGCGCCGGAAGCTCGGCGGGCTGACCGTCCACCTCCTGCCGATCGCCGGCGACAGTGCCGGGGTCTACGAGCGGCACGGCTACGAGCAGTCCCTGCGCACCCAGATCGAGCACGGCATCGTCGACTACTGCGGCGCGGTGCGCGGCACGACGGCCTTCGTGCACGACTCCGAACAGGAGGACGCCGCCGCCCGCGCGGAGAGCATCGACGCCGCGATCGCGGCGATCGCGCGCGCCGTGCGCGTCCCGGCGCCGCAGAGCGCCCCGCCGGGCGAGTAGCCCTCCTCCTTTCTGGTCGAGTAGCCGCCTCCGGCGGAGTGCTTGCTGGTCGAGTAGCCGCCTCCTCCTTGCTGGTCGAGTAGCCGCCTCGGCGGCGTATCGAGACCCACTTCGTCCGGACGCCCGGGAGCGAGCCTCCTCCCCAGCTCCCGATCGCCCGCGTTGTCCCCGAACCGCCCGGGGCGCCGTTCGCATGTCGGTGGCCCCTGCTTGGATACTCGTATGTCAAAAGATGAGGATGCAGCAGCACTAGCGGAGGTGCGCGACTGCTTCGACGACTCCGCCGCCGACGAGCGCTCCACCTCCCCGACGCGCCTCCGGGCCGCGGAACGCCTGCACCGCGGCTACCGGCTCGCGCTGACCATCCCGGAGGCGTTCGCCCGCGGCGCGTCCCGCAGCGAGACCCGCGACCTGGTCGAGCGCTCCATCCGAGCCGAGCTCGCGGTGGCGTACAGCCTGTCCGAGCGGGAGGTGTCCCGCCGCCTCGAGATCGCGCAGATGCTGATGGAGCACCTCCCCTTCACCCGTGCGCTGCTACGCGACGCGAAGATCCTGTGGGAGGTCGGCGAGGCGATCTGCAGAACCGCGAGCAGTCTCCCCGAAGCCTCCCGCACGGCAGTCGACGAGCGCGCGGCCGACGCGGCGTTGACCATGACCACCGCGCAGTTGCGTCGCGCCCTGACCCGCTGGCGAGAGGAGCTGCACGAGCAGCCGCTCGCCGAGCGGCACGCACGCGCGAAGGAAGACCGCGCCGTCTGGGTCACCCCCGACGTCGACGGCATGGCGACGCTGTGCCTGCACGCTCCCGCCCCGACGGTGACGGGCGCGTACGACCGGCTGCGGCGCATCGCCCGGACTCTTAGGGACGAGGGCGATCCGCGCACCCTGCAACAGCTCAGCGCGGACGCGGCGATCGATCTGCTCTGCGGCGGCGACATCGCCGGCACCACGCCCGACGCGAAGCACCGGCCGGACCCGACGTTCGTCCCGGGCATCCGCGCCGAGGTGCGCCTCACGCTCGCCGCGTCCACCGCTGTCGGCCTCGACGACGCTCCCGCGGACCTCGACGGCTACGGTCCCGTCCCCGCGGAGATCGCCCGGGAGCTGATCCGCACTGCCGCGTCGTTCACGCGGGTCCTCACCGATCCGGACACCGGCGCCGTCGTCTCCGTCGGCCGCACCTGGCGCGTCCCACCCCCGCAGATGCGCCTGCACCTCCAGCTCCGGGACCAGACCTGCCGCTTCCCCGGCTGCACCCGCAGCGCATCGACCAGCGAGGCGGACCACACCCGCGAGTGGCGCAACGGCGGCGAGACCTCGCTCGAGAACCTCGTCTCGCTGTGCACGTCCCACCACCACGTCCGGCACGGCGACCAGTGGAGCTACGACAGGGACGACGAGGACGGGTCCATCACCTGGACGACCCCGACCGGACGGCGGATCAGCACTCGGCCACCGCCGCTCCCGGGGCGACCACCCGACCCGCCGCCGCGACCGCGCTTCGTCGACGTGCCGCCGCCGTTCTGACCGTGGTGGATCCCGATACGCCCGCCGAGCGGGCTCCTCGATCAGCAGGAGCTCGCGGCGGTCCTGCGCGCCGTCCGGGAGGATGGGCTCCACCATGATCAGCACGTTCCTCGTCGAGCACGCCGCCCTCGTTCCGCCGGCCTTCTGGATCGCGGTCGCGCTCGTCGCGGTGCTCGCCCTCCTCCTCCACCGCCGTCGCGCGCGCCGGGCGCTGCTGGTGCTCGCAGCCCTCGCCTTCGCCGGCGGGATCGGGCTGACGATGTTCCCGCCCGACGGGGTGTCTCCCGTGTTCTGCACGGTGCAGTTCTCCGTCCCGTTCGACGGGATCGACACGCTCGCGAACGTGGCGCTCCTGCTGCCGGGCACGCTGCTGCTCGGGGTGGCGCTCGGCCGCCCGCTCGCGGTCGCGGCGGCGGTCTCGGGGCTGTCGGCGCTGATCGAGCTGGTCCAGGCGACGGTCCCGTCGATCGGACGCTCCTGCGACACGAACGACTGGTTCATGAACACGATCGGCGCGGTCCTGGCGGCGCTGCTGGGTCTCGTGATCCTCCGCCTCGGCGGCCGCAGAGACCGTCCGATCAGTCGGCGCGCCTGACGCCGTGATCGGATCGGGCCAGACCTCGATCCGATCGGGACACCCGCCGCAGGCCGCCCCGGCGAGGCTGGAGTCATGACCGACACCGACCGCACCACCGACACCGACCGCCCCGCCCTCGCACACCGCCCCGCTCTCCCCTCCGACGACCGCCTCGCCGGCCGCACCGCCCTCGTCACCGGCTCGTCGAGCGGCCTCGGCGAGGCCATCGCCCACCGGCTCGCCTCCTCCGGAGCACACGTGCTCGTGCACGGCCGCGACCGCGCCCGGACCGAGGCCGTCGCCGCCGCGATCACCGGCGCCGGCGGCACCGCCTCCGTGCTCGTCGCCGACCTCGGCGGCACCCCCGACGCGACCCGCGCCGTCGCCGCCGAGGCACTGCGCCTGCTCGGCGGCCGGATCGACGTGCTCGTCAACAACGCGGGCGTCTTCCCCGTCGGCCCCACCGCCGAGCTGAGCGACGCCGACGTCGACGCCCTGCTCGTCACCAACATCCGCGTGCCGCACCAGCTGGTCGGCGCCGTCGCCCCGGGCATGGCGGAGCGCGGCACCGGCGTGATCGTCAACATCACCTCGTGGATGGGCCGGGTCGGCACCGCCGGCACCGCGCTCTATCCCGCGACCAAGGCGGCACTCGACCACCTGACCCGAGCGTGGGCCGCCGAGTACGGCGCGAGCGGTGTGCGCGTCGTCGCGGTCGCTCCGGGTGCGACGCTCACGCCGGGCAACGAGCACGCCTCGGCGATCCTCGACAAGATGACCGCCTCGACGCCCGCCGGCCGCCCCGGCCGACCGGACGAGATCGCGCAGGCCGTGCGCTGGCTGGCGACCGACGAGGCCTCCTACGTGCACGGCACGACGCTCCTGGTCGACGGCGGCATCGTCGGCGCGCGGCCGTGACCCTGCAGCGCTGACCCTGCACGACGTCCGGTCAGTCGATCTGCACGAGCCGCCCCGGGTGCCGCGCGGCATCGGCGGCGGGCGTGGTCTCGTAGGCCCGGCGGTAGTCGCGGCCGAAGTGGGAGGGGCTCGCGTAGCCGACGATCGCCGCGGCGCCGGCGGCCGACTCGCCGCGCACGAGCAGGAGCCGCCGCGCCTCGCCCAGCCGCAGCCGACGCAGGTAGCCGAGCGGCGACATCCCGGTCAGCTCGCGGAACCGGCGGGTGAGAGTCGGCACGCTCGTGCCGGCCTCGGCCGCCAGGGCGTCGAGCGTCCAGCCGTGAGCGAGCGACGCGGTCATCGCGTCGACCGCCCGGGTCACCACCGCCGACTGCACCGCCGACGACGCCGCGAGCAGGCGCGGTGCCTGATCGCTCTGCAGCAGTCGCAGCACCAGCTCGCGCGAGACGGCCGGACCGAGCACCGGGATCTCCTCCGGCACGTCCAGGAGGCGGAACAGCCGGTGCAGCGCGTCCGCGAGCTCCGCGGTGACGACGCCGATGCGCTGCGGGAGCGCCTGCGCGGGCCGTGCGGGCCTGCGGTGCGCCGCGAGCGCCGCGACCTCGGCGACCAGCACCGGGTCGAGGTGCCAGTTCGCCGAGACGAAGTCGCCCCGCTCGCCGGTCTCGACGACCGCCGCGATCACCGGCAGATCGACCGGCGTGATCAGGAAGCGCCCCGCGCCCCACTGCTCGTCGGAGTCGCCGACGATCGAGCGCTTGCGGCCGGAGAGCACGAGGCTCAGCGTCGGCGGGAACCGCGTGTAGACCAGCGGTGTCGTGCCGGTGACGCGGTGCAGGCGCAGGCTGAGCGCGGCGGCCCGCTCGGGGTGGTCGACGTGGCGGCGGGCGAGATCGGCGGCCGCATCGAGGTGCCTCATGCGCGGGGCCTCATCCGCGGGGCAGCGCGCCGAGGGCGAGCTCGCCGATCTCGGCGACCCGCTCGGCGCTCCCGCCGTCGCGCGCCTGCGTCGACATGCCGGTCAGCACCGAGACGACGAAGGCGGCCGTGCGCGCGGGGTCGGTGCCCGAGGGCACGTCGCCGTCCGCCAGTCCCTGCTCGATCCGCTCGGCTATCCGACGCTCCATCGCGCGGCGCCGCTCGGCCAGCCGCGGCTCGCTGAGCACGAAGCAGCCGGAGGGGGTGCCCGGATCGGAGTAGCCCGTCGCGCTGCTCCGCACCACCGCGGCGAGCGCGTCCCAGGCCGTCGGCGCGTCGAGCAGTCGGTCGAGTGCGGCGTCGGCCGTGGCGGAGTAGCAGGCGGCGGCGCTGCGGAACAGCTCGTCCTTGTCGCCGAACGCGGCGTAGAGGCTCGGCGCCGAGATGCCGATGTCGCGGGTGAGCACGGCGACCGTCGTCTCGTCGTAGCCGTCGCGCCAGAAGCGGTGCATGGCCGTGCTGAGCGCGTCGTCGCGGTCGAAGCTCCTCGGTCGTCCTGCCATGACCCCAATCTATAGCAATCGCTACGGAACGTGCTAGCGTCCTGACGACCCGTTCTATATCGATTGCTACAGAAAGGCACTCCCATGCAGATCCAGGACTCCGTCGCCCTCGTCACCGGCGCCAACCGCGGCATCGGCGCCGAGTTCGTCCGGCAGCTGCGCGCCCGCGGCGCCCGCACCGTCTACGCGGCGGCCCGCGACGCGTCCTCGATCGAGGCGGCTCCGGGTGTGGAGCCGATCGCGCTCGACGTGACCGACCCGGACCGCATCGCGGAGCTCGCCGCGACCCTCGGCGACGTCTCGATCGTCGTCAACAACGCCGGCATCGCGCCGACCGTCGACTTCGTCACCGGCGACCTGGCGGAGATCCGCCGCACCGTCGAGACCAACGCGTTCGGCCCGCTGATGATCGCACGCGCCTTCGCCGGGAGCCTCGCCCGCGCGGGCGGCGGCGCGCTGATCGACGTGCTGTCGGTGTCGTCCTTCGTCGCGTTCCCGGGCTCCGAGTCGTACTCGATGTCGAAGGCCGCGGCGTGGAGCGTCACCGACGGCCTCCGCCTCGCCCTGGCGTCGCAGGGCACCCAGGTGCTCGGGCTGCACATGGGCCTCGTCGACACCGACATGGCCTCCTGGTCCGACGCCGAGAAGTCGACCCCGGAGGCGATCGTCACCGCCGCCCTCGACGGTCTCGAGCGCGGCGCGACCGAGGTCCTCGCCGACGACACCGCCCGCTCCGTCAAGCCCGGACTCGCTCTCGACCCCGCGGACCGCTACGCGGACCTGCTGGCCGGCCTGCGCGCCTGACGCCGCGCTGCCGTCGCCGGCGGACTACTCGATCAGCAAGGAGGCTGCTGGTCGAGTAGCCGCCGCAGGCGGCGTATCGAGACCCGCGCTGCAGCCGACGACGGGGCCGCCCACCCCGACGCGCCGGAGGCCGCAGTCTTTCTTTCCGCACTTTCCGGTCTATCCGACGTCTCGATCCGATTTTGCATCCCTAAGCTGGTAACACAGACGCGCCCGCGGAGCTCCTCCCGCGCCGCCGCAGACCCGGAAGGCTCCCCCATGTCACTCCCCCGTGCCCTCGCCGCGGCGCTGTCCTCGGCCGCCCTCCTCGCGGCCCTCGCCGGGTGCTCCGCCGGCACGACCCCCGCCGGCGCCGCCTCCGCCGGCACGGCCTCCCCCGAGGCGACGAGCGCCCTCTCCGGCTCGATCACCGTGTTCGCCGCCGCGTCGCTCACGGGTACCTTCACCGAGATCGCGACCGCGTTCGAGGCCGAGAACCCGGGCACCACCGTCGAGCTGAACTTCGCCGGGTCCTCCGACCTGGTCACGCAGATCACCAACGGCGCCCCGGCGGACGTCTTCGCCTCCGCCGACGAGAAGAACATGGCGAAGCTCACCGACGCCGACCTGATCGAGGGCGACCCCGTCGACTTCGCGACCAACACGCTCGAGATCGCCGTCCCGCCGAGCAATCCCGCGGGCATCGCCTCGTTCGCCGACCTCGCGCGGGAGGGCGTGAAGACCGTCGTCTGCGCCCCGCAGGTGCCGTGCGGCGCGGCCGCCGTCACCGTCGAGACCGCGGCGGGCGTCGACCTCCAGCCGGTGAGCGAGGAGTCCTCCGTCACCGACGTGCTCGGCAAGGTCACCTCGGGCGAGGCCGACGCGGGACTGGTCTACGTGACCGACGTCGCGGCCGCCGGTGATGCGGTCACCGGGATCGAGTTCCCCGAGTCGACGCAGGCCGTCAACACCTACCCGATCGCGCCGGTGACCGCCTCCGCGAACCCCGAGCCGGCGGCGGCGTTCACCGCCTACGTCGCCGGCGACGAGGGCCGCGCGGTCCTCGCGGCCGCCGGCTTCGGCGCCCCCTGACGGCCGCCCGCCGGCCTCCCGGTTCCGCCGAATCGGCTCTACGATGGCTCCCATGCCGCAGATCCGGATCCGCAACGCCGCCGACTACCTCGGCGTCAGCGACGACACCGTCCGCCGCTGGATCGAGAACGGCACCCTCGCGAGCACGAAGGACGCCTCCGGCCGCAGCGTCGTCGAGGGCCTCGACCTCGCCCGCCTCGCCCGGCAGAACGCGATCCTCCCGGTCGACCCGAGCGAGGTCGGCCGCTCGGCGCGCAACCGCTTCGTCGGGATCGTCACCGAGGTCGTCTCGGACACGGTGATGGCGCAGGTGGAGCTGCAGTGCGGCCCGCACCGGGTCGTCTCGCTGATGTCGGCGGAGGCGGTGCGCGAGCTCGGCCTCGAGCCGGGCTCCCCGGCGATCGCGATCGTGAAGGCGACGATGGTCGTGGTCGAGACACCGCACCGGGAGACGCCGCACTTGGAGACGCCGAACGGGAAGGCGTGAGGACCGCACCGGGAGTCCCGCGCTGGGTGCTCGTCGTCGCGGCGCTCGGCGGCGCGTTCGTCCTGCTGCCGCTGGCCGGCATCCTCTCCCGCGTCGACTGGGCCGGCTTCGTGCCGCTGATCACCTCCGACTCGTCGATCGCGGCGCTGCTGCTCAGCCTGCGCACCGCGGGCGCCGCGACCCTGCTCTGCATCGTGATCGGCGTGCCGATGGCGCTCACGCTCGCCCGCACCCGCTTCCCCGGGCAGGGGCTCGTGCGCGCCCTGGTCCTGCTGCCGCTCGTGCTGCCGCCGGTCGTCGGCGGCATCGCCCTGCTCGCCACGTTCGGCCGGGTCGGGATCCTCGGCGGCACCCTCGAGGCGCTCGGCCTCCGGATCGCCTTCTCCACCACCGCGGTGATCCTCGCCCAGACCTTCGTGGCGCTGCCCTTCCTCGTGCTCAGCCTGGAGGGAGCGCTCCGCTCGGCCGGCGACCGCTACGAGAGCGTCGCGGCGACCCTCGGCGCACGGCCCTCGACCGTCCTGCGGCGGGTGACCCTGCCGCTGATCCTGCCGGGGCTGCTCTCCGGCGCGATCCTCTCCTTCGCCCGCGCCCTCGGCGAGTTCGGCGCGACCCTCACCTTCGCGGGCAGCCTGCAGGGCGTGACCCGCACCCTCCCGCTCGAGATCTACCTCCAGCGCGAGACCGACCCCGACGCCGCGGTGGCGCTCTCCCTCGTCCTGGTGGTCGTGGCGGTGCTCGTGATCGGGCTCGCCCACCGGCGGCCGCGCGGGGCCCGGGCGGAGGCGGCGCGGTGACGCTCGAGGTCGACGCGCGGCTCGACGCCCGCGGCTTCGACGTCGCGCTGAGGGTCGAGCCGGGCACCACGACCGCGGTCCTCGGACCGAACGGGGCCGGCAAGTCGACGCTCGTCGGCCTGCTCGCGGGTCTCCTCACCGCCGACGAGGGCCGGGCGACGCTCTCGGGCACGACCCTGTTCGACACCGGTCGCCGGCTGCACCTGCCCCCGCACCGCCGGAGCGTCGCGCTGCTCGCCCAGGATCCGCTGCTCTTCCCGCACCTCAGCGTCCTCGACAACGTCGCCTTCGGCCCGCGGAGCACCGGCGCGAGCCGCGCGGACGCGGCGGCGACCGCCCGCACCTGGCTCGACGCCGTCGACGCCGCGGACCTCGCCGACCGCCGGCCGGCGCGCCTCTCCGGCGGTCAGGCACAGCGCGTGGCCCTCGCCCGGGCGCTCGCGCCGAGCCCGGAGCTGCTGCTGCTCGACGAGCCGATGGCAGCCCTCGACGTCTCGGTCGCGCCGTTGCTGCGACGGATGCTGCGCCGCGTCCTCCCCGGTCGCACGACCCTCCTGATCACCCACGACGTGCTCGACGCCTACACGCTCGCGGAACGCGTCGTCGTGCTGCGCGGCGGCCGGGTGATCGAGGACGGCCCGACCCACGAGGTGCTGGAGCGCCCGCAGAACCCGTTCACCGCCGAGCTCGCTGCACTCAACCTCCTCACCGGCGTCTCCACCGGCAGCGGGCTCCGGACCGACGCGGGCGTCGAGCTGCGGGGTGTCGGGCTGCGGGGTGTCGGGCTGCGGGGCGTCGAGCTGCGGGTCGCCGACGGCGATGCCCTCGCGGCAGGCAGTCCCGCCGTCGCCGCCTTCCGGCCCTCGGCGGTGTCGGTCGGCGCGGCAACCCCGGAGGCCCCCGGATTCAACCGCGTGCGCGCGCCGATCCGCGACCTGGAGCGGCGGGGCGACCTGATCCGCGTGCGGGCCGCCGGGATCTCCGCCGACCTCTCCCCCGCCGAGCTCGCCGGCCTCGGCGCGGGGCTCGGCGACGAGGTCGACTTCGCGATCGACCCGGACGCGGTCGCGCTGTACCCGGCACGACCCCCCGCGGGCGGGCACGGAGGGTAGTCCTCCGCGACCCCGGCCGCCGCGCCCGCGGGTCGCTTCGGGCGGCGGTCCGCCCCGGCGTCAGGGGCGCAGGTAGCGGTCGGCGAGCGCGGGCCGGTGGCCGAGGAGGGCGGCCGACTGCGCCGCGAAGACCGCCTCGAGCAGGGCGTCGTCCTCGATCCCGGGGGCGATGACGATCTCGCCGAGGGCGATGCCCGCGAGGGTCGCCGTGACGACGTCCTCGGCCGGCGTCCCGCCGGAGCCCTTCGAGACGGGGCCGGTCGAGACGGCACCCGGACAGACCGCGTGCGCGGTGACACCGGTGGCGGCCAGCTCGACCACGAGCGCCTGGGAGAGGGCGACCGCCCCGGTCAGGCTCGCGATCGACAGGGCGTGCCGCGGCGGGGTCGGCGCCGTCGTCGCCGGGGCGGACAAGACGAGCACGTCGGCGATCGTCACGATCGCGCCCCGGCCCGCGTCGACCATCCCGGGCAGCGCGGCCCGCGTCAGCAGGGCCGGCGCGAGGGTCCGCAGGGCGAGTATTTCGCGCACGCTCTCGGGGGGCAGCTCGAGGAGGGGCGGGCGGTCCGCGAGCTCCGCGTGCTGGAGGAGCAGGTCGAGCGGTCGCTCCTCGCAGACGGCGACCACCGTCTCGATCCCGGCGTCGGTCCGGAGGTCGGCGGCGACGATGCGCACGTCGGCTCGCCCGCTGTCGACTCCCCCGGCGCCGACCGACCCGGTGGGGCGGCCGAGCGAGGCGAGGAGCGCCTCGAGCCGATCGCCGTCCCGGTCGACCAGGATCAGGTCGCAGCCGTCGGCCGCGAGGCGCCGTGCGAAAGCGCGGCCGATCACGGAGGTCGCTGCGGTGATGAGGGCGATCACTCGGCGACCGCCCCTGCGGCGGGGTGCTCCCGCGCGCTGAACCCCGGCAGTCGCCCGAAGGCGAAGACCACGGCGCTCGCGGCGAACGGGAGCACGGCGGCGGCGGCCAGGACGCCGAGGGCGGGCACGCTCGCCGCGAGCTGGAGCAGCAGGAGCAGCACCGCGCCGAGTAGGAGGGTGCAGAGCGGACGGGCGACGAGCAGCTGCGCCGCCGTCCGCACCACCCAGCGCGTGCGCTCCTGGAAGTGCGCCCGCACGATCCAGAAGACGAGGCAGAACAGCGTGAAGAGGGCGGAGACGACGAGGAGGATCCCGGTCACCGCGACCCCGGTGCCGTCCACCTCGACCGCGCCGAGGACGCGGTGGTCGATCCAGAGCACCCCGCCGACGGCGAGCAGGACGTAGCCCGGCGTGTTCGCGTGCGGGAACTCCTCGCGCCAGGCTCGCGCGAACGTCGAGACGGTGTGCCGGACGGACCACGACCGGTCGTCCCCGATCAGCCAGGCGCGGTAGGTGGCGTGCGCGGCGGCGACGGAGGGGAACACGCCGGCCACCACGAGTCCGCGCAGCGAGTACAGCACCGCGGCGGCACTGACGACGAGGACGAGCAGCACGACCCGGCAGGCGGCCTCGTAGCGCTCGGCGATCGCGGCCATCAGCCCTTCACCGCCCCGACGAGGACTCCCTTGTTGAAGTACCTCTGCAGGAACGGGTAGAGCACGAGCAGCGGGAGCGTCGAGACGATGATGACGCCGTACTTGATCTGGTCGGCGACCTCCTGCAGCTGCTGCGCGGTCTGGCCGCCGCTGCCGCCCTGGCCGGCGATCGACTGGTTCGCCAGGAGGATGCTCTGCAGGACGTTCTGCAGCGGCAGGAGCGAGGCGTCGCGCACGAAGACCAGCCCCGTGAAGTAGTTGTTCCAGTGCCCGACGAAGTAGTAGAGGCCGATCACCGCGATGATCGCGGCGGACAGCGGGAGCACGATCCGCAGGAAGAAGCCGAAGTAGGACACCCCGTCGATGCGGGCCGCGTCGTGCAGCTCCTCGGGGATCGAGGTCTCGAAGAAGGACCGGGCGATGATGAGGTTGAACACACTGAGGGCGCCCGGGAGGATGAAGACCCACATCGAGTTCAGCAGGCCGAGGTCGCGGAAGAGCAGGTAGTTCGGGATCAGGCCGCCGGAGAAGAACAGCGTGACGGCGAACGCCAGGAGCAGCACCCGCCGCGCGCGGAACTCCGGCCGCGAGAGCGCGAACGCCGCCGGGATCGTGACGAGCAGGTTGAGCGCGGTGCCGACGCCCGCGTAGACCAGGGAGTTGCGGTAGCCGTTCCAGATCCGCTCGTCCTCGATCAGCCGCTCGTAGCCCGAGAGCCGGAAGCCCTCCGGGATCAGTCCGAGCCGGCCGGCCGAGACCGCCGTCGGGTCGGAGAACGACGCGACGACGATGAACCAGAGCGGGTAGAGCACCGCGAGCACGACGAGCGCGATCAGGAGACCGGCGACGACGTCGATCATCCGGTCGAGCGGCTGCTTGACGGCGGTCCTCCGGCGCCGCCGCCAGGGCGGCGGTCCGGGTCTCCGGCCGCGCTCGCCGGCCTCGGCGACCGCGATGCTGCGCGTGTCGATCTGCTGAGCCATGGGCTGTGGTCCTGTCCGAGTCGAGGGCTGTGGCGCCGAGAGGAGGGGCGCCGAAGAGGAGGGGCGCTGAGGGATGGCCGAGTGCCTAGAAGACGCTGGAGCCCGTGGCGCGCTTGGCGAGGTGGTTGGCCACGATCAGGAAGGTGAAGTTGATCACCGTGTTGAACAGGCCGATCGCGGTCGAGTAGGAGAACTGATTGCTGAGGATGCCGATCTTGTAGGTGTAGGTCGCGATGACCTCCGCGGAGGAGAGGTTCAGCGCGTTCTGCATCAGGTAGACCTTCTCGAAGCCGACGCTGAGCACCGAGCCCATGTTGAGGATCAACAGGATCGCCGCGGTCGGCAGGATGGTCGGGATGTCGACGTAGCGGATCAGCCGCAGCCGCCCGGCGCCGTCGATCCTCGCGGCCTCGTAGAGCGAGGTGTCGACGGTCGAGAGCGCGGCGAGGTAGATGATCGCGTTCCAGCCGCAGTGCTGCCACACCTCGCTCATCCAGTAGATCGCCGAGAAGGCGTCCGGCTCGGCGAGCAGGTTCTGCCCGGGGAAGAACCGGCCGAGAAGACCGGCCTCGGGGCGCAGGAAGATGTTGAGCATCGCGACGATCACGACGACCGAGATGAAGTGCGGCATGTAGGTGATCGTCTGCACGAAGCTCTTGAGCCGGCCGGCGCTGATCTGGTTGATCAGCAGGGCCAGGACGATCGGGGCGATGAAGCCCATCGCGAGCGTCCAGAGGCTGATCTGCACCGTGTTGAGCATGATCGTCGAGAACAGCGGTGACTCGAAGAACTGGACGAAGTAGTCGAAGCCGACCCACTCCCCGCCGCTCAGCCCGAGCGCCGGGACGTACTTCCGGAAGGCGAGCTGCAGCCCGTAGAGCGGCACGTAGGCGAAGACGACGGTGAAGAGGATCGCCGGCAGCACCATCAGCCAGAGCTGCCAGTGGTGGCGCAGGCTGCGGGCGATCCTGGCGGTCAGCCGATCCGCGGGGGGCCGCGCCCCGGCGAGGGAGAGGGCCGGCGCGACCGACTCCCCCACCGGGGCGGTGTCGAGGGCGGTCCGGCTCATGAGGCCGCGGTGTAGAGGTCGTACGCCTTCTGCCACAGCTCGACGTTCTGGGTGAGGCCGATCGATTCGAGCTGGCCGACGTACTCGTCCCATTCGGCGTCGACGCCACCCTTCGCGATCCACTCCGAGGTCTTCTGCAGGGCGTAGTTGAGGACGGCGGTGTCGTTGTTGCTGACGACCGTCGCGTCCTCGGCCGAGAGGCGGACGTAGTCGGGCATCAGGTCGCGCACGTGGTCGTAGTTCGAGTACTGCTCGGCGTAGACGTCGTCGACCTCGCGGAGGTCGTCGCGGTTCCAGTCGCCCTTGAGGGTGACCGAGTCGGGGATCCAGCCGGCCAGCCGGTCGGCGAGCGCCGGGTCGCTGTTGTCCGCGACCGCCGCGCGGTACGCGTCGAGGATCGTGTAGGTGCTGTTCCCGTCGTCGCTGACGTACTCGCCGATCGCCCCGGTGAACTGCTGGACGGAGTACTTCTCGCTGTAGAGCGCGTTCACGACCTTCCACACGCACTCGTCGCCGGCCGCGGCGGCCGACACGGCGAGCTTGCCGCCCTCGTACTCGTTGTTCGAGCCGTCCCAGACCACGTCCTCGGCGGGGATGCTCGCGGAGGCGGCGGGAGCGGGCATCGCGACGTACTGGTCGCGCAGATCGCCGAAGTCGGCGAGCGACCAGCCGAAGACGACGCCGGTCCGCGCGTTCTGCCCGTCACCCTTCTGGTCGGCGTAGTACGCCGAGTCGTCCTTCGTCAGCGCCTCGGCCGGGATGAGGCCCGCCGCGAGCAGCCCGTGCAGGTACTCGACGACCTGCCGGTACTCGTCCGAGACGAGGAAGCTCGCGACCTTCCCGTCGGAGACGTGGATGCCCTGGGCCGACGGTCCCTTATTGAACGAGGTGGGGATGCCGGTCGAGTTGAGCAGCAGGAACGGGCTGTACCAGCCGAACCCGCCGGTCTCGAGCCGGCGGATGTTGAACGGGATCTCGTCGGCCTGCCCGTTGCCGTTCGGGTCCTGCGTCTTGAACGCCTCGAGGACCGTCGTCAGCTCGTCCCACGTCGTCGGGACCGCGAGGCCGAGCTTCTCGAGCCAGGCGCGGTTGATCATCATGTGCTGCCCGGAGCCGGCGTAGCCCTGGCCGCGGGAGGAGGAGAGCGAGTGGATCTCGCCGTTCTCGTTCTCGACCAGCCGGCGCGCATCCGGCTTCTGCTCGAAGAAGGCGGACACGTTCGGCAGCTCGTCGAGGTGCGTCGCGATGTCCTCGAACAGTCCGGGGTACTGCACCGCGTCGCCCGAGCCGACGGCGCGGATCGCGATGTCCGGCACGTCTCCCGCCGCGAGCGAGGGGTTCTTCTGCTGCGCCCAGGCGGTGTCGTCGATCGAGTTCCAGTGGACCGTGCAGCCCGTCTCCGCCGCGAGGGCGCTCGCCCAGGCCGTCTCGCCGACCGGCACCTGGTTCGGGTTCTGCGCGATCAGGACGTCGACCGCGCCGTCATCGGCCTGCGAGCCGGAACTCGTGCAGCCGGCGAGGCCCGCGGCGAGCGTGAGCGCGACCGCTCCGGCGACCGACCGCCGGACCAGGATCTTCGTGTCCATCAGCATGCGTTTCTTCTCCATCGAAGGGGTGGGACGGGTAATGGTTGCCTTACCGTGATCGGTCACGTGAACGGTCACGGCGGCGGTGCCCACAAGGTAGGCTCGGTCGGGTCGGCATGTCAAGGCGCGTGTCGCGAAAGCCGAACGAGGGCGCCGCGAGACGCGTGCCGCCGGAACGGATCAGCGTGGATCACTCCCCAGCGCACGAAGCCCCGGCGCACGAAGCCCCAGCGCACGAAGCCCCGACGGACGACACCGCGATCGGCCGAGCCCGGACCGAGCCCGCCCCCGGGCGGCGCGCCACGATCCGCGACGTCGCGCGCGAGGCGGGCGTCTCCCGCCAGACCGTGACCCGCGCGATGAACGACATGTCGGAGATCAGCGCCGCCACCCGGGAGCGCGTGCTCGCCGTGAGCGAGGCCCTCGGCTACGTCCCCAGCCGGTTCGCCGCGAATCTGGCGCGGCAGAAGAGCGTGGCGATCGGCCTCGTCATCACGTCGCTGCGGAACCCCTACTACACCGATCTCGCCGCCGATCTGCTCGAGGAGTTCGCCGCGCGCGGCTGGCAGGTCGTCGTGGTCGCCGAGTCGCACGGCGCGGAGGACCGGATCGTCGCCGACCTGTCCGCCCAGGTCGACGCGATCATCGGCTACTTCCCGCGGGCGAGCGTCGAGTCGATCCGCCGGGCGGCCAGGGGGGTGCCGGTCGTGCTGATCGAGCGCGAGGCCGAGCTACCCGGCGCGCACTCCATCGCGGTCGACTTCGCGCCGGGGATGCGCGAGCTGGTCGACGGACTGCGCGAGCGCGGGGCGCGCAGCATCGGCATGATCGATCACGCCGAGCGCGGCGGCTACGCGGCGAGCGAGCGCTGCCTCCGCTACGCGGAGTGCCTCGAGCCCGGCGAGGTCGCGCTCGTCACCTCGGGCCAGGAGACGATCGAGGGAGGCGCCGCGGCGTTCGGCGAGCTCGTCGCCGCGCACCCCGGCGTCGACGCCGTCATCGCGTTCAACGACATGATGGCGATCGGGGCCCTGCAGCGGGCGAGCAGGCTCGGCCTCCGGGTCCCGCAGGACGTCCGCATCGCCGGCATCGACGGCCTGAGCATCGGGGCGGCGATGATCCCGAGTCTGACCTCGCTCGCGATCGACCGCGCCCGCATCGCCCGCTCCGCCGCCGCGATGCTGTCCGAGCTGCTCACCGGCGGGAGCGGCCCGACGCCGGCCAGGGAGCCGGCGCCGTCGCCGGCGCAGTCGATCGTCATCACGCCCCGCCCCGAGTGGCGCGACAGCGCCTGAGCCGAGCGCGGTCACTGCTGCGCGGTCACTGCTGGGCGGCCGTGTACAGGTCGTACGCCCGCTGCAAGACATCGCCCATCAGCGTATGGTCTCTCGGAAGCCGCCCCTCGGCTCAGGCGCGGCGTGCACGCGCGATGGCGCGCTCAGCCCGCGGCGATCGCGAACAGCCCGCCGATGCCGACGGCGTAGAGGACGAGCACGATCAGCGAGTCGACCCCCATGCCGGCGATCCGGCGCGCGGGCCGGAAGATCAGGCCCACGACGTAGACGAGGGTGAGCAGCGCCGCCAGTGCGGTGAGGTAGATGTCGGACGCGCCGGCCTGCGGGAGGACCGCGTCGCCGGAGAGGACGGTCGCGACCAGGAAGAGGACGGGGAGGAACGCGTTGCCGCCGAAGATGTCGCTGACGGCCAGCTCGTCGTCGCCCTGCTTGATCGCCTGGAGCCCCGTCGAGATCTCCGGGAGCGAGGTGGCCAGCGCGAGGACCGTCGCTCCGAAGAGCACCCCGGACAGGCCGAGCTGCGACGACGCGGCGTCGCCGGCCCGCTCGAGCACGACTCCGGCCACGAGCGTCGCGGCGGCGGAGATCGCGAAGACGAGCGCCGCCCTCCGCGTGCTCATCGGGTGCGTCTTCCTGTCGCGGGAGGGGCGGGGCGTCGCGTCGGGCGCGCGGCCGTCCTCGTGCCAGGGCAGGTGGTGGCCGGCGCGCTGCACGAGCAGGAGGCCCACCACCCACAGTCCCGCGATCAGCACCACGTCCGGCGTGAGGCGCAGCACCTCGAGACCGGACGGCAACTGGCTCCCGGCGATGACCACGGCGAGCACCGCCACGACGACCAGCCCCTCGAGCACGAGCGTGAGCGACGCCGCCCGGTAGGTCAGCGGCTTCACTCCCTTCCCCCGCCTTCCGAACGCGTCGAGCACGACCAGCACGACGGTCTGCAGGGCGATGCCGCCGAGGATGTTGCCGACGGCGACGTCGAGGTTCCCCGACAGGGCGGCGGAGACGGTGATCGCGATCTCGGGCAGGTTGGTCGCCACGGCCAGCACGATCAGGCCGCCCAGCGCGCTGCCGAGGTGGAGCCGGGCGTCGAGCACGTCGGTCGCCTTGGAGAGCTGGATGCCGGCGACCCAGACCACGGCCGCGGCGGCGGCGAAGATCAGGGCGAGCACGAGGAGAGGGAGACCGTCCATCCCGAGAGTGAAGCGCGCCGGCGGCCCGCGCGAGACCCCCTTGCGCAGCGGCCGAACAGCGCTCGTGCGCAGCGCGGTCAGCCCCGGTCGAGGGTCGTGCTCGGGTACTCGCCGAAGCGGGCGGTGTACGCGCCCGCGAAGCGGCCGAGGTGGCCGAAGCCCCAGCGCCGGGCGACGTCGGCGACCGTCGCGCTCCTCGGGTCGCCGAGCCGCAGGTCCGCCCGCACCCGGTCGAGCCGCACGTCGCGGAGGTACTGCAGCGGCGTGGTGCCGAGCAGGCGACGGAAGGCGACCTGGGTGCCACGGACGCTGAGGTGCGCGGCGGCGGCGATCTCGACGGGCCCGATCGGGAGGTGGGCGCTCTCGTGCACGAACTCCACGGCGGCGCGGATGCTCCCGTTCCGCGGCGCGAGCAGCACCTCCGGCAGCGCGGCGCCCTCCGGCGGGTAGAGCTCGAGGAAGGCGGCGGCCGCGCGGCGCGTCAGCCGGTCCCAGAGCAGGGTCGTCACCCGTCCCGTCCGCACGGCGGTCGAGATCTCGCCGACCACGCCGTGCCAGCGGGCGGAGGCCTCGGGGGTCACGCGGCGGAGGTGGTCGAAGCGCAGCGCGCCCGTGCTGCGGTAGCCGCGCTCGCGGGCGACGCCGGCCACCCGCTCCCGGCCGAGGTGCACGAGCTTCTGGTCGTAGTCGGTGTAGGAGAAGACGAAGGGGCGGTGCGCGGGGTTCAGCTGCGGGACGCCGCGGCGCATCGGCAGCGCTCCGCGGTCGACGTCGACGATCGCGCGGCCCTCGACCAGCCACTGCACGACGTAGTCGCCGCCCGCCGGGTCCTCACCCGCGGCGCGACCGCGCATCTGCGAAGTCCGCAGCGTCATCACCGGATCGCCGAGCGCGGCGTAGCGGTAGGAGAAGGGCTGCTCGGTGGGGGCGACGGACCAGCCCCGCCCCGCATAGAAGCCGGCGAGCACCTCGGAGGCGCGCGCGATGTCGCTGCCCACCGCCTCGATCCGGAGGGTCCCGCGACCCTCGGGCCCGGCCTCGGGCGCCGGCTGCTCCTGCACCGCCATCGGCTCGCCTCCGTCCTCTCCCGCGGCCTCCGGAGAGCGGACGAGGAGTGCGCTGAGCGGACAGCCCGGGCCGGAGCGGGGCTCGGGCTCGACGGTACCGTCTCCCTGAGAACCGGATAATCCGGGGCCCCGGGAGGTCGTCGTGGACGAGAGCCAGCGCAGGACTCTGCTCCTGCTCGCCGTCCACGCGCTCGCCGAGACCGGGGCGGCGCGGGCCGGCGCGTTCACGCTCCTCGGGAGCGGCGCCGACGCCGAGCAGCTCCGGCGGCTCGACGACGACTGCCGCGCCCTCGCCGACGAGGGGCTCCTGGTGCGGAGCGACCGCGCGTCCGGCTCCTGGACCGTCGCGCTGACGCCGGCGGGGCGCGCGCGCTGCGCGGCGCTCCCGGGTGCTGCACAGCCCTGCCCGCCGCAGACCGGCTCGCCGTAGATCGGCCCGCCGTAGACTGGCCCGACATCATGCGCAGACTCACCTCGACCCCGCGTCCCGACTGGCGGGCCCGGTGCGACGAGGTCGGCTTCAGCTTCTACGACCTGCCGTCCGAGGGCGGCCGGCCCTACTGGAACGAGTCCGCGGCCTACGCGTTCACCACCGCCGAGATCGAGCTGCTCGAGCGGGCGACGCAGGAGCTGTTCGACCGCTGCATGGACGCGTGCGAGCACGTCGTCCGCACCGGCCGTTTCGCCGAGTTCGGGATCCCGGAGCGCTTCCACGAGCTGGTCCGCACCTCGTGGGACGAGGACGACCCGACGGTCTACGGCCGCTTCGACCTCGCCTACGACGGCGACGGCACTGTGACGCTGCTCGAGTTCAACGCCGACACGCCCACCTCGCTGGTCGAGACGGCCGCCGCGCAGTGGCAGTGGCTCGAGGAGACGCGCGGCCCGGAGGCCGACCAGTTCAACAGCCTGCACGAGCAGCTCGTCGAGCAGTGGCGGCACCTCCGCGTCGACCGCTGGCGGCTGGACGAGGGCGCGCGACTGCACCTGGCCTCGCTGCACGACTCCGGCGACGGCGAGCTGATCGTCGAGGACGCGGACACCGTCGCGTACATGGCCGAGACCGCGGCGCAGGCCGGCTTCGATCCGAAGCTGATCTTCGTCGAGGACATCCGCTACGAGCTCGACGGCGCCGGCTTCCTCGACGCCGACGGCGAGCCGATCCGGCGGATCTTCAAGCTCTACCCCTGGGAGTGGCTGCTGGCCGAGCAGTTCGGCGGACTGCTGCTCGACCGGCGCGAGCGCACCCGCTGGGTCGAGCCGGCCTGGAAGCTGCTGCTCAGCAACAAGCAGCTGCTCGTCGTGCTCTGGGAGCTCTTCCCCGGCCACCCGAACCTGCTCCCCGCCTCCGTCGAGCCGCTGGCCGGCGTCGCGCAGGTGCGCAAGCCCCGGCTCGGCCGGGAGGGAGCGAACGTCACGATCCTCGACGCCGACGGCTCGATCGTCGCGGAGAACGGCGGCGCCTACGGCGAGGAGGGCTTCGTGCACCAGGCAAGGGCCGACCTCGTCCGCATCGACGGCCGGACGGTCGTGATCGGCAGCTGGATCGTCGGCGAGACGCCGGCCGGCATCGACGTCCGCGAGACCGGCGGACCGATCACGGGCGACCTCGCGGAGTTTGTGCCGCACTTCATCGAGGCGCCGGCGTTCGGCCACCCCGAGCACGGCCACCCCGAGCACGGCCGCCCCCAGGACACGCGGCCCCAGGACGCGCGCGAGAACCGCCCGCAGGACGAGGAGATCCGATGACCACCCCCGACGACCGTCCCCAGGACGCTCCCGGCGACACCGCGGGCGATACCGCCGGCACCACCCGCACGCGGCGCCGCTCCGGCGATGTCGGCATCAGCGGCATCGCCTCGAAGCGGCGCGGGCTCGTCATCGGCGGCGTGGTCGCCGTCGGAGTGCTCGGCCTCGCCGTCGCGCTCAACGCCGCGAACCCGTCGACGGACGGCGTCGTCACGACCGGTGCCGACGGCCAGGACTACGTCATCCCCGAGAACGCCGAGCGGCCGGTCTACGCGAGCCGGGAGGACTGCCTCGCCGACGTGCGCGAGCAGATCGCGGCGCTGGAGGCGCAGGGCGAGCCGGTCGGCGACGACCCGGAGCAGCTCTGCGAGGCGACCGACGAGTACCGCGGGCACTACGCCGGCGGCGCCTGGATCGGCCCGCTCATCTTCGCGTCCTCTCGCTGGAGCTCGACCCGGGCGACGAGCTGGGCGCCGGTCACCTCCGGGGGCTTCGCCGCCCGCGGGGCGACGCAGCCCGACGTGGTGCAGAAGGCACCGGCCGGAGCGACGGTCGGCAGCAAGGCGACCCTCGCCGGCGGCTTCGGCGGCACGGGCAAGTCCGGCTTCGGCTCGCACGTCGGCGGCTGAGCCGCCGACCGGAAGGAGCAGTGGCGGCTGAGCCGCCGACCGGAAGGAGCAGTGGCGGCTGAGCCGCCGGCACCGCGTCAGCCGCGCGCGGCCCGCAGGGTGTCGATCGAGGCGCGCGCGTCGCGGCGGACGTCCTTGTCCGGGTCGCGGAGCATCCGGGTGAGGGTCTGCTCGACGCTCGCGGCGAACTCGCCCTTCTCGTCGCGCCCCGAGCCGATCCCGGCGACCGCGACCGCGATCAGCGCGCGGGCCCCGGCCGAGCGGACCCGCGGGTGCTCGTCGGTGGTGAGGCGCGCCAGCTTCTTCTGCCCGCCGAGGACGCGCTCGGCGCAGACCCGCGCGCACATCTCGCGCACCCGCCAGGCGGAGTTGACGAGTCCGGCGACGACGGCGTCGGCCGCCTGGTCGTCCCAGACGTAGAGGAGCGCCCGCGCGCCCCACAGCTCGGGCCAGTAGAGCGACGGAGCGCCCTGCAGCACGCCGGCCGCGTGCTCGCCGCCGACCGTCAGCAGGAACGACTCGCCCTCGTAGCCGCCGCCGAGCAGTGCGGCCGACCGCAGCGCGACGGTCCGCTCGCCCTCGCGGGCGACCTGGGCGCGCAGGCGCTCCTCGAGGGGATCGGTGAGGGTGACGGAGGGTTCGCTGTCGGAGGCCATAGGGGTCCCAGCGTAGTCGCGCCGCCTCCCCGGGGCGGCGGATGCAGCGGCCGACAGCTGTCCGCTAGCGTGGCGCCATGTCCCGCACCCTGCGCTTCGGCGCCACCGCCGCCCTCGTCGTCCTCCTCGCCGGCTGCTCCTCCCCCGCCGGCTCCGGCGACGACGCCGATGCGCTCGACGCCGCGGCGGCCACCGGCGAGAAGATCACCGGCACCGGCTACGCCTACTCCGTCCCCGAGGGCTGGGGAGCCCCCGACACCGACCCCGCCTCGATGGGCGCCGACACGCTCGCCGCCGACCTCGCCGACACCGACGGCTTCGCCGACAACGTCAACGTCGTGCTCAGCCCCGCCGGCGAGGTGACCGCCGACCAGGTCGAGTCGGCCGGCGTGACCGAGCTCGAGACCGCGGGCGCCACCGATGTCGAGACGAACGACCGCGTCGTGGTCGCCGGCTCCGAGTCCGCGCACCTGAGCGCGACGCTCGCCGCGTCGGGCACGTCCTACAACGTCGAGCAGTACTACGTCACCGACGACGGGCAGACCTACGTCGTCACCTTCTCGTTCAGCCCGACCGTGGACGACGACGACCGCGAGGCCGTCGCCGAGTCGGTGCTGGCCTCCTGGTCCTGGGCCTGATCGGCAGCCGCGCCTGATCGGCAGCCGCGCCTGATCGGGCGCTGGGCCTGATCGGGCAGCGGACCTGATCCGCCCGCCCGCGCCTCAGCCGCGCGGGCGGAGCAGGAAGTCGACGTGCCCGAGCACCGACGCCGCGTCGAGCGGACGCCGGCCGACGACCGGCAGCACGATCGAGCCGAGGATCGAGAGGCCGAGCTCGTCGACCGGCGCGTCCGCCGGCAGCTGCCCGGCCCGCACGGCCTTCGCGAAGCGGTCGGCGAGCGTCTGGTCGACCCCGAAGGCGTTGCCGAGCCGCTCCCCCACCGCAGCGTCCTCCGCCCCGGCCGCGATCAGCGAGCGGATCAGCGACGCGCCCGTCTCGGTGGCGGCGAGCTCCAGGATCGGCCCGAGCCACGCGCCGAGATCGCGGCGCAGATCGCCGGTGTCGGGCAGCTCGACCTCGATCGCGACGAGCCGGCCCTCGATCATGCAGTCCGCGATCAGCGCGCCGCGGGAGGGCCACCAGCGGTAGACCGTCTGCTTGGAGACCCCGGCCTCCTTCGCGATGCCCTCCATCGTGAGGTGGTCCCAGCCCTGCTGCACGAACAGCCGCGCGGTCGCCTCGAGGACCGACTCGCGGGCCGCGGCACTGCGGACGGGTCCGCTCCGATGCTCCGTCATGGCCCGAGCGTACCGCCCGCTAGACGAGACGTCGCGTATGATCTAGCGACCGTTCCCCCTCTCGACTGGAGCTCCCGTGGCCTCCCTGCTCTTCCGTCTGGGCATCTTCGCCGCTCGTCGCGCCTGGGCGGTGATCGTCGCCTGGGTCGTGATCCTCGGCGTCTCGGTCGGCGCCTTCCTCGCGGTCGGCGGCACGCTGACCAACAGCTTCGACATCCCCGGCACCGCCTCCGGCGCCGTGACCGACCAGCTCGCGGAGAAGCTGCCCGACACCGCGGGCGGCACCGGCACCGTGGTCTACCGCACCGACGACGGGTCGGCGCTGACGGCGGAGCAGGAGGCCGCGATCTCCGCTCTGGCCGCCTCCGCCGCCGATCTCGAGGGCGTCGCCGCGGTCGTCGACCCCTTCGAGGCACGGCAGTCGCAGCTCGACGGCGCGCAGCAGCTCGCCGCCGGCCGGGCGCAGCTCGCGGCCGGGCAGGAGCAGCTCGCCGCCGGCCAGGCGCAGCTCGATGCGGGGCAGGCGCAGTTGACCGCGGGCCAGGAGCAGCTGACCGCGGCCCGCGAGCAGGCGGTCGCCGCCGGCGCTCCCGAGCAGCAGCTCGCCGCCCTCGATGCCCAGCAGGCGCAGCTCGATGCGCAGCAGGCGGAGCTGACCGCGCAGCAGTCCGCGCTCGACGCCTCGCGCACCGAGCTCGAGGCCGGCGCCGAGCCGCTCGATCTCGGCGAGGAGCTGCTCTCGCTCGCCGACGGGATCGGCGTCGTCTCGGCGGACGGCTCGACCGCGATCGTGAACGTCTCCTTCACCGAGCCGAGGCTCGAGCTCCCCGAGGAGGTCAAGCAGGGCGTGATCGACCACTTCGAGTCCGCGCCGGTCGCGGGGGCCGAGGTGAGCTTCGCGACGGACCTCGCCCAGGGCGTCCCGCAGATCTTCGGCGTGGGCGAGGCGATCGGCCTCGTCTTCGCCGGCGTCGTCCTGATCGTGATGCTCGGCTCGCTCGTCGCGGCCTCGCTCCCGATCGTCACCGCGCTCGTCGGCGTCGGCGTGGGCGTCACCGCCTCGCTCTCCTTCTCCGGCGTCATCGACATGGCCTCGGTCACGCCGGTGCTCGGCGTGATGCTCGGCCTCGCCGTCGGGATCGACTACTCGCTCTTCATCGTGAACCGGCACCGGAAGCAGCTGCTCTCGGGCGTCGAGGTCCGGGAGTCGATCGGGCTCGCGAACGGCACCTCCGGGACCGCCGTCGTCTTCGCCGGGTCGACCGTCGTGGTCGCACTGCTCGCGCTCACCGTCACCGGCATCCCGTTCCTCGGCCTGATGGGCGTCGTCGGCGCCGTCTGCGTCGCGGTCGCGGTGCTGATCGCCGTCACCCTCGCCCCGGCGATCCTCGGTCTGCTCGGCACGCGCCTGCTGCGCCGGAAGGCCCGCTCGGCGAGCGTGCACCACGCGGCGGCGAAGACGGTCGCGCCGATGTCGACGCTGCGCGCGGTGCTCACCGTCGTCGGCACCGTCGCGGTGCTGCTCGTCATCGCGGTCCCCGCGCTCTCGATGCGCCTCGGCCTGCCGGACGGCTCGAGCGAGCCCGAGGGCTCCACCAGCGCCCGCAGCTTCGAGATCGTCGGCGACGAGTTCGGCGCCGGAGCCAACGGACCGCTGCTCGTCACCGCGACGGTCCCGGGCGGAGTCGCCGACGACGCGCTGCTCGCCACCCAGGTCGACGTCGCCCGCACGATCGCCGACCAGGCCGACGTCGTCGCCGTGGCGCCGATCGCCGCCTCGGACGACGGCACGCTGCTCGCCTTCCAGGTGCTGCCCACCGACGGCCCGAACAGCGCCTCCACCGAGGCGCTCGTGCAGGACCTGCGCGCCCTGCCCCCGGTGGACGACGACATCGTCCTCGGCGTGGCCGGCCAGGCGGCCACCAACATCGACATCTCCGAGGGGCTGAACGACGTGCTGCCGACCTACCTCGCGGTCGTCGTCGGGCTCTCCCTGCTGATCATGATCCTGGTGTTCCGCTCGCTGCTGGTGCCGCTGATCGCGACCCGCGGGTTCATCCTGTCGCTGTTCGCGACCTACGGGCTGATCGTCGCGGTCTTCCAGTTCGGCTGGGGCGCCGACCTGATCGGACTGCACTCGACCGGGCCGATCCTCAGCTTCCTGCCGGTGATCCTGGTGGGCATCCTCTTCGGGCTGGCGATGGACTACCAGCTGTTCCTCGCCTCCGGGATGCGCGAGGCGTACGTGCACGGCGCGAGCGCTCGCCTGGCCGTGGCGCAGGGCTTCCAGGCCGGCAAGGCGGTCGTGATCGCGGCGGCGCTGATCATGGTGGCCGTCTTCGGCGGCTTCATCTTCTCGGAGTCGACCATCATCCGCTCGATGGGCTTCGGCCTCGCCTTCGGCGTGCTGCTCGACGCGTTCGTGGTCCGGATGCTGCTGATGCCCGCGCTGATGCACCTGCTCGGCCGCTCCGCCTGGTGGCTGCCGCGCTGGCTCGACCGGCTCCTGCCGGACGTCGACCTGGAGGGGGCCGCGCTGGAGCGGACGCACCCGCACCCGGCCGCCTGAGCCCCCCGGCTAGATTGGCGGGGTGACTGCCGCTCCGGACACCCGCGCCTGGCACCGGTCGCCGGCCACGCCCGACCAGCGCCGGGCGGACGTCGCGACCGCCGCCGCCCTCTTCGGCGCCGCCGTGCTCTCGCTGGTGCTCGGCCGCGCGATCGGGCTGTTCCCCGAGCCCGCCTCGCCCGCGCTCAGCATGGCGGTGCTCGCCGTCGTCGTCCTCCCGCTCGCCTTCCGGCGGACGGCGCCCGTCCCCGTCCTCGCGGTGACCGGCGCCGCCTTCCTGCTGGTCGGCGAGCTGAAGGTGCCGGAGCTGACGATCAGCAACATCGCGCTGTTCACGGCGCTGTACAGCGTCGGCGCCTGGGAGCAGAACCGGACGCGGGCGGGCTGGGCGCGCGGCGTGCTGGTGACGGTGATGGCGGTCTGGCTGCTGATCACCTTCTTCCGCGCGAGCACGCAGGACCTCGACTTCGACGGCGAGGGGATCGGCGCGCTCACCCCGGTCGCCGCGTACCTGCTCCAGCAGATCCTGATCAACGTGCTCTACTTCGCCGGCGCCTGGTGGTTCGGCGACCACGCCTGGGCCTCCGCGCGCCAGCGGGCGCTGACCGCGCTGCGCACCCGGCAGCTCGAGGACGAGCGGTCGACGGTCGCGCGCCAGGCGATCGCGATCGAGCGGCTGCGGATCGCCCGCGAGCTGCACGACGCCGTGGCGCACCACGTCTCGCTGATGGGCGTCCAGGCCGGAGCGGCGCGGATGCTGGTCGACACCGAGCCCGCGCGGGCGCACGAGCAGCTGCAGGCGCTCGAGGGCACCTCGCGCGCGGCGGTCGGCGAGCTCTACCAGCTGCTCGGCACCCTCCGCGACGAGGACTCCGTCGTCGATCCGGTCACCGCCTCGCTCGGTCTCGCCGCCCTCCCCGCGCTGGTCGAGGACGCCGTCGCCTCCGGACTCCGCGTCGAGCTCGAGGAGGTGGGCGAGCCGGTCGAGCTGCCGCCGCTGGTCGGGCTCAACCTCTACCGCATCGCCCAGGAGTCGCTCACCAACGTGCTCACGCACGCCGGACCCGGCACCCGCGCGCGCCTGCACCTGCGCTACGAGGGCGACTCCGTCGAGCTCGAGGTCGCCGACGACGGACTCGGGCGCCCCGGCCCGCGCCGGCAGAGCGGCGGACTCGGGCTGCTCGGGATGCGCGAGCGCGCGGCGACGATGGACGGAGTGCTCGATGCGGGGCCGCGGACCGGCTCCGGCTGGGTCGTCCGCGTCCGCGTGCCGCTCCCGGTGCGGGCGTGAGCGCCGCGAGTGCCGTCCGCGTCGTCCTCGTCGACGACCACGCGCTGATGCGCCAGGGCATCCGCACCATCCTCTCGGCGCAGCCCGGCATCGAGGTCGTCGGCGACGCGTCCAGCGGCGAGGAGGCGCTCGACGTCATTGCGCGACTCCGCCCCGACGTCGTCTGCATGGACGTGGAGATGCCGGGGATCGGCGGGCTGGAGGCGACTCGGCGCCTCCTCCTCGAGCCGGAGACGACCGTGCAGGTGCTGATGCTGACGACGTTCGAGCGCGAGGACTACCTCGTCGCGGCCCTCGAGGCGGGAGCGAGCGGCTTCCTGCTGAAGAACTCGCCGCCGGAGCGGCTGGTCGCCGGGGTCCGCGCGCTCGCGGCGGGCGACGCGCTGCTCGCGCCGGAGCTGACCCGAGCGGTGATCGCGCGCGCCGTCGCCCTCGGGCGCGACCCCGCCGTCACACCGAGCGGCACCCCGCCCGAGAGCCTCACCACCCGCGAGACCGAGGTCCTGCGACTGCTCGCGCGGGGGCTCTCGAACGACGAGATCGCCGAGCGCCTCGCCGTCGGCCGGGCGACCGTGAAGACGCACGTGTCGAACGTGCTCACCAAGCTCTCGCTGCGCGACCGGGTGCAGGCGGTCGCGTTCGCCTACCGGACCGGGCTGGTGGATCCGAAGCGCGAGTCGAGCGCTCCTCCGCCGTGAGGCGGAGAGCGCCGCTCACTCCCGCGCGGGAGGCGCCGGCGAGGCCCCCTGCCTAGCGTGGAGGGGTCAGTCGGATCCGAGGAGGTCGCATGCTCAGCGTGCAGAACATCAGTCGCAGCTTCGGTGCCCACCGCGCCGTCGACGACGTCAGCTTCGACGTCGGCCGGGGGCGGCTCACCGGCTTCGTCGGCGGCAACGGCGCGGGCAAGACCACGACGATGCGGATGATCCTGGGCGTCCTCCGTCCGGACTCCGGCGCGGTCACGCTCGACGGCGCACCCGTGAGCCAGGCCGCCCTGCACGGCTTCGGCTACATGCCGGAGGAGCGCGGCCTCTACCCGAAGATGGAGATCGGCGAGCAGCTGGCCTACCTCGCGCGTCTGCACGGCATCGACAAGACGACCGCTGTCCAGCGCGCCGACGACCTGCTCGAGCGGCTCGGCCTGCTCGAGCGCCGCCGCGACAAGCTGGAGGCGCTCTCGCTCGGCAACCAGCAGCGCGTGCAGGTGGCGGCCGCGCTCGTGCACGACCCGGACGTGCTGATCATGGACGAGCCGTTCTCGGGCCTGGACCCGCTCGCGGTCGACGAGGTCGTCGCCGTGATCGCGGAGCACGCCGCCCGGGGCATCCCGGTGCTGTTCTCCTCGCACCAGCTCGACGTGGTCGAGCGGCTCTGCGACGACCTGGTGATCATCGCCGGCGGCCAGGTGAAGGCGGCGGGCGAGCGCGAGGCGCTGCGCGAGCAGTACTCCGGCGACCGCTGGTCGCTCGAGCTCGACGGCGACGCGGGCTGGGTCCGCGGCGTGCCGGGTGTCGATGTGGCGGAGCTGGCCGGGCGGTCGGTGCTCTTCCACGCCGACGCGGCGGCGGCCGACGCCGTGCTGCGCGCGGCCCTCGAGCGCGGCACCGTGTCGTCGTTCCGGCCCGTGCGGCCGACCCTCGGAGAGATCTTCCGGGACATCGTGGTGAGCGCGCCCGAGCGCGCCGAGCAGAAGGCGGAGGCGGTCCGATGACGACCAGCGGCAGTACGAGCAGCGGTATCACGAGGAGCTTGGGACCCGGCACCGGCGCCCAGGACGGCCGGTTGAGCACCTGGGGCGCGACGCTCCTGGTCGCCGAGCGCGAGATCCTCTCGCAGATCCGCTCGAAGGCGTTCATCATCTCCACCGTCATCACCCTCGTGCTGGTGATCGGCGGCATCGTGCTCTCGAACGTGCTCGGCAGCCGCGCCGCCGACGCGACCCCCGTCGCGGTGGTCGGCTCGGCCGCCTCCTCGCTGGCCGCCGCCGACACCCTCGACGTCACCGAGGTCGCCACGGCCGCGGAGGCGGAGGAGCTGGTGCGCTCCGGCGAGGTCGACGCCGCGCTCGTCCCGAGCGATGACGCAGTCGGCTTCTCGATCCTCGCCCTCGACGAGGCACCGGAGGGACTGGTCTCCGCGCTCTCCGCGAGCCCCGCCGTCGAGCTCCTCGAGCCGTCCGAGACGCCGTCGGGCCTGCGCACGCTGATCGGCCTGGCGTTCGGGCTGGTGTTCATGCTCGCCGTGCTCGGCTCGGGCGCGACGATCATGCAGAACACGGTGCAGGAGAAGCAGTCGCGGATCGTCGAGATCCTGCTCGCCGCGGTGCCCGCGCGGGCGCTGCTCGCGGGGAAGATCCTCGGCAACTCGGTGATCGGCGTCGGCACGGCCGCCGCGATCGCGGCCGCGTCGGCGCTGGGCCTCGCGATCACGGGGCAGACCGAGCTGCTCGACCTGCTGTCGGCGCCGCTGATCTGGTTCGTGGTGTTCTTCGTCTTCGGCTTCGTCCTGGTCGCGAGCGTCTTCGCGGCCGGCGCCGCGCTCGTCTCGCGGCAGGAGGACACCGGATCGGTGATGACCCCGGCGATGATGCTGGTGATGGTGCCGTACTTCGGCGTCGTGCTCTTCGGCGACAACCCGCTGGTGATGACGATCCTGTCCTACGTGCCGTTCAGCGCACCGGTCGCGATGCCGGTGCGGCTGTTCTTCGGCGAGGCGGACTGGTGGGAGCCGCTGCTCTCGCTCGGGCTCCTCGTCGTCGCCACCGCCGCCGTGATGGCCGTCGCGAGCCGCATCTACACCAACTCGCTGCTGCGCATGGGCTCCCGAGTCCGCCTCCGCGACGCCCTGACCGCGAGCTGACGGGCGCCGGCGGGGACTGCGAGGCTGCTCGCGCTCCTCGCTGATCGAGTAGCCCGCGCAGCGGGCGCATCGAGATCCACGCCCACCGGACGTACCGGTGACGGCGGGTCTCGATACGCCTCGGCGCGCCCTACCAGCCGGACGGGCCCGCGCTGCCGGCCTCGTACTCGTCGAGCGGGGTGCCGCCCTCGGCCCAGTGCGAGAGCACGGGAGTGACGATGCGCCAGCACTGCTCGGCGACGGCGCCGGGGACGGACAGGAGGGTGTCGCCCTGGAGGATGCCGGCGAGGACCTGCGCGTAGGGGTCGAGCGTGGCGGTGCCGGGCTGCGCCTCCAGCGTGACGCGCTCGACGTCGGTGAGGTCGTCGGCGCTGTTGACGAGGAGGTCGAGGCTCACGTCGCCGCCCTTCAGCGACATCCGCAGGACCGTGCCCGCGTCGTCCTCGCCGGAGCGCAGCCCCCGCGGCGGGGTGGCGGGGCGGAAGTGCACGGCGACCTCGTGGCGCGGGTCGCCGATCGCCTTGCCGGAGCGGAGGACGAACGGCACGCCCGCCCAGCGGGGCGTGTCGACCTGCAGCAGCAGCTGCGCCAGGGTCTCGGTGCCGGCCTCGGGGTCGACGTCGGGCTCGTCGACGTAGGAGGGGAAGAAGCGGCCGTCGACGCGGCCCTCGGTGTAGCGGGCGCGGCGCGCGGTCGCCGGGTCGTCGCGCCAGAGCCGGACGGCGCCGAGCACCTCGGCCATCCGCTCGTGCACGTCCTGCGGCGAGACCTCGTCGGGGCGCTCCATCGTGGTGAGCGCGAGCACCATCAGCAGGTGGCTCTGCAGCATGTCGCGGAGGGCGCCGGTGCCGTCGTAGAAGGCGGCTCGGCCCTCGATCCCGAGCGTCTCGTCGTAGACGATCTCGATCTTCTCGATCTGCTCGGCGCTCCAGCTCGACTCGAGGAGGCGGTTGCCGAAGCGCAGGCCGAGCATGCCCATCACGGTCGCGTTGCCGAGGAAGTGGTCGACGCGCCAGAAGCGGTCCTCCGGGATCACCGGAGCGAAGGCGGCGTTCAGCGCGATCGCGTCGTCGAGGTCCTCGCCGAACGGCTTCTCGATCGCGACGACCAGGTCCTCCGGCAGGTCGAGCTCCGACAGCGAGGCGGCGACCTTGTGCCCCATCGCCGGCGGCAGCGCGACGTAGAGCACGGGCGAGGAGGTGCAGGCGTCGAGCAGCGCCTTCAGCTGCTCCGGGTCCGAGGCGTCGGTCGCGACGAAGCGGGCGCGGGACACGAGTCCGTCGACCGTGTGCGCGGCGATGCCGGCGGCCTCGAGGCTGCGGCGGACGAGTCCCTGCCACTCCTCGTCGGTCTGCGGGGTGCGGGCGGCGCCGATCAGGGTGAGCTCGGAGTCGCGGGCCAGCTCGGCGACGCGGCCGAGACCGGGGAGCAGCAGCCGCTCGGTGAGGTCGCCTCCCGCGCCGAGGATCGCGATGCTGCGCTCGGCGCGCTCGAGTGCGGTGGCCTCGGGGATGCCGATCGGGTCGGTCATGGTGTCTCCTCTGCGTCGGTGAGCGTCGTGGGGCGTGCTGGGGGCGTGCTGGGGGCGTGGTCACGCTAGCCGACGGGAACAGCGCGACCGCTGAGTACCGGGTCGGTGCCGGTACCGGATCGGTGCCGGTACCCGGTCAGTGCCCGGCGTCGGTGCCGAGCTCGGCCGCCTGCTCGCTCTCGCGGGTGGCTGCGAGGGTCGCCAGCAGCCGCAGCGCATCCGCCGACGGGGTGCCGGGGCGGGCGGTGTAGGCGAGCAGCGTGAGGTCGCTGTCGGAGTCGAGGGTCATCGCCTCGTAGTCGAGGTCGAGGTCGCCGACGAGCGCGTGGTGCAGCCTCTTGGTGCCGGTGCGGTGGAAGCGCACGTCGTGCTTCGCCCAGCGGGTGCGGAAGGTCTCGCTGCGCGTGGACAGCTCGCCGACCAGGTTGGACAGCTCGCGGTCGTAGGGGTTCCGGCCGGCGGCGGAGCGGAGGATCGCGACGACGTCGTCCGCCGACTTCTCCCAGTGCGGGAAGAAGTCGCGCGAGCGCACGTCGAGGAAGACGAACCGCGCGGTGTTCGGCGGCCCGTAGGGGCTCGCGATCATGTCCGCGTAGAGGGCGCGGCCGAGCGCGTTCGTCGCGAGCAGGTCGTGCCGGTCGTTGCGGATCCAGGCGGGGGCCTCGGTGATCGCGTCGAGCAGTCGCTGCACACCCGCCGTCACGTGGCCGGTCGTGGCGGTGCGCCGCTTCGCGGGCGCGAGACTCGCCGCGCGAGCGAGATCGAGGAGGTGCGTCCGCTCGGCCTCGTCGAGCTGCAGCGCCCGGGCGAGCGCGTCGAGGACGCTCTCGGAGACGCCGGCGAGGTTCCCGCGCTCGAGGCGGTTGTAGTAGTCGACGCTGACGCCGGCCAGCATCGCGACCTCCTCGCGGCGCAGCCCTGCGACGCGCCGGTTCCCGCCGTACGCGGGCAGTCCCGCCTTCTCGGGGGTGATGCGGGCGCGCCGCGTCGTCAGGAACTCGCGGACCTGGCTCGGCAGGCCCACGCCGTCCGCTCCCCCGCCGCCGCTACCCGCGCCGCCCGCTCGCGCGACGTCGGCGCTCATGCCTCGGGGATGGAGCGCTCGTAGAACGCCGGGCGCTCGACGTCGGGGTCGGGTCCGCTGCGGACGCCGGTGTCGAGGGCGTCGATCCGGGTCAGCTCGTCGTCGCTCAGCTCGAAGTCGAAGACATCGAAGTTCGCCGCGATCCGCTCGGGGTTCGTCGACTTGGGGATCGCGGAGCGGCCCTGCTGCAGGTGCCAGCGGAGCATCACCTGCGCCGGGCTCTTGCCGTGCTCGGCGGCGATCGCGCCGATCGTCGCGTCGTCCATCACGCTGCGGCGCTCGTCGCCCCAGCCGGGGTAGAAGGTGATGCCGCCGATCGGCGACCAGGCCTGGGTGAGGATGCCGCGCTCGGCGTCCTCGCGGCGGAGGTCGGGCTGGCTGAAGTACGGGTGCAGCTCGACCTGGTTGACGGCGGGGATCACGTCGACCTCGGCTAGCAGCCGCGCGAGGTGCGCGGGCGTGAAGTTGCTGACGCCGATCGCGCGGACGCCTCCGTCGGCGAGCAGCTTCTCGAGGGCCCGGTAGGCGGCGATCGTGCTGTCGAAGTGCGCGGGCACGGGCTGGTGCAGGATCAGCAGGTCGAGCTGCTCGACGCCGAGCTTGCCGGTCGCCTTCTCGAACGCGTGCAGGGTCTCGTCGTAGCCGTAGTCGGTGACCCAGACCTTCGTCTCGATGAACACGTCGGAGCGGTCGATGCCGGAGCGGCGGATGCCCTCGCCGACCTCGCGCTCGTTGCCGTAGGCGGCGGCGGTGTCGATGTGGCGGTAGCCGGCCTCGAGGGCGGACTGCACGGCGGCGGTCGTCTCCTCGGGGGCGCTCTGGAAGACGCCGAGTCCGAGAGCGGGGAGTGTGACGCCGTTGTTGAGGGTGAGGTGCAGGGTCATGCCTCCACGCTAGGACGCCGACGGCCGCGGAGGGAGGGGCTGGCAGTACACGGAAGAGCGGGGTCTCCCGCGGGCGCGGAGACCGCGCTTTCCTGGGTGCGACCGCCCACGATCAAGGAGAACCCCATGGAGTACCGCCCGCTCGGACGCACCGGAGTGTCCGTCAGCCCGCTCGCCCTCGGCACGATGATGTTCGGCCCCTGGGGCAACGACGACCGCGCCGACTCGATCCGCGTCATCCACGCCGCCCTCGACGCCGGGATCAATTTCGTGGACACCGCCGACGTCTACTCCGGCGGCGTCTCCGAGGAGATCGTCGGCGAGGCCCTCCAGGGCCGCCGCGACGACGTCGTCCTCGCCACCAAGTTCTTCATGCCGATGGGAGACGGACCCAACCGCTCCGGCGGCTCGCGGAAGTACATCATGCGCGCCGTCGAGGACTCGCTCCGCCGCCTCGGCACCGACTACATCGACGTCTACCAAATGCACCGCCCGAGCCCCACCACCGACGTCGAGGAGACCCTCGGCGCCCTCACCGACCTCGTCCGCCAGGGCAAGGTCCGCTCGATCGGCTCGTCCTCCTACTCCGGCAGCCAGATCGTCGAGGCGCAGTGGGCCGCCCGCGAGCGCGGACTCGAGCGCTTCGTCACCGAGCAGCCGCCCTACTCGATCCTCGTCCGCGGCATCGAGGCGGACGTGCTCCCCGCCACCCAGCGCCACGGCATGGGCACCCTCACCTACAGCCCGCTCGCCGGCGGCTGGCTCTCCGGACGCTGGCGCAAGGACGCGGCGGGGACCCCGACCTCCTCCGCCCGGCCGAGCGCCCGCTTCGACATGAGCACACCGGCCAACCAGCGCAAGCTCGACGTGGTGGAGGAGCTCGCCCTGCTCGCCGACAGCGCGGGTGTCCCGCTGATCCAGCTCGCGATCGCCTTCGTGATCCGGCACCCCGGCGTCACGTCCGCGATCATCGGGCCGCGCACCCTGGAGCAGCTGCAGTCCCAGCTCCCCGCCGCCGACGTGGTCCTCGCCGCCGAGGTGCTCGACCGCATCGACGAGCTGGTCGCGCCGGGCGTCACCCTCAACCCGGACGACACCAGCTACGGCGCGGTGGAGCTGACGCCGTCGGCGCGCCGCCGCTGAACAGGGGTCCCGCGAGTCATCAGGGGGAGGGCGCCGAGGACCAGTAGTCCGCGCGGAGCTCGAGCAGCGGACCGCGGACGTCGGAGCCGAGCCGGATCGTGCGCGGGTCCCAGAGGTCGCCGAGCAGGCGGACCTGCGGATCGGTCCCGAGGGCGCGCTCGAGCTCCTCGGGCGTCGTGCCGTCCGGCGGCCGCACCGAGACGACGAGCCAGCAGCCGCCGGACGCGCACTCGGCGCTCTCCCCGACGACCGCACTGCCGGCCGGCAGCGGAATCGCCGCGGCGGGAGGCACGTCGCCCTCCGTCGCTCCGAGGAACAGGAGGGCGTACCGCCCGAGGAGCAGGAGGATCGCCGCGACGAGCACCGTCACGGTGAGGCCGAGGACGGGCACGTGGCGTTCGCGCGGCGGGGTCGCGGGGGTCACGGGGGTGTCGCCGGGGCTCCGGCTACAGGCCCGCCGGCTTCTCCGGGGTGCGCAGCCAGGTGTCGAAGAAGGCGGTGAGGTCCTGGCCCGAGACGGACTCGGCGAGGGACTGCAGGTCGGCGGTCGTCACGTTCCCGTAGCGGTTCTCGGCGGCCCAGCGCTTCAGCAGCGTGCCGAACGCGTCGTCGCCGAGGGTGCGGCGCAGCTCGACGAGGGTCAGGCCGCCGCGGGCGTAGATCGGGCTGTCGAAGAGGCCGGCGGCGCCCGGGTCGGCGACCTCCGTCGCCCAGAACGGGTCGTCCGCGGGGATCGCGGCGACCTCGGCGGCCGACTCCTCGACGGTCGGCCCGCCGTCGTGCTCCGCCCACAGCCATTCGGCGTAGGTGGCGAAGCCCTCGTTGAGCCAGATGTCCGCCCAGACGCGGGGCGTCACGCTGTCGCCGAACCACTGGTGCGAGATCTCGTGCGCGACCGTCGACGTGTCGGCGCCGCCCGAGTAGAACGAGCGGCCCTGCGTCTCGAGGGCGTAGCCGATGTCGTCGTCGTCGACGACGGCGCCACCGGAGCGGAAGGGGTACGGCCCGAAGACCTGGGTGAAGTAGTCGATGATGTCGCCCTGCCGCGCGAGCGCCGCCTCGGTGGCCGCGCGGGTCTCGCCGGTGATGTCGCGGTCGACGGCGTCGATGCTCAGCACGCCGCCGGCCCGCGAGCGCACCAGGTCGTAGTCGCCGATGTTCACCATCGCGAGGTAGCTCGCCATCGGACTGGTCTCGACCCAGCTGGAGGTGGTCCAGCCGCCGCGGGTGACGGGCGAGCCGACCGGTGCGCCGTTCGCGACGGCGGTCCGACCCTCCGGGACCGTGAGGGTGAAGGAGTAGCGCGCCTTGTCGGCCGGCGAGTCGTTCACCGGGTACCAGGTCGAGGCGCCGTCGGGCTCGCTCGCGACGAGCGCGCCGTCGTCGGTCGACCACCAGCCGTAGGGAGCGCCGGTCGCATCGACCGGGTTGCCGGTCGTCCCGGCGTAGCGGATGTCGACGAGGGCCGGCGCGCCCTTCTTCAGCGAGCGGGCCGGCGTGATCGTCAGCTCGTCGCCGGCCTGCGCGAACGTCGCGCCGCGGCCGTTGACCGAGACCTTCGAGACCGTGAGCCCGCGCAGGTCGAAGGAGAACGCGCTGAGCTCCGTCGTCGGCGCGAGGGAGATCACGGCGCGGCCGGTCAGCGCGCGCGGCGCGGGATCGTAGGTGAGGAAGAGGCTGTAGGTCAGCGCGTCGAAGCCCGAGCTGCCGAGGCCGGGGAAGTACGGATCGCCCGAGCTGGTGCCCCCGGCGGTCCCCGCCTTCGCGGCGGAGGCGGGAGCGGCGGCCGCGGCCGGGGCCGCGACGAGGGCGGCGGCGGTGAGGAGCGCGGCGGCGGCGAGCGCACTGCGGCGGCGGCGGGACATCATCCTGGGCATGCCGCACACGCTAGTCCTCCGGGCGGCGTTCGGCCTCGGGTAGCGTTCGGGGGTGCTCACCCCCTACGACGACCGCGGCGACTTCCTCGCCCAGGCGCACGAGGTGACCCGCGCGATCGTCGCCGAGTTCGACGAGCTGCCCGACGAGAGCTGGGTGGGCCTGCTCCGGACCTTCCCCGAGAACGGCTGCGAGTCCGCCTCCTGGGTGGTCGGCAGCATCCTCGCCGAGCTCGGCTTCGGCGACTGGGTGATGGTCGGCCGCTCCGACCCCGCCGGCTCGGGCCGGCACGTCTGGCTGGAGCAGCGCGACGCGGCCGGCGGCGTCCGCTACACGGTCGACGCCTCGATCCACCAGTTCGACGGCTTCACCGAGCTGCAGACCGGCCGCGGCGCCCTCGCCGCGCACGCCCGCTGGCCGGGCCGGGAGTGGGAGACGCCGATCCGCACCTCCGCCCGCCGCTACGCGCACCCCGTCTACGCCGGACCGCTCGCCTGGACGCGGGAGCGGCTGCTCTAGACGGCCGCTCCAGACGGCCGGTCTAGACGGCGGGCGCGCGACGCTCGAGCGCCGCCGCCAGATACGGCGCCGTCACGCTGCCCTCCGCCCGCGCCACCTGCTCGGGCGTGCCGGTCGCGACGACCGCTCCCCCGGCCTCGCCGGCGCCCGGCCCGAGGTCGACGACCCAGTCCGCGTCGGCGACGATGCGCATGTCGTGCTCGACGACGATCACCGTGTTCCCGGCGTCGACGAGGTGCTGCAGGTGGCTCAGCAGCCGGTCGGCGTCGGCGGGATGCAGGCCGGACGTCGGCTCGTCGAGCAGGTAGAGCGTGTCGCCGCGCTGCGCCCGCCGCAGCTCCGAGGCCAGCTTCACCCGCTGCGCCTCGCCGCCGGAGAGCTCCGGTGCGGGCTGGCCGAGCGCGACGTAGCCGAGGCCCACGTCGAGCAGCGCGTCGAGGTGGAGGCCGATCTCCGCCTCCTCCGCGAAGACCTCGCGCGCCGCCGTGACGCTCAGCGCGAGCACGTCGGCGATCGACCGTCCGTTCCAGGTCACCTCGAGCGTCTCGTCGTTGTAGCGCGAGCCGCCGCACGCGGTGCACGGCGCCTCGACGGTGGGCAGGAACAGCAGCTCCACCTCCATCGTCCCCTCGCCCTTGCAGACCGGGCAGCGCCCGCTGGGCAGGTTGAAGGAGAAGCGGCCCGCACCGTAGCGCCGCCGCCTCGCCTCCGGGGTCGCCGCGAACAGGGCGCGCACCCGGTCGAACAGCCCGGTGTAGGTGGCGACGTTGGAGCGCGAGGTGCGGCCGATCGGCGTCTGGCTGACCTGCACGACGCGCCGGAGCCGCTCGGCGGGGCCGCTCGCGCGGCCGGTGGTCGCATCGGCGGACGGCTCGAGCAGCGGATCGTCGGCGGCGCGGTCGTCCGGTGCGTTCTCCGCCGTCTCCTCCGCCGTCTCCTCCGCCAGGTCCGCCCGGAGGCTCGCCCGCAGCAGATCCGGCAGCGCCCGGTTCACCAGCGTCGACTTGCCCGAGCCCGAGACTCCGGTCACCGCGGTCAGCGCCCCGAGCGGGAACGAGACCGACAGCCCGCGCAGGTTGTTGCGGGAGACGTCGGTCAGCCGCACCTGCGCGTCGGGCGTCCGCCGCGCGGGCAGCGGCGGCACCGGGTCGGCGGTCTCGGGGAAGAGGTAGCGCCGGGTGACCGAGTCGGCGGCGTCGCGCAGCCCCTCCGGCTCGCCCGAGTAGACGACCGTGCCGCCGCCGGTGCCGGCCGCCGGCCCGATGTCGACGATCCAGTCCGCCGCGCGCACGACCTCGAGCGAGTGCTCGACGAAGAAGACCGTGTTGCCGCTCGCCCGCAGCGCCCGCAGGATGCCCAGGAGCGCCTCGGTGTCTGCCGGGTGCAGCCCCGTCGACGGCTCGTCCAGCACGAACACCACGCCGAACAGGCGCGAGAGCACCTGGGTGGCGAGCCGCATCCGCTGCAGCTCCCCCGAGGACAGCGTCGGCGTCGACCGGTCCAGCGACAGGTAGCCGAGCCCGAGATCGACGATCGGCGCCATCCGGGAGACGAGGTCGGAGACGAGCCGCTGCGCCGCGAGCCGCGTCTCCGGGGCGGGCGCCGCGCCTCCCGCCGGCACCCAGCCCGGCTCGAGCACCCGCCCGAGCAGCGCGGCGAGCTCGCCGAGCGGCAGCGCCGAGAGCTCGGTGATGTCGAGTCCCTCGAAGGTGACGGCGAGCGCCTCCGGCTTCACCCGCTTGCCGTGGCAGGCGGGGCAGGCGACGCTGACGAGGAAGCCGGCCGCGCGCTCGCGCATCCGCGCGCTCTTCGACCCGGCGAAGGTGTCGAGGACGTAGCGCTTCACGCCGAGGAACGTGCTCATGTAGCGCGGCTCCTCGCCCGCGGCGACGGCGGCGCGCACCTCCGCCGGCCCGCGATCGGTCCACACCGGCACCTGCGGCGACTCCGGCGTGTGCAGGATCCACTCCCGCTGCTCGGCGGGCAGGGTGCGCCAGGGCACGTCGATGTCGTAGCCGAGCGAGATCAGGCTGTCGCGCAGCTGCTTGCCGTGCCAGGCCGTCGGCCAGGCCGCGAGGGCGCCGTCGCGGATCGAGAGCGAGTCGTCCGGCACCATCCGCTCCACCGGCACGTCGTAGACCCGGCCGATGCCGTGGCAGGCCGGGCAGGCGCCCTGCACGGTGTTCGCGGAGAAGTCCTCGGCGAGCAGCATCGGCGCGCCCGCGGGATACGTCCCCACCCGGGAGAACACCATCCGCACGACCGAGGAGAGCGTCGTCGCGCTGCCGAGCGTCGAGCGCGCCGAGCCGCCGGAGCGCCGCTGCGGCAGGGCGACGGCGGGCGGCAGTCCGTCGATCGAGTCGACGTCGGGCACCCCGACCTGGTCGATCAGCCGCCGCGCGTAGGGCGCGACCGACTCGAAGTAGCGGCGCTGCGCCTCCGCGTAGAGGGTGCCGAAGGCGAGCGAGCTCTTGCCGGAGCCGGACACCCCGGTGAAGGCGACGAGCGCGTCGCGCGGGATGTCGACGTCGACGTCACGGAGGTTGTTCTCGCGGGCGCCGCGGACGCGGACCCGGTCGAGGCGGTGGTCGTCGGGAGTCGGCGCAGTCATCCGACCAGCCTGCCCTGTCGCGATGTGCGCTGTCCCGATGTGCGCTGTCCCGATGCGGGCTCAGTCCAGGGTGGGGCGGTAGGAGCGCACGACCGGCGGCGCGGCGACCGCCTCCCGCTTCACGACGTCCAGGCGCTGCAGCAGCGCGGGGATCGTCGGCGTCATCTCGAGTCGGACCTCGAGCTCGCCGTCGCGCCCGGGCAGTGAGAAGGCGACCTGGGCCGCGGAGGCGCTCCAGAGCAGCCGCTCGCGCAGGGGCTTCGCGGTGGCGTCGTCCGCGAGTCCGCCCACCTCCTTCAGCACGGCGGCGAGGCGGCGGGCGCGCACGTCGGCCGGCACGTCGCTCAGGAGGTTGGGGCTGAACAGCCCGCCGCCGGAGAGCTCCTCCGCCCGGGAGAGGTCGCCCTCTCCGACGATCGCCGCCTCGACGGCCTCCGCGGCGGCCAGCGTCGACGGGTGCAGCGTGATCGTGCGCGCCGGCGGGGCCGCGTCCTCGAGCGCCGCGCGGAGCAGGCCCGCGGCCGCCGCGGCGAGCTTCGCGCCGTTCGTGGTCGCGAAGACCACGACGCCCAGGCCCGACTCCAGGTGCCAGCGCATGTTCGACGACCAGCCGGGCAGCCCGCCGGAGTGGTGCGCGATCGCTCCGAAGCGGACGTCCTGCTCGATCACGAGACCGAAGCCGTAGGCGGAGCCGTCGAGCGTCGGCTCCTCCGCGCGGGCGCTGAGCGCCGGCACCGGCGTCCAGCCGCGCTGCATCTCCCGGCGGGAGGCGCGGCTGAGCACGGCGTCGTCCGCGTCGGAACCGTCGGCGCCCTCGAACGCCGACGACAGCCAGGCGCTCCAGCGCGCGATGTCGCCGACGGCGCTGAACATGCTCGCGGCGCAGGCGCCCACGCCGGCGCCGGTGTAGGGGCGGGTCGTCCAGGTCGCGCCCTCGTCGAAGCTGCTGAAGCCTCGCGCGAGGTCGATGCCCTCGGGATACGCACCGACGTCGTAGCGCGTGCTCGAGAGCCCGAGCGGCTCGAGCAGCGACCGCGTCGCGAAGGCGACGAAGTCCTCGCCCGTCACGTTCTCCACGATCACGCCGAGCAGCCAGAAGCCGATGTTGGAGTACTGGTAGACCTCGCCCGGCCGCTCCGTGAAGGTCAGCCCGCGCGCGATTAGCGCGAGGAACTCCGCCCGCGGCATCGCCATCACGTGATCGGCCCAGCCGTTGTCCTCGGGCAGCCCCGAGCAGTTGCTGAGCAGCATCCGGAGCGTGACGGGCAGCGTCCGGCCCGAGCGGTCCACCGGGTCCGCGAACTCCGGGACGTGCGCGCTGACGAGGTCGTCGAGGCCGAGCAGCCCGCGATCGCGGAGGATCAGCACCGCGGCCGCCTCGAAGCTCTTCGACATCGAGGCGATGCGGTGCACGGTGCCCGCCGCGGGCGTCGCGCCGTCGAGCCGGTGCTCCCCGCGACCGTGCCGGGCGATCAGCCCGTCGCGGTCGAACAGCGCCCAGCTGAGCGACGGCGCGACCGGCGCCCCCTCGTCGAACCCGTGCGCGAATCGGTCGAGGAGCTCCGGAGTCATCCCCTCATCCTTCCGCACGCGATCCTTCCGCACGCGCCCCTGGCGCACGCACGGGGTCGTCCCGGCGCAGCTCCACCAGGATGCGGCGCAGGTGGATCGCGACCAGCACGCCCGGGCCCACGCTCGTCCCGGTCGCGGCGGCGCGGGCGTCGACGGCGCGCACGAGCTCCTCGACCGCTCTCTCCGCCGGTTCGAGCGAGCGGTCCTCGGGCGAGCCGCCCGTGACGACCGCGTCGCCGACCGCGCGGCAGGCGGCGCTCAGCGGCGCGGCCAGCTCCGCGTCGAAGGGCAGCGCGCCCGGGCGGTCCCAGATCGTGTCCGCCAGCGCCGCGGTCATGTCCCGGACGTGGAAGAGCGTGCCGTCCAGGGTCGCCAGCCGGAGGTGGTCGGTCTGCGAGCTGTGCCGGTGCAGCAGCGCGCGCGGGTTGCCCTTCCGGCTCTCGTCGCCGTCGACCAGCGCGCGGCGCACCTCGGTCGCGGTCGCCGCCAGCTGGTCGCCGCTGCTCGACCAGGCCTCGTGCTCGGGCGGCCAGCTCTCCTCGAGGGCGGCGGCCATGTCGTGCAGCTGACGCGAGAGCCGGCGCTCGAACTCGTCGACCCGGGCCGTGGCGGCCTCGGAGGTCAGACCGGGCGCGACGACGAGGTTCACGACCAGACCGACGACGACGCCGACCGCCATCTGCACGAGGTAGCCGAGGGAGTAGTCCTCCGCGTCCGCCCCGCCGATGATCAGTACGAAGAGCGCCGCCATCGGCACGTACTCGCGTCCGGCGCCGAACCAGCCGGTGCCCGAGAGCACCACGCCGATGCCGACGATCAGCGGGATCGTCCACCAGGTCGGGCCGACCGTCGCCAGCACCAGCACGGCCAGCCCGATGCCCGCGGCGAGTCCCAGGAGCGTCTGCAGCCCCGTCTTCGCCGAGCCCATCAGCGTCGGGTACATGCTGACCAGCGCCCCGAGCGGGGCGTAGTACGGGTACTCCTCGGCGACTCCGGGCACGTGCGGCGCGACTGCCCAGGCGATGCCCACCGCCAGAGCGGTCTTCAGCGCGAGGAGCAGTCGCGGGCCGGCCACCGCGTCGCGCCAGGCACGGCCCGCCCGGGCGATTCGGCGCCCGGTCACGCCCGGGCGTCGAGCCGCGCCGCGACGTCGGCCGGGAAGCCGCCGGTCGCGATCGGGCTCCAGCGGGCCGGCGTGATGCGCAGCAGCGACTTGTCCTGCAGCCGCATCGCCGCGCGGTACTCGTCCCAGTCCGGATGCTCGCCGGAGATGCTGCGGTAGTAGTCGACGAGCGCGTCCTCCGCCTCGGGCATGTGCAGCACCTCGGCGTCGCCGTCCACCTGGATCCAGGCGTCGCTCCAGTCGTCGGAGAGCACGAGGACCGAGGTCTCCGGCCGGCGCTCGGCGTTGCGGGTCTTGGCCCGGCCCGGGTAGGTCGAGATCACGAGCCGGCCCTCCGCGTCGACCCCGCCGGACACCGGCGACATCTGCGGCCGCCCGTCCGCGCGGGTGGTGGCGACGAGCATCCGGTGCCGCGGGCGCACGAAGTCGAGCATGCCGTCGCGGTCGACGACGGTGGTGGTGGAGACGGTTCTGGCCATGCGACCCAGGCTAACGAGGCCCCTTCCCGGACTAGGTGGTTCTACCCGGTCGTGTCGGCCGGAGCACAGGAACGGCGTGCCTCCTCCCCCTGAGAGGGGCCGGGCCCGGGCGACCGGTGGCGCGGAAGGACGGACCGACTGTCGCTACTTTCTGCACGGAAACCTCCCCCTCGAAAGGACCCCGTGCCTACCACCTCCCCCCTCTCCCCCTCCCGTCGCTCCGTCACCGCGGCCGCCGCCTGGTCGCTGCCCGTGCTCGCCGCGGCCGCCACGGCGCCGCTCGCCGCCGCCTCGACGATCGTCGTCGTCCCGGGTCAGCCCGACACCTACCCCAACCCGAGCTTCTCGGCCACCCGCCAGTCGGTAGGCGACCCCAGCCTCAAGGCGACGAACAACACCGGCTACGCGCGCACCGACTTCACCGCCGTCCCCGACGACGGCGACTACGCGTCGTACAAGACCGGCTGGACCTACGTCGTCACCTCGGCGAAGCCGGTGGCGAACATCAGCTACGACACCACCAGCCTCGCGATCGGCGCTCAGGGCGGCCTCGTCAACGGCCTCTACACCTACAGCTGGACCCTGACCCGTTCGGCCGAGACCACCTGGGTGCGGGTGAAGCCCACCGCCTACCCCCAGGAGATCCGCTTCGTGCTGACCGACACCACGTCGAACCCGCAGGGCGTCGTCGGCAACGCGACCGCCACCTCGAAGCCGTAGCGCGCAGGCGGGCTCGCCTAGCGGGGCGAGCCCGCCTGCTCCAGGCGACGCAGCCGCTCGCGCTGCTCGCGGAGCACCACGACCAGCGCGACCCCCGCTGCACCGCCGAGCCACTCCTCCAGAGCGGTGTCGAAGAGCGCCGACGCCGTCCGCGCGGCGAGCGCCGCCTCCGCCGCCGGCACACCCTCGCCGAGGAGGGCGTCGCGCATCGCGTCGGTGAGCAGCGCCGACTTCAGCAGCTCGCGCTCCCGCAGCGCCGGCTCGGACAGCACGACCGCCCGCCGCGCCGCGATGTCGCCGCGCCAGCCCTCCAGGTCACCGGCCGCCACCGTCTCGAGGCCGTGCAGCAGCAGCCCGAGCGGATCCAGACCCGCGGGCGCGGCCGCCAGCAGCCGCGCCACCACCTCCGGGAACTCGCGCTCGCGAAGGAACAGCACGTCGCGCTTGTCGGCGAAGTGCCGGAAGAAGGTGCGGGTCGTGAGCCCCGCGCGCTCGGCGATCGACGGCACCGTCGTCCCGGAGTAGCCGTGCTCGGCGAACAGCTCCATCGCGGCGCGCTCGAGGCGCAGCGCGGCATCGGGGGCCCAGCGTGACATGCGCCCAGGCTAGCCGATGACACGACGTGTCATCGGGTGTACGGTGACGACACGTCATGCCATCGAGCACTGGAGTCCCCGCTTGTCGTCGAACACCGCCCCGCCCTCGAACACCGCCGTGTCCTCGAACACCGCCGCCCCGTCGAACTCCGCCGCGCGCCTGCCCGCGCCCCGCGCCGACCTCGTCGTCGGTCCCGCCGCGCTGCCCGTGCCCGGTCCCGGCGAGCTGCTGGTGCGCAACCGGGCCGTCGCCGTGAATCCGCTCGACGAGGTGAAGCAGTGGACCGGCGACCTGATGTACCGCTGGCTGCCCTACCCCTCGATCCTCGGCGAGGACGTCGCCGGCGAGGTCGCGGCCGTCGGGCCGGGGGTCGACCGCTTCGCCGTCGGCGACCGCGTCGTCGCCTACGCCGTGGGGATGGAGCGCGGACGGCGGCACGACGCCGAGGGCGGCTTCCAGCAGTACACGGTCGTGCGCGAGGACCTCGCCGCTCCGATCCCTCCCCACCTCTCGGCCGAGCAGGCAGTGGTGCTGCCGCTCGCGGTGTCCACGGCCGCGACCGCGCTCTTCCAGCGGGACCACCTGGCGCTGCCGCATCCGTCGGCCGACCCCGTCGCCACGGGGAGGACGGTCGTGATCTGGGGCGGCGCCACCAGCGTGGGCAGCAACGCGATCCAGCTCGCGGTCGCCTCCGGTCACCGGGTCGTCGCGACCGCCTCGCCCGGCAACCACGCCCGACTGCGCGAGCTCGGGGCCGACGTCGTGGTCGACTACCGCGGTCCGAGCGCGGTCGCCGACGTCGTCGCCGCGGTCGGCGGTGCGGAGGTGGCGGGGATCCTCGCGGTGGGCACCGGCTCGGCCGAGCCGTGCGTCGCCGTCGCGGCCGCCACCGGAGCCCGCCGCGTCGCCCTGGCCAGCCCCTCGGTCTCCTTCGGCTCGCTGCCGCGTCGCGCGGGGCTCTCCCTCTCGTTCGCGCGGACCATGACTCGCCTGGTCGGCGCGAACCTCGCGCTCCAGCTCGCCGCCCGCCGCCGCGGCATCCGCGCCCGCTACGTCTGGGGCGCCACGCTGATGAGCAACGAGGTCGGGCCGATGCTCTGGCGCGACCACCTGCCGAGCGCCCTCGCCGACGGCCGCCACCGCTGCGCACCCGAGCCCGAGGTCGTCGGCACGGGCCTCGGCGCCGTGCAGTGCGCGCTCTACCGGCTGCACGCGGGGGTGTCGGCGCGGAAGCTCGTCGTGCTGCTCTGACCGCGAGCGGCTCGGGTGCGCCACTATGGACCGTGCCGCTCCCCACCCCCGGGCCCTCCGCCCGCTCCTGGCTGCTCGTCGCCCCCTCGCTCGTCGTCCTCGGCTGGGGCGGCAACCAGTTCCTGCCGCTGATGCAGCTCTACCGCCAGCTCGAGGGCTACACGCAGACGCAGGTCACGATCCTGCTCGCCGCCTACGTCCTCGGCATCGTGCCCGGCTTCGCGCTGGCCGGCGGCTGGTCCGACCGCTTCGGCCGCCGCCCGGTGCTGCTCGCGGGCCTCGTGCTCGGGATCCTCGGCAGCATCGTGCTCGCCTTCTCGCCCGCGTCGGTGCTCGGGCTCGGCGTCGGCCGCTTCATCAGCGGACTCAGCGTCGCGGCGGGGATGGTCGTCGGGACCGCCTGGATCAAGGAGCTCTCGATCGCGACGGGAGCGTCTTCGGCCGGCGCCCGCCGCGCCTCCGCGATGCTCACCATCGGCTTCGGCGGTGGCGCGGGAGTCGGCGGCGCCCTCGCGCAGTTCGGCCCCTGGCCGACCGTGCTGCCCTACGTCGTCCAGTCCGCGGCCTGCGTCGCGGCGCTGGTCGTCCTCCTCCGGGCCCCCGAGACGCGCGCCTACGACCCGAGCGCCGGGCGCCTCACCGGCGAGCTGACGATCCCCCGGCCCGCCCGCGCGCGCTTCGCGGCCGTCGTCCTCCCGCTCGCCCCGTGGGTGTTCGCGGCGCCGGCCCTCTCCTTCGCCGTCGGACCGAGCCTGGTCGCCGGCCGGCTGACCGGGTTCACCGTCGGCTTCGCGACCCTCGTCACCGTGATCACCCTCGGCTGCGGCTGGGTGACCCAGCTGAACTCGGGACCGCTGCTGACGCTGCTGCGCGGCCGCGGCGCCCTCGTCGGCGGCGCGCTCACCGCCCTCGGTGCCCTGCTGCTGATCCCCGCCGCGGCCGGGCAGCAGATCTGGGCCGTGCTCGTCGCCGCACCGCTCTTCGGCTGCGGATACGGACTCGCGATGGTCTCCGGCCTCACCGCGTCGCAGGCCCTCGTCGAGACCCGCGATCTGGCGAGCGTCACCGCCGTCTACTACTCCATCACCTACGCGGGCTTCCTCGTGCCCGCGATCCTCGCGGCGCTGGCCGTGGTCGCACCGATGCCGCTGCTGCTCGTGGCGACGGCGCTCGCCATCCTCGCCTGCGTGGCGCTCGCGGCCCGCGGGCTGCGCACCCAGCGCGCGGCTCAGAAGCGCGACGCGACCTCGTAGAGCACGTCCTCGTCGCCCGCGTAGAGGCCGTCGACGCGCGGCCAGTGCGCGATCACGTCGGTGAAGCCGAGCGCCTCGGCGCGGCCGGCGGAGTCCTCGAAGCGGTCGACGCTCTCGAGTGAGTAGTCCGGACCGGAGTCGAGCGAGAGGTGCCGCTCGATCGAGCGCGGGTCGCGACCGGCGGCCTCGAGCGCGTCGTCGAGGCGCTGCGAGAGCTCGGCGACCGCCGCCCACCACTCCTCGGTGCTGCGGCCCTCCGGACCCGTGGTCACCCAGCCCTGCGCCCGCTCGGCCACGAGCGCGAGGCCCTTCGGCCCGTTCGCCGCGAGCACGAAGGGGACGCGCGGCGACTGCACCGGCTCCCCCACCATCCGGGCGCCGCGCGCGGTGAACCAGGCGCCGTCGAGGTCGATCCCGCCGGAGCCGGGCACCTCGTGCCGGAGCAGCACGTCGAGCGCCGCGACGAACTCGACGTAGCGCTCGTGCCGCTCCCGCGGCGAGTGCAGCTCCTGCCCGAGCACCGTCGCGTCGAAGCCCGTGCCGCCCGAGCCGACCCCGAGGACGAAGCGTCCGCCCGAGATCTCGTCGACCGTCGCGATCTCCTTCGCGAACGGCACCGGGTGCCGGAAGTTCGGCGAGGCGACGAACGTGCCCAGCCGCAGCGTCTCGGTGACGACCGCGGCGGCCGTCAGCGTCGGGATCGTCGCGTGCCAGACCTGGTCGGCGAGCGAGCGCCAGGAGAGGTGGTCGTAGGTCCAGGCGTGATCGAAGCCGAGCCCCTCCGCGGACTGCCACTTGCGGCGGGCGGTGGACCAGGGCTCCTGCGGGAGGATGACGATGCCGTGTCGCATCGTCCGAGTGTAGGGAGGAACGGGTCTGTACGATGGTCGACGGTGTGCCGGGAAGTCTGGTCGGCGGACGCGGCCCTCCGTCGTGTTCTCACGTGATCCGACGACCTCCCGAAGGAAGCCCCTCCGTGCCCCACACCCCCGCCTCCGAGCCCACCCGCCAGGCGCCCCACGCGATCTGGCGCGGCCTCCGCCAGACCCTCCGCTCCGATGCCGTCGGCGGCGCCCTGCTGCTCGGCGCGACCGTCCTCGCGCTGGTCCTCGCCAACTCACCCGCGGCCGGCTTCTACGAGACGGTCCGCGACTACGAGTTCGGCCCCGAGGCCCTGCACCTGAACCTGAGCGTCGGCGCCTGGGCGGCCGACGGACTGCTGGCGATCTTCTTCTTCGTCGTGGGCCTCGAGCTCAAGGAGGAGTTCGTCGTCGGGAAGCTCCGCGACCCGCGCACCGCCGCGCTCCCGGTCGCCGCCGCGTTCGGCGGCGTCGCCGTCCCGGCCCTGATCTACGTCGCGATCACCGCGAGCGCCGGCCCCGACGCCCTGCAGGGCTGGGCGATCCCGGTCGCGACCGACATCGCCTTCGCCGTCGCCGTGATCGCGGTCGTGGGCAAGAGCCTCCCGGTCGCCCTGCGCACCTTCCTGCTCACCCTCGCCGTCGTGGACGATCTGCTCGCGATCACGATCATCGCCGTCTTCTACACCTCGGCCATCGCCTTCCTGCCGCTGCTGCTCGCGCTGGTCCCGCTGGGGATCTTCGCCGTCCTCGTCCAGCGGGGCGTCCGCACCTGGTGGATCCTGATCCCGCTCGGCGTCGCCACCTGGGCGCTCGTGCACGCCTCCGGGATCCACGCGACCGTCGCCGGCGTCCTGCTCGGCTTCGCGGTCCCGGTCGTCGCGACCGCCCGCGCCCGCGTCCGCACCGGCACCGGCGACGACGGCGAGCCCGAGTACGACGGCCTCGCCGCGCACTTCGCCGACCGCTGGAGCGGCGTCTCGGCCGGCGTCGCCGTCCCGGTCTTCGCCTTCTTCTCCGCCGGAGTGACGATCGGCGGCCTCTCCGGCCTCGTCGAGTCGTTCCAGGACAGCATCGCGCTCGGCATCGTCGTCGGCCTCGTGGTCGGCAAGCCGCTCGGCATCCTCGCCACCACCTTCCTGATCACCCGCCTGCCCGGTCTCCGCCTCGACCCGGCGCTGCGCTGGCCGGACCTGGTCGGCATGTCGATGCTCGCCGGCATCGGCTTCACCGTCTCGCTCCTGGTCGGCGAGCTGTCCTTCGGCGTCGGCAGCGCGGCGGGCGAGCACGTGAAGGTCGGCGTGCTGGCGGGCTCGGTGATCGCGGCGGCGCTCGGCGCGACGGTGCTGTCGATCCGCAGCCGGCACTACGCGCGAGCGACGCTCGCCGACTGACCCTCCGCCAGCCGCATCGTCCCGCCGGCCCGAGCCGCGAACGCCCGCGCCGTCGCCGCGATCGTGCGCTGCATGACCCGCACCGCCGCCGTGGGCGCGAGGTCCGCCGGGCGGGCGAGGCTGATCGTGCGGCCGAGCGTCGGCTCCTCGAGCCGGATCGAGCGCAGCCCCGGGCGCCCCTGCAGCACCATCGCCGGCACGACCGCCACACCGAGCCCGCGCTCGGCGAAGCGCAGCACCGCGTCCATCTCGGCGCCCTCGAGCACCACGTCGGGCACCAGGCCGGCCGCCGCGAACGCCGCGTCGGTCGTCCGGCGCAGGTCGTAGCTGGAGTTGAAGACGATCTGCGGCAGCCCCGCCACGGCCGCGAGGCCGAGGGCGTCGCCGTCGGCGAGCGCCGGCTCGGCCGCCGAGGAGACCACCACCAGCTCCTCGACGAGCAGCGGGGTCACCGTGAACGCGCCGACGGCCGCCGCCGTCGAGGTCGTCACGAGCGCGAGGTCGAGCTCGCCGCGCGCGAGCCGGTCGAGCAGACTCCGCGAGCCGTCCTCGGCCAGGTGCAGCTCGATCGCGGGGTGCTTCGCGTGGAAGGCGTGCAGCACCTCCGCCACGAGGCTGATGCAGAGCGTGGGTGTCGCTCCGAAGCGGACCCGGCCGCGCTCGAGGCCGGCGAGCTCGGCCAGCTCCCGTCGCACCGATTCGGCGTCGGCGAGCATGCGCCGTGCGAGCGGCAGCAGCAGCTCGCCGGCCGGGGTGAGCGTGCTGCCGGAGCGCGCCCGGTGGAACAGCTCGGAGCCGAGGTCCTGCTCGAGCGAGGAGATCTGGCGGCTCAGCGAGGGCTGCGCGAGGTGCAGCTCCTCGGCGGCGCGGGTGAAGCTGCCGAGGCGCGCGACCTCGACGAAGCCGGTCAGCTGCTCGAAGTTCATCTCCGTAGCGTAAGCGCATGGCTGGCCCCAGGTTTATGCATTGGAGTAATCGAAGCGCTCTGCCTAGCGTGGAGGCATGACCACTTCAGCACCCACCGCCACAGCGGAGCGTCGGAGCTCCACCTCCGTCCTCGTCATCGGCACCGGCGGCTCGGGACTCCGCGCCGCGATCGAGCTGGCCGAGGCCGGCGTCGACGTCCTCGCCCTCGGCAAGCGCTCGAAGTCGGACGCGCACACCTCGCTCGCCGCCGGCGGCATCAACGCCGCGCTCGCCACGATGGACCCCGACGACAGCTGGCAGCAGCACGCCGCCGACACCATCACCGAGTCGTACCTGCTCGCCAACCCGCACACCGTCGAGATCGTCACCTCGAACGCCGCCCGCGGCATCCAGGACCTCGAGCGCTACGGCATGCCGTTCGCCCGCGAGGACGACGGCCGCATCTCGCAGCGCTTCTTCGGCGCGCACACCTACCGCCGCACCGCCTTCGCCGGCGACTACACCGGCCTCGAGATCCAGCGGACGCTGGTCAACCGGGCGGCGCAGCTCGAGATCCCGATCCTGGACACCGTCTACGTCACCCGCATCCTCGTCAACGAGGACGGCGCCGTCTTCGGCGCGTACGGCTTCGACCTCGTCGACGGCACCCGCTACCTCATCCACGCCGACGCGGTGATCCTCGCCGCCGGCGGCCACAACCGGATCTGGCGCCGCACCTCCTCGCGCCGCGACGAGAACACCGGCGACTCGTTCCGCCTGGCCGTCGAGGCCGGCGGGCGCCTGCGCGACCCGGAGCTGGTCCAGTTCCACCCCTCGGGCATCATCGAGCCCGAGAACGCGGCCGGCACGCTGATCTCCGAGGCGGCCCGCGGCGAGGGCGGCATCCTCCGCAACGGCCTCGGCGAGCGCTTCATGGGCAGGTACGACCCCGAGCGGATGGAGCTCTCCACCCGCGACCGCGTCGCGCTGGCCTGCTACACCGAGATCAAGGAGGGCCGCGGCACGCCCAACGGCGGCGTATGGCTCGACGTCTCGCACCTCCCGCGCGAGACGATCATGACCCGCCTCCCCCGCGTCTACCAGACGATGCTCGAGCTGCAGATGCTCGACATCACGAAGGACCCGATCGAGATCGCCCCGACGGCGCACTACTCGATGGGCGGCGTCTGGGTCCGCTCGGACGACCACAGCACCGACGTCCCCGGGCTCTACGCGATCGGCGAGGCGTCCAGCGGACTGCACGGCGCGAACCGCCTGGGCGGCAACTCGCTGATCGAGCTGCTCGTCTTCGGCCGGATCGTCGGCCAGGCCGCGGCGGAGTACTCCGCGTCGCTGACCGCGCAGACCCGCTCGGCGGCCTCGGTGCAGGTCGCCCGCGACGAGATCGCCGACCTGCTCGCCTCCGACGGCGAGGAGAACGTGCGGGCCCTGCAGCGCGCGATCCGCAACACGATGACCGAGCACGCGGGCGTCGTGCGCGACGAGGAGGGTCTGCTGGCCGGTCTCGCCGAGCTGGACGCCATCGAGGCGCGCATCGCCGACATCGGGATCCACCCGGACATCGCGGGCTACCAGGACCTGGCGCACGCCTTCGACCTGAAGTCCGCAGCGATGGCGGCGCGGGCGACCCTCGAGGCCGCGCTGGAGCGCCGCGAGAGCCGCGGCTGCCACAACCGCAGCGACTACCCGGAGATCGACCCGGCCCTCCAGGTCAACCTGGTCTGGTCGCCGTCCACCGGCATCACCCGCGAGGAGATCCCCGCGGTGCCGGAGGAGATCCAGGCGCTGATCCGCGAGGTCGCGACCGCGGGCAAGCTGCTCGAGTAGAGGCAGCGGCCCCGACGACGAACGACGCCGGCCCGGCGAGGAGCGCTTCTGCGCGCTTGCGCACGACGAGAACGGCGGCCAGCCGGTTGGTTCCGAAGGACAGCAGGATCACTCCGGTGGCTTCTGCCAGGTTCGCTCCGAGCACGGAGGCGAGGGAGAGAGATCCGACCCGGATGACGACGAAGAGAGCCCACAGCCAGATCCCCGCGGGACTGAGCTTGTACTCGAGGTGCGCGTCGGTGGTCCTGAACCGGGTGACCAGGCCCATTATCGTTCCGGTCCCGGTCACCAGGACGAGTTCGCCGATGATGATCCAGTCTGCTTCGACCCATCGGAAGCCTCCCCACAGTTCGACGGCCAGGGAGACCAGTCCAGCTCCGATGATCACCGTGGGCAGCCCTAGCATCCGATGCAGCTGCGTCGAGCGCCAGAGGAACTGGCGGACGATGAGGACGATGATCCCCGCCGCGATGGCGACGTCATCCACCATCCGGTTGGTCGTGTCCCAGTCCCAGTGCACCGTCTCGCCTCATTTCAATCACTAGTGATGGAACTACAGTATCACTGGTGATTGAATGAGTGCATGCGTGCGTCAGAACTCCACCGTCTCGCCCGCACCCTCCGCGAGATCGCCCTCGAGGCGACCGGGAATGTGGGCGTGGACCGTGTCAATGCCGGTCAGCTCGCCGTCTTCGAAGACGTCGCGCGGCATCCGGGAGCATCGATCCGCGAGGTCACGGACCGGACCGGACTGGCGCAGAGCCTCGTGTCGCGGATCGTCGGAGCCGCCGCTGCCGCAGGGGCACTGACCGTCACGACCGATGATCGGGACCGACGCAGGGTTCGGATCGAGCTCAGCAGTACGGCCAGCGCAGCGATACTCCAACGGGCCGACGAGCCGCTCGACTCAGCACTCGAGCAGAACACACCTCACCTCACCGATCAGGAGCGTGCCGCCCTTCACCGGCACCTGGCTGCCGCCGCCGAACTCCTCTCCCGAGGCGCCCGAGTGAACTGACGAGCATCACGTCGATCACCGCGGGGTGAGCTCCGGCACGAGCCGATCTCCGCAACGCGGATCGAGGGGCGTGGAGGAGGGGGCGGTCGACGCGCAGCACCGACGACGAACGACGCCGACCTGGAGGATCCCGGGTCGGCGTCGTGTCGGTGCGCCGGCGATCAGGCGCGGCTGCGGGCGCGTCCGCCGAAGCGGGTGTAGAGGAACAGCACGATGACGGCGCCGATGATCGAGCCGATGATGCCGGCGGGCTGGAGGAAGCCCTCCATCGGGTCGTGCTGGAAGATCAGGAAGCCGAGGAAGCCGCCGACGAAGGATCCGACGATCCCCAGCACGATGGTCATCAGGATGCTGATGTTCTGCCGTCCGGGGACGATGAGGCGGGCGAGAGCGCCGGCGATGAGGCCGACGACGATGAGGCTGATGATGAGTCCGAGCACGGGAGTCACCTTCCTGTCAGCACGACGGATCGTGCGCTGGAGCCCTGCGGTCGCGGGGCCGATGAGCAACCCAAGCAGTCGCCCGGGGGTGGCCGGTACACCCCTGGGGGTGTAGCCGCGCCGCGTCTAGGAGGGGTACGGTCCGTGCATGCCCCCGCCTCCGACCGCGCCCCTGACCGTCGCCCTGGTCGACGACTACGACGTGGTGCTCAAGGGCCTCGCGCACATGTTCGACCACTACCGCGACCGCGTCGTCGTCGCCGAGATCGACGCGAACGCCGCGCTCTCCGACCGCATCGACATCGTCCTCTACGACTCGTTCGCCCAGCCGGAGTCGGACCTGCAGGAGCTCGCCGACCTCGTCCGCAACCCGCGCGCGGAGCACGTCGTCGTCTACACCTGGAACTTCCACCCCGACCTCGTCGCCGACGCGCTCGAGCAGGGCGTGCGCGGCTACCTCTCGAAGACCCTCCCGGCGCGCGAGCTGGTCGCCGCCCTCGAGGCCGTCCGCTCCGGCGAGCTCGTCGTCAGCGAGCCGCCCCGCCGCGCGGGCACCGCCCCGGGCCTCGACTGGCCGGGCCGCCACGAGGGCATCACCGACCGCGAGTCCGAGATCCTCGCGCTGATCACCCAGGGCAAGAGCAACGCCGACGTCGCCGCCCTCACCTACCTCAGCCCGAACACGGTCAAGTCGTACATCCGCAGCGTCTACGGCAAGATCGGCGCCGCCAGCCGCACCCAGGCCGTGCTCTGGGGCGTCGAGCACGGCTTCACCCCGGACCACCACCGCATCGACCACTGGCTCGGCGGGCCGTGACCGCGCTGCCCCTCTCCGGACAGCCCACCTCCGGACGGCCCGCCTCCGGACAGCCCACCTCCGGCTCGTGAAACCGGCCCCGGCTCGCCGAATCGGGCCGTTCCGGCGAGCCCGAGTCGATTCCGCGAGCCGGAGCCGCTCCACCGTCCTTCTTGCGCGAGGACCGGGCCGCGTGGTCCGGTAGCCCCATGGACTTCTTCGCGCCGGACCCGCCACAGGACGACGTCCTGCTCCAGGCGCTCTGCACGACCTCGGAGCTGGACGAGGACGGCGTGATCGTCGCCGTCGGCGACCGGATCCGGCGGCTCGCCGTCCCCTACCGCGGCGGCTACTTCGGCGGCGACCTCGACGAGACCCCGTGGATGCTCGACTACTACGGCGACGCGACCGGCGCCGCCGACACGGTCTGGATCGAGGGGGTCGTGACGGCCATCGCAGCGATCCGGACCCGGCTGACCCGGCTCGACGACGGCACCTGGACGGCCCGGCCCGGCTCCGCGGAGCTCGAGCCGCTGCGGTCCACGGCGGACACGCGCAGGCCGGTCCCCGAGATCGACTGGGGCCCGCGCTCGGAGCCCGACGCCGACGGGCACGCGTACGCGATGGGCGTCGCGCGGCAGCACGAGGGCGACGAGGACCTGTCCGGCTGGCTGATCACCGTGCGGCGCACCTAGGGTGGGCGGACCGCAGCACGAGGGGGACGCGATGCCACGGAACCACCAGCGCAGGGCCACCGCCGCCGCGCTCGCACTGCTCGCTCTGCCGCTGCTGGCCGGGTGCGCGGGCCCGACGCCCTACTCGGACTTCGACCGCACACGGGACGAGCGCGACGTGCTGCCGGATCTCGGCGACGTGAGCGAGCAGATCGAACCGGACTCCGTGCGCTTCGTCGGCACCGCCGAGGGCGTCGACGTGTATCTCGGCTCGTCGATCCGCGGCGACGATCACTGCGTCATCGTCGACGGCGACGACGGTCCCTTCAGCGGCTGCAGCGGTGCGGGCGACCTGAAGATCTCCCAGCGCACCTCGGTGGTGGTGCAGGTGCATCCCGACGGTGTCGAGCCGGAGGACTCCCCCGGTCTCGACTGGACGACCCTCGGGAAGAACGTGTCGGTGCGGCCCTACAGCTGATCGCTGTCCCGCCTGCGGTAGGTCGCCAGCGCGACCCCGCCCGGCAGCGCGCGCAGGTCGACCGCCTCGAGCGCCACCGGCTGCGCGAGTCCGCCGAAGAGCGGGACCCCCGCGCCCAGCAGCACGGGCGAGATCTTCACCTGGATCTCGTCGATCTCGTCGATCAGCTGCGCGGCGAGGTCGCCCCCGCCGCAGAGCCAGAGGTCGCGCCCCGGCTCCCGCTTGAGCGCGGCGACCCGAGCCCGGACGTCGCCCGAGATCGTCTCCACCCGGTCGGAGGCGGGCAGCTCGCCGTGCGTCACCACGATCTGGCGCAGGTGCGGATACGCGCCGTCGACGAGCCCGGCGTCGACCGCGGGCGCGTGGCTGCGGCGGCCGAGCAGCACGGTGTCGAACCGGCGGGGCGCCGCGGTGACGCCGAGCGCCGCGCGCAGGTGCGCCGGGCAGGTCTCGGGGTAGCGCTCGAAGAGGTCGGCGAGGATCTCCGGCGTGACCGGGAAGGCCGAGGCGTCGCCCGACGGATCGGCGAGGAAGCCGTCGAGCGAGACGGCGAGGTAGTAGACGAGGTCTCGCATGCCCAGGCACGGTACCCGGTGTCGGCGGTCTCTTCTACCCTGGACGACGAGGAGGCCCCATGTCCGAAGCCAGGGATCGCGCCGCCCGGTACGCCGCGGAGCGCGCGACCGGCGGCCGCCCGGAGACCGGCGACGAGAGCCGCGGCTCGCTGCCCGAGAACGCCGAGGACCGCGCCGCCTTCATCGAGACGTCGATCCAGCAGGCGATCCGCCGCGGCGAGTTCGACGGCCTGCCGGGTGCGGGCAAGCCGCTGGAGGGGCTCGGCGGGCACCACGACCCGGACTGGTGGATCCGCCGCAAGATCGAGCGCGAGAACCTCACCGGCATCGGTCCGGCCGCGTTCCTGCTCCGCGCCGAGGACCGGCAGCTGGACGCGCAGCTCGACCGGCTGATGCGCGAGTCCGAGGTGCGGGCGGTGCTCGCCGACTTCAACAAGCGGATCGTCGAGGCGCGCCGCCAGCTGCTGGGCGGCCCGCCGGTGGTCACGCCGCTCCGCGACGTCGACGCGGAGGTCGCCGCCTGGAACGAGCGCCGGAACGCCCGGTTCGCGGCGCCCGAGGCGCCGGAGCCGGAGCGCCGCGGCCGCTGGTGGCACCGGCGCTGACGACCCCCGCTTCGCACCGGCGCGCCCATCCGCATCACTATGCTGGGAAACTCCGCGAGGGAGGGTCGGATGAAGGTTCCGCGCACCGCGACGACCCGCGTCGTCACCGAGATCAACCGCACGGCGATCGTCGACGCGCTCCGCCTGCACGGCCCCTCCTCCCGCAGCGCGATGGCCCGGCACACCGGCCTCAGCGCCGCCACGGTCGAGCGGCTCTGCTCCGCGTTGCTCGGCGAGGGCGTCATCGTGCTCGACGGCCGCGAGCGCTCCTCCGGCGGCCGGCCGTCCTCGCTCTACCGCTACGCCGGCGACGCGCGGGTGGTCGCGGCGATCGAGGTCTCCGAGTCGCAGGCGCACGGCCGCCTGGTCGACTTCGACGGCAAGACGGTCCGCGACGAGGTCCTCGCCTTCGAGCTCGACGGCGACGGCTCGGACGCCGATCGCCGCCTCGCCGGCACCATCGAGATGGTCGACCTGCTGATGGCCGCCGCGCAGAAGATCCGGAAGCCCTGCGCCGGCGTCGGCGTCACCATCCCGGGCATCGTGCACGGCCTGGAGGGCCGCGTCACCAACACGATCGAGCTCGGCTGGAGCGACGTCATGCTCGGCAGCATCCTCAAGGCCCGGGTCGGCGTGCCCGTGCTGGTCGAGAACGACGCGAACGCGATCGGCTTCGGCGAGTGGTCGCGCGGTGCCGGCCGTGGCGCGCAGAGCCTCGCCACCTACGTCCTCGGCGTCGGAGTCGGCGCCGGCATCGTGCACGACGGCGCGCTGCTGCGCGGCTCGCGCTCGGCCGCGGGCGAGATCGGCTACCTCGTCACCGAGCGCTCGCACCTCGAGCGGCCGTACACGACGCAGGGCGACCTGGAGTCGCGGATCGCCGCCCTCTCGCGCGGCTACGCCCGGGAGCACGCGGCCGGCGCGGCCAACCCGCTCGGCGCCCTGCTCGACGCGGCGGCCGCGGGCGAGCCCGCCGCGCAGGCGCCGGCCGCCGAGGTGTTCGACTACATCGGCCTCTCCTGCATCGCGCTCTGCACCGTGCTCGATCCGGAGCTGATCGTGCTGGCCGGGCACCTGACCCGCCGGCCGGACTACGCGATCAGGGAGGTGACGCGGCGCCTCGTCGGCCGGATCACCATCCCGCCGCGGATCACGACCGCCGAGCTGGGCGCCGACGCGGCCCTCGTCGGCGTCGCGCAGCTGATCATCGCCCGCTCGCGGACGGCGACCTACCTCAGCTGAGCGCCCGGTTCAGCTGAGCGCCCGGTTCAGCAGAGCTCCCGGTTCAGCCGAGCTCCCGCTCCAGCGCCGAGGCAGCCTCGCGGTCGAGCAGCACCGTCACGTCCGGGTGACCCTGCAGCGCCGAGGCCGGGCAGCCGGCGTCGACCGGCCCGAGCAGCGCCCGCGCCACCGCGTCGGCCTTGCCCGCGCCACTGGCGAGCAGGACGAGCGAGCGTGCCGCCAGGATCGTCGCGATGCCCTGGGTGATCGCCGATTCCGGGACCAGCTCGAGGCGCCCGTCGAAGAAGCGCGCGTTCGCCTCGCGTGTGCTCCGCGCGAGCCGCACCACGTGCGTCCCGACGGTGTGCGGGGTGCCGGGCTCGTTGAAGCCGATGTGCCCGTTGCCGCCGATCCCGAGGATCTGGAGCGCGACGCCGCCGGCCTCGCGGATCGCCGCGTCGTAGTCACCGCGGATGCCGTCGGGGACCTCGACGGCGCCCATCCCCAGCGGAAGGCGCACCTCGCGGTCGAGGACGGCGCGGTAGCTCTCGGGGTGCCCGGGCGGGAGGCCGACGTACTCGTCGAGGGCGAAGGCGCGGGCGCCGGCGAAGTCGAGTGCGCCGGCGGTGACGCGCGCGGCGAGCTCGCGGTAGAGCAGCGACGGCGTGGATCCGGTGGCGACGCCGAGCACCGCCCGCGGGTCGGCGAGGATCCGCTCGGCGACGAGATCGGCGGCGGCGCGAGAGGCCTCGGCGAAGGTGTCGAAGACGCGGACCGAGGTCCCGGGGGCGAACGCGGTGCTCCCGCGGGTTCCGGTGAGGCTCACGAGGCCACCTCCGAGAGGGTGCGCTCGGCCGCCGCGAGCGTCTGCGCGTGCTCGAGAGCCCGGGCGTGCGCCATCGCGCCGACCACCGGCGGGCGCCGCACGACGACGAAGGCCAGCTGCGGCGCCTCCTCGGCCAGCCGCTCGCGGATCCGCCGCTCGTACTCCGGCTGGTTGACGATCACGCCGCCGCCCGCGACGACGAGCGAGCCGATCGCCCCGCGCCGCACCAGCGAGGCGACGCCTGCCGCGAGCGCCTGCGCGGCGTCCGCGACGATCCGCTCGGCGAGGGCCGAGCCGCCGGCCGCCTGCTCGAAGACGAGCGGGGCGAACGCGCCCCAGGCCGCGCCGCCGGCGATGCGCGTGGCCTCGGCGGCGAGGGTCGCGGCGTCGGCCGCGTCGAACGCGGTGAGGACGGCGCCGATCAGCGGGTCCGAGGCCGCACCGTCGGGGGCGATGCCGCGGTCGCAGGCCACGAGCGTCTCGCGCAGCGCCGTCGAGACGAGGTCGTGCGCGCTGCCGCGGTCGCCGAGCGGCCAGCCGTGGCCGTCGACGGTGATCCGGACGCCGTCCGCGGTGCTGCCGCAGATCACGGCGCCGGTGCCGACGATCATCTGGATGCTCGGCGCCTCCTGCTCCGCGAAGCCGAGCAGCTCGGCGTCGTTGACGACGGTGACGGGCCGGCCGAGGCGGAGCGAGAGCGACGCGGTCGCCTCCCGCATCTGCCCCGGGGTGTCGCAGCCGTGCACGCCGAGGACCACCACGGCGTCCGCCGCGAGGGGACGCAGGCGCAGCAGCACGTCGGCCAGTCGCGGCAGGTTCTCGGGGTCGGCGAAGAGCTCGCCCGAGCGCCAGGTGCTGGACGGGAGGAGCAGGTCCTCCTCCGCTCCGTCCGTGTCGAGGAGGCGGACGTGCGTCTTGGTCCCGCCCACGTCGACACCGACGAGGTGGGCTGCGGCTCGGGGCTCATTTATCGTCACAGTGGCATGAAAGCACCTCCGGGCCAGCGGGACAAGACGGGAGTCGCGTGGCGCGTGGTGCAGCACACTTCCGCGTTACGGCGGTGTTTCCGCGAGTTACAGGCGAATCACGAGTTCGGCCGACTCGAAGATTCTTGTTGACCTATATGTCTCGCATTGATAAGAAAGCACTACCGCCTCGACGACGAAGCACCTGCGCCTCGTCGAATGACAGACACATGAAAGGTGTTCCGTTGAAGAAGACAGCACGCGCCACCCTGGCGATCCTCGGCACGGGAGTGCTGATCGCTTCTCTCGCCGGATGCGCGAACGGCTCCTCCGGAGCGAGCGCCTCGGACCCCCTCCAGTTCGTCCTCTCCGGTGACGGCACCCAGGGGGGCGGCTATCAGAAGATGGCCGATCTCTACGAGGAGCAGACCGGCGTCCAGGTCGAGATCGTCGACGTCCCGGGCGACGACCTCACCACGCGACTGCGCAACAGCGCCCAGGCGAACGACCTGCCGGCCCTCGCCGCGGCCGCCAACGTCGACCCGCTGTGGAAGGACCAGATCCTCGACCTCTCGCAGATCGCCGAGGACCAGGACATCCTGCCCCTGCTCGCCGTGCCCGACCCGGAGGACGGCAAGGTCAAGGCGCTGCCCACCAGCCTCACCTCGGTCGGCATGTTCATCAACAAGTCGCTCTTCGACGAGGCGGGCGTCAGCTACCCCACCGACGAGACGCAGAGCTGGACCTGGGACGAGTTCGTCGCCAAGTCCGAGGAGGTCCAGGCGGCCACCGGTGCGCAGTACGGCATGGTGATGGACAACTCCGCGCACCGCCTCCGCTCGTTCCTCTACGAGTTCGGCAGCGAGGGCATCGTCGACGACGGCGGCACCTTCACCGCGAACGACGAGACCAAGACGGCGCTGGAGTACTTCAAGAAGCTCAACGACGACGGCTTCATGCCGAAGTCGGTCTGGACCGCCGGCGAGGACGCGAGCGCGACGTTCAAGAGCGGCCAGGTCGTGTCGTACTACTCGGGCGTCTGGCAGATCGCGGACTTCCAGTCCAACATCACCGAGTTCGAGTGGGCCTCGGTGCCCACCCCGCAGCAGCCGGTCAAGGCGACCAACTACGGCGCCGCCTCCTGGATCGTCGCGTTCGACGGCACCGGCCAGGAGGAGGCCGCCCAGAAGTTCATCGACTGGCTCTACCAGCCGGAGCAGTACTCCGCGTACTGCGAGATCGCCGGCTGCCTGCCCGCCGTCACCGGTCTCGAGATGAACTACCCGGCCAACCAGGACGCGTTCGCGCTCTACAACGCCGAGATCGCCGCCTCGCCCGCGGTCTCCTCGCTGCAGACGGTCGACCAGCTGATCGGCGGCTACGAAGGCAAGTTCCTCCAGTCCGAGCCGCTCAAGGACGAGACGATCAAGTACCTCAACGACCAGCAGAGCGTCGACGAGACGATCGACAACATCCTGTCGACGACCCAGGCCGCCCTCGGCGAGTAGCCCCGCGCCCGCCGGCCCTCCGGGCGGTGCAGGGCCCCCTCCCCGCACCGCCCTCCCCCCTCGCACGCCTCCCCAACGCACGAACGCACGACCAGGAGAGCATCATGACCGTTCAGCCGCTCGTCACTCCGTCCTCGCCACCGGAGGCGGTCCTCACGGTCCCCGGCGCGGGTCGCGGATCGAAGGGCTCGCGCCGGCGCCCGGTGCGCCGCCCCCGCTACGTCGTCAGCACCGTGCTGCTGACGGTCGGCGTCGCGATCCTCTTCGCCCTCTTCTTCGTCTGGCCCGGCGCGCTCGGCGTGATGTACTCCTTCACCTCCTACCGGGGCTTCGGCGACATCGAGTTCGTCGGCCTCGACAACTACACGGCGCTCGCGCAGGACCCGGTCTTCTACGCCGCGGTCGGCCGCACCCTCGTCTACGCGCTGTTCTCGGTGCCGTTCGCCTGCGGCCTCTCCCTGCTGATGGCCGTCGCGCTGAACAACGCGCGGGCCAGGGGCAAGATCGGCGCCCGCATCATCTTCTTCCTGCCCTGGCTGGTCTCCCCCATCGTCGCGGGTGTGATCTGGCGCTGGATGTTCGGCGAGAGCTTCGGCTTCGTCAACTTCGCCATCACCTCGCTCGGCGGCGGCGCCGTGCCGTGGTCCTCGAACGCCGACCTCTCGCTCTTCGTCGTGATCCTCGCCTCCGCCTGGGGCGGCGCGGCGTTCAACATGCTGCTGTTCATCGCGGCGCTGAACAACGTGCCGGTCTCGCAGTACGAGGCGGCCGAGCTCGACGGCGCGAACCCCTGGCAGCGCTTCGTCTCGATCACCCTCCCCGGCATCGCGCCGACCACGCTGCTCGTCGTCCTGCTCTCGACGCTCGGGCACATGAAGGAGTTCGCGATGATCCAGGCCCTGAACAACGGCGGGCCGGGCACCGAGAACCAGCTCATCGTCCAGTACATCTTCCAGACCGGATTCGCGCAGTCGAACGTCGGCTACGCCAGCGCCGCCTCGATGGTGCTGCTGGTGATCCTGCTGATCATCGCCGCCGTCCAGCTCGCCATCAGCAAGAGGAGCCAGGCATGGTGACCACGACCCCCGCCCCCGCCCGCACGTCTCGCCCGAAGCGCACGCCGGCCGCGCCCGCGCCGCTGACCCGGAAGAAGACCGGCGAGTTCCGCCGCTCGATCGGCCCGACCGCGATGCTCTGGGCGATCGCGATCCTCACGCTCTTCCCGCTGCTCTGGTTCCTGCTCAGCTCGTTCAAGGGCGGCGGCGACCTCTTCACCTACCCGCTCTCGCTGCTGCCGCGCGAGTGGACGCTCGACGGCTACCAGCGCGCGCTGGAGCGGGTCGACTTCGTCCGCTACTTCTCGAACACCTTCGTCGTCGCGACGCTGACCACGCTGCTGACCGTGTTCTTCAGCGCGACCACCGGCTACGCCCTGGCGAAGTACAAGTCGCCGTGGCTGAGCGTGCTGGCGCTCTGCATCCTCGCCACGACGATGCTGCCCGGCGAGGTCATCCTCAACCCGGTCTTCACCGTGGTCCGCGACCTCGGCCTGTACAACACCCTGATGGGCATCATCATGCCGTCGATCCTCACGCCGACCGGCGTCTTCATGTTCCGGCAGTTCTTCATCACGGTGCCGGACGAGCTGCTCGACGCGGCCCGGATCGACGGGGCGCGCGAGCTCTCGATCTTCTTCCGGATCATGCTGCCGCTGTCGAAGCCGATCATCCTGACGCTGTCGATCATCTCGTTCCAGTGGCGCTGGAACGACTACATCTTCCCGCTGATCATCCTCAGCGACCCGAAGAACTTCACCCTGCAGATCGCGCTGCGCCAGCTGATCGGCGCCCAGAACATCGACTGGGCGATCCTGCTCTCGGCCTCGGTGCTCTCGATGCTGCCGCTGGTGGCGATCTACCTGGTGTTCCAGAAGTACATCACCGGGTCCGACATCAACGCGGGGCTGCGCGACTGATGCACCACGACTCGGTCAAGGCCGCCGCCCGCGTCGACCGCTTCCTCGCCGAGCGCCTCCCCCTCGCGGTGACGACCGAGCGGATCCCGCTCGCCGTCGCCGCGTGGACGGCCGCCGGCGAGCCGGTCGCCTTCGAGACCGCGACCGATCCGCGCAACCGCTACCAGCCGATCGAGCCCGGGGCGCCGTGGGGCACCGCCTGGGACACCACCTGGTTCCGGGTGTCCGGGTCCGTGCCCCCCGCCTGGGGCGACGCGGGCGAGAGGTTCCGGATCGAGCTCTCGCTCGACCTCGGCTTCGACCGGGCCAAGCCCGGCTTCCAGTGCGAGGGTCTCGCGCGCGCCGCCGACGGCCGGGTGCTCAAGGGGCTCGAGCCGCGCAACCACCACGTGCCGCTCGACGCCGCCGCCGGGGAGTCGTTCCTGATCTGGGTGGAGGGCGCCTCGAACCCGGACCTGACCGGTGGGAACGACTTCGCCGGCCCGGGCGGCTTCTCGCCCACCCCCTACGGCGACCGGGCGACGGCGCCCACCGCGCCGCTCTACCGGCTCGGTCGCTTCTCGCTCGTGCTGGTCGACACGGTCGCCGAGCGGCTCGGCCTCGAGCTGAGCGTCCTCCGCGGCCTGCACGACGAGCTGCCGGCGTCCGAACCGCGCCGGCACGAGATCCTCGCCGGGCTGACCCGCGCGCTGAACGCCCTGGACCCCGACGACCTCGCCGGCACCGTCGCCGACGCACGCACCGTGATCGCGCCGCTGCTCGCCGCCCCGGCCGCGCACTCCGCGCACCGCATCTCGGCGACCGGCCACGCGCACATCGACTCCGCCTGGCTCTGGCCCACTCGCGAGACGGTCCGCAAGTGCGCGCGCACCTTCTCCAACGTGCTCGACCTGATGGACCGCGACCCCGACGCCGTCTTCACCTGCTCCTCCGCCCAGCAGTTCGCCTGGATGAAGGAGCACCACCCCGGGATCTTCGCCCGCATCGCCGAGCGGGTCCGCGAGGGCCGCTTCGTGCCGGTCGGCAACATGTGGGTCGAGTCCGACGTGACCCTGCCCTCCGGCGAGTCGCTGGTGCGCCAGCTGCAGCAGGGCGCCCGCTTCTTCCAGGAGGAGTTCGGTGCGATCAGCGAGGTCGGCTGGCTGCCGGACTCCTTCGGCTACTCCGCCGCGCTGCCGCAGCTGCTGCGGAAGGCGGGACTGCGCTGGTTCTTCACGCAGAAGATGTGCTGGAACGAGACCAACGCGATGCCGCACCACTCCTTCGTCTGGGAGGGGCTCGACGGCTCGCGGATCTTCACGCACTTCCCGCCCTCGAACACCTACAGCGGTGACCTGCGGCCGACCGAGCTGGCGCGCATCGTCCGCAACTTCCAGGAGCACGGGCGGGCGACGCGCTCGCTGATGCCGTTCGGCTACGGCGACGGCGGCGGCGGGCCGACCCGCGAGATGATGGCGCTCGTGCGCCTGCAGTCCGATCTCGAGGGCTCGCCGCGGCTCGAGTTCTCCCCCGCGCACGACTTCTTCGAGGCCGCCGAAGCCGAGTACACCGACCCGCCGGTCTGGTCCGGCGAGATGTACCTCGAGTTCCACCGCGGCATCCTCACCTCGCAGGCGCGGACCAAGCAGGGCAACCGCCGCAACGAGCGGCTGCTCGCCGAGGCGGAGTACTGGGCGAGCGTCGCGTTCCTGCGGCACGGCGTCCCGTTCCCGTTCGACGAGCTGGACGCGCTCTGGCGGCGGGTGCTGCTGCTGCAGTTCCACGACATCCTCCCCGGCACCGCGATCGCCTGGGTGCACCGCGAGGCGGAGCGGACGCACGCCGAGGTGACGGAGGCGCTGGAGCGGATGATCGCCGAGCGGCTCGCGGTGCTCATCGGGCCGGGCGAGCTGCGGATCGCGCTGAACGCGGCGCCGGTCGCCGTCGGCGGGGTGCCGGCGCGGGGCGGGGCTGCGGTGGAGGCCGCCGTGGGACTCTCCGTGCGCGCCGCCGGCGAGGGCTTCGTGCTCGAGTCGCCGTACCTCGTCGTCGTGGTCACCGGGCAGGGGCTCGTCTCGAGCATCGTCGACCGCGCCTCGGGGCGCGAGCTGCTGCCGGCCGGGCGGGTCGCGAATCTGCTGCAGCTGCACCGCGACGAGCCCAACCAGTGGGACGCCTGGGACCTCGACGCCGCTTACCGCGAGACGGTCGTCGACCTGCTCGAGGGCACGGTCGAGCTCGGCGAGGACGGCGCGAGCGTCGTCGTGCGCCGCAGCTTCGGCGCGAGCTCGGCGACCCAGACGATCGCGCTCGATCCGCGCGAGCCCGCGGTCCGGATCCGCACCGTCGTCGACTGGCACGAGCGGCGGAAGCTGCTGAAGCTCGCCTTCCCGCTCGACGTGCACGCCGAGCACTCCTCGGCCGAGACGCAGTTCGGCCACGTGCGCCGGCCCGTGCACACCAACACCAGCTGGGAGGCGGCGAGGTTCGAGATCTGCGCGCACCGCTGGCTGCACGTCGGCGAGCCGGCGTTCGGCGTCGCGGTGGCCTCCGACGCGGTCTACGGCTACGACGTCCAGCGCACCATCGACGACGGCCGAGTGAGCACCGTCGTCCGCCAGTCGCTGCTGCGCGCGCCGACCTTCCCCGATCCGGAGGCGGACCAGGGCGAGCACGCGTTCCTCAGCACGCTCACGGTCGCGCCCGGCATCGCGGACGCCGTCCGGGCCGGCTTCGCCGCGAGCACCGCCCCGCGCACGGTCGTCGGGCGGTCGGTCCCGGAGCCGCTCGTCGCCGTCGAGGATCCGGCCGTCGTCGTCGACACGGTCACCCTCGCCGCCGACCGCAGCGGTGACGTGATCGTGCGGCTGCACGAGGCGCTCGGCGGACGCGTCCGAACCGCACTCGTCGTCGCGCCTGCGCTCAGCGGCGCGCGCGAGGTCGACCTGCTCGACCGCGACGTCGAGGGGACGGCCCTGCTGGGCCTCGCCTCCGGGCGGATCGCACTCGAACTCCGGCCGTTCGAGATCGTCAGCCTGCGCCTCACCCCCGCCTCCGTTCCTTCCCCCGAGGAGACCCCGTGATCCCCGTCGCCGACGCCCCCTACGCCGCCCGGCTGGTCGCGGACGCCCGCGTGCGCTGCGACGAGTTCGTCGCGCGCGCCCGGCAGCCGCTGACCGGGCTCGGTCCGCGGCCGACCATGCGCGCCATCACCTCCCTGGTCGCCCTGGCGATCGCGGAGGACGACGAGGGACCGGAGTCGCGGGACGCCGCCGAGACCTACCTGCGCCACCTCGCCGCCCAGCAGCTCGACAGCGGTCTGTTCTCGAGCAGCGGCAACCTCGCCTCGCCGCCCGACACCGCCTTCACGATCAACGACCTCTGCGGCTGCGTCGAGCTGCTCGACCGCTACCGGCCCGCCGGGTTCGAGCAGGTGCGCGCCGGTCTCGCCAGCATCGCGGTCGCCGCCTCGTCCGCGATGCTGGCGGGCGGCGTGCACACGCCGAACCACCGCTGGGAGCTGGCGAGCGCCCTCGCCGCCCTCGCGGTTCACGTGCACGGCGGGCGCTCGGCGGACGGCGCGTCGGCCGCCCTCGCCGCCGCGCTCCTCGACCGCGCCGACGCCTGGCTCGCCGAGGGGATCGACATCGACGCCGACGGCCAGTACAGCGAGCGCAGCGCCGTCTACGCCACCGAGGTCACGAACCCGAGCCTGCTCGCGCTCGCACACGACCTCGACCGGCCGGCCCTGCTCGATCCGGTGCGGCGGAACCTCCGCGCGATCGCCGGGCTGGTCGAGGAAGACGGCGAGATCGAGTGCGTCCACTCGCGCCGCCAGGACCAGACAATCCCTTACGACGTCGAGAACCTGCTCTCGCCGTACCGCCTGCTCGCGATCGAGGAGGGCGACGCCGACGCCGCCCGCATCGTCGGGCAGATCCTCGAGCGCGTGCTGCGCGAGCCGGAGCGGCACCTCGCCGAGCTGCTGCGCCGGCCGGAGATCGGCGCGCTTCTGCCCGAGCCCGCCGCGACGCCCGCCTCCGTCACGCGCGGCTACCCGGTCAGCAGGCTGCTCCGCCGTCGCGAGGGCCCACTCTCGGTGTCCGTCTCGGCCGGCAGCGACTTCGCGGCCACCGGCCGGATCGGCTCCGGACTCGCTAACTCGGCGACCCTGCTCCGCGCCCGCGCGCACGGCCTGGTGCTGCGCTCGCTCCGGGTCTCGCCCGCGTTCTTCTCGCTCGGCTGCGCCCGACCGCAGACCCTGGAGGCGACCGAGCGCGGCGCGGTCCTCGTCGAGCGGCGGGTCTCCGGCTACTACGACACGCTCGGTGCCGGCGCGCCGGACGTCACCGCCGTGCCCGACAGCGAGGGCCGCTTCTTCTCGGTGATGGACTTCGCCCGGCGCGAGCGCTTCGAGGTCGAGCTGCGCACCGAGGTGGCGATCGAGGTCGACGAGATAGGCATCGACGTGCGGGTCTCCTTCTCCGGGCTGGAGACGCGCTATGCCCTCGAACTCGTGATCGACGGCGACGCGGAGGTGGCGGGCGCCGCGGTGCTCGAGGACGGCTGGTGGCTCGACGGCGATTCCGCGGTCGTCCGCACGGACACCGCCGTTCTCGCGATCGGCACCGATCCGGGCGACGGCCTGCCGCCCGTCTTCGACGACGGCGAGATGTTCGGCTACGTCGGCGGCGCCGACCGTATCGCCGGCACCCGGATCCTCCTCGGCGGCTCCACGACCGAGCCGCGCCGCCTCCGGCTCGCGATCACGCCCCGGTGAGCGCCGTCGACGCCACCCCGGGCTTCCACGGCAGCACCGCCGCCACCGGCTGGGAGACCGGCCTGATGGTCGGCACCGGCACGACCGGCGCCGCGCTCCACGAGGGCGCCGTCGGCGCGGTCGTCTCCCTCTCGCACGAGCGCCTGCGGCTGCCGGTCGACCCGCTGATCGGACCGCCGCTGCTCGCGCCGCTGCTACCCGCGATCCGCGCGCTGCTCGCGCACCCGCCGGTGAGCGACGCGGACGCCGGCCGGATCGAGGAGTGGCACCGGGCCGCCTGGGCCGAGGAGGGACACGACGGCGCGCTGCTCGACGCCGATCCGCTCGTGCCGGCGGGGGTACTGCGACTGGCGCTCACGACGGACCCGACCGGCGCGACCGGCGCCCGGTCCCGCTCCGTCGACTACGCGGCCGGCACCGCCGCCCTCACCCTCCCGACCGGCCTCACCGTCGTCGTCCGCGCCGACCGCGGCGCCGACCGGCTCCGCGTGACGGTCTCCGCGGCACTCCCGTTCTCCGGCGAGCTGCAGCTCGCGCCCGCCGACGAGCCGACCGAGCCCGACCTCGGTCCCGACGCCCCGCGCGACCATCGCGAGCACGCCCTCGTCCGCGCCGTCGACGGCGGCGAGGCCCTCGCCCTCGAGACGGTGCCGCGCCACCCCCGGCCCACCGGCTTCCGCTCGGCCCTCGTCACCGTGCGCGTCCTCCGCGGCGAGGCGGCCGTCGCAGTCGATCGCGACGCCGCCTGGCCCACTTGGCGCGTCCTGGGCACCCGCGAGCTCGAGCTGGAGCTCCGGATCGCGGTCACCTCGACCGCGCCGGCCCCCGCAGCGCCCCCGGTGCTCGCCCGCTTCGCCGCCGCGACCACCCCGCACGAGCGACTCGTCGGCGCCTCCGCGTTCTCACTCGGCGCCGCGACCGGGCGGAGCATCGAGGAGGTGCGCGCCGATCCCGCCGCGGACGACGAGCTGATCGAGCGCGCCTACGCCGCCGGCCGGCACGCGATCATCGCCGCCACCGGCGAGCTGCCCGCGAGCCTGCAGGGCGTCTGGGCCGGCTCTTGGGCGCCGGCCTGGTCCTCCGACTACACGCTCAACGGCAACGTGCAGAACGGCGGCATCGCCTCGCTCGGCGCCACCGGCACTCCCGAGCTGCTGCGCTCGTTCTTCACCGCGGTCGCCGAGCACGAGGACGACTACCGGCGGAACGCCGAGCGGATCCTCGGCGCCCCCGGCTTCCTGCTGCCCACCCGGATCTCCGGACACGGCCGCGCCAACCACTTCACGCCCGAGTACCCGCTGCAGTACTGGCTCGGCGGCGGCGGCTGGATCCTGCGGACGGCGTGGGACCACTGGTCCCTCACCGGCGACGAGGAGTTCCTCCGCGGCTGGGCCCGGCCCTTCGCCCGCGAGGTCGTCGCCTGCTACGAGCACGCCCTCGTGCTCGACGAGGACGGCACGGCGCACGTCTCCCCCGGCTACTCCCCCGAGAACCGGCCGGGCGACCAGGGCACGCCGATCACCCGCGACGCCGCGTCCGAGATCGCGATGATCCGCGACGCCCTGACGATCGCGGCGCGGATCGAGCGGCTGCTCGGCCACGAGGACGACCGGGCGGAGCGGTGGGACGCGCTCGCCGCGCGACTGCCCCGCGCCCGCATCAGCCCCGACGGGCAGCTCGCCGAGTGGCTCGACCCCGCGCTCACCGACCGCCCGGAGCACCGCCACGCCTCGCACCTCTACCCCTGGTGGTACGAGGGCGACGCGGACGCCGCCGATCCCACCGTCGCAGCCGCGGCGCTCGAGGCCGTCCGCGCCCGGCTGCGCTGGCGGGCGGAGGAGCCGACCGCCCCGCCCGGCCGGATGGAGATGGCCTTCGGGCTCGTCCAGGCCGGCCTCGCCGCCGCGACCCTGGGCGATGCGGAGTCGTCGCTCCAGTGCGTCGACTGGCTCGCCCGCCTGCACTGGCGCCCGAACATGATGCCGACCCACGACGCCGACGCGATCCTCAACGTCGACGCCGCGGGCGGCCTGCCGGCGCTCGTGGTGCAGATGCTCGCCCAGTCCGACGGCGCGACTCTGCGCCTCCTGCCCGCGCTGCCCGCGCGCTGGACCGAGGGCAGGATCACCGGTCTGCACCTGCGCGGCGCACTCCGCGTGGAGTCGCTCGCCTGGTCGCCCGAGTCGGTCGAGTGCGTGCTGCGGAGCCCCGCCGACGCGGCCGCGGCGCGCCTGGGCGAGCGCGTCCTCGTGCGCCTCCCGGTCGACGTCGAGCTGCGGGGATCCGCGGCCGGAGTGCTGCAGCTCGACCCGCGCACGCTCGCGGTCGACCTGCGGAGCGGAGCGCCCCTGCGGATCGAGCTGCGGATCGAGCCGCGGAGGCTCTAGCCCGTCGGCACCGGCTCGCCCGCGGCCCACACCCGCTGCACCCGCAGCGCGTCGTCGAGCACCACCACGTCGGCCGCCCGTCCGACCGCGAGCGCGCCGAGCCCGTCCTCCTCGCCGAGCACCCGCGCCGGCGTCGCCGTGACGGCGCCGATCGCCGCCTCCAGCCGCCGGCCGACCGCCCCGGCCGCGTGGCGCACGGCCGCGTCGAGCGTGAGCGTCGACCCGGCGAGCGTCTCGGTGCCCTCCAGCCGCGCGACGCCCTCCCGGACGTCGACCCGCAGCCGGCCGATCCGGTGCGCGCCGTCCCCGGCTCCCGCCGCCGCCATCGCGTCGGTGACCAGCGCGATCCGGCCCGGCGCCGACGCGAACGCGATCCGAGCGACGTCCGCGTCCACGTGCTCGCCGTCCAGAATCAGCTCCAGCACCACCCGCTCGTCGGCCAGCGCCACCGGGATCGGCCCCGGCGCGCGGTGCCCGATGCCCGGCATCGCGTTGAACGCGTGCGTGACCAGCCGCGCGCCGCGCTCGAACGCCGCCCGGGTGGTCGCGGCGTCCGCCTCGGTGTGCCCGACGGCGACGACCACGCCCGCCGCGCTGAGCTGCTCGATCGCGGCGAGGGCCCCGGGCAGCTCCGGAGCGATCGTGATCTGGCGCAGGCACCCGCGCGCCGCATCGAGCAGCCGCGCGACGACCTCCGGGCCCGCCGCGATCAGCGCCCCGGGATCGTGGGCCCCGCGCCGCGACGGCGCCAGGAACGGCCCCTCCAGGTGCGCGCCGAGCACCAGCGGATCCTCCCGCGCCAGCGCCGCGACCGCGTCGAGCGACGCCTCCAGCTCGCCGACCGGCGCCGAGACCAGGCTGACCAGCGAGCGCGTCGTCCCGTGCGCGCGGTGCAGCGCGAGCCCCGCCCGCATCCCGTCCGCGCCCTCGTCGAAGCTGCGCCCCGCCCCGCCGTGCACGTGCAGATCGACGAAGCCGGGCGTCGCCGTCAGCCCGGCCGCGTCGTGCACCCGCGCGCCCTCCGCCGCCCGCTCCCAGCCGCGCCCGGTCCCGACCTCGACGATGACGCCCTCGTCCGCGAGCAGCCAGAAGTCCTCGACGGCCCCCGCCGCGTCCACCTTCCGCGCGCCGTGCAGCACCAGCTTCCCGCCTCGCTCCATGTCCCTCTCCTCACCTCCCGGGGCACCGCCCCGTCGCGCTGCTCACGCATCCGCGCAGCGGCCCCTCCATGCTGGTCGGGTAGCCGCCCCATGCTGGTCGAGTAGCCGCGCAGCGGCGTATCGAGACCCGCCCCCCGTCAGCAGGGATGTCTGCAGACCCGTCCTCCGACGCCGTCGGATCTCGATACGCCCGCTCCGCGGGCTACTCGGTCACCATGAGTCGCGCGCACCCTTCATGCTGGTCGAGTATCCGCACAGCGGCGTATCGAGACCCGCCCCGTTCATGCTGGTCGAGTAGCCGCACAGCGGCGTATCGAGACCCGCCCCGCGAGCACTCAAGCGCCCCGCCCCCAGCTCGCCTCGATCTCCGCCGCGCCCAGCACCCGATCCGCCAGCAGCAGCTGCCAGCTCCAGCTCGCCTCGGCGCCCGCCTCCAGCGTCCACGTCGCGCCGAAGAACGGCGCCGCGCACAGCATCGGCGTCTCGCTCGTCCGCACGAACCACGTCGTCGGATCGACGGGGTTGCCCTCGTCCGCCCGCAAAGCGACCGTCGTGCTCCCGTCCACAACCGCGAGCCAACGCGACACCGTCCCCATCGGCTCCGCGACAGCCCCGTCCGGTCCGCTCACCGTGCTCCCGTCGAACGACGGGTCCAGCCGCAGGAACAGCCCGCCGTAGCCCGCGTCCGGCCGCCCCGCCGTGGTCGGCGACCCGAAGACCAGCCGCTCCCCGAGCGCCCGCCAGCGGCTCTCGATCCGCAGCACCGTCGCGTCCCCGAGCCGGCGGACACTCAGGCGCCGCCGCTCGTCGAGGAACCGCCGCCCGTGCGCATCGAACCACCCCAGCGTGAGGCCACCCGGGTCCGCACCCTCCGGCCGCTGCGAGCCGTTGTTGTCCACCTGCCGGTAGCCCGTCCCGGTCAGCCAGGTCGGTCCGCCCCACAGGTTCGTGTCGAGCTCGTCCGCGCCGATGGTGATGTTCGACACCGCGAGCGACAGCCCGAGATGCCAGTCGTGGTCCGCGGGCCGCACGTCGCTGACGATGCGCCCGCCGGGCGTCCGCAGCGGATGCAGATAGGGCCGCGGCGAGTCCCTCGGCGGCGTCTCCGGATCGGTGAGCACGAGGCGCCCGACCCCGTCCGGCAGTTCGACGGAGGTCGGCGAGTCCTGATCCATGCGGCCGACGGTACACGCTTTCCCGGGCTACAGTGCGACGATGCCCCGCACCGGAACCCCGCCCCGATCGCCGCGCCGATGACCGCCGTCCGCTTCGTCTCGATCGGCGACTCCTTCTCGGAGGGCGTCGGCGACGAGCTCCCCGACGGAACCGCCCGCGGCTGGGCCGACCTCACCGCGCAGAGCTGGGCGGACGCGCTCGGCGAGCCGATCGAGTACGCCAACCTCGCCATCCGCGGCCGCCTCATCGACCCGATCGTCGACGAGCAGCTCGAGCCCGCCCTCGCCCTGCGGCCGACCCACCTCTCCTTCAACGGCGGCGGCAACGACATGCTGCGTCCGAGCGCCGACATCGAGCGCATCGCGGACCGCTACCTCGAGGTCCTGGCCCGCTGCGACGCCGAGGGCGTGACCCTGATCGCGCTCTCCGCCCCGGATCCGTCCGCGCGCCTCCCGCTCGGCCGGCTGATCAAGCGCCGCGGCGACGCCCTCACCTCCGCCGTCCTGCGCCGCACGAGCCAGCGCCAGGACATCGTCGTCGCCGACAACTGGACCGATGCGGCCTTCGCCGACCCGACCCTCTGGTCGGAGGACCGGCTGCACCTCGGGCCGCGCGGCCACCACCGCGTCAGCGCCCGCGTGCTCGGTGCACTGGGTCTCCCGGTGCCGCCCGCCGCCGACGATGCGCCCGAGCGGCCGGCCGCGAGCGGCGGCTCGGCGCAGTACTACCGCAACCACGTCGCACCGTGGCTGCGGCGCCGGCTCACCGGCACGTCCTCCGGCGACGGCCGCACGGCCAAGTACCCGCAGCTCGTGCGGATCGCCCCGACCGCCTAGGCGGGGCCGCCGGAGGTCAGTGCCGGCTCAGCGCCAGCCGTACCGCGCCGAGACGACCCGGGCGACCGCGTCGAACCGCGCGCGCTCGAGCGCCGCGCCCTCGCGCCGCATCCCCGCGGGGTGCACACGGAACACCCGCTCCGGATCGGCGTAGCTCGGCCGACCCTCCGGGTCCCAGGGGCCGGCGCCGACCGCGAGATAGCCGTCGTGCTCCTTCGAGCTGAGCCGGATCGCGAGCGCCGTGCCCGCCTTCTCGACGGCGAGGACGAGCACGGGCCGGTCCTTGCCGCGGCCGTCGTCCTCCTCGTAGGGCACCCAGGTCCAGACGACCTCGCCCGGGTCCGGATCGCCGTCCGGCGTCGGCGCGTAGCCGAGGTGCACGCCGCGCAGCCGGGTCGGATCGACCTCCGAGGTGCGCCCCACGCCGGAGGCGCCGGGAGTGGGTGCCGTGGTCGTCAGATACGGCCTCTGCGCGGCGGCGCCGGCATCGGCGCGGCGAGTGCTCGAGCGGCCGAGCAGTCGGAGGAGCAGGGACACGACCGAGCGTGAGGAGGGCACCTGACGACCCTAGCCCGGATGAAACGCCGAGAGGCGCCGACTCGGGAGAGTCGGCGCCTCGGGGTGGGCGGCACAGAGGGCGTGCTGCGCAGAAGGTGTGCTGCGAGAGAGAGCTAGTCCGCGAGGACGTAGCCCGCCTCGCCGTGGATGGCGGTGTCGATGCCCGCGATCTCGTCCTCGTTCTTCACGCGGAACCCGATCGTCTTCTGGATGACCCAGCCGATCGCGTAGGTGAGCACGAAGGAGTAGACGAGGACCGTGAAGGCCGCGAGGGCCTGCTTGCCGAGCTGGCTGGCGTCACCGGTGAGGAAGAGGCCGACGTCGGTGCCGAAGAAGCCGATGTAGAGCGTTCCGATGAGGCCACCGACGAGGTGCACGCCGACCACGTCGAGCGAGTCGTCGTAGCCGAGCTTGTACTTGAGGTCGATCGCCAGGGCGCAGACCGCACCGGTGATGACGCCGAGGACGATCGCCCAGAACGGCGAGAGGCTCGCGCAGGCGGGGGTGATGGCGACGAGACCCGCGACGGCACCGGAGGCGGCACCGATCGAGGTGGGCTTGCCGTCCTTGATCTTCTCGACCACGAGCCAGCCGAGGATCGCGGCGGCGGGAGCGGCGATGGTGTTGAGGAAGGCGATCGCCGCGAAGCCGTCGGCCGCCAGCTCGGAGCCGGCGTTGAAGCCGAACCAGCCGAACCAGAGCAGGCCGGCGCCGAGGAGCACGAACGGCGGGTTGTGCGGCTGGTGCGCGCCCTTGGTGAAGTTCACGCGCTTGCCGAGGACGAGCGCCAGGGCCAGGGCCGCAGCACCCGCGTTGATGTGCACCGCGGTGCCACCGGCGAAGTCGATCGCGCCGACGTTGTAGGCGATCCAGCCGCCGTCGACGACGCCCTCGTCACCGAGGGTGAAGTTGAAGACCCACGAGGCGACCGGGAAGTAGACGATGGTCGCCCAGACGCCGGCGAAGACCATCCAGGCGCCGAACTTGGCGCGGTCGGCGATCGCACCGGAGATCAGCGCGACGGTGATGATCGCGAAGGTCGCCTGGAAGGCGGCGAAGGCGAGGGTCGGGAAGGCCGTCTCGATGTCGCCCTGGGCCTCGGCGTAGGCACCGGCGAGGCCGAGCTGGCTGAGGTCGATGCCGATCAGGCCGTCGATGCCGACGAAGTCGCCGACACCCGCGTTGGAGAAGGTGATCGCGTAGCCGTAGAGCACCCACAGCACGCCGATCAGGCCCATCGCGCCGAAGCTCAGCATCATCATGCTGATGACGCTCTTCGCGCGGACGAGGCCGCCGTAGAAGAAGGCGAGCCCGGGGGTCATGAGCAGGACCAGCGCCGCCGCCAGGAGCAGGAACGCGGTATTGCCTTGATCCATTGTTGAACCTCTCGTGAGTAAGCAGAGTCGTGTGAGTGAGCAGAGTCGTGCAGGGAGTGGGCAGTGCGGAGCCCGATGCGGGTCGGCAGTCGCTGCACGACCCCGAAGAGGCTTCGGGAGGACACGGGGGTGTCGGGTCACCTCGGGTAGCCGACAGTCTGGTCGCGCGACGTTACGTCCCGTGCGGCACGAGGTTTCGCGGATGTTACGAGCGGGCCGCCCGTGTAAACAGCGCGTTACGGCGCGCCGCCGATCAGCCGGGCGGCACCCGTGCGCTCGCTCCGGAATCCCCCGGTGCTCCTCGGGATCGTCAGCCGAAGGCGCGCATCGACGTCAGCGCGATGAGCCGCGACATCGAGCGGAGGTACTTCTTCCGGTAGCCGCCGCTGAGCATGTCCCCGCCGAAGACCTCGTCGAGCGCGACGCCCGAGGCGAGCACCGGGATCTGCGCGTCGTAGACCCGGTCGATGAAGGCGACGAGCCGCAGCGCGTCGGTCTGGTCGGTGAGGGTGGCGACGTCGCGCAGCACGATCGCGTCGACCCCGTCGATCACCTTGATGTAGCGCGAGGGGTGCACCGAGCCGAGGTGATCGACCGCCGCCCGGAAGGAGTCGTCGGTGACGACCGCCCCGGCGGGCGCCGACGCGACGAGCTCGTCGATCTCGGCGTCGGTGCGGGTGACCGCGTGGCCCTCGATGTCCCGGCGGCGGTAGTCGGTGCCGTCGATCCGCATGGTCTGGAAGTGCTCCGCCATCGCGTGGATCTCGCGGAGGAAGTCGGCAGCGGCGAAGCGGCCCTCCCCGAGCGCGTTCGGCGGCGTGTTCGAGGTCGCAGCGATGCGGGTGCCGGAGGCGACCAGCTCGCCCAGCAGCCGCGTCATCAGCATCGTGTCGCCCGGGTCGTCGAGCTCGAACTCGTCGATGCAGAGCAGCGCCGAGCCCTTGAGCAGCGACACCGTCGCCGCGTAGCCGAGCGCGCCCACCAGTGCGGTGTACTCGATGAAGGTGCCGAAGTAGGTGCGGCCGGGCACCGCGTGCCAGATCGCCGCGAGCAGGTGGGTCTTGCCGACGCCGAAGCCGCCGTCGAGGTACACGCCGGGCTTGACCGCCGGCGCCTTCCTCCGGCCGAAGCCGAGGAACCCGCCGCCGCCCTTCGCCGACCCGCCGCCGGCCGCGAACGCCCGCAGCGCCTCGACGGCCTCCGCCTGCGAGGGGTACTCCGGATCGGGCCGGTAGCTCTCGAAGGTGGCTCCCTCGAACTGCCGCGGCGGCACCAGGGTCGAGGCGATCTCGTGGCCGCTGATCTGCGGCGACCGGGTCGTCAGGCTGCTCGTCGAACGGACGTCGTCGGGGGTCACGCGCTCTCGCATCCTGCGTCCGGGCAGGGGCCGGGCACTGTGTCGAACTCTTACGGCGCCGTCCGTGCACCCGCGCACGAGGGCGCGTACTGTCGCTGAGGGCGGGCTCCAGCGTAGCCCGCTCGCACCGCCGCCCATTCGAGCACCACGCCCGCGCATCGCGCACCATCCCGGAGGTCCCTCTTGTCCGTTGAACTCGATCCGTCGCCCAAGTTCGCCGCCTACGCGCACCCCGAACGACTCGTCAGCGGCGAGTGGCTCGAGCAGCGCCTCGGCACCCCGGGGCTCGTGGTCGTCGAGTCGGACGAGGACGTGCTGCTCTACGAGACCGGCCACATCCCCGGCTCGGTCAAGATCGACTGGCACACCGACCTCAACGACCCGGTCCAGCGCGACTACATCGACGGCGCCGCGTTCGCCGCCCTGGTCGGCGGCAAGGGCATCGCTCGCGACAGCACCGTCGTCATCTACGGCGACAAGAACAACTGGTGGGCGGCCTACGCCCTCTGGGTCTTCACCCTCTTCGGCCACGAGGACGTCCGCCTGCTCGACGGCGGCCGCGACAAGTGGATCGCCGACGGCCGGCCGATCACGACCGATGCGTCGACCCCGGCCGCGGCCGAGTACCCGACCGTCGAGCGCAGCGACAGCGCGATCCGCGCCTTCAAGGAGGACGTGCTCGCCCACTTCGGCAACCCGCTGATCGACGTCCGCTCCCCCGAGGAGTTCTCCGGCGCCCGCACCACCGCGCCGGCCTACCCGGAGGAGGGCGCCCTGCGCGCCGGCCACATCCCCAGCGCGCAGAACGTGCCGTGGGGCAGGGCCGCGGCGGAGGACGGCACGTTCCGCTCCCTCGACGAGCTGAACGGCATCTACCGCGACGGCGCCGGCCTGGCCGACGGCGACACCGTGATCGCCTACTGCCGCATCGGCGAGCGCTCCTCGCACACCTGGTTCGTGCTCACCCACCTGCTCGGCTTCGAGGGCGTCAAGAACTACGACGGCTCCTGGACGGAGTGGGGCAGCGCGGTCCGCGTCCCGATCGTGCAGGGCGCCGAGCCCGGCGAGGCGCCCGCGCCCCGCTGACCCGTCAGCGCCGACCCGTCAGCGCCGACCCGTCAGCGCCGAGCGTCTCCGAGGGCCCCGTGCACACCCGTGCCGGGGCCCTCTCCCCTGCGTCCCGCCGCCCGGCGGATGGAAGAATGATCCCGATGACTGCCGACACGCCCACCACCGACGACCTCGGGCCCGCGCTCCGCGAGATCCGGGACGAGTTCCTCGCCCTCGAGAAGCCGGAGCGGCTCCAGCTCCTCCTCGAGTTCTCGAACGAGCTGCCCGAGCTGCCCGAGCGCTACCGCGACCACCCCGATCTCTTCGAGCGCGTCGAGGAGTGCCAGTCGCCCGTCTTCATCGTCGTCGAGTTCGACGGCGACGTGATCCACCTGCACGCGACGGCACCGCGGGAGGCGCCGACCACCCGCGGCTTCGCCTCGATCCTCGCCCAGGGGCTCGACGGCCTCACCCCGGAGCAGGTGCTCGCCGTGCCAGACGACTTCCCGCAGACCATCGGCCTCTCCCAGGCCGTCTCGCCGCTGCGGCTGCGCGGGATGAGCGCCCTGCTCGGTCGCACCAAGCGCCAGATCCGCGCGCACCTCGCCGCGTGATCCTCCGGCCGCTCGTCCCCGCCGGCCCGGCGATCCGTCTCGGTGACGACGGCGCGCGAGCGGCGATCGAGACGGCCTACCGGCCCGCCGAGCACGTCCGCGTGCGCCTGAACATGATCGCGAGCCTCAACGGCTCGAGCATCGGCTCCGACGGCACGAGCGAGACGCTGACCAACCGCGTCGACCGCACGATCCTCGGCGTGATCCGCGCGCAGGCCGACGTCGTGCTGGTCGGCGCCGCGAGCGTCCGCGCCGAGGGGTACCGCGTGCCGAAGCGCTCGCCGCTCGCGATCGTGTCGGCGACGGGCGATCTGGCCGGCCACCGGCTCGAGCTGCAGGAGGGCGCGCGCGTGCTCCTGCTCCTGCCGGCCGGCGGCGGTGCTCCGGCGGGGCTCCCCCGCGGCGTCGAGATCGTCCGGGTGCCGGCCGAGGGCGGGCGGATGGCCGTCGACGCGATCCTGGCCGCCCTGAGCGCCGAAGGGCTCGAGCGCGTCGTCTGCGAGGGCGGCGCGTCGCTCTCCGGCCAGTTCCTCGCCTCCGGACGCGTCGACGAGATCTGCCTGACCACCGCGCCCCGCGTGGTGCTCCCCGGGCTGCCGGTGGCGGCGACGGACGCGCGCCTCGACGACGCCTACTCCCTCACCGCGCTCGCCGCCGACGACGCCGGCTTCACCTACGCGCGCTGGAGCCGGACCGGCTGAGCGCGCGCTCGCGCAGCCAGCCCTGGACCGAGCCCTCCCAGAGCGCCGCGTCGTCGTTCCACAGCCGGGTGTGCCGCGCACCGTGGAAGAGCACGAGCTCGACCAGGTCCGGCCGCGCCGCCGCGAGGGCCTCGGAGGGACCGCTCGGCACGAAGTCGTCGTCGACGCTGTGCAGCAGCAGGATCGGCGCGGTCAGCTCCGCGGCCCGCTCGACCAGGTCCAGCCCGGCCAGCGGGATGTGGCTGCTCTGCCCGGTCAGCGCGACCGACCACGACTGCTGCATCACGGTCAGCGCGAGCGCGGCGATCGGCACCGGGATCCCGCGCAGTCTCGCCTGCCCGCGCAGCGTCTCCCGCCAGTCGATCACCGGCGAGTCGAGCACCAGCCCGGTGATCAGATCGCGGCGGCTCGAGCGCAGCGCGGTCTGCAGCGCGATCGCGCCGCCCATCGACCAGCCGACGAGCACGACCGCGCGAGCGCCGCGCTGCTCGGCGAAGCGGATCGCGGCGTCGACGTCGCGCCACTCCGTCTCGCCCAGGCCGTAGCGGCCGTCGGGGCTCGCCGGAGCGTCGCCGTCGTTGCGGTAGGAGACCACCAGCGAGGTCAGCCCGGCCCGGTGGAAGACGGACGTGCCGCGCAGCGTCTCCTCCCGTGTCGTCGCACGTCCGTGCACGTGGATCGCCCAGACGTCCGAGTCCTCGGCCGGGAAGAGCCAGGCCGGAGCCGCGCCGAACTGCGTCGGCACCTCCTCCGCCGTGAAGCGCAGCCCGGTCGCGCGCGGCGAGGGCAGCAGCCAGCCGTTGACCCGCCCGCGCGCACCCGGCCGCAGCGTGCCGCGGTCCACGGCGAGCAGCTCCCGGACGACCCGGCCCCGCCCGGTCGCCAGCAGCCGCCCGATCCGCGCGTGCCCGCGCCCGTGGTCGAACCAGAGGGAGAACCCGCCGCGCACGCCCGTCTCGCGGTCGGCCGCGAGCTCGATCTCGCCCACCTCCCGTCGCACGGCGAGCACCCGCGCGTCCTGCGCGCGCCGGGAGGGCGGGGTGACGACCCCGCGGACGAAGGCGGTCGTCAGGGCTCCCGCGCCGAGGGCCGTCGCCGCCGCGAGCGCCGGAACCGCCAGCAGCCCGGCGACGACCAGACCGGTGCGCCCGCGTTCCGCGGCGTGCCTGCGGGCTTCGAGCATGCGGGAACTCTAGTCTGCGATCGTGCCCGACTTCCCAGCCCCGTCCCAGCTCCCCGAGGAGTTCCGGGCTGCAGCCGAGTCGATCCGCCGGGCGAGCACGCGCTCCGAGCTCACCGTCGCCGAGATCGCCTCGCCCACCGGCCTCGCTCCCTACGCGCTCGCCCTCTCCGGCGACGTCTCGCCGCGCGCCCACGGCCGCGACTCCGAGCTCGGCACCGGCCGGTTCATCCTGCTCTACGACCCGGAGGAGCCGGAGCAGTGGGGCGGCCCGTTCCGCGTCGTCTGCTTCGCCCAGGCCCCGCTCGAGATCGAGATCGGCACCGATCCGTTCCTCGCCGAGGTCGCCTGGTCCTGGCTGATCGATGCGCTCGACGTCCGCGGCGCGTTCTACACCGCGGCGTCCGGCACCGCCACGAAGGTGCTCTCCACCGGGTTCGGCGAGCTCGCCGCCCAGGGCGACGGCGCGCAGATCGAGATCCGGGCCTCCTGGAGCCCCGAGGATGCACAGCTCGCTCCGCACGTGGAAGGGTGGGGGGAGCTGTTGTGCATGCTCGCGGGCCTCCCGCCCGTATCGGGCGACGGCGTGACCTCGCTCGCCTTCCGACGGAACAACCGTGACTGATTACCGTGTCCTCTCCACCCCCGACGAGTTCCTCGCCGCGGTCGACGCCCTCGCCGCCGGCGAGGGGCCCGTCGCCGTCGACGCCGAGCGCGCCTCCGGCTTCACCTACTCGCAGCGCGCGTACCTGATCCAGGTCTACCGCCGCGGCGCCGGCGCGTTCCTCTTCGATCCGCCCGCGATCGGCCGGATGGACGCCCTCCAGGCCGTCATCGGCGGCGAGGAGTGGGTGCTGCACGCGGCCAGCCAGGACCTGGCCTGCCTGCGCGAGGTCGGCCTCGACCCGGAGCGGATCTTCGACACCGAGCTCGCCGCCCGCCTGCTCGGCCTGCCCAAGGTCGGCCTCGGCGCCGTCGTCGAGGATCTGCTGGGCATCCACCTCGCGAAGGAGCACTCGGCCGCCGACTGGTCGACCCGCCCCCTCCCGCAGAGCTGGCTCGTCTACGCCGCGAAGGACGTCGAGCTGCTCGTCGACCTGCGCGACCGGATGGAGCAGATGCTCATCGAGGCGCGCAAGACCCGCATCGCCCGCGAGGAGTTCGAGGCGACCCTGGCCCGGCAGCCGAAGCCGGTCCCCGCCGAGCCGTGGCGCCGCCTCTCCGGCATGCACGCCCTCCGCGGCCCGCGCGCCCTCGCCATCGCCCGCGAGCTCTGGCTGGCGCGCGACGCGTTCGCCCGCGAGCGCGACATCGCCCCCGGCCGCCTGATCCCGGACTCCTCGATCGTCGCCGTCTCCCGCAACGTCCCCGCCAGTCTCGGCCAGCTCTCCGGCCGCCGCGACTTCACCGGCCGCGCCAGTCGAGGCGAGGTCGAGCGCTGGTGGGCCGCGATCGAGCGCGGCCAGTCCACCGAGGACCTGCCCAGCCCGGTCCGCCCGGCCGCCGACACGCTGCCCCCGCCGCGCGCCTGGGGCGACCGCAACCCCGCGGCGGACGCCCGGCTGAAGAGCGCGCGCGCCGTCGTCGGCGAGATCGCCGAGCTGCTCTCCCTCCCCGTCGAGAACCTGCTCACCCCCGAGCTGCTGCGCCGCCTCGCCTGGCACCCGCCGGAGCCGATCGATCAGGCGTCCATCGCCGCCGAGCTGGAGCGCGCCGGCGCCCGCTCCTGGCAGATCGACGCGACCGCCGGCTCCATCGCCACGGCGTTTGTGGAAGCCGGGCAAGCACCGGCGGAGAGCACGGAAACCCCTTCGTAGGAAGAAGCAAAGGATTCCGGCGCCGGACACCGTCTTCCTACCATCGGAACGATGCCCGGCACCGAGATCGATGCCCGGACCGAGAGGGCATCCCGTTTTCAGGAGGCACTGTGGCCGAGAGATCCGAAGTCGTGTTCGTCGACGGAGTCCGCACTCCGTTCGGGCGGGCCGGTGAGAAGGGCATGTACTGGCAGACCCGGGCCGACGACCTCGTCGTCAAGGCCATGATCGGTCTGCTCGAGCGCAACGGCGCCCTGCCGAAGGACCGCGTGGACGAGGTCGCGATCGCCGCGACCACCCAGCAGGGCGACCAGGGGCTCACCCTCGGCCGCACCGCCGCGCTGCTGGCCGGCCTTCCGCGTTCCGTTCCCGGCTACGCGATCGACCGGATGTGCGCCGGCGCGATGACCTCGGTGACGACCACCGCCGGCGGCATCGCCTTCGGCGCCTACGACGTCGTGATCGCCGGCGGCGTCGAGCACATGGGCCGCCACCCGATGGGCTTCAACGCCGACCCCAACCCGCGCTTCCTCTCCGAGCGGCTCGTCGGCGAGGAGGCCCTGAACATGGGCAAGACCGCCGAGAAGATCCACGACCGCTTCCCGCAGCTCACCAAGAGCCGCTCCGACCACTACGCGCTCCGCAGCCAGCAGAAGCTCGCCGAGGCGTACCGGAACGGCGACATCCAGCCCGACCTGATCCCGGTCGCCACCCGCAGCGCCGCCGGCTGGGGCCTCGCCACCGCCGACGAGGCGCCGCGCCCCGAGACCACGCTCGAGGGCCTCGCGACCCTGCGCACCCCGTTCCGCCCGCACGGCCGCGTGACCGCCGGCAACTCCTCCGGACTCAACGACGGCGCCGCGGTCTCGCTGCTCGCCGGCGCCGACGCGGCGAAGGAGCTGGGCCTGACCGAGAAGATGCGGCTGGTCAGCTTCGCCTTCGCCGGCGTCGAGCCGGAGATCATGGGCATCGGCCCGGTCCCCTCCACCGAGAAGGCGCTGAAGAAGGCCGGCCTCGGCATCGAGGACATCGGCCTCTTCGAGCTCAACGAGGCGTTCGCCGTGCAGGTGCTCTCCTTCCTCGACCACTTCGGCATCGACGACGACGACCCGCGGGTCAACGAGTACGGCGGAGCGATCGCGATCGGCCACCCGCTCGCCTCCTCCGGTGTCCGCCTGATGATCCAGCTCGCGCGCCAGTTCGAGGCGCACCCCGAGGTCCGCTACGGCCTGACCGCGATGTGCGTCGGTCTCGGCCAGGGCGGCTCGGTCATCTGGGAGAACCCGCACTTCGACGGCAAGCGCGCACGACGGAAGGGACGCTGATCATGCTCGAAGGATTCGAGGACCTGGTCGATCTCGCCGAGGGCGAGGTCGTCACCCACTCCTACGTCCGCGACGTCCCGCTCCCCAGCGGCCGCGTCCTGGCGCTGATCACGCTCGACAACGACCGCGATCACACCCGGCCGAGCACCTTCGGCCCGGCCGGGCTGTTCGAGCTGGCCGACGTGCTGCTCGCCCAGCAGGCCCGCGCGAAGGCCGGCGAGATCCAGGCGGTCGGAGTGACGGGCAAGCCGTTCATCCTCGCCGCCGGCGCCGACCTCAGCAAGGTCGGCAGCATCCCGAGCCACGAGATCGGCCGCCAGCTGGCGCGCCTGGGCCACACGACCCTCGGCCTGCTCTCCGAGCTCGGCGTGCCGTCCTTCGTCTTCATCAACGGGCTCGCGCTCGGCGGCGGCACCGAGATCGCGCTGAACGCCGACTACCGCACCGTCGGCGCCTCGATCCCCGCGCTCGGCCTGCCCGAGGTGTTCCTCGGCATCATCCCCGGCTGGGGCGGCGCCTGGCTGCTGCCGAACCTTATCGGCATCGAGAACGCGCTCAAGGTGATCGTCGAGAACCCGCTGAAGAACAACCGGACCCTCAAGGGCCAGGACGTCTTCGATCTCGGCATCGCGGACGCGATCTTCCCCTCCGCGAGCTTCCTCGAGAACTCGCTGGTCTGGGCCGACGGCGTCCTCGGCGGGAGCGTCGAGGTCAAGCGGCCGAATGTGCCGGGGAAGATCGAGCGGCTGGTCAAGTGGGACGCGGCGCTCGCGATCGCCCGCAAGCAGCTCGAGTCCAAGATCGGCACCGTCGCCGCCTCGCCCTACCGCGCCCTCGACCTGCTCAAGGCCGCGAAGAACACGACTCGCGAGGAGGGCTTCGCCGCCGAGGACGAGGCGCTGGCCGACCTGGTCTCGGGCGATCAGTTCCGAGCGAGCATCTACGCGTTCGACCTGGTGCAGAAGCGGGCGAAGCGCCCCGCCGGAGCCCCGGACAAGGCCCTCGCCAAGCCGGTCACCAAGGTGGGCGTCATCGGCGCGGGGCTCATGGCCACGCAGTTCGCGCTGCTGTTCGTCCGCCGCCTGCAGGTGCCGGTGGTCATCACCGACCTCGACCAGGAGCGCGTCGACCGCGGCGTCGCGAGCATCGTCGGCGAGATCGACACACTGCTCGCCAAGGGCCGCCTCTCACCGGACGACGCGAACCGTCTCCGCGGTCTCGTCACCGGCACGACCGACCGCGCGGACTTCGCCGACGCCGACTGGGTGATCGAGGCGGTCTTCGAGGAGCTCTCGGTCAAGCAGGAGGTCTTCGCCGACATCGAGCGCTACGTCTCCCCCACCGCCGTCCTCGCGACGAACACCTCGTCGCTCTCGGTGGAGCGGATCGGCGAGCGGCTCGAGCACCCGGAGCGCCTGGTCGGCTTCCACTTCTTCAACCCGGTCGCGGTGATGCCCCTGATCGAGGTGGTCAACACGCCGCAGACCGACGACGAGACACTGTCCACCGCGATGGTCACGGCGGCGAAGCTGAAGAAGAACGCCGTGATCACCCGCGACACCCCCGGCTTCGTGGTCAATCGCGTGCTGGCGAAGGTGCTCGGCGAGGCGATGCACGCCGTCGACACCGGCACTCCCTTCGAGGTCGTCGAGGCCTCGCTCGAGCCGTTCGGCCTGCCGATGACGCCGTTCGAGCTGCTCGAGCTGGTCGGCCTCAAGGTCGGCGCGCACGTGCTCGACACCCACCACGCCGCCTTCCCGGACCGCTTCTACGACAGCGCGAATCTGCACCGCCTGGCCGAGCTCGGTCACGTCTTCGAGCGCGACGCCAAGGGCCGGATCAAGGGCGTCGACAAGCGCGCCGTCGCCATCGTCAAGGGCGGCTCCGACCCGATGACCGCCGAGGAGCTGCGGCTGCGCGTCGAGACCGGCCTCGCCGACGAGGTGAAGCGGATGCTGGACGACGACGTCGTGCACGCCGCGGAGGACATCGACCTCTGCCTCATCCTCGGCGCCGGCTATCCGTTCCAGATGGGCGGGCTGACGCCGTACCTCGATCGCGTCGGCGCGAGCGAGCGGGCCTTCGGCGGCTCCTTCCACGAGCCGGCCATCCGCGGGGTCAAGTAGCCGCAGGAACACAGGAGGGCGCCCACCGGAACCGGTGGGCGCCCTCCTGCTGCGAGTTGACCGCGTCAGTCCTTGCGGGCGTCGTCGTGCGCCGCGACCTCTTCGGGCAGCGGGCGCGCGACCGGGATCTTGCTGCCGAGCACCTGCGCCACCACGTCGCGGGCGATGTGCTGGGGGGTCAGCCCGACGTCCTCGAGGATCTCCTCGCGCTTCGCGTGGTCGAGGAACTGGTCCGGCAGTCCGAGCTCGGTGACGGCGGTGTCGACACCCGCCTCGCGGAGGTCCTGGCGGATCCTGGTCCCGATGCCGCCGACGCGGACGCCGTCCTCGATCGAGACGACGATCCGGTGGTCGCGGGCGAGGTCGATGATGCTGCGCGGCACGGGCACGACCCAGCGCGGGTCGACGACCGTGGCGCCGATGCCCTGCGCGGCCAGACGCTGGGCGACCTCGAGCCCCATCGCCGCCATCGGCCCGACGGTGACCAGCAGCACGTCCTGGCGCTCGGAGCGCAGCAGCACGTCCACGCCGTCGTCGAGGCGCTCGACCGCGTCGATCTCGTCGCCGACGTTGCCCTTGGAGAAGCGCACGACGGTCGGCGCGTCCTTCACGCCGACGGCCTCGCGCAGCTCCTCGCGCAGGCGGACGGAGTCGCGGGGCGCGGCGAGGCGGATGTTCGGGACGACCTGGAGGATCGCCAGGTCCCACATGCCGTGGTGACTCGGACCGTCGGGACCGGTGACCCCGGCGCGGTCGAGCACGAAGGTGACGCCGGCGCGGTGCAGCGCGACATCCATCAGCACCTGGTCGAAGGCGCGGTTGACGAAGGTCGCGTAGAGCGCGACGACCGGGTGCAGTCCGCCGAAGGCGAGGCCGGCGGCCGAGGTCACCGCGTGCTGCTCCGCGATGCCGACGTCGAAGACGCGGTCCGGGTACTTCTCGGCGAGGCGGTCGAGGCCGACCGGGCGGAGCATCGCAGCGGTGATGCCGACGATCGTCGGGTCCTCGTCGGCGAGCGTGACGATCTCCTCGGCGAAGACCGAGGTCCAGGAGCGGGCGCCGCTCGCGCTGAGCGGCTCGCCCGTCTCCGGATCGATCTGGCCCACGGCGTGGAACTGGTCGGCGAGGTCCTGCACGGCGGGCTCGAAGCCCTTGCCCTTCTGCGTGATCGCGTGGACGATCACCGGCGTGCCGTAGTCCTTGGCCTGCTGCAGCGCCTCCTCCATCGCGACCAGGTCGTGGCCGTCGATCGGTCCGAGGTACTTGATGTCGAGGTTCGAGTAGAGCGCCTCGTTGTTGATGAAACGGCTGAGGAAGCCGTGCATCCCGCCGCGCACGCCGCGGTAGACGGCGGCGGCCGGGCCGCCCAGGCGCTCGGAGACGGCCCGCGAGCCGCGGTGCAGCGTGCGGTAGCTGCGGCGGGTGCGCACACCGTTGAGGAAGCGCGCCATACCGCCGATGGTGGGGGCGTAGGAGCGGCCGTTGTCGTTGACGACGATGACGAGCCCGCGGGAGTTGTCGTCGCTGATGTTGTTCAGCGCCTCCCAGGTCATGCCGCCGGTGAGCGCTCCGTCGCCGACGACCGCGACCACGTGCCGGTCCTTCTGGCCCGTCATCGTGAAGGCGCGCGAGATGCCGTCCGCCCACGACAGCGAGCTCGAGGCGTGCGAGCTCTCGACGATGTCGTGCGGCGACTCGGAGCGCTGCGGGTAGCCGGCGAGGCCCCCGCGCTGCCGCAGCCCGGAGAAGTCCTGGCGCCCGGTGAGCAGCTTGTGCACGTAGGACTGGTGCCCGGTGTCGAAGATGATCGCGTCGTGCGGGGAGTCGAAGACGCGGTGGATCGCGATCGTGGTCTCGACCACGCCGAGGTTCGGGCCGAGGTGACCGCCGGTCTTGGACACCTCGCGGACCAGGAAGTCGCGGATCTCCTGCGCCAGCGTCTCGAGCTCGGTCCGGGTCAGGCGATCGAGATCGCGCGGTCCGGCGATGGTCTCGAGAACAGCCATTCGCGCCGCCTTCCGGGTGGTGTCGAGGGGATGTGGACGTCTGCCGAGTCTACGCACGGGGCCCGGTGGAACAGGTGTGCGCCTCCCCGGCTTGCGGGAAGGCGCACACTCGTGTCCGCTCTAGACCAGCGAGCGCAGCACGTACTGCAGGATGCCGCCGTTGCGGTAGTAGTCCGCCTCACCGGGGGTGTCGATGCGGACGACCGCGTCGAACTCGATCGGCTGCTTGCCCTCGGGCGAGTCGGTGGTCGGCGTCGCGACGACGTGCACCGTCTTCGGCGTCACGCCCTCGTTCAGCGCCTCGATGCCCGAGATGCTGATCGACTCGGTGCCGTCGAGCCCGAGCGAGGCCCAGGTCTCGCCCTGCGGGAACTGCAGCGGGACGACGCCCATGCCGATCAGGTTCGAGCGGTGGATCCGCTCGAAGCTCTCGACGATGACCGCCTTGACGCCCAGCAGGCTCGTGCCCTTGGCCGCCCAGTCGCGCGACGAGCCGGAGCCGTACTCCTTGCCGCCGAGGATGACGAGCGGGGTGCCCTGCGCCTGGTAGTTCTGCGACGCGTCATAGATGAACGACTGCGGGCCGCCCTCCTGCGTGAAGTCGCGGGTGTAGCCGCCCTCGACGTTGTCGAGGAGCTGATTGCGCAGGCGGATGTTCGCGAACGTGCCGCGGATCATCACCTCGTGGTTGCCGCGGCGCGAGCCGTAGGAGTTGTAGTCCTTGCGGTCCACGCTGTGCTCGGCGAGGTACTGACCAGCAGGGCTGTCGGCCTTGATCGAGCCGGCCGGGCTGATGTGGTCCGTCGTGACGGAGTCGCCCAGCTTGGCGAGCACGCGGGCGTCGGCGATGTCGGTGACCGGGGTCGTCTCCATCGTCATGCCGTCGAAGTACGGGGGCTTCCGCACGTAGGTGGAGTCCTCGTCCCACTCGAAGATCGAGCCCTCGGGGGTCTGCAGCGAGCGCCAGCGCTCGTCCCCGTCGAAGACGCCGGCGTACTGGGTGTCGAACATCGACTTGTCGATCGAGGAGTCGATCGTCGCCTGGACCTCGGCCGCGTCGGGCCAGATGTCCTTGAGGAAGACGTCGTTGCCCTCGGTGTCGGTGCCGAGCGCGTCGACCTCGAAGTCGAAGTTCATCGAGCCGGCGAGCGCGTAGGCGATGACGAGCGGCGGGCTCGCCAGGTAGTTCATCTTCACATCGGGGTTGATCCGGCCCTCGAAGTTGCGGTTGCCCGAGAGGACGGCCGTGACGGCGAGGTCGTTCTCCTGCACCGCGGTCGAGATCTCCTCGAGCAGCGGGCCGGAGTTGCCGATGCAGGTGGTGCAGCCGTAGCCGACGGTGAAGAAGCCGAGGGCCTCGAGCGACTCGGTGAGCCCGGCCTTCTCGTAGTAGTCGGTGACGACCTTCGAGCCCGGCGCCAGCGTGGTCTTGACCCACGGCTTGGCCTTGAGGCCCTTCTGCGCGGCGTTGCGGGCCAGCAGGCCGGCCGCGAGCATCACCGACGGGTTCGAGGTGTTGGTGCACGAGGTGATCGCGGCGATCGCGACGGCGCCGTGGTCGATCGTGAAGCTCTCGTGGCCCTCGCCGAGCTCGACGGTGGTCGGCTTGGACGCGGTGGTCGGCGCGTGCGAGCGGTGGGTGTGCGAGTGCGAGCTGTACTCGTCCTGCGGCTGGAGCTCGCCCGGGTCGGACGCGGGGAACGACTCGGCGAGGGTGAGGTCGACGATGTCGTGCGTGACGTCCGTGTAGTTGTTGAGGTCCGACTCGAACTGCGTCTTCGCCGAGGTGAGCTCGATGCGGTCCTGCGGGCGCTTCGGTCCGGCGATGGACGGGACGACGGTGCTGAGGTCGAGCTCGAGGTACTCGCTGAAGACCGGCTCGACCGCGGGGTCGTGCCAGAGCTTCTGCAGCTTGGAGTACTGCTCGACCAGGGCGATCTGCTCGTCGCTGCGGCCGGTGAGGCGCAGGTAGTCGAGGGTCACATCGTCGATGGGGAACATCGCGGCGGTGGAGCCGAACTCGGGGCTCATGTTGCCGATGGTCGCGCGGTTGGCGAGCGGCACCTGGGCGACGCCGGCGCCGTAGAACTCGACGAACTTGCCGACGACGCCGTGCTTGCGCAGCATCTCGGTGATCGTGAGCACGACGTCCGTCGCGGTCACGCCGGCCGGGATGGCGCCGGCGAGCTTGAAGCCGACGACCTTCGGGATGAGCATCGACACGGGCTGGCCGAGCATGGCCGCCTCGGCCTCGATGCCGCCGACGCCCCAGCCGAGCACGCCGAGGCCGTTGACCATCGTGGTGTGCGAGTCGGTGCCGACGCAGGTGTCGGGGTACGCGCGCAGCACGCCGCCGACCTCGCGCGTCATCGTGACGCGGGCCAGGTACTCGATGTTGACCTGGTGGACGATGCCCGTTCCGGGCGGGACGACCTTGAAGTCGTCGAACGCGGTCTGGCCCCAGCGGAGGAACTGGTAGCGCTCGCCGTTCCGCTCGTACTCGAGCTCGACGTTGCGCTCGAGGGCGTCGGAGGTGCCGAAGAGGTCCGCGATGACCGAGTGGTCGATCACCATCTCGGCGGGCGCGAGCGGGTTGATCCTGTTAGCGTCACCGCCGAGGGCCGCGACGGCCTCGCGCATGGTGGCGAGGTCGACGATGCAGGGCACACCGGTGAAGTCCTGCATCACGACGCGCGCAGGCGTGAACTGGATCTCGGTGTCGGGCTCCGACTCGGGCACCCACTCGCCGAGCGCGCGGATGTGGTCGGCCGTGATGTTGGCGCCGTCCTCCGTGCGGAGCAGGTTCTCCAGCAGCACCTTGAGGCTGAACGGGAGCTTCTCGTGACCGGGGACCCGGTCGATGCGGAACACCTCGTAGTCGGCCGAGCCGACCTTCAGGGTGTCTTTCGATCCAAAACTGTCTACCGCGGACACGTCGCCCTCTCCTTCGCTGACGTGGGCTCCGCCGACGGGCGCACCCACATATCCGTTCCCATCTTGGCGACCGCGCACAGCGCCCTGCCACCAAGGAGGACCTAACTATTTATCTTGACGTCGAGACAACTCTACGCGCGATCGGTGCGCGGGGGCGTCTCGTCCCGCTCCGCCGCTCCGCGGTACTCCGCCCGGACCGCCAGGACGGTGAGCACGAGCAGCGGTGCGTAGAGCGGCAGGCCGAGCACGAGCTTCCAGGTGCCGAGCGCCGTCGCGTCCTCCGCGAGGAAGAGCGGGTACTGCACCGCGAGCCGCACGAAGAACAGCGCCGCCCAGGCGAGGGTGAGCAGGGAGAAGAGCCGGCGCTTGCGCCGATCCGCCCGCCATGCGGTGCCGTCGCCCATCAGATAGCCGGCGGCGACGCCGATCAGCGGCCAGCGCACCAGCACCGAGACCAGGAAGACCAGCCCGTAGACCAGGTTCGTGATCAGCCCCGGGACGAAGTTGTCGACCGCGCGACCGGTGAAGAGCGCGAGGGCGGCCGAGATCACGACGCCGAGCAGCCCGCCGACCGCCTGGATGACCGGCGTGCGACCGAGGATCCGCGCGACGGTGAAGAGCACGGCCATCCCGACCGAGGCCACCAGCGAGAGCACGAGCTCACCCGTGACGGTGAAGAGGAGGACGAACGCGACCCCGGGCACGACCGCCTCGAGCACGCCGCGGACGCCGCCCATCGATGTGAGCAGCGCACGGCCGTCGAAGGGCTCGCCGTCGGCGACGACGCCGAGACCGGAGCGGCGGGCGGCCTTCGCGATCGCGTCGGCGACCTCGGGGCGCGGCTCGTCGGGCTCGCCCGGCTGCTCGTCGCGCTCGGAGCCCACGCCGCTCAGCTCGCGCTCTGCTGGGTCTGGCCGCTGTCGGGCACCTTGAGCGGGATGAGGTCGCGCGGCGGCATCGGGCCGGAGCCGCGGACCACGACGATGCTGCGGAAGAGGTCCTCGACGGCGGCCGCGGCCTCCTCGTCGACGGCGCCCTTGCCCGCGATCACGCCACGGAGGAACCAGCGCGGTCCGTCGACGCCGACGAAGCGGGCGATGCGCACCTCGCCGCCGGCGAGCGGCAGCTGCGCGACGATCTCGGGACCGAAGACGCCCTCGCGCTCCGCGGTGGTCCCGCCCTGGCGACCGATCTGCTCGGCGATCTGGCCGCGGATCTCGTGCCAGAGGCCCGAGGAGCGCGGCGCGGCGAACGGCTGCACCTGGAGGGTCGAGCCGGCGTAGTCGAGGCCGACCGCGATGACGCGCTTGGTCGCCTCCTCGACCTCGAGGCGGATGTGCATGCCCTCGCGCGGCAGGACCTTCACGCCGCCGAGGTCGATGTAGGGGCGCACCGGGTTGGCCTCGCGCTCGTCGAGCGGGCCGGCCTCTGCGCGGTCCTCGGGCGCGGACTTCTCGAAGTCCTGCGCCGCGGTCTCGACGGCCGCGTCCTCGGTGCCGGCGGGCTGGATGTCGCTCATGCGTTCTCCTCGTTGGTGCGGACGTCGGGTGCGCCGGACGCGTCCGGCGCTGATGCTGCGGTGGCGTAGCCGGTCGAGCCGAAGCCTCCGGAGCCGCGGACGGACTCGGGGAGCTGCTCGACGGCGGTGAAGCGGGCCCGGACGACGGGCAGGATCACGAGCTGCGCGATCCGGTCGCCCGCGGCGATCCGGTACGGCTCGCGGGCGTCGGTGTTCAGGAGCGCCACTCGGATCTCGCCCCGGTAGCCGGCGTCGATGGTGCCGGGCGCGTTCACGATCGTGAGGCCGTGCTTGAAGGCGAGTCCGCTGCGCGGCACGACGAAGCCGACGTGGCCCTCGGGCAGTGCGATCGAGACCCCGGTGCCCACGCTCGCGCGCTCTCCGGGAGCGAGCACGAGCTCCTCCGTGGAGCGCAGATCCGCTCCGGCGTCGCCGGGGTGGGCGTAGAACGGGACCTGGTCCGCGCGGATCGGGACGTCGAGGGTTTCGTTCACGTGACGAGGGTAGACCAATCGTCTGATGCAATAGGGACATGCCGTCCTACCGAGAGAGGCTGTGGCCCGCGCCGTGGCTCTTCGTCTCCACCGCCCTCGTCATCCCCGCCAGCATCCTCGTCTTCGCGCCGATCAACCTCTTCGCCGGCGTGGTCGTCGCGCTGGTGCTCTACGGCGGCACCGTCGCGACGCTGCTGGCCACGTCGCCCACCATCGAGGTCGCCGACGGCGAGCTGCGGGCCGGCCGGGCGCACATCCCGCTCGAGCTGGTCGGCACGCCGACCGCGTTCGCCGGGGAGAAGGCGTTCGCTCAGCGCGGACCGCGATTGGACGCCAGAGCGTTCCTCGTCATCCGGGGCTGGGTGCGCGACGTCGTGCGCGTCCCGATCGACGACCCGGCGGACCCGACGCCCTACTGGCTGCTGTCGAGCAGGCGCCCCAACGACGTCGTCGCCGCGATCCGGGAGGGATCACGGCGACGGGGCGCTGGTCTTTCGGAGCCGGAAGAGGCCTAGGCGGCGCACTCCAGGCAGATCGGGCCGAGCTTCTCCTCGTGGTCGATCTGCGAGCGGTGCTTCACCAGGAAGCAGCTGACGCACGTGAACTCGTCCGCCTGCGGCGGAAGGACCACGACGTCCAGATCGAGGTCGGACAGATCGGCACCGGGCAGTTCGAATCCGCCCGGGTTGTCGGCGTCATCGACGTCGACGACACCGGACATCTTGTCGGGGACTCGCTCCTTCAGGGCCTCGATCGACTCGGAGTCGTCATCGGTCTTGCGGGGGGCGTCGTAGTCCGTAGCCATTCCCATCCACTTCTTAAATTCAGTCGTTCAACAAATCGGCGGGGACAGTGTGCATCAAGAACTATCGATCCGCAAACCGCGCCGAAGCCCTCTTGACACCCGCTGCAGCGCCCTCTTCCGCACCAACTTTCGACCCGCCCGCGGTATTCCCGGGGAACCGCCCGATCGCGTGCGATCCTGGGCCCGTTCGCGGTGAGCACGGGCTCGTCCGCGGACAGGAGGAGGCCCAGCACGATGATGGAACTGAAGGTGATCGGCGTCGAGAGCGGATCGCTCGTCCTCGTCTCGGACGGCGGTGAGCGGTTCTCCGTCCGCATCGACGAGACGCTGCAGAGCCAGCTCCGGCCCCGCGTCCACTCGCTGCCGCCGCGGGAGAAGCGCGTCTCGCCCCGGGAGATCCAGTCCCACATCCGCTCCGGGCTCTCCGCCGAGGAGGTCGCCGAGCTGACCGGCGCGGACCTGGGCTACGTCGCCCGCTTCGAGGGCCCCGTGACGGCCGAGCGCGAGCACATCGTCGCCTCCGCCCTCGCCGTCCGCGTGTACACCAGCACCGACCCGGACCCGCTCGAGGAGGGCACTCCCTTCGGCGACGTCATCCGCGAGCGCCTCGGCGCCCTCGGCGCCGACGGCGAGCAGTGGTCGAGCTGGAAGGAGGAGGAGGGCTGGATCGTCAAGCTGCTCTTCCGCTCCGACGAGATCGACCACGACGCCCGCTGGCGATTCGACCCGAAGAAGGCGCTGCTCTCGCCGCTCACCGCGGAGGCGACCACGCTCTCCCAGCAGGGCGAGATCCGGCCGACCCTCATCCCGCGTCTGCGCGCCGTGATCCCCGCCGCGGTCGACGAGCTGGCGACCCGCTTCGACACCGACGCGTTCGCCAAGCCCGCGCAGGAGTCGCCGCGCTCGGAGCGCCCGACGCCCTCGGCCGGCTCGCGTCCCCAGCGCCTGCCGCACTCGCGACCGGCCGCCGCGCGCCCCTCGGACACCGAGCCGCAGCCGGCCCTCTCCGACACGCCGCGTCCCGTCTCGACCCTCCCCCGCCCCGTCACCAGCACGACGGAGCAGCGCGAGCGCAACCTCAACGACACCGCCGACCTGCTCGACGCCCTGCGCCGCCGCCGGGGCGAGCGCGACCACGCCTCCTCGGCGCGGGTCCGCGAGGAGCCCCAGGCGGAGGCGCAGGCGGAGGCGCAGGCGGAGGCACAGGTCGTCGCCCCGAAGGCCCCGGAGCCCGAGCGCCCCGCCCCGCCGTCGAACGACCACCCTACGGCCGGCGCGCGCACCTCACTCCGCCGCGGCCGCGCGGCGATGCCCAGCTGGGACGAGATCGTCTTCGGCGCTCGCAGCGACGACTGAGCGCCGACCGGAGCGGGACGGCCGTCAGGCGCCCGCGAGGGCTCCGAAGCCGAGCAGTGGCACCTGGGTCTCCTCCGGCGTGAGCGAGCCGTGCTGGCCGATCATCGACCGGCCGGAGCCGTCCTGCGCCGCGTAGTAGGCGATCGCCTTGCGGGCCGCCACGAAGACGTCGCCCATCCGCTCGGCCGCCGGCGCGCCGATCTCGCCGAACCAGCCGCTCGCCTCCACCTCGTCTCGCGTCGCGATCCAGGCCCGCGCTCCCTCGGCGTCGCGCCAGCGCGCGGCGACCGCCTCAGCGTCGACCCCCGGCTCGAGGTGCAGCTGCAGGCAGCGCGGCTCGCCGGCGAGATGACGCACCCCCTCGAGCAGGGCCGCGTCCTCGACGAGGACGTGCGAGGAGGCGGGGACGTCGAGCACGCCGTGGTCCGCGGTGACCAGCAGCCCCTCGCGGGCGGAGAGACCGCGGACGAAGCCGCCGACCTCGGCGTCCAGCGCCTCGAGGGCGGTCGTCCACTCGGGCGACTCCCACCCGCGGGCATGCGCGGTCATGTCGAGCTCGGGCACGTAGAGGTAGACGATCTGCCGGCCGCCCCGGTCCAGGAGGTCCCGCGCCGCCGCGAAGCGCTCGGACACTCCCCCGGCGGCGCGGTACTCGGCCCCGCGGAGGATCGCGCGGGTGAGCCCCGAGCGCGCGTAGCGGGACGGCCCGATCACGCTCGCGGCGACCCCGGCCGCCGACGCCCGCTCGAAGACCGTCGGGTGCGGCTGCCACTCCTCCGGCACCATCCGGTCGTCCCAGCCGGAGAGCTGGTTCACCAGCCGGTCGTTGTCGCGGTCGAGCACGCGGTAGCCGACCATGCCGTGGCCGCCCGGGCGCAGGCCCGTGGTGAGGCTCGCGAGCGCCGCGGCGGTCGTCGTCGGGAAGCCGGAGACGAGGGTCGACGCCTTCGTCAGCGCCGGTGCGAGCGTCCGGGCGTGCCCGGCGCGCTGGCGGAGGTTGGCCGCTCCGAGCCCGTCGACGAGGACCACGACGATCCGGTCCACGCGGGGCGAGCCGAAGGTCCCGGTGCGGCCGAGCACGGCGTCGAGGGCGCCGGGGAGGACGTCGGCGAGGCTCCGCCGCCCGGCGGGGACGGCCGGTAGCATGGGGGTCATCGTGCCCAGTTTCGCACGGGACGTCCTCGGGCGGGGCGAGCCCCGCCGTGCCCGTGCCCGCCACCGAAGTGAGTCATGACTGCTGCACCCCCGCCCTCCGGCTCCTCTCTGACCGAGCGCATCGAGGACGTCGACGTCTCGACCGAGATGGAGGGGTCGTTCCTCGAGTACGCCTACTCGGTCATCTACTCCCGTGCCCTGCCCGACGCCCGCGACGGCCTCAAGCCGGTGCAGCGCCGCATCCTCTACATGATGAGCGAGATGGGACTGCGCCCGGACCAGGGTCACGTCAAGTCGGCCCGCGTGGTCGGCGAGGTGATGGGCAAGCTGCACCCGCACGGCGACGCCTCGATCTACGACGCGCTCGTGCGCCTCGCCCAGCCGTTCAGCCTGCGCGTCCCGCTCGTCGATGGCCACGGCAACTTCGGCTCGCTCGACGACGGCCCCGCGGCCTCCCGCTACACCGAGGCCCGGCTCGCCGCCGCCGCGATGGCGATGACCGAGAACCTCGGCGAGGACGTCGTCGACTTCGTCCCCAACTACGACAACTCCCACGACCAGCCCGAGGTCCTCCCCTCCGCCTTCCCGAATCTGCTCGTCAACGGCGCCAGCGGCATCGCGGTCGGCATGGCCACGAACATGGCCCCGCACAACCTCGTCGAGGTGATCGGAGCCGCGCGCCATCTGATCGCGCACCCGGACGCGTCGCTCGACGACCTGATGTCCTTCGTCCCCGGCCCCGACTTCCCGAGCGGCGGCACGATCGTCGGCCTCGCCGGCGTCCGCGACGCCTACGCGACCGGCCGCGGCAGCTTCAAGACCCGCGCCCGCGTCTCGGTCGAGAGCATCACCGCGCGCAAGTCCGGCCTCGTCGTCACCGAGCTGCCCTACCTCGTCGGCGCCGAGAAGGTCATCGACAAGATCAAGGACGGCGTGCAGAGCAAGAAGCTCAGCGGCATCGCCGACGTCACCGACCTCACCGACCGCGACAACGGCCTGCGCCTGGTGATCGGCATCAAGACCGGCTTCAGCCCGGAGGCGGTGCTCGAGCAGCTCTACCGCTACACCCCGCTCGAGGACGCGTTCTCGATCAACAACGTGGCGCTCGTCGACGGCCAGCCCCGCACACTCGGCCTCCGGGAGCTCCTCCAGGTCTACGTGGGGCACCGCGTCACCGTGGTGACCCGGCGCTCCCGCTACCGCCTGCGCAAGCGCCAGGAGCGCCTGCACCTGGTGGAGGGGCTGCTGATCGCGATCCTCGACATCGACGAGGTCATCCAGCTGATCCGCGCGAGCGACGACACCGCCGCCGCCCGGGCCCGGCTGATCGAGGTCTTCGACCTCAGCACCCTCCAGGCCGACTACATCCTCGAGCTGCAGCTGCGGCGGCTCACCCGGTTCTCCCGGATCGAGCTCGAGACGGAGCGCGACACCCTGCTCGCCGAGATCGCCGAGCTCGAGGCGCTGCTGGCCAGCCGCAGCCGGCTCGAGGAGCTCGTCTCCGACGAGCTCGACGAGGTGGCGCAGCGACTGGGCACGCCGCGGCGCACCCTGCTCACCGAGGCGCGCCCCTCCGTCGCCACGACCGGCCGGAAGGCCGCCGCCGTGCTCGAGATCGCCGATCTGCCCTGCCGCGTGCTGCTCAGCACCACCGGGCGGATGGTCCGCATCGACCGCGATCCCGAGGCCGCTCCGCACCCCGACCGCGCCACCCGCCGCAGCAAGCACGACGCGGTGCTCAGCACGATCGACACCACCACCCGCGCCGAGATCGGCGCGGTGACCACGGCCGGCCGCCTGCTCCGCTTCTCCCCCGTCGACGTGCCCGCCGTCCCGTCGTCCTCCGTGCAGCTCGGCGCGGGCGTCCGGATGGCCGACTACCTCGGCCTCCTCGCGAAGGACGAGCGCGTGCTCGCCCTGGTCGCCCTCGACGATCCGCGGCCGATCGCGCTCGGCACGCTGCAGGGCACGGTGAAGCGGGTCGCCCCCGGCGAGCTGCCCAACCGCCCGGACATCGAGCTGATCGCGCTGCGGCCGAAGGACGCGGTGATCGGAGCGGCACCCTCGGCCGACGAGGACGAGCTCGTCTTCGTCACCGGCGAGGCCCAGCTGCTGCGCTTCTCCGCCGCGGCCGTCCGCCCCCAGGGCCGGACCGCCGCGGGCATGGCCGGCGTCAAGATCAGCGAGACCGACGAGGTCGTCTCGTTCGCGGTCGTCCCCGAGGCCGAGCGGGACGAGACGGTCGTCGCGACCGTCGCGATCGACAGCTGGGCGCTCTCCGGCACCGACACCGGCAGCGCCAAGGTCTCCGCTTTCTCGGAGTTCCCGCCGAAGGGCCGGGCGACCGGCGGCGTCCGCGCCCAGCGCTTCCTCAAGGGCGAGACGGCGCTCGGCGTGGCGTGGGTCGGGCCCGGACCGGCGCACGCGCTCGAGGCCGACGGCAGCGTGGCGGCGCTGCCCGAGTCGGGGATGAAGCGCGACGGCTCGGGTGTCGCGCTCGCGTCGCCGATCGCGAGCATCGGCGCGGCTCCCGAGCAGTTCTGACGACGGCCCGGGACCGCGGCGTCAGACGTCGATGCGGTCGCGGGAGAGCGTCTCCGAGCCGCGGACGATGAACTCCTTGCGCGGTGCCACCTCGTTGCCCATCAGCAGCTCGAAGACCCGGCCGGCGTTCTCCGCGTCGGAGACATTCACCCGGCGCAGCGTGCGACGGGAGCGGTCCATCGTCGTCAGGGCGAGCTGATCAGCGTCCATCTCACCCAGGCCCTTGTAGCGCTGGATCGGATCCTGGTAGCGCCGGTTCGCCTTCGAGAGCGCGGCGAGCACGCTCTTCAGCTCCGTCTCGGAGTACGTGTAGATCGTCTCGTTCGGCTTCCGCCCCGCGTTCATCACCACGACCCGGTGCAGCGGAGGCACCGCGGCGAACACCCGGCCGGCCTCGACCAGCGGGCGCATGTAGCGGAAGAACAGCGTGAGCAGCAGGGTGCGGATGTGCGCGCCGTCGACATCGGCGTCGCTCATCAGGATGATCTTCCCGTAGCGCGCGGCCGGCAGCTCGAAGGAGCGGCCGGAGCCCGCGCCGATCACCTGGATCATCGACGCGCACTCGGTGTTCGAGAGCATGTCGGCGATGCTCGCCTTCTGCACGTTGAGGATCTTGCCGCGGATCGGCAGCAGCGCCTGGTACTCGCTGTTGCGGGCGAGCTTCGCCGTGCCGAGCGCCGAGTCGCCCTCGACGATGAAGAGCTCGCTGTTCTCGACGTCGTTGCTGCGGCAGTCGACGAGCTTCGCGGGCAGCGACGAGGACTCGAGCGCGTTCTTGCGCCGCTGGGTCTCCTTGTGCGCCCGCGCCGAGATCCGCGACTTCATCTCCGCGACGAGCTTCTCGAGCAGCTGCGACATCTGCGCCTTGTCCTCGCGCTTCGTCGAGGCGAACACCGCGCCGAGCGTCGAGGTGATCGTCTGCGCGACGATCGCGCGCACGGCCGGCGTGCCGAGGATCTCCTTGGTCTGGCCCTCGAACTGCGGCTCGGGCAGCCGGACGGTGAGCACCGCGGTGAGGCCGGCGAGCGCGTCGTCCTTCTCCAGCTTGTCCGAGCCGGCCTTGAGCCGACGGGCGTTGGCCTCGACCTGTCCGCGCAGCAGCTTCAGCAGCCCCTGCTCGAACCCGGTCTGGTGGGTGCCGCCCTTGGGCGTCGAGATGATGTTGACGAAGCTGCGCAGCACGGTCTCGTAGCCGGTGCCCCAGCGCAGCGCGATGTCGACCTCGCAGGTGCGCTCGACCTCGGTCGGCACCATCGCGCCGCCGGGGCTGAGCACGGGGACGGTCTCGGTGAAGGTGCCGCTGCCGGTGAGCCTCAGCACGTCGGTGACCGCGGCGTCCGGTGCGAGGAACTCGACGAACTCCGCGATGCCGCCGTCGTAGCGGAACATCTCGGCGCGGCGCTCCTCCTCGCGGTCGTCGACGATGTCGATGGTCAGCCCCGGCACGAGGAACGCGGTCTGCCGCGCCCGGGACACGAGGTCGTCGGTCTGGAAGGCGGCGCCCTTCGTGAAGATCTGGCGGTCGGCCCAGTAGCGCACGCGCGTGCCGGTGACGCCCTTCTTCACCTTGCCGACGATCTCCAGCTCCGAGCCGTTCTCGAACGGCGAGAACGGCGCGTCCGGAGTGGGCTCCCCCGCGTCGGCGAATCGGCCGGGCTCGCCGCGGTGGAACGACATCCGATAGGTGCGGCCGTCGCGGTCGACCTCGACGTCGAGCCGCTCCGAGAGCGCGTTCACGACCGAGGCGCCCACGCCGTGCAGTCCGCCCGAGGCGGCGTAGGAGCCGGAGCCGAACTTGCCGCCGGCGTGCAGCTTGGTGAAGACGACCTCGACACCGGAGAGCCCGGTCTTCGGCTCGATGTCCACCGGGATGCCGCGGGCGCGGTCGCGGACCTCGACGCTGCCGTCCGCGTGCAGCACCACGCTGATCTCCGTGCCGTGCCCGGCGAGGGCCTCGTCGACCGAGTTGTCGATGACCTCCCACAGGCAGTGCATCAGGCCCCGGGAGTCCGTCGAGCCGATGTACATGCCGGGACGCTTGCGGACCGCCTCGAGGCCCTCGAGGACGGAGAGGTGCCGTGCGGAGTAGTCGGTGGAGGCCATCCGCTCAGTTTACGGTCGAGGGCCGACTCCCCGGCCGAGGCGCCCCGGACCGCTCCCGCTCCCGGATCCGCCTGGGAAGTGATCCCGAGGACCTACGCGCAGAGCGAAATGCCACGGGATCGACTCTGCCGGGAAACATCCGCGTGCTTTGATGGTTGGACCAAGGGAAGGACGGAGCCGAGAGGCCGAGTCCACCGAAGTCGAAGACCCGAGCGCAGGAGGCCACGTCATGTCGACCACAGCAACCCAGAACGGCGTGGACGAGCTCGCTGGATCGCAGCAGCTCTCCGCGGCAGACCGCTGCGACAGCTGCGGAGCCCAGGCCTACATCCGTGTCGTGGTGAACAGTGGAGAACTGCTGTTCTGCGCGCACCACGGCAAGAAGTACCAGGAGAAGCTCTCCAGCATCGCCCAGAGCTGGCACGACGAGTCGGCGCGCCTCTTCGAGGAGCAGCGCCCCTAGTCCACGACCACTCGTCGGTGGGGAGCGGGACTCCCTACCGGCCGACTCCGAGCCGCTTCGCGATCACCTCGCGGGCGGCTCGAGCTGTCTCATCCGCCGCTCGGATCCGCTCGTCCGTCGCCGAGTAGGTCAGTCCATGACGCTCCGCCACCCGGGCGAGGATCGCGTCCGCGAGGACCGGGTTCTTCGCGAGGACCGGCCCGTGCAGATGCGTGCCGAGCAGCCCGCCCGCGAGGTAGCCCTCGACGCCGTCGCCGTCTCCCGTGCCGTGCAGCACCCGGCCGAGCACCTGCGCCGGGTCGAGGCCCTCGAAGCGGCGGGCGTGGTTCTCGAAGCCCACCAGCACACCGGCGGCGGTCTCGACCACGAGGTCGTCCGTCGTCCGCTCCGCCGTCACCGCCCGGCCGGGGAACACGCCGAGGCCGTCGACGACACCGGCCGGAGTCCGGAACGACTCGGCGAGCAGCTCCCACCCCGCGCCGACGGCGACGACCTCCGTGCCGGAGCCCGCCCAGTCCTGCACGGCGTCGCGCACGGAGCGCAGCAGCTCGAGCACGCCCGGCAGATCCTCCTCGGCTCCGGTGCCGGCGACGAGCACATCGGGGCGCGCAGCGAAGTCGCCGGCCTCGCGCAGCGGCAGCACCCGGGTCTCGAGCCCGGCCCAGCCGGCGCGGGCCGCGAGGACGCGCGCGTTCGCCGCGTCGCCGTTGCTGTCCAGGACGTCGGGCGCGAGCACGCCGATCAGGAGGGTGGTCACGCGGTCTCCTCGCGGTTGGAGGCGAGCTGGAGATGAGCGCGCGTGCGCCGCATCGAGTCGGCGGAGAAGACGATCGTCTTCCTGCCGTGCGCGGGTGCGGGCAGTGCGAGGAAGGAGTCGAGCGCCCGGCCGAGGTCGTCGTCGACCGCGTCGATCGCCACCCCGTCGTAGCGCAGCTGCAGCGCCGCCTCGTGCGCCTTCGAGCCGGAGACGACGCGCACCCGCCCGAGCCGCGCGGTGTCGACCGGCCAGAAGTAGGAGGGGTCGCGCACGTCGGAGCCGATCGCCAGCATGATCTGCTCGGTGCCCTCCGGGATCTCGGCGATGTTGAGCCGGTAGCTCGCCGGGTTCTGCACCAGGACGAACTCGACCTCCTGGCCGCGGACCGTCACGATCTCGCCGCGCCCGAAGACGGGGTCGATCGAGGAGAGCGCGGTCGCGGTCGTCGCCGGGAGGAAGCGGCTGCCGAGTATCGCGCGCGCCGCGGAGACCGCCGAGGCCGCGTCGACGGCGTAGTGCACGCCGCGGGCGGGGAGGCGGACGTCGAGCGTGTCGCCGTCGCTCACGACGGTCGCGCTCGCGCCGCTGGTCGATTCGACGACGGTCGTCGCGCGTCCCTCCTGGACCTCGGCGTCGGCGGCGTAGCCGAGGCCGCCGACGGCGCCGTCGCGGACGGCGGATGAGACGCCGTACCAGCGGACGCGATCGGCCGGCAGGCTCGTGGCGATGTCGGCGACGTGCCGGTCGTCCGCGTTCAGGACGACGGGACCCGTGGCCCGCAGCGCGATCGTCGAGAGCATCCGGGCGACCATCGCGGGGTCGAAGAACCGGTCGATCTGGTCGACGACGACGTTGGTCAGCAGGACGACGCGCGGGCTCATCCGCGGCGCGAGGCGCGCGCCGTGGCCCTCGTCCATCTCGAGGACGGCGATGTCCGCGTCGATGCGGCCGCGCAGGTCCGTTCGCTCGAGCAGGGCGGAGGTGAGCCCCTGCGCGATGTTGGCGGTGGAGGGGTTGGTGAACACCCGGAGGCCGTGCGCTCGCAGGACCGCGACGAGCATCTTGGTCGTCGTCGACTTGCCGGCCGAACCGGTGACGACGACGAGCCCGTCGGCGAAGCCGTCGAGCACCGCCGGGAGGAAGCCCGGCGCGAGACGGTTCACCACGAGTCCGGGCACGGCGGAGCCCCCGCCGGGCTTGCGGACGCGCGCTGCGAACCGAGCGGCCCTCCCGAGGAGGACCGCCGGCGCGTAGCGGATCACCGGTTTACTCCAGGTAGTCGCGGAGCGACTGCGAGCGGGACGGGTGGCGGAGCTTGGCCATCGTCTTGGACTCGATCTGGCGGATGCGCTCGCGCGTCACGCCGAAGGTGTCGCCGATCTGGTCCAGCGTCTTCGGCATGCCGTCGCCGAGGCCGAAGCGCATGCGGATCACGCCGGCCTCGCGCTCGGAGAGGGAGTCGAGCAGCGACTCGAGCTGCTTCTGCAGCATCGTGAAGCCGACCGCGTCGGCCGGGACGACCGCCTCGGTGTCCTCGATCAGGTCGCCGAACTCGCTGTCGCCGTCCTCACCCAGGGGGGTGTGCAGCGAGATCGGCTCGCGGCCGTACTTCTGCACCTCGATGACCTTCTCGGGGGTCATGTCGAGCTCGCGCGAGAGCTCCTCGGGCGTGGGCTCGCGGCCCAGGTCCTGCAGCATCTGCCGCTGCACGCGTGCGAGCTTGTTGATGACCTCGACCATGTGCACCGGGATGCGGATGGTGCGCGCCTGGTCGGCCATGGCACGCGTGATCGCCTGACGGATCCACCACGTCGCGTAGGTCGAGAACTTGAAGCCCTTGGTGTAGTCGAACTTCTCCACGGCACGGATCAGTCCGAGATTGCCCTCCTGGATCAGGTCCAGGAACTGCATGCCGCGGCCGGTGTAGCGCTTGGCGAGGCTGACCACGAGGCGGAGGTTCGCGCCGAGCAGGTGGCTCTTGGCCCGCTGCCCGTCCTTCGCGACCCAGCGGAGCTCGCGGACGAGCTCGGGGCTGAGGTCGCTCGAGTTGGCGAGCTTGTCCTCGGCGAAGAGGCCCGCCTCGATGCGCATCGCGAGCTCGACCTCCTCGGCCGCGTTCAGGAGCGCGACCTTGCCGATCTGCTTCAGGTAGTCCTTGACCGGGTCGGCGGTCGCGCCCGTGATCGCCGTCGAGTAGACGGGGACCTCGTCGTCGTCGCCGCCGAAGGACAGCACGAGCGCGCCGCTGGGCAGCGGCTCCGCGGGGGCGGCGGCCGCGACGACCGGCGTCTCGGCGTCGTCCTTCGTCTCGGTCTCGGTCTCCTCGACCACGACCACCGTCTCCTCCTCGTCCGCGGCGTCGCCGTCGACGTCCTCGGGCTCGGCGGCGTCGGTGGGCTCCTCCTCGGCGGGGGCGGGCGCCGCGGCCTTGGTGGTCGCGCGGGCGCGCGTGGTCTTGGCCGCCGGCTTGCGCGCGGCGGGCTTCTTGGTCGTCGTCACGTCGTCGTCGACGGCGTCGAGCGTTGCGGTCTTGGTAGCTCTGGTGGCCATGGCGGCACCTCTCCATCCGTTGCGTCCCGGCTGCGGACGGCGCCGGGAGGGGCGTCGACCGTCGGTGGGCATTACGAGGACCCATGTCAAGTCGAAGGCCTTGCACGCCCGACGTGGGCACGGTGCTCCTCGACCCGAACGGGTCCTATTGACAATTATTGCACGCCTGAGTAGTGCGGCCGTGCGCTCGGGTGCTGCAGGCGGTCAGCGCCCCGCACGACCACGGCGGAGACGGTCGTTCAATGCAACCCAGAGGGGGGCCACTGTTATTCCCTCGTCCTCCGCGAGTCGGCGCCTGGTCCGGCGGCGCGCGGTGATCAGCCCGATCACTCCGGCGCCGACGACGACGTACTGGATGCACCAGGCGAGCCGGAAATGGTCCATCGAGTAGAGCTGCGCCGAGTCGGCGCCCGGTCCGGCCAGCGAGTCGAGCAGCAGCCCCATCAGGAACATCATCGTGAAGCTCGCGAGGAAGCCGCCGACGTTGACGACGCCGTTCGCCGCGCCGAGGCTGCGCGAGGGGTTGAAGGTGCGGGCGAAGTCGAAGCCGATCATCGAGCCCGGTCCCCCGGCGCCGATCACGACGAGCAGGAGCACGATCAGCCAGTAGGGCGGCACGCCCGGCCAGAGCAGGACGACGGTCCAGGCGACCGCCATGCACGAGACGATGCCGAGCACGAGGTTGCTCCGGCGCATCGGGTGCCGCGCGGTGAGCACGCCCAGGATCGGGCCGACGACGATGCCCGCGACGACGACGATGGTCAGCGTCGGAGCGGCGACGCTCGGTGCGAGGCCGATGGCGTAGACGAGGAACGGGTAGCCCCAGAGCAGTGTGAACACGGTGCCGGAGGACTGCGTGACGAAGTGCGACCAGAAGCCCAGCTGCGTGCCCGGGCGCCGCAGGCTCACGCCGAGCTGAGCGACGGTGGCGCGCAGCGTCGGCGGCACGAGCACGATCGGCTCGGTGCGGGGCGGGACGTCGGAGATCAGCAGCAGCACGCCCAGGAGCGCCACCGCACCGATCCCGGCGACGGACAGGAAGGCCGGTGTCCAGCCCGCCGCGTGCAGGATCGCGGCGAACGGCAGTGCCGACAGGATCTGTCCGACCTGGCCGATGTTGCCGATCCACTGCGAGAGCTGCGGCACGATCGGACCGCTGAACCAGGTCACGGTGAGCCGGATGACCGAGGTGAAGATGGCGGCGTCACCCGCGCCGACCAGGATCCGGCCGACGATCGCGACGCCGAGCGTAGGCGCGAAGGCCAGGACGATCTGGCCGACCATCATCAGCGCGGTGCCGCTGAGGATCAGCGTCTTCGGGCCGAAGCGGTCGATCAGGATGCCGACGGGGATCTGCATCCCCGCGTAGACGATCAGCTGGACGACGGCCAGCGAGGAGAGCATCGCGGCCGAGATGCCGAACCGCTCCGCCGCGTCGACGCCCGCCACTCCGAGCGTCGTCCGGTCGAGGACGGCGACCAGATACGCGAAGGCTCCGGCCCCGAAGACGAACCAGGCTCGACGAGATCGCACTCGCCAGAGACTACCAAGCGCGCCGCGTCCGCTCGGCGGCTGCGGGCGCCGAACGGCTACGGAGCGGTCGGCTCGTCGCCCGGGCGCTTGATCGCGAGGAACTTCTCCAGCTCGGCCGCGAGCACGTCGGCGCTCGGGACGAAGCCGTCCTCGTCGGTGAGCGGCGAACGCAGGCTCGTCCCCTCCATGTAGGTGTCGTGGCGGGACTCGAGCGCCGAGACCAGCTTCTGCAGCTCCTCGTTGCCGCCGACCTGCTCGTCGACCTTCGCGAGGAACTCGCGCCCGCTCTCGCGCAGGCTGTCGGTCGGGAAGATCAACCCGGTCGAGGCCGAGATGCTCTCGAGCGCGGCGACGGCCGCCTGCGGGTACGCGGTGTCCGAGAGGTAGTGCGGGATGAGCAGCGCGAAGCCGACGGCGGGCAGACCGCGGTCGTAGAGGCGCAGTTCGAGCAGGTGCAGCACGTTCGAGGGGACCTGGGTGTGCGGCTTCCAGACCGACATCGCCTCGATCAGGTCCTCGCGGTTTCCGCTGACCGTGACGCCCACCGGGCGGGTGTGCGGGACGGGCATCGGGATGGCGTGCACCCAGGTGGTGCTCGCGACCTCGAGCCGGTCGATCAGGCCGAGGACTGCGCGGGTGAAGCGCTCCCACTGGAAGTCCGGCTCGAAGCCGGTGAGCAGCAGGAACGGCTGGTGCAGCTCGTCGTGCGTGAGCGAGAGGCGGAGGGTCGCCGGGCTGTAGTCGGCGAGGTGGTCCTGATCGAAGGTGATGATCGGCCGCCGTGCGCGGTAGTCGAGGAGCTGGTCGCGGTCGAACTCGACGATCGTGCGGTGCTCGAGCGTGCCGTGCAGGTGCTCGAGGAGCTGGCCGACCGCGCCACCGGCGTCCGCGAATCCGGTGAGGCCGGCGACGAGGTGGAGCCCCCGCGGGACGTCGTCGAGGTCGCCCTCGATCGCGAACAGGTCTGCAGGATCCGGCATGCGATCAACCCTAGACGGCCGCGACGGGGCACCTCCCGGGTGGGGCTGAGCCCTGAGCGAACAGCGGCTCCGGGGCGGCGGGGAGCCCCGCGAGCCGCGCCTAGCATTGCGCTCATGCCCCTCTCCTCTCTCGAGTACGCGACCGTTCCCGCCTCCGACCTCGACACCGGCGCCCTCGTCCTCGGCGTCGCACCCGGACCGGACGGCCCGCGCCTCGTCGGCGTCGACGGCTTCGACGAGCTCGCCGCGGCCCTGCCCGCGCTCGGAGTGACCGGTGCCGCGGAGTCCCTGACGCGAGTGCCCTCCACCGTCCGCGCGGGCGTCGTCGTGCTCGTCGGTCTCGGCTCGGCCGAGCCGGACGCGAGCGTCCTGCGCAGCGCCGCCGGTCTCGCCGTCCGCAGCCTCGCAGGCACCTCCTCCGTCGCTCTCGCGCTGCCGACCGCCGGCGAGGGCGCGCTCCCGGCCGTGGCCGAGGGCGCAGCGCTCGGCTCGTACAGCTACACCGCGTTCCGCAGCAGCACCCTCGGCTCGCTGAAGACCCCGGTCGAGCGCGTGGTGCTCGTGACGAGCGACGGCGCGGACGACCCGGCCGTCCTCGAGCGCGCACTGGTCGTCGGCCGCGCGGTCGCCGCGGTGAAGGACCTGGTCAACGCGCCGCCGTCGCACCTCTACCCGCAGACGCTGGCCGAGGCCGTGCAGGAGGGAGTCGAGGGACTGCCGCTCGAGGTCACGGTCTGGGACGAGGACGCGCTCGCGGCCGACGGCTTCGGCGGCATCCTCGGCGTCGGCAGCGGCTCCTCCCGGCCGCCGCGACTCGTCAAGATCGCCTACTCCCCCGCGATCGCGGCGGAGCAGGCGGCGCCGAAGCACCTCGCGCTCGTCGGCAAGGGCATCACCTTCGACAGCGGCGGGCTCTCGCTCAAGCCGCCGGCCTCGATGATCGGCATGAAGGACGACATGACCGGCGCGGCCACGGTCTACGCCGTCGTGCGCGCGGTCGCCGAGCTGCGGCTCCCCGTGCGGGTCACCGCCTGGCTCTGCATCGCGGAGAACATGCCGTCCGGCACCGCCATCCGCCCGAACGACGTCCTCACCATCCGCGGCGGCAAGACCGTCGAGGTGCTCAACACCGACGCAGAGGGCCGCCTCGTGCTCGCCGACGGACTCGTCGCGGCGAGCGAGGAGCAGCCCGATGCGATCGTGGACGTGGCGACGCTCACCGGCGCCGCGGTGGTCGCGCTCGGCAACCGCTACACCGGCGCGTTCGGCGACGACGAGCTCGTCGCGACGGTGCTCGAATCCGCCCGTCGCACCGGCGAGCTCTTCTGGCACATGCCGCTCCCCGCCGAGCTCCGCCCGCTGCTCAACTCGGAGATCGCCGACATCGCCAACATCAAGCCGGGCAACACCGCCGGCGGCATGCTGATCGCCGCGCACTTCCTCCGCGAGTTCGTCGGCACGCGCGGCGAGGGCGCGGAGGCGACGCCGATCCCGTGGGTCCACCTCGACATCGCGGGTCCGGCGAACAACGGCGGCGGCGCCTACGGCTTCACCGGGACGGGGCCCACCGGCGTCTCGGTCCGCGCCCTCCTCGCCCTGGCCGAGGGCCTGGCGAGCGCGTAGTAGGGTCGACGGGGCGGGATCCTCCGCCTCGTCCCCCCTTCGAACGGCCGTGCGCACCGCGCCGGAGCCGATGGAGGCGAGGGGAACCGCACGTCGCAAGGGAGTCACTGGGTGTCGGAAGAGCGCTACGACCTGGTCGTGCTCGGAGGTGGCAGCGGCGGGTACGCGGCGGCCCTGCGCGCGACCCAGCTCGGGATGAGCGTGGCGATCGTGGAGCGCGACAAGCTCGGCGGCACCTGCCTGCACCGCGGCTGCGTCCCGACCAAAGCTCTCCTGCACGCCGCCGAGCTCGCCGACGGCGCCCGTGACGCCCAGAAGTACGGCGTGCTCGCCGGCTTCCAGGGCATCGACGTCCCCGGCGTCACGCGCTACCGCGAGGGCGTCGTCGCCGGCAAGTACAAGGGGCTGCAGAGCCTGGTCTCCGCGCGCGGAATCACCGTCGTCTCCGGCGAGGGCCGGTTGACCGGACCGAGGACCGTGACGGTCGGCGAGCACGTGCTGCACGGCGGCTCGATCGTCGTCGCGACCGGCTCCGCCTCGCGCACGCTGCCCGGCATCGAGATCGGCGGCCGCGTGATCACCAGCGACCAGGCGCTCGAGCTCGACCACGTGCCGGACCGGGTCGTGGTGCTCGGCGGCGGCGTCATCGGAGTCGAGTTCGCGAGCGTCTGGCGCTCCTTCGGTGCCGAGGTCACGATCGTCGAGGCCCTCCCCCACCTCGTGCCGAACGAGGACGAGAGCGTCAGCAAGCAGTTCGAGCGCGCCTTCCGCCGCCGCGGGATCTCGTTCACCGTCGGCACGCGGGTCACCGGCGTCGCGCAGAACGACGAGGGCGTGTCCGTCTCGCTCGAGAACGGGACGACCGTCGAGGGCGACCTCCTCCTCGTGGCGGTCGGCCGCGGACCCGTCACCGCCGGCCTCGGCCTGGAGGAGATCGGCGTGACGCTCGACCGCGGCTACGTGATCACCGACGAGCGCCTGCAGACCTCGGTGCCCGGCGTCTACGCCGTCGGCGACATCGTGCCCGGCCTCCAGCTCGCGCACCGCAGCTTCCAGCAGGGGATCTTCGTCGCCGAGGAGCTCGCCGGCCTCGCGCCGCAGACGGTCGGCGACCTCAACATCCCGAAGGTCACCTACAGCGACCCGGAGGTGGCGTCCGTCGGCCTGACCGAGGCGCGCGCGATCGCCGAGTACGGCGCCGAGCGGATCGCGAGCTACGACTACGGGCTGGGCGGCAACGCGAAGAGCACGATCATCGGCACCGCGGGCTCCGTCAAGGTCGTCCGCGTCGTCGACGGCCCGGTCGTCGGCGTCCACATGATCGGCGCCCGCGTCGGCGAGCTGATCGGCGAGGCCCAGCTCATCGTGAACTGGGAGGCGCACCCCGAGGACGTCGCCCCCTTCGTGCACGCGCACCCCACGCAGAACGAGGCGCTCGGCGAGGCGCACCTCGCTCTCGCGGGGAAGCCGCTGCACGCCCTCTAGAACCACTGCGGGGCGGCGTCCGGCCGCTCCCGCTTCACTAAACTGAACCAACGAACACAAGCGTCTTAAGGAGACAGGCTCATGAGCGAATCCGTCAGCCTCCCGGCACTCGGAGAGAGTGTCACGGAAGGAACGGTCACCCGCTGGCTGAAGAACGTCGGTGACCGCGTCGAGGTCGACGAGCCGCTGCTCGAGGTCTCGACCGACAAGGTGGACACCGAGATCCCGTCGCCCGTCGCCGGTGTCATCGAGGAGATCCTCGTCCAGGAGGACGAGACCGTCGAGGTCGGCGCCGAGCTGGTCCGCATCGGCGACGGCTCCGGAGCCGCGGCCGCGGCTGAGCCCGAGGCCCCCGCCGCCGAGGAGTCGCCCGAGGCCGAGGCCGCCGAGACCGAGCCGACCGACGAGGTCACCCCCTCCGTCGACGCGGAGACCGAGGAGGAGGCGCCCGCCCCCGCCGAGCCCGAGCCGGCGCCTGCCGCCGAGAAGCCCGCCGCGCCCGAGGTGTCCGCTCCGGCCCCCTCCGCCCCGGCCCCCGCCGCTCCTGCTCCCGCCGCTCCGGCGCCTGCCGCCGCAGCCGCTCCGGCGCCCGCCGCGACCCCCGAGGCGACCGACTCGAACCCCGGCTACGTCACGCCCCTCGTGCGCAAGCTCGCCGGCGAGAACGGCATCGACCTGTCGGCCCTCACCGGCACCGGTGTCGGCGGGCGCATCCGCAAGCAGGACGTGCTCGACGCCGTCGAGGCCGCCAAGTCGGCTCCCGCCCCGGTCCCGGCTCCCGCCGCGGCCGCCGCGAAGGCCGCGCGCACGCCGCTCGAGACCTCGCCGCTGCGCGGAACCACGCAGCCGATGACCCGCCTGCGCAAGGTGCTCGCGCAGCGCGCCGTCGAGTCGATGCAGTCGACCGCCCAGCTCACCTCGGTCGTCGAGGTCGACGTCACGGCTGTCGCCCGCTTCCGCGACTCGGTCAAGAAGACCTTCAACGAGAAGACCGGCGCCAAGCTGTCCTTCCTGCCGTTCTTCGCCCTCGCGGCCGCCGAGGCGCTCAAGGCCTACCCGGTGATCAACTCGACGCTCGACGGCGACTCGATCGTCTACCCGGACCACGAGAACATCAGCATCGCGGTCGACACCGAGCGCGGCCTGCTGACCCCGGTGCTGAAGAACGCGTCGGAGCTCACCCTCGCGCAGATCGCCACGACCATCGGCGACCTCGCGGAGCGCACCCGCAACAACAAGCTCAAGCCCGACGAGCTGGCCGGCGGCACCTTCACGCTGACGAACACCGGCTCGCGCGGCGCGCTGTTCGACACGCCCGTCGTGTTCCTGCCGCAGACCGCGATCCTCGGCACCGGCATCGTCACGAAGAAGCCGGCCGTGGTCCAGGTCGACGGCAGCGACGCGATCGCGATCCGCTCGACCGTGTTCCTCGCCCTCTCCTACGACCACCGCACGGTCGACGGCGCCGACGCGGCCCGCTTCCTGGTGGCCATCAAGGAGCGCCTCGAGGAGGGCTCGTTCGAGAACGACCTCGGCCTCTGACGACCCCTCGCTGACGCGCCGCACTAGCGGCCCCCGTCGGTGAAGACGTCCCGCAGAAGCCAGCCGGCCTCCGTCCTGATCATCAGGACGGAGGCCTTCGTCGTTCCCGGGTCCGCCCCGATCGCGACGATCGCCGAGGCGCCGTTCACGTCGGCGTGCACGGCAGCGACCGCGGGCGCGGCCGCGACGAGCGCTTCGACCGAGGCCGCGTCGGACCGGATCGGCGAGTCAGCCGTGGTGAGCCCGGCGATGCAGACCACCTCGGCCGAGCCGCAGTGGCGGACGGCACCGAGCAGAGCCGTCGCGGCCTCCTCGGCGCCGACGTCGGGACCCGGTGGACGGACGTCGGGAGTGGATGCCGGACTCGCGGAGGCGGTCGGGGTCGACGTCGGACTCGCGGACGTGGTCGGAGTCGACGTCGGACTCGCGGACGTGGTCGGAGTCGACGTCGGACTCGCGGACGCGGTCGGCGTGGCCGTCGGACTCGGCGTCACGGTCGGCGTCGTTCGCGAGCGTTCCGGCACCGGCTGCGCGTCGCTCGGCCGCATCTCCGTCCGCTCGGAGGCGGGGGTCCCCGCCTCCGCACCCCGTTGCGGGCCCACTCCGCTCGCCAGCAGGGCACCGAGCAGGATGACGGCTCCCGCGATCAGGGGACCGCGCCGTCGGCGGACGACGCCCCGCAGCCGAGCCTGCCAGCCGTCGAAGGGATGCGATCGCCGATGCCGGGCCGGAACCTCGGCGCTCCGCCCGGCCGGGCCTCCCGGGTCGGCACTCCGCCGGTCCGGAGGGCCCTCCATTCGGAGCAGGGCACCGAGCGGTCGCGGCGCGGCCGACCGGTAGAGCAGTGCCTCCAGCTCCTCCAGGTCGTCCTGCGCATCCGGGCTCCCCCGCCACTCCGGGCAGCGGTCTCGGCAGCGGCCCAGGAGGTCGCGGACGGCGGCGCCGACCTCCTCGACGGACCTCGCGGCCGCGGACCCGCTCAGCAGCAGGACCGGCCGCCCCTCCTCGGTCAGCCCGACGGCGTCAGCGCCCGGAGCGAGCAGCACCCCGTCGACGGCCGCCTCGCGGAGTGCTGCGATCACCGGCGCGAGGACGGTGACCACGGCGCCGGGCGGCAGCCGCGCACCCGAGTCGAGCACCTGCTCCAGCGTGCGGACGATCGGCGGCTCCGTCAGCAGCACGAGGCCCGCGCGGACGATCCCGACGTCGACCAGATGCTCCCGGTGCTCGTGCCGCCCGAGCCGGTCGAGCCCCAGCCGCAGCACCCGCTCCGCCCGCTCCCGGGAGAGCACCAGGGCGTTCAGCACCCCGCCGTCGTCCCCTCGCACGAGCGGACCGAGCGCCCCGGCTCCGACCACGGCGGCGGCGGCGATCCGCTCGCCCGGCCCGACGGCGCTCGGCCCCGGCCCTCTCGCCGCCGCTCCCCTCGCCGACGTCCCTCGCTCCGCCGTCCCTCGCCCCACCGTCCCTCGCCCCACCGTCCCTCGCCCCACCGTCCCTCGCCCCACCGTGCCGCTCGCTGCCATGAGCCGAGGATGGCCGCCGCCTCCGCTCGGCAGGCGCGACGCCGCCCGATCGGTGGAGGGGGGCGCGCCGACGCGCCCTGGGGAGGAGCCCGAGCGGCCCTCCCCGCGCGGATCCACCCGGATCGGTCTCCCCCGCCGGGTCGGCTCGGTATCCTGGGGGAATGGCACGCAGCACGGAACCGTCGACGAAGGCGGTCAAGGAACCCGGACGTCTCAAGCAGATGTGGCAGGTGTTCCAGATGACCCGCCGCTACGACAGCAGCGCGGTCTGGATCATCCTCCTCGCCCTCGCCGTCCCCATCCTGATCGGCGTGCTCCTCGGAGTCCTGCTCGGCGACGGCAACGGCTTCGTCATCGCCCTCTGGATCGTCGTCGGCGTGATGGCCGGTCTCGTCGCCGGCCTCGCCGTGCTGTCCCGTCGTGCGGAGCGCGCCGCCTACGGGCAGATCGCCGGTCAGCCCGGCGCCGTCGGAGCGGTCCTGCGCAGCGGTCTCCGCGGCACCTGGACCGGCGGCGAGATGCCGGTCGCCGTCAACGGCAAGACCCAGGACGCGGTCTACCGCGCCGTCGGCCGCGGCGGTGTCGTGCTGATCGCCGAGGGCCCCGCCGGCCGCACCAAGCGCATGCTCGAGGACGAGCGCCGCAAGGTGACCCGCATCCTCCCCAACGTCCCCGTCACATTCGTCAACGTCGGCCCCGACGCGGAGGCCGTGCCGCTGCACAAGGTGCCGCGCACGCTTGCCAAGACCAAGAAGGTGCTGACCAAGGCCGAGGTGCTCGCGGTCAAGAACCGGCTCGCCTCGCTGAACACGTCGCTGCCCATCCCCAAGGGCGTCGACCCGTTCAAGGTGCGGCCGCAGCGCTCGCGCTGACGTGCACGGCGGAACGGGCCGGTCGGGATCGCTCCCGCCGGCCCGTTCGTCGTCTCCGGCGAGGCGCTGCCCCGAAAGAGTCCGCCGCGTCAGTACCGGACGAGCACCGTGCCCGCGACCTTGTCGTGGAAGCCGCGCTGGTCCGAGTCCCAGACCAGGGCCGGCACCAGGACGGCCAGCAGGACGGACCGCACCAGCGGGCGCCAGACGCCCACCCAGCCGCCACCGAGGCGCACGACGCGCAGCCCGAGCAGACGGTGACCGATGCTCCCGCCGATCGTCGGGATGAAAACGGCCTGCAGCACCACGAACAGGACGATGCTCGCCCAGCGGTCGTAGTCGAAGAAGACGAACGACAGCAGCGCGACGATCGCGAAGTCGACGGCGAGGGCGGCGAATCGGCGCCCGACCCGGGCGACCGACATCCGGCCGTGCTCGGGGAGGCCGAGGCGCTCCCCCGGCCGCGCGCTCGGGGCGACTTCCGCGAAGGTCCTGCGTTCGGGTGCTGGCATCCTCCGATGCTACCCGCGGCGCCCGTCCGCGAGCCGTGACCCGGCATCGGGGTCGAGTCCGGTCGTCACCGCCCCGTAACATGGTCGAAACAATCGGGACACGGCGGGGAAACTCCCCGTCACTACCCTGGAACGGCTGCGCTCTGCAGCAACCCGTTACGCCATTGGAGACCTTTGCATGTTTAAAGATTCTTCCGAGGTGCTCAAGTTCATCAAGGACACGGACGTCAAGTTCCTCGACATCCGGTTCACCGATCTCCCCGGTGTCCAGCAGCACTTCAACATCCCCGCCTCGACGGTCGACGAGGAGTTCTTCTCCGTCGGCCAGCTCTTCGACGGGTCCTCGATCCGCGGATTCGCGAACATCCACGAATCGGACATGCAGCTGATCCCTGACGTGACCACCGCCTACGTGGACCCCTTCCGCGTCGAGCGCACCCTGATCCTCGTCTTCGACATCTACAACCCGCGCAACGGGGAGATCTACTCGAAGGACCCGCGCCAGGTCGCCAAGAAGGCCGAGAAGTACCTCGCGTCGACCGGCATCGCCGACACCGCGTTCTTCGCCCCCGAGGCCGAGTTCTACATCTTCGACGACGTGCGCTACGAGGTCACCCAGAACTCCGCGTTCCACTCCGTCGACTCCGTCGAGGGCGCCTGGAACTCGGGCCGCGTCGAAGAGGGCGGCAACCTCGGCAACAAGACCCCCTACAAGGGCGGCTACTTCCCCGTCAGCCCGGTCGACAAGCAGGCCGACCTGCGCGACGACATCTGCCTCAAGCTGATCGACGCCGGCCTCATCCTCGAGCGCTCGCACCACGAGGTGGGCACCGGCGGCCAGGCGGAGATCAACTACCGCTTCGACACGATGGTCCACTCCGCGGACGACATCCTGAAGTTCAAGTACATCGTCAAGAACACGGCCGAGCAGTGGGGCAAGACCGCCACGTTCATGCCGAAGCCGCTCTTCGGCGACAACGGCTCGGGCATGCACACCCACCAGTCGCTGTGGAACGACGGCAAGCCCCTGTTCTACGACGAGAACGGCTACGGCGGCCTGTCGGACATCGCCCGCTGGTACATCGGCGGCCTGCTCAAGCACGCCCCCGCGGTCCTCGCGTTCACGAACCCGACGGTCAACTCGTACCACCGCCTGATCCCGGGCTTCGAGGCGCCGGTCAACCTGGTCTACTCGGCCGGCAACCGCTCCGCGTCGATCCGCATCCCGATCACGGGCACCAACCCGAAGGCCAAGCGCATCGAGTTCCGTGCGCCCGACGCCTCGGGCAACCCGTACCTCGCGTTCGCCGCACAGCTGATGGCGGGCCTCGACGGCATCAAGAACCGCATCGAGCCGCACGAGCCGGTCGACAAGGACCTCTACGAGCTGCCCCCCGAGGAGGCCAAGCTCATCCCGCAGGTCCCCGCCTCGCTCGAGGAGGCCCTGGCCGCCCTCGAGGCCGACCACGAGTTCCTCCTGCAGGGCGGCGTGTTCACCCAGGAGCTCATCGACACCTGGATCGACTACAAGCGCGAGAAGGAGATCAAGCCCCTCGCGCAGCGCCCGCACCCCTTCGAGTTCGAGCTGTACTACGGCGTCTGATCCTGCCGGAACGCACGAAGGGCCGTCCCTCCTCGGAGGGGCGGCCCTTCCGCGTTCCCCGCGCCGCTCCCTCTGATGCGCCCGCAGCGCGACGGACTACTCGTACAGGTAGAAGGTCCGCGCGCACGCCTCGGAGCAGAACGGGTCCCGTGGGCGGGCCGGTCGGAGCCCGCAGGCCTCGCAGAGCCGCGCACCTCGACGGCGCGAGCGGCGGAGCATTGCGAGGAGTCGAGCGAGCAAGCGTCCCACCTTCGGGTTACAGTGCACAGCGGAGTCTTCGAAACCTATCAAGGTTCCAGGGTGGTGCCCATCCGTCGGACGGTCTTCCGCCCAGTTCGGGTGCCAGCACCCGCGGCGAGTGACGGGCCGGAGGACCTCAGCGGTAGCTCGGGGCGTCGGTCTCCGCCGGGCCGTAGAAACGGCGCTCGAACACGGCGCGGGCGCGGCGCGTGACACCGAGGTAGTCGTCCTCGAGCCGCGTCGCGGAGTCGGCCGGGTACTCCAGCAGGCGCGCCACGCCCTCCAGCTGCCGGCGATCGCTCGGCAGCACGTCGCCGGTGCGGTTCGTCCACAGCGTCATCGCCGAGCGCACCCGTGAGGCGAAGATCCAGGCCGCGCGCAGCCGCTCCGCGTCGGGGCCGGACACCAGCTCGGCCTCCTCGGCGACCGCGAGCGCCGTCAGGGTCGACGTGGTCCGCAGAGCAGGGATCGACCGCGCGTGCTGGAGCTGCAGCAGCTGCACCAGCCATTCCACGTCGCTGAGCGAGCCGCGGCCGAGCTTGAGGTGGCGCTTCGGGTCGGCGCCCTGCGGCAGCCGCTCGCTCTCGACGCGGGCCTTGATCCGCTTCACCTCGCGGGTGTCGCGGTCCGAGATCGCCGCCGGGTAGCGGACGCCGTCGGCCAGCTCCTCGAAGTCGGCGATCAGCGCCGCGTCGCCGGCCACCCCGCGGGCGCGGAGGAGCGCCTGCGCCTCCCAGGTGAGCGACCAGCGGGCGTAGTAGGCGCGGTAGGAGTCGAGCGAGCGGACCAGCGGACCGTTCTTCCCCTCGGGCCGCAGATCGGCGTCGAGGTCGAGCGGGAGGCGCGAGTCCTCGGTGAGCCGGGTCAGCTCCGCGACCAGGAACTGGGCGTAGAGCTGCGCCTCGTGCGGATCCGCCTGGCCGGGGCGCTGCACGAACATGACATCGGCGTCGGACCCGAAGCCGAGCTCCGCTCCCCCGTAGCGCCCCATGCCGATCACGGCGAACTCCGCCGCCGAGCCGCGACGATCGGTGCTCGAGCGCCGCACCGCCACGAGGACTCCGCCGAGCAGCGCCGTGATGATGTCGGAGAGGCTGGTCGCGATCTCCTCGATGGAGATCAGCCCCAGCACGCCGCCCATCGCGGTGCGCAGCACCTCGCGGCGGCGCATGCCTCGCAGCGCCGTGGCGACCGCCTCCGGGGTGTCGTGGCGGACGAGCACCGCCCGCACCTCCTCCGCCAGCCGATCGGCGCTGCGCGGCCGCAGTGCCTCGTCGTCCTCGAGCCAGGCCGCCGACTCCGGGATGCGGTCGAGCAGCTCGCCGACGAAGCGCGAGCCGGAGAGCACCGTGGTGAGGCGCTTCGCGGCGCCGGAGGAGTCGCGCAGCATCCGGAGGAACCAGGGTGTGCCGCCCAGGGTGTCGCTGAGCCGGCGGAACGCGAGGAGTCCGTAGTCCGGGTCCGCACCGTCGGCGAACCACTGCAGCATGACCGGGACGAGGTGGCGCTGGATGCTCGCGCGGCGCGAGACCCCGGAGGTCATCGCCGCGATGTGGCCGAGGGCGCCTCGGGCGTCCGCGAAGCCGATCGCGGCGAGCCGCGCCTCCGCCTGCCGGGTCGACAGCTCGATGCCACCGTCCGGCAGCGCCGCGACCGCGGAGAGCAGCGGGCGGTAGAAGAGCCGCTCGTGCAGACCGCGCACCCGGTGCTTGATCGCGTTCCAGACGACGAGCAGCTCCTCGGCGCTGCGCGCCAGCCCGCTCCCCCGGGCCAGGGCCCGCAGTTCGTGCTCGTCCCGGGGCATCAGGTGGGTGCGCCGCAGGTGCCGCAGCTGGAGCCGGTGCTCGAGGAGTCGCAGCGCGCGGTAGTCCTGCGCGAACTCCTCCGCCGCCGAGCGGCCGATGTAGCCGCGATCCGCGAGTGCGCCCAGTGCCAGCAGGGTGCCCGGCATGTGGATCTCGTCATCGGTCTGGCCGTGCACGAGCTGGAGCAGCTGGACGGTGAACTCGATGTCGCGCAGCCCGCCCGGGCCGAGCTTGATCTGGTAGTGCACGTCGTTCTGAGGAATGTTCTCGGTGACGCGCTCGCGCATCCGCTGCACCGACTCGACGAAGTTCTCCCGCGAGGCGCTCGACCAGACCTTCGGCGCGACCGCGTCGACGTACGCGCGACCGAGCTCCAGGTCGCCCGCGAGCGGTCGGGCCTTCAGCAGCGCCTGGAACTCCCAGCTCTTCGCCCACCGGTCGTAGTAGGTGATGTGCGACTCCAGGGTCCGCACGAGGGCGCCCTGCTTGCCCTCCGGCCGAAGGTTCGGATCGACCTCCCACAGCTCCGGCTCGAGCGCGAGCGCGGACGTGCCGCGCATCAGCAGCACGGCGAGCCGGGTCGCGATGTCGATGGCCCGGGCGTTCGAGAGCCCGCGCTCGGGATCGCCCTCGGCGACGAAGATCACGTCGACGTCGCTCACGTAGTTGAGCTCGGAGGCGCCGGCCTTGCCCATCCCGATCACCGCGAAGCGCGTCGCCTCGACCTCCTCGCGCGAGAACCGGCCGGGACCGACCCCGGCCACGAGATCGGCGCGCGCGACGGCGAGGGACGCCTCCAGCGCCGCGCCGGCCAGATCGGCCAGGGTGCGGGCGACGCGATCCACGGCCGCGACCGGGTCCGCCTGACCGAGGTCGTGCACGACGACCTGCGTGAGCAGCCGGCGGTAGCGGACCCGCAGCGCCGCCCAGCCCTCCTCCTCGCGCAGCGCGGCGAAGCCGTCGACCGCGCCGACCGAGTCGAGGAGCTCCTGCTTCAGCTCCGCCCGTCCGGGGAGGACGTGCGCGGGCTGGAGGAACCCCGCGAGCTCGTCCGGTCGGCGCTGCAGGAAGTCCGCGAGGCCCGAAGAGGCGCCGACCACCTGGAGCAGCCGCGTGAGCGCGCCGTCGTCGGCGAGGACCGCGTCCATCCGATCACGGCGACGGCGCAGGAGATCGATCAGCGCGCCGAGCGCCGCGTCCGGGTCGGCCACCGAGGCGAATGCCGGCAGCACCGACTCCAGTGAGCGGCCCGCGAGGGCCTCCGCCTCCTCGAGCCGCGCCCCGGTCTCGCCGAGAGCGGCGAAACCGAGGCGGGCGACCTCGCTGAGGGTGCGTTCGCGGGGCATGGGTGGAGCGGTCAGAGCATCTCGAGATTGCTGCGCAGCTCGTACGGGGTGACCTGGGCGCGGTACTCGGCCCAGTCCTTCCGCTTGTTGAGCAGCACGAAGTTGAACACCTGCTCGCCGAGGGTCTCGGCGACGAGCTCCGACTCCTCCATCAGCGAGATCGCCCGGTCGAGGCTCGCCGGCAACGGGCTGTAGCCCAGTGCGCGGCGCTCCGCGTCGGACAGCGTCCAGACGTTGTCCTCGGCCTCGGCGGGGAGCTCGTAGCCCTCCTCGATGCCCTTGAGCCCCGCGGCCAGCAGCAGCGAGTAGGCGAGGTAGGGGTTGGCCGCGGAGTCGAGCGCGCGGTACTCGATGCGCGAGGACTGGCCCTTGTTGGGCTTGTACAGCGGCACGCGCACCAGCGCGGAGCGGTTGTTGTGGCCCCACGAGACGTAGCTCGGGGCCTCGTCGCCGCCCCAGAGGCGCTTGTAGGAGTTGACGAACTGGTTCGTCACGGCGGTGATCTCGGGCGCGTGCTTGAGCAGACCCGCGATGAACTGCCGGCCGAGCTTCGACAGCTGGTACTGCGCGCCCTGCTCGTAGAACACGTTCATGTCCCCCTCGAAGAGCGAGAGGTGGGTGTGCATGCCCGAGCCGGGGTGGCCGGAGAGCGGCTTGGGCATGAAGGTCGCGTAGACGCCCTGCTCGATCGCCACCTCCTTGATGACCGTGCGGAACGTCATGATGTTGTCGGCCGTGGTGAGCGCGTCCGCGTAGCGGAGGTCGATCTCGTTCTGGCCGGGGCCGGCCTCGTGGTGGCTGAACTCGACCGAGATTCCGAGGTCCTCGAGCATGCGGACCGAGCGGCGGCGGAAGTCGTGCGCCGTGCCGCCGGGCACGTTGTCGAAGTAGCCGGCCGAGTCGACGGGCTCGGGGCCCTCGGCGCCGAAGGTCGACGACTTCAGCAGGTAGAACTCGATCTCGGGGTGCGTGTAGAACGTGAAGCCGCGCTCGGCCGCCTTCGCGAGCGTGCGCTTGAGCACGTTCCGCGGGTCGGCGACGGCGGGCTGGCCGTCGGGCGTGGTGATGTCGCAGAACATCCGGGCCGTCGGGTCGATCTCGCCGCGCCAGGGCAGGATCTGGAAGGTCGACGGGTCCGGGTGCGCCAGGACGTCAGCCTCGAACGAGCGGGTGAGTCCCTCGATGGCCGAGCCGTCGAAGCCCAGACCCTCGGCGAACGCTCCCTCGACCTCGGCCGGCGCGATCGCGACCGACTTCAGAGTGCCGACGACGTCCGTGAACCAGAGGCGAACGAATTTGATCCCTCGCTCTTCAATGGTGCGAAGAACGAAGTCCCGTTGCTTGTCCATCAAGGCCCTTCCTGTTTCGCTCCCAGGCTAGTGGCTCCGCCCCTCCCTCGCTGGGCGCCCGGCCGTTCCCCGCGGAGCCGCGACAGGGCGCGGATAGACTCGACCGCATGTCAGCGCAGCCCGTGAAACGCGTGAGAACCCGCCACTTCCAGACCGCGAAGGACTCGGGGGTGCGGATCACCGGACTCACCAGCTACGACGTGCTCACGGCGCGCATCTTCGACCAGGCGGGCATCGACTTCCTGCTCGTGGGCGATTCGGCCGGCAACACCGTGCTCGGCTACGACACGACGCTCCCGGTCACCGTGGACGAGCTCATCCCGCTCGCGCGGGCCGTCGCCGGCGCCGTCGAGCGCGCCTTCGTCGTCGCCGACCTGCCCTTCGGCTCCTACGAGACGGGGGCGGACGACGCCCTGCACACCGCGTTCCGGTTCATGAAGGAGACGCACGCGCACGCCGTGAAGCTCGAGGGCGGGGTCCGCTCCGCGGAGCAGATCCGGCGGATCGTCGAGGCCGGCATCCCGGTGATGGCGCACATCGGCTTCACTCCGCAGAGCGAGCACGGTCTCGGCGGGCACATGATCCAGGGCCGCGGCGAGGGGCTCGAGCAGCTGCTCGCCGACGCCCGCGCCGTGCAGGAGGCGGGTGCGTTCGCCGTCGTCCTCGAGATGGTGCCGAGCGACGCCGCCCGGCAGGTCACGGAGGAGCTCCGCATCCCGACGATCGGCGTCGGCGCCGGGCCGCACGTGGACGGTCAGCTGCTCGTCTGGACCGACTTCGCCGGGCTGACCACCGGACGCGTTCCGCGCTTCGTCAAGCAGTACGCCGATCTGCGCGGTGTCCTCACCGGAGCGGTCACCGCCTTCCGCGAGGACGTCGAGGCCGGCGCGTACCCCGGGGCCGAGCACAGCTACGAGTAGCGGGGTGCGGAGCCTGGGTCAGCGCGGACTCAGCGATCCTCCGCGTCCTCCTCGTCCCAGCGGCGGGTGTTCTCCCGCATCTTCTCGAGCGCGTGGGACGCCTCCTCGCTGGACGAGTAGGGACCCGCGCGATCGACGGACGGGGACTGGAAGCCCTGCTCCACCGCACCGGACTTGAGGTTGTACCACCAGGAGTTCGCATCACCGTCAGACATGCGGCGATCCTACGCCGGGGCTTCCCGCCGGTTCCTCCCCTCGCGCCTCGCTAGCATGGCCGGTATGACTGCTGCTGCAACCGCGATCGGTATCGACATCGGAGGGACCGGCATCAAGGGGGCGTACGTCGACCTCGGCGAGGGCGCCCTCCTCAGCGACCGGATGAAGGTCGCCACTCCGGAGGGCGGACGCCCCAAGGACATCGTGGCCACGGTGCAGCAGATCCTGGGCATGCTCCCGGACGCACCGGCCGACACTCCCGTCGGGATCTGCTTCCCCGCCGCCGTGGTGCACGGGCGCACGATGTCCGCCGCGAACGTCTCGGACGAGTGGATCGGCCTCGAGGCCGAGAAGCTGTTCGAGGACGCCATCGGCCGCGACATCTTCTTCGTGAACGACGCCGACGCCGCCGGCTACGCCGAGTCGCGCTTCGGCGCCGCGAGGGCCAAGAAGGGCCTGGTCCTGATGACCACCCTCGGCACCGGCATCGGCACCGCGCAGATCTACGACGGCGTGCTCATCCCCAACGCCGAGCTCGGCCACCTCGAGATCCACGGCGGCGACTACGAGAAGAAGGCCTCGTTCGCCGCCAAGGAGCGCGACGACCTCGACTACAAGCACTGGGCCAAGCGCCTGCAGCGCTACTACTCCCACCTCGAGGCGCTCCTCTGGCCCGACCTGTTCATCGTGGGCGGCGGCATCTCGAAGCACCACGAGGAGTTCCTGCCGCTGCTCGACCTGCGCACGCCCATCGTCCCGGCGGCACTGCGCAACAACGCGGGCATCCTGGGCGCGGCGGCCCTCGCGGGCGGCGGCGTGCGCCGCTGAGCCCATCCCGCGGCGGTCCCCGCCCGCCGCGGCGCCGTCGCCTTCGACAGGTGGCCGCGTTCCGCAGAGCGTCTCGCCTTCGGCTACGACGAAGCGCTGGCACACGTTTCGTCGGTTCGCCTCGCTCCGCGAGAGCGGCCTGCAGGGCCCGCGTCCCTGACACCACCCCCACTCGCGGTCGAGCGGCTCCCCTCCTTTGCTGGTCGAGTAGCCGCGGAGCGGCGAGTCGACACCCACGTCACCGAACGGCGGCCCCGAGCCCTCGTCCCGCAGGGATGGATCTCGATACGCCCTCTGCGAGGGCTACTCGATCAGCATGCATGCGAGGACGGCGCTCTTCAGGAGCATGCGGCAGCAGGGCCGAGGCGAGCCGGAGAAAAGCGTGCCAGCGTTTCTCCGCAGCCGGACGCGAGACGCGCTGCGGAACGCTACCCTCCGCTCGAGCCGACTGCGGCGCGGCGGGCGGGGACCGCCGCGCAAGACGGGCACCGACGAAAAAGGCCCCGCAGAGCGGGGCCTTTTTAGGCGAAGGGGTCGGCTAGTACGCCGGGTTCTGTTCACGCCGCGCCTCTCGGCGGGCGCTGGACGGCCATCTCTCTCGGGGGCACGTCGCCGTGACCCTCCAGCGGTCTACCCGAGGACCCGACGAGCAGCCGCATCGTCCTCTGTCTGACCTTGCTCCGGGCGAGGTTTACCGAGCGGACCGGATCACTCCGGCCCCTGGTGGTCTCTTACACCACCGTTTCACCCTTACCGCGGGCCGAGGCCCGTGGCGGTCTGTTCTCTGTGGCACTGTCTCGCGGGTCGCCCCGGGTGGGTGTTACCCACCGCCCTGCTCTGCGGAGCCCGGACGTTCCTCGGCGCCGGAGCTCTCACTCCGGCGACGCGACCGTCTTGCCGGCCCGTTCGCGGGTCCAGTGTACGGGCCGGTCAGGCGAGCGTCGACTCGTCGCCGCGGACGAGGATGCAGCCGCTGTCGGGGCACAGGACGACCTGGTCGGGTGCCGTGGTGCGGATCCAGGCGAGGTCGGATTCGGTGAGGGCGACGCCGCTGCCCTCCGAGACCTTGCCGCGCAGGAGGGCCGCGCCGACGCCGTAGCGGGCGCGCTGCTTCTCGTAGAGCTCGACGAGATCCTCCGGGATCGTCTCGACCAGGGAGGCGCGGTCGCGGGCGAGCGCCTCCTGCTTGCCGGCGAGCTTCTCGGCCTGGGCGTCGCGCTCCTCGGCGAGGCTCGTCAGGGCGGCGAGGACCTGGTCCCGCTCGGCCTGCGCAGCGGCGACCTCGGCCTCGATGCCCTCGATCCGCTCCATCAGCGTCAGCTCGATGTCCTCGAGGTCACCGCGGCGCTTGACGAGCGAGGTGATCTCGCTCTCGAGCGCGGCGATGTCCTTGGCGGAGGAGGCGGTCTGCAGCCGGTCCCGGTCGCGGGCGAGCCGCTTGTCGACCACCTCGACATCGGACTCGATGCGGCCGAGCTCGGTGCGGGCGTCCTCGAGGCGGCCGGTGCGCTCGGCGAGGGTGCGGCGGGTCTGCGCGTCCTGGCTCTGCATCGCCTTCATCGCGGCGATCTGCGGCAGGGTCGCGACGGCGTGACGGAGCTGGTTGCCCCTGGTGTCGAGACTCTGCAGAGTCAGGAGCTCTCGCTGGTCGGCGGGGCTGGCAATCACGTCGCGGTCCTCGTTCCCGGCACGGAGGGTGGGCGTGCCGGCTCCATTCTCGCGCGCTCCCGGAGGGTCAGTGGACGATCGCGAAATCCCAGGGGTCGGTGCGGGTCTCGCTGACATCGACGACGATCGTCGGCAGCGCGGTGCGGAGGGCTGCGGCGGCGACGTCGAGCCAGAGCCACTCGCTCGCCCAGTGCGAGACGTCGATCAGCGCGGGCCCGGTGCCGTGGCGGGCCTTCTCGCGCGCCTCCGAGGCCGGGTGGTGCCGGAGGTCGGCGGTGATGTACACGTCGCTCGTGCGGACGGCCGGCGCGTCCAGGAGGGAGTCGCCGGCGCCGCCGCAGAGCGACACCCGGCGCACGGGCGCCTCGTAGTCTCCTGCCGCGCGCACTCCCCCGGCGGTGGCGGGCAGCAGGTCGGCGACGGCACGGGCCAGGCGGCCCAGCGTGACCTCCTCGGCGAGGTCGCCGACGCGGCCGAGGCCGACCGACGGGTCCTCCCCCGGGACGAGCGGAGTCGTTCCGGTGAGGCCGAGTCTCGTCGCGATCACGTCCGAGACGCCGTCCGCGACGATGTCCGCGTTGGTGTGCGCGGAGACGAGGGCGCAGCCGTGCCGGATCAGCTCGGCGAGCAGGCGCCCCTTGTAGCCGTCCTCCGCGATCGAGGTGACCCCGCGGAGCAGCAGCGGGTGGTGGGCCAGGAGGAGCTGGTAGCCGCCACCGACGGCCTCGGAGACGGTGTCGGCGACGACGTCGACCGTGAGGAGGATCCGCTCGACCTGCGCGCCCGGGTCACCGGTGACGAGTCCGGGAGCATCCCAGTCCTCCGCGGTCCCCTCGGGCCAGAGTCGGTCGATGACGGCGTGGACGTCGCGCAGCGTGGGCATGGCTCCAGGGTAGGGCCGGCGGTCGCCCGTCGACCTGCTCCTCAGTCCGCGTGGTCGGTCTCGACCGCGCGGATGACGGCGTCGGAGGTGCCGACCTCGTCGTCGAGGTCCGCGGCCAGGAAGTCCTCCGACTCCGGGAGGCGCACGGTGAGCCCGGCGTACTGCTCGACGGCCAGCTCGCCGCTCAGACCGGAGGCCGCGAGGACGTGGCCGCCGACGGTGCCGCTCCTGTCGACGAAGTGGGTGTGCAGTCCGGCGACGCTGATCCCCTGGAACGGCTTCGGGCCGTAGAAGCCGACGATCGTGCCCTCGACGTCGTCCAGGTGCATCTCACGCTGGTCGCGCATCGCGTCGGCGAGACGCAGGTACGGCTTCACCTGGGCGATCGGCTGCCGCAGCGTCAGGTGCTGGATGCGGCCGCGGAGGCGCACACCGACGAAGACGTTCGGGCTCGGCACCGTTCGGCGCACGGCCGTCAGCAGGGCGTCGAGCGACGGAACGGCCTCGACCGTCTCCATGCTGTCCGGCGTGAAGGCGGCGAGCTCAGCGAACGCGATCGTGTCCTCCGGCTCGAGGACGACGACCGAGCCGTCGCCGCGGAAGAGCCGGTGGACGCCGTCGAGCACGACGAGCTCGCCCTCGATGCGGTCGCCGCAGCCCAGACCGAAGTCGCCGACCTCGTCGGCCTCGGCGCGGGTCACGACGCCGTCGTACAGACCCGCCAGCAGGGCGTCGACGATCGAGAACTGGGTGATGAGGCCGCGCGGCGCGGTCGGAGTCGGCATTCGGCCATTCTGGCGGAGCGCTCAGCTCTCCAGCGCCAGTCGGTACCGCTCTCGCGCCAGGCGGTCCGCCGTCTCCGCCGCGCTCCCGAGGTGCGCCTGCCGGTCCGGATCGAGAGCGAGGATGTGGAAGGCCGCGGGCACCGGGGTCAGCCCCCGGAGCCGCTTGAAGCGGTGCGCACTCTTGCCGAGCCACACCCGCTGCACTCCCGCCGCGATCGCGAACTCGGCGGGATCGAGGTACCCGAGCGTCGGGTAGAGGCGGTCCGGCACGCCCTGGGACGGACGCGCCCAGCGCAGGACGTGCATCGTCGTGTCGTCGTGGATCGCCATCGCGAAACCGACCGGCCGCTCGTCGACATCGACCGCGACCCGCATCCGCGCACCCGGGAGCGCCGAGAAGGAGCCGAACGCGGCTTCGGTGAACTCGGCCCCGCGGTGCCCGTGGTCGCTCATGAACTCGCGGTGCAGGCGCGGCGCGAACGCCTCGTCGCCCGGCTGCCAGTCCCGGATCGTGCAGTGCGTCCTGGCGAAGTGGTTCCGGTCGCTCGCGAACTGCTTCCTCGCGGAGCGGGGCAGAGCGGCGAGGAGTCCGTCGAGGTCGGCGTACCCGCCGGTGTCCAGGCGCCAGTCGGCGTCGGAGAACACCTCGTGGCAGCCGAGCCCGGCGAGCAGGGCGACCGTGTCCTGGTCGTCCAGGTCGACCCACGGCACGACGACGCCGTCGATGCCGATCGCTCGACAGTCGCGCACGACGCGCTCCAGGAGCGGACCGAGTGCCGCCGGCGCGCCGTAGAGGGTGTGCCGGAAGCGGACCGGCGTACCGAGGACCAGCCAGCGCTCGCCGAGCGCCGCGGGCGAGCGTGCGAGGAGGCGCGACAGGTCGAACGTCAGCGGCGCGCGCTCTCCGGTGCACTCGAATCCGACGACGGCGCCGCTGCCGTCGTCGGCCGACCACGCTCGGAGAACGACGTCGCCCGAGCCGGAGTCGCGGAAGAAGGCGAGCGTCGCGGAGCGGCGCAGCGGGTCGCCGGCGAGAGCGTCGAGCAGATCCGCGGTGAGCAGGACGGGCGGCAGCGGAGCCGCGCTCGCAGCTCGGTGGGACCTCGCGTGGGTAGTGTGCATCCCGCGGAGGGTACGGAGGCGCCGGGAGGTCGTGGGCAGTGGCGCCGAACCTCCGGTCGCCCCGTGCGGCGCACCCAGGAACGAGAGAAGCCCCGTACTTCCGGAGAAATGCGGGGCTCTCGATTCTTGCTTGCGTGGATCCGAGGGGATTCGAACCCCTGACCCCCTGCATGCCATGCAGGTGCGCTACCAGCTGCGCCACGGACCCTTGGTGCGCTTCTCGGACTCAAGACGCCGGCCTCGCGGCCCGCTCCTCCGCCCGGCGGAAGCAACTCGAATAAACTACAACACGAACGACGTGGAGCGAAATCGAGCGGAGCCGCCGGGCGTGTTCCTCAGTTCGAGGAGGCCGCGGAGTCGGCGGGGACGGCATTCGCCAGGGTGATCGGGACGACCGGGCAGTCCTTCCAGAGGCGCTCCAGGGAGTAGTACATCCGGTCCTCCTCGTGGAAGACGTGGACGACCAGGTCGCCGAAGTCGAGCAGGATCCAGCGGCCCTCGGCGCGGCCCTCGCGGCGCAGCAGCTTGGCGCCGGACTCGTTCAGGCGGTCCTCCACCTCGTTCGCGATCGCGACGACGTTGCGCTCGGAACGCCCCGTCACCAGGAAGAAGATGTCGACGAGGGGCAGCGGGCCCGAGACGTCGAGAGCGACGAGGTCCTCGCCGCCCTTGGAGTCGGCGGCGGTGGCCGCGAGGTCGAGCAGGGCGCGGGCGGAATCGGTCGCAGTCATGAAGCCTTCAGTGTCGGTGGTGGGTCAGAAGATGTTGAGGACGAAGCCGCCGATGAAGAGCGCGATCGAGGCGACCAGCAGCACGGCGGCGGTGATGGCCAGCACGACCGGCACGCTGACGGCGCGACGCTTCTGCGGGGCGATCATCGCGGTGCCGGCGGCGTGCGTCGAGACGGCGCTCGACGCCCGGACGGGCTCCGAGTCGGAGGCGGGCTGCTCGCGATCGATGCGGTCGACGTAGCGGTCGACATCGGGCGAGTCGTAGAGGTTGGGGTGCTGGCCGGTGGAGCCGAGGCTCCGCGGCAGATCGAAGGACCCGGTGACGAGCACCTCGCCCGTGTCGGTGAGGGCGGGCGACGCGTCGCCCGCGGTCGGGAGGATGAGCGCGTTCGTCGTGGTGACGGCGCCCGTCGCGGCGACTCCGCTCGCGATGAGGGAGTCGAAGGAGGCGTCGACCTCCTCCTTGGACTTGCTGTCGAGCTCGTCGGTGATGGCGAGGTGCTCGATCGGCGGGTGGAAGCTGCCGGTGATCTCGGTCGCCTTCTCGTCAGCGATGTCGAGCGAGCCGACCGTGGCGAACAGGGCGGTGTTGAGCTTGGGCTGCTCGGCCTCCTCGGCGACGACGTCGGTCGAGCCGGTCGCGGGCAGCGACGAGGCCCGGCCGAGGGCCTGCTCGACCTCGCTCGGCGGCGAGGTCTCCCCCGCGGCGTCGCCGGCCTCGGCGGGAGCGGGCCGGGCGGGCGCGGCAGCAGCGGAGTCGTCGACGGGGGCGACCTCGGGAGACGCGGCGAGCTGCTCCGCCTGCTGCTGCGCGAGGAGCGCGCGCAGCTCACGCCGGGTGAGCGAGCTGCGGTCGACGCCCTCGGGCAGGATCACGTCGATCTGGGAGGTGCGCAGCTCGGGCTCGGCGGCCGGAGTCGGCTCGACGACGGGGACCCGGATCGGCTGGACCGCGGTGAGGACGGGCATCTCGCCGGCGGCGGTGACGGAGGAGGTCGCGGCGCGGCGGGAGGTGGTGGGTGCGGCGGCGGGCGCGGCGCCGGACTCGCGTCGCTCGCGCTCGCGGATCTCGCGCCGGGTGAGCGGCGTGTCCTCGTGCTGAACTGTCATGGCGTGCTCCGATACAGGTGGTGCTTCGAGATGTACTGGACGACACCGTCGGGAACCAGATACCAGACCGGATCACCCCGGTTCACGCGGCTCCGACAGTCCGTCGAGGAAATCGCTAGCGCCGGAATTTCCAACAAGGATACGTCCTGGGCCGGCAATCCCGAAACGGAGAGCGCGTGACCCGGGCGGCTGACGGCGACGAAGTGCGCCAGCTCCCAGAGCTCGTCGTAGTCCTTCCAGCTCAGGATCTGCTCCACGGCGTCGGCCCCCGTGATGAAGAACAGCTCGGCGTCGGGGTGTGCGAGATGGATGTCGCGGAGGGTGTCGATCGTGTACGTCGTGCCGACGCGGTCGATGTCGACGCGGCTCACGGTGAAGCGCGGGTTCGAGGCGGTCGCGATCACCGTCATCAGATAGCGGTGCTCGGACGGGGTCACCGTCTTCTTGTGCCAGGGTCGCCCGGTGGGCACGAACACGACCTCGTCGAGGTCGAACGACTGGGCCACCTCGGAGGCGGCGACGAGGTGCCCGTGGTGGATCGGGTCGAAGGTGCCGCCCATCACGCCGATGCGCGGGCGCCGCGGGTCCCCGCTCGCGGCGGAGGTCACGATCGCGGGGCCGCCGGACTAGTGGCCGTGGCCGTGCGAGTCGTGCGAGCCGGCGCCGGTCTTGTGGGAGTGGCGGTTCGCCACGTCGCGGTAGCTCCACGTGACGAAGCCGAGGGCCGTGAAGGCGACGACGGCGATCAGCCCGTAGACGATGGTCGGCATCGGCAGCTCGGTGTGCGCTGCTTCAGCGAGGACGGTCGTCACGAGGGACATGCGGTGCTCCTTGGGATCAGGGGTGCCCGCTCAGGGCTTCGCCGAGTCTACCCGGACGGCGCCGCGGAGCGGGCCTCCCCCGCCCGGCCGCGGATCCGGCTAGGCCCGGACCTGCCCCGCGCCGCGCAGCAGCCACTTGGTGCTCGTGAGCTCGGGCAGCCCCATCGGACCGCGCGCGTGCAGCTTCTGGGTGGAGATGCCGACCTCCGCGCCGAAGCCGAACTCGCCGCCGTCGGTGAAGCGGGTGGAGGCGTTGACCATCACGACCGCGGAGTCGACCTCGGCGAGGAACCGCTCGGCGTTCCGCAGGTCGTTCGTGACGATCGACTCGGTGTGGTGCGTCGAGTAGCGGGCGATGTGCTCCATCGCCGCGTCCAGATCGTCGACGACGGCGACGGCGACGTCGAGAGAGTAGTACTCGGCCGACCAGTCCTCCTCCGTGGCGGGAACCGCGTCCGCGACGATCGCGAGGACGCGCTCGTCGCCGTGCACCGTCACTCCGGCGGCGGCGAGCCGGCCGAGCACGGGCGGCAGGAGGCGCTCGGCGGCGTCGCGGTGCACCAGCAGGGTCTCGAGGGCGTTGCAGGTGCTCGGCCGCTGGGTCTTCGCGTTGTGCACGATCTCGACGGCCCACTGCTCATCGGCGCTCGCGTCGAGGAAGACGTGCACCACTCCGGCGCCCGTCTCGATGACCGGGACCGTCGACTCCGTGACGACCGACTCGATCAGGCCGGCGCTGCCGCGGGGCACGAGCACGTCGACGTAGCCGCGTGCGCGCATCAGCGCCTTCGCCCCCTCGCGGCCGAAGTCGTCGACCGTCTGGACCAGCTCGGCGGGCAGGCCGACCGAGGCGATCGCCTCCTGGAGGAGCTCGACGAGGACGCGGTTGGTGTTCTCGGCCGCACTCCCGCCGCGGAGGATCACGGCGTTGCCGCTCTTGAGGGCGAGCGCGGCGATGTCGATCGTCACGTTCGGGCGGGCCTCGTAGATGGCGCCGACGACGCCGAACGGCACGCGGACCTGGGTGAGCGAGGCGCCGTTCGGCAGGCTCGAGCCGCGGACGGTCTGGCCGACGGGGTCGACGAGGCCGGCGACGGCGACCACGGCGTCCGCGAGGGAGCCGAGTCGAGCCTCGTCGAGCCGCAGGCGGTCCTGGAGGCCGGCGGTCATCCCATTCTCGCGGCCGTTCGCGAGGTCGAGCTCGTTCGCCGGGACGATGCGCTCCGCGGCGCCGCGGACCGCGTCGGCGATGGCGAGCAGGGCGCGGTTCTTGAGGTCGGTCGTCGCGCTGCGCAGCGAGCGCGAGGCGGCGCGGGAGGCGGCGAAGCGCTCCGTGAGCACGGTGCTGTCGAGGGTCGTCTGCGGCATCCGGCCAGTGTATTCGCAGACGACCGAGGGCCGAGGAGTCAGCCCTCCTCGGCGTCTCCCACCAGGTCGTCCTCGTCCGAGACGCGCCAGACGCCGCCCTGACGCTCGCGGTCCAGCTCGGCACGGGCGGCCGCCTTCGCGTCCATCCGCTCGAGGTAGTTGTCGCGGCGCTCGCTGCGGGTCTTGCGGTTGTTGTCGTCGAGGCGGAGGTCGGTGCCGCGCGGCGCGGTGATCAGCTCGGCGGTCGAGGTGAGCGTGGGCTCCCAGTCGAAGACGACGCCGTCGCCCGGGCCGATGACCACGGTGGAGCCGGCGACGGCTCCCGCCGAGAACAGACCGTTCTCCACTCCCAGCTTCGCGAGCCGGTCGGCGAGGAAGCCGACGGCCTCGTCGTTCGTGAAGTCGGTCTGCGCGACCCAGCGCTGCGGCTTGGTGCCGAGCACGCGGTAGACGTTCCCGTAGGAACCGCCCTCGACGCGGATCTCGTAGTCCTTCTCGTCGACGGCGCGCGGGCGGATCGTGATCCGCTCGACCTTCGGCTCGGCCGCGAGCGCCAGGCGGTGCTGCTCGACGATCTCGCCGAGGGCGAAGGTGAGCTGGCGGAGGCCGGAGTGGCTGACCGTGGAGATCTCGAACACGCGGTAGCCGCGGTTCTCGAGGTCGGAGCGGACGAAGTCGGCGAGCTCCTGGGCCTCCGGGACGTCGACCTTGTTCAGCGCGATCAGCTGCGGGCGCTCCAGCAGCGGCACCGTGCCCTCGCCGACCGGGTAGGCGGCGAGCTCGGCGAGGATGATGTCGAGGTCGGTCAGCGGGTCGCGACCCGGCTCGAGCGTGGCGCAGTCGAGCACGTGCACGAGCGCGGTGCAGCGCTCGACGTGGCGGAGGAACTCGAGGCCGAGGCCCTTCCCCTCGCTCGCGCCCTCGATCAGACCGGGGACGTCGGCGACGGTGTACCGCGACTCCCCCGCCTGGACGACGCCGAGGTTGGGGGCGAGCGTGGTGAACGGGTAGTCGGCGATCTTCGGCTTCGCCGCCGAGATGGCCGCGACCAGGCTGGACTTGCCGGCCGAGGGGAAGCCGACGAGCGCGACGTCGGCCACGGTCTTCAGCTCGAGGACGACGTCGCCCTCCCAGCCGGGCGTGCCGAGCAGGGCGAAGCCGGGGGCCTTGCGCTTGGTGGTGGCGAGCGAGGCGTTGCCGAGGCCGCCCTGGCCGCCGGGGGCGATGACGAAGCGCAGGCCCGGCTCGTCCATGTCGAGCAGCTCCTCGCCCGTGGGCGACTTGACGACCGTGCCGACCGGGACCGGCAGCTCGAGGAGCTCGCCGTTGCCGCCGGCACGGTGGTCGCCCATGCCGGGGCCGCCGTTCACGGAGGAGCGGTGCGGGTGCCGGTGGTAGGCGAGCAGGGTCGTGGTCTGCGCATCGGCGACCAGCACGATGTCGCCGCCGTGCCCGCCGTTGCCGCCGTCGGGGCCGGCCAGCGGCTTGAACTTCTCGCGGCGGACGGAGACGCAACCGTTGCCGCCGTGGCCGGCACGCAAGTGCAGCGTGACGTTGTCGACGAAGGTGACCATGGTGTGTTCCGTCCGATTCGGGTGGGGCGGCGCGGGAGTGCCCGGCGCCGGGTGCCGAGGAGCGGGAGGCTGGGCGGTGCGCTCCGGAGGAGCGGGGTGCCGCCGCAACGCGCAAGGGGCGAGCCGAAGCCCGCCCCTTGCGTCCTGTGCCTGCTCGGCCGAGGAGAGCTGCCTTAAGCGGCGGCCACCACGATGTTGACGACCTTGCGGCCGCCCTTCTGGCCGAACTCGACCGCACCGGCCGAGAGGGCGAACAGGGTGTCGTCGCCACCGCGACCGACGTTCGCGCCGGGGTGGAAGTGGGTTCCGCGCTGGCGGACGATGATCTCGCCCGCGCTGACGACCTGACCGCCGAAGCGCTTCACGCCGAGACGCTGCGCATTCGAGTCGCGACCGTTGCGGGTGGAGCTTGCGCCCTTCTTGTGTGCCATTTCTCATCTCCTCGAGACCGGGGGGCCGCAGCCCCGTGCTGATGTCCTGCGGAGCGATGGCTCCCGCCGCAGGTCAGCGAAGTGGAAGTGCTACTTGATGCCCGTGACCTTGACGCGCGTGAGGTCCTGACGGTGCCCCTGGCGCTTCTTGTACCCGGTCTTGTTCTTGAACTTCTGGATGATGATCTTCGGACCGCGGAGCTCCTCGAGCACCTCGGCCGTGACCGACACCTTCTCGAGCGCCGCGGCGTCCGAGGTGATGGAGTCTCCGTCGACGAGGAGCACGGCAGCCAGCTGCACGGTGCCGTTCTCGTCGGCCTTGATGCGGTCCATCGTCACGATGGTGCCGACCTCGACCTTCTCCTGCCGACCACCGGCGCGCACAACTGCGTAAACCACTTCTCGTACCTGTTTTCTCATCTGGACGGCGCTGACGCGCTGTCCGGGGCTTGTAAGGGCGGGGGTGACCCCGGTCTTCCCGGTCGTACCCGTCTCTCGTGCGAGACGAGGGGACCGGCACCGCGGCTCGCGCCCGGTGAGGGGCGGAGCGGCGACGGAAATCTGCGTGAGCACATGGATCGCGCCACACCAACGGTCAAGAGTACGGGATCCGTGCTCCCCGGTCAAACGCGCACCGCCCCGGAGGGGGTGCCGTCCGGCCGACGACCCCGCCACGATAGTGCAGGCCGCCGCGCGGATCGGTGAGGCGCGCCGCCTACGATCGACGGATGGCGATCCTCCTCGACGCGGCGCGGTGGCCCGCGCACGGCACCCTCTGGGCGCACCTCGTCAGCGACAGCTCGCTGGAGGAGCTGCACGCGTTCGCGCGTCGCGCCGGGCTCCCGGAGCGCGGCTTCGATCTGGACCACTACGACGTCCCGGCGGAGCGCCGCCAGGAGCTGCTCGCCGCGGGCGCGGTGGCGGTGGGCAGCCGCGAGCTGGTCGAGCGGCTGCGCGCGAGCGGACTCCGCGTGAAGGGCCGTGATCGCGAGACGGAGCGGGCCCGGCGCCGGCTCTCGCCGGGCACCGGGCCCTCCTGATCCGATCCGTCGCGGCTACTGTGCGCGGCGCGGCGTCTGCTCGGGGACGACGGCGACGCCGGTGAGGGCGGCCGTGGTGACGCGGCGGCTCTTCGCTCGGCCCTGGCCGGGCTGCTTCGGCGCGGGCAGCGCGTCGAGGACGGAGTCGAGCAGGTGCTCGGCGACCTCGCTGCGGACCCGGCGCTCGGCGACGGGCGCGGGCGGGATGGGGATGTCGAGGATCGGGACCACGGGCGTCTCGACCGGCTCGGGAGTGCTGTCCTGCGCGGGGGCCTGCGCCTCCGGCTGCTCGGTCGACTCCGGCGCGTCCTGGCGCGGCTCGCGGTCGCGACCGCGGCGGCGGCGCTCGCCCCGGGCCGGGCGCTCCCGGCGAGCGGAGGAGTCGCTGCGGCTCTCCTCCGACTGCTCGCCGGGCTGCTCCGCGGGCTGCTCCGTCGACCGCTCCGGGGCCTGCGCCTCGGCCTCGGCCGCCGTGGCGTCGTCGACCAGGGCGGCCGCCTCCTCGGCGGCGTGGCGGACTGCGGCCGGGTGGATCGTGCTCGCGGCGATCTGAGCGAGCGCGTTCTTCGCGTCGTCCGTGATCGCGTGCGTGCTGACCGGCTTGGCGCCGTTCTGCGAGCCCGAGCCGTTCTGCGCGCCGGAGCCGTTCTGCCCGCTCGAGCCGGTGCGGCCGTTCGAGGACTGCTCGTTCGGCTTGCCGCCGCGGCGGCGCTCCTGCTGGGGAGCGGTGGTGGAGCGGTGCTTGACGACCGGATCGTGCTGCACGATGACGCCGCGTCCCGCGCAGACCTCGCAGTTCTCGCTGAAGGTCTCGAGGAGACCGAGGCCGAGCTTCTTGCGGGTCATCTGCACGAGGCCGAGCGAGGTGACCTCGGCGACCTGGTGCTTCGTCCGGTCGCGGCTGAGGCACTCGACCAGGCGTCGGAGCACGAGGTCGCGGTTGGACTCGAGGACCATGTCGATGAAGTCGACGACGATGATGCCGCCGATGTCGCGCAGCCGGAGCTGGCGGACGATCTCCTCCGCGGCCTCGAGGTTGTTCTTGGTGACCGTCTCCTCGAGGTTGCCGCCGGAGCCGACGAACTTGCCGGTGTTCACGTCGACGACGGTCATCGCCTCGGTGCGGTCGATCACGAGCGAGCCGCCGCTGGGGAGCCAGACCTTGCGCTCGAGGGCCTTCTCGATCTGCTCCGTGATGCGGAACTCGTCGAACGCGTCCTGCTCGCCGGTGTAGACCTCGACGCGCTCGAGCAGGTCGGGGGCGACCTGGCTGAGGTAGAGCTCGATCGTCTCGCGGGCGTCGTCGCCGGCGATCACCATCTTCTCGAAGTCCTCGTTGAAGACGTCGCGGACGATCTTGATCAGCAGGTCGGGCTCGCTGTGCAGCAGCGCCGGCGCCTGGCCGGTCGCGGCCTTGGTGCTGAGCGCGGTCCACTGCGCGGTGAGGCGCTCGACGTCGACGGTCAGCTGCTCCTCGGTGGCGCCCTCTGCGGCGGTGCGGACGATGACGCCCACGTTCTCCGGCAGCACCTCCTTGAGGATCTTCTTCAGGCGTGCGCGCTCCGTGTCCGGGAGCTTGCGCGAGATGCCGTTCATCGAGCCGTTCGGCACGTAGACCAGGTAGCGGCCCGGGAGGGAGATCTGGCTGGTGAGGCGGGCGCCCTTGTGGCCGATCGGGTCCTTGGTGACCTGGACGAGCACGCGGTCGCCGGGCTTGAGCGCCAGCTCGATGCGGCGCGGGCCGCCGGCGTTGTTCGCGGCGTCCCAGTCGACCTCGCCGGAGTAGAGCACGGCGTTGCGGCCGCGCCCGATGTCGACGAAGGCCGCCTCCATGCTGGGCAGGACGTTCTGCACTCGGCCGAGGTAGACGTTGCCGATGAGCGACGCCTCCTGTGAGCGGGCGACGTAGTGCTCGGCGAGCACGCCGTCCTCGAGGACGCCGATGCGGATGCTGTCCTGCTTCGAGCGGACGACCATGACGCGGTCGACGGCCTCGCGACGGGCGAGGAACTCGGACTCGGTGACGACCGTGCGGCGGCGGCCGGCGTCCCGGCCGTCGCGACGGCGCTGCTTCTTCGCCTCGAGGCGGGTCGAGCCCTTGATGCGCTGCGGCTCGGTGATCAGCTCGGGCTCGCGGGTCTCTCGCTGCTCGCGCGGCTGACGGACGCGGACGACGGTGTTCTCGGGGTCGTCGGCACCGCCGCGGTCGCTCTCGCCGCTGCGGCGTCGCGAGCGTCGGCGGACGGAGCCCTGCTCCTCCGCCGGCTCGTCGCGCTCCTCGCGGACACCGAGGGGCGCACCGCGCGGGGGCAGCGGAGTGAGCTCGACGTAGTCCGGCAGGACCGGCGCCTGGAAGAGCAGCGACGGACTGGGCAGCGCCGGGCGGCGGGGAGCGGGCTCCTCCTCCGCGGAAGCCTCGGGCGACTCCGGCAGGGCGTCGAAGAACACGGCGCCGGTGGAGGCCGACTCGTCCGTGTCCTCGGCCGGCGTCTCCGCCGTCGCGGTGTCGGTGTCCGCGGCGTGCGTGTGCGCGGCCTCCGCGGTGGTGTCGGGCGTCTGCGTGCCGGCGGCGATCGTGTCCGACCCGTTCTGCTCGGTCTCGTTCGTGTCGATGATCGTTTCCCCTGTCGCTGATGCGCTCGATCCGGCCCGTCGGTTCGTCCGACGGCCACCGAAGAGGCGACTGATCTTCCTGGCCCCGCTGCGGGGCTCGTCGCGGTCCGGTTCGGATCCGCTCGTGCTGTTGTCTTCCACCATTCCTGGTGCACTCCTCGGCCGGGTCGTGCGCCGCGCCGTCGACCCGGATGCTGTTCTCGAGCGACGGGCCTCGGCCCGCCGCGAATCCTTCCGCTCCCCCGGTCCCGTCGCTCACGTGGCGCAGGACTCCGGTTGCAGCTTCTCCTCGGAACTGACTATCCGACACGGGTGATGCATCGCGCTCATTCGCGGAACGCTGTCGATCTCCTGTGGCCCGGTGCTCGCCCGGTAAACCTTCTTCGCGTCGACGCGGGATGAGCCGGGTCGACGCGACCGATTATCGCACGCATTCCCAGAGGCGCCGATTCCGTGCGTGCCATAATCCCCCGGTGTCCAGCGATACCGGGGTGACGAGCGCCCCCACTCAGCAGCGTCAGGCCGACCGGGAGCGGCGGCCGATCGCATTCGCGGTGCTCCTCGTGGTTCTCGGAGTGATCGGCTGGATCGCCGCGTTCGCGCTCACGCTCGACAAGTTCGCGTCGCTCTCGCCGGGGTCGGAGGCGCTCGGCTGCGACTTCAGCCTGCTCGTCCAGTGCAGCGCGAACCTGAAGTCGGCGCAGGGCGCGATCTTCGGGTTCCCGAATCCGCTGATCGGCGTCGCCGCGTGGATCGCGCCGATCGTCGTCGGCGCCGGGCTGCTCGCGGGGGCGCGCTTCGACCGCTGGTTCTGGGCGCTGTTCAATCTGGGGTTCGTCTTCGCGCTCGGCTTCGTCGGCTGGCTGATCGCGACCAGCATCTTCGCGCTCGGCACGCTCTGCCCCTGGTGCATGCTCACCTGGGCCGTCGTGATCCCCGGCTTCTGGCTGGTGACCCTGCGCAACCTCCGCGAGGGCGTGTTCCCGGTCCCCTCCGGCGTCAGCCGCTTCGCCGCCGCCGCCTACGGCTGGACGCCGTTCATCACGCTGGTCTGCTACCTGGCGATCGCCGTGATGGCGCAGGTGCGCCTGGACGTGCTGTCCTACCTCTGACGCTGCCGGGCCGACACCCGACGGCGCCCCCGGAGGCGGCGGATCTCGAGACGCCCGCTCCGCGGGCTACTCGATCACCAAGGTCCGGCGAGCACGCCCTCTACCGGTCGAGGAGCCGCGCAGCGGCGTATCCAGACCAGCCCGTTCGCAGACGGAGGATCTCGACACGCCCGCTCCGCGGGCTACTCAATCAGCATGTACCGCCTCGGAGGCGCATCCGGGAAAGCGCGTGTCAGCGCTTTCCCGTCGCCGAGCGCGGGACGCTTTGCGGAGCGCTACCGCCTACGAGAGCCGACCGCGGTTTCGCGGATTACCGCGAAACACCGCGGAGCGCGAGCTCGCGCGGCGGTTCGCCTTTCAGGCGAACCAGAGCGCGAGCTCGCGCTCCGCGGATTCAACACCGTCGGAGCCGTGGACGAGGTTCTGCTGGACCTTGAGGCCCCAGTCTCGGCCGAGGTCGCCGCGGATGGTGCCGGGGGCGGCGGTGGTGGGGTCGGTGGTGCCGGCGAGGGCGCGGAAGCCCTCGATGACGCGGTCACCGGCGATGCGGAGGGCGACGACGGGGCCGCTCTCCATGAACTCGACGAGGGGCTCGTAGAACGGCTTGCCCTCGTGCTCGGCGTAGTGGGCGGCGAGCAGCTCGCGGTCGGCTTCGACGAGCTTGATGTCGACGAGCGAGTAGCCCTTCGCCTCGATGCGGCGGAGGATCTCGCCGGTGAGGTTGCGGGCGACGCCGTCGGGCTTGACGAGGACGAGGGTCTCCTGGATGGCCATGCTTCAGCGGTCTCCTTAGGTGGGGGTGGGGTCGGTGGGCCCGTCCGCCGCGCGGCGGTTCTGGGAGTCGAGCTTGGTGCCGGTGACCATGCAGTACGCCCACAGGGCGACGAAGGCCGCGCCGATGACGAACATGACCGGGACCAGGGCACCGGTGGCCACGATAACGAACTGGAGGACCCAGCCGAGCCGGAAGCCGGCCGGCCGGTCGAGCAGCCCGAGCGTCGCGACGAGGGCGAGGCAGACCACCGCTCCCCCGACGAGGACGACCACCGGATCGGCGGCCTTCAGCCCGAAGGCGACGAGCGTCGCGAGGAAGACGATGACCGACTCGAAGCCGAGGACGATCGAGCCGAGGCTCTCGCGGACGGTCCGGGTGCGGCGCGGCCGGCCCGCCCTCACGCGCCGAGCCAGTTCTCGTCGCGGGCGACGGTGATCGTCCGGCCGACGAGGGTGATCGACCCGGTGACGAGCAGGGCGCCCTTGTCCGTGCGGGCGGCGAGGAGGCGGCCCGCGGTGAGCGCGCCGTCCGGGTCGTCCGCGACGCGGACCGACTCCGCGGGGAAGACGGTCCGCGCGAGGGCGGCGAGCTCCTCGGCCGGGACTCCGCGGTCGCTCGGCGCGGTGGTGACGATCAGCTCGTCGACGACCGGCATCAGCGCGCGCAGGATGCCCTCCGCGTCCTTCTCGGCGAGGACGCCGATGACCGCGGTGACGCGGTCGAAGTCGAAGTAGCGCCCGATCGCCGCGGCGAGGGAGGCGGCGCCGTGCGGGTTGTGCGCGGCGTCGACGACCGTGCGCGGCGACTGGCCGACGATCTGGAGGCGGCCGGGCGAGGTCGCCGCGGCGAAGCCCTCGTCGAGGACGTTCCCGGTCAGCTCCTGCGTGCCGCCGCCGAGGAACGTCTCGACCGCGGCGATCGCGACCGCCGCGTTCTCGGCCTGGTGATCGCCGAAGAACGGCAGCAGCAGCTGCTCGTAGCGGGTGACGAGACCACGGACGGAGACGAGCTGGCCGCCGACCGCGACGGTCGTCGACTCGACGTCGAAGTCGGCGCCCTCGAACACGATCGTCGACTCGGTCAGCTCGGCCGCCTGTCGCAGCACCGCCTCCGCCTCGCTCGTCTGCTTCGCCGACACCACGGCGGCCGCGGGCTTCACGATGCCGGACTTGGTGCGGGCGATCTCCTCGATCGTCGCGCCGAGCTGCCGGGTGTGGTCGAGCGCGATCGGCGTGAAGACGGCGACCTGCGCGTCTGCGACGTTCGTCGAGTCCCACTCGCCGCCCATGCCGACCTCGATGACCGCGACGTCGACCGGAGCGTCCGCGAAGGCCGCGTACGCCAGCACGGTGAGCGCCTCGAAGAACGAGAGCGGGCTCTCGCCCTGCCCGACGAGCTCGGCGTCCGTCATCGTGAGGTAGGGCTCGACGTCGATCCAGTTCGTAGCGAGGCTCAGGTCGGAGATCGGCTCGCCGTCGATGACGATGCGCTCGTTGAAGCGCTCGAGGTGCGGGCTGGTGAAGAGGCCGACCCGCAGCCCGTGGGCGCGGAGCAGGCTCTCGATCATCCGGCTGGTCGACGTCTTGCCGTTGGTGCCGGCGATCTGGATCACGGGGTAGGCCCGCTGCGGGTCGCCCATGTAGTCGACGGCCCGCCGGGTCGGCGCGAGTCGCGGGCGGGGGCTCGCCTCGCCGAGCCGCTTCAGCAGGCTCGCGTAGACGGCGTCGGCCGCCTCGCGCGCGAGCCGGGCGTCCTCCTCGGAGTAGCGGTCCTTGTCAGTCATCGGAGGCCTCCACCTTCTCGACGCGGATGATGGCGGTGCCGGCGGGCCCGAAGGTGATCGCACCCTCGCCGCCCTCCAGCGCCGTGGTGAGCGCGGCGAAGGCGAAGCCGGTCGCGAGGGTCTCCTCGGCGATCCAGAGCGCGTGCGGCTCGAGGGCCGCCATGCTCATCTCGTCGAGGACGATCTCGAGCTCGATCCGGTCGCTGACGTCGAGCCCGGCCGCCTTGCGGGCGTCCTGCACGGCGCGGATCAGGTCGCGGGCCAGGCCCTCGGCCTCGAGCTCCGGAGTCGTCGCCGTGTCGAGCAGCACGAAGCCGCCGCGGGGCAGCAGCGCGATCGCGCGGTCGTCGGCTCCGGAGCCGCCGACCTCGAGGGTCAGCTCGTACTCGCCCTCGACCAGCTCGACGCCGCCCGCGGTGACGACGCCGTCGGTCTCGCTCCAGTCGCCGGCCTTCGCCGCCCTGATCACGGTCTGCACGCCCTTGCCGAGGCGAGGGCCCGCGGCCCGGGCGTTGACGGAGAGGCGCGACGTGACCCCGTAGTCGGCGGCGCTCGACTCGACCAGCGGGACCAGCGACACCTCCTTGACGTTCAGCTCGTCGCGCAGGATGGCCTCGAACGGCGCCAGCTCGGCGGCGTCGGCGACGACCACGGTGAGGCGCGCGAGCGGCAGGCGGACGCGGAGGCCGGCCTGCTTGCGCAGCGACAGCGCCGTGGAGGAGATGCCGCGGACGGCGTCCATCGCGTGCACGAGCGACTCGTCGACCGGGAACTCGGCGGCGTCGGGCCAGTCGGCCAGGTGCACGCTCCGCCCGCCGGTGAGGCCCTGCCAGATCTCCTCGGTCATCAGCGGGAGCAGCGGTGCCGCGACCCGGCAGACGGTCTCGAGCACGGTGAAGAGCGTGTCGAACGCCTCCGTGCCGCGGCCCTCGGCGTCGACGCCCTGCCAGAAGCGATCGCGCGAGCGGCGGACGTACCAGTTGGTCAGCACGTCGGCGAAGTCGCGCAGCGCCGCCGCGGCGAGGGTCGAGTCGAGCGAGTCGAGGTGGCCGGTGACCGTCTCGATCAGGTCGTGCGTCTTGGCCAGCAGGTAGCGGTCGAGCACGTCCTCGGAGTCGGTGCGGCGCGCGGCCTCGTAGCCCTCGCCGGAGGCGTTGGCGTAGAGCGAGAAGAAGTACCAGGTGTTCCAGAGCGGCAGCAGCACCTGGCGCACGCCCTCGCGGATGCCCTCCTCGGTGACGACGAGGTTGCCGCCGCGCAGCACCGGGCTCGACATCAGGAACCAGCGCATCGCGTCGGAGCCGTCGCGGTCGAAGACCTCGGCGACGTCCGGGTAGTTGCGCAGCGACTTCGACATCTTCTGCCCGTCGTTGCCGAGCACGATGCCGTGGCTGACGACGTTGTGGAAGGCCGGCCGGTCGAAGAGCGCGGTCGAGAGCACGTGCAGCGTGTAGAACCAGCCGCGGGTCTGCCCGATGTACTCGACGATGAAGTCGGCCGGGTTGTGCGAGTCGAACCAGTCGGAGTTCTCGAACGGGTAGTGCACCTGCGCGAACGGCATCGAGCCGGAGTCGAACCAGACGTCGAGGACGTCGCTGATGCGGCGCATCGTCGAGCGGCCTGTCGGGTCGTCGGGGTTCGGGCGGGTGAGCTCGTCGATGTACGGGCGGTGCAGGTCCTGCGGACGCACGCCGAAGTCGCGCTCGAGCTCGTCGAGCGAGCCGTAGACGTCGATGCGCGGGTGGTCGGGGTCGTCGCTCTTCCAGACCGGGATGGGCGAGCCGAAGTAGCGGTTGCGGCTGATCGACCAGTCGCGCGCACCGGAGAGCCACTTGCCGAACTGGCCGTCCTTGACGTTCTCCGGGACCCAGGTGATCTCCTGGTTGAGCTCCTCCATCCGGTCGCGGACCGCGGTGACGCGGACGAACCAGCTGGAGACGGCCTTGTAGATCAGCGGGTTGCGGCAGCGCCAGCAGTGCGGGTAGCTGTGCTCGTAGCTGGCCTGGCGGAGCAGCCGGTGCCCGGCCTTGAGCAGCTGCGTCAGCGGCTTGTTGGCCTCGAAGACCTGGAGCCCCGCGACCTCGCTGATCTGCGGCAGGAAGCGGCCTCCGTCGTCGACGGAGATGATGACGGGGATGCCCGCCGCCTCGCAGACCTTCTGGTCGTCCTCGCCGTAGGCGGGGGCCTGGTGCACGATGCCGGTGCCCTCGCTCGTGGTCACGTAGTCGGCGACGAGGATGCGCCACGCGTTCTGCGTGCCCCACACCTCGGTGTCGGCGTAGTGGTCCCAGAGGCGGTCGTAGCTGATGCCCTCGAGCTCGCTGCCGCGGTGCGTGCGCGAGACAGCAGCCAGAGCGGCGGCGGCGTCCTCGTAGCCGAGATCCTTGGCGTAGGCGCTGACCTGGTCGATGGCGAGGAGGTACTCGGCGGCGAGCTCGCGCTCCTCCGGCTCGCCCTTGCCGTCGGCGGCGCCGTTCGGCCCGGCCGGGACGACCGCGTACTCGATGTCCGGGCCGACCGCGAGGGCGGCGTTGGTGGGCAGGGTCCACGGCGTCGTCGTCCAGGCGAGAGCGCGCACCGCGGTGAGGCCGAGCGCCTCCGCCGTCTCGCCGACGAGCGGGAAGGTGACCGTGACCGTCTGGTCCTGGCGCATCTTGTAGACGTCGTCGTCCATCCGCAGCTCGTGGTTCGAGAGCGGTGTCTGGTCGCGCCAGCAGTAGGGCAGGACGCGGTGGCCCTCGTAAGCGAGACCCTTGTCGTACAGGCGCTTGAAGGCCCAGATGACCGACTCCATGAAGGTGGGGTCGAGCGTCTTGTAGTCGTTGTCGAAGTCGACCCAGCGCGCCTGGCGGGTGACGTAGTCCTGCCACTCCCCCGTGTAGCGCAGCACCGACTCCTTCGCCGCGGCGTTGAACGCGGCGACGCCCATCTCCTCGATCTGCGACTTGTCGGTGATGCCGAGCTGCCGCTCCGCCTCGAGCTCGGCGGGCAGGCCGTGCGTGTCCCAGCCGAAGCGACGGTGCACCTGCTTGCCGCGCATGGTCTGGAAGCGGGGGAAGACGTCCTTGGCGTAGCCGGTCAGCAGGTGGCCGTAGTGCGGCAGGCCGTTGGCGAAGGGAGGGCCGTCGTAGAAGACCCACTCCTCGGCGCCCTCGCGGGCTCGGATCGACTCCTGGAAGGTGTCGTCGGCCTTCCAGTAGGCGAGGACCTTCTCCTCGATCTGCGGGAAGCGCGGCGACGCGGGGACGCCGCGGCCGAAGGCGGAGCCTTCGCGGGGCGCCTCGGCATCGCGGGGGGTGGGCGGGGTCAGGGGGTAGGTCACGTGCGGTCTCCTGGCAGTGCTGCTGGTCTGCACGAGGACGGCCCGCCCGGATCTCAGACCCCGGGCCGGGTCGCGGTACCACCTCGCTTGAACCGCCCAGGTGCGGCCCTCGCGGACTGTCCCTGGTCGTTCCCACTCGATCGGCTGTCACGGGCCGTCCCCGTCCGGGTCTACTGGGCCGCGGCCGGAGCCGGGCTGTTCTTCCGGAGACTCACCGGTGATGGCCGGGTCGATGTCGTCCAGCCGCTATCCTAGCGCCTCGGCCCAGGCCGGGCAGGGGCGGAGACGGTGATGGCGCGAGGCACGGGACGCGGACGGCCGCGGGCGTCCTCCCGCTCGATGCTCGAGGACGCCGCACTCGACCTCTTCGTCGAGCAGAGCTACGCCGGGACGACGGTGGAGCAGATCGCCCAACGCGCCGGCGTCTCGCGCAACACCTTCTTCAACTACTTCGCCTCGAAGAGCGACGTCTTCTGGGTGCTGGTCGACGACCGGCTCGCCGAGCTGCCGGCGGCGCTCGAAGCGACCTCGCCGGACGTCTCGACGATGGACGCTCTGCGCGGCGCGCTGCTCTCGGTCGGTGCGGGCTTTGGGCCGTCCAGCGTGCCGTGGGCGCTGACCCAGACCGAGCTGATCGGGAGCGTGCACGAGCTGCAGGCCTCGGCGCTCTCGCGGCTCGCGCGGCAGGCCGCGATCGTCGCGGAGTTCGTGCGCCTGCGCGCCGGGCGTCCGCTGCCCGCTCATGTGGCGCACGCGATCGCCTACGCGAGCGTCGGGGCGGCGGTCGCCGCAGTGCAGGCCTGGGCGGCGGCAGGTCCGACCCGCGGGGAGCTGGTGCCCTACCTCGACGAGGCGCTGACGCCGGTCTGCCGCGGTTTCGCGCCCGTCGTGGGCTGACCGCGCCCGCCGCCGCCGCGCCCCGCCCCGCGGTAGGATCGACGCGGCCGTGAGCGAGCAGCTCCGAGAGCCCCCATCCAGGCATCATCACCACCGACACGGTGCCGCCCACATCGAACCGGAGAACCATGACCGTCGCCGACCGCCTCCCCGCCAAGCCCGCCCTCGAGGGTCTCGAGAGCAAGTGGGGCCTCGTCTGGCAGACGGACGGCACCTACCGGTTCGATCGCACCGGGCTGACCCGCGCGGACGTCTACTCGATCGACACCCCGCCGCCGACCGCCTCCGGCTCGCTGCACATCGGGCACGTCTTCTCCTACACGCACACCGACGTCGTCGCGCGCTTCCAGCGCATGCGCGGCCGGAGCGTCTTCTACCCGATGGGCTGGGACGACAACGGCCTGCCGACCGAGCGCCGGGTGCAGAACTACTACGGCGTCCGCTGCGACCCGATGCTTCCCTACACGCCCGACTTCACGCCGCCGTTCGAGGGCGGGGACAACAAGAGCAGCAAGGCGGCCGATCAGAAGCCGATCTCGCGCCGCAACTTCATCGAGCTCTGCGAGCGCCTCACCGTCGAGGACGAGAAGCAGTTCGAGGACCTCTGGCGCACCCTCGGCCTCTCGGTCGACTGGTCGCAGAGCTACCGCACGATCGGCGAGGAGTCGCAGGCCGCCTCGCAGCGCGCCTTCCTGCGGAACCTCGCGCGCGGTGAGGCCTACCAGGCGCAGGCGCCGACCCTCTGGGACATCACCTTCCGCACCGCGGTCGCGCAGGCCGAGCTGGAGGACAAGGACCAGCCCGGCGCGTACCACCGCATCGGCTTCCACCGCGACGGCGCGGAGGACGTCTTCATCGAGACGACCCGGCCCGAGCTGCTGCCCGCCTGCGTCGCCCTCGTGGCGCACCCGGACGACGAGCGCTACCAGGGGCTCTTCGGCACGACCGTGCGCACCCCGCTCTTCGACGTCGAGGTGCCGGTGCTCGCGCACCACCTCGCGCAGAAGGACAAGGGCTCGGGCATCGCGATGATCTGCACCTTCGGCGACCTCACCGACGTCGTCTGGTGGCGCGAGCTCGACCTGCCCAACCGCGCGGTCATCGGCTTCGACGGCCGCCTGATCTCCGAGGCGCCCGCCGCGATCGAGAGCGAGGCCGGCCGAGCCGCCTACGCGCAGCTCGCCGGCAAGACCGTCTTCTCGGCGAAGCAGACCGTCGTCGCGCTCCTCACCGAGTCGGGCGAGCTGGTCGGCGAGCCGAAGCCGATCGTGCACCCGGTGAAGTTCTTCGAGAAGGGCGACAAGCCGCTCGAGATCGTCTCGACCCGCCAGTGGTACATCGTCAACGGCGCCCGCGACGCGGCGCTGAAGGAGCGCCTGCTCGAGCTCGGCCGCGACGTGCGGTTCGTGCCGGAGTTCATGCGCGTCCGCTACGAGAACTGGGTCAACGGGCTCGCCGGCGACTGGCTGATCTCGCGCCAGCGCTTCTTCGGCGTGCCGATCCCGGTCTGGTACCCGCTCGACGCCGACGGCAACCCGGTGTTCGACGCGCCGATCGTGCCCGACGAGTCGGCCCTGCCCGTCGACCCTTCGTCGGACGCCGCCCCCGGCTACTCGGAGGACCAGCGCGGCGTGCCCGGCGGCTTCCAGGGCGAGCTCGACGTGATGGACACCTGGGCGACCTCGTCGCTCACCCCCCAGCTCGCCGGCGGCTGGGAGCGCGACGACGAGCTCTGGCAGCTCGTCGCGCCGTACGACCTGCGCCCGCAGGGCCAGGACATCATCCGCACCTGGCTCTTCTCGACCCTGCTGCGCTCGCAGCTCGAGGACGGCCGCGCACCGTGGAGCAACGCCACCGTCTCCGGCTTCATCGTCGACCCGGACCGCAAGAAGATGTCGAAGTCGAAGGGCAACGTCGTCACGCCGGCCGGCATGCTCGAGCAGCACGGTTCCGACGCCGTCCGCTACTGGGCCGCCTCGTCCCGGCTCGGCACGGACGCGGCGTTCGACCCGCAGAACCCGACGCAGATCAAGATCGGCCGACGCCTGGCGATCAAGGTGCTCAACGCGGCGAAGTTCATCCACGGCTTCCCGCTGCCCGGGGGCGCGAGCGTCACCGACCCGCTCGATCTGAGCATGCTCGCGGCGCTCGACCGGGTCGTGGCGGACGCGACGACGGCACTGGAGAACTACGACCACGCTCGCGCCCTCGAGATCACCGAGGCGTTCTTCTGGACCTTCTGCGACGACTACCTGGAGCTGGTGAAGGAGCGCGCCTACGGCGAGGACGGCGCCTCCGCGGCCGCCGCCCTGCACCGCGCGCTCGACGTGCTGCAGCGGCTGTTCGCGCCCTTCATCCCGTTCGCGGTGGAGGAGACCTGGTCCTGGTCGCACGACGGCTCGGTGCACACCGAGTCCTGGCCGGAGCAGGGCGGGCTCGGCGGCGATCCTGCGGTCCTCGCGGCCGCCAGCACCGTGCTGACCGCGATCCGCCGCGCGAAGACCGACGCGAAGGCCTCGCAGAAGACGCCGGTCCGCTCCGCCGTCGTCACCGCGCCGGCCGAGCTCGTGGCGTCGCTGCGGCTCGCCGCGGGCGACCTCGCCGCCGTCGGCCGGATCGCGGCGCTCGACTTCGCCGAGGGCGACGCGCTCGCCGTGGCGATCGAGCTCGAGACCGAGCCGACCACCTGATCATCCGGAGAGCGGGCCCCGGCCCGCTCCCCCTTCTCGAGAGGAACGCCCCATGCAGCTCGGAACGCGCTGGCCGGTCGGCGGCGACACGCCGACCACCCTGCCCGAGATCGTCGTCACCGCCGTCCGCGACGTGGAGGGCGAGCTCGCCTCCGCCGGCACGGACAGCTCCGCCTGGCGCTGGACGCTGACCTGGCTCGAGGGCAAGCCGGTGCTCGAGCTCGACGACGGCACCACGATCACCTACCGTCCGGACGAGGACGCCGCCTACATCACCCAGCCGCAGGGCCGGGTCGAGGGCGAGGACGACGACGACTGGGGCTGATCCGACTCCGCAGGTTCTGACGCGGGTGGATCTCGATATGCGCGCTGCGCGCGCTACTCGATCAGCATGCTTCCGCCCGTAGTGCACGGGGGTTCCATGCTGGTCGAGGAGCCCCGGAGGGGCGTATCGAGACCCGGCGGCGCCCTAGGCTCGCTGGATGAGCACCTCCGCCGCCGTCGCCGTCCTGATCGAGCCCAGCGGCCTGCCGCACGGGCTGCCCGACTTCGCGGCGGTCGAGCCGGAGGCGTACCGCCCGGCCTTCGACGAGGCGCTGCGGCGCCACCGGACCGAGATCGAGGCCATCGCCTCCTCCCCCAACGAGCCGACGGTCGACAACACGCTGGTGGCGCTCGAGCACTCCGGGCGGGAGCTGCGCCGGGTCAGCGCGGTCTTCTTCACGGTGGGCGCCTCCGATCGCACGCCGCTGACCGATGCCGTCGAGGAGGAGCTCGCTCCCCTGCTCTCCGCGCACGACGACGCGATCACCCTCGACCCGCGCCTCTACGCCCGTGTCCGCTCGCTCGCCGACCGCGAGGCGACGCCCGACATGGACGACGAGACCGCCTACCTGCTCGAGCGCGTCCTCCTGCGCTTCGAGCGCGCGGGCGCCCTCCTCGACGACGCCGGCAAGACCCGGCTCAGCGCGCTGAACGAGCGGCTGTCGAGCCTGACCACCCGGTTCGACAAGAACCTGCTCGCGGACACCAACGAGCGGGCCGTCCTCCTGGAGCGCGCCGAGCAGCTGGACGGGCTCGACGCGTCCGAGGTCTCCGCCGCCGCTCGCGCCGCCGCGGACCGCGGTGCCGACGGCTACCTCGTGACGCTCCCGCTCTACTCCGGGCACCCGTGGCTCGCCCGCCTGCGCGATCGCTCCGTCCGCGAGCGGATCCTACGCGCCTCCCTCGGCCGCGCCGTGGAGGGCGGACCGCACGACAACAGGGAGGTCCTGCTCGACATCGTCGCCCTCCGCGCCGAGCGCGCAGCACTCCTGGGCTACGCCTCGCACGCGGAGTACGTCGTCTCGGGGCAGACGGCCGGGACCCCCGAGCGCGTCCGCGCCCTCCTCGAGGAGCTCGCGATCCCCGCCGCCCGCAACGCCCGCGCCGAGCTCGAGCAGATGCAGCAGCAGGCCGACACCGAGCAGGACGCGGCCGGGCAGCCGCGCTTCGCCCTCGAGGCCTGGGACCGGGCGTACTACGAGGAGCGCGTCCGCACCGCCCGCTACGCCGTCGACTCCAGCGCGCTCCGGCCGTACTTCGAGCTCGAGCGCGTCCTGCGCGAGGGCGTCTTCGCCGCCGCCACCGGGCTCTACGGCGTCCGGTTCGCGGAGCGGCCCGACCTGGTCGGGCACAGCGCGCACGTCCGCGTCTTCGAGGTAGCGGAGGAGGACGGCACGGCGCTCGGCCTCTTCCTCTTCGACCCGTTCACCCGCGACTCCAAGCGCGGCGGCGCCTGGATGAACTCCCTCCGCACCCGGACGACGCTGCTCGGCGACTCCGCCGTGGTCGTGAACACGCTCAACCTCTCGGCTCCGGGCGAAGGCGAGCCTGCGCTGCTCAGCCTCGACGAGGTCACGACGCTCTTCCACGAGTTCGGGCACGCGCTGCACGGCCTCTTCGCGACCACGCGCTACCCGCGCTTCGGCGGGACGAGCGTCTTCCGCGACTTCGTCGAGTTCCCGAGCCAGGTCAACGAGATGTGGATCCGGCATCCGGAGCTGCTGCCCGCCTACGCCCGGCACGTCGAGACCGGCGAGCCGCTTCCGTCCGCCGTCGTCGAGCAGCTCGAGGCGGCGGCGCTGTGGGGCGAGGGCTTCGCGACCACGGAGTACCTCGCCGCCGCGCTGCTCGACCTCGCCTGGCACGAGACCCCGGCCTCCGCTGAGCGCGTCGACGTCGCGGAGTTCGAGGCGCGAGCGCTCGACGCCGCAGGACTGCTGATCCCCGCGATCCCGCCGCGCTACCGCAGCACGTTCTTCAAGCACGTCTTCTCGGGCGGCTACTCCGCGGGCTACTACTCCTACATCTGGAGCGAGATCCTCGACGCCGACACCGTCGAGTGGTTCGAGGAGAACGGCGGACTCGACCGCGCGGCCGGCGAGCGGTTCCGGCGGCGGATCCTCGAGATCGGCGGATCGCGCGATCCGCTCGTCGCCTACCGGGAGTTCCGCGGGCGGGACGCGCGCACCGAGCCGCTGCTGCGGCGCCGCGGACTCGCCTGATCCGAGGGGTCGTCCCCTGGGTCAGGAGTGGCGGGCGCCCCGGCGCGGGTGCAGCCAGGCCAGCACGACCAGCCCCACCACCAGGCCCCAGAACGCGGAGCCGATTCCCGCGACCGCGATGCCGGATGCGGTGACGAGCAGTGTCGCGGCTGCCGGAAGGCGCAGCCGCGCGTCCTCGACCGCCGCCTGCACCGACGAGACGAAGACGCCGAGCAGCGCGAGCCCGGCGACCGCCTCAATCAGCAGCGGACTGGCGGAGGAGACGAGGGCGGCGGCCGCGCCGGCGACGGCGCCCAGCACCAGGTAGGACGCGCCCGCGGAGACCGAGGCGATCCAGCGCCGCTCGGGATGCGGCGACGCCTCCGGTCCCGCGGTGAGCGCCGCGCTGAGCGCCGCGTAGTTGACCGGGACGCCGCCGAACACCGCGGAGACGCCCGAGGCGACCCCGCTCGAGACGATCGCCGGCCGCGAGTGCGCCTCGAAGCCGAAGCTCGACAGCACCGCGATGCCGGGGATGTTCTGCCCCGCCATGGTCACGACGTAGAGCGGCAGGCCGATGCCGACCATCGCACCGATCTCGAAGACCGGCGCGACGAAGACGGGGACCGGGAGCAGCGGCGCCCCCGCGAGGGCAGCGCCGTCGGTGACGAGCAGCAGCACGATCGCGAGGGCGATCGCCGCCGGCACGGCCCAGCGCGACAGCAGGCGGAGCAGGATCAGCCAGAGCGCGATGACCGGCAGCGCGAGCAGCGGGATCTCGACCGCGGCGCGCACGGGTGCCAGCACGAGCGGGAACAGGATGCCGGCGAGCATCGCGTTGGCGAGCGGGCGCGGGATCCGCGCCACGAGACGCCCGAGCGCCGGCCAGAGACCGGTCACCACGATCAGCGCAGAGGCGACGAGGAACGCGCCGACCGCACGGTCGAAGCCGCCGGGCAGGGTCGCGGTGGCGGCGAGCAGCGCAGCGCCCGGGGTGCTCCACGCGAAGGTCATCGGCACCCGGTAGCGCACGCTCAGGACGATGCAGAGCACGCCCTGCAGCACACAGACCGCGAGCAGACCCGACGCGGCCTGCGCGTCGGTCGCGCCGACGGCGACGACACCCGCGAGGACGATCGCGAAGGAGCTGGAGAAGCCGGTGAGCGCGGCGACGATCCCGGCGAGGAGCGGCTGGACGATGACGGTGCCTCCGGTCGCTGACCCACCCGGGCGCGGGCCCGGCGGACGCATCGGCGATGCGCTCCGCCAGAGTAGGGAACCGCCTTCGCGCGGGAACGCCGAACGCCGGGCCAATCAGCGCGAACTGGTCACGCGACGGCCCGGCGGGGACGGATCAGGCGCTCTTCTCCTGGCGACGCGGGGCGTGCGGCACGATCGTCGGCGCGGCGTTGTCGAGCACCGCGGCCCGGGTGACGACGACGCGGGCGACCTCGTCGGAGGAAGGGACCTCGAACATGATCGGGCCGAGCACCTCCTCGAGGATGGCGCGGAGGCCGCGGGCGCCCGTCTGCCGCAGCACGGCGAGATCGGCGATCGCCTCGAGCGCGCCGCGGTCGAACTCGAGCTCGACGCCGTCGATCTCGAACATCCGCTGGTACTGCTTGACCAGCGCGTTGCGCGGCTCGGTGAGGATCTGCATCAGCGCGACCTGGTCGAGCTGCGTGACAGTGGTGACGACCGGGAGGCGGCCGATGAACTCCGGGATGAGCCCGAACTTGTGCAGGTCCTCCGGGAGGACCTCGCTGAAGATGTTGATCTCGTCTTCCTTGTTGTGCAGCGGGGCACCGAAGCCGATGCCGCGCTTGCCCGCCCGCGAGGAGATGATGTCCTCCAGCCCGGCGAAGGCGCCGGCCACGATGAACAGCACGTTGGTCGTGTCGATCTGGATGAACTCCTGGTGCGGGTGCTTGCGCCCGCCCTGCGGCGGCACGGAGGCGACGGTGCCCTCGAGGATCTTCAGCAGCGCCTGCTGCACGCCCTCGCCCGAGACGTCGCGCGTGATCGACGGGTTCTCGGCCTTGCGGGCGATCTTGTCGACCTCGTCGATGTAGATGATGCCGGTCTCGGCCCGCTTGACGTCGTAGTCCGCGGCCTGGATCAGCTTGAGCAGGATGTTCTCGACGTCCTCGCCGACGTAGCCCGCCTCCGTCAGCGCGGTGGCGTCGGCCACAGCGAACGGGACGTTCAGCCGCTTGGCCAGCGTCTGCGCGAGATAGGTCTTGCCGCAGCCGGTGGGGCCGATCAGCAGGATGTTGCTCTTGGCGATCTCGATCTCGTCGTGGATCGCATCGGCGGCGGTGATGGTGTTACGCACCCGCACGCGCTTGTAGTGGTTGTAGACCGCGACGGCGAGGGCGCGCTTGGCCTGCTCCTGGCCGATCACGTACTCCTCGAGGAAGCCGTAGATCTCCTTCGGCTTCGGGAGGTCGAACTCGTGGCTCGTCTCCTCGCTCGACTCGGAGAGGCGCTCCTCGATGATCTCGTTGCACAGCTCGACGCACTCGTCGCAGATGTAGACGCCGGGACCGGCGATGAGCTGCTGGACCTGCTTCTGGCTCTTGCCGCAGAACGAGCACTTCAGCAGGTCGGCGCTTTCGCCAATACGTGCCACGGGGATGCCCCACTTCCTTGTCGTGCGTCGGTGCCCTCGGGCGTCGTGCAGAGGGTGGGCGGTCATGCGGAACCGCCGAACTCTGGTCCGAGCCTAGCCGCTGAGCCGAGACGGCTCGGCAGGCGGGCCGGATCGGCGGTCCTTTGCCCCGCTCGTGTCGGTTTGCTACGTCCTGCAGGCGGGAATCCGCCCGCAGGGACGCGGAAGGGCCGGGCGGCGGATCACTCCGCCTCCCGGCCCTTCGACGATCGGTCGGTCTCCCGAGGTCAGACCGTGAGGGCGGGAACGCCCTTGCGGCTGGTCAGGATCTGGTCGATCAGCCCGTACTCGAGCGCGTCGTCGGCGCCGAGGATCTTGTCGCGGTCGATGTCCTTCTTGACCTGCTCCGGGGAGCGGTTGGAGTGGAAGGACAGCGTCTTCTCGAGCCACTCGCGCATGCGCATGATCTCGGCGGCCTGGATCTCGATGTCCGAGGCCTGACCCCCGCCCTGCTGGACGGCGGGCTGGTGGATCAGGATGCGCGCGTTCGGCAGCGCCAGGCGCTTGCCGGGGGTGCCCGCGGCGGTCAGCACGGCCGCGGCGGAGGCCGCCTGACCGAGGACGACGGTCTGGATGTGCGGGCGGATGTACTGCATCGTGTCGTAGATCGCCGTCATCGCGGTGAACGAGCCACCGGGCGAGTTGATGTACATGACGATGTCGCGGTCCGGGTCCTGGCTCTCGAGCACGAGGAGCTGGGCCATGATGTCGTCCGCGGACGCGTCGTCGACCTGCACGCCGAGGAAGATGATGCGGTCCTCGAAGAGCTTCGCGTACGGGTCCTGGCGCTTGTAGCCGTAGGCCGTGCGCTCCTCGAAGGTGGGGAGGATGTAGCGGGAGGAGGGCGCGGCTCCGGAGCCGAAGGCCGTCCCGCCGAAGGTGGGTGTGTTCATTGTCTCTTCCTGATCTCTCGGCGCGTCGGGGTGCTCAGCTGTCGGTGGCGGTTCCGCCGCCGCCGGCGACGTCGGTCGCCGAGGAGCGGATGTGGTCGACGAAGCCGTAGGCGAGCGCCTCCTCGGCGCTGAACCAGCGGTCGCGGTCGCCGTCCTCGTTGACCTGCTCGACGGTCTTGCCGGTCGCCTTCGCGGTGATCTCGGCGAGGCGCTTCTTCATGTCGAGGATCAGCTGCGCCTGGGTCTGGATGTCGGACGCGGTTCCGCCGAACCCGCCGTGCGGCTGGTGCAGCAGGACGCGGGCGTTCGGCGTGATGTAGCGCTTGCCCTGGGTGCCTGCGGTGAGCAGGAGCTGACCCATGGACGCCGCCATGCCGATGCCGACCGTCACGATGTCGTTCGGGACGAACTGCATCGTGTCGTAGATCGCCATTCCCGCGGTGATCGAGCCGCCGGGCGAGTTGATGTACAGGAAGATGTCCTTCTCGGCGTCCTCGGCCGCGAGGAGCAGGAGCTTCGCTGCGATCTCGTTCGCATTCTCGTCGCGCACCTCAGAACCGAGCCAGATGATCCGGTCCTTGAGAAGGCGGTCGAAAACACTGTTGGGCATCGCCATATCGGCCATGTGTCGCTCCGTTTCAGTTGTCGCTTCGGAGGCGAATCTATCGGACGGCACCCGGCCGACCCGGCCGTGTTCGCCGGGGGCGGAGCCGGAGCGGCCGGTGTTCGCCCGCGGCGGACGGCGGGGCGGGAGCGGGCCGGGACGACGAGAGCCGCCCCCGGTGATCGGGGGCGGCTCCTGTCGTTCTGCGGCGAGGACTACTCGGCGGCCGGGGTCTCCTCGGCGGCCGGAGCCTTCTTCTTCGCGGGGGCGCGCTTCTTCTTGGGGGCCGGAGCGGCCTCCTCGTCGGCGGCGGGGGCGTCGGCGGCGGGGGCCTCCTCGACGACGGCCTCCTCGACGGCCTCGGCGGCCGGCGCGTCGACCTCGTCGGTCGCGGCGTCGTCGACGGCGGTCTCGTCCGCGTCGTCGCCGGGAACGGCGGTGAAGGCGGTCAGATCGACGGCCTTGCCGTCGGTGTCGGTGACCTTCGCCTTGCCGAGGACGATCGCGAGCGCCTTGTTGCGGGCGACCTCGCCGACCATCTGGCCGATCTGGTTGTTCTCGGAGAGGATCTTGATGAACTCGTTCGGCTCCATGCCGTACTGCGCCGCACCCTGGATCAGGTACTGCGTGAGCTCGTCCTGGCTGACCTGGACCTTCTCCTGCTCGACGACGTGGTCGAGCAGGATCTGGGTCTTGAAGGTCTTCTCGCTCGCCTCGGTGACCTCGGCGCGGTGCTCGTCGTCCTCGAGGCGGTTCTCGCCCTCGAGGTGGCGGTGCACCTCGTCCTCGACGAGCGACGCGGGCACGGGGACCTCGACGAGCTCGAGCAGGGCCTCGACGAGCTTCTCGCGCGCCTGGCCGCCCTGACCGAAGGTCTTCTGCTGGGCGGCCTGCTCCTTGAGCGACTCGCGCAGCTCGGCGATGGTGTCGAACTCGCTGGCGATCTGCGCGAAGTCGTCGTCGGCGTCGGGGAGCTCGCGCTCCTTGACGGCGGTGAGCGTCACGGCGATCTCGGCCTGCTGGCCGGCGTGGTCGCCACCGAGCAGGGGGGCGGTGAAGGTGGTGCTCTCACCGGCGGTGAGCGAGTCGAGCGCCTCGTCGATGCCCTCGATCAGCTCGCCCGAGCCGAGCTCGTAGGAGATGGCGTTGGCGGTGTCGACCTCGACGCCATCGATGGTCGCGACGAGATCGATCTGCGCGAAGTCGCCGGTCGTCGCCGGGCGGTCGACGGTCACCAGCGTGCCGAAGCGGCTGCGGAGGGTGTCGAGCTCGGTGTCGACGTCGGCGTCGGTCACCTCGGCCGCATCGACCGTCAGCGCGAGGCCGTCGTAGTCGGGAACGGTGATCTCGGGGCGCACGTCGACCTCGATGGCGAGCTCGAGGTCGCCGGTGAAGTCCTTGTCGCTCGGCCAGGCGACGATGTCGGCCTGCGGGCGGCCCAGGGGGCGCACCTCGGTCTCGCGGACGGCCTCGCGGTAGAACCCGTCGAGCCCCTCGTTGACCGCGTGCTCGAGGACGGCGGCCTTGCCGACCCGCTGGTCGACGATCGCCGGCGGGACCTTGCCTTTGCGGAAGCCGGGGACGTTGATCTGCTCGGCGATGTGGCCGTAGGCGTGGGTGATGCTGGGGCCGAGCTCGTCCGGGGTGACCGAAATCGCGAGCTTGACGCGGGTCGGGCTCAGCTTTTCTACCGTGGTCTTCACGTGAGGGGATCTCCTGTGCTGGTTGGTGTCGGCGCCGTGTGACCGGTCGTCACGGGTCGATGTCGTCACGATGAGTACTCGTGGTCGGGGCGACAGGATTCGAACCTGCGACCTCCCGCTCCCAAAGCGGGCGCTCTAGCCAAGCTGAGCTACGCCCCGGATGCGCGGGCCGGTGCACCGTGCTGACGAGGACTCTCGTCGAGCCCTTCCTGCCGGGCCGCTCGCGCGACACGCCGAAATGGCCTTCGCAAGTGTACTGCACCGCGCTCCTGCGGCCGGAACCGGCTCGCGGCGCCGGTGCGCGGGCGGCTCGCGGGCCCGGGCGTCGCCTGCCGCTGTCGGCGTGTACTACGCTGTCCTGGTGCCCGGTCGAGACGACGGGCTCCCCCGATCCGGGGCTGTAGCTTAGTGGTAAAGCCTCTGTCTTCCAAACAGATGATGCGAGTTCGATTCTCGTCAGCCCCTCCATTGCTTCTGCTTCCCCGTTCCACGCCACTCGATCGCAGCGTGGCGGACGGTCGACTGCGGTCGAACCCGCGAGCCGTTCGTGACGGATCGCCGGGCGAGTGACGCCGTTCGAGACGGAGCGGACGGCGCGGGACGCCGGCCCGGTCACGATCATGCTGGTCGAGTAGCCGCGCAGCGGCGTATCGAGACCGCCGTCACCGAGACGACGGCCGTGCACCGCACGTCACTTCGACGGGGATCTCGATACGCCCTCTGCAAGGGCCACTCGATCAGCATGGGGGGCGGATCAGCGGACCGTGACGGGGACGGCTGCGCTGGTCGAGGTGTTCCCTGCGCGGTCGGCCGCCTTCGCGACGACCTCGTGCTCGCCCTTCGGGAAGCCCTTGGTCGAGACCGTCAGCTTCCAGCTGCCGTCGGCGGCTTGCTTCGCCGTGCCGATCCGGGTGCTCCCCGTCCAGAACACGAGGGAGGCGGTGTCGGAGTCCGAGACGGCCACGAGGGTGACCGTGCCGACGACGGTGCTGCCGGCGGTCGGGCTGGTGATGCGCGCCGTCGGCGTTGTCGTGTCGCGGGCGGGGCTCGGCGTCGGCGTGGACGAGGTCGGGGTCGCAGTCGGCGTCGGCGTCGGAATCACGGTGGCCGTGGGCGTCGCGACGGCGGTCGGTGTGGCAGTCGCCGTCGGCGTGGGAGCAGACTCAGGCGCCGCACTGGGTGTCGGCGTGGCAGTCGGAGTCGCGGTCGGCGTCGGAGCCGCGGACGGCTCGGGAGTGGAGGACGGGGCCGCGGTCGGCGCGACGGTCGGCTCCGGAACGACGGTCGAGACGGGAGTCGGCGTCGACGACGGCAGCGGGGCCGTAGTCGGCGTCGGGGTCGCAGTCGGGGTCGCAGTCGCAGTCGGGGTGGCAGTCGCGGACGGCACCGGGGTCGCGGACGGCAGCGGGGTGGCAGTCGGCACCGGGGTCGACGTCGGGGTCGGGCTGCTCGCGGGGGTCGGAGCCGCCCAGGCGGGGACGCGGTCCGGGCCCCACAGGATGTCGGCGATCAGGGCCTGGCCGCGGGCGTTCGGGTGGAAGTAGTCGACCGTCGAGACGATGTCCGCCGAGACCGCGGAGGCGGTGAAGGCGCCGCCGTCCCAGACGCAGCGCGGGCCCGCTGCCGAGCAGGCCGCTGCGAGCGCGTCGTTGAACTGCTGCGTCCGGAGCGCGGCGGCCGCCACGGTCGCGGCATAGGCGTCGCCGGTCTGCGCGACGTTGTCGGCGGTGGCGCCGCGGGTCGTCCGGCACAGCTTGTTGGCCGGCCAGCCCGCCTCCGCCGGTCCTCCGCGCAGGGCGCTCCACTCCGACGCGATGTCGGGCATCGAGCCGAGCAGGACGGTCGCCTCGGGCCAGGTGGAGCCGATCTGGCGGAGCAGGCCCGAGGCCGACGCGGCGAAGGACGCCGCGGGAGTCATGGCGTAGCCGTCGGCGGCCGTCGGCAGCTCGGGGTGGCACAGGTCGTTCCCGCCGATGAGGAGTGTCACGACGTCCGGAGCGGCACCGGCCGAGGCGGCGGCCGTCACCATCCCGGACACGGCACTGATCCGACTGCCCGACTTGGCGTAGTTCGCCGTGGTGACGACGCTGTCCGGGTTCACCTCCTGGAGGCGGGTGGCGATCGAGCGGACAGACGGAGCGGAGCCGGTCGACCAGGAGTTGACCGGACAGTCGGCCCGAGTGGCGCAGCTGGAGGCGCCGCGGGTGATCGAGTCGCCGAAGGAGACGACGGAGAGCGTCGGGGCGGCGTCGGCAGCGACCGCGGCGGGGGCCACGGCACCGCCGGCGAGGAGGAGGACAGCGAGGGTGAGGACGGACAGGGGGGAACTGCGGGCCGGGCGCGCGGACATGGCTCTGCTCTCGTGGGGCGACGTGGCGCGGCGAACTCGGAGCGGGGCAGGGGGCGGCCGTCGACTCCGTCGGTCGCGCGACCGAGGGGGTGAGGAGGTCTGACGGTGTCGAGCCTGTCGGACGGCCGAGCGCCGGAGGCCGGATGTCCCCCTCGCAGGGCCCCCCCTTCGCTGGTCCGTGACCGGAGCATCGCTCGACAGACCGGCGGGGTCGACGAGAACGCCGCGGTGGCGGGACCCCGGCACCCCGTCAGGAGGACCGGGCCGCTATGACCGGAGCGGGTCAGCGGACCGTGAGAGTGACCGCGGCGCTCGTCGAGGTATTGCCTGAGCGGTCGACCGGCTTGGCGACCACCGGGTGCGGCCCCTTCGCGAAGCCGCTCGTCGACACCGTGACCGACCAGGTGCCGTCGGCGGCCTGCTTGGCGACTCCGATCCGGACCTTGCCGGTCCAGAAGGCGAGCGAGGCCGTGTCGGCGTCCGAGACGGCGACCAGCGTCACCGCCCCCGCGACCGTGCTGCCGGCGGCGGGGCTGGTGATGCGTGCGATCGGAGCCGTCGTGTCCCGGGCGGGAGTGGGCGTCGGGGTCGGCGTGGGAGTGACCGAGCGAGTCGGCGTCGGCGTCGGCGTGGCCGAGCGAGTCGGCGTCGGCGTCGGCGTGGCCGAGCGAGTCGGCGTCGGGGTCGGCGTCGGCGTCGGAGTGGCCGAACGAGACGGCGTCGGAGTCGGGGTCGGTGTGGGAGTCGGCGAGGCGGTCGGTCGCGGGGTCGGCGTCGGTGCAGCGCTCGGAGCAGGCGTCGCGCTCGGGGTGGGAGTCGACGTCGGCGTGACCGTCGGAGCCGGCGAGACGGTCGGCGTCGGAGCGGGAGGCGCCGTCGCCGTGGGGGTCGGCTGCGAGGTGGAAGTGGCGGCCGGAGTCGGAGTCGCGTCGGGCGACGCGGTCGACGACGGTGTCGGGCTCGGCGCCGGAGTGGGCGCAGGTGTCGTCGGCTCGGGAGTCGGCTCGGCCGTCGCAGTGGGGACTGCAGTGGCAGTCGGGTCGGCCGTGGGGCCGGGGGTGGAAGGGGGCGAGGCTGTCGAGGTCGACTCCGGCGCCGCCGTCGGGCTCGCTGGCGGAGTGGCGGTCGGCTCGGGAGCGATCGTCCCGGTCGGCGACGGAGTCGGGGACGCGGTGGGAGCGAGTGTCGGCTCGGGGGTGGGGGGCGAAGTGAGCGTCGGCTCGGGTGCCGGCGTCGGTGCCGCCGTCGGCGTCGGTGTCGGCGTCGGCGTCGGCTCAGGGGTCGCAGTCGGGGCGACCGTCGGCTCGGGAGTCGGAGTCGCGGACGGCACCGGCGTGGATCCCTCGGCGGTGAAGCGCGCCGCCCAAGCGGGCACCCGCTGGGGCCCCCAGAGGACTCCCGCGATCAGCGCCTGTCCCCGGGTATTGGGGTGGAACCAGTCGACGGTCGAGACGATGTCGGAGGTGAGCGGCGTCGCGGTGAAGGCGCCCCTGTCCCAGACGCAGCGCGGTCCGACGGCGTCGCACGAGGAGGCCAGTGCGCGGTTGTACTGCTGCGTGCGCAGGGCCGCGGCGGCGGCGGAGGCGGTCTGCGCCGGTCCGGCGAGGAGTACGCCGGTGTCCGTCACGCCGCGGGTCGTCCGGCAGAGCTTGTTCTTCGTCCAGGCGGCCTCGGCCGGCCCGCCGCGCAGCCCCGACCACTCCGACGCCACGTCGGGCACCGAGCTGAGGAGGATCGTCGCGTCAGGCCAGGTGCGGCCGATCTGCTGGAGCAGGCTCGACGCGGACGCCGAGAACGCCGCCTCCGTCGTCATGGTCCAGCCGTCGGCGGCGGGGTAGATGTCGCCGTGGCAGAGGTCGTTGCCGCCGATGAGCAGCGTCACGACATCGGGCTGCACCCGGTCGGCGGCCGCGGTCGCGACCATCGCGGCGACGGCTCGGATCTTGCTGCCGGACTTCGCGTAGTTGGCCGTCGTGACGGCGCTGCCGGGGGCGAGCTCCTGCAGCCGCGTGGCGATGGACTGCACGGCGGGGGCCGACCCGGTCGCCCAGGAGTTGACCGGGCAGTCGGCCTTCGTCGTGCAGCTCGCGGTCCCGCGGCTGACCGAATCGCCGAGCGAGACGACCGAGATCGGGGCGGGCTCCGCGGCGACCGGGACGGCAGCGGCCGGGACCGCGGCGATCGCGGCGACGAGCAGCGCGGTCGCGAGCGCGACGGCGAGGCGGAGGGTGCGGCGGGGCTGGCGCGCGGGCATGACAGTGCTCTCGTCGGGGTGCGAGCTGGCAGAGAAGTGGAACGGTGGTGGATCCGCCGTCGGGTGCGGGGTGCTGTCTGGATCGGGTCGAGCATGGCGCGATCCCGCCGGAACGGCAAGAGGCCTCGCACTCGGATCCCGTGCCGGTCGCCGCTCCGCCCGCCGGCGAGGAAGCAGTCCGAACTCCTCCGGCAGCGCGGGCGGACAGGACGGAAAGGTGGGTCAGACGCGGGGTACGGATCTGCTCTCGTGGGGCGACGCGGTGCCGCGGTCGCGGGGCGGGGCCGAACGGCCGTCGCCCCCGTCGAGCGGACGACCAGGCGGGGAAGGGGAAGGGCTGACGGGCTTGAGCTCGACGGATCGGTCGTCGTCGAAGACGTCGCGCACTGGGGCGCCACGAGCCGCTGGGGCTCGTGGCGCTCGGGTCAGCGGACCGTGACGGTGGTCGGGGCGCTCGTCCCCGTGTTGCCCGAGCGGTCGGTCGCGGTGGCCACGAGGTCGTGCTCGCCCGTCGGGAATCCCCTGGTCGCGACCGTCAGCGTCCAGATGCCGTTCGCGGTCTGCTTCGCCGCGCCGATCCGGACACCGCCGCTCGAGAACACGACCGAGGCCGTATCGGCGTCGGAGACCGCCGTCAGCGTGATCTTTCCCGCGGCGATCGAACCACCGGCGAGCGGGACGGCGACCTGCACGGTCGGCGCGGTCGTGTCCGAGCCGCGGGAGAGCGACCGAGAGGAGGTGGTGCCGGAGGTCGGGGCGGATGTCGGACTCGCCGAAGGAGCGGCGGCGGCCGGAAGAGCGGACTTCGGGGGCTTGGTCCCTCTGCGGGTGCTGCTCGGCGCCGGTGTCGTCGTGCTCGTCGGGGCGGGAGTGGTCGTCGGGGCGGGAGTGACCGCCTGCGCCGGACTCGTCGTCATGTCCGGCACGACAGTCGGAAGCGGCGCGCCGGTGGTCGCCGGCACGGGGGAAGGAGCCGGAGCGCCCGCGGCGAGCTGCGCGGCCCAGGAGGGCACTGCGTCGGGGCCCCAGAGCACCTGAGCGATCAGCGCCTGGCCCCGCACGTTCGGGTGGAAGGAGTCGACGGTCGAGACGATCTCGGGGAGGAGCCGCGTCCGGGTGAGAGCACCGCCGTCCCAGATGCAGTGCGGACCCACGGCCGCGCACGCCGAGGCGAGGGCGTCGTCGTACTGACGGGTGCGCTCGGCCGCAGCGGCCACCGTCGCGGTGTACGCCTCGCCGGTCTGGACGACGTTGTCGGCGAGGGCTCCCCGGGTGGTCCGGCAGAGCTTGGACGCCTGCCAGGTCCTCCCTGCGGCACCACCCTGGACCGAGGCCCACTCGGACGCGACATCCGGAACCGAGCCGACGAGGACGGTCGCCTGCGGCCAGGCCGAGCCGATCTTGCGGAGCAGAGCGGACGCCGACGCGGCGAAAGCGTCGGCGGGGGTCAGCGCGTAGCCGTCGGCATCGGGACGGAGGTCGGGGTGGCAGAGGTCGTTGCCTCCGATCAGGAGGGTCACGACGTCGGGCCTGGCGCCCGCCGCCACCGCCGCGGTCACGGCCGAGGAGACGGTGGCGATCCGGCTGCCCGACTTCGCGTAGTTCGTCGCCGTGACGCTGCGGCCGGGGTTCAGCTCCTGGAGGCGGGTGGCGATGGAGTGGACCGCGGGTGCCGATCCGGTGGCCCAGGAGTTGACGGGGCAGTCGGCCCTGCCGCCGCAGGTCGCGGCGGCGCGGGTGATCGAGTCGCCGAACGACGCGACCGAGAGTGCGGGGGCCTCGGCGGCGAGAGCGGAAGGAGCTGCCGCTCCTCCGGCGAGGAGCAGTGCCACGAGGGCGAGGGCGGACAGGCGGGAACGGAGGGACATGACTCTTCTCAAGGCGGTGACGGAGGTGAGACGGAGCGACGCCGATCGGCCTTCGGCTCCGGCGATCGAGCGATCGCGGCCGGGCGGCGGACGACGGCGGCGCGACCCAGTGCTGAACGCTAAGGGCGCTCAGGGACGGGAGCGGAACGAATGGCGCGGATTGATCGGATGGCGTCATCTGGTTATCGACTGCGCGTCGCGAGAGGAATCAGCAGTCGAGCGAGTCCGTCTCGGCGCTCGCCCTCGCCGCGGTCGGCTCAGCAGTCGTCGGCGCACCAGAGGCGGTCGTCTTCGTCCGGCGACGTGGCTGAGGACGGCACAACGCCCCCGGCGGGCTCACCCTCCTGACCCCAGAGCACGCGGGCGATCTGGGCCTGCCCGCTCACGTTCGGATGGAAGTAGTCGACGGTCGAGAGGAGATCCTTCGTGATGGGGGTCTGGGAGAGGGCCCCGCCGTCCCAGATGCAGCGGGGTCCCACCGCAGCGCAGGCCGAGGCGAGGGCGTCGTTGTACTGCTGGGTCCGCTCTGCGGCAGCGGCGACCGCCGCGTCGAACGCCGCGCCCTTCTGGACGATGTTGTCGGCCTTCGCGCCGCGCGTGGTCCGGCAGATCTCGAAGATGCTCCAGATGAACTTCCCCTGCGAGTCCTTCACGGCCTGCCACTCGGACGCGATGTTCGGCATCGATCCGACTAGCACGTTCGCCCTGGGCCACGCCGAGGTGATCTGCTCGAGCAGACTCGACGCGGACGCCGAGAAGTCCGCCGCGGTCGTCATCGCGTAGCCGTCCGGCCCGGCCGGGACCTCCGGGCTGCAGAGGTCGTTGCCGCCGATGAGCAGTGTGATGAGCTCCGGATCGGCTCCCGCCGCCTTCGCACTGCTGACCGCCTCGGAGACCCCGGCGATCCGGCTGCCCGACTTCGCATAGTTGGCCGCCTTCACCGTGCGGTCGGGGTTCGTCTCCTGCAGGCGGGTGGCGAGGGAGTGGACCTCGGGCGCGGTACCGGTGGCCCAGGAGTTCGCCGGACAGTCGGCCTCCGAGCCGCACGTCCCGGCGGCACGGGTGATCGAGTCCCCGAAGGCGGCGAAGGAGAGATCGGGTGGCGCCGCGGCCTCCGCGGCCGGGGCGGCGGCGCCACCCGCGAGAAGCACCAGCGCGAGACCGAGGACGGTCAGTGGGGAACGGCGGAAGGGATGACGGAACACGGCTCTCCTCGAGAACTACTGCGGAAACGGGGACTGGGAGGTGATGGGATCGACGAGTGGACTCGACCGCTGCTCAGACGCCCGCCGGACGACACCGCGGCGTCAGCGGAAGCGGCCGCCCGTGCGGGAGTCGGCTGCAGTCCTGAGCGAACGCCCGCGCGATGGACCCGCGGAGGTCGGCGGCGAATCGAGCCAGCCACCGGGTCACCGTTCGCAGGTGGGGAGCACGAGCATCCGGAGTGCTCGCGATCGTCCGCGACGGAGGCGTCGGGCCCGGCGTCGACGGCGAGGCGATCGGAGCGGGTGCCGCCGTCGGAGTCGGAGTCGGAGCAGCCGTCGGAGTCGGAGCAGCCGTCGGAGTCGGAGCAGCCGTCGGAGTCGGAGCCGCCGTCGGAGCCGTGTTCGCAGGCGGCACGGGGGTCGGGGTGACCCGCGGGGCTGCGGGCGCGGGCGTCGTCACCGGAACCACGGACGTCGGCGGCACCGGTGCGGGCGGAACCGCCCACGCCGGGACTGCGGCCGGACCCCACAGGACGCCGGCGACCAGAGCCTGACCGCGGACGTTCGGGTGGAAGGAGTCGACCGTCGAGACGACGTCCCTGGTGATCGGAGTCCGGTTGAGGGCGCCGCCGTCCCAGACGCACCGCGGACCGACCGCCGCGCACGCCGAAGCGAGGGCCTCGTTGTACTGCCTCGTCCGCTCGGCGGCGGCGGCGACCGCGGCCTCGTAGGCGGCACCGCGCTGGACGACGTTGTCGGCCAGCGCCCCACGGGTCGTCCGGCACACCTTGAAGAGGCTCCAGCCGAGTCCGCCCGACTCCTTCACGCTCCCCCACTCGGACGCGAGGTCCGGAACCGACCCCAGGACGACGGTCGCCTTCGGCCAGGTCGAGCTGATCTGATGGAGGGTGCTCGACGCCGATGCCGCGAAGTCCGCCGCCGTCGTCATCGCGTATCCGTCCGGCCCCGCGGGGACCTGGGGGCTGCACAGGTCGTTGCCGCCGATGAGGAGCGTCACGATGTCCGGCGCCGCACCTGCCGCTGCGGCAGTCGTGACGGCCTCCGGCACATCAGCGATCCGGCTTCCCGACTTCGCGTGGTTCCCCGACGTCACCGTCCGGCCCGGATTCACCTCCTGGAGGCGGGTCGCGATCGAACGGACCTCCGGCGCGGTCCCGGTCGACCAGGAGTTGATCGGGCAGTCCGCCCCCGTCCCGCAGGTGGCCGCGCCGCGGGTGATGGAGTCGCCGAAAGCGGCGAGGGTCAGCGCGGGCCGCGCCTCGTCAGCCGATGCAGGGACGGCGGAACCGCCGACGAGCAGCAGGGCGATTCCGATCGCGAGGAGACTGCGTCGGTGAGAGGGGCGCGGCGCCATGGTTCTCCTCGGGGTCGAGAGCTCGGGGTCGAGAGCTGGGGTGAGAAGCGGAGGCGGTCCGCGGAATCGGGGAGCAGAGACCGATCGGCCTCGGACCTCGTCGTCTCGACGGGCGGTCTCGAAGGCCGGCCGGAGGCGCCGCGATCTGTGACGAACGGTACGGGCGGTCATCGACGAGGCCGAAACTCCTGGCGAGACCCGGTCGTCTGGCACGCGATGATCACTCCCGGTCGCTCCGCGTCCCCGGCGGCGCGACGCAGAACGCCGGTCGGCACCGTCGGGGCCGATGAGCCTTCTCAGACCGGTCAGCCGACGACGACGGTGATCGGTGCGCTCGTCGCCGCGTTGCCCGAGCGGTCCACGGCCCTGGCCTCGAGCTCGTGACTCCCCTTCGGTGCACCCTCCGTGGGGACGGTCAGCGTCCAGGTGCCGTCACCGGTGGGCGTCGCCTCGCCGATCCGAGCGCTGCCGCTCCAGAAGACGAGCGAGGCGGTGTCGGCGTCGGACACCGCGGTCAGGGTGATCGGGCCGCTGACAGCGCTGCCGCTGATCGGGGCGGTGATCCGAGCGGAGGGCGCGGTGAGGTCCGGCCCGCCCGCGGGCGCCCTGCGGAGCGGAGCGACCCAGGCCGGAATCCGCTGCCGACCCCACAGCGTCCGCGCGATCAGCGCCTGACCGCGCACTCCGGGGTGGAAGTGGTCGACCGTCGAGACGTCGACCGGGCGGATCGGCGACGCCGAGTAGGCGCCGCCGTCCCAGACGCAGCGAGGTCCGACCTGCGCGCACGCCGCCGCGAGCGCGTCGTCGTACTGACGGGTGCGCTCGGCCGCCGCCGCCCTGGCCGACGCTGAGGCGGGGCCGGTCTGGGCGACGTTGTCGGCGGAGACCCCCCGCGTGCTCCGGCACACTCCGGAGAGCGCCCAGCCCGCCTCGGCCGGTCCGCCGCGCAGCCCCGCCCACTCGGAGGCCACGTTCGGCAGGGAGCCGACGAGGATGGTCGCCCTCGGCCAGGCCGAGCCGATGCGGTGGAGCAGATCCGTCGCCGATGCGGCGAACGAGGCGGCTGGCGTCAGCGGATACCCGTCTGCGGCGGCGGGCAGATCGGGGCGGCAGAGATCGTTGCCTCCGATCAGGAGCGTCACGACATCGGCGGCCACGCCGTCCGCCGCTGCCGCGTCGACCGCGGCGGGCACGTCGGCGATCGTGCTCCCGGACCTCGCGCGGTTGTCCGTGGTGACCTCACGGCCCGGGAGCACCTCCTGGAGGCGGGTCGCGAGGGAGCGGACCTCGGGGTTCGACCCCGTGGCCCACGAGTCGACCGGACAGTCGGCCTCGGTGCCGCAGCTCGCCGCCGCGCGGGTGATGGAATCGCCGAAGGCGACCACGGACAGCACCGGCCCCCTGGCCGCCGCGGAGGCGGGCGTGGCTGCGCCTGCCGTGAGCAGGAGTGCTGCCAGGGCGACGAGGGACGGGAGGGACAGGAGGGATCTGCGGGACAGGAGGGATCGGCGGGGCGGACGCGCGGGCATGGCTCTTCTCACGGACGAGGGGCGGAGTGATCAGCAGCGGGACCGATCCGCGATCGCCGCCTCCGGGCCGGTTCGTCGAGGCGCAGCCGCGCGGAACCGATCCCGGCGCGAACGCTAGGCGCCGTCGGCGCGCGAGGCGGACTTCCTGGCGGAGATCGATCGAATGGCGCTCGCCGACCGTCTCCGTGCAGCCTCGAGGCTCAGGACAGCCGCTCCGGACGCGACGCCCCGCGGTGCAGCTCGGCGAGGGCCACGTAGGAGGCGGCGTTCCGACGGATCCCGTCGCGCTCGTCCGTGGAGAGCGCGCGCCGCACCTTCGCCGGCACGCCGGCGACGAGGGAGCCGGCCGGCACGACCGTGCCCTCGAGCACCACTGCGCCGGCGGCCACGAGCGAGCCCGCGCCGATGACGGCCCCGTTCAGGACCGTCGCGTTCATGCCGACCAGCACGTCGGCCTCGAGCGTGCAGCCGTGCAGCACGGCGCCGTGCCCGATCGAGACCCCCTCGCCGATCGTCGCGTCGAAGCCCTCGTCGACGTGCACGACGACGCCGTCCTGCAGGTTGCTGCCACGGCCGACGTGGATGCTCGCCCACTCGGCGCGCAGGACGGCGCCGTACCAGACGCTCGACTGCTCGGCGAGCTCGACCGCTCCCACGAGCGTCGCGCCCGGCGCCAGCCAGGCCGATTCGGCGACGAGAGGAGCCCGGCCTCCGGGGAGCGCGAGCAGTCGGGCGTCCGGGTGTGCTCCTGCTGCCATGTCGACCGGTCCTCCTCCGTCGGCGCGTCCTGGGCGGACGCGGACTCGCAGTCTTGCAGGACACGCCGGCTTCCGGGCGGCTCGGTCTCCGCCGCGCTTCTCCCGGTCATCTGTCGCTTATGTCATCGCGCGGGGCACGCGCGGCGGGGACTCCACGTCCTAGGCTGACCCCGCCGCGGGGGAACGTCGGCGTGGGAACGGCACAGCCGAGAACAGCACAGGGGGACGGCAATGCGACGAGGGACCGCGCGGACGACGATGCTGGGGGCGCTCGCCGCCCTGCTCCTCGTGCCGATGGTGGCGACCGCTCCGAGCACTGCGGCGAGCGCCGCCGCGGACACGGTGAAGCCGGTCGTCGTGTTCACGGCGCCGACCAGCGGATCGGCGGTGTCCGGGACGGTGACGCTCCAGGCGACGTCGACGGACGCGGTCGGCACCACCCAGCTGTCCTTCTGGGAGGGGACCCGCCGGATCGGCTACGCGACCGCTCAGGCGGGCGTGTGGTCGCTGCCGCTGGACACCAGGACGCTGACCGAGGGCTCGCACGTGTTCGTCGCGAAGGGCAAGGACGCCGCCGGCAACATCGGCAGCAGCGCGGCGACGCGCGTCACCGTGCAGAACTCCGGCGCGACCCCCACTCCGACGCCGACCGCGAGCCCCTCCCCCACGCAGACCCCGGCGCCGACCTCGACCCCTTCCGCGACGGCCACTCCGTCGCCGACAGCGACCCCGACCACCACGCCGACTCCGAGCGCCACTCCGTCGGCCACGCCGACCGCCACCGGCGCCCCGCGCCCGGACACCGTCAAGCCGACCGCGCGGATCACCTCGCCGACAACCGGATCGACCGTCCCGCGGACCGTGACGCTCGTCGCCTCCGCGTCCGACGACGTCGGAGTCACCAACCTCTCGTTCTGGTCGGGCTCGACCCGCGTCGGGAACGCGACGCAGCAGGCGTCCGGCGACTGGGTGCTCGTCACCTCCGGCCTCGCCGTGCAGTCGCACGTCGTGATCGCCAAGGCGCGCGACGCCGCCGGCAACATCGGCAGCAGCGGCTCCGTCGCGCTCACCGTGTCCGCGACGGCTCCCACTCCGACCGCGACTCCGACGGCTACCGCGACTCCGACCGCCACGGCGACGCCGACTCCTACGGCGACGCCGACCGCCACCGCCACGCCGACCCCGACCCCGACCCCGACGCCGACCCCCACCGCCACGCCGACCCCGACCGCGACGCCGACCGCCACCCCGACGCCCACGCCGCCTCCGCCGGTCCCCGGCATCCCGGCCCCGCTGGCGCAGTGGGACTTCACCCAGCCCGCCGCCCCGTACTACTCGACGGCGAACGACCTGCCGCTGCAGCAGGCCGGCAAGACGAAGGCGACCACGGTCTCGACCCCGTGGGGCTCGGGCATCAACATGACCGGCACGAGCTTCCTGCGCATCCCGCTCGAGTCCACCGGCCGGCTGACGATCGGCGCGACCGGCAACGCGGTCACCGTCGCGAGCTGGGTCTACATGACCGACGACAGCACCGGCTACGTCGCCGGCGCCTGGAACGAGCACGGCGACCGCCCCGGCCGCTCCTACGGGCTCTTCTACGACCTCGGCCTGTACGGAGGCGACGAGCGGGCGAACTTCCACGTCTCGCGCACCGGTGGGCCGACCCCCGGCTACCCGTACTCGCGCGACTACTCCGCGTCCGGGAACACCTTCACGCGGTACAAGTGGCAGCTGCACGTCGGGACGTACGACGGCACGTACGCGATCTCCTACCTCGACGGCACCTCCGTCGCCTATCCCCGCTTCGTCGACAACAAGGGTGCGACCTACGCCAAGAACCCGTACCTCTTCCCCGACGGCCTGAACCCGAACGCCGGCGACTTCACCGTCGGAGCGGTCGAGCTCACCTCGGGCCCCGGCAACTACGCGAAGGGCACCTTCGCGAAGATCCGCGTCTGGGACCGGGCCCTCAGCCCGGAGCAGGTCAAGGCGATCTACGACTCGGAGCGCACGGCGCTGCAGTGAGCCAGCGAGGTCTCGATACGCCGCTGCGCGGCTACTCGACCAGCAAAGACCGACGCACTGACCAGTGCGGTCTCGATTCGCCGCTCTGCGGCTGCTCGACCAGCAAAGCGCCGCCGCTGCCCGACCGCCGGCACGGAGGCGTCCGGAGCCTGCAGGGACGCGAGGCTCAGCGGAGCCAGGCGAGCACCGCGAGCACCCGGCGGTGGTCCGAGCCCGAGTCCTCGAGCTGAAGCTTCTGGAAGATCGACGTGACGTGCTTCTCCACCGCCCCGACCCCGATGAAGAGCGCGGCGGCGATGCCCGCGTTAGTGCGGCCCTGCGCCATCGCCTCGAGCACCTCGCGCTCGCGCGGGGTCAGCAGCGCCAGCGGGTCGCGATTGCGCTGGAGGAGCGACGCGACGACCTGCGGGTCGAGCACCGTCCCGCCCGCCGCCACGCGCTCGACCGCGTCGCGCAGCTCCTCGACGGAGGCGACCCGGTCCTTCAGAAGGTAGCCCATCCCGCCCTCGCCCGAGCCGAGCAGCTCGTGCGCGTAGGTGACCTCGACGTACTGGCTGAGCAGGAGCACTGCGATCCGCGGGTGCAGGCGCCGGATGTCGAGCGCCGCACGGACGCCCTCGTCGCGGAAGGACGGCGGCATCCGGACATCGAGCACCGCGACGTCGACGGAGGACGGGTCGGCGGCGAGAGCCGCGAGCAGCCCGTCGGCGTCGCCGTAGGCACCGACGGCGGCGAAGCCCGCGTCCTCGAAGAGTCGGACCAGGCCCTCGCGGAGGAGGACGGAGTCCTCGGCGATGGCGACGCGGATCGGTGAGGCGGGATGCACCGGTTCAGGATAGGGCGGTGGGCAGCGGACGGAACGGCACGTGCACGCCCATCGTGGTCGGCCCCTCCGGCGGCGACTCGACCGTGAACAGCCCGCGCAGACCGCTGACCCGGCCGGCGACCCCCTCGAGACCGTGCCCGGGCCGGGCCGTCGCTCCGCCGACTCCGTCGTCGACGACCCAGACGTCGAGCCAGCGCTCCCCCGCGGCTCCCGCGTCACGGACGTCGAGGTGCACGCGGATCGACCGCGCGGAGGAGTGCTTCGACGCGTTGGCGAGCAGCTCCGCCACGACGAAGTAGACGCTCCGCTCCACCTCGGGCGGGACGTCGGCCACGGGATGCTCGGCGATCACCTCGACCGGCACCGGGCTCATCGCGGCCAGCGAGTGCACCGCGGCGGTGAAGCCGCGGTCCTGCAGGATCGGCGGCGCGACTCCCCGGGACAGCGCGCGCAGCTCGTCGAGCGCCGAGCGGACGTGCTCCCGCGCCTCGCCGATCAGGGCGGCGGCGGCCGCGGGATCCGACTGCACCCGGGTCAGCGCCGAGCCGAGGTCCATCTGCACGCGGATCAGGCGCTGCTGCGGGCCGTCGTGGATGTCGCGCTCGAGCTGGCGCAGCGCGCGGTCCTCGGCGACGACCGCCGCGCCGCGCGAGACGCTGAGCTCCGCCACCTCGCGCTGGAGCGCCTCCGACCCCCAGGGTCCGAGCAGCAGCCGGTCGACCAGGAAGCGGGCGAGCGTGAGCCCGCGCGTGACGAACGGCAGCGTCGAGACGAACAGGACGATCAGCGCGACATCCGCCAGCACGAGGAACCCCATGGGTGCGGCGGGCAGGCCGAGCAGTGCGGTGGACTGCTCGGCGACCAGGCCGGCGAGGCCGGAGGAGGCGCCGGAGTCGAGCAGCGAGACCAGCGAGCCGATCCCGGCCCAGCTCCACAGCGCGAGGACTCCCGCGAAGAGGAGCGCGAGCAGCGGCGCCACCACGAGCGCGTGCAGGAGCGCGAGCCAGTAGTGACCGTCGATGACGGGGCCGTAGAGCGCGAAGGTGGCGGGCGCGACCGTCGCGGGCGGGCGCCGCCACTGCGGCTCGGCGATCGGCGGGCGGCCGGCGAGCACGTCGAGCGCGCGGGCGGCGCGGGCGAAGCCGCGAGCGGTGTGGAGGGCCAGCGGGAGGAAGACCGCCCCGATCAGCACCCCGATCAATCCGAGGCCCAGGGCCAGCGCGACACCGCACGCGAACGCTCCGGCGAGGGTCACGGGCACGGCGAGCAGGAGGGAGAGCGCCTCGCGCGGCAGGTCGCGCCAGAGCCGGAGATAGGCGCCCGTGGCCTCGCGGAGAGCGGTCGGTACTGCGGTCACGCCGGCCTCCTCCGCTCGTCCCGCGCGGGCGGCGGGCATCCTCCCGAGGGTAGCGGCGGACCGTGCGCGAAGGCGCGGGGGCCACCCCCCGGATCGGGGCCCTGCGTCGCTGGTCGAGGCGTCCGGAGTACCGCGCGAGGGCAGGTCAGCCTCGCCTTGCCCCGCCTTAGCCGAGCCTGCACTTCCTTGCGAGCACTGGGCTGCGGCGTAGTGTTGACGATCAATCACCCCTTCTCGAAAGGAACAGACGATGTCCACTGCATCCGTCACGTCGCTCACCTCGTCGAACCCGGATGTCGCATCCGGAGTCGCCCAGTTCCTCAGCCCGGTCGTCATCGAGATGACCGCCCTGGCCGTCAACAGCAAGCAGGCGCACTGGCACGTCCGCGGCGCCAACTTCATCGGCGTCCACGAGCTGCTCGACGTCGTCGTCGGCCACGCGATCGAGTGGGCCGACCTGGCCGCCGAGCGCGTCGTGGCCCTCGGCCTCCCCGTCGACGCCCGCATCCAGACCGTCGCCTCCGGCACGCAGACCGCTCCCCTCACGCCCGGCTTCCAGCGCTCCGAGAACGCCATCGTCGAGGTCATCGGCCTGATGGACGTCGCGATCACCACCGTGAACACGGCGATCGCCGAGCTCGCCGACATCGACGCGAGCAGCCAGGACGTCGCGATCGAGATCGGCCGCGGCCTCGAGAAGGACCGCTGGTTCCTCTTCGCGCACGTCAGCGAGAGCTGAGCACGCGACTCCCTCCTCACGGCGGCCCGTCGGATCCTCGGATCCGGCGGGCCGTTCGTCGTTCCTGCGGCCGCGGCGGGTCAGCTCTCGTGCGTGACGCGGCCCGCGAGCAGGGTCGCGGCGACCGGCATCGCGCGCAGCTGCTCCCCGTCGGAGGCGAGCGGGTCGCGCTCGACGACGACCAGATCGGCGACGTCTCCCGCCTCGGGAGCGAGGCGGCGGGTCCGCGTGGAGGCGATGAGCGCCTCCGCCACGCCGACCCGCTGCTCCGGGTGCCACGGCTCGTCGCCACCGCGGGTGCGCGAGACGGCGGCCGAGATCGCCACCCATGGATCGAGGGGCGCCACCGGGGCATCCGAGCCGAGCACGACGGTCGCTCCGGAGTCGAGCAGCGAGCGCAGCGCGAAGGCTCGGCCGGTGCGCCCCGCCCAGTAGCGGTCGGCCACGTCCCGGTCGTCCAGCGCGTGCTCCGGCTGGACCCCCGCGACCACGCCGAGACGGGCGAAGCGCGGCAGGTCGACCTCCGAGAGCAGCTGCGCGTGCTCGATGCGCCCGCCGCCCACCTTCGCGAGGGCGTCGAGTGCGACGGTCGCGGCCGCATCGCCGATCGCGTGCACCGTGGGCCGGATGCCGGCGGCCGCCGCCCGCGCGAGCAGCTCGTCGAGCTCGACCGGGTCGACCGTGAGCACGCCGCGTCCCTCGTGCCCGGCGTACGGGTGCACGCAATAGGCGGTGCGGGTGTTGAGCGAGCCGTCGACGAGCACCTTGAGCGGCCCCATCCGGAGCAGGCCCTCGCCGCCCGCGATCTCCTCGCCGGTGCGCAGCCCCTCCGCGATCGCGCGGTCGAGGTGGTCGCGGTAGACGCCGATGTCGATCCGGAGCGACCGGGTGCCGCGAATGATCCGGCGCGTCCAGTCGCCGGCGTTCCAGCGCATCTCGAGGTCCACGACGCCGACGACGCCGCGGGCGGCCGCGCGCTGCGCCGCCTCCTCGGCGAGGTCGTCGAGGTCCTCGTCGGTGAGCGCCCCGAGTGCCGTGACCAGGCGGAAGCAGGGCTCCTCGCGGAGGATGTCGTCCTGCGGCGCGAAGCCGTAGCGGCGCAGCGCGGCGGAGTTGACCCAGGCGCAGTGCAGATCGCCGCTGACCAGCACGACCGGGCGCTCCGGCGACACGGCGTCGAGCAGGGCCGTGGTCGGGAGATCCGGCCAGAGACCGTCCCGGAAGCCGAAGCCGACGAGGGTCGCCGGCGAGTCCGGAGCGAGTGCGAGCCGCGCGCGGACCGCCTCCGCCGTCTCCGCCGCCGAGCGGGCGGTCGAGACGTCCAGGCGCGGTGCGGTCATCGCCCACTGCGAGAAGTGCACGTGCTCGTCCCACAGGCCGGGCAGCAGCCAGCGGCCGTCCAGGTCGCGGACCGCGGCACCGGCGGCGTCGAGGGCGCCGTCCGGTCCGATCGCGTCGATCCGCCCGTCGCGGAGCAGGACGGACACGGGCTCGTCCTGCCCGAGCAGCCGCGCGCTGCGGAGGAGGAGGCTCGGAGTCACGGGGATCCTCTCGGTCATCGATCGATCACGACCGCCGCGTCAGGCGGTCACGACTGGCACACCGGGCACCAGTAGAGCTTGCGGGCGCCGATCTCCTCGAGCAGCACGTTCGTCCCGCAGACGCGGCACGGCAGCCCCTCGCGCTTGTAGACGTAGTTGCGCTCGGCCCGGCTGCGCACCGCGGCGGAGCGCTGGGTCTTGGTCAGGCCGCGGCGGGTGATCATCATCCCGGTGCGGATGCCGTCGTGCAGCAGCAGCGCCCAGTCGGCCCACAGCTCGCGGGCGAGCTCGAGCGGCACCAGCTTGCCCGGCGTGTGCGGGTCGAGTCCGGCGCGGTAGAGCAGCTCGGCCCGGTAGATGTTGCCGATGCCGCTCACCACCGACTGGTCCATCAGCACGAGGCCCACGGGGGTGGCGGTCTTGCGCAGCCGGTTCACGAAGCGGTCGCGCGCCTCGTCGGAGTCGTCCGCCGCCGGGTCCGGGCCGAGCCGGGCGAGCAGCGCCTCCACCTGGGAGGGGTCCATCACCTCGCAGGCGGTCGGGCCGCGGAGGTCCGCGACCGTCTCCTCCGTCTGGATGCGCACCCGCACGGCACCGATCGGCGGCGGCGGGAACTCCTCGAGGTCGCTGTCGGTCTCGTGCTCGGTCTCGGAGAGCCGGACGGCGCGACGCCGCCGGGGCGCGCCGATGCTGCTGCCCGCCTTGCCGTCGTCGAACAGCGGCGAGACGTGGCCGAGGAAGTCCCAGGCGCCGTAGAGACCCAGGTGCACGTGCAGCGTCGCGTCGCCCTCGAAGCGCAGCAGCAGGTGCTTGCCGACCGCGGTCGACTCGAGCACGGTGCGGCCGTCGAGCAGCGCGGCGCCCTCGGCGAAACGCCCCTGCGGGCTGCTCGTCGCGACGGAGTGGCCGACGATGTCGCGCTCGAACTGCAGCGCGATGCGGTGGACGGAGTGGCCCTCGGGCACCTAGCGGCCGTCCGAGGCGGAGTCGACCGTGCGGCCGGCGATGTCGCCCGTGGCCTCGTACTCCGCGAGCTGCGCGATGCGGCGCACGTGGCGCTCCTCGAAGGAGAACGGCTCGGCGACGAACGCGTCGATGAAGCCGGTGGCCTCCTCGACCGTGTGCTGGCGCGCGCCGATCGAGATGACATTGGCGTCGTTGTGCTGCCGGGCGAGCACCGCGGTGCTGAGGCTCCAGACCAGCGCGGCGCGGACGCCTGCGACCTTGTTCGCTGCGATCTGCTCACCGTTGCCGGAGCCGCCGAACACGATGCCGAGCGCCTCGACGCCGGCCTCCTGGTCGCGCACGACCGCGGCGGCCGCGTTGATGCAGAAGGAGGGGTAGTCGTCGAGCGGGTCGTACGAGGTGGGGCCGTGGTCGACCACGTCGTGGCCGGCGGCACCGAGGTGCTCGATCAGGTGCCGGCTGAAGTCCAGCCCGGCGTGGTCCGTTGCGATGTGGATGCGCACGCGCTCGTCCTCCGGAAAGCCGTTCGTGGCCCGTGGATCCGGGGCCGGGAGTCAGGGTACCGCTCGCGCGACGGCCCGGTCCTCACGGGAGGATCGGGCCGCCGACGCGGAGCGCGGCTCAGTCGAAGATCGGGTCGCGGGTGCGCGAGCGCTTGAGCTCGAAGAAGCCGTCGTAGGAGGCCACGGCGACGATGCCGTCCCAGAGCGAGAGCGCCTGCTCACCGCGCGGGATCGGCGAGATCACGGGGCCGAAGAAGGCGACGTCGCCGATCGCGATCACGGGGGTGCCGACGTCCTGGCCGACCCGGCCGATGCCGTCGAAGTGCGAGGCGCGCATCGGCTCGTCGTACTCGTCGGTGTCGGCGTAGGCGGCGAGGCTCGCGTCGAGGCCGACCTCGGCGAGCGACTCGGCGATGACCGCGTCGACGTCCGTGCGGCCGCCGGGGTGGATCCGCGTGCCGAGGGCGTCGTAGAGCGGCTTGACCTTCTCCCGGCCCTCGCGCTCGCCGACGGCGGCGACGAGGCGGGTGTAGCGCAGGGCGCGCGGGAAGAACGCGCGGTAGTCGTCGCTCACGTCCTGGTCCTCGTTGAGCACGGCGAGGCTCATGATGTGCCAGGTGACGTCGAGATCGCGTCCCTCCGTCACCTCGTCCACGAAGCGGGAGGTCATCCAGGCCCACGGGCAGGAGGGATCGAACCAGAAGTCAACGGCGGTCATACGGCAACGGTACGCCTCTCAGCGGCTCGCGGGTGCGCGGGCGGGCAGCGGCCCTAGGGTGGATCGGTGGCGCCCGCACCCCGGCGCCGAAGCGGCAGCGCCGAGACGAACGGATGGAGCACCCTGTGCCTGGAGACAACCTCACCCGGAGCGAAGCGCAGGAGCGCGCCTCGCTGATCCAGGTCGACGCCTACGACGTCGCCCTCGACCTCACCCGGGGGGCCGAGACCTTCCGCAGCACCACGACCGTGCGCTTCACGGCGACGGAGGGGGCCTCCTCCTTCATCGACGCGATCACGAAGACCGTGCACTCGGTCACCCTGAACGGCGTCGAGCTCGACCCGGCCGAGGTGGCCGACGGCGTCCGGATTCGGCTCGACTCGCTCGCGGCCGAGAACGAGCTGCGGGTCGACGCCGACGCGCTCTACACGAACACCGGCGAGGGCCTGCACCGCTTCGTCGACCCGGTCGACGGCGAGGTCTACCTCTACTCGCAGTTCGAGGTCCCGGACTCCCGCCGCGTCTTCGCGGTCTTCGAGCAGCCCGACCTCAAGGCCGCCTTCTCCTTCACCGTCACCGCGCCCGCCGCCTGGCAGGTCGTCTCCAACCAGCCGACCCCCGAGCCCGTCCCGGCCGGTGACGGCGTCGCGACCTGGAGCTTCGAGCCCACCCCGCGGATCTCCTCCTACATCACCGCCCTCATCGCCGGGCCCTACGTCGTCGAGACCGACTCGCTGGTCTCCTCGGACGGCCGCACCGTGCCGCTGGGCGTCTTCGCCCGCGCCTCGCTCGCGCCGTTCCTCGACGCGGACTACGTCTTCGAGAAGACCAAGCAGGGCTTCGCCTTCTACGAGGAGAAGTTCGGCGTTCCGTACCCGTTCGCGAAGTACGACCAGCTCTTCGTCCCGGAGTTCAACGCCGGCGCGATGGAGAACGCGGGCGCGGTCACCTTCACCGAGACCTACGTCTTCCGCTCCAAGGTCACCGACGCCATCAAGGAGCGCCGGGTCGTCACGATCCTGCACGAGCTCGCGCACATGTGGTTCGGCGACCTGGTCACCATGAAGTGGTGGAACGACCTCTGGCTGAACGAGTCGTTCGCCGAGTACGCGTCGACCCTCGCGACCGCCGAGGCGACCGAGTGGACCGAAGCATGGACCACCTTCGCCGCGATGGAGAAGAGCTGGGCCTACCGCCAGGACCAGCTGCCCTCCACGCACCCGATCGTCGCGACGATCAACGACCTCGAGGACGTCCAGGTCAACTTCGACGGCATCACCTACGCGAAGGGCGCCTCGGTGCTCAAGCAGCTGGTGGCCTGGGTGGGCGAGAAGGAGTTCCTGGCCGGCGTGCACGAGTACTTCGTCAAGCACGCGTTCTCGAACACCGAGCTGCGCGACCTGCTGGTCGAGCTCGAGGCGACCAGCGGCCGCGATCTGACCGAGTGGTCGGCGCAGTGGCTCGAGACGGCGGGCGTCAACACGCTGCGTCCGGAGATCGTCGTCGACGAGGACGGCGCCATCGCCTCCTTCGCGATCCTGCAGACCGCGGTGGCCGACTACCCGACGATCCGGCCGCACCGCCTCGCGATCGGCCTCTACGACTTCGAGGGCGACCGCCTCGTGCGGATCGACCGCCTCGAGCTCGACGTCGACGGCGAGCGCACCGAGGTGCCCGAGCTGATCGGCCGCACCCGCCCGGCGCTCGTGCTGCTCAACGACGACGACCTGGCCTACGCGAAGATCCGGCTCGATGACGCCTCGCTCGCCGTCGCGATCGAGCACCTCGCGAGCATCGCCAGCCCGCTCGCGCGCTCGCTCGTCTGGGGCTCGGTCTGGGACGCCACGCGGGACGCCGAGTCCGCGCCGCGCGACTTCGTCCGCCTGGTGCTCGGCAACATCGCGACCGAGACCGAGTCGACGACGCTCCGCACAGTCCTCGGCCAGCTGGTGAGCACCGCGACGCAGTACGTGGCACCGCAGCACCGCGACGAGGTCGTCGAGCAGGTGGGCGACCGGCTGTGGACGCTCGCGCAGGAGGCGGAGGCCGGCAGCGACGCGCAGTTCCAGTTCGTGAAGTTCTTCGCGGCGGTCGCCTCGACCCCGGCCCACCTCGACGCGGTGCAGGCGCTGCGCGACGGGACGACGGAGCTGGCCGGTCTCGAGATCGACACCGACCTGTCCTGGGAGCTGCTCATCGCGCTCGTGGCAGGCGGGCGGGCCGACGGCTCGGCCATCGACGAGGCGCTCGCGGCCGACAACACCGCGACCGGCGCGCAGTCGGCAGCGAACGCCCGTGCGGCGATCCCGACGGCGGAGGCGAAGCGCGCGGCCTGGGACTCGGTCACGCTCGACGACTCGGCGCCGAACACGATCGTGCGCGCGACGGGCCTCGGCTTCCAGCGCACCAGCGACCCGGCGGTGCTCGACGCCATGGTGCCGGTCTACTTCGACTCGCTCCGCTCGCTGTGGGACGCGAAGAGCTACAAGATCGCGGAGTACCTGGTGGTCGGCTTCTACCCGGCGGCGACCCCGACGCCGGCGATCGTCGACGCCACCCGCGCATGGCTCGACGCGAACCCGGAGGTGCCGGCGCTGCGCCGCCTCGTCATCGAGAACCTGGCCGGCGTCGAGCGCGCCCTGCGCGCGCAGGAGCGCGACGCGGCGCTCTGAGCACCCGAGCCTGCTGATCGAGCAGCGCGCACAGCGCGTATCGAGATCCCCCGTCACCAGGTGGGGTGGGTCTCGATACGCCGCTGCGCGGCTACTCGACCAGCAGGGGACGCCGCTGCGCGGCTACTCGAAGAGCAAGGGACGCCGCTGCGCGGCTACTCGATCAGCATGTTCGGCGACTGCCTGCTGATCGAGTAGCCGGCGCAGCCGGCGTATCGAGATCCGCCCCGCTCAGCGCTCCGGGACCGAGCGGCGGGCCGGGCCGTCGTAGGCCGACAGCGGGCGGATGAGTGCGTTCGACGCCCGCTGCTCGAGCACGTGCGCGGTCCAGCCGACGACCCGGGCCGCGACGAACAGCGGCGTGAACAGCTCGGTGTCGAACCCCATCAGCCGGTAGGCCGGCCCCGACGGGTAGTCGAGATTCGGCAGGATGCCGGTCCGCTCCGCCATCTCGGCGGCGAGCGCGTCGTAGAGCTCGAGCATGTCGTCCGCCCCCGCCTGCTCGGCCACGCGCCGCAGCGCCGCGTCCATCGTCGGCACGCGCGAGTCGCCCGACTTGTAGACGCGGTGGCCGAAGCCCATCACCTTGCGCTTGCCCGCGAGCGCCTCTGCGAGCCAGTCCCGAGCGCGCGGCCCGGCGTCGGATCCGACGCCGATCTCGTCGAAGACGTGCAGCACGGCCTCGTTCGCTCCGCCGTGCAGCGGCCCCTTGAGCGCGCCGACGGCCGCCGTCACCGCCGAGTGCACGTCCGACAGCGTCGAGGTCACGACGCGCGCGGTGAACGTCGAGGCGTTGAACGAGTGCTCCGCGTAGAGCACCAGCGACACCCGGAACGCGTCCACGACCAGCGGATCCGGCACGTCACCGAAGGTCATCCAGAGGAAGTTCTCGGAGTAGTCGAGATCGTCGCGCGCGGCGATCGGCTCCTGCCCGTGCCGTCGGCGCTGGATCGCCGCCACCACGGCGGGCAGCACCGCCCAGAGCCGCATCGAGCGCTCCAGCACCGCCTCCGGCGACTCGTCGTCCGGGTCGGCCTCGAGCGCGCCGAGCACGCTGACCGCCGTGCGCACCACGTCCATCGGATGCGCCGTCGTCGGCAGCAGCTCCACGACCGCGCGCACCTCCGGCGCCGGCTCACGGTGCGCCCGCTCGAACGCGCGCAGCCCGTCGAGCTCGGCCGCCGTCGGCAGCTCGCCCTTCCACAGCAGCCAGGCGACCTCCTCGAAGGAGCGATCGGCCGCCAGCTCCTGCACGGGGTAGCCGCGGTACAGCAGCGAGTTCGACTCGGGATCGACCTTCGAGATCGCCGTCGTGTCGACGACGACCCCCACGAGTCCCTTGCGGATGTCCGGCTCGGTCGTGCTCATCGCTCGCTCCTTCGCGATCGGGGCGGCGGCGTCCTGCCGCCGTGGTTCAGGGGGCGCCGCAGCGCCGTCGTGCGGTCAGGCGCCGTGGTGGCCGGCGAGGCTGAAGTCGAAGACGCCCTCGTCGAAGCGGCTGTAGGAGGAGTAGTCGAGCAGCTCGTAGAGCTCGGCGCGCGTCTGCATCCCGGCGACCTCGGACTGCAGCGAGCCCTCCGCCTTCAGCGTGTCGAGCGCGCGCATCGCCGCGCCCATCGCGATCCGGAGCAGCGACACCGGGTGGATCACGATGTTCACGCCCACGTCGGCGAGCTGCCGCGCCGTGAAGAGCTCGCTCTTGCCGAACTCGGTCATGTTCGCCAGCACCGGCACGTCGATCGCGGCGCGGACGGCCTCGAACTCGCCGAGGTCGCGCATCGCCTCGGGGAAGATCGCGTCGGCTCCGGCGTCGACCAGTCGCTTCGCGCGGTCGATGGCGGCCTGCAGCCCGTCGAGGGCGCGGATGTCTGTGCGGGCCATGATCACGAGGCCCGGGTCGCGACGCGCGTCGACCGCGGCGGCGATGCGGCGGACGGACGTGCTCTCGTCGACGACGGCCTTGCCGTCGAGGTGCCCGCAGCGCTTCGGGTTCACCTGGTCCTCGATGTGCAGCGCCGTGACGCCCGCGTCCTCGAGCATCTGCACCGTGCGGGCGACGTTGAGCGGCTCGCCGAAGCCGGTGTCCGCATCGATCAGGACGGGCAGGTCGGTCATCCGCGCGATCTGCTGGCCGCGGCCCGCGACCTCGCTCAGCGTGGTCAGGCCGATGTCCGGCAGGCCGAGCTCGGCGGACAGCACGGCACCGGAGACGTAGACCCCGTCGAAGCCCTTCTCCTCGATCAGCCGCGCGGAGAGCGGGGTGAACGCTCCCGGCAGCTGGAGAAGCTCCCCTGTCGCGAGCCGCTCGCGGAAGAGACGGCGCTTCTCGGCGGGAGTGCGGGTGGAGTGGAGCATCGGGCGTCCTTCCCCTGGGGGTGGAGTGTGCGGCCAGTGCGGCCCCGTCGAATCTATCCCCCCGGCGCTCGCGGACCCGCGGTGGCGTTCCCCGGACTCGCAGGCGGGCGTCCCTTAGCCTGGTCGGGATGCTGCTCTTCGACACCTCCACTCCCGACCCCGTCGCCGCGACCATCTCCTTCTTCGACTCCGAGATCTTCTGGAAGAGCGTCGGAGTGCTCGCGATCGTCCTGGGTGCGCTGCTGGCGCGCGTCATCGCGCACTTCGTCGTCGGCCGCGTCGTCGATCAGATCGTCTCGGGGGTGAAGAAGCGCCAGCGGGTCGAGGACACCCAGGCCATCGCGGCCTCTCCGCTCGCGGCCGTCCGGCTGGTGCAGCGGACGAGGACCCTCGGCTCGATCCTGAACAACATCAGCTCGATCCTGATCGTCGTCATCGCCGTCGTGATGGTCGTCAACACGATCGACAGCACCCTGATCGGCTCGTTCGCACTGCTCACCGCCGCCCTCGGCGCCGGCCTCGGCTTCGGTGCGCAGAACATCGTCAAGGACGTGCTGAACGGCCTCTTCATGGTCGCCGAGGACCAGCTCGGCGTCGGCGACGTCGTCGACACCGGCCAGGCCACCGGCGTGGTCGAGAACGTCGGTGTGCGGATCACCCAGATCCGCGACGTCAACGGCACGCTCTGGTTCGTCCGCAACGGCGAGATCGTCCGCGTCGGCAACATGTCGCAGGGCTGGTCGCGCGTCATCATCGACCTGGCTGTCCCCTACGAGACCGACCTCGAGTCGGTGCAGAGCACGATCCTCAGCACCGCGAACGAGCTCGCCGCGAGCAGCCGCTGGCGCGCACGGATCATCGACAAGCCCGAGCTCTGGGGCCTCGAGTCGATCGCCGACGACGCCCTGGTCATCCGCGTGGTGCTGAAGACCCGCACCACCGCGAAGGACGACGTCGCGCGCGAGCTGCGGATCCGCCTCAAGCGCGCGCTCGACACCCTCGACGTCAAGCTGCCCTCGCTGAGCGCGGTGGTGCTGAGCGGCTTCGAGGGCGCGACGAGCGTCGGCGGAGTCAAGGGACCGCGCACGACTCCGACGGCCACCGTCACGACCGAGCACGGCAAGCCGGTGCGCCTGCCGCGAGTCCTGCGGCGTCCGAAGGCGCCCGCTGCCGAGCAGGCCGTGCCGCAGCAGCGCCCGCAGGACGGCGGCTCCGTGCCGCCCCAGGCGGGACCGCGCTCGTGAGCGGGCTGCAGATCGGCGGGACTCCCCCGATGCGCTCGTTCTGGGAGCACCTCGGCGGGCGGCCGACCTTCGAGCGCCTCGTCCGCCGCTTCTACGAGGGCGTCCGCGAGGACGAGGTCCTCTGGCCGATGTACCCCGAGCACGATCTCGAGGGCGCTATTCAGCGGCTGACCGGCTTCCTCGAGCAGTACTGGGGCGGGCCGGGCACCTACAGCCAGGAGCGCGGGCACCCGCGCCTGCGGATGCGGCACCAGCCGTTCAAGGTGAACCCCGAGGCGCGCGACCACTGGCTCGCGCACATGCGCACCGCCGTCGACGAGCTGGAGCTCGCTCCGGCCGACGACGCCATGCTCTGGGACTACCTCGAGCGCGCGGCGCACGCGATGGTCAACACCTTCGAGGAGTAGCGCGGGTTTCGCCGCGCCCGCCGGAGTCAGGCGGGCGTGCGGACGAGCACGTGACCGCGCCGCGAGGTGAGCCGGCGCCACTGGCCGCTCTCGAGCAGCGCCACCGGGTCGTCCGCACCGAGGAAGCCGAGCGCGAAGAGCGCGAACGCGGCGCCCGCGGGCACGTCCTCCAGCCCGTCGAGCGGGCGACCCCAGACCGAGGACCGCACCCGGCCGACGATCTGCTCGCCGGTCTCCGAGCCCACCGCCGCGGCGATCTCGTCGATGCCCTCGCGGGCGATCCGCTCGAGGAACGCCGGATCGACGGGCTCGCGGCGAGCCCAGCCGCCGCGCGGCGGGGAGATGCCGGCCCAGGCGCCCGCCGTGGCATCGTCGCCGTCGGGCAGCGTGACGGGCTTGCCGTCAGCTCCCCCGGGCTCCCACTGCAGCCGCGCGAGCCGGTCGGACAGCGCGCGGATCGGCACGACCCGATCGAACGCGGCGGGCTCGGCGAGCGCGAACACTCGGAGCCCGAGCACCGTCGAGGAGCGGTCGAGCAGTCCGCGCGGCTGGAGGATCGCGGTGTAGACGGCCAGGATCCGGTCCTGCGCGAGCAGGCGCACTGCACCGTCCTCGACGCGTGCGGACCGGCCGAGGAACACGCGCAGATCGGAGAGGCTGGGCGGATCCGCCAGGAAGAAGGACGAATTCATCGCGTCGATAAACTTACCCGAGGCCGCCGCCCTCGACGGCCGACACCCCGGAGGTACCGTGTCCGATCCCCTGTCCTCGTTCCTCACCGCCCTCGACCTCACCGACACCGGGGCCCGCACCAGCGAGGACATCTCCACCGGCCCCTCGCAGTGGATGCCCGAGGGGCGCGTCTTCGGCGGGCAGGTGCTCGCCCAGTCGCTGATCGCCGCCGGCCGCACCGTCGAGGGGCGCGGCGTGCACTCCATGCACGGCTACTTCCTCCGACCGGGCGACGTCTCGCTGTCGATCACCTTCTCGGTCGATCGGATCCACGACGGGCGCTCGTTCTGCACCCGGCGCACCCAGGCCTATCAGAACGGCGCGCCGATCCTGTCGATGATCGCGTCGTTCCAGACCGAGGACGAGGGCCTGGACCACCAGACGCCGATGCCCGAGGGCGTCCCGGATCCCGAGTCGCTGCCCAGCAGCGCCGAGGTGCTCACGGGGGTCGACCACCCGGTCGGCAGCTTCTGGGCGACGCAGCGGCCGTTCGACGTCCGCCACGTCGAGCAGCCCCTGTACCTCCGCGCCGATCCGCACCGCACCGCGCACCAGTGCGTCTGGATGCGCGCCCTCGGCCCGCTGCCCGACGACGCGATGCTGCATCGCGCCGCCCTCGCCTACGCGAGCGACTACACGATCCTCGAGTCGACGCTGCGCCGGCACGGGGCGGCCTGGACGACGCCCGGGCTGCGGATCGCGAGCCTCGACCACGCGATGTGGTGGCACCGGCCCGCCCGCGTCGACGACTGGCTGCTCTACGTCCAGGAGGCGCCGAGCGCCTCGGGCGGACGCGGCCTCTCGCTCGGCCGCATCTACGCGCGGGACGGCCGGCTCGTGGCGAGCGTCGCCCAGGAGGGGATGATCCGGGTCCCGCTCGGCTGAGCAGGCGGACCTCAGCGGCGCGGGGCGCGACTCAGCTGCGGTTCGAGAACGCCACGGGCTCCTCGACGTACGGCGCCCAGACCTCGCGCAGCCCCTGCGGGATGCGCTCCGGCCGCCCGGTCGCCGCGGTCACCATGACGAGTGTGGTCGCCGCCTTCGTGTACAGCACGCGCGGCTCGACGCCCGCCGGCGAGTACAGCTCGTAGCAGACCACGAGGCTCGCTCCTCCGATCCGGCCGATCCACAGCTCGATGTCGAGCGGTGCGCGCATGTACGGGATCGGCGCCAGGTACTCGATCTCCTGCCGCGCGATCAGGCTGATGGTGCTCGCTCCCGGTCGGGCGTCGAGCACCGCCGTCGACATCCCGCCGGCCTCCGGGGAGTCCGGCCGCCAGAACGCCTGGATGCGCGCCTCCTCGAGCAGGCGCAGCATCTCGGCGTTGTTGACGTGCGCGTAGGCGTCGAAGTCCGACCAGCGCAGCGGGATGGCGACGTGCAGGCGCATCAGTCGCGGGTGAGCTTGCGGTAGGCGGAGCGGTGCGGCTTCGCGGCGTCGGGGCCGAGGCGCTCGATCTTGTTCTGCTCGTACGACTCGAAGTTGCCCTCGAACCAGTACCAGTTCGCCGGGTCCTCCTCCGTGCCCTCGTAGGAGAGGATGTGCGTCGCGATCCGGTCGAGGAACCACCGGTCGTGGGTGATCACCACGGCGCAGCCGGGGAACTCGAGCAGCGCGTTCTCGAGGCTGCCGAGCGTCTCGATGTCGAGGTCGTTGGTGGGCTCGTCGAGCAGGAGCAGGTTGCCGCCCTGCTTGAGCGTCAGCGCCAGGTTGAGGCGGTTGCGCTCACCACCGGAGAGGATGCCGGCCCGCTTCTGCTGGTCCGGGCCCTTGAAGCCGAACTGCGAGACGTAGGCCCGCGAGGGGATCTCGGTCTTGCCGACCTGGATGTAGTCGTGCCCGTCGGAGACGACCTCCCACAGGTTCTTGTTCGGGTCGATGCCGCCGCGCGTCTGGTCGACGTAGGAGATGTCGACCGTGTCGCCGATCTTGAGGTCGCCGGAGTCGAGCGGCTCGAAGCCGACGATCGTCTTGAACAGCGTGGTCTTGCCGACGCCGTTCGGGCCGATGACGCCGACGATGCCGTTGCGCGGGAGGGTGAAGCTGAGGTCGTCGATCAGGACGCGGTCGCCGAACGACTTGTGCAGCTTCTTCGCGTCGATGACCTGCGAGCCCAGGCGCGGGCCGACCGGGATCACGATCTCCTCGAAGTCGAGCACGCGCGTCTTCTCGGCCTCCGCCGCCATCTCCTCGTAGCGCGCCAGGCGCGACTTCGACTTGGTCTGACGGCCCTTCGCGTTGCTGCGGACCCACTCGAGCTCGGTGGTGAGGCGCTTGGCGAGCTTGGCGTCCTTCTTGCCCTGCACCTCGAGGCGCGCGCTCTTCTTCTCGAGGTAGGTCGAGTAGTTGCCCTCGTAGGGGTAGAGGTGGCCGCGGTCGACCTCGGCGATCCACTCCGCGACGTTGTCGAGGAAGTACCGGTCGTGGGTGACGGCGAGGACGGCGCCGGGGTACTTCGACAGGAACTGCTCGAGCCAGAGCACGCTCTCGGCGTCGAGGTGGTTGGTGGGCTCGTCCAGCAGGAGCAGGTCGGGCTTCTGCAGCAGGAGCTTGGTCAGCGCGACGCGGCGCTTCTCACCACCGGAGAGGCTGGTGACGGGCGAGTCGCCCGGCGGGGTGCGCAGCGCGTCCATCGCCTGCTCGAGCTGCGAGTCGAGGTCCCAGGCGTCGGCGGCGTCGATGGCCTCCTGCAGGGTCCCCATCTCGGCGAGGAGCGTGTCGAAATCGGCGTCCGGATCGGCCATCGCCAGCGAGATCTCATTGAAGCGGTCGATCTTGCCCTTGATCTCGCCCACGCCCTCCTGGACGTTCTCGAGCACCGTCTTGGTCTCGTCGAGCTCCGGCTCCTGCATCAGGATGCCGACGGTGTAGCCCGGGCTCAGCCGCGCCTCGCCGTTGCTGGGGGTGTCGAGCCCCGCCATGATCTTGAGGATCGTCGACTTGCCGGCGCCGTTCGGGCCGACCACGCCGATCTTCGCTCCGGGCAGGAACGACATCGTGACGTCGTCCAGGATCAGCTTGTCGCCGACCGCCTTGCGGGCGCGCACCATCGAGTAAATGTATTCAGCCACTTCAGTCCCTCAACCGCTCGTACGTTCTCGGAGCCCGCTCTCCGCCGCGGGCGTCCCGGTGATCGGGTGCCCCTCGGGCCGGAGCGCCGCCGGTGTTCGACCACCGCACGCAGGTGCGCGGGCGGGAAGGTCGGCGGCCGGGCCGCTACCGAGGATACCGGCTGGGCGGGCGGACCGTTCGGTCGGGCCTCCGCCGCGCGGCCCGCGCCGAGGGGTGCGGCTCAGCCGTCGAGCGGGACGGTGCTGCCGATGAGGCAGGCACCGGTCGCGATCGGCGCGGCGACCTCGGCGCGCACGCCGTCGACCTTCGGCCCGTACTGACCGATCAGGCAGGCGTCCGACGCCTTCACCGACACCTGCACCGAGTCGGCGGCGAGGCCGACCGACGTCTCGTCGGCGGTGAGCTGCATCGACTCCTTCGCGAAGCCGGCGGCCACGAGGGCGTCGACAACGCTCCGGCCCGGGGTCGCGGGGTCCGAGCCCGCGGCATCGGTGACGATCTGCCGGAAGAAGGGCAGGTTCTCCTCCGCGGTGCCACCGGGCACGAGCGCGACGGGAGCGGCCGACTCGGCGCCGGACGGTGCCGCGGAGGCCGACGGACTCTGGGCGGCGGGCGGGGCAGCGGGTGCCGTGCAGCCGGTCATCCCGGCCAGCAGCGCGAGCACCGCTCCCGCTCGCAGGCCTGCGCGGACGACGGTCCGTATGCTCACTCGAATCCCTCCCACGGCGGCCGGACGCGCGCCGGATCCCGCGTCAGAACGGGGCGTCGGCCGATTCTACCGAGGCCTCGGACGGGTCGGCGGCGGTGGCGCGTCCTGCTCCCCAGTCACCGCCGGAGGAGCCCTCGACGGCGGCCGGCGCCTCCGGGCTCCAGCCGGCCGGGCTCGTCCCATCCGGCCCGGCCGCCTCGGGCGCGGCCGCCGCCGCCCGCCCGACCGTCCTGCTGTAGCTCGTCGTCCCCCAGGCCAGGTCGTGGCCGAGACCCTCGGCGATCAGGCTGACGTCGGTCCCCGATCTGCCGCCCGACTCCCAGGAGCGGACGGAGAGGCGGCCGGTGACGAGCACGCGGTCGCCGCGGGTGAGCGAGGCCAGGGCGTTGCCGGCCAGGCCGTTGAAGGCGTTCACGGTGTACCAGTTCGTCGGCCCGTCGATCCAGCGCTGAGCGCCGCGGTCGTAGCGCCGCTGCGCGGACGCCAGCCGGAAGCTCGTCATCGCGGTGCCGCTCGTCGTGTCGACGCTGCGCGGAGCGGTGCCGATGACTCCGATGACGGTCAGGGTGTCGGTCATGCTGCTGTCCTCTCGTCGGTCGCCGCCTGGAGCGGCGCGCCTCGGTTCCCCGTCGCGGTCGCGGCGGGTGCGCCGCCCGGGCGGTGGGGGCTGGAACCACCCGGGCGACGCAGGGACAGTGTCGCGACGAAGGGCCCGCCTCCGCAGTGGAAACGGGCCCTTCGGGGGACGACCGGGCGGCTTCGCCGCCTGGGGAGGAGAGCTAGGACGCGAGGATGTACTTCGAGTACGACTTGCGGATCTTGTTCACCTTGGGCAGCGCCACGGCGAGGCAGTAGCCCTGGCCGGGGTTCTTGGCGAAGAAGTCCTGGTGGTAGTCCTCGGCCTCGTGATAGACGCCCAGCGGGGCGATCTCGGTGACGATGTTCCCGTCCCAGTACTCGGCGGCGCGGTCGCGCGCGGCCTCGAACAGCTCCTTCTCCTCATCGGAGGAGTAGTACATCGCCGAGCGGTACTGGGTGCCGACGTCGTTGCCCTGGCGGTTGAGCTGCCGCGGGTCGTGCAGCGTGAAGAACACGTCGAGGACGACCTGCTCGGGGATGACCTCGGGGTCGAAGGTGACGGCGACGGCCTCCGCGTGCCCGGTGCGGCCCGTGCAGACGGACTCGTAGTCGGGGTTCGGCGTGGCTCCGCCGGTGTAGCCGGAGACGACGTCGGTCACGCCGTCGAGGACGCGGTAGACGGCGTCGAGACACCAGAAGCATCCTCCGGCGAGTACGAATGTGCGCATAGCGTGTGACTCACTTCCTGTCGCATCGACGCAACCGGGGTGCCGGGCGCGTCTCTCGATCCAACACCCCCCGGCCCGTGAGCATTCCGGGGGCGCGGCCTGCAGCGCCGCGCGGCCCTGCAATAGAGTCGCCGGGTGAGCTACGACGCCGCCCCCGCCCGCTACGACGCCATGGACTACCGACGCGCAGGACGGAGCGGGCTGATGCTGCCCGCCCTCTCGCTCGGGCTCTGGCACAACTTCGGATCCGACCGCCCTCTGGACACCCAGCGTGCGATCCTGCGCCGCGCCTTCGACCTGGGGATCACCCACTTCGACCTCGCGAACAACTACGGCCCGCCCTACGGCGCCGCCGAGACCGCGTTCGGCCGCCTCTTCGCGGAGGACCTCCGCCCGTACCGCGACGAGATCGTCCTCTCCTCCAAGGCCGGCTACGACATGTGGCCCGGCCCCTACGGCGACGGCGGCTCGCGCAAGTACCTGCTCTCCTCGCTCGATCAGAGCCTGACCCGGCTCGGCGTCGAGTACGTCGACGTCTTCTACTCCCACCGCCCCGACCCCGGGACGCCGATCGAGGAGACGATGGGCGCACTCGTCTCGGCCGTCGAGCAGGGCAAGGCCCTCTACGTCGGCATCTCCAACTACAGCCCCGAGCAGACCCGCGCTGCCGAGGCCGCTCTCGCCGGGAGCGGCGTGCACCTGCTCCTGCACCAGCCGCGCTACTCCCTCTTCGACCGCCACATCGAGGACGGACTCTTCCCCGTGCTCGACGAGCTGGGCACCGGCTGCATCGTCTTCTCGCCGCTCGCGCAGGGCCTGCTGACGGACCGCTACCTCGACGGCACGGTGCCCGCGGGCTCCCGCGCGGCGACCTCGCGCTTCCTCTCCTCCGACCGCATCGACGAGAAGTACCTCGAGCGGGTCCGCGGATTGAACGCGATCGCCGAGGGCCGCGGCCAGTCGCTCGCGCAGCTCGCCCTGAGCTGGGTGCTCCGGGTGCCGACCGTGACGAGCGCGATCATCGGCGCCTCGAGCGTCGCGCAGCTGGAGCAGAACGTCGCGGCCCTCGAGGCGGGCCCGCTGACCGAGTCGGAGATCGCCGCGATCGAGGAGTTCGCGGTGCACGGGACGTCGCTGAACTGAGCTCCGGGGTCGGCGGCGATGTCGGTGGTCGCCCGTAGTCTGCGGGAGCACTCGGCCGGTGGGTGCTCCCGCAGAAGCTGACCAGCAGGAGGAAGCAGTGTCCCTCACCACCCTTCACGCCACCCGCGTCCCGCCCACCCTCACCCGCGTCAACGCGCGCCTCTGGCGGGTGAGCACCGGGGCCGGCTCGATCGTCGGCCACGTCGAGCTCGTCGACGGTCCTCAGGGCGAGAAGTACCGCGCCCGGCTCCTCCGCGCGGGCATGCCCGCCGGAGCCGAGATCGGCGAGTTCTGGAGCGTCGAGGACGCGATCGAGGTCTTCCGGGTCGCCTGATCCGCCGGTCGGCGGGCCGATCGCTCCCCGGTCGGCGCGCCTGACCCGCCCGCTCCCGGGGCCCGGGCTAACGTTCGCCTCATGCAGTGGTGGAACGAATTCGTGAACTGGGTCCAGACGACCGAGGGGCGCCAGTCGGTGTTCGTCGCCGCACTCGTCCTCCTCGCCGTGATCGTCGGCGTCGTCGTAGCCGCGCTCGTCCTCCGCTCGGCGGTCGCGCGCCTCATCCGCCAGCAGGAGCACGAGCGCAAGAACGCCGTCATCGCGACGCTCATCGACGCGGCGGTCGACGCCTCCGCCTGGAACGTGCTCAGCCCGTCCGAGCGCATCCTCAGCGACCGCGCGTCGGCGCAGGCCGAGACGCACCTGCGCCTGCTGCCGATCAAGGGCTCGGGAGTCGCCGCGAACTGGGCCGCGCACGAGCTCGCCGACCTGAAGCACACGTCGACGACCGGCGGCTACCAGACCGCGGCGAGCGTGGGCGAGTTCCGCGACCGCCTCGTGCTCTGGCGGGACAAGCCGAACCGCGCCCGCAAGGCCTTCCTCGCCGACCTCGAGCGCTGGCGCTTCTCGGAGACTGCGCGTCCCGAGTCGCCGAAGACCGGCGCTTCGACCACGACCGCCTCCGAGCCGTCCGCCGAGCGGTCGGCCGAGCCCGCGCGTCCGACCCCCGCACCCGCGGCGGCCACCCCCGTCGTCGTCGGCGCCGGCTCCTCGGAGCCCAGCCGCACCTTCGAGCGCCCGTCGACGCCCACGATCGTCCTGCCGCCCGCCTCCGAGCACCCCGGCTCCGACGAAACGCGCCGACTTCTCGCCGACGTCGACCGCCTCGACGTCCCCTCCCGCGAGCGCCCGGTGGAGGAGCTCCCGCCCGTCGAGCAGCCTGCGGCTCCCGCGCCGAGCTCCGGCGAGACCGCCTCCGAGAGCCCTGCGGAGAGCACCGCGGACGGCGACGAGTCGGACCGGATGCGCGAGGACCGCGAGCAGAGCGGCGTCACCGCCCGCTCGGCGGAGTAGCCTCCCGCTCAGCTCCGCCCGCTGCCCCGTCAGCAGAGAAGGCCCCGATCGCGATGCGATCGGGGCCTTCTCTGTGGTGCAGTTCGTACGCCTCAGACGTGCGCATCTCGAGCACGAGCGACTCGACCGACCAGCACAGCGAGAGGCGCCGCGATGATCGTCCACGCGACGGCGATTCCGCCGAGGATGGCGAGGAGCAACATGGTCGTACCTCCGTTTCTTACGTCGTTGTAATTCCGGTGCACCCCAACTCTAGGTGCCTGTCCCCCAGCAGAACGGCGCTTGCTGCAAAACACGCCGGTGTTGCCCCGGTTTTGCCAGTGTGCTAGCGGTGCGATCACCGCGAGCCCGCGTCCGGGGGACGCCGGAAGCGAGCGACACCGCGATCCGCCGGCGGGAGGTCGGCAGCGATCGAGGCACATCGGTTCGAGGCATACCGGTTCGAGGCAGAACGACGAGCGGCAGGAGGGTGCCCCCGGCAGGACTCGAACCTGCGACCGTCAGATTAGAAGGCTGCTGCTCTATCCGCTGAGCTACGGGGGCGCACCGCCAGGGTACTACGGGGCCTCGGCGCGACGACCGCGCCACGGCGCCGGCCGCCGAGTCGGGTCAGGCGCCCTGGACGAGCCCCAGCACACCGACGACGAGGGAGACCGCCGCGAGCACGAGCGAGATCCCGATCAGGACGGTGTGCACGCGGAGGAAGGTCGTCGCGCGACCGGAGGCGTCGCGGGCCCGCGGGTCCTTCCGCACGCGGCGGAGGAAGGGCGGCCAGACGACGGCGTTCCAGACGGCGTTGGCGATCAGCAGCCAGCAGACGAGGGTCATCACGGGGATCGAGTCTAGGAGGCGTCGTCGCCGCTCCGGCCGTGTCGGCGCCCGCGGATAGACTTCGGCGCATGAGTAGTGCGCCCGATCGTCTTGTCTGGATCGACTGCGAGATGACGGGTCTCGACCTCGACGTCGACGAGCTCGTCGAGATCGCCGTGATCGTCACCGACTTCGATCTCGAACCCCTCGACGAGGGGCTGTCGATCGTGATCCGCCCCGACGCGTCGGCGCTGGAGAACATGGGCGACTTCGTCAGGAACATGCACGAGACCTCGGGCCTCCTGACGGAGATCCCGAACGGCGTGAGCGTCGCCGACGCCGAGTACCAGGTGCTCGAGTACGTGCTCAAGCACGTCCCCGCCGAGCAGCAGGCTCCGCTGGCCGGCAACTCGATCGGCACCGACCGCGCCTTCCTGGTCAAGTTCATGCCGCGCCTCGACTCGCACCTGCACTACCGCAACGTCGACGTCTCGACGGTGAAGGAGCTGGCCCGCCGCTGGTTCCCGCGCATCTACTTCAACGCCCCGGCCAAGCACGGCGGCCACCGCGCGCTCGCCGACATCCTCGAGAGCATCCGCGAGCTGCGCTACTACCGCCGCGCAGCCTTCGTCGGCGAGCCCGGCCCGACGACCGCCGAGGTGCAGGCGGTCTCGGCCGCCGTCGTGGACGAGTTCGCCTCGCGGATGTAGTACTCTCGTACAGTTGCTTCGCGGGGTCGCCCCCGCGGAACACCGTCCTGGTGGGTATAGCTCAGTTGGCAGAGCGCCTGGTTGTGGTCTAGGAGGTCGCGGGTTCGAGCCCCGTTACTCACCCCAGTTCCGTGCGACGAGCACGGTGCGGAAGGCCCGGAGTCATCGACTCCGGGCCTTCCTTTTTCCCCCGGTCGGCACGGCCGACTCCCGACGACGAGAGGTCCGAGTCGATGCTCACTCTCGACGAGGCCGAGTTCGAGCGGCTCGTGGTCGCCGAGCTCGACGAGCTCCCGGACGACATGGTCGACGGGCTCGAGAACGTCGTCTTCGTCGTCGAGGACCGCCCCGAAGACGGCTCGCTCGATCTGCTCGGCCTCTACGACGGCGTCGCCCTCACCGAGCGCGAGCGCTACGGCTTCGGCGAGATGCCCGACCGGATCATCCTCTACCGCGAGCCGCACCTCGCCGCCTGCGAGACGCTCGACGAGCTGCGCGACGAGATCCACGTCACGCTCGTGCACGAGATCGCGCACTTCTACGGCATCGACGACGAGCGGCTGCACGAGCTCGGCTGGGCCTGACCCTGCGGTCAGGCCGCCGACTCCGCGTCGCTCGAGTCGAGCACCAGGTCGGCACCCTCGCGCGGCCGCTCGCGCGAGCAGTACCGCCGGAACTGCTCGTCCCACGCCGCCCAGTGCGGAGCGAACAGCTCGCCGTCCCGGGCGAGGGCGCGCCGCTTGCGCTGCACCTCGTCCGCCTCGATCCAGACGCGGAGATCGGCGAAGCGCCGACTGCGCTCCCCCGCCGCCCCGCAGCCCTCCAGCAGGAGGAGCGGCGCCGAGGCGGAGCGCGGGCCGGCCGTCGTCCCGCTCGCCCAGTTCCAGGCCGGCCAGCGCGCGCCCAGCCCGAGCGCGTGCGGGCGGACGATCCGCTCCGCCGCGATCGCCACCGCCCGGTCGAGCCCCGACCAGCCCGGGTAGACGTCGTCCATCCGCACGAGGGCGCTCTCCGGCGCTCGTGCGTCGCGGCGGAGCTCGGCGAGCAGGGCGAGGGCGAAGGTCGACTTGCCCGAGCCGCTCGGCCCGTCGAGCAGCACCGTGCGCGAACGGCGGGCGACGACGCGGCGTGCCAGCAGCCGCGCACTGTCGCCCGTGAGCCGGTCGTGCTCAGGCATGCAGCACGAAGCTCCAGGAACCGGCGAGCACGGCGGCGGTGACCGCGATCGCGGCGATGCCGGCGCCACCGAGCACGAGGAGGACGTCGCCCGCACCGAAGCGCGACTCGCGCGCCCAGGTCCGCGGGGTGTCCGCGCCGAAGCCCTTCGCCTCCATCGCGGTCGCCAGGCGGCTGCCGCGCCGGATCGCCAGCACCAGCAGCGAGAAGCTCCGGGCGCCGAGGCTCCTCAGCGCGCTGATCGGGCCGCGCCCGTCGGCCAGGCCGCGAGCCCGGCGCGCCATCGCGAGCGTGCGCCAGTCGTCGGTCAGCAGGCCGACCAGGCGCATCGCGGCGAGTCCGCCGAGGACGAAGCGCGCCGGCAGCCGCAGGATCTGAGCGAGACCGTCGGCCAGATCGGTCGGATCGGTCGTCGCGATCAGCACCACGCTCGGCAGGCCGATCGCGAGCACGCGCAGCGCGATCGCCGCGCCGAGCGCGAGCGACCCCTCCGTCACCGAGACGAAGAGGAACTGCGCGAGCACGCTCCCGCTGTCCCGCCCGTAGAGCACGGTCGTGACGCCCGCGAGCGGCGCCGCGATCCAGATCGGCGCCGTCCGCCGCACCAGGTCGCCGAGCCGCAGCCCGGCGAAGGGCAGCACGAGGAGCTCGAGGGCGAGGGCCGTCGCGGCCGACACCACGTCGACCGTGAGCACCAGGACGACCGCGATGACGAGGCTGGCGACCAGCTTCGCCACCGGATTCGCCCGGGCGATCCGCCCGCGGGCGGGAACCGCGTCGAGGAGGGTCATCCGGTCACCGCCTTCTGCGTGCCGAGGCGCAGCACCGCATCGGCGAGGGCCGACACCAGGTGCTCGTCGTGGGTCACCGCGAGCACGGCGCGGCCGTCGTCGCGGAGCTCGGCGAGCAGATCGACGACGACGTCCCAGGTGCGGCGGTCCTGCCCGAAGGTCGGCTCGTCGAGCACGACGACGGCGGGGCGGCGCACGAGGGCCGAGGCGACGGTGAGCCGGCGCTTCTCGCCGCCGGAGAGCGTGAAGGGGTTCGCCTCGGCGAGGTGGGCCAGGCCGAGGCGCTCGAGCAGCTCGTCGGCGCGGTGCCGCTCCTGCTCGTCGCGGACCCCCAGGTGCAGCTCCTGGCGCACCCGCGCCGTCAGGAACTGGTGCTCGGGCTCCTGGAACACCATCGCGACGCGGTCAGCGAGCTGCCGCGAGGTCCAGCGGTGCGGGTGCGGCGAGGCGCCGTCGCGGACGGACGGCGAGGCGACGACCTCTCCCCCGGCCGGTGCGAGGAGGCCCGCGAGGGTGAGCGCGAGCGTCGACTTGCCGGCGCCGTTCGGGCCGAGGACGGCGGTGACCCGGCCGGCCTCGAGAGCGAGGTCGAGTCCGGTGGCGATCAGCGGCGGGCGGCGGCGGCCGAAGACGGGACGGGCGAGATCGAGGTCGGTGGTGCTGAGGGCCGTCGACGCGGGTGCGGTGGACTCCTCGCGTCGCGCCGGGTGCTCCCCCGGGAGCCAGACGCCGGCGGCGGTGAGGACCTCGCGGGCCTGCCCGATCACGGAGCGCGGCGCGCCGTCGGCGACGACCGTGCCGTCGGCGCCGAGCACGACGACCCGGTCGACGAGGTCGATCCAGACGTCGACGCGGTGCTCGACGACGAGCAGGGTCGCGCCGGTGCGCGCGGTTATCCGCTCGACCGCCGCGCGGACCTCGTCGACGCCGAGCGGATCGAGGTTGGCGGTCGGCTCGTCGAGCAGGAGGAGCCGCGGCTGCATCGCGAGGACGCAGGCCAGCGCGAGCCGCTGCTTCTGCCCGCCGGACAGTGCCGAGGTCGACCGGTCGAGCGCCACGTCGAGTCCGACGTCGTCCAGCGCTCCGCGCACGCGGGCCGGGATCTCCGCGGGAGCGACGCCGAGGTTCTCGCAGGCGAAGCCGACGTCGTCGCCGACGCGCGCGAGCACCGCCTGGGTGTCCGGGTCCTGCAGCACGAGGCCGGCGACGCCGCGGCGCTCGCGCGGTGGAGCACCGTCGATGCTCAGCTCGCCCTCGTCGGCTCCGTCCTCCTCGCCGCCGAGGACACCGGCCAGCGCGTGCAGCAGCGTGCTCTTGCCTGCGCCGGACGGACCGAGGAGCAGGACGCGCTCGCCCGGCTGCACCTCGAGGTCGAGCCCCCGCACGGCTGCGGTCGCGCGACCCGCGTGCCGCCAGCTCCAGCCGCGCGCCCGGATCGACGCGCCGCTCATCGAGCGCCCGCGCCCGCCCCCTCGACCACGCGGCCCTCCCGTCCGGAGACGAAGCGGTCCAGCGCTCCGGACGCCGCGAGGCCGCGCACCGCGAACCAGGGCAGGAGTCCCGCGAGGACGGCGCCGGAGATCAGGGAGGTGACGACGTAGACCGTGCGGAAGAGGTCGTCGACCCCGGCGTAGTAGCCGAGCAGGTCGTTGACGGCGAGGGCCAGGCCCGCGCCGGCTCCGGCGAGCATCGCGACGAGCGGCCGGCCGCTGCGGTAGAGGAAGAGGGCGAGGACGATCTCGGCGCCGAGGCCCTGGACCAGCCCGGAGAGCAGGACCGTGAAGCCCCACTGGGTGCCGATCAGGGCGGAGACGACGGCGGCGAGCATCTCGGTGTAGAGCGCCGCGCCGGGCTTGCGGATGATCAGACCGCCGAGGACGCCGGCGAAGAGCCAGCCGCCGCCGAGGAGGCCGCCGAGACCCGGGAGGAAGTCGAGGGCGACGCCGAGGACGTTGGTCGCGATGCCCCAGGCCCAGAAGACGATGCCGGCCGCGACGGCGACGACGCTCGCCACGACGATGTCGACGACTCGCCAGCGGAGGTCGCGGGGGCGGGAGCCCCGCGCCGGGGAAGCGGGACGGACGGCGTTCTGTGCTGCGCTGTTCTGCGCTGCGTTGTTCTGCACTGACGTGCCCTTTCGTGGAAGCGAAACGGGGCACGGGTGGAAGAAGAGGAGATCGAAACGTTCCTTCGCTGGCATGACCCAGATCAGGTTCGACGGTCGAAGGCTGCTGCCTTCCTCTCAGCCCGGTGCACCGGACTCCCGTGTTCGTCAGCAATCATAGACAGCATGTCGTGGTCGGTGGTTCTCGTCCTGGCAGCGCTGCTGGTGGTCCTGCTCCAGGTGCTGCTCTGGCGGCGGCGGTTCCGCATCCGCCGCGAGCTGCTCAGCTACGGGACGCGCGTGCCCGGTCGGGTCGTCGCGCCGGATCCGGGTCGCGGCGACGCCGCGGCCGCGCGCGAGCTCGGGCGGCTGCTCATCGCCTACCGGCTCGCCGACGGCGAGGTGCGGCACGCGGTGAAGACGCCGCAGAAGCGCGGCGACGCCTGGATGGCGGGCGAGCCGGTCGCGGTGATCTACGACCCGCGCCGCCCGAACGACGCCGAGCGGCTCATCGTCGGCTTCGGCCGCACGAAGAAGACCTGGTTCTCGGCGCGGCCCCAGCGCTGAGGCCGTGCGAGCGACTCGCGGCTACTTCTTGAGCGCGCGGACGATGCGCGCGAGTGCCTTGCCGGAGACCCAGACCAGCGGGATGCCGACGGCGAGCACCGAGACGATGTTGGGCTGGAAGCGCAGGCCCAGGTCGTCCTTGATGTAGGCGCCGATGGGGATCACGGCTCCGCCGCCGCCACCGCCGCCGCCCTCCTGGCCGTCCTCCGAACCGCTGCCGCCGCCGAAGCCGAACCAGCGGAGCGCGACGGGGACCAGCGAGACGCCGTCGACCTCGACGGGCTCCCCGTAGATCGTCGCGGTACCCGCGGAGGTCACTTTGTCGGCCAGGGAGACAGCGATGTTGGGCATGGCCCGACGGTACTCCGCGGGCCGAAGGGCCGACAAGCGGCGCACCGGCGCGCACAGGACTCCCCCACCTCCTTCCGGAGCTCGGCTGCGATGATCGACGGATGTCCGACCGACCCCGCCGCCGCCGCCCCGCGCGGGCGACGACGATCGCGGTCGCGAGCCTGCTGCTGGCGGCGTTCCTCGCGTTCCACCGGGTGCTCGGGGACGCGGCCGGCTGGCTCTCGGTGCTGGAGACGGCCATCCCGTGGTCCGGCCTCGCCGTGCTGCTCCTGCTGGTGGGCGCGATCGCCGCGCGATCCCGCGGTGCGGGGGCCGCGGTCACGGTGCTGGTGACGGTCTACGGCGTGCTCGTGCTCCCGGTCGCGCTGCCCGCGCCGGCGGTCCGCTCCGGGTCGTTCACCGTGGTCAGCCAGAACCTCGGCACGAGCGAGGACGCGGGTGAGCTCGCCGCCCGGCTCGCGAGCCGGGAACCGGACGTGCTCGCCTTCCAGGAGCTCGACGCAGACGCGCGGGAGGCGGTCGGCGACGAGCTCGCCGAGGCCTATCCGCACTCCTACGTCGTCGGAACGGTCGGGATCTGGAGCCGCACCGAGCTCTCGAACGGCGAGCCGCTCGATCTCGGGCTCGACTGGAACCGGGCCCTCGCCGTCGACGTCGACACTCCGCTCGGGGCGACGCGCCTCTTCGTGGTGCACCTCGCCTCGTTCCGGCTCGGCGACCACGCCGAGCGCGACACGATGCTCGGCGGGCTCGCCTCGACCCTCGCGGAGGACGGGTCGGACCGCAGGATCGTCGTCGGCGACTTCAACACCGCGACCGACGACCATCTGCTCGCACCGGTGCTCGATCAGGCGGGACTCGTCCGCACCTCGGGCATCGGCTTCCCCGCGACCTGGCCGGCACTGCTCCCCGTGGTCTCGCTCGATCACGCGCTGGCCGACGGGGTCCCCGCCGCGACCCTCGAGGTCCTGCCGCCGAACGGCTCGGACCACCGGCCGATCAGTCTGACGATCGGTTCCGCGTAGCGAGCGTGTCGCTGATGTCGATGCCCTTCGCCGACTCGGGCGCGGAGCGCGACAGCAGCGACGCCGGCCGCACCGCCCCCGTGCCGAAGCGGGCCGAGACGCCGTCGACCGCGAGCTCCGCGTCGCGCCAGTCGTCGGAGTCGCTCCAGAGCGAGAACGCGACGTCGTCGGCCTCGACCAACTGCTCGCCCCGCACGCCAATCAGACGGACCGGGCGGCGGAGCGGATTCGCCGCCTCGAGGAGCGCGGAGGACGCCTCGTAGAGCACGCGCGCGACGTCGGTCGCCTCCTGCAGCGTGCGCGAGCGGGTGAGCGTGCTGAAGTCGCCGAAGCGGACCTTCACGGCGACGGTCCGGCAGCGGACGCCGGATCGGCGCATCCGCACGGCGACCTTGTCGCAGAGCCGCAGCAGCTCGCGGCGGACCAGCTCGGGGTCGGCGACGTCGTCGGCGAAGGTGATCTCGTGGCCCGCGCTCTTCTCGATCTGGCGGGTGTCGACCGGCCGGGGGTCGACACCGTTGGAGAGCGCGTGCAGGCGGCGACCGGTGGCCTCGCCGAGGGCCGAGACGAGCGAGGCGAGCGGAGTGGTCGCGACGTCCGCCACCGTCCGCAGCCCGCGCCGCACCAGTGCCTCCTCCGTGCTCGCCCCGACTCCCCAGAGCGCGCTCACGGGCAGCGGGTCGAGGAAGGCCTGCACGCCGTCGGACGGGACGACGAGCAGCCCGTCGGGCTTGGAGCGCCCGGAGGCGAGCTTGGCGACGAACTTGGTGCTCGCGACGCCGACCGAGCAGGTGAGCCCGAGCTCGGCGTGCACTCGGCGGCGGATCTCGGTGCCGATCGCCCAGGGCGAGCCGGAGATCCGCCGCGCTCCGGCGACGTCGAGGAACGCCTCGTCGATGCTGAGGCGCTCGACGAGCGGGGTGAAGGAGTCGAAGATCGCCATCACGCGGCGCGAGGCCTCGCGGTAGCGGTCCATGTGCGGCTCGAGGACGATCGCGTGCGGGCAGCGCCGGAGCGCCACGGCCATCGGCATCGCCGAGTTGATGCCGTACTTGCGCGCCTCGTAGGTGGCGGCGGTGACGACGGAGCGCGAGCCGATGTGGCCGACCACGACCGGCTTCCCGCGCAGCTCCGGGTGATCGAGCAGCTCGACGGAGGCGAAGAACGCGTCCATGTCGACGTGCAGGATGCTCGCGCGCGGGTCGTCGAAGGGCTCGGTCGTGACCTGGCGCCCCGTGCCGTCCTGCTTGCTCACGGTCCCCCTGCTCGAACACGGCGCCCCGCGACCGGAGTGCCTTCGAGGATCATGGTCGCACGCACCACCGACACCGACCGCTCCTCCCGGCGACTCGGGTCGGGCGGGAATGGCGACGCCGCCGCGGCGGTTGTCCCGAGCACCCACGACGACTCCCCGGAGAAGACATGACGCACGAGCACGAGCCCGCCTCCCCGCCCACCGAGCTGAGCCGCTGGCTCGACCTGCAGGCCCGCGCGCACGCCGCCTTCGAGGTCCGCCTCGACGCCGTGGTCGACTGGACCGCGCCGACCCCCGACACCGAGTGGGACACCCGCGCCCTCGTCCTGCACGTGGTCCGCGAGCAGCAGCGGGCGCACACCCTGCTCTCCGGCGGCGACGAGTCGCCGATCCGCCTCGAGCCGGTCGCGGCCGACCTGCGCAGCGAGTGGACCCGCGTCACCACGCTCCTGCGCGCGGTCTCCCGCGAGGTCGACCCCGGTGCGGAGCTGCGGCTGGGCCGCGACACCGTCAGCGCGCTGGAGCTGCTGCAGGAGCAGGTGGCCGACATCACCGTGCACACCTGGGACCTGGCCCGGGCGACCGGTGCCGAGGAGGCGATGGAGGAGGGCCTCGTCGCCGCGGTCTGGGAGCTGTTCGCCCCGCAGGAGGAGACCCTGCGCGCGAGCGGGCTGTTCGCGGCGCCCGTGCCGATCGGCTCCGACGCGCCGCTGCAGAGCAGGCTGCTGGCGGTCACCGGGCGGGACGACCGGCTGGCGGCCTGACGTCCCGGCCCGGACACCTGAGAACGACCCCAGGCTGCCGACGGCAGGATGGGGAGGTCCGCGCCGCCGCGCGGACGACACCCGGGGCGCACCGCCCCGTCGAGAGAGGACAGCCATGACACGCGTCGCCGTCATCGGAGCACACGGCAAGGTCGGCCAGCAGATCCTCCATCTGCTGTACGACGCCGGACACGAAGCGGTCGGAGTCGTCCGCAACCCCGAGCACTCGGAGGACATCGTCCGCCTCGGCGGCGAGCCCCTGGTCCACGACCTCGAGCACTCCACCGCGGAGGACTTCGCCGGGCGGCTCGAGGGCGTCGACGCCCTCGTCTTCACGGCCGGTGCCGGCCCCGACTCCGGGCCCGAGCGCAAGCGCACCGTCGACCTCGGCGCCTCCGTGCTGAGTCAGGAGGCGGCCTCGATCGCCGGGATCCGCCGCTTCGTGCAGATCAGCGCGATCGGCGTCGACGCCGCGCTCCCGGACGACACCGAGGAGGACTGGCGCGCCTACGTCGAGGCCAAGCGCGACGCCGACACGGCGCTGCGCGGCACCGACCTCGACTGGACGGTCCTGCGTCCGGGCGGCCTCACCGACGATGAGGGCACCGGCCGGATCCTGCTCGGCGAGAGCGTCGAGAAGGGCAGCATCCCGCGCGCCGACGTGGCCGCGACCGTGATCGCCGTGCTGGCCGACCCCACCTCCATCGGCGCGACCTGGGAGATCGTCTCGGGCGACGTCGCGATCGAGGACGCCGTCGCGAAGGGCGCCTGAGCGCACCGACCGGGCACTCGATCGGGTGCCCGGAGCCCTGCGCCTAGAGTGGGGCGGGTGAGCAGTCACCCGCCCCGCCCCTGGATCCGCAGCTACGCAGACGGCGTTCCGGAGGAGCTGGAGCTCCCCACCGGCTCGCTCGTCGACATCGTGACGGAGTCGGCCGAGCGCTATCCGCACCAGGTCGCCCTCGAGTTCTTCGGCCGCTCGACCAGCTACGCCCAGCTCGCCGACGAGGTGGAGAGGGCCGCGGAGGGGCTGCGCCGGCTCGGCGTCCGCTCGGGCGACCCCGTCGCGCTGATCCTGCCGAACTGCCCGCAGCACGTCGTCGCGTTCTACGCGGTGCTGCGCCTGGGCGCGGTCGTCGTCGAGCACAACCCGCTCTACACGCCGCGCGAGCTGCGCCACCAGTTCGAGGACCACGGCGCGCGGGTCGCGATCGCCTGGGACCGGGTCGTCCCGCTGGTGCAGGAGCTGCCCGCCGACCTCGGCGTCGAGTCGGTCGTCTCCGTCGACCTCACCCGCGCGATGCCGGCGCCGATGCGCGCGGCACTCCGGCTCCCGCTGAAGAAGGCCCGCGAGTCGCGCGCCGCGCTGACCGGCAGGGTCCGCGGCGCGATCGAGTGGGACGCACTGCTGCGCCGCCGACTCGACCCGGCGCACCCCCGCCCGACGGCCGAGGACCTCGCCGTCATCCAGTACACCAGCGGCACCACCGGCACCCCGAAGGGCGCCGAGCTGACCCACCTCAACCTCACCGCGAACGCCGCGCAGTCGCGCGCCTGGGTGCCCACGGTGCGCCGCGGCGACTGCGTCGTCTACGCGGTGCTGCCGATGTTCCACGCCTACGGGCTCACGCTCTGCCTCACCTTCGCGATGAGCATGGGGGCGCGTCTGGTCCTGTTCCCGAAGTTCGATCCGGATCTGGTGCTCAAGGTGGTGCGGAAGCACCCGGCGACCTTCCTCCCCGCGGTGCCGCCGATCGCCGAGCGGCTCGCGCTGCGCGCACAGGAGAAGGGCGTCTCGCTGCAGGGGATCGAGATCGCGATCTCCGGAGCGATGCCGCTCGATCCCGCGCTGGTCGAGTCCTTCGAGGCGCTGACCGGCGGCACCCTCGTCGAGGGCTACGGGCTCTCCGAGACCTCACCCGTGCTGATGGCGAACCCGGTCGGCCCCACGCGGCGGGCCGGCACCGTCGGTCTGCCGCTGCCGGGCACCGACGTGCGCATCGTCGATCCGGAGGACCCGGAGACCGAGGTCGAGGCCGGGGCCGCGGGCGAGCTCGTGGTGCGCGGGCCGCAGGTGTTCCGCGGCTACCACCGCAAGCCCGACGAGACCGCTGCCGCCTTCACCGCCGACGGCTGGTTCCGCACCGGCGACATCGCCCGGATCGACGACGACGGCTTCGTCACGATCGTCGACCGGATCAAGGAGCTGATCATCTCCGGCGGCTTCAACGTCTCGCCGTCCGAGGTGGAGGACGTGCTCCGCCGGCTGCCCGCCGTCCGGGACGTCGCCGTCGTCGGGCTGCCCGACGCGCGCAGCGGCGAGCAGGTCGCCGCGGCGGTCGTGCTCGAGCCCGGCGCGCACCTCGACCAGGAGGAGGCGCGCCGGGTCGTCCGCGAGGCGCTCACGCCCTACAAGGTGCCCAAGCGGATCGCGGTCGTCGACGAACTGCCGCGCAGCATGATCGGCAAGGTGCTGCGGCGCGAGGTGAAGGCGCTGCTCCTCGACGAGAGCTGAGGGGCGGCGGGCCGAGGCGCGGCGGGCGCGACGGGTTCAGAAGTCGAAGCCGCCGCCGAAGTCGCCGCCACCGCCGAAGTCGCCTCCGCCACCGAAGTCACCGCCGCCACCGAAGTCGCCGTCGCCCGCGTCGGCGCCGTAGTCGCCGCCCGCGTCGCCGCCACCGTCGCCCGCACCGTCCGCTCCCGCGTCGCCGCCGTCCGCGCCGTCGGCCTGCACCGCCTCGCCGCCGGCGTCCGGCAGGAACGCGTCGGCGATGGCCGAGCCGATCACGAAGCCCGCGATCGTGCCGAGCATCGACGAGGCGAGGACGCCGCCGAAGCCCATGCCGCCGGCGCCGCCGCCGGAGAAGCGCCGCTCCATGAATCCGGGCTGGCGCAGCTCGCTGCGGGTCGCCGACTTGGCGAGCGCCTGCGCGTCGTCCGAGCGCGGAGCGTCGCCCGCGGGCGCGCCCTCGCTCAGCTCGCGGAAGACCTGCTGGCGCTGCTCGGGGGTGAGCTGCTCGAACGCCTCGCGGTGCACCTGCTCGATCGCCTCCGGCGGGGCGGTGCGGAGGAGGTAGCGGTAGCGCTCGATGGCGATCTCGTCCTGGCTCCGTGCGGACTGCGCGGTCGGGGTGCCGTAGGCGGGCGCGGCGCCGTCCGCGCGGCGCTCAGCCGCGGCGGGGGCGGGGTAGCCGGTGGCCGGTCGGCGGTCCTCCGGGCGCTCCTCGCGCCCCAGCAGTCGGTCCAGGAATCCCATGATCTCCTCCTCGGCGCCGCAGGATGCGCACGCACAGCGCAACGCTATGCCTCGCTCCGCGGTGCTCGCTGAGGGTTCACTCAGAGGGAGCCCGACGTCCGCGGGCGGGCGGGGGTCTCGAGACGCCCCTCTGGGGCTACTCGACCGGCAAGCGGTCGGTCAAGCCGACTCGCGGAGCACCAGCTGGTGGCGCACCGTGCGCTGCACGTCCGGGCCCGACTTCGGCAGCTCGCCCGCGATCATCGCGACCGCGAGGTCGAGCGCGTGGCGGGCGAGCTCGTCGAGGTCGACGGCGAGCGTCGTCAGCGTCGGCGCGAGCAGCCTGCCGAGCGGCAGGCCGTCGATGCCGACCACGCGGACGTCGCCGGGCACGTCGACCCCGGCGCGGCGGCAGGCCGAGAGCACGCCGATGGCGCAGAGATCGTTGAACGCGACGATTGCGTCGGCGAGCCGCGGCCGGGCGAGGATCCGCTCGGCCGCCTCCGCCGCGGACTGCGCCGTCGGCTCCTCGGCCCGCACCACGGAGGCGTCGAGACCGTGCGCCGCGAACGCCGCGAGCAGCAGCTCCGCCCGCCGGCTCGGGCGAGAGCCGACGGAGACGTCGAGCAGCACCGGGTGCCGCACTCCCGCTTCGGCGAGATGGTCGGCCAGCGCCTCGACGGCGTCGGAGTGATCGAGCAGCACCGCCGCGCGCAGCGGGACGCCGGGCGGGTCCAGCTCCACGACCGGCACGGAGCCGAGCCGCCCGATCCACTCGGCCGCCCGGCCGCCGAAGGTGCCGATCACGGCGTCGGTCTGCGCGCCGAGCGCCTGGATCATCCGGTCGGAGTCGGCGGCGAGACCGACGTCCGCGAGCGAGACGTTCCAGCCGCGCGCCGCGGCGACCCGCAGGACGGCGGAGGCGAGCTCCGGCGACCACGGGTTGCGCAGGTCGTCGACGACGAGGCCGAGCTGGTGCTCCCCGCCGGTGACGAGCCCCCGCCCGAATCGCGACGGCCGATAGGAGAGCTGCTCGGCGGCGTCGAGGACGCGCCGCTTCGTCGCCTCGTTGATGCCCGGCATGCCGTTCATCGCCCGGGTGACGGTCTGGCGGGAGACGCCGGCGGCGGCCGCGACGTCGTGGATCGTCGCGCGGCCGGCCGCCTCGGCGCCGTTCAGCCGCGGAGGTCGAGCCACGCGGTCTGCTCCGGAGTCAGCTCGATCGAGAGTCCGCGCATCGACGAGCGCAGCTCGGTGATGGTGCGGGGGCCGAAGAGCGGGAAGGTCGGGAACGGCTGGGCGAGCACGTAGGCCAGCGCGATCGCGGTCGCTCCGACGCCGTGCTCGGCACCGAGCTGCTCGGCGCGGCGCAGGCGCTCGAAGTTCTCCGGACCGTAGTAGCAGCGCACCAGCTCGGCGTCGCTGGTGTCGTCGGGCCGGGCGCGACCGGTGAAGAAACCGCGCGCCTGCGACGACCACGGCAGCAGCGGGATCTGGCGCTCGACGAGCCACTCCTTCGAGGCGCGGTCGGTGACGTGCACGCAGCCGTCCCACGGGACGTCGTAGGCCTCGGCCAGCCCGAAGTGGTTGCTCAGCGCCTGGAAGCCGGCGCGGCCGTTCGCCCGTGCGTACTCCTGCGCCTCGTCGAAGCGCGCCGGCGTCCAGTTCGAGACGCCGTAGGAGCGGATGCGGCCGGCGCGCTGGTGCTCGTCCATCACGTCGACGAACTCGCCGACCGGCACGTCGAGGTTGTCGCGGTGCATCAGGTAGATGTCCGCGTAGTCGGTGCCCTGGCGCTCGAGGCTCTCGAGCAGCTGGCGGGTGAGCGACTCCGGATCGCAGTGGGGGGTGTGCGCGCCCTTGGTGATCACGACGACGTCCTCGCGGATGCCGCGGTTGCGGATCCACTGACCGAGGCGGCCCTCGAGCACGCCGCCGCCGTAGATGTAGCCGGTGTCGAAGACGGTGCCGCCCTGCTCGACGAACACGTCGAAGATCGCGGAGGCGTGCGCCAGGTCGGGCTGGTTGTCGACGCCCATCACCAGTCGCGACATCCGCTTGCCGACGCCGGGGATCTCGCCGTAGAGCATCGGCGCATCGGCGGCGACGCGCAGCGGGCGACCGGAGACGGTGGGGATGTCCGCGTCCTCGGCCTCGAACGGGAAGCGCAGACCCAGTGCGGCGCGCCAGCGATCGAGGGTGCGCGCGGTGGCGAGCGTCTCGTCGAGCGTCATCTGCGGCGCCTCGACACGGCCGGCGGCGAGGGCGTCGGTCGTCGCGTCCGCCTCGAGTGCGTAGGGGCTCTCCCCCTCGAAGGACACGATCCGGGGATCCTCGCCCACGACGCTGATCTCGATGCCCGACTCCGCGGCGCCGAACCACGGGTCGGCCACGTGCAGGCGGCCTCGGGTGCCGTGTATCGTCAGCGCGTTCGCGTCGTCGAGCGCCACTCCGGTGCGCAGCGACGCGGTGATGCCGCCGCGGTAGCTCGCGCGGGCGACGCTCCACTCGTCGACGCCGGTGGGGCCGAGGCTGCCCTGCGCCTCGAACTCGACGGGCTCGGCGACGGCGACGCCGGTCGCGGCCTGCACCACGGCCGCCGCGGCGGTGACGGTGTAGCCGCCGACGTCGAGGATGCCGCCACCGGCCGTCGCGACGTCGTAGAGACGGCCGCTGCGCTCGCCGGTGCGGAAGGAGAAGGAGGCGTCGATGTGCACGACGTCGCCGATCACGCCGTCGCGGACCAGGTCGAGCAGGGCGGCCGTCTGCGGGTGGAAGCGGTACATGTACGCCTCGACCAGCGGCAGACCGGCCTGGCGCGCGGCGTCGACCAGCACCATCGCCGTGCCGTGGTTCACCGCCAGCGGCTTCTCGCAGAGCACGGCCTTGCCGGCCTCGAGCGCCTGCAGCACGAGCGCGGCGTGGCCGGTGTGCACGGTGGAGATGTAGACGGCGGTGACGGCCGGATCGGCGAGGACCTCGGCGTAGGAGCCGCCGGTCGCGTCGGCGAAGCCGTGCTCGACGGCCTCGGCGGCGAAGGCGGCGGCGCGGCCGGAGTCGGAGCTGCCGGCGGCGACGAGGCGGGCGCCCCGCTCGCTCGCGGGCAGCTGCGACAGGAACCGGCGGGCGATTCCGCCGGGCCCGAGCACCGCCCAGCCGGGTGCGGCGGTGCTGGAGTCGGTGCGGGTGGTGGTGGTGTCGGACATGCGTGTCCCTCTCGCGGCCTCGTTGACGTGAACGTTCACGCACCACGCTAGGCCGCTGTATCCGGCTCCGTCAAGGGCGCTGACGCCGAAGTCCGTGAACGTTCACCTGCCCGGACGAAGAAACGCTCCCCCGCCCCGGTCCCTCTCGGGAGCGGTGGCGGAGGAGCGTCGCGGTCGATCCGGCGGGGCCGGCCGGATCACTTCTGCTTCGGGACGACCACCCACATCACGAGGTAGGCGATGATCTGCGGCCCGGGGAGCAGGCAGGAGAGCACGAACAGCAGCCGGACCAGGAAGGGGCTCCAGCCGAAGCGGTTAGCGAGGCCGGCGCAGACGCCGGCGATGATCTTGCCCCGACGGGGGCGCACGAGAGTAGCCATGCCTCCACTCTGGCGCAGGCGTGCTGAGTGCGGCATCCGGGGAACCCCCGGAAGAGGGCTAGGGGGTGCCGCTCGAGCGCTCGGGGTCACCGCTCGGGCGCTCGGAGGCGATGCGGCGCGCGAAGGCCGCGGCCGCGCCCGCGTCCTCCTCCGGCCAGACCACGCGGAAGCGCTCGAAGACGACCGTGCCGATGCCGGCGGGCGACTCGCGGGCGAAGTAGCGGCGGTGCCCCTCGAGCCAGGAGTCGCGGGAGCGGTCCTTCTCGCCCTCGTCCCAGGCGAAGTCGTCGTCGACGCTGTCCAGCTCGCCGAGGCGGATCTCCGTCGTGAGCAGCACCACCCGGGCGAGGCCGGCCCCGTCGCAGACGATCCAGTGCTCGCCGACGCGGGGCACGGGCTCGTCGCCCGCGAGCGAGGCGGTCGCGGTCTTGACGCCCCGGCGCACCAGGGCGAGCAGCTCGTCGGCCAGCTCGACCGAGTCGCCGAAGGACTCGACGAGCGGGAGGACCTCCTGCACCGTCGCGTCGTGGCGCCGGAAGGCGGCCCACAGCTCCGCCGCCGAGGCCGCGTCCGGCTCGGGCAGCGGCGTGCGCTCCGGCTCCTCGGGCAGCAGCGGGAGCAGATTGGCGCCGGCGAGGGCGGCCGGCTCGTCCGGATGGTTGTCCGGCGTCGCGACCTGCTCGAACGGCCAGCGCAGCAGCAGCCAGCGCCGGGAGTAGGCGTCGAACTCCTCCTCGAGCCGGGAGCCCACGAGAGACGGCACGACCCACCACGAGGCCTCGGCGCTCCCGCCGTCCCCCGGCCGGAGGCTGAGCGCGCCCAGCACCTCGGTCCAGTCCGCGCCGACCAGGAGGTAGGCGAAGGCGCTCCGCTCGCGGGCGGCGGACTCGAGCCGCCGCAGCGCGCGCAGGTCGTCGCCCGGCGAGGCGGACGGCAGTGCGCTCGGGTCACCCTCGGGGAGCAGCGCGGCGAGCCAGTCCCGGTGCTTCGCCAGCACCGGATGCAGCAGATCGGCGTCGCTGGAGACGAGCGGGCGCAGGAACGCCCCGCCCGGCAGGTCGAGCCGCGCGGGAACGGCGGCGTCGTCGGGCAGCGTGGTCACGAGCGCCTCCGTTCCCCGCGCCCCGGCTCAGCCGGCCGCGCGCTCGAGGACCAGCTCGCGGACACGCGCCGCGTCGGCCTGGCCCTTCATCGCCTTCATCACGGCGCCGATGACCGCACCGGCGGCCTGGACCCTGCCGTCGCGGATCTTCGCGAGCACGTCCGGCTGCGCGGCGAGGGCCGCATCGATCGCCTCGATCAGCGCGCCGTCGTCCGAGACGACCGCGAGACCGCGGGCGTCGACGACCTCCTGCGGGGTGCCTTCGCCGGCGATGACGCCCTGGAGCACCTCCCGGGCGAGCCGGTCGGTGAGGGTGCCCGCCTCGATCAGCTTCGCGAGCTCCGCGATCTGCTCGGGGGCGACCAGTTCGGCCGGGTCCTGACCCGCGGCGTTGGCGAGCCGCGCGACCTCGCCGGTCCACCACTTGCGGGCGGCCTGCGGTGTGGCGCCGGCGGCGACGGTCTCGGTGATCTCGGCGAGCAGTCCGCTGTTCGCGACGTCCTGGAACTCGAGGTCGGTGAAGCCCCAGTCGGCCTTCAGCCGGCGGCGGCGGGCGGCGGGCTTCTCGGGCAGCGCGGCGCGCAGCTCCTCGATCAGCTCGGGGCTCGGCACCACGGGCAGCAGGTCGGGCTCGGGGAAGTAGCGGTAGTCGTCGGCGTCGCTCTTCGGGCGGCCGGCCGAGGTGCGGCCGGTGTCCTCGTGCCAGTGCCGCGTCTCCTGCGTGATCGTGCCGCCGGCGGCGAGGATCGCGCCCTGCCGCTGGATCTCGTAGCGGACGGCGCGCTCGACCGAGCGGAGCGAGTTGACGTTCTTGGTCTCGGTGCGGGTGCCGAGCTTCTCCTGGCCGATCGGCTTGAGCGAGACGTTGGCGTCGCAGCGGAGGTTGCCGCGCTCCATCTTCGCGTCGGAGATGCCGAGCGCGAGGACGATGTCGCGGATGGTCGCGACATAGGCCTTGGCGTACTCCGGCGCGCTCCTGCCCGCGCCGTGGATCGGCTTCGTGACGATCTCGACGAGCGGGACGCCGGCGCGGTTGTAGTCGACCAGCGAGTACTCCGCGCCCTGGATGCGGCCGGTGGCGCCGCCGACGTGGGTCAGCTTGCCCGCGTCCTCCTCCATGTGGGCGCGCTCGATCGGGATGTGCACGACGCTGCCGTCGGCGAGCTCGACCTCGACCGAGCCCTCGAACGCGATCGGCTCGTCGAACTGCGAGATCTGGTAGTTCTTCGCCATGTCCGGGTAGAAGTAGTTCTTCCGGGCGAAGCGGCTCGACGGCGCGATCGAGCAGCCGAGCGCGAGGCCGAGGCTGATCGAGTAGCGGACGGCCTGCTCGTTGACGACCGGCAGCGAGCCGGGCAGGCCGAGGCACACCGGCGTCGTGTTGGTGTTCGGCTCGGAGCCGGCGATGTTCGGGGCGTCCGAGAACATCTTGGTCTTCGTGTTGAGCTCGATGTGCACCTCGAAGCCGAGGACCGGCTCGAAGCGCTCGAAGACCTCGTCGTAGTCCATCAGCTCGGGGGCGGACGTGTGCGCGGACGCCATCAGACGGCACCTTCCTGGGGGGCGGAGAGCTGGGCGGGGGCGAGATCGGGTGCCTGCGAGAGCAGCGGGTGGCCCCACTGCTCCTCCAGGAGCGCCTCGAGCGCGCCGCCGACGGTGTAGAGACGGACGTCCTGGCGGGCGGGTGCCAGGAACTGGACGCCGACGGGCAGGCCGTCCTCGTCGGCGAGGCCGGCGGGGACCGAGATGCCGGGGATGCCGGCCAGGTTCGCCGGGATCGTGGCGATGTCGCCGCGGTACATCGCCAGCGGGTCGTCGAGCTTCTCGCCAAGCCGGTAGGCGGTGGTCGGCGCGGTCGGCGAGGCGATCACGTCGACGGAGGCGAAGGCGGCGTCGAAGTCGCGCTGGACCAGGGTCCGCACCTTCTGCGCGCTGCCGTAGTAGGCGTCGTAGTAGCCGGCCGAGAGCGCGTAGGTGCCGAGGATGACGCGGCGCTTGACCTCGGGGCCGAAGCCCTGCTCCCGCGTCGCGGCCATGACCTGCTCGACGGTGCCGCCGCCCTTCGGCGTGACGCGGAGGCCGAAGCGGACGGAGTCGAACTTCGCGAGGTTGCTCGACGCCTCCGCGGGGAGGATCAGGTAGTAGGCGGCGACGGCGTGCTCGACGCTCGGCGCGCTGACCTCGACGATCTCGGCGCCGGCCTTCTCGAGCACCGCGAGGGCCTCGTGGAAGCGCGCGAGGACGCCGGGCTGGAAGCCCTCTCCCCCGTCGAGCTCCTTGAGCACGCCGATGCGCAGGCCCTTCACGTCGGCGCGGCGCGCCGCGTCGGCGAAGGAGGGCCACTCGTCGCGGAGCGAGGTGGAGTCGCGCGGGTCGTGCCCGGCGATGACGTCGTGCAGCAGCGCCGAGTCGAGGACCGTGCGCGAGACCGGGCCGATCTGATCGAGGCTCGAGGCGAGCGCGACGGCGCCGTAGCGCGAGACGCCGCCGTAGGTCGGCTTCACGCCGACGGTGCCGGTGACGTGCGCGGGCTGGCGGATCGAGCCGCCGGTGTCGGAGCCGAGGGCCAGCGGAGCCTCGTAGCTCGCGACGGCCGCGGCCGAGCCGCCGCCGGAGCCACCGGGGATCCGGTCGAGGTCCCACGGGTTGTGCGTCGGGCCGTAGGCGGAGCGCTCGGTGGTCGAGCCCATCGCGAACTCGTCCATGTTGGTCTTGCCGATCGGCACGAGGCCGGCGGCGCGCACCTTCTGCATGACGGTCGCGTCGTACGGCGGGCGCCAGCCCTCGAGGATGCGCGAGCCCGCGGTGGTCGGCATGTCGTTCGTGACGATGACGTCCTTGACGGCCAGCGGGACGCCGGCGAGCGGGTGCAGCGACTCGCCCTCGGCGCGGCGGCGGTCGATCGCCTCGGCCGTGGCGGTGGCGGCGTCGCCCGCGACGTGCAGGAAGGCGTGCACGGCGCCGTCGACGGCGGCGATGCGGTCGAGGTGCGCCTGCGTCGCCTCGCGAGAGGAGACGGAGCCGTCGGCGAGGCGCTCGGAGAGGGCGGAGGCGCTGAGGCGGACGAGCTCGTCGCCGTGGGCGCTCACTGCTCCTCCCCCAGGATCGCGGAGACCTGGAAGCGGCTGCCGTCGTGCTCGGGAGCACCGGAGAGCGCCTGCTCCTGGGTGAGCGTCTCACCCACGACGTCGGGGCGGAAGACGTTCTCGAGCGGGATGGGGTGGCTGGTCGCCGGCACGTCGGGCGTGGCGACGGCCTGCACGGCCGCCACGGAGTCGACGATCTGGCCGAGCTCCCGGGTGAGGTTCTGGATCTCCTCTGAGGTGAGGTCGATCCTGGCCAGCGAGGCCAGATGGGCGACCGTGTCGGCCGTGATCTCGGACATGCGTCTCCGTCGGGTGGTTCGTGAGGAATCGGCGTCCAGTCTAGCCAGGGGCGCCGATGCTCCCTCCGCTCAGGTCCCCGGCGACGGGGTGGGCGACGGGGACGGCGACGCGGTGACCGTGCCGGTGCCGAAGAGGCTCGTGCCGTGCTTCAGCAGCGCCTCGTAGGCGCCCTGGTAGGTGGTCGGCAGGTCGTCGCCGGGCTCGCCGTAGCGGGCGAGCAGCAGGCCCATCAGCCCGAGGGCCGGCGGGCTGAGCGGCTTGTCCCTGTTCGCGTTGGCGGGGTGCGGCGGGGTCGCCTCCGGGTTCGGCGGCAGGTACTGCGGCACGGTGGTCGGCCAGTCGTCGATCTGGCGCGGGGAGTCGAGGGTGACGACGCCGAAGAGGTCGGGCGCGTCGGCGTCCCGCGCGGTGAGCGGCTCGAGGCCGTGCAGGCGGCTCAGGGTGCGGATCAGGGCGCCGTGGTGCATCTCGTCGTGCAGGACTGTGCCGGCCCGGGTGTAGGCCGAGATCGCGATCGCCGGGACGCGGCAGCCGAGCCGGTCGAAGCCGAAGCCCATCTCGCCCTCCCGGCCGTCGCCGGGCGGGGTCGCGGCGGGCGGCGGGACGTGGTCGTAGAGCCCGCCGTGCTCGTCGAAGGTGGCCAGCAGCAGGGTGTTGATCGCGTTCGAGCCGGTCGTCGAGGCGCTCTCGCGGATCGCCGAGTAGACCTGGTGCAGCAGCAGCTCCCCCGCGCGGACGTCGGAGAGCGCGCTGTCGTAGAGCGGCTGCCCGTCGACCTCGTCCTCGTGCAGCACGCCGGTCGGCGGGTGCATGTCGTTGTGGTCGAAGACGAGGCGCGGCTCGACGAAGGCGTAGTCGGGCAGGTCGCCGCTCGCGACGTCGGCGTAGAACTGCTCCATCGGCGCGAAGTTGGTCTTCCAGTGCTTCTCCAGCACCGGCGCGTGCAGGAAGCCCGTGTAGGAGACGACCTGGAGGGCGTCGAAGTAGACCCGCCAGCTCTTCCCGGCCTCCTCGAGGCGGTTGAAGACCGTCGGCGCATCGGCGAGGTCGTCGGCCAGCCACTTCTCGTAGCCGCCGCCGTGCTTGTTGGTGACGAAGCCGTGCGAGGTGGACGCGTGGAAGAACGAGCGATTGCAGAACGTCTGCGAGGGGACCGCGCAGAACCAGTGGTCGAAGACGGCGAACTCGCGGGCGAGGGTCGAGAAGACGGGGAGCATGTCGGGCGAGAAGCCGCCCATGATCGTGCCGTACTCCTCGCGGGTGGGCTCCTCGCCCTTCTTCAGGTGGCGGAGGTTCTGCACGTAATCCTCGAGGAACCCGCTCATCGTCGGCGCGGAGGCGTCCGCGGGCGCATTGAAGGGGGCCGTCATCGCGCCGACGGACGCCCCCGCGTTCTCGGGCGGGTCGATCGTGCCGAAGAGCTGGGTGTTGACGTGCGGGAACTCCTCGCCCGGGTCGGGGTCGGGCTGGCGCATCACCGTGTCGGTCGCGCCCTGGTAGACGTGCGCGGCGACGGTGTCGCCCGCGGCGGTCGTGTTGGAGTGCTCGCCGCTCTGCAGGCCCTCGAAGGTCGCGCCCGCGGGCGGGCCGTCGGCCGCGTAGAGCTGCCCGAGGATGTTGTCGAAGGAGCGGTTCTCGAACATCACCACGACGACGTGGTCGAAGCCGGGCTCGCTGCGCTCGGGGAGCGGCGACTCGGCCTCGCGGTCGCGGCCGGAGGCGACAGCGGCGCCGATCGCTCCGCCCGTGATGCCGGCGGCGGCGACCCCGCCGGCGACGGCGCTGCCGGCCAGGAAGCGGCGGCGGGAGCGGGAGCGGGGGGCGTCGTCCCAGGGGGTGCCGGTGTCGTTGCCGCCGTCTGTGCCGCCGTCTGTGCCGCTCATGCGTTCCGCCCTTCCCGCGCGCGGCGGATCCCTGCCTGGCGGGAGTGTAGCGACGCGCCCGGAGCGGCTGCTCGGAGCAGCTGGAGGGCGTGCTCGGCGTCGCCGGATGCCTCGCTGACGCCCGCCGCGGCGAGGGCGGCGGCGAGGGTCGGCGTGATCGAGAGCTCCCGGCGCTCCGGAGCGAATGCGGGCGCCGTGCGCGGGAAGCGCGACAGCGGCCGGGCGGCTCCGGACAGCGCCTCCGCGACGGCGAGCACGCCGTCGTCGGCGAGCGCGCGGCGGTCCGCGGCGAAGCGGGCGCGGTGCAGGAGCGCGGGCGTCGCCGGGCCGAGTCGGGCGACGACGGGGCGCCGGGCCGCGCGCTCGAGGCGATCAGGAGCGCCGGGACGTCGCCGGGTCGATCGGCGCTCCCGCGCGCGGTGACGAGCAGGAGCATCCGGCGGCCGGACGACTCCGCCGCCCGGACCGCGTCGACGGTCTCGTGCAGGAGCCGCTCGGCGGTGCGCGCATCCGCGGAGCGCGAGCGGCTCGGATCGTCCGCGGCGGCGAAGTCGGCCGGGTCGACGAGCGAGCGCGGCTCGACCAGGACGACCGGGGGCAGCGATCGCGCCGCTGCCGCGGCCCCGAGCGCCGAGAGCGGCAGGAGCGCGCCTCCCGCGGCGCGGGCGGCCGCGGGATCGTCGCGGTCCCAGGCGGGATCGGCGAGGAGCGTCGTCGAGACGCCCTGCCGGTCGTCGACCACGAGGGCCCAGGGGGTGTCCGCCTCCCGAGCGGAGTGGAGCAGCGAGCGCAGCGGGTCGCGGCCGTCGGCCCGCCAGTGGTCGGCACGTGCGAACGAGCGGGCGAGCAGCGTGTGGACGGGGAGCATCTCGGGAGCGAACCGGTCGCCCGGGGTTCCGGCGCCGGGAGCGGTCAGCACCGCGTCGGTGCCGCCGACGAAATCGGTGCCCGGCTCGCCGTCGAGGGCACCGAAGACCTGGGCGCGCGGCCGGCCGGCGAAGGACAGGACGACGAGGTGGTCGATCCGGGCCAGCGCGGCGGCGGCATCGCGCTCCCGCGGCGTGAGCGGCACGGCTCGAGCGGCGGCGTCGAGCGCGGTCGAGGCGACCTCGGCGAAGGAGCGGCGGAGGAACTCCCGCCGCTCCTCGCCGGGGCGGTCAGGCATCCGCGTCGGAGGTCTCCTCGGCAGCGGGCGCTTCGGCAGCGCTCGCGTCGGCGGCGGGCGCATCGGCGGCGGCATCCGTCGCGACGGCGTCCTCCGCGGGCACGGTCTCCGCGGGCACGGTCTCCTCGGGCACGGTCTCCTCGGGCACGGTCTCCTCGGGCAGGGCGATCGCCTCGGGCCCCTCCGTCACGAGCAGGTGGAACTCGGCGGCGGTGATGATGCGGACCCCGAGCGCCTCGGCCTTGCCGAGCTTGCTGCCGGCACCGGGGCCGGCGGCGACGTAGTGCGTCTTCTTCGACACGCTCGAGCCGGCCTTGCCGCCGGCGGCGAGGATCGCCTCCTGAGCGCCCTCGCGGCTGTAGCCCTCGAGCGAGCCCGTCGCGACGACCGTGAGCCCGGCGAGCACGCCGCCCGCCGCGTCCGCAGCACCGGGGCCGGGGTGGCCGGGGGTCGCGAACTGCACGCCCGCCCTCGCCCAGCGGTCGACGATCTCGGCGTGCCAGTCGACCTCGAACCAGGCCAGCACCGCGTCGCCGATGATGCCACCGACGCCGTCGACCGCCGCGAGCTCCTCGCGGCTGGCCGCGCGGATCGCGTCGAGCGAGCCGAAGTGCCCGGCCAGGGCGCGCGCGGCGACCGGGCCGACGTGCCGGATGCTGAGCGAGACCAGGAAGCGCCAGAGCGGCGAGGTCTTCGCCTTCTCGATGTTGGCGATCAGCGCGAGACCCGTGGTCGAGGGCACGTACTCGGCGTCGCCGCCGAACGCCTCCGCGTCCGGATCGAACGGGCCGTCGCGCTTCTGCCGCCGGCGCTTGAACGGGCCGACGACCTTCGCCTCGCCCCTGTCGTCCAGCTTCTGCAGCCCGGTCTCGCTGTCGCGGACGACGACCTCGATCGGGAAGACGTCCTCGATCCGCAGCTCGAAGAGACCCGCCTCGGTGACCAGCGGCGGCTCCGCGGGCACGAACGGCTGGGTCAGCGCCGCGGCGGTCACCTCGCCGAGCACCTCGATGTCGAGCGCGCCGCGGCTGCCGATGTGCTCGACGCGGCCGCGGACCTGCGCTGGGCAGGAGCGCGCGTTCGGGCAGCGCAGGTCGACGTCGCCCTCCTTCGCGGGAGCGAGGGTCGTGCCGCACTCGGGGCACTGCGTCGGCATCACGAACTCGCGCTCGCTGCCGTCGCGCAGCTCGATCACCGGGCCGAGCACCTCCGGGATGACGTCGCCGGCCTTGCGCAGCACGACCGTGTCGCCGATCAGCACGCCCTTGGCCTTCACCACATCGGCGTTGTGCAGGGTGGCCTGGCGCACCTCGGAGCCGGCGACCTTCACCTTCTCCATCTGCGCGAACGGGGTCGCCCGGCCGGTGCGGCCGACGCTGACGACGATGTCGAGGAGCTTGGTGTGCACCTCCTCGGGCGGGTACTTGTAGGCGATCGCCCAGCGCGGGGCGCGACTGGTGGCGCCCAGCTCGTCGTGCAGCTCGAGCTCGTCGACCTTGACGACGACGCCGTCGATCTCGTGCTCGACCGAGTGCCGCTCGCGGCCGTAGCGCTCGACGAACGCGAGGACCTCGTCCACCGACTCCGACACCCGGTTGTGCCCGCTGACCGGCAGACCCCACGAGGCGAGCAGCCCGTACACCTCGGACTGGCTCTGCACCGGCGGGTCGGGCCAGGCGCCGATGCCGTGCACGTAGAGCGCGAGCGAGCCGACCCGCGCCTCTCCGGCGCGCAGGTCGAGCCCCGCCTTCTTGTCGAGCTGCTGGCGGAGCCCGCCGCTCGCGGCGTTCCGCGGGTTGGCGAAGGTCGGGAAGCGGCGCAGCGCGCTCTCGCGCGCCCGCTCCTCGTCGAACGGCTTGCGGGTGCCGCTCGGCCGGGCCGACCAGCGCTCGCGCGCCTCCTCGACGGCCTCGTCGCGCAGGGTCTCCTGCAGGGCGTTCAGCGCCGCGAACTCGCGGACCGGGATGAAGACCTCGCCGCGGACCTCGACCAGCGCGGGGTGCCCCTCGCCCGCCAGCTGCTGCGGGATGCCGGCCACGCGCAGCGCGTTCACGGTGACGTCCTCGCCGGTGCGCCCGTCGCCACGCGTCGCCGCGGTGACGAGCCGGCCGTTCTCGTAGTGCAGCGAGATCGCGAGGCCGTCGATCTTGAGCTCGGTCAGCCAGGCGACCGGGCGGGCGGCGGAGGCGACGGTCTTGTCGCACCACTCGCGCAGCTCCTCGGCCGAGAAGACGTTGTCGAGCGAGAGCATCCGCTCGGCGTGGTCGATCGGGTCGAGACCGGCGGCGACCACGCCCCCGACGGTCTGCGTCGGCGAGTCCTCGGTGGCCAGCTCGGGGTGCGCCGTCTCGAGCTCGGCGAGCTCGCGGACCAGCGCGTCGTACTCGGCGTCGGCGAGCGGAGAGGCGTCGGCCGCGTAGTAGTCCTCGCTCGCGGAACGGATCCGCGCGCGCAACTCGTCGACCCGCTGCGCCGGATCGAGGTCCGCCGCCGGCGTCGGGCCGGCCCCGGGCGTCGCGGCCATCAGAGCACCGCCCCGGTCGCGGCGGCGCCGACGAGGTCGGCCGCGACCGTGCGGTCGATGGTGCACTGGCCGAGCACGCGGGTGCCGAGGTAGACGACGGCCGTCTGGCCGGGGGCGACGCCGTCGAGCGGCGAGTCGGGAGTGATCACGAGCTCCACCTTTCCATCGACCTCCGACACGACCGCGGTCGCCGGGACCGGGTCGGCGTGCGCGCGGATCTGCACGTCGCAGCGGAACGGGATCGAGGCGTCCTCGGGCGCCGCGCCGGCCCAGGTGAAGCGCGCGCCGGCGATCTCGCCGATGCGCAGCGCCTCGCGCGGACCGACGACGACCTCGTTGGTCTTCGGCCGCAGCTCGAGGACGAAGCGCGGTCGTCCGTCCGGCGCCGGAACGCCGAGGTGCAGGCCTCGGCGCTGGCCGACGGTGTAGCCGTGGGCGCCCTCGTGCGCGCCGACCACCGCGCCGTCGCGGTCGACGATCGCGCCCGTCTCGGGAGCGACGCGCTCCGAGAGCCAGCCGCGGGTGTCGCCGTCGGGGATGAAGCAGATGTCGTAGCTGTCCGGCTTGTTCGCGACGCTCAGCCCGCGACGGGCCGCCTCGGCCCGGACGACCGCCTTCGACGGCGTCGAGCCGAGCGGGAACATCGAGTGCTCGAGCTGCGCGGTGGTGAGGACGCCGAGGACGTAGGACTGGTCCTTCGCCTCATCGCTCGCGCGGTGCAGCTCGGGGCTGCCGTCGGCCGCGGTCTCGAGCGAGGCGTAGTGGCCGGTGCAGACGGCGTCGAAGCCGAGGTCGAGCGCCTTCTCGAGGAGCGCGGCGAACTTGATCCGCTCGTTGCAGCGCATGCACGGGTTGGGGGTGCGGCCGGCGGCGTACTCGGCGACGAAGTCGTCGACCACGTCGAGCTTGAACCGCTCGGAGAAGTCCCACACGTAGTAGGGGATGCCGAGGACGTTCGCGGCGCGCTGAGCGTCCATCGAGTCCTCGATCGTGCAGCAGCCGCGACTGCCCGTGCGCAGCGTGCCGGGCATCCTGCTCAGCGCGAGGTGCACGCCGACCACCTCGTGCCCCGCCTCCACCGCGCGGGCCGCGGCCACCGCCGAGTCCACTCCACCGCTCATCGCCGCAAGAACCTTCACCGTCCGAGTCTACGAGCGGGCGGCGGCGGCGCGGAGTGCGGCTCTCAGCCGGGCAGCACGGCGCGGTTGGAGAGGCCCGCGCGGGCGGCGCGGGCGTAGGCGTCCGGCAGCGCGGCCAGCAGCGCGTCCACGTCGGCGTCGACCGTGGTGCGGCCGAGCGTCATCCGGAGCACGCCCCGCGCCTCGTCCTCGCTGCGGCCGAGCGCGAGGACGACGTGCGAGGGCTCCGGGATGCCGGCGGTGCAGGCCGAGCCGGTGGAGACCGAGACGCCCGCCATGTCGAGGAGGAAGAGGAGCGAGTCGCCCTGCGCGCCGGGGAAGCCGAGGTGCGCGTTGCTCGAGACCCGACGGCCGGAGTCGACGGCCGGACCGGTCAGCGTCGCACCGGGCACGGCCGCGAGGACCCCCGCCACGAGCCGATCGCGCAGGGCGGCGAGCCGGCGCGCCTCCTCGGGCAGCTCGGCGACCGCCTCCGTCACCGCCGCCGCGAACGCCGCCGCCCCCGGCACGTCCTGCGTGCCGGAGCGGACCCCGCGCTGCTGACCGCCGCCGTGCAGCACCGGCACGACCCGGGCGTCGCGGGCGAGGACGAGCGCGCCGGTCGCGATCGGCGCGCCGACCTTGTGCCCGGAGACGCTGACCGCGACGAGGCCGACGCCGTCGCGGGAGCCGGAGTCGCGGCGCAGAGCCCCGATCTCGAGCGGCACGTGACCGAGTGCCGCGACCGCGTCGAGGTGCAGGGGCACGCCGGCGCGCGCGCAGACGGCGGCGAGCTCGACGACGGGAGCGATGGTGCCGATCTCGTTGTTCACCCAGAGTGCGCTGACCAGCGCGACCGAGCCGGCATCCGCGGCGAGCGCCGCCGCCAGCGTCTCCGGTCGCAGCGTCCCCTCGGCGTCGAGCTCGAGCCACTCGATGCGGGCGCCCTCGTGGGCGGCGAGCCACTCGACGCTGTCGATCGTCGCGTGGTGCTCGCCCCCGGGCACCAGGAGGCGCGTGCGGCGCCCGTCCTCCGCCCGCCGCTGCCAGTACAGGCCCTTCAGCGCCAGGTTGATCGCCTCGGTGCCGCCGGCGGTGAGGATCACCTCGATCGGCTCGCAGCCGAGCGCGGCGGCGATCGACGCGCGGGCGTCCTCGAGGCGGCGGCGCGCCTCCTGGCCGGTGCCGTGCACCGACGAGGGGTTGCCCGGCTGCGCGGACGCCTCGGCGAAGGCGGCGAGCGCGGAGGCCCGCAGCGGGGTGGTCGCTGCGTGATCGAGATAGATCATGGCACCCTCCGTCCCGCGACCGGGGGAGGAAGGGGGCCTCCGGCCGCTCACTACTGTAGATCGCATGCAGATACGAGACTCCCTGGTCCGGCTCGGAGTCACGGTGGACGCCGGAGGCGGCGAGCTGCGGGTCTGGTCGGAGCACGCGAGCGCGATCGACCTGCTCCTCTACGACGAGAAGGATCCGAGCTGGGTGACCCGCACGGTCCCGCTCACCCGCGGTGAGGGGAGCGTCTGGTCCGCTCGGGCGTCGCAGCTCACCGTCGGGCGGCGCTACGCGATCAAGGTGGACGGGCCGACCGGCGTTCCGGGGCGCTTCGATCCCCGGACGCCGCTGCTCGAGCCCTACTCGCGGGGCCTGCACCGGGTGGCCGAGAACGAGTGGCGCTCGGTCGTCGTCGACGACTCCTTCGACTGGGGCGACTCGCGGAAGCCGGCCACGCCGCTGGACCGGACCGTGCTCTACGAGGCCCACGTGAAGGGGCTGACCAAGCTGAACCCGGCCCTGCCGGTCGAGCTGCGCGGCAGCTACGCCGGACTCGCGCACGAGTCGACCGTCGCGTCGCTGCTCGAGCTCGGCGTGACGGCGGTCGAGCTGCTCCCCGTGCACGCCTTCGTCTCGGAGCAGCGGCTGCTGCGCCAGGGACTGACCAACTACTGGGGCTACAACACGCTCAACTTCTTCAGCCCGCACTCCGCCTACGCCTCCCCCGCCGCCCAGCGCGGCGGGCCGACCGCGGTGCTGCGCGAGTTCAAGGGCATGGTCAAGCTGCTGCACGAGGCCGGTCTCGAGGTGATCCTCGACGTGGTCTACAACCACACCGCCGAGGAGGGACCCCAGGGTCCGCGCTCGAGCCTGCGCGGGATCGACGACCGCAGCTACTACCGCCAGAGCGCCGAGGGCCACTACATCGACGTCACCGGCTGCGGCAACACCCTCGACTACAGCCGGCCGGCGGTGCAGCGACTGGCGCTCGACTCGCTCCGCTACTGGTCGCAGGAGGTCGGCGTCGACGGCTTCCGCCTCGATCTCGCCGCGACCCTGGGGCGCGACGAGATCGCGCACTTCCAGCGCGACCACCCGCTCCTCGTCGCCGCCGTCGAAGACCCGGCGCTCGCCGACGTCAAGATGATCGCCGAACCGTGGGACGTGGGGATGGGCGGCTGGCAGACCGGCAACTTCCCGGACGGCTGGTCGGAGTGGAACGACCGCTACCGCGACCGCGCCCGCAACTTCTGGCTCTCGGACATCGACTACGCCCGGCGCGCGGGGACGGCGCCGGTGGGCATCGGCGGCTTCGCGACCCGGCTCTCCGGCTCGTCGAACACCTTCTCGCTCGAGCGCGGCCCGCTCGCCTCGATCAACTTCGTCACGGCGCACGACGGCTTCACCCTCGCCGATCTCGTCTCGTACAACGTCAAGCACAACATCGGCAACGGCGAGTCGAACCGCGACGGAGCCGACACCAACCGCTCCTTCAACCACGGCTTCGAGGGGCCGACCGCGGACGAGCAGGTCACCCTCGCCCGGCGGAAGGCGATGCGCAACCTCCTCGGCACCCTGCTGCTCTCGGCCGGCGTCCCGATGATCACCGCGGGCGACGAGTTCGGCCGCAGCCAGCGCGGCAACAACAACGCCTACTGCCAGGACTCGGACCTCACCTGGCTGCGCTGGGACGGCCGCAGCGACTGGCAGCTCGAGCTGCGCGAGCACGCCCGGACGCTGATCCGGCTGCGCCGCGAGCACCCGGCGCTCCGGCCCGCCCGCTACGGACGCGGCGGGGCGGTGACGCCGGGAGCCACGAGCATGGAGTGGTTCGACGCGCACGGGCGGACGATGTCCGAGCACGACTGGACCTCGGCGGGGAACCGCACGCTGCAGTACCTCGCCGCCTCCACTCCCGAGACGGAGGACTTCGACCGCGTGCTGCTCATCGTGCACGGCGTCGAGTCGGAGACCTCGGTCGTCCTCGCCGAGAGCAAGGGCGTCACCGGCTACACCCGGCTCTGGAGCAGCGAGGAGGCGGTGCCGCTCGAGCACGGCGAGACGTTCGAGCCGGGCGAGATGGTCCGCGTGGCCGGGACCTCGATGCAGCTGTTCGCCGCGCACGGGCCGCGCCCGGTGGCGACCGCCCGATGAAGGCCGGACCGGGCACCCCGGCGACGGTGGCGCTGGCGGCGGCCGGGATCGCCTTCGTCCCGCGCGAGTACCGGCACGACCCGGCGGCGGCGAGCTACGGGACCGAGGCCGCCGAGGCGCTCGGGGTCGAGCCCGAGCGGGTCTTCAAGACGCTGCTGGTCGAGGTGGACGGCGAGCTGATCGTCGGGATCGTCCCGGTGACCGGCTCGCTCGGGCTCAAGGAGCTCGCGGCCGCGGTCGGCGGCAAGCGCGCGGCGATGGCCGATCCGGCGCTCGCACAGCGTCGCACGGGGTACGTGCTCGGCGGCATCTCGCCGATCGGGCAGAAGACACGGCACCGCACGGTGCTCGACGAGACGGCCGAGCTGTACGACACCGTGCTGGTGTCGGGCGGACGGCGCGGCTTCGACATCGAGCTCGCGCCGGCGGACCTCGTCACCGCGACGGGCGCGACCCTGGCCGACATCGCGCGGTGAGCGCGGCGGGTCTCGACACGCCGCTCCGCGGCTACTCGACCAGCAGATCATGCTGATCGAGCAGCCCTCGCAGAGACTTCATGCTGATCGAGTAGCCCTCGCAGAGGGCGTATCGAGATCCACCGTCATCCGAAGGGCGGGTCTCGACACGCCGCTCCGCGGCGACTCGACCAGCACGTCCGCGTCAGCCGGCCGCCGCCACCAGCCCGAGTTCGGCCGAGCGGGCGAGCAGCGGGTGCCGCGGCACCACGCGCACCGTGTAGCCGAACGAGCCGCTGCGATCGAGCGCGACCACCCCGGCGTAGGGCACGCGGCCGACCGCGTCCGCCGGCACGACGGCGCCCGACTCCTCGGCGACCTCGAGCTCGTGCAGCCGGACGTCGGTGAGCGACCCGTCGTCGGCGGTCGTGCCGTAGACCACCTGCACGGTGACGTCCTCGGGCGACAGCTCGCCGAGCAGCACGCCCGCGCGCAGGGCGAGCCGGTCGCCGCGCTGGGGCACCGCGTCGATGCCGCCCGACTCGACCGACGCGACGGCCACGCCGCTCCAGCCGGCGCGGACCCGCTGCTTCCAGGCCGAGAGCTCCTTCGCCGGCTCGAAGTGGTCGGCCGCGATCTCGCGCCCCGCCTCGGCCGCGGGGTGGTAGAGCGACTCCACGTACTGGCGCACCATCCGCTCGGCCGACAGCTCGGGCGAGAGCGTGGCGAGGGTGTGCCGGATCGAGCGCACCCAGCGGCGCGGCACTCCGTCGTGGTCGCGCTCGTAGTAGCGCGGCACGACCTCGCTCTCGAGCAGCTCGTAGAGCGCGTCGGCCTCGAGGGTGTCGCGCGACTCCGGATCGATGTCGCGGTCGGAGGAGGGGATCGCCCAGCCGTTCTCGCCGTCGAAGTACTCGTTCCACCAGCCGTCGAGGATCGAGAGGTTGAGCGAGCCGTTCAGCGCGGCCTTCATCCCCGAGGTGCCGCAGGCCTCGAGCGGGCGCAGCGGATTGTTCAGCCAGACATCGGTGCCCGGGTAGAGCAGCTGCGCCATCGCGATGTCGTAGTCGGGCAGGAAGACGATGCGGCGGCGCACGTCCGGCTCCTGCGCGAAGCGGACCAGCTTCTGGATGAGGCGCTTGCCCTCCTCGTCGGCAGGGTGCGACTTGCCGGCGATCACGATCTGGATCGGGTGCTCGGGGTGGGTGAGCAGCGCGCGGAGCCGCTCGGGGTCGTGCAGCATCAGCGTCAGGCGCTTGTAGGTGGGGACGCGCCGGGCGAAGCCGATGGTGAGCACGTCCGGGTCCAGCAGCTCGTCGAGCCAGGCCGGCGCGAGCCCGCCCGGGTTCTGCTCGCGCCAGGAGCGGGCGGCCCGCGCCCGGGCGTCGTGCACGAGCTGCTCGCGCATCGAGCGCCGCGCCTGCCAGAGCTCACCGTCGCTCAGGGCTCCCGAGGCCCAGTCGGCGCGGGTGGTGTCGTCGGTGCCGAGCCGATCGCGGGCGAGAGCGCGGAGGATGGGGTCGGTCCAGGTGGCCGCGTGGACGCCGTTCGTGACCGAGCCGATCGGCACCTCCGCCGTGTCGAACCCCGGCCAGAGACCCGAGAACATCGAGCGGCTCACCTCGCCGTGCAGCCGCGAGACGCCGTTGGAGCGCTGCGCGAGCCGGAGCCCCATGAACGCCATGTTGAAGACGTCGCCGGAGGCCGACTCGGAGCCGAGCGCCAGCACGTCCTCGATCTGCACGCCGGGCAGCAGCTCGGTGGTGAAGTACTCCTCGATCAGCCCGCGATCGAAGCGGTCGATGCCCGCCGGCACCGGCGTGTGCGTCGTGAAGACCGTGCTCGCCCGCACCACCTGCAGTGCCTGATCGAAGTCGAGCCCCGAGCCGATCAGGCCCGAGATGCGCTCGAGACCCTGGAAGCCCGCGTGACCCTCGTTGGTGTGGAACACCTCGGGCGGCAGCGTGCCCGACACCTCGGCCCAGAGCTCGAGCGCGCGGACGCCGCCGATGCCCAGCAGCAGCTCCTGCAGCAGGCGGTGCTCGCCGCCCCCGCCGTAGAGCCGGTCGGTGACGGTCCGCAGCGCGTCCTCGTTCTCGCGCACGTCGGTGTCGAGCAGGAGGAGCGTCACCCGGCCGACCTCGGCCCGCCAGATCCGCGCGTAGAGGGCGCGCCCGTCGGGCAGCGCGAGGACGATCCGCGCGGCCGAGCCGTCGGCCATCCGCACCATCCGCAGCGGCAGCCCGTCGGGGTCGAGCGACGGGTAGGACTCGAGCTGCCAGCCGTCGGCCGAGAGGCCCTGGGCGAAGTAGCCCGAGCGGTAGAAGAGGCCGACGCCGGTCAGCGGGACCCCGAGGTCGGAGGAGGCCTTCAGGTGGTCGCCGGCCAGGATGCCGAGACCGCCGGAGTACTGCGGCAGCGCGGCGGCGATGCCGAACTCGGGCGAGAAGTAGGCGATCGAGCGCGGCGCGGACTCCGGCAGCGACTGGTACCAGCGCGGCTCGGTGCGGTAGCGCTCGAGATCGTCGCGCAGGCGCCAGGCGTCGTCGACGAAGCCCTGGTCGCGGGCGAGCTCGGCGAGGCGCTCGGGGGCGATCGCGCCGAGCAGGGCGGTCGGGTCCCCGCCGCTCTGCCGCCACAGCTCGGCATCGGCCCGCTCGAACAGCCGGCGGGTGGGCTCGTGCCAGGCCCAGCGCAGATTCCCGGCCAGCTCGCCGAGCGCGGACAGCTCGGGCGGCAGGACGGATCGGACGGTGAAGCGGCGGATGGCCTTCACGGCACTCCTCGACTCTCTGCTGTTCTGGACGACCTGCTGTTCTGGACGACCTGCTGTTCTGGGCGACCCGCTGATCTCACGACCTGCTGATCCCGACGACCGCGGACCCCGGCGAGCACCCCCCCTGCGGACGGCCGGGGCGGTCGCGCTCGCACACTGTAGCGGAGTGCCCGCGAGCACCGTCCGCCCTGGCGCGGCCTCTTTTGCACAGCGGCGCGGGCCTTCGCAACCGGCGTGCCAAAGGCACCGGCGATCGCTACTGTCGTGACGTGGCTCAGACACCTTTCGGCAAGGCTTCGCACGGCAAGGACGCACGACGAGCGGCTCGGGGAGGTGCCGTCCCGGAGGAGACTCCCGCGGCGCAGGCTCCCCCGGCCGCCGGCTCGGCAGGACCGGCCGCGGAGGATCGACTCGAGGCCGCTCCGGCCTCGGCGGCGCAGGCGCCCGTGTCCCCGGCGAGTGCCGACCCGGCACCGACGCCCGAGGCCGCGACCCGGACCGCCGAGGAGACCGCCCCCCGCGGCTCCGGCTACCGCGTGCGCGCCGAGCGCATCCCGATCATCGACCCGCAGCCCCGGCTCGAGGACGACCGCTGGCCGGCGAAGGCCTTCGTCGGCGAGGTCGTCCCCTTCGCGGCGACCGCGTTCCGCGAGGGGCACGACCTGATCGGCGTCGACCTCCTGCTCACGTCCCCCTCGGGCGCGGAGTCGGAGCACCGGATGGCGCTGCTCGCCACCGGCACCGACCGCTACGGCCGCCTCGTGCTGCTCGACGACGAGGGCGACTGGACGTACCGCATCCGCGCCTTCGCCGACGACTGGGCGACCTGGCTGCACACCGCCGAGGTCAAGATCCCGGCCGGACTGGATCTCGCCGTGACCTTCGCGATCGGCGAGGGCCTCCTCCGCACCGCGGCCGGCGACGACGCCCGCTCCGACGCCGAGCGCTCCCTGCTCTCCGACGCCGCCGGCACCGTGGCGGACGAGTCGCTCTCGCCCGAGGTGCGCCTGGCCGCCGCCGAGGACGCCGCCGTGCACGGCGCCTTCGCCGCGCGCCCCGTGATGAGCCTCGCGAGCGTCTCCGAGCCGCGCACCGTGCACGTCGAGCGCACCCGCGCCGGCGTCGGCGCCTGGTACGAGTTCTTCCCGCGCTCCGAGGGCGCCGTGCGGAACGAGGACGGCAGCGTCACCTCCGGCTCGTTCCGCACCGCGATCGACCGTCTGCCGGCCGTCGCCGCGATGGGCTTCGACGTGCTCTACCTGCCCCCGATCCACCCGATCGGCCGCAACTTCCGCAAGGGCCCGAACAACACGCTGAACGCCGGCCTGGGCGACCCCGGCTCGCCGTGGGCGATCGGCGCCCCCGAGGGCGGGCACGACGCCATCCACCCCGACCTCGGCACCGTGGAGGACTTCACCGCCTTCCACGACGCGGTCACCGCCGCCGGCCTCGAGCTCGCGCTCGACTTCGCGCTGCAGGCCTCGCCCGACCACCCCTGGGTGACGAGCCACCCGGAGTGGTTCACGACGCTCCCCGACGGCTCGATCGCCTACGCCGAGAACCCGCCGAAGAAGTACCAGGACATCTACCCGATCAACTTCGACAACGACCCCCAGGGCATCCGCCAGGAGGCGCTGCGCGTCCTGCGCTACTGGATCTCGCTCGGCGTGAAGATCTTCCGCGTCGACAACCCGCACACCAAGCCGCTCGACTTCTGGGAGTGGATCATCCACGAGGTCAACGCCGAGAACCCCGAGGTCGTGTTCCTCGCGGAGGCGTTCACCCGCCCGGCGATCATGCGGGCGCTCGGCAAGGTCGGCTTCCAGCAGTCCTACTCGTACTTCACCTGGCGCAACACCAAGGAGGAGCTCGAGGAGTTCTTCACGAGCATCTCGCACGAGACGGCCGACTACATGCGGCCGAACCTCTTCGTGAACACGCCGGACATCCTCACCGAGTACCTCCAGTACGGCGGCCGCTCGGCGTACAAGGTCCGCGCCGCGCTCGCCGCGACCGCCTCGCCGCTCTGGGGCGTCTACGCCGGTTACGAGCTGATCGAGAACGTCGCGCGCCCCGGCGCCGAGGAGAACATCGACAACGAGAAGTTCGAGTACAAGACGCGCGACTGGGCCGCGGCCGACGCCGCCGGGACCACGATCGCTCCGTACCTCACCCGGCTCAACGAGATCCGCCGGGCGCACCCCGCGCTCGCGCAGCGCCGCAATCTGCAGGTGCACGGCAGCGACGACGACGCGATCCTGGTCTACTCCAAGCACCTCGACCGCGCGTTCACCGGCACCGGGTCGGACGACACCCTGCTGGTCGTCGTCAACACCGACCCGCACTCGGCGCGCGAGACGACGGTGCACATCGACCTGCCCGCCCTCGGCCTGGACTGGAGCGCGACCTACGAGGTCGAGGACCTGATCACCGGTGCCGTCTGGACCTGGGGCAGTGACAACTACGTGCGGCTCGACTCCTTCGTCGAGCCCGTGCACATCCTGAGCGTGAAGGCGGACGGACGATGACGGTTCCCGAGAACGACGGAACGAGCCCGGTCGAGAGCACGGGCACGACGGCCCCCGCGCCGCGCGCCGTCCCCGCGGAGGCGGGCAGCCCGGCCGAGGCGGCGGGCGTCGAGCCGCGCGTGGAGACGGTCGTCACCACCGGCACCAGCTCGGCGACCACCACGGGCGCGCACATCGCGGAGCCCGCGGCCGAGGAGACGTCCGCAGTGCCCGAGCGGCTCACCCCGCCCGAGCCCGTCGCGCCGCTCGAGCCGCTCACGCCGCCCGAGCCGACCGCAGCGTCCGCGACCCCCGAGCCGCTCACGCCGCCGGAGCCGACCGTCGCCCCGGCCGCCCCGGCGCCCGACTCCGACGTCGACGCGCTCCCCGAGTACCCCGAGTGGGTCCTCCAGCAGCTCGCGACCGGCAGCAACGCGCTCCCCCACGACGTCCTCGGGCAGCACGCGCTCCCCTCCGGCGGCGCGGTCGTCCGCGTCCGCCGCCCGCTCGCGGACGCCGTGACGGCCGTCCTCGCCGGCGGAGTCCGCGTCGAGCTCGAGCACCTGCACGACGGCCTCTGGCAGGGCGTCCACGACGAGGACCCGCAGGCGTACACCGTCGAGGCGCACTACGGCGACGGCTCCTCCTGGACCGCCGAGGATCCCTACCGGTTCTCGAAGACCGTCGGCGACTTCGACCTCTACCTGATCGGCGAGGGCCGCCACGAGCGTCTCTGGGAGGCGCTCGGCGCCCGGCACCGCGAGCACGAGGGCGTCTGGGGCACCTCGTTCGCCGTCTGGGCGCCGCACGCGCAGGCCGCCCGCGTCGTCGGCGACTTCAACGACTGGAGCGGCGAGGGCCACGCCCTGCGCAACCTCGGCGTCAACGGCGTCTGGGAGATCTTCGTCCCCGGCATCGAGCCCGGCGCCTCCTACAAGTTCGACCTGCTCTCCCGCGACGGCCGCTGGGTGCGCAAGGCCGACCCGATGGCGCGAGCCACGGAGGTTCCGCCGGCGACCGCCTCGCGCGTCCCGGTCTCGCACCACCAGTGGGGCGACTCCGGCTGGATGGAGCACCGCGCGAGCGTCGACCCGCACACCCAGCCGATCAGCGTCTACGAGATGCACCTCGGCTCCTGGAAGCCCGGTCTCGGCTACCGCGACCTCGCCGATCCGCTGATCGAGTACGTCACCACGCTCGGCTTCACCCACGTCGAGTTCATGCCGCTCGCCGAGCACCCCTTCGGCGGCTCCTGGGGCTACCAGGTCACCGGCTACTACGCCGCGTCGAGCCGCTTCGGCACCGCCGACGACCTCAAGTACCTGATCGACCGGCTGCACCAGGCCGGCATCGGCGTCCTGGTCGACTGGGTGCCCGGGCACTTCCCCAAGGACGACTTCGCGCTCGCGCGCTTCGACGGCGAGCCGCTCTACGAGCACCCGGACTGGCGCCGCGGCGAGCAGATGGACTGGGGCACCTACGTCTTCGACTTCGGGCACACCCAGGTGCGCAACTTCCTCGTCGCCAACGCGCTGTTCTGGCTCGAGGAGTTCCACGTCGACGGCCTCCGCGTCGACGCCGTGGCCTCGATGCTCTACCTCGACTACTCCCGCAAGGAGGGCGAGTGGCTGCCCAACGAGTTCGGCGGCCGCGAGAACCTCGAGGCGATCAGCTTCCTGCAGGAGGTCAACGCCACGGCCTACAAGCTGTACCCCGGCATCATGATGATCGCCGAGGAGTCGACCAGCTGGCCCGGCGTCACCCAGCCCACGGTCTCCGGCGGGCTCGGCTTCGGGCTCAAGTGGAACATGGGCTGGATGAACGACTCGCTGCGCTACATGGCGAACGACCCGCTCTGGCGCCAGTACCACCTGGGCGAGATCACCTTCTCCTTCGTCTACGCGTTCAGCGAGCACTTCGTCCTGCCGATCAGCCACGACGAGGTCGTGCACGGCAAGGGCTCGCTGATCCAGAAGATGCCGGGCGATCACTGGCAGCAGCTGGCGAACGTGCGCGCGTACCTGGCGTTCATGTGGGCGCACCCCGGCAAGCAGCTGCTCTTCATGGGCCAGGAGTTCGGGCAGTACTCGGAGTGGTCGGAGCAGCGCGGGCTCGACTGGTGGATCCTCGACCAGCCCAGCCACCGTGGACTGTGGAGCCTCGTCGGCGAGCTGAACCGCGTCTACCGCGAGGTCCCGTCGCTGAACGAGCTCGACAACGACCAGGCCGGCTTCGAGTGGATCGACGGCGGTGCCGCGGCGCCGAACGTCATCTCGTTCCTCCGCAAGGACAAGGCCGGCCGCTCGGTCGCGGTGATCGTCAACTTCTCCGGCTCGCCGGTGCACGGCTACCGCGTCGGCCTGCCCGAGGCCGGCCGCTGGGAGGAGCTGCTCAACACCGACGCCGAGATCTACGGCGGCTCGGGAGTGGGCAACTTCGGCGCCGTCGAGGCCCGCGACGAGCCCTGGGCGGGGCGCCCCGCCTCGACCGAGCTGATCCTGCCCCCGCTCGGCGCGCTCTACCTGCGCCACGTCGGCTGACCGGAGCCACCGAGCACGACACGCTGATCGAGAAGCCCGCAAAGCAGACCCTCCCCGCTGATCGAGTAGCCCGCACAGCGGGCGTATCGAGATCCCGCCCCCAGCACGGTGGGTCTCGATACGCCCCCTCCGGCGGCTACTCGACCAGCAAGCTCCGCACCGAGTAGTCCGCGCAGCGGACCCTCCCCGCTGATCGAGTAGCCCGCGCAGCGGGCGTATCGAGATCCTCCCCCCGCCAGAAGCGCCGGCAACAGCGGGTCGTGGTCGCTGGTCCCATGCGGACGATCAGTGGCGACCGTGATGCGCCGGCGGATGCGGCCGTGCCGGCTGAGGTCGCTTCGCTGCTCGTTCCGGAGACGGGGCCGACTCCGGAGCCTTGTCGATGACCGGAGCCTTCTCGGGAACCGGAGCCTTCTCGGGAATCGGAGCCTTCTCGGGAACGGGAGCCTTCTCGGGAACCGGTACCCCCTCACCGTCGGGACGGCCCGCGGCCGGATCGACCGCTCGGTCCTCCTCCTTCTGGGGCACCTCGCAGAGCACGCAGTCACCGGAAGGGACCGCAGCAGCAGCAGCAGGTCTCGCGAGAGGCTGGGTCCTCCCGGCCCAGACGTCGTCGAGGGACCCCTCGAACCGGAGGTTCTCCGAGTGGAGGGGGTGGAGCAGATCCTCCGTCCCCAGTGGCCCGCGGACGGCGAACCTCCCGATCGAGCTGATCGCCGCGCCGGTGCCGATCAGTCGTCGCATCGCGGTGTACTCGGCGCGGGTGGGAAGACCCAGCGCTGCAGCCACCCGGATCTCGGTGGGATGCTGCGTCACCAGCCGATCGAGGGCGTGCATCCGGCGCGTCAGACTCTCCCGCTCGTGGAGCGGGGCGTCCTGGGCCGTCCGCTCCTCCACCTCCGCGCGATCGAGTGCCTGGGCCAGGTACGGATTGGCCACGCGCTCGAAGTCCGACGCCTGGAACTGCGCGTCCCTGCCCTCGTCGCCCGCGAGGCCCGCTTGCTTCACCGCGGCGAGACCTCGGTCACCGCCCGTCGTGACCAGCTCGGCGACCCTGGTCGAGAGGTATCTGTCGGCCTCCGGCGTTCCCGGCGAGCTCAGGTCTCCGGAGTGCAGTGGGGCCATGACGACGGCCTCGGTGCTGCGGGTGACGTTCGCGCCGGCGAGGGACTGCACCGAGTGGTACAGCTCGTGGGCGAAGGTGATCGTGGGCGACATCAGGCGGATCTCGCCCGTCTGCGAGTCGAAGTACGAGAGCGCACGGTCGGGGTCGAAGTCCAGGAAGCTGTCGGAGCCCCCGCGGCCGGCCGCCTCCTCTCTGCTCAGTGGCACCGACGACCACCCGGTGGCCGGAGCGACCAGCACTCGCCCACTCGACAGGTTCCCGTCGCTGTCCAGGAATCGGCTCCCGGTTGGCTCCTTGACCCCCAGGAGATCCGGGACGGCCTCCACGAGGCTCCTCGCGGGCTCCGCCGACCGCAGCTGGTCGATCATCGACCGCACGGCCCAGTAGGTGCGCAGTCCCGCCGGTGAGTCCTCCGAACCGTCGCTCCCGCGAGGTCGGGCGGCGACCGCTATTCCCGGAGCCACCTCCCAGGACTCGTACACGGAGCCGGTCCGCGGATCCTTCACGAGCGTGAACGAGGACGGACGCAGCAGGTCACCGCCGGGCATCGCGGCGGCACCGCTCGCTGCGACGAGCGTGCTGAGGGCGGCCAGCGCCGAGACGAGCGCGGCGCCGACGACGCTCGGACGGAGCGTCGCGCCACGGCGCCGGACGGCGGATCGGACGTGGACAGTAGCCGCAGGACGGCGTCGGATCAGGGCTGAGAGCCCAGGCACGGCGACACGGTACCGAGCACCGACCCCCCGAGCACGGCCATGGCGCGGGATCGACGACCGCCCGGCCCCGAGCCCGACGCCGCCGCCGCCGCGTCGCCATCCACCCCGAGCCACTCCCCACCCCTCAGCCGCCCGAACCACCCATCCCCCCTGAAGGCGATGAGCGGAAAACGCGTGCCAGCATTCTCCGCGAGCCGAACGCAGGATGCTCTCGGGAACGCCCCGCGCGCCCTGCCGACCGCGGCGGGAGGAGCGCTCGCGCTCCTCCCGCAATTCAGCTCAGTACAGCAGGCCCGTGAGACGTGCGCGGGCCTTGTTCACCCGCGGGTCGGTCGTGCCGACGATCTCGAAGAGCTCCAGGAGGCGGGCGCGCACGCTGGCCTTCCCGTCGGCGTCGAGCCGGGGGAACATCGAGAGGAGCCTGTCGAAGGCGTCCTCGACGTGGCCGCCGGAGACGTCGAGGTCCGCCACGGCGAGCTGCGCGTCGAGGTTCGCGGGCTCCGCAGCGGCGGACGAGCGGATGTCGTCGAGCGTCTTGCCCTGCAGGCGCGCGAGCAGCCGAACCTGCGCGAGGCCGGCGACGGCGAGGTCGTCGCGCGGGTTCTGCGCGATCGCGGTCTCGTACTCGGTGATGGCCGCGGAGTAGTCGCCGCGATCGATCGCGTCGTACGCCTCCTGGTGGTGCGGGGGCAGCGGGGCGGCCTCCGGCTCGGCGTCCGGCTGCGCGGCGGCGCCGGGGTCGACGGGGACGGTGCCGGTGACGCCCTGCTGGCCGGCGAGCTGCAGCACCTGCTCGAGCAGGTCGCGGAGCTGCTCCTCGGTGACGAGGCCGCTGAACATCGGAACGGGGCGGCCGCCGATGATGGCGGCGATCGTCGGCACCGACTGCACCTGGAACGCCTGGGCGAGCTGCGGGCTCGACTCGACGTCGACGCCGACGAGCACCATCGCACCGGCGTAGGAGATCACGACCTTCTCGAGCAGCGCCGTCATGCTCTGGCTCTGGTCGGACCAGGAGCCGCGCAGATCGACGATCACGGGCACGCGCGAGGAGAGCTGGACGACCTGGTCGAACTCCGCGTCGCCCGCGCTCAGCAGCAGCGGGTTGGCGACGGGCGAGCCCTGAGCGGCTTCACCGCCGCCCGCGGATGCGGCGGCGGGGGCCGCCGGCGGCCGCCGGTTCACGAGGGTGGACAGGTCCACGGCGCCGCGCAGATTTCCGGGCAGCGGGGGCAGGGGGGTGCTCACGGCAGCTGCACCACCGAGACGAGTCCTTGGCTCCATCCGAGCATGACGATCTTCTCCTCCGATCCGACGGGCGGTACGTAGAACAGCAACTGATAACCGTAGGTGGTCGCGATGCCCGTGGTCGACTTGTCGGTGCCGAGCAGGGTCTGCGAGGCGCCGGACGTCGACACGGTCGAGCCCTCGGCGGTGGGGCGCACCGTCGCGGTCTCCGCGATGCTCGCGGCGACGAGGGCGCCGGAGTCGTTCGTCGCGAGCGCGATGGTGGGCGAGGTACCGGCGGCGTTGGAGAACTCGATCGACGCCGTGTCGGGCAGGGCCTCGCGGTCGGCGTTCTTCTTGTCCACGCCGACCTGGCCGCGCAGCGTGTCGCCGTCGACCGAGAAGGTGCCGGCGTACTGGCTCGAGTCGCCGTTTGCGAGGATGTCGGCGTAGGCCGTGCCGACGGTCTCCGGCGCGAGCTTCATCAGGCGCGAGTCGGGCGCGACGATCGAGGTGCCGACGGTGACCGGCGCGACGTCGGGGATGCGCGCGTTGGCCTCGAGCGAGATCGCGTAGTCGACCTTGTAGTCGACGCGGGGGCTCGCCTGGCTCATCATCAGCGCGATGGGCGCCTGGGTCGCGTCGGCCGAGTTCTGCACGACGGCGGTGACGAGGCGCGGCCAGCTCTCGGTGTCCTGCGGCAGCACGAGGCTCACCGGCGAGGCCGGGATTGCCTGGGGCGCATCGATCGTCCCGCCCTTCGCGAGGATGTCGTAGGTCGTGGTGCGCTCCGTGAGCGCCTCGCCCTGGAAGCGCTCCGCCAGGATGCTCGCGTCGCGGGCGGCGTCCGCATCGGCCGCGACCTGCGACACCGAGGCGACGATCGCCTCCGCCTGCTGGGTCGTCACGACGGGAGTCGGCTCGGCGGCGACCGGCTCGGCACCGGGGGTCGCGGTGGCCGACGCCGTCGGGGTCTCGGAGGCCCCCGCGGCGAGATCGGGCCAGTAGTCGGAGCTGCAGCCGGCGAGCAGCACCGTCGCGGCCAGGGCGACCGGGAGCACGAGCAGTCGGCGGCGACGCGAGGGCTGGGCCGAGGCGATCGAGGACTGGATGCCGGCGCGGGCGCGGGGCAGCCGCACGCCGCGCGGGACCTTCCCCTGCGGGCCCTTGCGGCGCGGACCGTGCTGGCGGCGCAGGTGCAGGAAGGCCCAGATGTAGAGGACGAGCCCGACCAGGAGGAAGAACGCGCCGCCGAGCAGCAGCGGTCCGGCCAGCGGGGTGGCGGTGTCGACCGGCCAGCTCACCCGGACGTCGCTCACGGCCGACGCGGTGCCGTCGCTCGCGACGATCAGCGAGACGTCCTCGGGCAGGTCGAGCGCGGCGGTGATGCTGCCCGAGCCCTCGAACTGCTCCAGCCAGAGGTCGGAGCCGCGCGGGTCGGTGACGCCCGCATCGGCGTCGGCGACGTCGGAGGCGAGGGTGAGGGCCGTCCCGGTCTCCTGCGACGCGGTGAGCGCATCCGAGTCCTCGGTGCTCGCGTAGCCGATGGCGTCGTACTCGGAGCCGTTGATCCAGCCCAGCACGTCGCTCGTCGGCGCGTACGCCATCACGAGATCGCCCTCGCCCTCGACCGTGACGGTCTGGCGGCCGGGATTCGCTCCCAGCGTGCTGCCGTCGATGACGGCGTACGGGGCACCCGACTCGACGGCGGTCTCAACGGTGAGCGACTCCGGAGGAGCCCACACCGTCCGCTGTCCGATGCCGAGCGCGATGAGCGCCGCGGCGATGACGGTGGCGATGATGGCGAAGACGAACCGCACGAAAGAACTCCTCCTGCGTTGCCGGATCGGGGTGTGGCGGCCCGGGACGGCTCCGGTGACGGCCGGACCGGGGCGCGACGGCAACAGACAAAGACAGTCCAGGTTAGCGGATGCCCTCCGCCGAACCCAGGGATCCGCCGAGAGCGCCGACGGGCGGTCGCACCGTGCGGGTGTCGGCCCGGGCCCGGAGGCACCCGCTGACTAAACTCCCTGGAGTGCCGCGACCCCGCCGCGGCCGTGTTCCGGAGGAGACGACGTGGCAAGCGACGAGGCCGAATTCACCCAGGTGTTCCGTGGTTACGACCGGGACGAGGTCGACAAGGCCATCCAGGGTCTGCGGCGCGAGCTCATCCACGCCAACACCCAGGCGGCCGAGAGCGGGCGCGAGTCCAAGCGCCTCGCCTCCCGCATCGACGGGCTCGAGAAGGAGCTGCAGCAGGTCGGCGCCCCCACCTACGCCGGCCTGGGCGCGAAGCTCGAGCACACCCTCCGCGTGGCGGAGGAGCAGTCGGAGCGCATCATCGCCCAGGCCGAGAACGACGCCTCCGCACTGCGCCGCTCCACCCGCGACGACCGCGACGGCCTGCTGCAGGGCGCACGGGACGAGGCCGAGCGCCTCGTCACCGAGGCCCGCCGCCGCGCGGACCGCACCCGAGAGGAGTCCGAGGCGCAGGCCGCCGCGACCCTGGGCAAGGCCGCCGACGACCGCGACGTGATGACGCAGGACGCGGTCCGCGAGGCCGCCGCCATCCGCGGCACCGTCGCGACGGAGGCCGCCGAGACCCGCGCGACCGCCAAGCGCGAGGCGGCGGCGATCCGCTCCGAAGCCGGCCGCGAGGCCGCCGAGATGCGCGCCGTCGCCGCCCGCGAGGTCGAGGTGGCCCGCGCCGAGGCCGCCCGCCTGGCCCAGAGCAACGAGCTGCTGCGTGCCGAGGTCGCCTCCGAGGTCGATCGCCTGCGCGCCGCCGTGACCGCCGAGGTCGCCGAGGCCCGCGCTGCCGTCGAGGCCGAGGTGCTCGCCGCCCGCGCCGACCTGGAGGCCGAGGTCCTCTCCGGCCGCGCCGACCTCGCCGCCGAGCTGGCCGGCGGCCGCGCCGACGGGGCCCGTGAGCTCGCCGACCTGCGCACCGCGCTCGCCCGGGACCGGGCCGAGGCCGTCGCCGTGCTCGACGCCGAGCTGGCGGCCCTGCGCTCCGCCGCGTCCGACGAGGCCGCCGCGCTCTCGCGCGAGGTCGAGCAGGCCCGGATCGACCTCGTCGTGGAGCTCGCCGCCCGCCGCGAGGAGGCGGACCGCGACTACCTGCTCCGCCACCAGGAGGCGGTCGCCCAGACCCAGCGCTACCTCGACGAGTCGAACCTGCAGCTCGCCGACGCGATCCGGCGCGCGAACGACAAGCGCCTCGAGGCCGACGCCCTGCGCAGCGACGCCCTCGACGACGTCACGAAGCTGCGCCGCGAGGCGCAGGACGAGTCGGACGCACTGCTCGACGACGCCCGCGACCGCGCGCGGGACATGATCGCCGACGCCGAGCGCCGCACGCGCGAGCTGCAGAACACGGCCGAGTCGCGCCTCGACGAGATCCGCACGGAGCGCGACGCGATCGCCGGCTACGTGAAGGGGCTCCGCGGCCTGATCGGCCACATCGACGGGCTGTCGGACGACGACGAGAACGACGACGGCGACGACGACGGCGACTCCTCGAAGAGCTGACCGGCGCGGGCGGGCTCAGCCGAGCTCGCCCGCCCACTCCGTCGGCAGCGGCGACGAGTCCGGAGCGACGACCCGCACGATCTCGTCGAGCACCCGGCGCGTCTGCGCCTCGCCCACCCAGAGGTGCTTGCCGCCGGCGACCGGCACGAGCTCCAGCTGCGGGACCGAGGCGAAGCGCTCGGCGGCCGCCTCCGGGCGCAGGTAGTCGTCGAACTCGGGGATCAGCGCCACGAGCGGGCGCCCGTCCTCGCCCCAGGCCGCGACCTCCTCCGCCGTCGCCCGGTGCAGCGGCGGGGACAGCAGGATCGCGCCCTCGACCGGGTGCTCCCTCCCCCACTTGAGCGCCAGCTCGGTGCCGAAGGACCAGCCGACCAGCCAGGGGTGCGGCAGCCCGCGCTCGGCGACCAGCGCCATCGCCGCGGCGACGTCGGCGCGCTCGGCCGTTCCGCCGTCGAAGGCGCCCTCGCTCGTGCCGCGCGGCGAGGTGGTGCCGCGGGTGTTGAAGCGCAGCACCGCCACGCCGGCCAGGGCAGGCAGCCGCCCCGCGGCCTTGCGGAGGATGTGCGAGTCCATGAAGCCGCCGTGCGTGGGCAGCGGATGCAGGGTGACCAGCGTCGCGACCGGCTCGCGGTCGAGCGGCAGTGCCAGCTCGCCGACGAGAGTCAGCCCGTCGGCGGTGCGCAGCTCCACGTCCTCGCGGCGGGCGGGGAGGACGACGCCTCCGCGGATCTCGTGCGTCATCGGGCTCCTTCGATCCGCCAGCAGTGGGTGTGCCAGTGGCGCCGGCCGGCGAGGTCCGCCGCGTCGCCGAGCGCCCCGTCGCCGCGCCAGACGACGACGTGGGCGAGGCCGATGTCGATCGTCTGGCCGCAGCCCGGGCAGAGGTAGTTCTTCACGGCGCGGGCCGAGGAGACGGGCTGGACGTTCCACTCCCGGCCGCGGCGCGTCTCGGTGCGGCGCCAGCCGGCGAGCATCTGCGAGAGGTCGCGCTGCTCGTCGTCCTCGTCGCGCCCGCGTCCGCGGGGTCGATTGCTGCGCGGCATTGCCCCAGTCTAGGAGCCGTCGCGCGGCGCCCCGACCCGGCCGCGGGCTCAGTGCGAGGAGTCGTCCATCTCCAGCCGCGTCTCCTCTGCATCGAGCATGAGCTGGGCCCGCCGGAGGATCCGCGAGGAGTAGACCCCGCGGCCGCGCGCCTCCAGCAGTGCCTCGCGCTCGGCGGTCAGCACCGCGCGGCGCAGCTGCAGGTACTGCCCGTGCGGGCCGAGCGGAGCGTCCGCGTCGCGCTCCACCTGCTCCCACGCCACCTGAGAGCGGGTCAGGGTGTCACGACGGACGCGCTCGAGCACGCGCTCGCCGACGGTGCCGTCCGGCAGATCCTCGACCGCGCCGGGGAGCGCCTGGATCCCGGTCGAGGCGACCTCGTCGAGCAGAGTGGCCAGCTCGCGTCGGTCGGCGTCGCCGTCGCTCCCCTGGATGCCCGTGACGCGGATCAGCGCGGGCAGCGTCGCTCCCTGCAGCAGGAGCGTCACCACGGCGACCGTGAAGGCGATCAGGATGAGCTGCGAGCGGTACGGCGTCTCGTCCGGCAGCGACTGCGCCGCCGCGAGCGTGACCACGCCGCGCATGCCGGACCAAGACAGGATCACGCCGCCGCGCCAGCCGAAGGCCTCGCTCGTCGTCGCCGCCAGGTCGGTCTCGCGACGCTGGTAGAGCCGCTCGGCCCGCTGCTGCCGACGGCGGAACCGCTCGTCGCTGCTCGCGCTGTTGCGCAGCCGCATCACGCCGACCGCGAGCCGCCGGTTGATCCGCTCCGCCCGCCGTCCGGAGCCGCGCAGCCAGAGCAGGAGCGGCCAGACGAAGAGGGTGCGCAGCACGATCAGGATGAGCACGGTCGCCAGCCCGAGGTAGACGGCGGTGTCGACACCGACCCCGCCCGGCTCCACCTCGCCGACGATCGCCTTGATCTCGGCGCCCATCAGCAGGAAGACGCCGTTCTCCAGCAGGAACTGCGCCGTCCGCCAGTTGACCCGCTCGCTGATCCGCGACTGCGGGCTGAGGAAGCGCGCGCTGTTGTGCCCCGTGTAGATGCCGGTGACGACGACGGCCAGCACGCCCGACGCGCCCAGCTCCTCCGCCGGGATGTAGGCGAGGAAGGGGACGGCGAAGGACACCGCCGTGTCGAGCACGGGGTCGCGGAGCTTGGAGCGGACGAAGACGGTGAGGACCCCCATCACCAGCCCGAGGACGACCGCCATCACGACCGAGTAGACGAAGAGCACGCCGACCTCGCCGATGTCGATCGCGTCACTCGAGACGGAAGCGCCGACCACCGCGGTCGCCGCCGTCGCAGCCCGCAGCAGCACCAGCGCCGACGCGTCGTTGACCAGGCTCTCGCCCTCGAGCACCGTGACCAGACGCGGTGGCAGGCCGAGCTTCTTGCCGATCGAGGTCGCGGCGACGGCGTCGGTGGGGCTGACGACCGCACCGAGCGCGATGGCCGCCGGCAGGCTGAGGTCCGGCAGCAGCATGTAGAGGAAGAAGCCGACCACGAGCGCCGTGACGACGACCAGGAGGACCGACAGCCCGAAGATCGATCGCAGGTTGCGCCGGAAGTCGGCGAGCGGCACCTGGATCGCCGCGGAGTAGAGCAGCGGCGGCAGGACCCCGGCCAGGATCAGCTCCGGCTCGACCTCGATCTCGGGCACGCCGGGCAGATAGGACGCGCCGATGCCGATGACGACCAGCAGGAGCGGCGCGGCCACGCCGAGCCTGCTGGAGAACCGCGCGACGGTGACGACGGTGATGATCCCGACGACCCCGAGCAGCGCGTAATCCACGCGCTCAGGCTATCGGGCGGATCCGGGCCGCCCTGCTCCGGCGGCTCACGCCCGGCGGATCAGCCCCGCCGGCTCGGCTCGAGTTCGTCCGTCCGGACGGGTCGGCTCAGTACCAGCCGACGCTCTGCGAGTGCCCCCAGGCACCGCAGGGCGAGCCGTAGCGACCGGTGATGTAGGTGAGTCCCCAGGTGATCTGCGTGCTCGCGTTGGTCTGCCAGTCACCGGCGACCGTGGCCATCTTGTTGCCGGGGAGCGCCTGCGGGATGCCGTAGGCGCCGCTCGACTTGTTCTCGGCGTAGACGTTCCAGCCGGACTCGCGGTTCCAGAGCAGGACGAGGCAGTCGTACTCGCTGTCGGCCCAGCCGCGCTGCACGATCTGGTCGTAGGCGATGGCCTTCGCGGAGCCGGGATCCGGAGCGGCGGCCCGGGCGACGGGCGCCGCCGCCTCGGTCGACTCCTCCTCCTCGACGACGGCCTGCTTCGTCTTGGTGGGGGTCGGCGTCGGAGTCGGGGTGGGGGTCGGCTTCGCCTGAGCGTCGAACGTGTCGCGCTGCACGACGCGCTCAGCGGCGGCGTCGGCGACCACGAGGCGCTGAGCCGGGTCGCCGTTGAACCGCACGGGCGCCTGGTAGAACGGCGAGGCGACCGCTCCGCTGGAGGGATCGACGGCGCTCACGGCGACGAAGCCGATGGAGGCGGCGAAGGCCAGGAACGCCAGCGGCAGCCGCGTCCGGGAGCGGCGGGCCGCCGGGCGCTTCGAGGTCTCGACCGAGGATCGGGAGACGGGTGGCTGCGCGACGGACGTTCTCTGATGCATACCCACGATCACGAAAGCATAACGGACGCCTCCCCGATCCGCCACTGCTCGGCGGAGGGCTCAGCGCACCGCCAGCATCACGTCGACGACGGCGTCGAGCACCAGGTCGACCTGCGGCTCGGAGTAGCCGCCGCGCTGCGGGGCGAACGACACCGTCCGCACGTCGTCGACGGTGAGCACGGAGCCGTCGCGGAAGTAGCCGGAGATCCGGTCGGAGAAGGCGTCGACCTGGCGGATGTTGTAGCCGGTGGTCAGCACGCCGGCGCGGGCGAAGCGCTCGCGAGCGGGCCTGGCGAGCCGGTTCACGATCTCCTGCGCCGTCTCGCGCGCCGTCTGCAGCCAGGCCGCCTCGCCCTGCGCGGCGATCGCGTACTGGCGCTCGCGCACCGCGAAGGCGTCCTCCAGTCGCTCCAGCGCGGCGTCGACGTGCGGCGCGGAGTAGCCGCCCTTCTTCAGCGAGAAGGCGGTGTGCCGCAGATCCGCCGCCCGCAGGTCCGCCGGGCCGCCGGAGAGCTGGCCGTAGGCCTCCCGGGCCGAGGCGAGGAACGAGTCGACCTCGTCGGTGTCGTAACCGGGCCGGGACTCGCGCGCGCGGGGGAAGGGAGCGTCCATCCCGACATCATGCCAAGACCGCGGCCGGACCGGGAATCGACGCGACGGCCGCGGTCGGCCCGAGCGTCAGTGCGCGAAGACGAATCAGTGCGCGAAGACGAAGTAGAGCACGTACGCGGCGGCGGCCGACGGCAGGATCGAGTCGAGCCGGTCGAGGAAGCCGCCGTGGCCGGGCAGCCACGAGCTCATGTCCTTGATGCCGATGTCGCGCTTGATCAGCGACTCGGCGAGGTCGCCCAGCGTCGCGGTGAGCAGGATCACCGCGCCGAAGACCGCGCCGACCCACCAGGGCTGGCCGAGCAGCAGGACGGCGAGGAGGATGCCGACGCCGACACCGGCGGCCGCGGCGCCCGCGAAGCCCTCCCAGGTCTTCTTCGGGCTGATCCGCGGTGCCATCGGGTGCTTGCCCCAGGTCAGTCCGCTCGCGTAGGCGCCCGTGTCGACGACGATCACGAGGATGAGGAAGGACAGCGCCCAGAGCTGACCGCCCTCCTCCGCGACGAGGCGGATCGCGAAGGCGCCGAGGAAGGTGACGTAGATCTGCACGAAGGCGCCGAGGCCGACGTCGAGCAGCAGGTCGCGGCCGCTCGAGCGCGTGCGCTGGAACAGCTGCTCGCCGAGCCGCCAGAGCCCCACCAGCGCCGAGCCGCCGAGGACCGCGAACCACGCCGCGGACATCCCGCCGTAGTACGCGGCGGGCACCGCGACGACCGCCACGATCCCGGTGGGGATGCGCGGGATGTCGCGACCGGCCTGCCGCAACGCGTTCGAGAGCTCGAGCGCCGCCAGGAGCACCAGGGCGCCGGCGAGCACCATGAAGAGCTCTTTGATGACGAGCAGGCTGACGACCATGGCGCCGCCGCCGATCAGGCCGATGGCCGTGGCGGAGACGAGGTTGCGGCCGGAGCGGGCGGTCAGCCGCTCGTTGGTCGCCTCGAGCTGGGCGCGGGTGGCCTCCAGCTGGCGCTCGACGTCGGCGCGACCCTGCTGGGCCCGTGCGCGCAGAGCGTCACGGGTGACCATGCGCGAACCCCGGGCGCCCGGGACGTGCGGCGCCGGAGCGTCGTCGTCGCCCTCGGGTTCCACGGGATTCACGGGCACGGCGCTAGACCTCGAGCAGTTCGGATTCCTTGCGCTTGAGCGCCTCGTCGATGGCGTCCACGTGCTGCTTGGTGAGGGACTCGAGCTCCTTCTCGCCGCGGGCGAGCTCGTCGTCGCCGATGTCGCCCTTCAGCGCGTCGAGGTCGCTCTTGGCGCTGCGGCGGATGTTGCGGACGGCGATCTTCGCGTCCTCGGCCTTGGTGCGCACGATCTTCACGAACTCCTTGCGGCGCTCAGCCGTGAGCTCGGGGAGGTTGATCCGGATGACGGAGCCGTCGTTGGTCGGGTTCGCACCGAGGTTCGGCATGTCCCGGATGGCCTGCTCGATGTCGCGCAGCGAGCCCTTGTCGTAGGGGGTGACGAGCAGCGTGCGCGCCTCGAGGTTCTGCAGCGAGGCGAGCTGCGACAGCGGCGTCGGCGTGCCGTAGTAGCTCACGAGGACCTTCTGGAACATGCCGGGGTTCGCCCGGCCGGTGCGCACCGTGGAGAAGTCCTCCTTGGCGACTCCGACGGCCTTGTCCATCTTGACGGTCGCGTCGGCCAGTACATCCGAGATCACAGGGGGCTCCTTAAGAGAGGGAAGTGGTCAGTCTAGTTCGGGGCGGGAACGCCCTAGGTGGAGACGAGGGTGCCCAGGCGGGCTCCGCGGATGGCCGCCGCGACGTTGCCGGCCGGCTCCATCCCGAAGACCTGCATCGGCATCCCGTTGTCCATGCAGAGGCTGAAAGCGGTGGAGTCGACGACCTTCAGGCCGCGCTGCAGCGCCTCCTGGTAGGTGAGGGTGTCGAGCTTCTTCGCGTCGGGATTCGTCCGCGGGTCGTCGTCGTAGACGCCGTCGACGCCGTTCTTCGCGACGAGCACGAGATCGGCGTGCGTCTCGAGCGCGCGCTGCGCGGCGACGGTGTCGGTGGAGAAGTAGGGCAGCCCTGCGCCGGCGCCGAAGATCACGACGCGGCCCTTCTCCATGTGCCGGATCGCCCGGCGGGGGATGTAGGGCTCCGCGACCTGCGTCATCGCGATCGCGGACTGGACGCGCGTCTCGGCGCCGGCCTGCTCGAGGAAGTCCTGGAGGGCGAGGGCGTTCATCACCGTGCCGAGCATGCCCATGTAGTCCGCGCGGCCGCGGTCCATGCCGCGCTGCGAGAGCTCGGCGCCGCGGAAGAAGTTGCCGCCGCCGACGACCACCGAGATCTCGACCTCGGTCGCGGCATCGGCGATCTCGCGCGCCAGGGCACTGATCACGTCCGGGTTCACCCCGAGAGTGCCGGCTCCGAACGCCTCCCCCGACAGCTTCAGCAGCACCCTGCGGCGCTTGCCCGTCGTCTTCGCATCCGTCTCCGTCATCGACGTTTCCTCCCGTAGACCCGTACAAACCTATCCCGCGCGGAGCACGCCCCGCGACCACGCCCGGGCACCTGCCCCGGGCAGAGCGAAGGGAGCCCGGGTCGACTGAACGACCCGGACTCCCCTCGCCGCGCGTGCTACGCGCCGACCTTGAAGCGGGCGAAGCCCGACACGGTCAGACCGGCGTCCGCGACGACCTTGCTGATGGACAGCTTGTTGTCCTTGGCGTAGTCCTGGTCGAGCAGCGCGACCTGCTTGAAGTACGCGTTGACGCGACCCTCGATGATCTTCGGCAGGGCGGCCTCGGGCTTGCCCTCGCCGCGCGAGATCTCCTCGACGATGCGGCGCTCGTTGTCGACCTCCGACTGCGGCACGTCCTCGCGCGACAGGTAGGAGGGGTTGGCGAACGAGATGTGCTGCGCGATCGAGCGGGCGGTGTCCGCGTCGTCGCCCGAGTAGCCCAGGACCACGCCGACCTGCGGGGGCAGGTCCTTGTTGGTCTTGTGCAGGTAGACGGCGAAGTGCTCACCGGAGACGGCGGCGACGCGGCGCAGCTCGACCTTCTCGCCGAGGATCGCGGCCTCGTCGTTGATGAGGTCGGCGACGGTCTTGTCACCGGCGGGGGCGGCGAGGCCCTCCTCGACGCTGGTGGCGCCGGCGGCGACGATCGCGTCGAGCACACCCTCGGACAGGGCGATGAACTTGGTGCCCTTGGCGACGAAGTCGGTCTCGCAGGCGAGCTCGATCAGGGTGGCGACGCCGTCCTTCTCGGCGGCGGCGACGAGGCCCTCGCTCGTGGAGCGGTCGGCGCGCTTCGCGTTGCCCTTGGCGCCCTTGAGGCGGAGGATCTCGACCGCCTTGTCCAGGTCGCCGTCGGCCTCGACGAGCGCGTTCTTGGTGTCGACCATGCCGGTTCCGAGCTGCTCGCGCAGCGTCTTGACGTCAGCGAGGCTGAAAGTAGCCATAGTTCTGCGAACTCCTCTGTAAGTGTCCGGTCGGCGCGGCGCTTCGAGCACCTGCGCCCGACCGGACGTCGTGGTCTGCCGTTCCCGCGGCGACGGGCCTCGGTCTCGAGGACTCCATCACGCCGTGGTGTCGGCGGTTCTGATTCGTGGTGAACGTGCACCGAATGAGCAGGGGCCGGACGGGCGCTCTCGCGACCCGTCCGACCCCCGGCTCAGTGCGGGTGTCAGACGGACGCGGGGGTCTCGTCGGTCGCGGGCTCGGCGGCGGGCGCCTCGGCGTCGGCGACGGCCTCGTCGGCGGTCGCGAGCTCGGCGTCGGCGACCTTCTCGGTCTCGGCGCCGGCCTGCTCGGCGGGCTCCTGGACGTCGGACGCCGGGGCGTCGGTCGCGGCGGCGTCGGTCGACGCGGCATCGGTCGAGGCGGCGGAGTCGTCGCTCGTGGTGAGCAGCTCCTTCTCCCACTCGGCGAGCGGCTCGACGGCGGAGACGTTGCCCTCGGCCTCGGGCTTCTGGTGACGCTGGATGAGGCCCTCGGCCGCGGCGTCGGCGACGATGCGGGTGAGCAGGCTCACCGAGCGGATCGCGTCGTCGTTGCCCGGGATCGGGTACTGGACCTCGTCGGGGTCGCAGTTCGTGTCGAGGATGCCGATGACCGGGATGCCCAGCTTCTTGGCCTCGTCGATCGCGAGGTGCTCCTTCTTGGTGTCGACGACCCAGAGGGCCGACGGCGTCTTCGAGAGGTTCCGGATGCCGCCGAGCGACTTGTGCAGCTTGTCGAGCTCCCGCTTCTTGATGAGGAGCTCCTTCTTCGTGAAGCCGCTCTTCGCGGTGTCGTCGAAGTCCAGCTCCTCGAGCTCCTTCATGCGCGCGAGGCGCTTGGAGACCGTCTGGAAGTTGGTGAGGAGGCCACCGAGCCAGCGCTGGTTGACGTAGGGCTGGCCGACGCGGGTCGCCTGCTCGGAGATCGCGTTCTGCGCCTGCTTCTTCGTGCCGACGAAGAGGATGGTGCCGCCGTGGGCGACCGTCTCCTTGACGAAGTCGTAGGTCTTGTCGATGTAGGCCAGCGACTGCTGGAGGTCGATGATGTAGCTGCCCGAGCGCTCGGTCAGGATGAAGCGCTTCATCTTCGGGTTCCAGCGACGGGTCTGGTGCCCGAAGTGGACGCCGCTGTCGAGCAGCTGGCGCATGGTGACGACTGCCATGAGTCGTTCTCCTTGTCTGGGGCCCGGGCGCACGACGGCGCCGAACTCCCGTTCGGTTGTCTGCGACGGCCGGTCGGCACGTCGCCCTGGCGCCCGGCGCGCTCCCGCCCTCCTCGCGCTGGGCGAAGGGGACCGTGGGGAGCGTTGGCCGAATGGGCGCGCGTAGTCACCCCGACGAGCGAGGTGCTCCGAGAAGCCTAGCACCACGACGGCCGCGCACTCCGCGGGCGCGGGGGGCGCGGCTCACGCCCGCGCCGCTCTGTTTTCGGGCGGCACCGCCTCCGGCATGCCGCGCGCTCCTCCAGCACGCGAAAACACCTCCGACACGCGGGAACCGGCCGATCCCACGAGCCGAAGCCCGCTCCGCGAGCCGAAGCTCCGCGCGACGACCGCCGGCACGCGGAAACACCTCCGGTACGCAGGAACGGGCCGATCCCACGAGCCGAAGCCCGTTCCACGAGCCGCAGCTCCCCGGACGACCTCCGGCACGCGAAAACACCTCCGGCACGCGGAAACCGGCCGATCCCACGAGCCGAAGCCCGTTCCACGAGCCGAAGCTCCCCCGGACGACCTCCGGCACGCGAAAACACCTCCGGCACGCGGAAACCGGCCGATCCCACGAGCCGAAGCCCGTTCCACGAGCCGCAGCTCCCCCGGACGACCTCCGGCACGCGAAAACACCTCCGGCACGCGGAAACCGGCCGATCCCACGAGCCGAAGCCCGTTCCACGAGCCGAAGCTCGCCGCGACGACCTCCGGCACGCAGAAACACCTCCGGCTCGCAGAACCGCGGGAGTTCGACGAGCCGGAACTGGTTCCGCGAGCCGGAGCTCGGCGCGAGGGCGGGGCAGGCGCTACTTGCGCGCCGACTTCATCACGGTGCGGATGTGCAGCGTGTCCATCTCCTCCAGCGAGCGCCCCTTGGTCTCGGGCACGAACATGAAGACGAAGAAGAACGAGAGCGCCGCGAAGGCCGCGTAGAGGCCGTAGGCGAGGGTCAGCGAGACGTCCTGCGACAGGATCGGGAACGTGACCGTGATCACGAAGTTCGCGATCCACTGCGCGGAGGCTGCGAGGCCGAGCGCCGCGGCGCGGATCCGGTTGGGGAAGATCTCGCCGAGCAGCACCCAGACCAGCGGGCCCCAGGTCGCGCCGAAGAAGACGACGAAGGCGTTGGCCGAGACCAGTGCGATCGGGCCCCAGGCGCCGGGGAGCGACACGTCCTCGCCGCTGATCGTCGACTGGCTGAAGGCCAGCGCCATCAGCCCGAGCGAGATCGCCATTCCCGCGGATCCGACGAGCAGCAGCGGCTTCCGGCCGACCTTGTCCACCAGGAAGATCGCGACGAAGGTGACCACGACGTTGACGATGGAGGTGAAGACCGAGATCGCGAAGGAGTTCGACTCGTCGAAGCCGACCGCGCTCCAGAGCGAGGTCGAGTAGTAGAAGATCACGTTGATGCCGACGAACTGCTGGAAGACCGACAGCAGGATGCCGACCCAGACGACCGGCAGCAGACCGAGCGCCGGGCCGCGCAGGCTCGAGCGCTGGGCGTTCTCGGCGTCCTCGTCGATCTTCTTCTGGATGTCGGCCAGCGCCTCGTCCACCTCGTCGCGCGGGGTGACCGTCGCGAGGACCTTGCGGGCGTCGTCCGAGCGGCCGCGAGTGGCCAGGTAGCGCGGCGACTCCGGAAGGGTGAGGGCGAGCAGACCGTAGATGACGGCGGGGACGGCGCAGGCGATGAACATCCAGCGCCAGGCCGCGACACCGAACCAGTAGGGCTCGGAGGCGCCGCCGGCGCCCTCCGCGATGATCGTGTCCGAGAGCAGGGCGGCGAAGATGCCGAGCGTGATCGCGAGCTGCTGGAGCGAGGCGAGGGCCCCGCGGATCGCCTTCGGCGCGATCTCGGAGATGTAGGTGGGGGCGATCACCGAGGCGATGCCGATGCCGAGCCCGCCGATCACCCGCCAGAGCACCAGGTCCCAGACCGCGAACGCCGCGCCGGCGCCGATCGAGGAGATGAAGAAGAGGCCGGCGCCGAGCAGCATCACCTTGATGCGGCCCCAGCGGTCGGCGAGGCGGCCCGCGAGGTACGCGCCGAGCGCGCAGCCGAGCAGGGCGGACGCGACGGCGAAGCCGATCAGGGCGGCCGAGAGCTCGAACTCGCCCTGCACCGCCTCGACCGCACCGTTGACCACCGACGAGTCGAAGCCGAAGAGGAAGCCGCCGACCGCCGCCGCGATGGCGAGACCGATCACCTTCCTCTTCAGCTTCGCCGCCGAGGGGTTCGGGATGGTGTCAGATCGTCCGCTGGTCATGGTCGTCTCCGATTCTCGCCGCCGGTGGGTGCGGTGTCTCCGCGCCCGCTCCGGATCACAGGCACGTTACTCCCGCCTGCGAATGTGTCGGGACGGGTTGCGGAACAGCTGTCGTGTCGTCGTTCCTCCACAGCCGTCGTCCCGGCAGGTTCTCCCCCGGTCCGGCCGGGAGTCGACCACGTGCCCGCGCGGTCGGCGAGCGTATGCGCATGATTCCTCGCCTCCTCCTGCGCCCGGGCGTGTTCCTCGCGCTCGCCCTGCTCGCCCCGATGCTCTGGACGCCGCCGGTGGACGGCTTCTCCGTCGTCGAGCCGTGGCGGGCGCCGGCGCACCGCTACGCGGCCGGGCACCGCGGCATCGACCTCGCCGCTGCTTCCGGCGCCGTCGTGCGGGCCGTCGCGGACGGGCGGGTGTCGTTCGCGGGGCCGGTGGTCGACCGGGGCGTGGTCAGCATCGAGCACGCCGGCGGGCTGGTGTCGAGCATCGAGCCGGTCGAGCCGTCGGTGGCGGCGGGTCAGGAGGTGCGCGCGGGGGACGTGATCGGCGCGGTGGGGGCGGGCGGGCACTGCGACGGCTCGTGCGTGCACCTCGGGGTGCGGGAGGACGGGGAGTACGTGAACCCGATGCGGTTCTTCGGCGGGATCCCGCGGGCCGTGCTGCTGCCGATGGACGGCGTGGCCGTCGCGGCGGCGTCAGGCGCGCGGGTGAGCGAGCCGGTAGGCCTCGCGGATCCGCTCGGTCGAGACGTGCGTGTAGATCTGCGTGGTGCCGAGGCTCGCGTGGCCGAGCAGCTCCTGCACGGCGCGGAGGTCCGCTCCCCCGTCGAGCAGGTGGGTCGCGGCGGTGTGGCGGAGGGTGTGCGGGCCGGAGGGGCCGGAGCCCTGGCCGCCGTCGAGGAGCCGGGACACGACGCCGTAGACGGTGCGCGGGGTGAGGCGGGCGCCTCGCCGGCCCAGGAGCAGGGCCGACGAGCCGGTCGCGGTGAGCAGCTGCGGACGCGCCTTCTCCAGGTAGTCGGTGAGCGCCTCCTTCGCGGGGACGCCGAACGGCACGACGCGCTGCTTGCTGCCCTTGCCGGTGACGAGGACGGTGAGCCGGCCGAGGTCGAGGTCACCGACGTCGACCGCGACCAGTTCCGAGACGCGGATGCCGGACGCGTAGAGCAACTCGATGATCGCCAGATCGCGGAGTGCGACCGGGTCGTCGGTCGACCCGCGTGCGGCGACCACGTCGATCACGTGCTCCGCCTGCGGCTGCGTGAGCACGCGCGGCAGCGGCCGCCCGCCCTTCGGAGTCCGCAGGCGCGCCGCGACGTCGATCGGCAGCCGCTCGGAGCGCTGCGCCCAGGAGGCGAACGAGCGGACGGCCGCGGTCCGCCGGGCGAGCGTCGCGCGGGCGACCCCGGTCTGCGACTCGTGCCACAGCCAGTCGCGGAGGAGCTCGAGGTCGAGCTGGGCGAGCCACGGCCTCTGCTTCTTCGCCGCGAAGTCGATCAGCGTGGAGAGGTCGGAGCGGTAGCCGCGGGCCGTCGCGGGTGAGAGCGAGCGCTCGTCGAGGACGTAGCGGAGGAAGTCCTCGACGGCGCCGGCGAGCGGCTCGCCCCGCGGCGGTGTGGCGTCGGGAGACGCGTCAGCCATCGGTGCTCGGCATCCGCGACCAGAGATCGATGCGGCCCTGCTCGTCCAGGCTCTCGAGCGTCTCGATCAGGTCGGTGCCGAAGCGGGTCGCGATCGGCGCCGTCGCGCTGGGGACGAGCGAGGTGACGACCGTCTCGGGGTGCACGTGCACGAGCGAGAAGCTCTGCGCCCCGTCGATGCCGGCCAGCTCGCGCTCCGGAGCACCGAGATCCATCGTGTAGCTGGTCGCTCCGGCGACGAGGACGGGCACGCCCGCGAAGGTCGCGGCCGTCGGGTAGTGCAGGTGCCCGCCGAGGATCGCGCGCACGTCCGACCCGCGCAGCACCTCCTCCAGCTCGTCCATCCCGCGGAGCTCGAGCACCGTCATCGCCCCGAGCGGCGTCGGCAGCGGCGGGTGGTGCAGCGCGAGGACGGTGCCGAGCGGGGCGGGCGTCGCCAGCTCCGCGGTGAGGGCCTCGAGCTGCTCGCCGGTCAGCGCACCGTGGTGGTACCCCGGCACCGCACTGTCGAGCGCGAGGAGCCGCAGCCCGCCGAGGTCGACGACCTGATCGATCGGCGCGTCGCTCGGCTCCTGATCGAGGAGCACCCGGCGGAAGGCACCGCGCTCGTCGTGGTTGCCCATCACCCAGACGATCGGGCAGCCGAACCGCTCCGCCACCGGATCGAGCACACCCTTCACCCGCCGGTACGCGTCCTCCTCACCCCGGTCGGCGACGTCTCCCGTGACGAGGATCGCGTCGAGCCGGCCGCCGCGCTCGACGAGCCGTGCGAGCGCCTGCTCGAGCCGGGCGACGGTGTCGACGCGCCCGTAGAGCGGGGCGCCCTCGGCGAGGAAGTGCGTGTCGCTGAGGTGCGCGATCACCCGGTCGGCGGCCCGGAAGTGCCCGAGCTGCGGATGCTCCGGCCGCGTCCCCGTCGTCGTCTCGTCGCTCATGCGGCTCCCCTCGCTGCTCCGGTGTCAGCGTAGGCCGCACCGCCGACAGCGCCGCCCCGACCGGCGGCGGATCGGGAGAAGGACGCCGCCGCGAGCCGACCCCTCGCACGGACGACCACGGCGGCGGACGACCGCGAGCGAAGTCCCGAGATCGACTCCGCGCGGTCCGCTCACCGCGCGGCCAGCCGCCACCTCCCGTCCGCCTCGCGGTCGACGAACCCGTTCGCGAGGCAGGTGCCGAGCATGTCGAGGGTCTCCGGGATCGACATCCCGGAGCGCTGAGCGAGCACCTCCGTTTCGTGCGCTCCCTCGCCGCGGAGGACGTCGAGCACTCGGGCGGCCACCCTCCTCGCATCGGGCGCCGTCGCCAGCACGTCACTCATCCCGAGCAGCTCGACGACCTCGGTCGCCGAGGTGACGCACGTGGCCGCGTACTCGCGGAGGAGTCGATGGCAGCCGGCCGAGGACGCGCTGGTCACCGGTCCGGGCACTGACCCGAGCGGGCGACCGAGAGCCGCCGCGTGGCCGGCGGTGTTCAGCGACCCGGAGCGGGCGCCCGCTTCGACGACCACCGTCGCCGCCGTCGAGGCCGCGATCAGCCGGTTCCGTTGCAGGAAGCGCCACCGCGTCGGCGTGGTTCCCGGTGGCACCTCCGTCACGACGGAGCAGCCGGGCGTCGCGATGATGCGGTGCAGCAGGTCGGTGTGCGCCGTCGGGTAGAGACGGTCGGAGCCGCCGGCGAGGAAGGCCACCGTTCGTCCACCCGCGCCGAGGGCGGCCTTGTGCGCGACGGCGTCGATGCCGAAGGCCGCCCCGGAGACGACGAGGACTCCGCGCTCGGCGGTTCCGGCGGCGAGGTCCGCGGCGACGTGCTCGCCGTAGCCGGTCGCGGCTCGAGCGCCGACCACGGCCAGGCGGTGCGGCGTGATGAGGGCGAGGGGGTCGCCGCGACTCCAGAGCAGGAACGGGCTGTGCGGGCCGAGGTCGGCCAGTGAAGGCGGCCAACCGTCCGAGTCCGGCACCAGCAGCTGTGCGTCGAGGCGCTGCGCGATCTCCAGTCGCCGCGCCAGCAGAGCGCGGTCGACCCGAGGGCGCCAACGGGCCAGGCCGGCGGCGAGGACCCTCGCGCCGAGGTGCGGATCGGAATCCTCCTCCTCTTCGCTCGCCGGGTCGCTCGGGACGTCGACGGGGCCGCTGCTCCCGCGAGCAGCGTCCGAGGGGCCTCCGGAGAGCCGATATGAACCCGCTCCAGACGCCTCCGCGAGGACATCCCCTGCGGACGCCGACCCCACCACCTGCGCCAGCGCTCCGCCGGCGCCGAAGCGCTCGATCAGCGTCCCCGCCACCGCATCCCCCGGTTCGGCGAGCGACGACCAGGCCGCTCGCGCGAGCGCCTCCACCGGATCGGACTCGCTTCCCTCGGGCAGCAGCCGGCGGGCGGAGCGCAGCTCGACCCGGTCGAACAGCTCCGCGACGGCGATCATGAGGCGCCTCCCCGCAGGACCAGCGCTCGCGCGAGGTGCCCCGTGGTCGGTCGCTCGGCCTCGTCGAGGTCGGCGAGCGTCCAGGCGAGGCGCAGGACGCGGTCGTAGCCGCGCATCGTCACCAGACCTCGCTCCAGGGCGCGGTCCAGGGTGCTCGACTCCTGCGCGGTCGGCCGCTGCCCGGCCGCTCGGAGCCAGGCGCCGGAGACCTCGGCGTTCGTCGACCAGGGGGTGCCCGCCAGGCGCCCTCGCGCTCGGGCGCGAGCGGCGACCACCCGGGCGCGGGCCTGAGCGGTGGTGAGCCCCGGCTCGTCACGCCGTACCGCGAGCTGCGCGGCACCGATGCGGCGGACGGAGAGGCGGATGTCGACGCGGTCGAGCAGCGGACCGCTCAGTCGGGCGAGATAGCGGCGCCGCACCGCGGGCGAGCACGTGCACACCTCCCCCCGGATCCCGTGCCGCCCGCACGGGCACGGGTTCGCAGCGAGCACGAGCTGCACCCGCGCCGGGAACTCGGCCACCGCATTCGCTCGGTGGATGCGGATCACGCCCGACTCGAGCGGCTGCCGCAGCGCGTCGAGCGCGACGGACGAGAACTCGGGGGCCTCGTCGAGGAAGAGCACGCCCCGGGTGGCGCGTGCCACGGCTCCCGGGCGGATGCGGCCGCTCCCCCCGCCGACGATCGCCGCCGCGGAGGCCGAGTGGTGCGGGCTCTCGAACGGCGGGCGCCGCACGAGAGCGCCGCCGGTGTGCTCGCCGACGAGCGAGCGCATGCAGGTCGCCTCGAGCGCGGCCTCGTCGTCGAGGTCCGGCAGGATCCCGGGCAGTCGCGACGCGAGCATCGTCTTGCCCGCGCCGGGCGGCCCGAGCAGGAACACGTGATGCCCACCGGCCGCCGCCGCGACCATCGCCGCGGCGGCCTCCTCGTTGCCGATCACGTCCGCGAGGTCGAGCCGCGACTCCGGCTCGACGGCGACAGGCGACGGGCGTGCGGCCCGCTCCGCCAGCGCCGGCACCTCCCACTCCGCCCCGTGCCACACCGCCGCCGCGGCGAGCGAGGACACCGCGATCACGTCCACCCCGTCGACCAGCTCGGCCTCGAGCCGGTCGTCGTCGGGCACCATCACCCGCCGCCGGCCCTCACTCGCCGCAGCGAGCACCGCCGGGAGCACCCCGGGCACCGAGCGCAGCCGCCCGTCGAGCCCGAGCTCGCCGATGTGCACCACCGCCGCCACCGACTCCCGGTTCACCTCCCCCAGCGCCGCCAGCGCCGCGAGCCCGATCGCCAGATCGAACGCCGACCCGTGCTTGGGCATCGCCGCCGGCGACAGGTTCACCGTGATCTTGTACTCCGCGATCACACTCCCCGAGTTGATCGCCGCCGACCGCACCCGCTCCTTCGCCTGCGACAGCGCCGCATCCGGCAACCCGATGATCATCATTCCCGGCGTGCCGTCGGCGGAGTGCGCCTCGACACCGACCACCGCGCCGCTGAAGCCGACCAGCCCGACCGCGGACGTCCGCCCCAGCCCCATCACGCCACCGCCCGGATGTGCCGCACCTGCGTCGGCACACCCTCCGGCGCCACGATGCCCACCGCATCGATCCGCAGATGCTGCCACCGCTGATCATGCGCATGCGCCCAGGCATACGCCAGCCGCCGCAACCGCTGCCCCTTCACCCGCGTGATCGCCTCGACCGGCAGCCCGAACCGCGTCGAGGACCGCGTCTTCACCTCCACCACCACCAACGCCACACCCTCGCGCGCCACGATGTCCAACTCCCCCTCACGCACCCGCCAATTGCGGTCGAGGATCTCGAAACCACGCTCCCGCAGATGCGCCACGGCGATCTCCTCGCCGCGGCGGCCCAACTCGTCCTTGTCCATGCAGAACCTCCCGCGGGAAGAGTCGCCGAGGTCGGAAGCGGGTGGGGCGGCGGGCGGCGGATCTGGGGAGGGATCACGCGAGGAGGAGCTGTGGAGGGGGATCGGGTGGGGCGACGCTTCCACTACATCAGCGTGTGCGACTGTGGGGGCGGGTCTCGATACGCCGCCTACGGCGGCTACTCGACCAGCAGGTGGCCTGTGGCGGCCACTCGACCAGCGGGAGGGCCGTGGCGGGTGCCCGACCAGCGGACGTTGCCACAGACCAGCCGTCGACCGCCGCCACCTCGAACCCCTGAACAACGCCCCCGACCGAAGGACTCCCCCGCCATGACGACCACCCGCCTCCGCTACGCCCTGATCGGCGCCGGGCACCGCGCCGAGATGTACGTCCGGGCGATCGCCGGACCGCACGCGGAGGTGGCCGAGCTCGTCGCGGTCGTCGAGGCCAACCCGACGCGGGCCGAGTACGCGGCGGAGGCGGCGGTGCGCCACGGTGCGCCCGCGCGCCCGCGGCTCGCCGGTCCGGACGACCTCGAGCGCGTCCTCGCCGAGGAGCGCGTCGACCGCGTGATCGTGACCACGCCCGACGTCACCCACGCCGGTTTCCTCGACCGCTGCCTGCGCGCCGGGGTGGACGTCGTCGTGGAGAAGCCGCTCACCATCGACGAGGCCGGCGCCCGGCTCGTCGCGGAGTCGGCCCGCGCCACCGGCCGCACCCCGGTGATCACCTTCAACTACCGCTACTCGCCGCGCAACTCGGCCCTGAAGGAGCTGGTGGCGAGCGGCGCGATCGGCACCGTCACGTCGCTCTCGTTCGAGTGGCTCCTCGACACCTCGCACGGTGCCGACTACTTCCGCCGCTGGCACCGCGACAAGCCCGTCTCCGGTGGACTGCTCGTGCACAAGGCCTCGCACCACTTCGACCTGGTCAACTGGTGGCTCGACGACGTGCCCGAGCGCGTCTTCGCCTCCGGCGGGCTCCGCTTCTACGGAGCGGAGAACGCCGAGCGCCACGAGCGCAGCGTGAGCCAGGACCGCGGGAGCGACGACGCCTCGTCAGCGGACCCGTTCGCCCTGGACATGCGCCGGGACGCGCGCCTGAGCGCCCTCTACCTCGACGCCGAGCATCACGACGGCTACCGCCGCGACCGGTCGGCCTTCGATCCGGGGATCACGATCGAGGACAACCTGGCCCTGATCGTCGACTACCGCGGCGGCGCGACGCTGAGCTACGCCCTGCACGCGCACTCGCCGTGGGAGGGCTATCGCGTCGCGATCAACGGCACTCTCGGCCGGGTGGAGCTCGACGTGGTCGAGCGCGGCGCCGTGCTGCCCGACGAGGACGGCCGGATCGCGGTCGACCGCTCCGCCACGGGTGCGGCGGCGCACGCCTACGGACTGCGCCCGAACGGGGAGCGGCTGCTCCTGCAGCGGCACTGGGAGGCGGCCGTCGAGGTCCCGATCACGAGTGCGGCCGGAGCGCACGGCGGCGGGGACGACCGGATGCTGCGCGACCTCTTCCGCGGGGCGGACGAGGACCCGCTCGGCAGGGCCGCCGACTACCGCGACGGGCTCCGCTCGATCGCGGTCGGCATCGCGGGCAACCGCTCGCTCGAGTCGGGACGCGCCGTGCGGGTCGCGGAGCTCGGGGTACTGCCGGAGTGAGGCGGGTGGCCGGGGTCGGCATCCTCGGAGGCGTCCTGCGGACGGCCGTGGGTCTCGATACGCCGCCTTCGGCGGCTACTCGACCAGCGAGGGGGGCTACTCGTCGAGGGCGAGCTCCTTCGGGAGCTCGAACTCCTTGCGGGAGAGCTCCTCGACGTTGACGTCCTTGAAGGTCAGCACGCGGACGGACTTCACGAAGCGGTCGGAGCGGTAGACGTCCCAGACCCAGACGTCGCGCATGGTCAGCTCGAAGTAGAAGTCGTGCTCGGTGTCGCGGCGGACCAGCTCGACCTCGTTGGCGAGGTAGAAGCGCCGCTCGGTCTCGACGACGTACGAGAACTGCGAGACGACGTCGCGGTACTCCCGGTACAGTGCCAGCTCGACCTCGCGGTCGTAGTCCTCGAACTCGTCCTCATCCATCGTTCACCAATCCTACGCCGAGGCGGCCCTATACCGGGACGGCGGCGGCGTCGCGCGACTTCGACAGCCAGGTCACGCGGTGCAGCGGCGACGGCCCGACGCGGTCCAGCCCCGCCCAGTGCGCGGCGCTGCCGTAGCCCTTGTTGCTGTCCCAGGCGTAGTCCGTGAAGTCGTCGTGGTGGCGCACCATCTGGCCGTCGCGGCCGACCTTCGCCAGCACGGAGGCGGCCGAGACGGAGGCGCAGTCGCGGTCGGCCTTGATCCGGGTGACGATCGTCAGCTCCGCCGCCCAGGGCCCGAGGGCGGGCGTCAGCCAGTCGTGCTTGCCGTCGAGCAGGACGACGGCGCGGGAGAGGTCCACGCCCTGCTCCACCAGCCGCTCGATCCCGCGCGAGGCGGCCCGGCCGAGCCCGGCGATGATTCCGGTGTCGTCGATCTCGTCGGCGGAGGACTCGCCGATCGCCCAGCCGGACACCCACTTCACGACACCCGGCAGCAGCGCCTCGCGCCGCGCCGGAGCGAGCAGCTTCGAGTCGCGCAGGCCCTCCGGGAAGCGACCGCACCGCGCACCGATCGCGACGACGCCGACGGAGACCGGGCCGGCGATCGCGCCGCGGCCGACCTCGTCGCAGCCGATGACGCTCTCGTAGCCCTCGCGGAAGAGCCGGCGCTCCTGACGGAGATCCGGGTCGGTGACGACCACCTAGCCCTCGCCGCTCGTCGTCGGCTGCGCCTCGGAGTGGTCCTCGGCCGCTTCGGTCTCGACGCCGCGGAAGACCGACGGGTAGTCGTCCAGCCAGGCCCACTGCTGCACGGGCCACGTCACCAGGATCGCGCGGCCGACGACGTTGTCGATCGGCACGAAGCCGTTGCCCGGCTTGTCGGTGTTGTAGCGGGAGTCGGCGGAGTTGTAGCGGTTGTCGCCCATCACCCAGAGCGAGCCCTCGGGGACGACCACGTCGAACGGGGTCGCCGAGACGGCCTGCACGCCGTCGGGGAGCTTCACGTACGGCTCGGAGACGGGGTTGCCGTTGATCTCGATCTGCCCGAGCGGGGTGCAGCAGGTCACGTGGTCGCCGGGCAGGCCGATGACGCGCTTGATGAGGTGGTCGTTGCTGTCCGGCGCGGTGAGGCCGACGAGCGCGAGCGCGGAGTCGACGGCGGCCTGGAAGGCGGGGACGTCGGGCTCGGTGGTCGGCGAGAGCCAGCCGCCCGGATCGCGGAAGACGACGACGTCTCCTCGCGAGATCGGCACCAGATCCGGCACGAGCTCGTTCACCAGGATCCGGTCGTTCTCGACCAGCGTCTGCTCCATCGAGGAGGACGGGATGTAGAACGAGCGGATCAGGAACGTCTTGACCAGGAACGACACCAGGACGGCGACCACGACGATGATCAGCACGTCGCGGAGGAAGAGCAGGACCCCTCGGCGCCGGCGGCCGGGCGGGTGCTCGTCGCCCGGTTCGGCGGAGTGACGACCGCCCTCGTGCGGGATCGTCACGGGGGCCGTGCTGTCAGTCATGCGTGCCGTGGCCCCTACTGTGGTCGACCCGCGCACTGCCGCGCCGGTCTGTGGATCACCGGGTCGTACCGCCCCGGGAAAGGGTCGGACCCCGGTCCATCATAGATGGGCCGGGGTCCGGGTGAAGCTGTGCGGGCGCCGCTCAGGCGTCGCGCTTCTCCTTGATCTTCGCCTTCTTGCCGCGGAGGTTGCGGAGGTAGTAGAGCTTCGCGCGGCGGACGTCGCCGCGGGTGACGACCTCGATGTGGTCGATCACCGGGGAGTGCACCGGGAAGGTGCGCTCGACGCCGACCTGGAAGCTGACCTTGCGGACCGTGAAGGTCTCGCGGACGCCCTCGTTGGAGCGGCCGATGACGACGCCCTGGAAGATCTGGATGCGCGAGCGGGTGCCCTCGACGATGTTGACGTGCACCTTGACGGTGTCGCCGGCGCGGAACTCGGGGATGTCGGTGCGGAGGGAAGCCGCATCGAGTGAGTCGAGGATGTGCATGTTCAGTCGCTCTCCGTGCCCGCCACAGGTCGAACACCGTTTCGGTGATGGAAGTCGGTCGTGCCCACGTCGTCGCGGCTCCCCTGTGGCAGAGCCTGCGCGAGGCACAAGCGCTCATTCTGCCACGGCGCCGGAGCGCCCGTCAAAGCGACGCCCCGGTCGGGGAGGCGGGCGCACTCCCCCACCACGCGAAAGTTGCGGTGGTCGAGCGCGACTACCGCGACTTTCGAGGGATCGACCCGGGGACGGCGGCTCGAGAGCGTCAGAGGACGATCGTCTGACCGTCCTGAGGGCGGTCGGGGTCGAAGCGCTCGTCCGTCACGGGGGGCGGACCGCCCTGGGCCTGCACCTCGGCGGCCGCGGCGAACGCGAGGAGCGTCGCCCGCGCGTCCGTGAGGAACCGCCAGCCGGAGTGGGCGAACGCGGCGACGCCCAGCACGATCGAGAGCAGGCCGAGAGCCCACGCCCCGGGCGGGAAGAAGCCGAAGGCGATCAGGGAGGCGTGCCAGGCGCCGACCGCGGCCAGATCGCCCCAGGCGGGCGTCCTCGTCGGCCGCACGGTCACTCGAAACGCCACGATGCTCGCGACGACGGCCAGGGCGACCGCCAGAATAGGGAGGGCGATGACCAGGCCGAGCACGGTCCACCCGCTCGATCCTCCGAAGAGTCCGTACCCCAGGAGGATCCAGAGCGGCAGGACGACCGCCGCCGGGTACAGCCAGGAACCGAAAGCCCGTCTCGTGCGCATGCACCGACGGTACCCACGACCGCTGAAGAACGCCTCAGCGACCACCGAGAGGATCAGCATGATCGAGCTGCGCACACCCGCCGAGATCGAGGAGATGCGCCCGGCCGGCCGCTTCGTCGCCGAGGTGCTGAAGGCGACGTCCGCCGCCGCGGCCGTGGGCGTCAACCTGCTCGAGCTCGACCGCCTCGCTCACGACATGATCCGCTCGGCCGGCGCGGAGTCCTGCTACATCGACTACCACCCGTCGTTCGGCGCCAGCCCGTTCGGCAAGGTGATCTGCACGTCGGTCAACGACGCCGTGCTGCACGGGCTGCCCTTCGACTACCGCCTGCGCGACGGCGACCTGCTGACCCTCGACTTCGCCGCCTCCGTCGACGGCTGGGTCGCCGACTCGGCGCTGACCGTCGCCGTCGGCACGCCGCGCCCGGAGGACCTGAAGCTGGTCGACACCACGACCCGCGCACTCGAGGCCGGCATCGCCGCCGCGCAGCCGGGCAGGAAGATCGGCGACATCTCGGCCGCGATCGCCGCGGTCGCGCGGGCCGAGGGCCTGAGCATCAACACCGACTTCGGCGGGCACGGCGTCGGCCGCACGATGCACGGCGACCCGCACATCGCCAACGACGGCCGCGCCGGCCGCGGCTACCCGTTGCGCCCGGGCCTCGTCGTCGCGATCGAGCCGTGGTTCCTGCAGACCACCGACGAGATCTACACCGACAAGGACGGCTGGACCCTCCGCAGCCGCGACGGCTCGCGCGGCGCGCACATGGAGCACACGATCGCGATCACGGAGACGGGCAACATCGTGCTCTCCGCTCGGGACTGAGCTCGACTCCGGAGATCGAGCGCTGAGCACTGGACAGCCGCGGTATCCGATAGCGATACTATCCGCATGCGAGTCTCGGAGCTCAGCCGCCTCAGCGGCGTCAGCCTGCCCACGATCAAGTACTACATCCGCGAGGGACTGCTGCCACCGGGCACCGCCTCGGGGCCCCAGCGGTCCGACTACGGCGACGACCACCTCGCCCGGCTCCGCCTGCTGCGCGCCTTGATCGAGAGCGGCGGAGTCGGCATCGCCGGCGCGAAGCGGATCACGGCCGTGCTGGACGAGGGCGCTCCCCCGGCGGTCGCGTTCGAGGTGGCGCAGGACGTCGTCTCAGCGAACGTCGACTCCGGGGCCCCCGCGTCGGCCGCCTCGCTCGAGCGGGTGCAGGCGATCGTCGGCGACGACTACTGCGCGCACCCTGCTGTGCGGACGGCGGCCAGGGCGCTCGACGCCCTGGAGCTCTCCGGCGGCGGGATGACGCCGTCGTGGCTCGAGGCCTACGCCCGGGCGGCGGAGATCGTCGCGAGCGCGGACCTGGACGAGCTCGAGGCGCGCAGCAGCGTGAGCGAGCAGACCTCCATCGCCGCGGTCGGCACGGCCCTCGGCGACGTCGTGCTGCAGTCGATGCGCCGCGTCGCGCAGGCCCGCGAGACGCAGCGGAGGTTCGGGGAGCGGCAGGACTCCGCACCCGCCTCCGAGCGCACCGCGGCGCGGGAGAACGCCGAGGTGGCGCGATGACCGCCACGATCCAGCGTCCGGAGCGTGCCGCAGCGGCCCCCGCCCGCCCGCACCGCCCGCTGCTCGTCCTCGCCGCGGCGATGGCCGTCGGGGTCCTGGCCTGCCTCGTCCTGCTCCTCGCCGACCCGCGCGAGCTCGGCGGGCAGCCGCTCTGGGCCAAGCCGCTGAAGTTCTGCCTCTCCATCGCCGTCTACGCGCTGACCCTCGCCTGGCTGATCGGCCTCGTCCCCGCGCGCCGCCGGCGGCTCGCGCGGATCCTCGGCAGCATCGCCGTCGCCGGACTCGGGATCGAGATGGTCGTCATCGGCGGCGCCGCCGCGGTCGGCGTCACGAGCCACTTCAACGTCACGACGCCGCTGCACTCGGTGCTGTGGGCGGCGATGGCGGTGTCGATCGTCGTCGTCTGGTTGGTCACGCTGGTGCTCGCGGCGCTCCTGGCGCGGGTGCCGCTCGGCGACCCATCGCTCACCCTCGCGGTCCGGGCCGGCCTCGTGATCGGACTAGTCGGGATGGCGCTCGCCTTCCTGATGACCGGGCCGACCGCCGCGCAGCTCTCGGACTACCAGGGCGTCGTCGGCGCGCACGCGGTCGGCGTGGCCGACGGCGGCGCGGGCCTTCCGCTGCTCGGCTGGAGCACCACGGGCGGCGATCTGCGGATCCCGCACTTCGTCGGGATGCACGCGCTGCAGGGGCTGCCGCTGCTGGCCTTCGCGCTCGCGCGGCTGGGGTCGCGGGTGCGACTGCTGAGCGATGCGACACTGCGGCTGCGGCTGGTCGCGATCGCAGCGCTCGCGTGGTCGGCGGTCGTCGCGCTGACCTGCTGGCAGGCGCTGCGCGGGCAGTCGATCGTCTCTCCGGATGCGCTCACGCTCGCCGTGGGCGGCGCGGTGACGGTCGTCCTGGTCCTCGCCGCGGTCGTCGCCGTCCGGCGCGCCTCCACCGAGGTAGCGCGATGAGCCGGCTGCGCCGCGGCTGGACGCCGCTCGCCGTGATCTACCTCGTGCTCGCCGTCGCGGGCCTCATCGGCACCTGGACCTACAACATCCTGGCGGTGCTGGAGAGCGTCGACTTCCTCGGCGATCTCGCGAGCGGCGGCCCCGCGGTCTCGTCGATCACGACGGACCTGCTGGTGGTCGCGATCGCCGCGGTCGCCTTCATGGTGATCGAGGGCCGCCGCGTGGGGATGAAGCGCGTCTGGATCCTCGTCCTGCTCGCCCCGCTGGTCGCCCTGGCCTTCGCCTTCCCGCTCTTCCTCGCCCTCCGCGAACGCCACCTCACCCTGGAGCGCTGATCCCCGCCGCGAGATGCCACTTGGGTACGCGACACGCCGCAAAAAGCGTGCACAAGTGGCATCTCGCGGGAGGGGGTCAGGGCAGGAGCTCCGGGCGGACGCGGCGGGTGCGCTCGACGCTCTGCTCGTGGCGCCAGGCGGCGATCGCTCCGTGGTTGCCGCTGAGCAGCACCGGGGGGACGTCGAGGCCGCGCCAGGAGGCGGGCTTGGTGTAGCTGGGGTACTCGAGCAGGCCGTCGGAGTGGCTCTCCTCGACCAGGCTCGCCGGGTTGCCGACGACGCCGGGCACGAGGCGGCCGACGGCCTCGATCATCGCCATCACGGCGACCTCTCCCCCGTTGAGGACGTAGTCGCCGAGGCTGATCATCCGCACCCGGGCGCGCTCGGCGGTGTGGTCGACGACGCGCTGGTCGATGCCCTCGTAGCGGCCGCAGCCGAAGACGAGCGACGACTCCTGCGCGAGCTCGCGCGCGGTGGCCTGGGTGAAGACCTCGCCGGCCGGCGAGGGGAAGATCACCAGCGGGTCCGCGGCCGGATCGAGGATCGTGTCGAACGCCTCGCCCCACGGCTCCGGCCGCATCACCATGCCTGCGCCGCCGCCGTAGGGCGTGTCGTCGACGGTGCGGTGCCGGTCGTGGGTGAAGGAGCGGAGGTCGTGCACGCCGAGCTCGATCAGCCCGCTCTGGCGCGCGCGCCCGAGCAGGCTGATGTCGAGGACGCCGAAGAACTCCGGGAAGATCGTGACGATGTCGATCCTCACGACCGCGGCTCCTCCTGGGAGTCCGGGGTCACGGCATCGGCGTCGGCGTCGGCCGAGTCGGCATCAGCGGAGTCGGGGGTCTCGCCCTCCTCCTCGACCGGAGCGGCCGCGGCCAGCTCGGGGTCGGAGAGGTCGACGCCGCTGAGGTCCACCTCGGCCGGCTCCTCCTCGGGAGCCTCCTCGAAGAGGCCGATCGGCGGCGTGACGGTGACGACACCGGCGACGGGGTCGACGGACGGCACGATCGCGTTCACGAACGGGACCATCACCTCGCCCGACGGGGTGCCGACGATCAGGAGGTCCTGCGCGGGGAAGTGGTCGACGCGGCGGACCGTGCCGACCTCGCGGCCGTCGCGGACGACGGACATGCCGACCAGCTGGTAGTCGTACCAGGAGTCGTCGTCGCCGGGCTCGGTCTGCACCTCCTCGTCGATCCAGAGGATCGCCTTGAGGAGGGTCTCGGCGGCGTCGCGGTCGGCGATGCCCTTGAAGAACGCGACGGGGTGGCTGTTGTACCAGCGGAGCTCGGCGAGCTCGAGCTTCTTGCCGTGCCACTCGGAGGTGCGCGGCACCTGGAGCGTGAAGGTGGCGCCGGGGGTGAAGCGCTTGTCGGGCTCGTCGGTGTAGAGCTCGAGCTTGATCGCGCCCTTGAGCCCGTGGGCCTTGGTGAGTCGGGCGACGCGGAGCTGCGTCGTGCCCGCTGCGGGGGCCGCCACCCTACTTGTCGGTGTCGACGACGTCGACGCGCACGCGTCGCCCGTCGGCGAGGGCAGCGACGAGTGTGCGGACGGCCTTGGCGGTGCGACCGGAACGTCCGATCACGCGGCCGAGGTCCTCGGGGTGCACGCGCACCTCGAGGACCTCTCCGCGCGGGGAGCTCGTAGCCACGACCTTGACCTCATCGGGGTTCTCGACGATCCCCTTGACGAGGTGTTCGACGGCGGGAGCGAGCATTGACTACGCCTCGGTGGAGGCTTCGTCGGCGGCGGGTGCCTCGGGCGCGGTGGCCTTGGCGGGAGCCTCGGACTTCGGCTTGAGGACCGGCTTCTTCTTCGCGTCGACGACGAAGGGGGCCTTGGGCTCCTTCACCTGGACGGTGCTGACGGCATCGGCGTCGCCCTTGAAGCGGCCCCAGTCGCCGGTCAGCTTGAGGATCGCGGCGACCTGCTCGGTCGGCTGCGCGCCGACTCCGAGCCAGTACTGCGCGCGCTCCGAGTCGACCTTGATGAACGAGGGCTGCTCGGTCGGGTGGTACTGGCCGATCTCCTCGATCACGCGGCCGTCGCGCTTGGTGCGCGAGTCGGCGACGACGATGCGGTAGTAGGGCGCTCGGATCTTGCCGAGGCGCTTCAGACGAATCTTGACAGCCACAATTCTCCTGTGTGGTCGTTGACCGTGAGGTCGATGATGGATGAACTGAGCCGTGAGCGTGGGGGCACACCCGGCCGGAAGCTCGAGGGGGTTTCTTCGGCGGTGAGTAGAGGGTCGACCGCCTCGGACCCGACGGATCATTCTGCCAGAAAAACCCGCGCCCTGCGGCGCCGACACGGGAAGCCGCCGCACGGCATCCGCTCCGGTCCCGGATGCGAGGATGTGGGGGTGCGTCCCGACCCGGTGGACGCCGGACTGACGAGGACGCCGTCATGGAGATCACCTTCGCCGAATCCGACCGCTCCACCCTCGGGATCGAGTGGGAAGTGGCCATCGTCGACCGGCAGACGGGCGATCTCGCCAACGTCGCCGACGTCGTGCTCGAGGCGCTCCGCGGCGAGGACGGCTCGCCGCACCCGCGGATCACCGGCGAGCTGCTGCGGAACACCGTCGAGCTGGTCTCCGGAGTGCACCGCACCGTCCGCGACGCCGTCGCCGATCTGCAGGACCAGCTGCGCCAGGTCCGCGAGATCACCGACCCGATGGGGCTGGACCTGGTCTGCTCCGGCTCGCACCCCTTCGCGCAGTGGTACGACCAGACCGTCACCGACAAGGAGCGCTACCACCGCCTGATCGACCGGACCCAGTGGTGGGGCCGCAACATGATGATCTGGGGCATCCACGTGCATGTGGGCATCGAGGACCGCGACAAGGTCCTGACGATCCTCAACGCACTGCTCGACTACTACCCGCACCTGCAGGCGCTCTCGGCCTCGAGCCCGTTCTGGGGCGGAGTCGACACCGGCTACGCGTCGAACCGCGCGCTGATGTTCCAGCAGCTGCCCACCGCGGGACTGCCGCCGCAGTTCGGTGCCTGGGCGAACTACGAGGAGTACGTCGACGACATGATGCGCACGGGCATCATCGACGACCACACCGAGGTCCGCTGGGACATCCGCCCCTCGCCGCAGTGGGGCACGATCGAGATGCGCGCCTGCGACGGCCTGTCCTCGCCGGAGGAGATCGGCGCGGTCGCGGCGCTCATCCAGTGCCTCGTCGAGCACCTCTCGTCCAAGCTCGACGCGGGCGAGACGCTCGCCACCATGCAGCCGTGGTATGTCCGCGAGAACAAGTGGCGCGCAGCGCGGTACGGACTCGACGCGGAGGTCATCCTCGACGCGGCCGGCAACGAGCGCCTGGTGACCGACGACATCCGCGACCTGCTCGCGACTCTGGCGCCGGTGGCCGAGCGCCTCGACTGCGCGGCCGAGCTCGCCGATGTCGAGCTGATCCTGGTGGCCGGCGCGAGCTACCAGCGCCAGCTGCGGGTCGCGGCCGAGAACGACGGCGACCTGCGCTCCGTGGTCCGCGCGCTGGCCGGCGAGCTGCGCGACGGCCTGAAGGACCCGCGGGCGTGACGGGGCGGTTCCTCACCTCCGCCGCTCTGCTCGGTGCCGCGGCACTGATGCTCACCGGGTGCTCGAGCGCGACGAGCGGATCGGACGGCTCGAGCGGTTCGGGCGGATCGAGCGGCCCGAGCGGTTCCGCCTCCGCCACGGCGAGCCCGGTCCCCCTCCCCTCGCCGACCGAGGATCCGCTGTCCGACTCCGCACCCCTCGCCCTCGGCGGCGCACTGCCCGCCGGCTCGCGGGTCACCATCGTCGGCGACAGCATCGTCCGCGGCCTGGGCCTGGACGCGAGCGAGGCGTGGCCCGCTCTCGTCGGCGCCGACCTCGGCTGGACCGTCGACAACCTCGGCTGCGACGGCGGCGGCTTCATCGAGCTCGGCGACTGCGGAGCGGCCGTCGGCGACCGGGCCGAGGAGATCGCGGACACCCGGCCCGACGCGATCGTGCTGATCGCCAGCAGCAACGACCTCGGCTGGACGCCGGAGGAGGTCGCCGACGCGATGGGGCCGGCTGTGCAGGCGATCGTCGAGGCCTCCCCCTCGGCGCGCCTGATCGCGCTCGACTCGGTCTGGGGTCCGGACCCGCGCCCGGAGGACCTGAACGCCTACGACGAGGCGCTCGTGGACGCCGTGGACGCGGCGGGCGGGATCTCGCTCGAGTACCCGGATCCGCTGCGGCCCGACGGACTGCTCGCCGAGGACGGCGTGCACCCGACGGCCGAAGGCCAGGTCGCCCTCGCGGACGCCTTCGTGCTCGCCGCGGAGAAGGCCGGGCTCGCGCAGGCGATCCCCGGCGATCAGCGGGCGACGGACGCGCCCGACTGACCGCCGGCGGTCCACTCAGCGGGTGGTGCTGTTCTTGCCGTCGCGCCAGGAGAGCAGGTCGCGCACCGGAGCGAGGTCGATGTCCGGCCCGGTGATGCCGAGCGTGAACAGGCGGGCGCCGAGGTCGAACTGCTGGTCGAGCACGCCGAACGAGGCGTCGCCGACTCCCCCGCGGACGCTCGCGCCGGTCGAGATCTCGATGGCGTCGATGTCGCGATCGACGCGCGAGCACCAGTCGGCGAGGACGCCGAGCTTGCGCTCGAGGGTGGGGACGTCGGAGAAGCTGTGCCAGATGTCGGCGTGCTCCGCGACGATGCGGAGGGTCTTCTTCTCGCCGCCGCCACCGATCATCACCGGGATGTCGCGGGTGGGCGCCGGGTTCAGCTTGTCCCACCGGGCGCGGATGCGCGGCATCGCCTCGGAGAGCTCGTCCAGGCGGGAGCCGGCGGTGCCGAACTCGTAGCCGTACTCCTGGTAGTCGCGCTCGAACCAGCCGGAGCCGATGCCGAAGATGAGGCGGCCCTCGGCGCCCTTCGCGCTGATGTGGTCGACGGTGCGGGCCATGTCGGCGAGCAGATCGGGGTTGCGGTAGCTGTTGCAGGTGACCAGCGGGCCGAACTCGATGCGGCTGGTCTGCTCGGCCCAGGCGGCGAGCATGCTCCAGCCCTCGAAGTGCAGGCCGTCGGGCTCGCCGGAGAGCGGGTAGAAGTGGTCCCAGTTGAAGGCGATGTCGACGCCGAGGTCCTCGAGCTCGGCGAGCGTGTCGCGGATGACCTCGTAGGAGACGTGCTGGGGGGCGATCTGGACGCCGATGCGGACGGGGCGCGGAGAAGCGGTTGTCATGGCTTCACGCTAGACCTCGCGGCGGGCGCTCCGGGAGTCGCGGGAGCATGCTGATCGAGTAGGCCGCGCAGCGGGCGTATCGAGATCCACCGTGATCGGGACGCGAAGATCACGCAGCCATCGCACTGACGGACGTGGGTCTCGATACGCCCCTGCGGGGCTACTCGACCAGCAAGGAAGGGGGGCTGCTACTCGCCGGCCGGGTCGGGGGACGCGGTGGGGGCGTCGTCGGTGGTGGAGCGGGCGAGCTTCACGGTGGTGGCGCCGTCGGCGTCGAAGAGGCGGAGGCGGCCGCCGTCGATCGAGGCCATCATCGCGTCGGCGAAGATCATCGGGAGCGCGACGCCGTCGCAGGCGATCATCGTGCTGGGGCCGGCCTCGACGGTCAGCGAGCCCTCGCCGTCGATCGACCACTCGCCCTGGACGCCGTTGCAGCCGTCGGAGCCGGTCCACGTGCCGTCCTCGGCGAGGAGCAGGAACGGGACGTCCGGCGACTCGTAGGACACTCCCGTGACCCAGCGGCCGACGAGCTCGTCCGGCGACGGTGCCGACGCGGCGTCGACTCCCGAGCCCTCGGAGCAGCCGACGAGGCCGAGGGCCAGGGCGGCCGCCGCGGCGACCGCGAGACCGGCGCGCGCGCCCCTCATCGGCAGGCCCCTCATCGGCCCAGGAGCTTCTGCAGCTGCTCCAGCTCCTCCGGCGTGGGCTGCGCGCCCGCCCCGGAGCCGCCGCCGAGGCCGAAGCCCGAGCCGCCCGCGTTGGTGGAGTGCGGACCGGAGGAGATCGCCGCGTTCTCCGCCGCGCGCTTCGCCGGGTTCCCGGACTTGCTGCTCTTCTTCTTCTGCGGCTTCGGGCGGCCCTGGTAGCCGGCGCCGGGCACGGGGCCCATGCCGGGGACGTTGGGCATGCCGCCCTTGGCGACCGTCTTCATCATCTTCGCGGCCTGGTCGAAGCGGAGGACGAGCTGGTTGACGTCCGTCACGGTCATGCCGGAACCGCGGGCGATGCGCAGGCGCCGCGAGCCGTTCAGCAGCTTCGGGTTCACCCGCTCGGCCTTGGTCATCGACTGGATGATCGCCTCGGTGCGCACGATCTCGCGCTCGTCGAACTGGTCGAGCTGCTCGCGCATGCCCTTCGCGCCGGGCAGCATGCCGATCATCTTCTTGATCGAGCCCATGTTGCGCAGCTGCTGCATCTGGCCGAGGAAGTCGTCGAGGGTGAACGTGTCCCCCATGATCTTCTCGGCGATCTTGCGCGCCTCGTCCTCGTCGAACGCACTCTGCGCCTGCTCGATGAGGGTGAGCACGTCGCCGAGGTCGAGGATGCGGCTCGCCATGCGATCGGGGTGGAACTGCTCGAAGTCGTCGAGGCCCTCGCCGGTGGAGGCGAAGAGGATCGGGCGGCCGGTGAGCGAGGCGACGGAGAGGGCCGCGCCGCCACGGGCGTCGCCGTCGAGCTTGGAGAGGACGACGCCGGTGAAGTCGACGCCCTCCTGGAAGGCCTTCGCGGTGGCGACCGCGTCCTGGCCGATCATCGCGTCGATGACGAAGAGGACCTCGTCCGGGTTGGTCACGCGGCGGATGTCGGAGGCCTGCTTCATCATGTCGGCGTCGACGCCGAGGCGGCCGGCCGTATCGATGATGACCGTGTCGTACTGCTTGTCGGTCGCGAAGCGGATCGCGTTCTGCGCGACCTTGACCGGGTTGCCGACGCCGTTGCCGGGCTCCGGGGCGTACACCGCGACGCCGGCCTGCTCGCCGACGACCTGCAGCTGCTGCACGGCGTTCGGGCGCTGGAGATCGGCCGCGACGAGGAGCGGGGTGTGGCCGTCCTTGCCGAGGTACTTGCCGAGCTTGCCGGCGAGGGTCGTCTTGCCCGCACCCTGGAGGCCGGCGAGCATGATGACCGTCGGCGGGCGCTTGGCGAACTCGAGGCGGCGCGACTGGCCGCCGAGGATCGCGACGAGCTCCTCGTTGACGATCTGCACGACCTGCTGGGCCGGGTTCAGCGCCTTGTTCACCTCGTCGCCGAGGGCGCGCTCCCGGATCCTCCCGGTGAACGCCTTGACGACGTCGAGCGCGACGTCGGCGTCGAGCAGGGCGCGCCGAATCTCGCGGACGGTGCCGTCGACGTCCGAGGCCGAGAGCTTGCCCTTCGTGCGCAGGTTCTTGAAGGTCTCGACGAGTCGATCGGAGAGGGTGCCGAAAGTAGCCATGATGCCGGGAATTCTACCGGAGGCTCCGCGGACGTCGGACGCCGAGCGCAGGACGGCATTAACTGTACCGAGTGCAAGAAATCGTCTAGGGTGGCGGCGTGATCGAGACTCTGCTCGCGGGCGATGCCGCGGATCCCCTGGACTACCGCGACGGCTGGGAGCTGCAGCGCCGCCTGCACGGCGAGGTGGTCGCCAGAGCGCGGCCCGGCGCGCTGGTGCTCTGCGAGCACGCGTCCGTCTACACGGCGGGCAAGCGGACGGAGGCGCACGAGCGGCCGGTCGACGGCTCCCCGGTGGTCGACGTCGACCGCGGCGGACGGCTGACCTGGCACGGACCGGGTCAGCTGGTCGGCTATCCGATCGTGCGGCTGCGCGAGCCGGTCGACGTGGTGGCGTACGTCCGATCGCTCGAGGGCGTGCTGATCGAGGTGCTCGACGACCTGGGCGTGACGGGCGAGCGGGTCGACGGGCGCTCAGGGGTCTGGATCCGCCGGGGTGACGGCGCCGACAAGATCGCCGCCATCGGCGTCCGAGTGGCGCACGGCGTGACGATGCACGGCTTCGCGCTCAACGTGTCGAACAGCCTCGAGCCGTACTCGCGGATCATCCCGTGCGGGATCGCCGACGCCGGGGTCACCACTCTCGAGCGCGAGCGCGGTGAGGCGCCCGCGATGGCGGCGGTGCGCGCGCGGGTCCAGGCGAGGTTCCGGGAGGCGGCGCCCGCCTTCGCCGCCGAGGCCGCGATCGCCGGGGTCGCGGCGTGAGCGCCGAGACCGGCGGGCGGAAGCTGCTGCGTCTGGAGGTCCGCAACGCCGAGACGCCGATCGAGCGCAAGCCCGAGTGGATCAAGACCAAGGCCGTGATGGGCCCGGAGTACCGGCAGCTGCAATCGCTGGTGAAGGACGAGGAGCTGCACACGGTCTGCCAGGAGGCGGGCTGCCCCAACATCTTCGAGTGCTGGGAGGACCGCGAGGCGACGTTCCTCATCGGCGGCTCGCAGTGCACCCGCCGCTGCGACTTCTGCCAGATCGACACCGGCAAGCCCGCGGACTACGACTCCGACGAGCCGCGCCGGGTGGGCGAGTCGGTGGCGCGGATGAACCTCCGCTACGCGACGGTGACCGGGGTGGCGCGCGACGATCTGCCGGACGAGGGATCCTGGCTCTACGCCGAGACGATCCGGCAGATCCATGCGCAGGCGCCGGGGACGGGTGTCGAGATCCTGGTGCCGGACTTCACCGGGCGGGCCGAGCACCTGCAGCGGGTGTTCGACGCCCGGCCCGAGGTCTTCGCGCACAACGTCGAGACGGTGCCGCGGATCTTCAAGCGCATCCGACCGGCCTTCCGCTACGAGCGCTCACTCGACGTGCTGACCCAGGGGCGCGACGCGGGGCTGATCACGAAGTCGAACCTCATCCTCGGCATGGGCGAGGAGCGGGAGGAGATCTCGCAGGCGCTGCAGGACCTGCACGACGCGGGCACCGACATCGTGACGATCACGCAGTACCTCCGCCCGACGCCGCGGCACCTGCCGGTGGACCGCTGGGTGCACCCGGAGGAGTTCGTCGCGATCAAGGAGGAGGCGGAGGACATCGGCTTCCTCGGCGTGCTCTCGGGGCCGCTGGTGCGCTCCTCCTACCGCGCCGGCCGCCTCTGGGCCCGCTCGATGGAGTCGAAGGGCCTGCCCGTCCCCGAGCACCTGCGCCACCTGGCGGACGCGGCCCTGGGCTTCTCCCAGGCGGTCTGACCGGCCCCCCCTCCCGCGAGATGCCACTTGTGCGCGCGTTTCACGGCGTGTCGCGGGCACAAGTGGCATCTCGCGGAAGCGGGGGGGTCAGGCGACGAGTTGGGCGGCGAAGACGTGGGGGGTGAAGCCGGTGAGGTCGTTGATGCCCTCGCCCTGGCCGACGAGCTTGATGGGGATGCCGGTCTTCTCCTGGACGGCGAGGACGAAGCCGCCCTTGGCCGAGCCGTCGAGCTTGGTGATGACGAGGCCGGTGACGCCGGCGTGCTCGATGAAGGCCTGGGCCTGCATCAGGCCGTTCTGACCGGTGGTCGCGTCGAGGACCAGGAGGATCTCGGAGATCGGTGCCTGCTTCTCGACGACGCGCTTGATCTTGCCGAGCTCGTCCATCAGGCCGCCCTTGGTGTGCAGGCGCCCGGCGGTGTCGATGATGACCATCTCGATGCCGTGGGTCTTCGCGTACTCGACGGTCTGATAGGCGACGGAGGCCGGATCCTGGCGCTCCTGCTGCGGCCGGACGATCTGCGCGTCGGCGCGATGCGCCCAGGTGGCGAGCTGGTCGACCGCGGCGGCGCGGAAGGTGTCGGCGGCCCCGACCACGACGCTCCGGTCGAAGTTGCGGAGGAACTTGGCGAACTTGCCGATGGTGGTGGTCTTGCCGACGCCGTTCACGCCGACGACCAGGATCACTGCCGGCCGCTCGCTGAGCTTCAGCGTCGTGTCGTACTTGGAGAGGCGCTCCTCGAGCGACTCGCGGAGCATCCGCTGGAGGTCGCGCGGGTCGGTCGTGTTGTAGCGGGCGACCTTGGCGCGGAGGTCCTCGACCATCTCCTCGGTGATGTCCGGGCCGAAGTCGGCCGTGATCAGGGCGGTCTCGAGGTCGTCCCAGGTCTGGTCGTCGATCGTGCGCTTCTCGAACAGGCCGCGCAGTGCGCGACCGAGCGACCAGGAGGTGCGTTCAGCCATGCGATAAGGCTACCGGCGCACGGCGGGCGAGCTGCGGCGCGGGGCGGGTTCGCGCGCGTCCACGGCTCGGGCCCCTCCCCTACGCCGCGCTCACCGACACTTCCACGACCGCCCACGACAGCGCGGGCAGCGCCAGTGTCACGACGGAGCCGTCGACCACCACTCCCGCGAGCGGCACGAGCCCGACGGCGTCCTGCGCGTCGAGCGTGTTCGCCGTGTGGCGCGTGCCACCGGACGGCACCTCCAGCAGTTCAGCGCGCAGCACTCTGCCGCCCGTGAAGCCGCGCAGCGAGATCGAGACGGCCGATGCGTCGTCGAGTCCGCGGTTGGCGAGGAAGAACGCGACGACGCCGCGGTCGGCGTCGTAGGTCGCGGAGACGTCCACCTGGTTGGCGTCGCCGAAGGTTCCTGCGTCGACCTTGTCGGAGGTCACCGCCGTGCGCAGGATCTGCCCCTGCGCGAGTGCCGCCATCCGGGCGAACGGCCAGAAGATCGTCTGCTTCCAGGCCGGCCCGTTCTCCTCCGAGCGGATCGGCGCGATCACATTGACGAGCTGCGCCTGGTTGGCGATCGAGACGCGGTCGCCGTGACGCAGCAGCGAATTGAGCAGGGTTCCGACGACGACGGCGTCGGTCACGCTGTACGTGTCCTCGATGAGGCGGGGGTGCTCGCGCCACGACTGCGAGACAGCGCTCGGCTGGTCGTCGGTGTCGAGGCCCGACTGGTACCAGACGTTCCACTCGTCGAACGAGAGGTCGATGTACTTCTTCGCCTTGCGCTTGGCCCGCACGGCATCGCAGGTCGCGACGACCGACTCGATGAAGTAGTCCATGTCGACGGAGGAGGCGAGGAACGACGCCGCGTCGCCGTCGTGCTCCTGGTAGTAGGCGTGCATCGACATGTAGTCGACCTCGTCGTACGCGTGGGAGAGGACGGTGTGCTCCCACGAGCCGAAGGTCGCCATCCCCGAGTTGGAGGATCCGACGGCCACGAGCTCGATGGACGGGTCGACGAAGCGCATCGCCTTGCCGGCCTCCTGAGCGAGCCGACCGTACTCGTCGGCCGTCTTATGGCCGATCTGCCACGGGCCGTCGAGCTCGTTGCCGAGGCACCAGAGCTTGATGTCGAACGGATCCGCGGCGCCGTTGGCGATGCGGCGATCCGACAGGGCGGTGCCGCCGGGGTGGTTCGCGTACTCGACGAGCTCGCGAGCCGCGTCGACGCCGCGGGTGCCGAGGTTGATGGCCTCCATGATCTCGACGCCGGCCTCTTTCGACCAGTCCACGAACTCGTGCAGCCCGAAGGCGTTGCTCTCCACCGTGTGCCAGGCACCGTCGAGGCGGCGGGGACGCTCGGACACGGGGCCGACACCGTCCTCCCAGTTGTACCCGGAGACGAAGTTGCCGCCCGGATAGCGGACGACGGTGGGGCCCAGCTCCTTGACGAGTGCGAGGACGTCCCGGCGGAAGCCGCGCTCGTCGGCCTGCTCGTGGCCGGGCTCGTAGATGCCGGTGTAGACGCAGCGTCCCATGTGCTCGACGAACGAGCCGAACAGGCGACGCGGCACCGGTCCGATCGTGAAGTCGCGGTCGATGACGATGTGTGCCGTGGGCATGGAGCTCCTGACGTAGGTGAAGGAAGAGTGGGTCCCCGCCCGGGGGCGAGGGTGGCGGTCAGCCCTTGAGGCCCGAACCGGTGACGCCTTCGACGATCTGACGCTGGAACGCCAGGTACATGATGATCAGCGGGAGTGCCGCCAGCAGAGCACCGGCCTGGATGTCGGCGAAGCGCTGGCCGAACGACCCCTGCACGGTGGCGAGGCCGACCGGGATGGTCATCAGATTCGGGTTCGAGAGCACGAACAGCGGCAGCAGGAGGTTGTTCCACACCCCGACGAACGTGAGGATCACGACGGCCGCGATCACGGGGCGCGAGAGCGGCATGATGACCGACCAGTAGATCTTCCACAGGCCGGCACCGTCGATGCGGGCGGCCTCCTCGAGTTCCTTCGGGATGCCGTCGAAGAACTGCTTGAAGATGAACACCGCGATCGCGGCGGGAACCTGGGGGAAGATCACCGACCAGTAGGTGTTGAGCAGGTTGAGCGCGCCGAGCTCCTGGAAGATCGGGATGATCAGCACCTGGCCGGGGATCATGATCCCGAACAGGATGAGCAGCAGCACGACGTTGGAGCCGGGGAACTTCAGTCGTGACAGTGCGAAGGCCGCCATCGAGGCGAAGAGGACGGTCAGCACGGCCGTGACCACCGAGGTGATGCCCGAAGCGAGGTACCAGTTCCAGATGTCGCCGGCTCGGAAGAGCGTGGCGTACGAGTACAGGGTGGGGTTGAGGTCCTTCATGATCGCCGGGGCACCGAGCGCAGCCACCCCGTTGGCGGTCAGTGACGTCTTGAGCGCGAACACGCTGGGGATGAGCCAGATGATCGCGAAGACGACGAGCACGACGGCCGAGACGATGCTGAAGGTCCTGTTGCCCGCGCCCACGCGGGCCGCGGTCGGCCTGGCGATCGGAGCGGCGCCGGAGATCGGCGACTTCGTGGCACGAGGAGCGTCGGTGATGGCCATGATCAGGCCGCCTTTCGGGTGGCGGCGCGGTCGATGTACTGACGGATCAGCGCGATGGCGACGATGACGATGAGGAGGAGGACCGATGCGGCGGAGGCCGCGCCCAGGCGGTTGTCGGTGAAGCCGACGTTCGTGACGAGTGAGAGCGCGACCTGGGTCGAGATGCCGGGGCCGCCGGACGTCATCAGGTAGACCTGATCGAAGATCTTCAGGGACGCGATGATCTGCAGCAGGATCACGAGCGTCGTCGTGCGGTTCAGCAGCGGCAGCGTGATGAAGCGGATCTGCTGCCAGGGCGTCGCCCCGTCGATGGCCGCGGCTTCGTACAGCTCACGCGGGATCTCCTGGAGTCCGGCGAGGTAGAGGACGAAGTTGAAGCCGAGGGTCCACCAGACGGTGGCGATCGCGATCCCGATCATCGCGGTGCTCGGGTCCGCCAGCACGCCGGTCGCGCCGGTGATGCCGAACCAGCCCTGCGCAGTCGCCCACAGGCCAGAGCCCGGCGTGAAGATGAACAGCCAGATCAGCGAGATGGTCGCCGACGGGAGGATGTACGGCAGGAAGAACGCGAGGCGGAAGAACCACTGCCCGTGCCGGACCCGGTTGGTGAGGATCGCGAAGACGAAGGCGATGATCACGAGCGGGGGCACCGTGTACAGCGTGAACTGGAGCGTGTGCCACATCGCGCTCCAGAAGTCGGCGCGCGAGAGCATCTCGGCATAGTTCGCGAAGCCGGCGAACGAGCCCAGACCCGCTCGCACCGTCGAGGTGTTGAAGAAGCTGGAGACGACCATCCAGACGGCCGGCCCGAGGAGGAAGGCCAGATAGAAGAGTCCGAAGGGAGCGATGAAGAGCCAGGCTCCCCGGCTCTCGCCGCGAGTGCGGCGGGATCCCGTGGTGCCGCGATTCGACGTCGATGTCGGGGCGGGGCGGATGAGGGCAGGTGCGGCGGTCACGTCGTTGTACCTCCAGGGGTCGGCGGTCGAGAGCGGGTCAGAGGGGGCTGGGGGTGTTCGTGTAGATCGCGAGCTGGTCCTCGATGGCCTTCAAGGCTCCCTCGGGCGACAGCGACAGCTGCTGGACGAGGGCGAGCTGCGCGCCCACGGTGACCTCGAAGGTCGATCCTGATCCGCCGTACCAGGCCGGGTCGTCGTAGACGGCGTAGTCGGCCGCGGACGAGTAGTCGGCCTGCGGTTCGAGCGCCTTGTACTCGGCGCTCTCGAGGGTCGGGAGGTACGCGGGCACATGGCCGCCCATCGCCCAGGTCTGGCCCTGGTCGAGCATCGACTTGATGAATCCCATCGCCTGCAGGCGCTGCTCCGGGGTGCGGTCCTTGCGGGGCAGGACGAAGGTGTGCGAGTCGGCCTGCACGGCCGGCCTGTCGAACAGCTGCGGAACCGGCACCATCCCGAAGGCGAGGCCCTCGATCGACTGCGCCGTGGTGATCTCCCACTCCCCCTGGAGGAAGATGCCGGACTGTCCCGTGAACATCGCCGTCTGCGCACCGGCGTAGTCGAGGCCCGTGTTCAGCCAGCCCTTGTTCACCCAGTCCTGGATCGTCGTGGTCACCCGGAGGAAGGCGTCCTGGTCGACCGAGATCGTCGCTCCGTTGTCGGAGAGGAACGGCGTCACGCCGTCGATCTGGTTGTAGAGCGTCCAGAACACCCGCCAGGGAGTCGCGGTCTCGTTGACGTTCCCGAAGGTGATCGCCGTGCCGCCGGTGACCTTGGCGATCGCGTCGAGCGCGGATTCGAACGTCTCGAGGCCGGTGAGGTCCTTCAGCTTCCCGTCCGAATCGAGGAGCCCCGCCTGGCCGCAGATGTCGGAGTTGAAGAACATCACGAGCGGGTGGGTGTCGAGCGGGATCGCGATGTTCGTGCCGTCCGTCTTCTGAGCGTCCCAGGAGGCCGGGTTGAAGTCGGCGGAGGACATGCCGACCGAGGCGAGGTCCTCCTCCGTGATCGGGTCGAGGATCCCGCCGTCGTACAGCGGCTTCGCCCGCGTGAGGTGCGCGACCGCGACGTCCGGCGGCTTGTTGCCCACGGTGGCGAGCGTCAGTTTGGAGTAGTACGGGTTGCCCCAGGCGAAGACGGTGGCCTGGAGCGAGCCGGGGCCGCCGTTCGCGTCCGCGTAGCCCGCCTGCATCTCCTGCATCCGGGTGCCGTCGCCGCCGCCGAAGAGGCTCCAGAAGATGAGCTGCTCGGGGTTGAGCGGGCTGCCGAAGAGCCCGGCTCCGATCGGACTGCTCGCACAGCCGGCGAGAGCGAGAGTGCTCGCCGCGGCGAGAGAACCGCCCAGAAACGCCCGTCGGGTGAATGGTGACACCATGTCGACCTCCTCGTCGTGTGGCAGCGCCCGTGACAGAACGGTGTTCGACGGCCCGCGAGCGAGTCGGTCGTAGCGCTTGATCAGAAGCGTTACATCGTTGTAACGGGGAGTCAAGGACTTCGGGCGAGTCGCCTCGCGGAATCCGTCCGTGTCGGCTCAGTCCGTGTCGGCTCAGTCCGTCGCGGTGGACGCCCGCGCGATGATCTCGTGCGGGATGAAGATCTGGCGCGGTGGGAGGGACCGGTCGGCGATCCGCTCCGCGAGCATCGACAGCGTGGTCTCCGCGAAGGCGCGCTTGTCGAAGGACACCGTGGTCAGCGGAGGGGAAGCGAATCGGCCGCCGCGCACGTCGTCGAAGCCGGCGACGGCGATCTGCTCCGGCACCCGGATGCGCCGAGCGAACAGGATGCTCAGCACACCCACCGCCATGGAGTCGGTGAAGCAGAAGACGGCATCCACCTCGATCCCCGCGTCGAGCGCGCGGGCGAGCCCTTCCCCGGCCACGCTCGGAAGCCAGTCCTCCGCCATGATCTCGAGGGCCGGGTCGTGAGGCACGCCCGCGGCAGCCAGGGCCTCGCGGTAGCCCTGCGTCCGCGCTCGCGCCGACGCCCGATCGGAGTCGGGGCCGTCCGTTCCGACGACCGCGATCCGCCGATGGCCGCGCGCGAGGAGGTGCTCGGTCATCTCCCGGGCGGCGGCGACGCTGTCGACGGCGACCCGGTCGACGAGATCCTGCTCCACCTCACCGATCACGACGATCGGCGGCAGCTCGGCGGTACCGACGATGGCGCTCAGCTTCAGGCTGACCGGGTTGAGGACGAGGCCGTCGATGAGGTGCTCGCGCGCACGCGAGAGCAGTTCCCCTTCGCGGTCGGGTCGCCTGCCGGTCTGCTCCATCTGGATCGACCACCCGCGCTCATGGGCGGCCTCCACGAAGGTGTCGAGCATCGCGGCGGAGTACTCGGTGGTCAGGTCGGGGAACGCGAGGGCGATCGCACCGGAGCGGCCGTTGCGCAGACCGCGCGCGCTGAGGTTGGGCACGTAGTGGAGCTCGGCGATGGCGGCCTCGACGCGCTCCCGGGTGTCGGGCCGCACGAACACGACGCCGTTGATGACGTTCGAGACGGTCTTCGGGCTCACCCCGGCACGAGTGGCGACATCCCGGACGGTTGCGCGCATGCGGCCCAGAGTAGCGGCCCGGAGACCCCCGATCGCTCGTCAGACCGCCGGGGCCTCCACGCGCTGGCCGACCACGGCCGAGACGCCGTCCTGGCGCATCGAGACGCCGTAGAGGGCGTCGGCGATCTCCATCGTGCGCTTCTGGTGGGTGATCACGATCAGCTGACTCGAGGAGCGGAGGTCCTGGAAGATGCTGAGGAGGCGGCCGAGGTTGGCGTCGTCGAGCGCCGCCTCCACCTCGTCCATGATGTAGAACGGGCTCGGCCGCGACTTGAAGATCGCGACCATGAAGGCGACGGCGGCCAGGGAGCGCTCCCCGCCCGAGAGCAGCGAGAGCCGCTCGATCTTCTTGCCGGCCGGGCGCACGGCGACCTCGATGCCGGTGGTGAGCAGGTTCTCCGGATCGGTCAGGCGGATGCTGCCCGCGCCGCCCGGGAAGAGGACCGGGAAGACGTCGGCGAAGGCGGCCTGGGTGTCGTCGAAGGCCGCGGCGAAGACCGTCTGCATGGTCTCGTCGAGCTCGTCGATGATGGTCAGCAGATCGCGCCGCGTGTTCGTGAGATCGGTCAGCTGCTCGGTGAGGAAGACGTGGCGCTGCTCGAGAGCCGCGAACTCCTCGAGCGCGAGCGGGTTGACCCGGCCGAGCTGGCCGAGCTGCTTCTCGGCCTTGTCCAGGCGGCGGCGCTGCTCGTCGCGGACGAAGGGGCGCGCGGGCGCCTCGGCATCGGTCTCGTCGGGCACGGCGACCTCGGGGCCGTACTCGGCGACCAGCACGTCCTCGATCAGCCCCAGCTCGGAGCCGGCGCGCTCGAGCAGGCCGGAGAGCTGCAGGCGCTTCTCGTAGATCTGCAGCTCGAGGCCGTGCACGCTCTCGGTGACGCTCTGCAGGCGGTCGCGGAGCACCGCCTCCTCGCGCCGCAGGGCCTGCAGCTCCTCGTTCTGCTGCGAGCGGGCGGTCTCGGCGCGGAGCAGCTCGGCCCGCGACTGCTGCACGGAGCGGTCGACGGAGGCGAGCACCGCGGGGATCGCGCCGGTCACGTCGGCCGCGGCGTCGTGCTGGCGCCGGCGGATCACGGCGCGACGGGCGGCCTCGTCGGCGGCGGCGCGGTCGGCGGCGAGCTGGCGCTCGAGGGACTCGCCGCGGGACTGCTCGGCCCGGACGCGCTCCTTCGCGGTCTCGACGCCGAGCCGGGCCTCGATCTCGCGCTCGCGCGCCGCGTCGACCTCGCGCTGGAGGCCGTCGCGAGCGCTGACGTCGAGGATCGGCCGCGGACGCGACCGGGCGACGTCGAGCTCGCTCTTCGCCCTCGACGCGGCGGTCTCGGCGTCACCGACGCGCTCGGTCGCGATGGTCAGGGCCTTCTCGCCGCGGCCGAGCTCGGCGGTGGCGCCCTCGAGCTGCGCGCGGACGCGGCCGAGGCGCTCGGTGTGCGCGGCGCGGGCGGCGTCGTGCTCGCGGAGGGCGGCGAGGGCGAGCCTGGACTGCTCCTTCGCGGCGCGCAGGGCGCCGGTCTGCTCGGCGAGGTCGAAGCGGAGGCGGTCGATCCGGCCCTCGATCTCCTCCAGCCGGCTCGCGGCGGCGTCGCGCTCGGAGACCAGCTCGAGGCGGCTGCGCTGGCCGCCGGCTCCCCCGCTGAGGACGGCGTCGGAGACGGCGGCGCCGTCGCGGGTGACCACGGTGACCGGGTGCTCGCCGCCGGCCAGAGCGGGCCAGAGTCGGCGGGCGGTCGCGAGGTCGTCGACGACGACGACCTGCTCCAGGAGGGCGAGCACGCCGTCCGGAGCGGTGACCAGCTCGCGAGCGCGGATCGCCCCCTCCGGGACCGCGAGGTCGAGCGGGGGGCGGGTGGCATCGGCCACGAGCAGCTCGACCCGGCCGAGCTCGCGGCGGATCGCCTCGTCGAGCGCGGCCTCGGCGTGCGGCTGACTGTCGGCGAGCACGGAGTCGGCGGCGGCGCCCAGGGCCGCGGCGATCGCGGCCTCGTAGCCGTCGCGGACCTGGATCCGCTCGGCGACGCGGCCGCGGACGCCGTCGAGGCGGGTGGCGATCAGCTCGGCCGAGCCGTCGGAGACGTCGAGGGCGAGCGAGAGCGCGCTGCGGCGGGCGGCGAGTCCGTCGCGCTCGCGCTCCAGCGCGTGCAGCTCCTCACGGAGCCGCTCGATCTCACCCTCGGCCTCGAACACGGCGGACTGCGCCAGCTCGTAGCCCTCGTCGAGCGTGCCGTCGGTGCCGCCGCCGGCCTCGCCGATCTCGTCCTCCAGCGCGTCGAGCTGCCGCTGGGCGGCCTCGCGGCGCTGGACGGCGGAGTCGAGGGTGTTCTGCGCGCGGAGCACCTCGCCGCGGACGGCGGCGAGGCGGGACGAGGCGGCGTCGGCCTGCCCGGTGAGCTGGGACAGCTCCAGGTCGTGCCGCGAGACGAGTGCCGACTGCGCCGAGATCTCCTCGTCGACCGCGTCGAGGGCGCCCCGGGCGCGCACGGTGCCGCGCTGCGCGTCGGTCCACGCGGTCTCGGAGTCGAGCACGGCGACGCGCAGCCGCTCCAGCTCGGCGCGGGCCTCCTCGACCATCGGCGCGGTGACCCGCGGCTGCACGGCGGGCTGCTCCGACTCCGCCTCGAGCAGGGCGAGGCGCTGCCCGGCGAGCGCCGACAGGTTGCGCAGCCGCTCCTGCACCGACTCCAGCTCGAAGGTGGTCCGCCGGGCGTCGTCGACGGCGTCGCCGACCATCTCGGACTCGATGCGCGCGGTGCGCAGCGTGCTCTGCTCCAGCCGCTCCTGCAGCACGATTCGCTCGCTGTGCCGCTCGCTCTCGGTGCGCGCGAAGCCGTCGAGCGCGGTGCGGAGGGTGACCACGTCGTCGGCGAGCAGGCGGGCTCGGGCGTCGCGGACGACGGCGGCGATGGTCTGAGCCTGCCGGGCGACCTCGGCCTGGCGGCCGAGCGGCTTGAGCTGCCGGCGGATCTCGCCGGCGAGGTCGGAGAGGCGGGTGAGGTTCGCCTGCATCGCGTCGAGCTTGCGGAGGGTCTTCTCCTTGCGGCGACGGTGCTTGAGGATGCCGGCCGCCTCCTCGATGAAGCCGCGCCGCTCCTCCGGGGTCGCGTGCAGGACGGCGTCGAGCTGGCCCTGGCCGACGATCACGTGCATCTCGCGGCCGAGGCCGGAGTCGCTGAGCAGCTCCTGCACGTCGAGCAGGCGGCAGGCGCGGCCGTTGATCGCGTACTCGCTGCCGCCGTTGCGGAAGAGGGTCCGCTTGATCGTCACCTCGGTGTACTCGATCGGCAGCGCACCGTCGGTGTTGTCGATGGTGAGGGCGACCTCGGCGCGGCCGAGCGGCCCGCGGGTGGAGGTGCCGGCGAAGATGACGTCCTCCATCTTGCCGCCGCGGAGGGTCTTCGCGCCCTGCTCCCCCATCACCCAGGCGAGCGCATCGACGACGTTGCTCTTGCCGGAGCCGTTGGGCCCGACCACGCAGGTGACGCCGGGCTCGAAGGCGAACGTGGTCGGCTGAGCGAAGGACTTGAACCCCTTGAGGGTCAGGCTCTTCAGGTACACCCGCCGGCCTCGCTCCCGTCGAAAACGCTCCCCACGGTACTGGATCGGGGGCGGGGTGCCGCGGAACCGCGCGGCGGAGCCCTGCGACGTGCACACTGGGGAGGTGAGCGACCACCCCGACCCCGTGCTCCGGATCCGCGAGCTGCGGATCCCCGAGCGCCCGGGCGCGGACGGCTGGGCCGACTTCGTCGCCCTCACCGCGATCGGCAACGCCGTCGAGGCGGAGGGCACCGGCACGGCCGAGCTCGGCTTCCCCGCCGAGATCAACCTGGGCGAGTGGCGACAGCAGGAGTTCGATCCGCGGCGCGCCTTCCTCGCGGAGGTCGTCGACGCCGACGGGGTCCGCGCCGTGGGCAGCGGCGAGCTGCACTGGAGCACCGAGGAGGGCGACGACGCGGCCTGGCTGGCGCTCTCGGTCCTGCCGGCCGAGCGCCGGCGCGGCGTCGGCACCGCGCTGCTCGAGCGGCTCACGGCGGAGGCGCACGGGCTCGGGCGGAGCGTGCTGCAGACGTGGACGGCGCACCGCGCGGAGCGCTCCGGAGAGCGACTCGCCGCGCGCTCGGGAACGGGCTCCGTCCCCTCCGGCGACATCGGCGCACGCTGGCTCTCCGCGCGCGGCTGGGTGCTCGAGCAGGTGGAGCGGGTGAGCGTGGCGCGGCTGCCGCTGGACGCCACCCTCGCGGCGTCGCGACGGCGCGGTGCGCTCGCGCACGCGGACGGCTACGAGCTGCGGCACTGGAGCGGCGCGACTCCCGACGAGCTGATCGAGGGGATGCTCGTCCTGCGCGCGAGCCTGTCCGCGCAGGCCCCGACCGCGGGGCTCTCGGTGCCCGAGGAGACCTGGACACCGGAGCGACTGGAGGCGCACGACCTCGCGGCCTCGGCCGGCGGGCGGGTAGAGCTCACCTCCGTGGCCCTCCACGACGGCCGGCCGGCCGGCTACTGCACCGTCGACGTGCTGCCCGGGCGGGCCGCGCTCTGGGGCGCGACGCTCGTCCTGCCGGAGCACCGCGGCCACCGCCTCGGCATGCTCCTGAAGCTCGACGCGCTCGAGCACCTCGCGGCGGCCGACCCGGACTGCCGCGCCGTCTACACCTGGAACGCGGAGGAGAACCGGCCGATGCTCGCCGTCAACGAGGCGGTCGGCTTCACGGCCATCGCGGTGGAGGGCCAGTGGCGGCTGGACGGGGACCGGGCGTGAACCCGCTCGTCGAGCCCGGGCCGCCACTGGACGACGCCGAACGCGAGCGCTTCGCCCGCCAGATCCGGCTCTCGCCGCTCGGCGAGACGGGTCAGCGGCGGCTGCGGAACGCGCGGGTGCTCGTGCTGGGCGCCGGGGGAATCGGCTCGCCCGTGATCACGGCGCTCGCCGCGGCCGGCGTCGGGCACCTGGGGATCGTCGACGGCGACGTCGTCGAGGCGTCGAACCTCGCTCGGCAGACCGCGCACGACGACTCCTCGATCGGCGCGTCGAAGGCGGAGTCCGCGGCGGCGACCGCCCGGCGGCTCTCCCCCGGGATCGACGCGCGGGCCTTCTCCGTCGCGTTCACGGCCGCGAACGCGGATGCGCTCGTCGCCGGCTGGGACGTCGTGGTCGACGGCTTCGACACCTTCGGCTCGCGCTATCTCGCCTCCGATGCGACGACCCGGGCGGGCGTGCCGCACGTCTGGGGCTCGGCGCTCGGCTTCGACGGGCAGCTCTCGACGTTCTGGGCCTCGGCGCCCGGCGGGGGGGTCACGCTGCGGGCCCTGCATCCCGGGGCCGAGGACGCGGCGGACAGCTGCGCGAGCGTCGGCGTGCTCGGCTCGCTCTGCGCGGCGATCGGGTCGGCGATGGCGAGCGAGGTGGTGAAGCTCGTGACGGGGGTCGGCGAGCCGCTGTTCGGGCGGGTCGTGGTGCACGACGCGCTGGACGGCTCCTGGAGCGAGCTGCCGCTGGCGCGGGCGGTGCCGCCGGTGGCCGTGCTGCGCGCCGCGGCCGGAGCGGTGACCGCGGACGAGCTGCGGGCCCGGCTCGCGGGGCCGACTCCGCCGACCGTCATCGATCTGCGGGAGGACGACGAGGACCGCTCCGTCGCGATCCCCGGAGCCGTGCGGCTGCCGATGTCGCGGTTCGACCCGGCGCTGCTGCCCGCGGGGCCGCTGGTGCTGCACTGCGCGTCGGGCGTGCGCTCGCGGATCGCGGCCGACCGCGCGGCGGCGGCGGGGATCGCGTCCGACTCGCTGCTCGGCGGGATGGTGGGCTGGCGCTGATCCGATCGCCGGTCGGAGGTTCGATTCGCAGGTCTTCCGCGTTCCCTATGCCGTCTCGCCGCGTGGCCCGGCCCGCCGGAGCCGACATCTCCTGCACAACAGACAGGAGCCTGCACAACGGCGAGAGGGGCAGAGGTCAGCCGCCGGCGAAGGGCGGCAGGACGTCCACCGACGCGCCGGCGGGCAGCGGAGTGGCGCGGTCGGTCGTCGAGACGCCGTCGACCAGGTAGCTGCAACGGGAGAGGACGTCGGCGGCCGACGGCACGGAGGCGACCAGCGCAGCTTCCAGCGCCGCCAGGTCGGCCACGCCGTCGAGCTCGTCCGAGGCTCGCCCGAGGGCGGCCTTCGCCGCGGCGAAGTAGCGGACGCGCACGCTCAGCCGCCGATCGCGCTCATGGTGCGCTCGGGCTGCACGAAGCCGGCCCGGTTCATCTCGTGGCCGGCCGGCTTCGCCCACATCGCGCCGCGCCAGAGCTGGGCGACGTGGTGGTCGTCGGCGCCGGAGCGCATCGCGCCGAGCAGGTCGGTCTCCTCGTTGGAGAAGAGGCAGCTGCGGACGCCGCCCTCGGCGGTGAGCCGGGTGCGGCGGCAGTCGCCGCAGAACGCCTCGGTGACGGAGGCGATGATGCCGACGGTGCCGAGCAGCTCGTCTGAGCCGATCGCGCGGACGTCGAAGAGCTCGGCGGGCGCGCCGTCGCGGGGAGCGGCGTTCGGCGTGAGGACGAAGCGCTCCGAGAGCAGGTCGCGGATCATCGCCGCCGTGATCATGGTGGAGCGGTCCCAGCCGTGGTCGGCGTCGAGCGCCATCTGCTCGATGAAGCGGAGCTGGTGACCGCCGGCGAGCGCCCAGGCGAGCAGCTCGGGCGCCTCGTGGTCGTTGATCCCGGGCAGGAGGACCGCGTTGATCTTGGTCTGCTTCAGACCCGCGGGGCCGAGCGCGTCGATCCCGGCGAGGACCCTGTCGAGGAAGGGGCGGCGGGTGACCTTGGCGAAGGTCTCGGCGCAGATCGAGTCGAGCGAGACGTTCACCCGGTCGAGCCCCGCGTCGGCGAGCGCCTGCGCACGGCCGGACAGGCCGATGGCGTTGGTGGTCAGCGAGATCTCGGGGCGCGGCTCGATGGCGGCGACGTCCCGGATGATGTCGACGAGGTCCTTGCGCAGCAGCGGCTCGCCGCCGGTGAAGCGGATCTGCCGGACGCCGAACTGCTCGACGGCGATGCGGGCGAGGCGGACGATCTCCTCGCGGTTCAGCAGGGATGCGGGCGGCTGGAACGGCAGGCCCTCGGCCGGCATGCAGTAGGTGCAGCGGAGGTTGCAGCGGTCGGTGAGCGAGATGCGCAGGTCGTCGGCGACGCGGCCGTGGGTGTCGAGCAGGAGCGGGGTCTCGGGCCGCTCGGCGGGGAGGACCGCACCGCGCGGGCGGGGCCGGATGCCGGGGATCCCGAGTGCTGTGCTCATCCGGACAGACTACGCGCCGGATGTCGGCGGGACCCGGCAAGATGGAGCACGTCCCTGCCGCCGGTCAGGAACGCCGGAGAGGACCCGATGACCTCGATCGATCTGCATGCGGCCCGTGTGCGCGCTCTGCTCTCGCCGCTGGCCACCCGCGGCGCCCGCGAGACGCTGACGCTCGATCCCGCCGCCGTCGCCGCCGACCCGGGCGCCTACGACCGGAGGGTGCTCGCCCGCTCGGTCGATGCTCCGCTGGATCTGCCGCGCTTCGACAACTCGCAGATGGACGGCTTCGCGGTGCGCTCGGCCGATCTCGCCGGCGCGACGGCCGATGCGCCGGTCTCGCTGCCGGTCGCCGCGCCGATCCCGGCCGGGGACCGCGCGCCGCGGCACGAGCAGGGCACCGCGGTGCCGATCATGACCGGTTCGCCGCTGCCCGCCGGGGCGGACGCCGTGGTCGCGATCGAGACGGTCGACCCGCCGCGCTTCCCGGCACCCGGCGGCGACGGCGCCCGGGTCGCGTTCTCCCGCCCGGTGGTCGCCGCGGCCTTCGTCCGCTCCCGGGGCAGCGACGCGCGGCAGGGCGAGCCGGCGCTGCCGGCCGGCACGGTCCTCCGCGCCGCGCACTACGGGCTGCTCGCCTCGCTCGGGCTGACCGAGGTGGAGGTGCTCCCCCGGCTCCGCGTGCTCGTCGTGCCGACCGGGCACGAGATCCGCGCGCCGGGCTCCGAGCTCGAGGACGCACAGATCTACGACGCCAACGGCGCGCTGCTGGCCGAGGCGGTCCGCGAGGCGGGCGGCCTGGCGATCGTGGCGCCGTGCGGCAGCGACCGCGCGGAGGATCTGCTCGCGCTGCTCGACGCGCACGCCGCCGAGGCCGACCTCGCGATCACCGTCGGCGGCGTCAGCGCCGGCGCCTACGAGGTCGTCCGCGACGCGCTCGGGCCGGCCGGCTCCGAGTTCGGGCACGTCGCCGTGCAGCCCGGCGGCCCGCAGGGGCTCGGGCTCGTGCGGATCCGCGACGACCTGCACCTGCCGATCGTCTCGCTGCCGGGCAACCCGGTGAGCGCCCTCGTCTCGTTCGAGCTGTTCCTGCGCCCGGTGCTGCGCTCGCTGGCCGGGCGCGTCCCGGCGGAGCGGCCGCGGCTTCGAGCCCGGCTGGCGACGCCGCTGGACTCGCCCGGCCACCTGCACCAGCTGCGGCGCGGGATGCTCGACGACGAAGGGCTCGTGCACGCCGTCGGCGGCCCGAGCTCGCACCTGCTCGCGTCCTACGCTCGATCGAACGTGCTCATCCACGTCCCGATCGGGACCGAGCGCGCCGCGACCGGAGACACGGTCGAGATCTGGAGGATCGATGACTGAGTCCGAGAGCGCCACCGCCGAAGGGACCGAGCTGACCCACGTCCGCGGCGACGGCGCCGTGCACATGGTGGACGTCGGCGGCAAGCAGGTCACCTCGCGCGTCGCCGTGGCGGAGGGGTTCGTCGAGACGAGCGCCGAGGTCGTCCGCCTGCTCGCGCAGGGCGAGCTGCCCAAGGGCGAGGCGCTCGGCGTCGCACGCATCGCCGGCATCATGGGCGCGAAGGCCACCTCCGCGCTGATCCCGCTCTGCCACCCGCTCGTGCTCGACGGCGTCGACATCGACCTCGAGCCGCTCGACGACCGGGTGCGGATCGAGGCGCGCGTGCGCACCAGCGGCCGCACCGGCGTCGAGATGGAGGCGCTCACCGCCGTCAGCGTCGCCGCGCTCACCGTCTACGACATGATCAAGGCCGTCGACCGCGGCGCGGTCATCACCGGCATCCGCGTCCTCGCGAAAGAGGGCGGCAGGAGCGGCTCGTGGAGCCGGTCGTGAGCCGGTCCGCGGTCGCGGTGGTCGCCTCCACCCGCGCCGCGTCCGGCGTCTACGAGGACCGCACCGGACCGGCGCTGCTGGCCTGGTTCGAGAGCCGGGGCTGGAGCGGCCGCGTGGTCGTCGTCGCCGACGGCGATGCGGTGGGCGAGGCGATCTCGGACGCCCTCTCGGCGGGCAGCGACGTCGTGATCAGCACCGGCGGGACGGGCGTGGCGCCGACCGACGTCACTCCGGAGCAGACCGCACCGCTGCTCGAGCGCGAGCTGCCCGGCCTGGCCGAGGCGATCCGCGCCCGCGGCGCCGCGCACGTGCCCACCGCCGTGCTCAGCCGCGGGCTGGCGGGCGTCAGCGGGCGGAGCGTGGTCGTCAATCTGCCCGGCTCGCCCGGCGGCGTCCGAGACGGCATCGAGGTGCTCGACCCGATCGTCGGGCACGTGCTCGACCAGCTCGGCGGGGGCGATCATGCCCGCTGATCCCGTCGCCCTGGCCCGGCTCTCCCGCGAGGCGATCACCGTCGACGAGTGCGAGCACGCCGTCGAGTCGCCGACCCACGGCGCGGTCGTCACCTTCGCCGGGGTCGTCCGCGACCACGACGAGGGCCGCGGGGTGCTGCGACTCGCCTACGAGGCGCACCCGGAGGCGCCCGCCGCGCTGAGCGCCTCCGCCCGACGCATCGCCGAGCACTTCCCCGAGGTGCGGGTCGCGGCCGTGCACCGGGTCGGCGATCTCGTCGTCGGCGACCTCGCGCTCGCCTGCGCCGTCGCCTCCGCCCACCGCGCCGCGGCCTTCGAGGCCTGCGCGGCCCTGGTCGACGACATCAAGGCGACCGTGCCGATCTGGAAGGAGCAGTCCTTCGTCGACGGCAGCTCGGAGTGGGTCGCGTCGCTCGGCTGAGCGCGGCCACCGGAACGCGAAACACGAGCGTCATACGGGTGGGGTTCACTGGGAGGAGCGCGCCGACGGCGAGCGGAGCGGAGGGCACGGCATGGATCTGAACACCATCCAGCGCGTCCGCGTCGTCCGCGAGCGCTCCGAGCTGTCCGGCATGGGGCCGCGGACCGCGGTGATCGGCGGCGGCTCCTGGGTGTTCTCGCTCCCGCACGACCACCTCGACGAGCTGCTCGACCTGCAGGGCTTCGGCTGGGAGCCGTTCCGCGAGACGCCGGCGGGCCTCTCGATCGCCGCCACCTGCACCTTCACCGAGCTGTCGGCGCTGCCCGACAGCGGCCGGCCCGCGCATCCGCTCTTCTTCCAGTGCTGCACGGCGCTGCTCGGCTCGTTCAAGATCTGGAACGTCGCGACGGTCGGCGGCAACATCGCCAACGCGCTCCCGGCCGGCCCGATGATCAGCCTCGCCGCGGCGCTCGACGCCGAGGCGCTGGTCTGGCGGGCCGACGGCTCCGACGCGCTCGTGCCGATCGCCGAGCTGGTGACGGGCAACATGACGACGACGCTGGGCCACGGCGACGTGATCCGCTCGATCGAGTTCCCCCGCCGAGCGCTCGACGCGCGCACCGCGTACCGCAAGATCGCGCTGTCGCCGCTCGGCCGCTCCGGCGCCGTCGTGATCGGCCGCCTCGACGAGGACGGCGCTTTCGTGCTGGCCGTGACGGCCGCGACGATCCGGCCCGAGCTGCTGCGCTGGGACGCGCTCCCCGCTGCCGACGAGCTCGCCGCCGCGGTCGGCCGGATCGGCACCTGGTTCACCGACCCGCACGGGGCGGCGGATTGGCGCCGCGCCGTGGTCGGCGTGCTGGCGGAGGAGATCCGCGTCGAGCTCGGCCGAGGCCCCGGCGTCGACCAGGGAGGCACCGCATGAGGTTCACGGTCAACGGCGAGCCGGTCGACGCCGCGCCGCGCCCCGGTCAGGTGCTGCGGACGCTGCTGCGCGACCACGAGCACTTCGAGGTCAAGAAGGGCTGCGACGCGGGCGACTGCGGCGCCTGCTCGGTCCTCGTCGACGGCACGCCCTTCCACTCCTGCCTCTACCCGGCGCACCGCGTCGAGGGGCGCGAGGTGACCACGGCCGCCGGCCTCGGCACGCCGGAGGAGCCCGGCGCGGTGCAGCAGTCGTTCGTCGATCACGCCGCGTTCCAGTGCGGCTTCTGCACAGCGGGCATGGTCGTCACCGCGAGCGCCCTCGAGGGGGCGCGCGAGGAGGACCTGCCGCGGCTGATGAAGGGCAACCTCTGCCGCTGCACCGGCTACCGGCCGATCCGCGCGGCCGTCACCGAGCACGTCTGCGATCCGCCCACCGGGCTGACCCCCGTGCGCCGCACCGGGCGCGCCTCCGCCGACGAATCACGGGTGGGCCGCTCGCTCGGCGCCCCCGCCGGCCGCCGCGTCGTCTCCGGCCGGGAGCCGTACACGCTCGACGTCGCCGTGCCCGGGCTGCTGCACCTGAAGGTGCTGCAGAGCCCGCACGCGCACGCCCGCATCCTCTCGATGGACACCGCCGTCGCCGCCTCGATGCCCGGCGTCGTCGCCGTGCTGACTGCCGCGGACGTCCCCGACATCCTCTACTCGACGGCGCGGCACGAGTCGCGGCTCGACGACCCCGACGACACGCGGATGCTCGACACCGTCGTGCGCTTCCGCGGCCAGCGGGTCGCTGTCGTCGTCGCCGAGTCGGTGGGAGTGGCCGAGGCGGCCTGCCGGGCGATCGAGGTCGAGTACGAGCAGCTGCCGGCCGTCTTCGATCCGGAGGAGGCGCGCGCTCCCGGCGCCCCGCTCCTGCACGGCGACAAGGACCCGATCGCCTCCCGCATCGCCGACCCCGGCTCGAACGTGGTCGCCGAGCTGCACGGCGAGTACGGCGACGTCGAGGCCGGCCTCGCCGAGGCCGATGTCGTGGTCGACGGCCGCTGGACCACCTCGCGCGTGGCGCACACCGCGCTGGAGACCCACGGCACGATCGGCTGGCTCGAGGGCGACGAGCTGGTGCTGCGCACCTCCACCCAGGTGCCGTTCCTCGTCCGCGACGAGATCGCGCGGATCTTCGACCGCGACCCCGCGAGCGTGCGGGTGTTCACCGCGCGGGTCGGCGGCGGCTTCGGCGGCAAGCAGGAGATCCTCACCGAGGACGTCGTCGCGCTGGCCGTGCTCGCGACCGGCCGGCCGGTGCAGTACGAGTTCACCCGCTCCGACGAGTTCACGATGGCGCCCTGCCGGCACCCGATGCGGGTCGACGTCCGGCTCGGCGCGCGCCGCGACGGCACGCTCACCGCGCTGAGCGTCGACGTGCTCTCCGACACCGGCGCCTACGGCAATCACGGGCCGGGGGTGATGTTCCACGGCACCTCGGAGTCCGTCGCGCTCTACACGGCGCCGAACAAGCGCGTCGACGCGCAGGCCGTCTACACGAACAACCTGCCCTCGGGCGCCTTCCGCGGCTACGGACTCGGCCAGGTGATCTTCGGCATCGAGTCGGCGATGGACGAGCTGGCCCGCGAGCTGGGGATCGACCCGTTCGAGCTGCGGCGGATCAACGCGGTGAAGCCGGGCGAACCGCTCGTGGTCACGCACGTGGAGGGCGACGACATCGGCTTCGCCTCCTACGGACTCGACCAGTGCCTCGACCTCGCCGAGGCGGCGCTGGACCGCGGCACCGGGGACGTCGCCCCCGAGGGGCCGGGCTGGAGCACCGGACGCGGGATGGCGGTCGCGATGATCGCGACGATCCCGCCGCGCGGGCACTTCTCCGAGGCGACCGTCTCGGTCGACGCGGACGGCGTGCTCACCATCGGGGTCGGCACCGCCGAGTTCGGCAACGGGACGACGACCGTGCACACCCAGCTCGTGGCGAGCGCGTTCGGCGCCTCGGCGGACCGGGTGCGGATCCGCCAGTCGGACACCGCGGCGGCCCGCTACGACACCGGAGCGTTCGGCAGCGCCGGCACCGTGGTGGCGGGCAAGGCGGTGTACAGCGCGGCGCTGCGGCTGCTCGCCGAGCTGCGCTCGCTCGCCAAGCGGCTGACCGGGCACGACGGCAGCGAGTTCGAGCCGGACGACGAGGGGCTGCTCGCGGCGGACGGCACGCGGGTGGGCTTCGGCGACCTCGTCCTCGCGGCGGGCGGGCCGGTGACGGCGACGGGCAGCGAGGACGGCGCGCAGCGCTCGCTCGCGTTCAACGTGCAGGGCTTCCGGGTCGCGGTGCACGCGCCGACCGGCGAGGTGCGGATCCTGCAGTCGGTGCAGTCCGCGGACGCGGGCTTCGTGATCAACCCGGCGCAGTGCCGCGGGCAGGTCGAGGGCGGAGTCGCCCAGGCGATCGGCTCGGCGCTCTACGAGGAGGTGATCCTCGACGGCGAGGGCACGGTGACGACGGCGATCCTGCGGAACTACCACATCCCGCAGATGGCGGACGTGCCGCCGACCGAGGTGTACTTCGCCGACACCGCGGACGAGCTGGGGCCCTTCGGCGCGAAGTCGATGAGCGAGGCGCCGTACAACCCGGTGGCGCCCGCGCTCGCGAACGCGGTCCGCGACGCCGTCGGCGTCCGGCCGCACGCGCTGCCGGTCTCGCGCGACCGCGTCTGGCGGCTGCTGCACCCGGACGCGGCGCCCGTGCGGTCGGTCGACGCGGAGGCGCCCCCGGGCTGAGGCTGCGGATGCGGCGCCTACTTTGCTGGTCGAGTAGCCCTGCAGGGGCGTATCGAGACCCGCTGTCACCCGGACGTCCGGTCGTCGTGGATCTCGATACGCCCGCTTCGCGGGCTACTCGATCAGCAGAGGGCGCGCCTGGTGCAGCAGCCGCGCAGCGGCGTCTCGGGGCCCCGGCTCAGACCCGCGCCGCCAGCTCCGCGCTCGCGCGGGCGACCTCGCGGGCGATCGCGTCCTCGTCCGCGGTGACCAGCCGTCCCTCGGACACCGTCGGGCGCCCGTTCACCAGCAGCAGCGACAGCGGCGGCTGCGCGCCGAGGGCGAGCGCGGCGACCGGGTCGGCGATGCCGGCGTGCTCGATCCCGTCGATCCGCCAGAGCGCGAGGTCGGCGAGCTTGCCGACCTCGATCGAGCCGATCTCGTCCTGGCGGCCGAGCACACGGGCGCCGCCGATCGTCGCGATCGAGAGCGCCTGGCGAGCGCTCATCCGATCGGCGCCGGCGCGGAGCCTGTTCATCAGGACGGCGGCGCGGATCTCGGTGCCGAGCTGCCCGGACTCGTTCGAGGCCGCACCGTCGACACCCAGCCCGACCGGCGCCCCGGCCGCCAGCAGCTGCGGGATCGGGGCGATGCCGGCGGCGAGCCGCGCGTTCGAGGACGGGCAGTGCGCGACCCCGGTGCCCGTCGCCGCGAACTTCGCGATCGCATCGTCGTCGAGGTGCACGCCGTGCGCCATCCAGACGTCGTCGCCGAGCCAGCCGAGCGACTCGAGGTAGTCGGTCGGCGACAACCCGAACGTCTCGCGGGTGTAGGCGTCCTCCTCCACCGTCTCCGAGCCGTGCGTGTGCAGCCGCACGCCGAGCTGCCGGGCGAGCACCGCCGATTCCCGCAGCAGATCCGGCGTGACCGAGAACGGCGAGCACGGCGCGATCGCGACCCGCACCATCGAGTCCAATGACGCGTCGTGGTAGCGCTCGACCGCCTCGCCGCTCGCCTGCAGCGCCGCCGCGGTGGTCTCGACCGCGAAGTCCGGCGGCAGCCCGCCCTGCGACTCGCCGAGGTCCATCGAGCCGCGGGTCGCGTGCAGGCGCAGGCCCAGCGTCGAGGCCGCGTCGACGATGCCGCCGACGATGTCGCCGGAGCCGCGCGGGAAGACGTAGTGGTGGTCGCCGACGGTGCTGCAGCCCGAGCGCGCGAGCACGCCCATCGCGCCGAGCGCCGCGGATCGGGTGAGGTCCGCGTCGATCCGGGACCACGCCGGGTAGAGCGCGACCAGCCAGTCGAAGAGGATCGAGTCCTGCGCCCAGCCGCGGGTGAGCCACTGGTAGAGGTGGTGGTGGGTGTTGACGAGCCCGGGGGTCAGCAGGTGGCCGCGGCCGTCGACGCGGGTGAGGACGACGGGCTCGGCGGCGGGGAGGCCGGTCGGCGCCCGGCCGTCCAGGGCCCAGGCGGGCGGGGCACCCGCGCCGACCGCGACGATCCGGCGGTCGTCGACGACGACGTGGCCGCCGGAGTGCTCGGCTCCGGCGGCGTCGACGGTGGCGACGTGGGCTCCGGTGATGACGTGGCGCTGCATCCCCCGAGCATGCCAGCGCGGTGTTTCACGGTGGTTTCCGCTGCCCGGCGCCGCCCTCGTCCGGGCTCGGCCCGGGGCTCGTCCGCCGAGCTGCTGAGCGCCTCAGCGGGTGAAGAAGAAGGTCGCGAAGGGACGGCTCTGCCACGACCGCGTCGGAGTGCGCGCCGTCCAGGTGCCCGAGACGGTCACGACCCCCGCGTCGAGCTCGTGCGCCGTGATCCTGCGCTCCGCGGTGCTGAAGCTCGAGGACTCGGCGGGCTCGAGCTCCTCGTGGGTCGGCCCGATGTCGTGCAGGGCGACGTCGCCGGTGTTCGCGAAATGGTAGGTGAGCGTGATCGGCGAGCCCGGTTCGATCAGCCCGCTCGCGGCCCTGGTGAAGCGGGCCGTGACCGCGATGTGCAGTCCGGGGTGCTCGACGACGGCGCGCGGCGGGGTGGCCGGCGGAGGGGTGGCGGACGACGGCCGGGACGCCGTCGGTGTGCTCGGCGGGGACGGCTCCGCCTGCACCGCGGGGGCGGCGCCGGCCGCGAGCGCCGCGAGCAGCACGAGTCCGACGGCGGATCGGCGAAGCCGCGCTGCGCGGGAAGGGGACGAGGGGACGCTGGGGAAGGGGACGCTGCGGAAGGGGACGGTGGGGAAGGGCACGGTGACTCCTTGATCGTTGTCGAGGGAGGAGGACGGCGGAGTCCCGCCAGGATCACAGCCCACCGCCTCGGCTGTCGCTCTCCTGGCACGATCGCGAGCGAACGGCACGGATCGCGGCGGACGACGCGAGGGCGAGCTCCCGTGGTGGACACCGCCGCCGCGGGTCGCTACCCGGCCGTGGCGAGCGTGAGAGACGCCGACGAGCTCGCGTGCACCTCCGCGGCGGTCGAGCCGTCGACCGTGCCCGTCAGGGTCACGCTGCCCGCGCGGACGTCCTCCTCGGTGACCAGCCGAGACGGGCCGGCGATCGGCACCTCGTCCCCGGGCTCGAGCACGGCCGGCCCTCCGTCCGCGCTGCCGACCGTGACCGCGACGGCACCGGCGTTCCGGATCACGAAGGTGGACGTGATCGGGGTGCCGACGGGGACCGTCTCGCCCGGCTCGAGCACCGACCGGCCCCGTCCGAGGTCGTAGCCGCCGAGGAGCGTGACGGCGAGCTCGGGGCTCGCGGAGGCGTCGATCGCGGGCTGCGCGGAGGCCGTTGCACCGCCGCCGGGCACGCTCGGGGAGTCGGGGAGCAGGCCCTGCGGCCCCTCCGACTCGAGCGCGTCCAGATCGTCGTGCAGCCCGGGAACGACGAGCTCCGCCGCCGGGCGGAGGGCGACGGCCTGCTGCGAGAGGGCGTTCGATTCCCGCTCCTCGGCGTGCGCGAGCGGTGCCGCGCCGCCGGCGAGCGCAGCGGACAGGACCAGGGAGACGACGACCGCGCGGCCGGGCGAACTATCGCGGCGAGGGTCGGAAGCCGGGATGGACATGAGAACTCCTTCATCGGTGGATGGCTCGGAAGCGGCCACCAGCGATCGTTCCGGCGCCCTCGACGATCCGACGCGTCGGCGGCTCGACCTGACGACGCGGCACGATTCGTGCAGGCGAGGAGGAGCCGCAGCGCAGGATGCGCGCCCTCTCCGTCAGCGCGACGCGTGGATCGGCCCGGACCGCCCCGCGAGCGGCGCCCCCGTCGCTCCCGCGCGCACCGCGAGCACCTCGGCGAGGATCGACACCGCCGTCTCCTCCGGGGTCGACGCTCCGATGTCCAGGCCGATCGGCGAGTGCAGCCGGGCGAGCGACGCCTCCGCCACTCCGGCCTCGCGCAGCAGCCGCAGCCGCCGCTCGTGTGTGCGCCGGGAGCCCATCGCGCCGATGTAGGCGGCCGGCAGCGTCAGCGCCGTCTCGAGCAGCGGCACGTCGAACTTCTCGTCGTGGGTGAGCACGGCGATCACCGTGCGCTCGTCGACCTCGGTGGCCGCGAGGTAGTCGGACGGCCACTCGACCACGACCTCGTCGGCGCCCGGGAAGCGCTCCGCGGTCGCGAACACCGGGCGCGCGTCGCAGACGGTGACCCGGTAGCCGAGCAGGGCCCCGGCGGCGCAGAGGGCCGCGGAGAAGTCGACGGCGCCGAAGATCAGCAGGCGCGGCTTCTCGGCGCTCACGACGTAGGTCACCTCGAGCTCGACGCCCTGGCAGGCGATCTCCACGGTCGCCGAGCGGCCGGAGGCCAGGCGCGCCGCCCGCTCGGCGAGGATGCGGCGGACCGTGTCCTCGTCCAGCGACGACCCCACCACGTCCTGCGCCCGGGTCGCGCCGGTCAGCACCAGGCCGACGAGCTCGTCCGGACCGCCGACGATCAGCGCGAGCCCCGCCGGCCGCCCGGCCCGTGCCGCGCGCAGCTCGGCGAGCACCGCGCCCGAGGACGCGTCGACCGCGTGGCCGAGGACCCGCAGCTGCCCGCCGCAGGACAGCCCCGCCGCGAACGCCGCCTCGTCGTCGAAGCCGAAGTGCTCCGAGGCGGAGCCGCCCGTGCCGAGCACCTCCTGCGCGAGCGCGTAGGCCTGCCCCTCGACGCAGCCGCCCGAGATCGAGCCGATCGCGCTGCCCGCGGCGTCGACGGCCATCGAGGAGCCGAGAGCGCGCGGAGCCGAGCCGAGGACGTGCGTGACCGTGACGACGGCGACGCGCTCGCCCGCCTCGACGCGCGCGAGGATCGGTACGGCGAGTTCGAGCACGGCGGCCTCCGACGTCGGTGGGCGGGAGGCGCCGGTGCCGGGGGCGTGGGGCGGCCGGCGGGCGCTCACACGCGGGAAACATGCCGAGTATATGGTCGAACCCATGCCCGACGACTCCCCCTCGCTCGACCTCGTGATCCGCTCCTCCGCCGTCCTCACCGAGAACGGGACGCACCCCGCCAGCGTCGCCGTCTCCGGCGGGCTGATCGTCGCCGTCGGCGACGTCGACGCCCCGTGGAAGACGCTCGAGGAGGTCGTCCTCCCCGCCGGCCAGGTGCTGCTGCCCGGCATCGTCGACACCCATGTGCACGTCAACGAGCCCGGGCGCACGGAGTGGGAGGGCTTCGCCTCCGCCACCCGCGCGGCCGCCGCCGGCGGGGTCACCACGATCATCGACATGCCGCTCAACTCGATCCCGCCGACGACGACCGTGGCCGGGCTCGAGGCGAAGAAGGCGGCGGCCGGTCCGCAGGCCCTCGTCGACGTCGGCTTCTGGGGCGGGGCGATCCCGGAGAACCTGGGCACCCTCCGCGAGCTGCACGACGCCGGCGTGTTCGGCTTCAAGTGCTTCCTCTCGCCGAGCGGCGTCGACGAGTTCCCGCACCTCAGCACCGAGCAGCTCTTCGCCGCGATGGCCGAGATCGCCGCGTTCGACGGCCTGCTGATCGTGCACGCGGAGGACCCGGCCGAGCTCGAGGCGAGCGCGAACAGCGGCGGCACCTCCTACGACGCCTTCGTCGACTCGCGGCCGCCGGCCTCGGAGCGCTCGGCCATCGCGACCGTGATCCAGGCCGTCCGCGAGACCGGCGGTCGCGCGCACATCCTTCACCTCTCCTCCGCCGAGGCGCTGCCGCTGCTGCGCGAGGCCAAGGCCGAGGGGCTGCGGATCACCGCGGAGACCTGCCCGCACTACCTCACCTTCGACGCGGAGACGATCCCCGACGGCGGCACGCAGTTCAAGTGCTGCCCGCCGATCCGGGACGAGCAGAACCGCGAGCTGCTCTGGAAGGGCCTGCTCGACGGCACGATCGACCTGATCGCCTCGGACCACTCCCCCGCGACCGCCGCGCTCAAGTTCGCGCACGACGGCGACTTCGGCCTCGCCTGGGGCGGCATCTCCGGGCTCCAGCTGAGCTTACGCGCGGTCTGGACGGGGGCCCGCGAGCGCGGGATCCCGCTGGAGCAGGTCGTCGCCTGGATGTCGACGGCGACCGCCGCGTTCGCCGGGCTGGGGCAGAAGGGCCTGCTGCGCGCGGGCGCGGACGCCGACCTGGTCGCGTTCGATCCGGAGGCCGCGTCGCCGGTCGACGTGGACGCGCTGGCGCACAAGAACAAGGTCTCCGCGTACGACGGCCGCGTGCTCCGGGGTGCCGTCGCGGCGACCTGGGTCGGCGGAGTGCGGGTCACGGGCGGGACCGGGGCTCCGGTCGGCCGCCTGCTCGAGCGGCCCTGACCGCTCGCGGGCGGCCGTTCCGGAGCGACGGGGCCGGGTCCGCGTGTTCCGGTCACGTTTCGGCCGTGTGAACTCCCGCGATTCCGGCCGCGGTTCCGGGCGGATCGCACAAGACTCGGGACCCGCGGGCACCGGACGCTGAGCGCTCCGCCGGTGCGAGGGGATCGCCGCGCGCGGCATCCTGGCAGACGGGCACCGCCCGGCCGCGCGACCGCGGACCCCCGCGGAGCCCCACGAACCACCGAAGCCGAACAGGAGCGGACATGTCGATCATCCTCGGAGACCACCAGTACGGGAAGGCCGAGAACCGCGTCGTGCGGATCTACCGCGACAGCCCGCGGCACGAGATCCACGACGTCAACGTCTCGACCGCCCTGCGCGGCGACTTCGAGGCCGCGCACCTGACCGGCGACCAGTCCGCGGTGCTGCCCACGGACACCCAGAAGCAGACGGCGTACTCGTTCGCGAAGGAGAAGGGGCTGCGCTCGATCGAGGCGTACGGCCTCGAGCTGGCCCGGCACTTCGTCGACGGCTACGCCCCCGTGCACGGCGCGCGCATCGAGATCGAGGAGTTCGCCTGGGAGCGGGTGCTCGCCGACGGCGAGGAGCACGACCACACCTGGGTCCGGAAGGGCCAGGAGGTGCGCACCGCCTCCGTCACCGTCGAGGGCACCGGCGACGCGCAGCAGGTCTGGATCACCGGCGGCTTCAAGGATCTGACGGTCCTCAAGTCCACCGGCTCCGAGTTCCACGGCTTCCTCACCGACCCCTACACCGTGCTCCAGCCCACCGAGGACCGGGTGATGGCGACCTCGCTGGTGGCGAAGTGGCGCTTCGCTCTGACCGAGGACGAGATCGCGGCCGCGGACTGGGAGGCCGTCTACTCCGGCGTGAAGGCGCTGATGATCAGCCGCTTCGCGACCGTGCACTCGCTCGCCCTGCAGCAGACCCTCTTCGAGATGGGCAAGGCGGTGCTGGAGGAGTACCCGCAGATCGTCGAGATGCGGCTCTCCGCGCCGAACAAGCACCACTTCCTCTACGACCTCTCGCCGTTCGGCGTCGAGAACGACAACGAGGTCTACCACGCGGCCGACCGCCCCTACGGGCTGATCCAGGCGACCGTCACCCGCGACGACGCGCCGGACGCAGGGCCGGCCTGGCGCGCTTACTCGGGACTGGTGTGAGCACAGGCCCGCGGGGCGTGCACCGCGGCCACGTCCTGCACGTGGCCGGCCGGCCCGTCGTCGAGACGGCGGCGGAGGCGCTCGTCTCGATCCCGGACGGCGCGCTCGTCGTCGGCGACGCCGGGACGATCCTCTGGGTCGGGCCGCACGCCGCCCTCCCGCGCGACTACGCGGACTGGCCGGTGACCGGCGACGCGTCCTGCTTCCTCCTGCCCGGATTCGTCGACACCCACCTGCACTACCCGCAGACCTTCTCGACCGACGCGTTCGGCGGCGGGCAGCTGCTGGAGTGGCTCGACACGGCGATCTTCCCGGCGGAGTCGCGCCTCGCGGACGAGGAGTTCGCCGCCCTGATCGCGCGCGCCTTCACCCGGCGCCGGGTGAGCGCCGGCACCACCGCGGCGATGGTCTTCGGCTCGGCGTTCCCGCACGCCCAGGACGCGCTGTTCGAGCGCAGTCGCGAGGCGGGACTGCGGACGGTGTCGGGTCGCGGACTGCAGACCGTCGGGCCGCCCTCGGCCGCCGCGCTGCTGACCGGCGAGGACGAGGCGATCCGGCTGGCCGCCGAGGAGATCGAGCGCTGGCACGCGGTCGACACGGGAGACCCGGCGACGGCGCTGCTGCAGGTCGCGCTCGTCCCGCGCTTCTCGCTCTCGGTGACGCCGACCACGCTCGCGGCCCTCGGCGAGCTCTACGAGGGGGTCCGCGACCGCGGCGTCTACGTGCACAGCCACCTCAACGAGAACGACCGGCCCGGCGACGGCGAGATCGCGGCGGTCCTGGCCGGCTTCGGCACCCGCAGCTACCTCGACACCTACGACGGGCTCTTCCTGCCCGGCTCGGCCCGCGGGGGCTCCTCGCTGCTGGGCCGGCGGACGATCCTCGCGCACGCCGTGCACTGCCAGGACGCGGAGCTGCACCGGATGGCCGAGACCGGCACCTCGATCGCGCACTGCCCCACCTCGCAGCAGTTCCTCGGCTCGGGCACCATGCCGTGGCGCCGCACCGCGGCCGCGGGGGTGACCATCGCGCTCGGCAGCGACATCGGCGCCGGTGACGAGTGGCTGCTCGCGCGGGTCGCGAACGACGCGTTCAAGGTGCACCTGTCGGAGGCGGGCGACGCGTCGATCGCGCTGCACCCGGCCCAGCTGCTCTTCACCGCGACGCTCGCGGGCGCTCGGGCGCTCGACATGGAGGACCGCTTCGGCAACCTCGACGTCGGCAAGGACGCGGACTTCCTCCGCATCGAGCCCGATCGCTGGGAGCCGCTCGCGGAGGTGCTCGCGCGCGGCATCCGCGCCGACGACGCGGAGGAGGCGACGGCGCAGCTGCTCTTCGCGCTGCTGCTCGGGCTGCGCGAGCCCCCGATCGCGGCGGTGCACGTGCGGGGCCGCCGGGTGCTCGCCCCCGAGTAGGAGCGGTCGGGCGGCGGCCGCCCCCTGCTGGTCGAGCAGCCGCCTCCGGCGGCGTGTCCGCTGGTCGAGCAGCCGCCTCCGGCGGCGTCTTTGCTGGTCGAGCAGCCGCCTCCGGCGGCGTATCGAGACCCACCTCGTCCGGTCTTCCGGAAGCGAGCCTCCTCCCCAGCCCGTCATCCGACCGCGCTGTCACCCAACTGCCCAGGACGCCGCTCCGGTGTCGGTGGCCCCTGCTTGAATACCCGTATGAAAGAAGATGAGGATGCGGCAGCACTCGCGGAGGTGCGCGACTGCTTCGACGACTCCGCCGCCGACGAGCGCTCCACCTCCCCCACGCGCCTCCGGGCCGCGGAACGCCTGCACCGCGGCTACCGGCTCGCGCTGACCATCCCCGAGGCTTTCGCCCGCGGCGCATCCCGCAGCGAGACCCGCGACCTCGTCGAGCGCTCCGTCCGCGCCGAGCTCGCGGTGGCGTACAGCCAGTCGGAGCGGGAGGTGTCCCGCCGCCTCGAGATCGCGCAGATGCTGATGGAGCACCTCCCCCTCACCCGCGTGCTGCTTCGCGACGCGAAGATCCTGTGGGAGGTCGGCGAGGCGATCTGCCGGACCGCGAGCAGCCTCCCCGAAGAGTCCCGCACGGCACTCGACGAGCGCGCGGCCGACGAGGCGTTGACGATGACCACTGCGCAGTTGCGGCGCGCCCTGAGCCGCTGGCGCGAGGAGCTGCACGAGCAGCCGCTCGCCGAGCGGCACGCTCGCGCCCGCGAAGACCGCGCCGTCTGGGTCACGCCCGAAGTCGATGGAATGGCGACCCTCTGCCTGCACGCTCCCGCACCGGCAGTGACCGGCGCCTACGACCGGCTGCGCCGCATCGCCCGCACCCTCCGCGACGAGGGCGACCTACGCACGCTCCAGCAGCTCAGCGCCGATGCCGCGGTCGATCTCCTCTGCGACGGCGACATCACCGGCACGACTCCGGACCCCGAGCACCGCGAGGACCCGACCTTCGTCCCCGGCCTCCGCGCCGAGGTGCGGCTGACGCTCGCGCGTCCACCGCCGTCGGCCTGGACGACGCCACGGCCGATCTCGACGGCTACGGACCCGTGCCCGCGGAGATCGCCCGCGAGCTCATCCGCACCGGCGCTTCCTTCACCCGGGTTCTCACCGACCCGGACACCGGGGCGGTCGTCTCCGTCGGAAGGACCTGGCGCGTGCCCCCGCCGCAGATGCGCCTCCATCTCCAGCTGCGGGACCAGACCTGCCGGTTCCCCGGCTGCACCCGCAGCGCATCGACCAGCGAGGCCGATCACACGGGCGAATGGCGCAACGGCGGCGAGACCTCACTCGAGAACCTGGTGTCGCTGTGCACCTCGCATCACCACGTGCGGCACGGGGACCAATGGAGCTACGAGAAGGACGGCGACGGGGCGACCGTCTGGACGACTCCCACCGGTCGCCGGATCAGCAGCCGACCACCGCCACTGCCCGGGCGACCGCCGGACTCGCCACCGGGACCGCGGTTCGTCGACGTGCCGGCACCGTTCTGACCGGCGTGGATCCGACGCGGATCCTCGCGTCAGCGCAGCCGCAGCGCCAGGAACAGGTCGGCGCGGTCCGAGGTGTTGGAGAGGTCGCGCTGCGTCAGCTCCTCCACCCGCGCGATGCGGTAGCGGACCGTGTTGAGGTGCAGGTGGGTCTGCTCGGCCGCGCGCACCCACGAGCCGCCGCAGTCGAGGAACGCCGAGAGCGTGGCCACGAGCTGCGAGTTGTAGCGGGCGTCGTGCTCCAGCAGCCGGCCGAGCACGAGCTCGACGAACACCGCGCGGAGGTGGTCGGGGACGGCGGTCAGCAGCTGCACCGCCGACGTCACTGCGCCGGCCGTGCCGATCCGCACGGGCGAGGCGTCGCCCGGCGTCGAGGGCAGCCGCAGCGCGTAGCGGGCCGAGCGCAGCGCCCCGCCGAGGGCCGCGAGCGGGCTCGGCGCGCTGACACCCACCCGCAGCACCGAGCCGTCGAGCGCGGCACCCGTGCGATGCAGCGCGGCGGTGACGACGGCGAGCGCGTCCTCCTCCTCCACCGGCACGAGCGCGACCGAGCCGCCGTCGGCGTCGTGCCCCACCACGGCGCGGCCGAGGTGCGAGACGGCGTCCGTGAGCAGCGGGCCCGCGAGGGCCGCGTCGTCACCGGAGCCGTCGCCGGAGCCGTCGCCGTCGTCGATCTCCGCCGCCAGCACCGCGAACCGCGCGGCGCCGCCCAGCCCCAGCTGGCGCAGGTAGACGGCGGTCTCCGGCTGCTCGCTGTCCTCCTCGATCAGCTCGATCAGCCGGTCCGCGAGGGCCGCGTCGGCGAGCAGCGCCGCCTCGCGCTGCAGCCGGTAGAGCCCGACCACACCGGTCAGCTCGGTGATCGCGTCGAGCAGCGAGGGGTGCCACTCGTTCCAGTCGCCGGCGACGACGACGAACCACGAGGCGGCCCGGTGCTCCTCCGCCCCGGCGACGGCCAGGATCGAGAGCACACCGCCGTGCGCATCCGGCACGGTCACCGGCGTGCGGCGCGCGGTGAGCGCGGCGTGCACGACGCGGTCGACCTCGTCGGCGCCGAGCGGCTCCGCGACGGCGGCGGCCGAGCGGCCGGTCGCGGTCAGCACGTGCACGGGCCGCCCGAGCTCGGTCGAGGTGCGCGCGATCAGCTCGTCGAGCAGCTGCCCGCGGTACACCTCGGTGAGCAGCTGCCGCTGCCGCGCGAGTCCGGCGGTCAGCCGGGCGACCCGGTCGCCGGCGAGCGCGTTGGAGAGGTGCGCGGTGATCGAGGCGAACGAGACGTCGGCGGGCACCGCGAACAGCGCCACCCCGTGCCGTCGGCAGGCGGCGACGAGGTCGTCGGGCACGAAGCCGTAGAGTCCCTCCCCCGCGAGCAGCGCGACGGCACCGGAGGAGGCGACCGCCTCCACGAAGGTCTCGCTGTCCTCCGCCGTGCGCCGCCACATCATCCCGGTCAGCACGAGCTGGTCGCGCGCGAGGTAGCGGCGGGGATCGAGCAGGTCGGTGGTGAACGTCCAGTTCACCTCGCGGGCGAGCGCCTCCTCCGTCGTGTGCAGCGCGCGGATGCGCAGTGGTGCGTCGAGGAGCTCCCGGAGCTGCACGCTCAGCTCCCGCGGTAGGTCGAGTAGGCGAACGGGCTGAGCAGCAGCGGGATGTGGAAGTGCGCCGCCGTGTCCTCGAGGCGGAACGCGACGACGACCTCGGGGTAGAACGACGCGGTGCCCGAGCGCTCGAAGTACTCAGCGGTGTCGAAGACGACGCGGTAGATCCCCGCGGGCAGCGCGGCCGGGCCGAACTCCGCGACGCGGCCGTCGTCGTCGGTCCGCGCCGTCGCGATCGGCTCCCACCCGGAGGCGCCGCGCCCCTCGAGCGCGACCGGCACGTCGCGCGCCGGCCGCCCGAGCACGGCGTCGAGCACGTGCGTGGTGACGTGGCTGCGGTGCGCGCTCATCGGGCCGCCTCCGCCACGGCGCCGGTCTCGGGCCCGAGCGCGCGCACCCGCAGCACCGCGATCTCGCGCAGCTGGTCGGCGACGATCGCGCGCTCGCTGTCGTCGTCGAGGGCGAGGCGGCGCTCCAGCTCGGCGACGATCGCGGCGCGGTCGCGGCCGGCGGCGCGGATCAGGAAGACCCGGCCGAAGCGCTCCTCGTAGGCGCGGTTCCCGGCCAGCAGCCGCTCGGCCAGCGCCTCGTCGGGCGAGAGGCTGGCCGCCTGCTCGGCGGCGGAGAAGGCGGAGGATCGGCCGGCACCCGCGTGCCGCTCGCCGATCCGCGGGTGGTCGGCGAGCGCCGCCTCCACCTCGTCGGAGCTCAGCGAGCGCGCGTGCTCGTCGGCCGCTGCCGCGAGGGCGTCGACCGTCGGGTAGGGCGCGCCGGCGGCGACGGCGTCGACCCAGCGCGGCGAGGCGAGGCAGGCGAGGAGCGCCTCGCGGAGGGTGGTGGAGTCGGTCATGGGGTCTCCTCGTCGGCGCGGTGGTGCGCCACGATGAACGGATGGACGTGGTGGGGCATGGCGCGGTGGAGCAGGGCGCGGTGGAGCACGGCGCGACCGGACCGGATCCCGCGCGGCCGGAGGTGGCCGGCCTCGTGCTGGCCGCGGGGGCCGGCCGCCGGGCGGGCGGACCGAAGGCCCTGCGGCGCGACGCCGAGGGCGTGAGCTGGCTGCAGCGCGCGGTGGCCCGGCTGGAGGACGCGGGCTGCGCACGGATCCTCGTGGTGCTCGGCGCCGGAGCAGCCGAGGCGCGCCCCCTGCTGCCGGTCGGGACGGACGCGGTCGTCGCGGACGACTGGGCCGATGGAGTCTCGGCGTCGTTGCGCGCGGGACTGCGGGCGGCCCAGGGCGACGCGGCCCTGGTGACGCTCGTCGACCTGCCCGACGAGCCCGCGGCGGTCGGCGCTCGCCTCCTCCGCGAGACTCCGGCGGGACCGGCGGCGCTCGCGCGAGCGACCTACGGCGGTCGGCCCGGTCATCCGGTGCTCCTGGGCGCCGCGCACTGGGCACCTCTGGCCGCGACGCTCACCGGCGACTCGGGCGCTCGCGACTACCTGGCGGCGCACGGCGCGCTCGGGATCGAGTGCGGCGATCTCTTCTCGGGGGCGGACCGCGACGGACCCGGCTGAGGCGGTCATCCGAGACCGCTCTCGTCGAGGGCGTCGCGCAGCGCGCGCCAGGCCAGCGTGGCGCAGACCGAGCGGACCGGGTTGGCGGCGACCAGCAGCAGTGCCGACTCGTCGCCGAGCGGCTCGGTGTCCGCCGCGGGCCGTCCACGACCCGCCGGACCGTGCTCCGCCATCGCCGCGAGGAACACGGTCAGCCGCCGCCGCACCGCCGCAGCGTCCTGGCCGTCGAGCTCGTCCGCCAGCAGCGACGCGGACCCCTGCGAGACCTCGCAGCCCCGCCCGCTCCAGCCGATCGCGACGGCGTCCGCGTCCCCCGCGACGCGGACCTCGATCCGGTCGCCGCAGGTCGGCGTGAGCAGCGCCGCGCGGCCGAGCACCGGCTCCGCCGACGCCTCCGCCCGCCCGACCGGGTGCCGGGCGTGGGCGCGGATGAGCTCGGCGTCCTCGGCGCTCACGGACGGTCCTCCAGTTCGGCGAGCTCCGCATAGAGGGTGCTGATCCCCGCGATGCGCTCGCGCGACTCGCGCGGCACGGCGCCGAGCACGCCCGAGGCCAGCACCGCGGCGGCGCTCATCGCCGCGGCGTAGCTGTCGAAGGCGGCCTCGCTGTCCACCGGGCACTCCAGCCAGACGGCGCAGCGGTCGGCGAAGCGCCGCGCCTGCGGATCGGCGAGCAGCACCACGGGCACCCCGCGGGCCGCGAGCACGTCGACCACCGCGGTGAAGGCAGCGGGCCGGCGGCGGAAGCCCACGAGCACCACCGCGTCCTCGGAGCCGAGCCCGGCGATCTCCTCGCCGAGCGACTGCCCGGGCTGCGGCGCCACGCGCACGCGCGCCCGCGCCTGCGCGAGCTGCTGGCGCAGGTGCAGGGCGACGGGGTAGCTGTTGCGCAGGCCGATCACGACGACCTCCCGCGCTGCCGAGAGCAGGCGCACCGACTCCTCCAGCCGGCCGTCGGCGAAGGTCGCGGCGAGGCGGCGCAGGTTTGCGTGCTCGCTCTCGAGGTGCGCGGCGAGCGCATCGGCGGGGGCGCCGATCGACGCCGGCCCGACGGGCACGCCCTCGCGGCGGAGCGCCCGGGCGTGCTCGCGCACCTCCTGCGAGTTCGAGAAGCCGAGGCGGCGGAAGAGCCGCGACACGGTCGCCTTCGACACCCCGCTGTGCTGGGCGAGCTCGGTGGCGGAGTAGATCGCGAGGTCGCCGAGGTGGTCCAGGATGAAATCGGCCGCGCGCTGCTCCTGGCGCGACAGCGAGGCGTAGCCGGCGTCGATCCGGTGCCCGATGCTCGGCGCCTCGGCGCCGGTGCTGCGCCCCACGACCGCCGCCTCGGCGCCGGTCACATCCGGCCCGCCTTGGCCTCGGCGAACGCGTGCACCGCGGCCTCGAAGGCGTCGAGCGCCACCGCGACGTCGGCCTCGGTCACGCTCTCCTCCGGGTGGTGGCTGACACCGCCCTCGCAGCGGATGAAGAGCATCGCGTACTCGGTGAGGTCGGCGACGGCCATCGCGTCGTGCCCGGCCTTGGAGAACAGCACCATCGGCTGCTCGTCCCCGGTCGCGCGGATGCCCGTGCGGACGACGTCCTGCAGCCAGTCGGCGGCGACGACGGCGGGAGCGGAGTGGGTCTCCTCGACGGTCAGCGCGAGCCGGCGGCGGCGCGCCGACTCCGACATCGCGTGCTCGATCTCGCTCCAGACGGTGTCGCGGACGTCGTCGAACTCGGCCCGCAGATCGAGGCTGAACTCGACGCGGCCGGGGATCACGTTGACCGCGCCGGGGAACGCCTCGAGGCGGCCGACGGTGGCGATCGCGCCGTGCTCCCGGGCGATGCGCTCGACGGCCAGGACCGCCTCGGCCGCGCCGGTCAGCGCGTCGCGACGGCGGTCGAACGGCACGCCGCCGGCGTGACCGGCCTTGCCGGTGAGGGTGAGGGCGAAGCGGCGGGCGCCCGCGATCGAGGAGACGACGCCGAGCGCGCGGTCGGCCTCCTCCAGGTACGGGCCCTGCTCGATGTGCGTCTCGAGGTAGGCGAGCACGTCGGCCGCGTCGCGCGCTGCGGTCGAGATGCGCGAGGGGTCGAGGCCGAACTCGTGGAACGCCTCGACGAGGGTGGTTCCGTCGGCGTCCGCCAGCTCCCACCAGTGCTCGTCCCAGGTGCCGGCGAGCGCGCGGGAGCCGAGCAGGGCCGTGCCGAAGCGGGTGCCCTCCTCGTCGCCGAACGCGACGACCTCGACCGCGAACGGCAGCCGGACCCCGGCCGCGTCCAGCCGCGCGACGACAGCGATGGCGAGCAGCACGCCCAGGATGCCGTCGTAGCGTCCCGCGTTCGGCACGGTGTCCAGGTGCGAGCCGAGCAGCAGCGCCGGCAGCCCGGGGGTCGCGCCCTCGTACCGGCCGCACTGGTTGCCCGCCGCGTCCTGCCACGTGCGCATGCCCGCGTCCTCCATCCAGCGCGCCGCCATCGCGTTGACGCGGGCGTGCTCGGGCGAGAGGTAGACCCGCTCGATCGCACCGCGCGTGCTCGAGACGGCCGCGAGCTCGTCGCAGCGCGCGAGGATCGCGGCGGCCTCGACGGCGCCGGTCGCGTCGGTGCCGGTCGCGTCGGTGCCGGTCATGCGGCACCTCCCGCCGCGGAGTCGTACACGCCGTACGCGCCAGCCACGCCGCCGCCCGGGGCGACGGTCGCGCCCGCGCGCCGCAGCACGGCCTCGAGCGCTGCGAGGGTGGTCAGCACCGTGTCCTGGCGGGCGTTGTAGCCCATCGTCCCGATCCGCCACACCTTGCCGTGCAGCGGGCCGAAGGAGGTGCCGATCTCGATGCCGAAGTCCTCCAGCATCGCGCCGCGGACGGCGTCGCCGTTCACGCCGTCCGGGATGTGCACCGCGACGACGTTGTTCATCTTGTGCGCCAGGTCGCCGAAGACGCGCAGGCCCAGCCCCTGCACGCCGGCGAGCATCGCCGCGCCGTGCAGCGCGTGGCGGGCGACGGCGGTGTCGAGACCCTCCTCGACGATCAGCCGGGCGCACTCGCGCGCGCCGTAGAGCATCGTCGTGGCCTCGGTGTGGTGGTTGAGCCGGCGCGGGCCCCAGTAGTCGAAGACCATGCCGAGGTCGAAGTAGTTGGAGCGCACGGGGTGCGCGCTGACCGCGTCGCCCTCGTCGCGGATCCCGGCCTCGATGCTCTTGCGGGCCTCGATCACGGCGACGGCGCGCTCGGAGAAGGTGACGGGAGCCGAGCCGGACGGCCCGCCGAGGCACTTCTGCAACCCGGCCGAGACGGCGTCGAGTCCGAGCTCGTCCGCGGCGAAGGCGTTGCCGGCGAGCGAGGCGGTGACGTCGGTGTAGAACAGCACACCGTGCTTCTCGCAGACGGCGCCGAGCTCCTCGAGCGGCTGCGCCATGGTCGTCGAGGTGTCGCCGTGCACGACGGCGAGCAGCTTCGGCCGCACCCGCTCGATCGCCTCGGTGATGACCGAGACCGGGAAGACCTGGCCCCACTCCGCCTCGATCACGTGCACCTCGGCACCGCAGCGCTCGGCGATCTCGCGGAGGAGGTGACCGAAGCGGCCGAACACGGGCACCAGCACGCGGTCGCCCGGCTCGAGCATCGACACGAGCGCGGCCTCGATGCCGGCGCGGCTGGTGCCGTCGACGAGCATCGTCTTCTCGTTCGCGGTGGCGAAGACGCGGCGGTACAGCTCCTGCGTCTCGGTCATCGTCGCGGTCATGAACGGGTCGTACTGGCCGACCAGCTGCGCCGACATCGCGCGGAGCACCCGCGGATCCGCGTTGATCGGGCCGGGGCCCATCAGCAGGCGCGGGGGCGGATCGATGGGGAGGAACGTCGAGATCGCGGGCGCGGTCGTCATGGGTGCCACTTTCTTCGCAGACGGACGTGCAGAGAAAAACCTGTTTCAGTAAGCGAGCCTACTGCAACAGACGTTTCGCCGGTGTTTCGGCGGCGCGACCCTGCTGGTCGAGTAGCCCGCGCAGCGGGCGTATCGAGACCCGCCTACCCGAGCGCCGCCGCCAGCTCCAGCAGCGCCAGATCCGCCCCCCGCGGCCCGACCAGGCACAGCCCCACCGGCTCGCCCTCCACGCTCAGCCGCGGCACCGACAGCGCCGGATACCCGCCGATCCCCGCGAGGCAGGTCAGCCCGAGCGTCGCCGTCCGCGCGGCATCGATCACCTCGGCCGACGCGTCCAGCGCGGGCGCGACCGACGACGCCGACGGCACGAGCAGCACTCGCCCGCCGAGCACCGCGTCGAGCCGCTCCCGGTACTCCGCCACCCGCTCCCGCGCCGCCGCCTCCGTCGCCGCGTCGATCCGCGCCGCCGCGTCGAACCGCGCCTGCACGTCCGGCGCCAGCACTCCCGGATGCGCCGCGACCCACGCGCCGTCCGACACCCACGCCTCCGCCGCCTGCACCAGCCGGAACGCCTCGAACATCTCCGCCACCGGCGGCACGTCCACCCTCTCGGCTCCCAGCCCCTCGACGACCGCCGAGAACGCCGCCGCGACCGGAGCGTCGACCCGCTCGAGCAGCGCGTCGGCGACGACGAATCCGCCGGCCGGCGACTCCGCGAGCCCGGACAGCGCGAGCCGAGCGACCCGCCGCAGCGTCTCGAGATCCCGCGTCAGCCAGCCCACCGTGTCGAAGCTCGGCGCGAGCGGCAGCAGCCCCGCCACCGGCACCGCACCGTGCGTCGTGCGCAGCCCCCAGAGCCCCTGGTACGAGGCCGGAACGCGGATCGAGCCCGCGGTGTCCGTCGCCAGAGCGATCGACGCCTGCCCGAGCGAGACCGCCGTCGCGGGCCCGCTCGACGAGCCGCCCGGGATCGCCCCGGGGACCGCCGGGTTCGGCGGCGTCCCGTAGCCGGAGTTGCGCCCCGCGATGCTGTAGGCGAACTCGTCGGTCTGCGCGATCCCGCGCACCGTCGCGCCGGCGTCGAGGAGCATCGCGACCGCGGGCGCCGTCTCCCGCTCCACCGGAGCCTCCGCGAGCCGCGCCGGGATCCCGGCGCCGATCCGCTGCCCCTCGATCGCGAAGAGGTCCTTCACCGCCACGTCGAGCCCGTCGAGCGCTCCGGAGCCGGTCGCCGGCACGAGCGGCGCCCCCACCGCGCGCCACACGCGCACATCGAGTGCGGGCGCCGGCGCCTGCACCTGGGCGGCCCGCACCCGCCAGTCCCCCGAGTCGCGCGACCAGAGCTGGGTCACGAGCCCTCGGCCGCCCTTCGCCGGCAGGTTCACCGTCACCACCAGCGCGTCGTCCGCCCCCAGCGCCCGCACGTGCAGCTCGGCGAGGCGTCGCGGCGGCGTCCCCCCGCGCCGCCCGCGGAACCCCGTGATCGCCTCGTGCCCGACGAGCAGCCCGGCGGCGTCGCCGCGCAGGGTCGTCGGCTCGCGGACGAAGGCGTCGGCGAGCGCCGGCACGTCGTCGGCCGCCAGTGCGGCCTCGTAGGCGAGCACCGCGTCGACGAGCCCGTCGGGCAGCTCGCCCTCCAGCGTCGTGATGCGCGGCTCGGCGCTGTGCGGCTCGGTGCTGCGCGGATCGGTGCCGTGCGGATCGGTCACGTGCGGCTCAGTCATCGAAGTCCGCCGTCCGCACGCGGGCGTGCACGCCCTTCACCAGGTCGACGACCTGGGAGATGTTGAAGTCGGTCGCCGCGCTGAGGTACGCGTAGGCGAGGCTCGGATCCATCCCGTAGCGCGCCCGCAGCAGCGCGATCGCCGCGCGGACGCAGTTCTGCACCGCCACGTCGAGGTCCTCGTCCATGCCGGTCGGCACCAGGAACTCGTCCGTCTCCCCGAGCGGACCCGCGATCTCGCCGAACGCGGCGAGCGCCTCCGCCCGCGGGACCACCTCGAGGCGCACCCGCACGCGCAGGCTCGCCTCCATCGCCGTCAGCGCGACCTCGCCGTCGCCCTGCGCGAAGTGCGGATCGCCGACGTACGCGAGCGCCCCCGGCACCTGCACCGGCAGATAGACGCTCGTCCCCGCCGTCAGCAGCGAGATGTCGATGTTGCCGCCGTGCGCCCCCGGCGGGACGGAGTGCGGGCGCTCGTCGCCCGCCACCGCGACCCCCATGATCCCGAGGAACGGGTGCAGCTCGAAGCGCGCCGAGCGCTCGCTCCCCGGCGTGAGCGGCAGCACCCCGCGCCGGACGCCGTCCGCGCCCTCCTCCACGCGCGCGAAGGCGCTGAACAAGCCGGCCGCCAGCGGGTACTCCCCCGGCAGCGCACCGCGCCCGTGCCGGTTCGAGATGACGCCGTAGGGCACCCGCGGCGCGGCCTCGAGCAGCGTCATCCGGAGCAGGTCGCCGGGCTGCGCACCGCGCACCGCGATCGGTCCCGTCACCACGTGCGGGCCGTCGACCGCGGTGTCGCGGAACGGCCCCGCGGCCGCGAGCTCGATCGCGTCGCGCAGCACGCCCTCCGGAGCGACGCCGTGCGCGCCGAAGAACGCGGCGGGATCCCGCCCCTGGTCCTCCAGCACCCCCTCGTGGCTCAGCGTGTCGATGACGATCTCGGCACCGGAGTCGACCGTCAGCACCGCCGTGTCGCCCGCGCAGGGCAGCCGCCCCCAGAGCACCGAGCCGGGTCGCGCCGGCAGGTACTCGACCCCCGCCGGGACTCCCTCGCCGGGCTGGATCGCCCACTCCGCCTGCCGCATCCTCCGCCGCCTCTCCGCGCGGGTCCGCCCCGCGATCCGTTCGAGAGTAGCGGCGCCGTGTTTCCGCCCCGTGTTCCAGCGCCCGCCGCATCCCTGGCAGAATCGGCGTCGCACCTCCCCCCTTCCCCCCCTCCCCTCCTTTCTCGCGAGATGCCACTTGTGCTCGCGACACGCCGGCGGAGGCGCTCACAAGTGGCATCTCGCGGCCCCCGCCCACCCCTCCGACGACAGGACCCCCGTGTTCCGACGCCTGCGCACGCGCACCGACAACGTCCACCTCGGCCTCATGCTCGCGCTGACCTTCTCGACCGGCATCATCGACGCCGTCGGCTACCTCGGGCTCGACCGGGTCTTCACCGGCAACATGACCGGCAACGTGGTCATCCTCGGCATGGCTCTCGCCGGCGCCGACGACCTCCCCATCGTCGGACCGATCATCGCCCTCGCCGGCTTCATGCTCGGCGCCGCGATCGGCGGCCGCGTCCTGCGCCCGGTCAAGGCCGGCTGGACCACCCGCTCCTCCTGGCTCTTCACCGTCGTCGGCCTGCTGATGGCCGTGCTCGCCGTCGTCCTCGGCGTCGTCCCCGAGCACCCCGAGCCCCTCGCCCTGACCGTCACCGGCGTGCTGGGCCTCGCGATGGGCCTCCAGGCCGCGACCGCCCGCCACATCGCGGTCAAGGACGTCACCACCGTCGTCGTCACCTCGACCATCACCGGCCTCGCCGCCGACTCCCGCCTCGGCGGCGGCAAGGGCCAGCCCTGGTTCCGCCGCGCCACCGCGGTCGTCCTGATCGCCGCCGGCGCCGGAGTCGGCGCCCTGGCACTCAACGTCGGCCTCTGGCTCGGCCTCGCCATCGCGGCCGCCATCACCCTGATCGCCTCGCTCCTCGGCCACCTCATCGCCCACGTGAAGCACGCGACCCCCGCGGAGGAGAAGGCCGCGGCCTGACCTCGCCGGGTCCTGCCTTCCTTTCCCCAGTTATGCACACGTTCCTTTGCACACCACGGCGTTGTGCGTAGGATTCCGACCATAGCGTTGGAGGAACAGGATGCCCGGCTACCGAATCGACTCGCAGCTCGCAGAGCTCGGTGAGAACGTACGCGGCTGGCGCATGGTGCTGGGCCTGACCGCTCAGCAGGTCGCGGAGCGCGCCGGTATCACTCGCGCGACAGTGCACAAGATCGAGGCGGGTGACCCCGGTGTGCGCTTCGGAAGCGTCGCTCAGGTCCTCCGAGCCCTCGGAGTGCTCGATCAGACCATCGCCGCTACCGACCCCCTCGCCAGCGACATCGGCCGACTGCGCGCCGGCCGTCTGACGAAGAAACGCGCCCGATGACCACCGTGGATGTTCTGGTCGACGAGAACGGCCGCTCCCGGCCGGTCGGTCGAGCGCACTTCACCCGCACGCGAGGCGAGGTCTCCACGACCTTCCTCTACGACGCCGACTACCTCGCAAGCGGAGGTACGAGCATCGACCCCGCGCTGCCACTCGTGAGCGGCTCGCAACATCAGACCGGCCTCGTCCGTGCCTTCTCCGACAGCGCCCCCGACCGCTGGGGACGCAACCTCGTCGAGAAGGCCGAGCGGATCCGCGCGCGCGAGGAGAACCGCGCACCCCGCCGCCTCGACGACGTCGACTTCCTTCTCGGCGTGAGTGACGACACCCGGCAGGGCGCACTCCGCTACCGCCTTCCCGGCAGCGCAGCGTTCAGCGGGGAGCCCTCGACGGTCCCCCCGTTGCTGTCCCTGCCGACGCTCCTGCGTGCCGCGGACGACGTCTCCGCGGACGAGGACCCCAGCCGCGCGGTCAAGCAGCTTCTCGACACGGGGACGACCGGTCTGGGCGGGGCGCGACCGAAGGCGTCGGTACGCCTCGAGGACGGCTCGCTGGCGATCGCGAAGTTCCCCCATGGAAGCGACGAATGGGACGTCATGGCCTGGGAATCGACCGCCCTGGACCTGCTGGATCGCGCGGGTCTTCGAACGCCCGACCGGAGACTCAGCCGCGTAGGCGAACGCAGCGTGCTGATCCTGCGCCGGTTCGACCGCACGGAGGACGGCCGGCGGATCGGCTACATCAGCGCGATGACCGCTCTCAGCGGTTCCGACGGCGAACACCGGGACTACGCCGAACTCTCCGACGCCATCCGCGATCTCTCCTTCTCGCCGCGCGCAGACCATCACGAGCTCTTCGACCGCATCGTCGCGAGCGTGGCACTCGGAAACACGGACGACCACCTGCGGAATCACGGCTTCCTCGCTGAGCGCGGCGCGTGGAGGCTGAGCCCGGCGTTCGACGTGAATCCGAACCCTGATCCGTGGCGTGCTCGTTCCACCTCGATCATGGGAGCCGACGCACCGCCTGACGAGGCGGAGGCGCTGATCGCGCTGGCTGAGGGATTCAGTCTCTCGGCGAGGGAAGGCCGTGAGCGGATGGTCCGCATCGCCGAGTCGCTGGCGCCCTGGCAGGAGTCCGCCCGGGCCAACGGCATCGCCCAACGAGAGATCAGCATGATGGCCGAGACGATTCGACCGCGACTCGAGGCGGTCGTCACCGCTGCTCGCTGAAGGCGAGCGAGGACGCACGTTCTTCGGTTCTTCCCGATTCTCGGCCCCTGAGCCCCTCAGCGCGGCGCGCGCTGGCAGTGCGGGCAGAGGTGCGACGAGCGGTTCATGAACGGCACCCGCACGATCGGCTCGCCGCAGCGCGGGCAGGGCTTGCCGGTCTGCCCGTAGGCGTTGAGGCTGTGCGAGAAGTAGCCGGACGCGCCGTTCACGTTGACGTACTGGGCGTCGAAGCTCGTGCCGCCCTCCGCCAGCGCGCGCTCGAGCACCGAGCGCACCTCCGCGAAGAGGCGGCGGATCCGCGGCTCGGTCAGCGACGAGCTCGGCGTCTCGGGGTGCAGCTCGGCAGCCCAGAGCGACTCGTCCGCGTAGATGTTGCCGATGCCGCTGACCAGCGTCTGATCGAGCAGAGCGCGCTTGATGCCGCTGTTCCGGCGGGCCAGCGCGGCGACGACGGCGGAGAGATCGAAGAACGGGTCGAGCGGATCGCGGGCGATGTGCGCGACCTGCGAAGGGACGGCGTGCAGCCAGGCACCGTCGGCCGCGTCGTCGCCGGCGTAGCCGCCCGGCGCTCCGTCCGCGGTCGGCTCGAGCACGTCGATGGCCATCGAGCCGAAGATCCGCTGGTCGACGAAGTGCAACGCCAGCTCGCCGTGCTCCGGATGCTCGATGCCGATCCGGATCCGCGTCAGCCGTGCGAGCGCCGCGTCGGCCGTCCGCAGCAGCACCTGCCCGCTCATCCCGAGGTGCACGAGCAGCGCCTCGTCGCGACCGGCCGGCAGCCAGAGGAACTTGCCGCGCCGCACGGCGCCGCGCAGCCGCCGCCCGACCAGGAGCCCCTCGAACGAGCCGAGCGGATGCACGTGGCGCTTCAGCGAGCGCTCGTCGACGATCTCGACGCTCGTCACGAGCGAGCCGGTGACGGCGGGAGCGAGACCTGCCCGCACCACCTCGACCTCGGGCAGCTCGGGCACGGTCAGCCCTCGATCGGAGCGGCGGGAGCGACCGGCTCGCCGGGAGCCGTCGCCGAGAGGCGCGTCCAGGCGTCCAGCGCGGCCGCCATCTCGGCGGCCTTCTTGCTGGTGCCCTCGCCGCGCGCGGTGACGAGACCGCCGACGATGACCGTCGCGACGAAGACCTTGCTGTGGTCGGGCCCGGTCGCCGCGATCTCGTAGCGGGGAGCCGGCGCGCCGCGCTCGGCCGCCGCCTCCTGCAGGCTCGTCTTGGGGTCCATCGAGACGCCGAAGCGCAGCGGATCGGCGGTGAGCGGCGCGATCAGCCGCAGCACGAGATCGCGCGCGGCGTCCGGCCCCGTGCCGAGGTAGACCGCGCCGATGATCGCCTCGACGGTGTCCGCGAGGATCGACGACTTGTCGCGACCGCCGGTCAGCTCCTCGCCACGGCCGAGGCGGAGGTGCTCGCCCAGGCCGATGCCGCGGGCGATCTCGGCCAGCGCGACGGTCGAGACGAGGCTCGCGCGCCGCTTGGCCAGGTCTCCCTCGCTCAGCGCCGGGTACTCGGTGTAGAGCATCACGGTCACGGCCTGGCCGAGGATCGAGTCGCCGAGGAACTCTAGGCGCTCGTTGTGCGGGAGCCCACCGTGCTCGAAAGCGAACGACCGGTGCGTCAGGGCGAGCTCGAAGAGCTCACCGTCGAGGCTCACGCCGAGCGTGGCCTCCAGACGCGACCGGTCGTCGCTGGAGGGTGGTGCGGAAGTCTGGTTCACCATGGACCGCACGGCTCGTGTCGCGGGGCGACGCGGAGCCGAAGGGACTGGATCAGACGTTCGCGACCTTGCGGCCCTTGTACTCGAGGAACAGCGCGGTGCCCGCGGAGTCCTCGACGACCTTGGCGCGGTGCGGGAGGCTGTAGACGGTCTTGCCGTTCTCGACGGTCTTCACCAGGGGCGGGACCTCCGCCTTCCACTGCGAACGACGGGCGTGGGTGTTCGCGCGGGACTTCTTCCTCTTGGGAACAGCCATGATTCTCTCTTCTCTAGCTCGGTCGGATCAGGCGGGGCTGATCAGATTCGGTCGTCTTCGGTGCGCGGCTCGGCGCCGGCACCACGGTCTGCGTGGGCACTGTCTGCGGAAGCTCCGGGCGCTGCGGCCCCACCGGTCCCCGACTCGCCCAACCCGGCGAGCGCGGCCCACCTGGAGTCGCGCTGAGCCTCGGGCTCGGACACGGAGGACTCGGCCAGCCGCTCCCCCGTGACAGGGTCGAGGCCCGGACAATCCGGCCGGCACACCGGCTGGAACGGCAGCGACAGCACCACCGCATCCCTGACCAGAGGTTCAAGATCCACGTGGTCGTCGTGAACCTCATAGTCGAAAGCTTCGTCAGAAGAGTACGCGAAAAGTTCCTGGAACTCGACATCGACAGGCAGGGAGATGTCGGTCAGGCATCGGCTGCACTCGCCGACGGCCTCCGCGGAGACCTGCACGCTGGCCAGGATCCCCTCGTGCACCGACTCGAGACGGACGTCGAGATCGAGCGGCGCGCCCTTCCGGACGGCGACGATGCCCTCGCCGAAGGCCTCGGGCGCATCGAGGTCGAGACGGTGCTCGCGCATCTCCCCCGGGCGGTTCACGATGTCGCGCACGTTCACGGTGAACGGCGTCTTCTTGAAAGTAGTCACGAGGATCGAGCCTAGTCCCCCGCGCCACGCCCGGGCCGAGCCGACTCGGATCCCACCGAAGCCCCGCACCCGGCGCAGCAGAGGGCGAACACGCAGAAGTTGCGGTAGTCGGGGGCGACTACCGCAACTTCTGAGGAGTGGGAGGGGTGGCGTCAGGCGCCGCCCTCCTCCAGGGTCACCTCGATCGGCGCGTAGTCGGCGCCGCTGGTGTCGACGCCCTCGTCGGCGAGCTCGGCGAGCGCCTTCTCGACGTACTCGTTCGAGTAGGCGGTCTCCGGCGGGTCCTCGCTGATGATCGTCGCGCCGGTCTCGTTCTCCGTCGTCTTGGCGATCTCGACGGTCTGGTCCCAGGCCGCCTCGTCGATCATGCCGACGCCGTTCATGGAGGGCCAGATCAGCTTGTTGACCTCGTTGGTCATCCAGAGCTGGTGGCTGGTACCGAGGGTGGAGCCGGCCGCGGTGACGATGTCCGCCGCCTCCTGCGGGTTGTCCTTGGCGTAGATCCAGCCCTTGATCGACGCCTTGATGAAGGCGACGGTCTGCTCGGCGTAGGCGTCGTCGCTGGAGAGCTTGTCGGCGTCGGCCCAGATCGCGTCCTGGAGCATGGCGGTGCCGACGTCGTTCCAGCTGATCACGTTCAGGTCGTCCGGCGTGTACAGCTCGCCCGTGTCCGGGTTCGTCGTCTCGAGGACCTGCGCGTACTCGTTATAGGTCATCGCCTGCGCCGCGTCGATGTCGCCCGCGAGGAAGCCGTTCATGTCGAACTGCTGCTGCACGAGCGAGATGTCGCTGAGCGCGACGCCGTCCTTCTGCATGCCGGCGAAGAGCTCCCACTCGTTGCCGTAGCCCCAGCTGCCGACCTGCTTGCCGGCGAGGTCGGCGGGCGAGGTGATGCCCTTGTCCTTGAACGAGATCTGCGTGGTGGCGCTGCGCTCGAAGATCTGCGCGACGTCGGTGATGTTCGCGCCGTTCTCGATCGAGCCGAGCACCTTGGGCACCCAGGAGATCGCGTAATCGGCGTCGCCGGAGGCGAGGACGTCCTGCGGGACGATGTCGCCGCCGCCCTCGGCGATGGTGACATCGAGGCCCTCGTCCTCGTAGTAGCCCTGGTCGACGGCGGCGTAGTAGCCGGCGAACTGGGCCTGGGCGACCCACTGGAGCTGCAGGGTGACCGGGGTGAGATCCCCGGAGTCCCCCGAGGCTCCGGTGTCGGTGTCGCCGGATGCGCTGCATCCGGTGAGCGCGAGGCCGACGGCGGCGAGTCCCGCCGTGGTCGTCATCGCGATGCGCGTGCGTCTGTTCACTGTTCCTCCTGGTGCGGTGCGGTGCGGGGTTCGGCCCGAGCGGGCCGTCAGTGCCGTGGTGCGGATGGAGCGGTGGAGCGAGTGCGAGTGGTGCGAGTGCGAGTGGTGCGAGTGCAGGTGGTGCGTTCGGGTGGTGCCGAAGAGCCCGTCCGGCGCGAGCCGGCGGGAGTGGAGGGGCGCGCCTCAGCGCGTACGGCTGCGCCGCAGCGCGAGCGCCTCGAGGCCCGCGGTGGCGCAGTAGAAGACGAGGCCGACGAGCACGGCCCCGAGCACGTAGGCGTAGGCGAGCGCGTAGTCGCTCCCCGACGCCGCCGAGGTGATCGACTTGCCGAGCCCGCCGATCGGCCCGCCGAAGTACTCGGCGACCAGCGCCGAGATCACGGCGAGCGAGGAGGCGATCCGCAGTCCGGTGAAGAAGAACGGCACCGCCCCGGGCAGGGTGATCGTGCGCGCCGTCTGCCACGGCGAGGCGGCGTAGGCGCGCATCAGATCGCGGTGCACGGGCGTCGCCTGGCGGAGCCCCCGCAGCGTGTTGACGTACACCGGCACGAAGACGGCGAGCGCCGCGACGAGCTGGCGGGCCGTCTCCACGTTGGCGCCGAACATCGTGTAGAGCACCGGGGCGAGCGCCACGATCGGCACGACGGCCGCCGCGGCGACGATCGCGGCCGCCAGCCCGTCGACCACGCGGATCATCGCGGACGCCCCGGCGAGGAGCACCGCGACCACCGCGCCGACGACGAGCCCGATCAGCGCGTTGCCGCCCGTCACCCGGCTCCCCGCGAGCACCGAGCCCGCGTTCTGCGCGAACTCCGCGCCGATCGCGAGCGGCGACGGCAGCACGAAGGGCTGCACGTCGAGCGCCGTGACGCCGGCCTGCCAGAGCAGCAGCGCCACGACGCCGAGCACGAGCGGGGCGACGACCGCCCGGGCGAGCGCGGGACTGGTCACCGGTTCTCCACCCCGCGCGGCACGGCCGCGGCGTCGCCGTGCAGCAGCTCGCGCACCGCGCCGACGTCGGCGAAGAAGGCGGCGTCCTCGCGGACCCCGGCCTCCCGCGAGGAGGACTCGGGCAGCGCGATCCGCAGCACGTCGCGGATCCGTCCCGGTCGCGGCGACATCACCACGACGCGGTCGGAGAGGAACACCGCCTCCGGGATCGAGTGCGTCACGAAGACCACGGCGGCCCCCGTCTCGCTCCGGATGCGCAGCAGCTCGGTCTGCATCCGCTCGCGGGTCATCTCGTCGAGCGCACCGAAGGGCTCGTCCATCAGCAGCAGCCGCGGGCTCTCGGCGAGGGCGCGCGCGATCGCGACGCGCTGCTGCATGCCGCCGGAGAGCTGGTCCGGGTAGGAGTCGGCGAAGTCGCCGAGGCCCACGAGGGCGAGCAGCTCGTCCACCCGCGCCCGCCGGGCCGCGGCGCCGACCCCGTGCAGCTCGAGCGGCAGCGCGATGTTGGCGCGGATGCTGCGCCACGGCAGCAGTCCCGCCTGCTGGAAGGCGATGCCGTACTCCTGATCGAGCCGGGCCTTCCGCGCCGTCTTGCCGAAGACCGAGATCGTGCCCGAGCTCGGCTCGTCGAGATCGGCGATGAGGCGCAGCAGCGTCGACTTGCCGCAGCCGGAGGGGCCGATCAGCGAGACGAACTCGCCCGCGGCCACCTCGAGCGAGACGGTGTCGAGGGCGGTGACGCTCGTGGACTTCTTCGTGCTGAACGTCTTCGTGACGGAGTCGACGACGACGGCCGGTTCGGCAGCGCTCATGCGGGCTGCTCCCCTCTGCGGAACGGACGGAGGGCGGTGCCGATCAGCGCGACGGCGCCGGCGGCTGCGAGGCCGACCAGCACCGCGCCGAGGATCGGCGCCCAGGGCTTGGCGGGGTCGCCCCCGGCGGAGGAGGCGAACTCGATGATCATGCGGCCGATGCCGCCGCGCAGGCCGATCGAGACCTCGGCGACGACGGCGCCGATCACGGCGCTGACGGCGCCGAGCCGCAGCGCCGGCAGCAGGTAGGGCACGCTCGCGGGCAGCCGCAGCCGCAGCAGCGTCTGCCACCAGCCGACGCCGTAGACCCGCATCAGCTCGACCTGATGCGCGGCCGGTGCGTTCAGCCCGCGCAGCGCGCCGATCGAGACCGGGAAGAAGGCGAGGTAGGACGCGATCAGGGCCACCGACATCCAGTTCTCCCAGGTGAAGGCGCCGATCTCGAGCTGCGAGCCCCAGCGGCGCACCAGCGGCGCGATCGCGATCAGCGGCACCGTCTGGCTCAGCACGATCCACGGCAGCACCGCGGACTCGGCCGTGCGGAAGCGCTGCATCAGCATCGCGAGCAGGAGCCCGACGATCACGCCGACGACCCAGCCGACCGCCGCGACCCCGAGGGAGAACGCGCTGGCCTGCAGCACCGCGAGCCAGAGCGCCGGGGCACCCCGCGCTCCGGTGATCGGCTCCGCGAGCCGACCGGCGATCTCCCACAGGTGCGGCATCGCGATGGCGCTGGTGCGCGGCAGCACGGTGACGCCGCCGACGACGACGCCGGTCTCCGGCCCGAGGGCCTTGTAGACCTCCCAGAGCACCGCGAGCAGGAGCAGGCCGGCCGCGCCGAGCAGGACCCCGCGCGTCGCGGCCGGCGACCTCATGCCTTCGCCACGATGTGCGGGCCGAGGGCCGGGATGACGCGCTCGCCGTACACGCGCAGCGTCTCCTCCTTGTTGTCGTGCTGGAGGTAGCCGGCGAACTGCGTGACGCCGATCTCGGCGAGCGCCGTGAGCTTCGCGATGTGCTCGTCCGCCGTGCCGAGGACGCAGAAGCGCTCGACGATCTCGTCGGGCACGAAGGCGGTGTGCGAGTTGCCGGCGCGCCCGTGCTCGTTGTAGTCGTAGCCCTCGCGCCCGGCGATGTAGTCGGTGAGCGCCTGCGGCACCGCGCCGCTCGAGCCGTAACGGCCGACGATGTCGGCGACGTGGTTGCCCACCATCCCGCCGAACCAGCGGCACTGGTCGTACATGTGCGCGCGGTCGGTGCCGATGTACATCGGCGCTGCGACGCAGAACTGCAGCGACTCCGGGTCGCGGCCCACGTTCGCCGCTGCGTCCTTGACCGTCTGGATCATCCAGCGCGCGATGTCGAGGTCGGCGAGCTGCAGGATGAAACCGTCGCCCGTCTCCCCCGCCAGCTTGAGCGCCAGCGGGCCGTAGGCGGCGACCCACATCTCGAGCGAGGAGCCGCGGCTCCACGGGAACTGCAGCGTCGAGCCGTTGTACTCGACCGAGCGGCTGTTGGCGAGCTCGCGGATGACGTGGATCGACTCCCGCAGCGTCTTCAGCGTGGTCGGCGCGCCGCCGGTGACGCGGACGGCGGAGTCACCGCGGCCGATGCCGCAGACGGTGCGGTTGCCGTACATCTCGTTGAGCGTCGCGTGCAGCGAGGCGATGACGGTCCAGTCGCGGGTGGCCGGGTTGGTCACCATCGGGCCGACGACGATCCGGTGCGTCTTCTCGAGGATCTGCGAGTAGATGACGTACGGCTCCTGCCAGAGCAGGTGCGAGTCGAACGTCCACGCGTAGTCGAAGCCGTAGGTCTCGGCGAGGACGGCGAGCGCGACGGTGCGCGAGGCGGGCGGGTTGGTCTGGAGGACGACTCCGAAGTCCATGGGGCTTCCTTCGTTGCGGTGGGAGAAAGAGGACTTCAGGTCAGATCAGATACTGCGAGAGACCTCGCTTGATGTACTTGCCGTCGCCCTTGGTGCCGATGTAGTCGCCGTCGTCGACGACGACCTTGCCGCGGGAGATCACGGTGTCGACGTGGCCGTCGATCTCGAAGCCCTCCCAGGCGGAGTAGTCCATCGCCATGTGGTGGCTGCGGCCCTCGCCGATGCCGATCGAGGTGTGCCCGTTCGGGTCGTAGATCACGACGTCGCCGTCGGCGCCGGGCTGGATGACGCCCTTCTTCCCGTACATCCCGAACATCCGCGCGGGAGTGGTGGAGGTGAGCTCCACCCAGCGCGGCAGCGAGATCTGCCCCGTCACGACGCCCTGGTACATCAGGTCCATGCGGTGCTCGACCGAGCCGATGCCGTTGGGGATCTTGGAGAAGTCGCCGAGACCCATGTCCTTCTGGCCCTTCATGCAGAAGGGGCAGTGGTCGGTGGAGACCATCTGGATGTCGTTGGTGCGCAGCGACTGCCACATGTGGTGCTGGTGTCCCTCCGTCTTCGAGCGCAGCGGCGTGGAGCACACCCACTTCGCGCCCTCGAAGCTCCCCCACTGCTCGGAGGACGCGCCGAGCTGGTCCTCGAGCGAGAGGTAGAGGTACTGCGGGCAGGTCTCGCCGAACACGTTCATGCCGCGGTCGCGGGCCTGCGCGATCTGCTCCACCGCCTGCTTCGCCGAGACGTGCACCACGTAGAGCGGCGCGCCGGTGAGGTCGGCGATCATGATCGCCCGGTGCGTCGCCTCCTCCTCCGCCTGCCACGGGCGCGAGGTGCCGTGGAAGTAGGGCGAGGTGTTGCCGGCCTGGAGCGACTGCTTCACCAGCTCGTCGATGATCGCGCCGTTCTCGGCGTGCATCATCATCATCGCCCCGTTCGAGGCGCCCTTCTGGAACGCCCGGAGGATCTGCCCGTCGTCGGAGAGGAACACGCCCTTGTAGGCCATGAAGAGCTTGAAGCTGGTCACGCCCTCGGCCATCAGCTCGTCCATCGCCACCAGCGAGGAGTCCTGCACGTCGGAGAGGATCTGATGGAAGCCGTAGTCGATCGCGCAGTTGCCCGCGGCCTTCTCCTGCCAGGCGCCGTAGCGCTCGACGACGCTCTCGCCCGGGTACTGCACCACGAAGTCGACGATCGAGGTCGTCCCGCCCCAGGCCGCGGCCCGGGTGCCGGTCTCGAAGGTGTCCGAGGCGAAGGTGCCGCCGAACGGCATCTCCATGTGCGTGTGCGCGTCGATCCCGCCCGGGATGACGTACTTGCCGGCCGCGTCGATCACGCGGTCGACGTTCGCCGCGAGGTCGAAGCCCAGCAGCGTCGAGCCGGGCGCGAGGACCGCGGCGATGGTCTCGCCGTCGATCAGGACGTCGGCGGTGGCGGTCCCGGTCGCGTTGACGACCGTGCCGTTCGTGATGAGGGTCTTCATCGATGCTCCTCGGTGATGCCGGCGGTCGGTCTGGTCAGGGCTTCGGGATGCTCGTGTACGAGTCCGGCCGGCGGTCGCGGTAGAACTGCCAGTCGTCGCGCATCTGCTGCACCATGTCGAGGTCGAGATCGCGGATCAGGATCTCCTCGCTGTCGCCCGAGCCGCGCTCGCCGACGAAGTTCCCGCGCGGATCGATCACCTGGCTCGTGCCGTAGAAGTCGACGGCCAGCTCGCCGTACTCGTTGTCCTCGCGGCCGACCCGGTTGGGCTGGAGCACGAAGTAGCCGTTCGCGACGGCGGCGCACGGGCCCTCCACCTCCCACAGACGGTTCGACAGCCCGGGCTTGGTCGCGTTGGGATTGAACACCAGGTGCGCGCCGTTGAGGCCCAGCTCGCGCCAGCCCTCCGGGAAGTGCCGGTCGTAGCAGATGTAGACGCCGACCTTGCCGACGGCGGTGTCGAAGACCGGGTAGCCGAGGTTGCCGGGACGGAAGTAGAACTTCTCCCAGAAGCGGTCGAGGTGCGGGATGTGGTGCTTGCGGTACTTGCCGAGGATCGTGCCGTCGGCGTCGACGACCACGGCGGTGTTGTAGTAGACGCCGGTGATGTCCTCCTCGTAGATCGGCAGGATCATCACCGTGCCGAGCTCCTTCGCCAGCGCGGCGAAGCGCTGCACGATCGGGCCGTCGGCCGGCTCCGCGTAGCGGTAGTACTTCTTGTCCTCGGTGATGCCGAAGTACGGTCCGTAGAAGAGCTCCTGGAAGCAGACGATCTGCGCTCCCTGGGCTGCCGCGTCGCGGGCGAACTGCTCGTGCTTGTCGAGCATCGACTCCTTGTCGCCGGTCCACGTGGTCTGGGTGATCGCTGCGCGGACGATGGTCATCGGTACCTCCATGCTTCGGTCGGCCCCGATGGAGGCGCCACCGGGCCCGGTCGTCATGGACCGGGAGGCGGGGCCGAGGGGCCGTGGGTCTTACTGTGGTCCGCGTCCGGGCGGAAGGCAATGACGACCTCCGCCCCGTGCGCCGGACAGGGGTTCATCGTCGTCCTCCGACGTTTCCCGGGTGTTTCCGGCACGGATCCGCAGCATTAAGGCGCTCCTGGTTCGGAATCCGCGGTGAGCGCCCCGCGCGGTAGCGTCGTCGGATGCGCATCACGATCCTGGCCGGCGGCGTCGGCGGCGCCCGCTTCACCTCCGCGGTGCGCGAGCACCTCCGCGACCTCGAGGCGGCCGGCGGCGAGTCGTCCGAGATCACCGTCGTCGCCAACACCGGCGACGACATGTGGCTGGCCGGCCTCAAGATCTGCCCCGACCTCGACTCGCTGACCTACTCGCTCGGCGGCGTCAACGACACCGAGCGCGGCTGGGGCCGGGCCGGCGAGACCGAGCGCGTCTCGGCCGAGCTCTCCGCCTTCGGCGTCGGCTGGCCCTGGTTCACCCTCGGCGACCTCGACATCGGCACCCACCTCGCCCGCACGTCGATGCTGCGCGACGGCCTCACCCTCTCGCAGGCGACGGAGCGGATCACCGCGCGATGGCCGCTTGGCGTCCGGCTCCTGCCGATGTCCGACTCCGACGTCGAGACGCACGTGGAGGTCGACCTGCCCGGCGAGGGCGTGCGGCTGCTGCACTTCGAGGAGTGGTGGGTGCGGCTGCGCGCCTCGGTGCCCGCCCGCCGCTTCGTGCAGCAGGGCGTCGAGGAGGCACGGCCCGCCCCCGGCGTGCTCGAGGCGATCGCCGACACCGACGCGGTCCTGATCGCGCCGTCGAACCCGGTCGTCTCGATCGGCACGATCCTCGGCGTGCCCGGGATCGCCGACGCCGTCCGGAGCAGCCCGGCTCCGGTCGTGGGCGTCTCGCCGATCATCGGCGGCGCGGTCGTCCGCGGCATGGCCGACCACTGCCTCCCCGCGATCGGCGTCGAGACCTCGGCGGAGGCGGTCGGCCGCCACTACGGCGCCCGCTCGGCCGGCGGGCTCCTCGACGCCTGGCTGGTCGGCGAGGAGGACGCGGCGGCCGTCGCCGCGCTCGACGACACCGGCCTCCGGGTCCACTCGGTCCCGCTCTGGCTCCGCGACCGCGACAGCTCGACGCGACTGGCGGCCGACGCTCTCGCCGCCGCCCGCGCCTGACCGCACGCTCACGCTCGGACCCGCGCCTGACCGGCGCCTCCCAGACTCGGCGGCCAGGCTGGCCGGACCGACCGCACCATCGAAAGGACCACCCATGCCCGGAGCCCTCGTCCTCGCCGGAGGCGGACTCGCCGGCATCGCCTGGGAGCTCGGCATCGTCCGCGGCCTCAGCGACGCCTCGCCGGCCGCCGCGCGACTCCTGCTCGACCCCTCGACGACGCTGATCGGCACGTCGGCCGGCTCCGCCGTCGCCTCGCAGCTGAGCACCTCCGTCGGACTCGACGAGGCCTACGCCTCGCAGCTGCGCGAGGAGTCCTCCGAGATCGGCGCCGTCGTCGACGTCGAGCGCCTGCAGGCGATGTACGCCGCCGCGATCGAGGGGGCGACCTCGCCCGAGGACGCCCGGCGCCGCATCGGCGTGCTCGCCCTGGAGACCGCGACCCTGTCCGAGGAGTCCCGCCGCGACGTCATCGCCGCGCGGGTCGCCGACGCCGACTGGCCGGAGCAGCGCCTCCTGATCACCGCGATCGACACCGCCACCGGCGCGCTCGAGGTCTTCGACCGCACGAGCGGCGTCGGCCTCGTCGATGCCATCGCCGCGAGCTGCGCGGTGCCCGGCGTCTGGCCGCCGGTCAGCATCGACGGCGTCCGCTACATGGACGGCGGCGTGCGCTCGGGCAGCAACGCCGACCTCGCCGCGGGCGCCGACTGGGTGCTCGTCGTCACGCCGATGTCCGGCATCGGCTCGCCCGGAGTCGGCACGCTGCCCGCCGCCGAGCTCGACGCGCTCTCCGACTCCCGCGTCGAGGTCGTCTACGCGGACGAGGCGTCGATCGCCGCCTTCGGCCCGAACTCGCTCGACCCCGAGGTCCGCCCCGCCGCCGCGCAGGCCGGCCGGGCGCAGGGCGCGCGGATCGCGGCGCGCATCGCCGCGCTCGTCGGCGCGGAGGACTCCGCCGGCGCGTGACGGCCGACCGCGCGGGTCGTCATCGGTGCTTCACGCCGTAGCGGAGGAACACCGTCCCGTCCGCGAAGCACCGCTGCTGCCGGAGCTCGAGCGTGCTGCGGAGCCCGTGCGGGAGGAACGGGGTCCCGCCGCCGACGATGATCGGCGCGACGTACCAGCGGATCTCGTCCACCACTCCGCCGAGGAGCGCCTGCGCCCCCAGGGTCGCGCCGCCGACCGAGACGTCGTGCGGCTTCGAGCGCGCCTCCGCCGCCACGGCCGCCGGATCGAAGGACCGCTCGAGCCGGGTCCGGCGGGTGCGCACCGCGGGCAGGGTTCGCGAGTAGACGACCTTGTCGGCCGCCCGCCACATCTCCTGGAAGTCGTGGATGAAGGCGAACTGCTCGGCGAGCGCGTAGCCCGGGTCCCAGCCGCGCATGGTGTCGTAGATCCGGCGACCGTAGAGGTAGGTGCCCACTCCGGCCTCGGTCTCATTGATGAAGCGGTGCACCTCGGGGCGGGGCGTGGCCCAGCTGAAGTCCCCGGTCTCGTCGACGGTGTAGCCGTCGATCGAGGCCACACCGCTGTAGACGAGCGCGCCCACAATGGCCTCCTCCGCGGCCGGATTCGGGTTCCGTCCACGTGCGCGAGGGTAGGCGTGAGAGCGCTCCAGCACAACGGGCAGCAGCGAGATCGACGCCGATCGGCGCCTGCCCGCTCAGTGCCGGCTGCCGAGCAGCGCGAGGACGTCGGCATGCCGTCCCTCCGCCTCGGCGTCGCGGAGGAAGCGCACGCGGTCGACGAGCACCTCCTCGACGTCCGGATCGGCGGCCAGGATCCGCATCGTCTCGTCCAGGAACTCGTCCAGCGGCTGCGCGCTCGGGTCGTCCTCCTGCCCCATCAGCGTCGTCTGCACCGCCGGCGGGACGAGCTCGACGACCTGCACCGGCGTCGCGGCGAGCTGCACCCGCAGGCTCTGCGTGTACGAGTGCACCGCCGCCTTGGTCGCGCTGTAGGTCGGCGTCAGCGGGAGCGGCACGAACGCCAGTCCCGAGGACACGGTCATCAGCACCCCGTCGGCCTTCGCCGTGATCCAGGGAGTGAAGGCGGTCAGCGTGCGGATCGTGCCGAGCAGGTTCGTCTCGACGATCGCCTCGGCGGTGTCGAGGTGACCGGAGTCGCGGAGGTCCTCGGGCAGCATGATGCCCGCCATCGTGACCACGGCGTTCAGCTCCGGGTGCTCGCGGGTCACCGTCTCCACCGCCGCAGCGATCGACTCCGGATCCGTGACGTCGATCACGACCGAGCCGGAGCCCGGGTGCGCGGCGGTGAACTCGTCCAGCAGCTCCCGCCGCCGGCCGCCGACGATCACGGCGCTGCCCGCCGCGAGGAATCGCTCGGCGAGCCCGCGGCCGATGCCCGAGGTCGCGCCGGTGATCAGGATGGTGCTGCCCGTGGTCTTCATGTCGTCTCCTCCGTCTGCCGGGGCTGTCGTGCCCGGCCGGTCTCCACCGTCTCCCGGCGCCGACCGGTGAGGAAGGGCGGGACGATCCAGGGACCGGCGCTCCCTGGCCGGCCGCGCGCCGTGCGGGCAGGATGAGCGCATGGACCGACCAGCCCTCGCCGAGTTCCTCCGTGGCCGGCGCGAGCGCCTGCAGCCGTCCGACCTCGGCATGCCGGCCGGCGCGCGCCGCCGCACCGCGGGCCTGCGCCGCGAGGAGATCGCGGCGGCCGTCGGCATGTCGGCGGACTACTGGTCGCGGCTCGAGCAGCAGCGCGGTCCGCAGCCGTCCGAGCAGATGCTCACCGCGATCGCGCGGGGGCTCCGCCTCGACCTCGACGAGCGCGACCACCTCTTCCGGCTGGCCGGTCAGGTTCCGCCGCCGCGGCGCCGCCGCGACGAGCACGTCTCCCCGGGCCTGCTCCGCGTCCTCGACCGGCTCGAGGACACTCCCGCCCTCGTCATCACCGAGCTCGGCGAGACCCTCGTGCAGAACCGCCTCGCCCGCGCGCTGTTCGGCGACGGCGCCGAGTGGACCGGGCTCGACCGGAGCGGCATCCACCGCTGGTTCGCGCACCCCGGCGAGGCGCGCCGCAGCTACCCCGAGCGCGAGCACGAGCACCAGGGCCGGATGCAGACGGCGCAGCTCCGCTTCGCCGCCGCGGCCCCCGACGCGGATCCGCTCGCCGCGCGGATCATCGCGTCGCTCCTCGACCGGAGCGCGGAGTTCCGCGGCTACTGGGAGCTGCAGGAGGTGACGGCCCGCTTCGAGGACCGCAAGACCCTGCGGCACCCCGAGGTCGGCGAGATCGACGTCGACTGCCAGGCGCTCTTCACGGAGAACCAGGCCCAGGTGCTGCTGGTGCTCACGCCGCGCACCGACTCCCCCGCCGCCGCCGAGGCGCTGCGACTGCTCGGCGTCGTCGGCGACCAGCGGCTGACCCCGTCCGCCTGAGCCGGGCTTCCGCATAGGGTTGATGCGGCCGCAGCGAGCGGCCGCGAAGGGTTCCTCATGAAGATCAGCCAGCTGCGACACTTCGTGGTCGTCGCCGAGGAGCTCCACTTCGTGCGCGCCGCCGAGAAGCTCGGCATCTCCCGGAAGAAGCTCGACTCCTCGGTCGCCGCCGTCGAGTTCGACCTCGGCCGCCCGCTCTTCGAGCCCGGCGCCGCCGCCACGACCCTCACCGCGGCCGGCCGCCAGCGCCTCGCCTCCGCCCGCGAGGAGCTCGCCGAGCTCGGCGACGAGCCGGAGGAAGCGCCCAAGTCCGGCGGCAAGGCCAAGGCCTCGAAGGGCACCGGCCGCGCCCCCGTCGTCAAGGGCCAGCCCAAGCCCTACAAGCGCCGCCAGTCCCGCTGAGCGAGGAGCGCAGGAGATCGAGTGGGCCCTACCGGGCTCGAACCGATGACATCCACGGTGTAAACGTGGCGCTCTACCAACTGAGCTAAAGGCCCCCGTCGCGGCCGGGCCGCGGACGATCGGATCGATCCTACGACACGGCTCGCAGCGCTACTCTCGGCGCATGGCGGACACGGACGACGGGCGAGCGAGGCGCCGGGCCGAGAGCCGCTGGCCGGCCTCCGCGGCGATCCTCGTGGCCGTCGCGCTCAACCTCGTCGGGCACGACTCCAGCACCTCGGTCGTCCGGATCGCCGCGGCGGTCCTCACTCTCGCGCTGCTGATCCCGCTCTTCGTCGTGAACCCGCGCCGCTTCGACACCGAGACCCGCTGGTCGCGCGGGGTGTCGATCGCCCTCGCGGTCGTCCTCGCTGCGGCGAACCAGGTCAACGTCGTCCGGGTCGTGGTCGACCTCGTCGACGGATCCGCGGACGGCCCGCTGCTGCTGCTCACCGCGCTGCAGGTCTGGGTGACCAACGTCGTCGCCTACGCGCTGATCTTCTGGGAGCTCGATCGCGGTGGCCCTGTCTCGCGCGGCACGCTCGAGCGCTCGCAGCTGCCGCCCGCCGACTTCGCCTTCCCGCAGGACACCTACCGCGACACCGTCAGCGAGGTGGCGGTCGGCTCCTCCGAGAAGGCCGACTGGCGCCCGGGCTTCGTCGACTACCTCTACGTCTCCACGACGAACACGATGGCGTTCAGCCCCACCGACACCATGCCCCTGTCCAGCCGGGTCAAGCTCCTGATGGCCCTCGAGGGCTTCACCGGCTTCGTCCTGCTGGCCCTGGTCATCTCCCGAGCGGTCAACATCCTCAACTGACCCTCGGGACGTTCACGCACGGCAGCAGTCCGCGAGATGCCACTTGTGCACGCGACACGCCGCGAAAGGCGGTCACAAGTGGCATCTCGCGGAGAGCGTCAGGCGTGGGCCGGAGTGAGCGCGTCGATCGCGGCGCGGTAGTCGTCGATCGAGCGGGCCTCGCCGGGGGCCGTGATGAAGGTGTCGCGGATGACGCCCTCCTTGTCGATGAGGAAGGTCGCGCGCGTCGCGTAGCCCTTGCCCTCGAGGAAGACGCCGTACTGCTTCGCGACATCGCCGTGCGGCCAGAAGTCGGAGAGCAGCGTGAAGTCGTAGCCCTGCTTCTCGCCCCAGGCGCGCAGGGTGTGCTTGGAGTCGACCGAGAGGCCGATCAGCTCGACGTCCGCGTGCTCGAACAGGGCGAGGTTCTCGCGCAGTGCGCAGAACTCGCCGGTGCAGGTGCCGGAGAAGGCGAGCGGGAAGAAGACGAGGGCGACGTTGCGCCGCCCGTGGAAGTCGCCGAGCTGGATGCGCTCGCCATACTGGTTCGCGAGTTCGAAGTCGGGAGCCAGCGTGAGCTTCTCGAGAGCCATCGGACGATGTCCTTCCATGCGCACGAATGTCGCGCGAGCACAAGGGGCAATGCTAGACCCGCTCCGGCCGTCGACCAAGGAAGAGCCGAACACCGGTCGGGAACCGGACCGCCGATCGGACCGCCGACCCGGCGGCCGACCAGGCCGCTGGACGCGCTCCCGCTGGAGAAATCCCACAGTGCCCTGTGCGCATCCGTCGTGGATCGCCACACATGCCCGGAATCGCTAGGCTGACACGGGTGCCCGCGCGCCGCTCGTCATCCGAGAATCCTGCGCGCGGATCCGCACCGCTTCATGAGAGTGATGTCTCGGGCACGATCTGCCCCCAGAGAGAGGTCGAGGGTGACTGTTAACGATCAGGACCCGTATTCCGTCGGACACGTCGACTCGGATCCCGAGGAAACGTCGGAGTGGAACGAGTCGCTGGACGCGCTCGTCGAGGAGCGGGGTGCCGGTCGCGGACGCGACGTCATGCTCAGCCTCCTCAAGCGCTCCAAGGAGCTGCACCTCGGCGTTCCGATGGTGCCGACCACGGACTACATCAACACCATCGCGGCCGAGAACGAGCCCGACTTCCCCGGTGACGAGGACGTCGAGCGCCGCTACCGCGCCTGGATCCGCTGGAACGCGGCCATCCTCGTGCACCGCGCGCAGCGCCCCGGCATCGGCGTCGGCGGGCACATCTCGACCTACGCGTCGAGCGCCTCGCTCTACGAGGTCGGCTTCAACCACTTCTTCCGCGGCCAGGACCACCCGGGCGGCGGCGACCAGATCTTCATCCAGGGCCACGCCTCCCCCGGCCCCTACGCGCGCGCCTTCCTCGAGGGCCGCCTGAGCGAGCACCAGCTCGACGGGTTCCGCCAGGAGAAGTCGCACCAGGGCGGCGGGCTCTCCAGCTACCCGCACCCGCGCCTCATGCCGGAGTTCTGGCAGTTCCCGACCGTGTCGATGGGCCTCGGCCCGATCAACGCGATCTACCAGGCGCAGGCGAACAAGTACCTCACCAACCGCGGCATCAAGGACGCCTCCGACCAGCAGGTCTGGGCGTTCCTCGGCGACGGCGAGATGGACGAGGTCGAGTCGCGCGGTCAGCTCCAGGTCGCCGCGAACGACGGCCTCGACAACCTGAACTTCATCGTCAACTGCAACCTGCAGCGCCTCGACGGACCGGTCCGCGGCAACGGCAAGATCGTCCAGGAGCTGGAGTCGTTCTTCCGCGGCGCCGGCTGGAACGTCATCAAGCTCATCTGGGGCCGCGAGTGGGACGACCTGCTCGCCCGCGACACCGAGGGCGCGCTGCTCGACCTGATGAACAAGACGCCGGACGGCGACTTCCAGACCTTCAAGACCGAGGACGGCGCGTACGTCCGCGAGAACTTCTTCGGCCGCGACGAGCGCGCGAAGAAGCTCGTCGAGGACTACAGCGACGAGCAGATCTGGGGCCTGCGCCGCGGTGGTCACGACTACCGCAAGATCTACGCCGCCATGAAGGCCGCGACGGAGCACAAGGGCCAGCCGACCGTCATCCTCGCGCACACCATCAAGGGCTACGGTCTCGGCCGCAGCTTCGAGGGCCGCAACGCGACCCACCAGATGAAGAAGATGACGCTCGACAACCTGAAGGGCTTCCGCGACACCATGCGGATCCCGATCACGGATGCGCAGCTCGAGGAGAACCCCTACCTCCCGCCGTACTACCACCCCGGTCAGGGCGACGAGGCGATCGAGTACATGCAGGAGCGCCGCCGCGCGCTCGGCGGCTACCTGCCCGAGCGCCGGTCGAAGTACACGCAGCTGTCGCTGCCGGACGACTCGGCCTACAAGATCGGCAAGAAGGGCTCCGGGACGCAGGAGATCGCCACCACCATGGCGTTCGTCCGCATCCTCAAGGACATCCTGCGCTCGAAGGACTTCGGCAACCGCGTCGTCCCGATCATCCCCGACGAGGCCCGCACCTTCGGCATGGACGCGTTCTTCCCGAACGCGAAGATCTACAACCCGCGCGGTCAGCACTACACGTCGGTCGACCGCGAGTTGCTCCTGGCCTACAAGGAGAGCCCGCAGGGCCAGATCCTGCACGTCGGCATCAACGAGGCGGGCGCCCTCGCGGCGTTCACCGCGGTCGGTACGTCCTACTCGACGCAGGGCGAGCCGCTCATCCCGGTCTACGTCTTCTACTCGATGTTCGGCTTCCAGCGCACGGCCGACGCGATCTGGGCGGCGGGCGACATGATGGCCCGCGGCTTCATGATCGCGGCGACCGCCGGTCGCACGACGCTGACCGGTGAGGGCCTCCAGCACGCGGACGGCCACTCGCCGATCCTCGCCGCCACCAACCCGGCCGTCGTCAGCTACGACCCGGCGTACAGCTACGAGATCGCGCACATCGTGCAGTCCGGTCTCGAGCGGATGTACGGCGGGAAGCACCCGGAGCCGAACGTCATGTACTACGTGACGGTCTACAACGAGCCGATCGTGCACCCGAAGGAGCCCGAGGACGTGGACGTGGACGGCATCGTCCGCGGCATCCACCGCGTCTCCTGGGGTCAGTGGGACGGCCCGAAGGCCCAGCTGCTCGCGTCCGGCGTCGCCGTGCCGTGGGCGATCGAGGCGCAGAAGCTCCTCGCCGAGGACTGGGGAGTCTCGGCCGACGTCTGGTCGGTCACCTCGTGGAACGAGCTGCGGCGCGACGGCATCCAGGCCGAGCACCACAACTTCCTCTACCCCGAGGACGAGGCGCAGGTCCCCTACGTCACGCAGAAGCTCGCCGACGCGAAGGGCCCCTTCGTCGCCGTCTCGGACTTCTCGCACCAGGTGCCGGACCAGCTGCGCCAGTTCATCCCGGGCGACTTCGCGACGCTCGGAGCGGACGACTTCGGCTTCTCGGACACCCGCGCGGCCGCGCGCCGCCACTTCAAGATCGACGGTCCGTCGGTCGTGGTGCGCACGCTGCAGCTGCTCGCCAAGCGCGGCGAGGTCGACCCCTCGCTCGCCGCCCAGGCGATCCAGAAGTACAGCCTCCACGACGTGAACGCCGGCACCACCGGCAACGCGGGCGGCGAGAGCTGACGGACGGCTCGGTGCTCTCCTCCGACGACGCTCGGTCGGCGCAGGGAACAGCCCCTTCCGCGGAGCGTCCGGCCACCCGGCCGGGCGCTCCGCGCACGAAGGAGCAGACTCTCGCCTGGCTCCGGACCCTCTCGGGCGAGCTGTCCACGCAGACCATCCAGAAGCTCGAGGACACGCTGCCCTGGTACGGCAGCATGCCCCCGGGCCGCCGCTCCGCCGTGGGCATGGTCGCGCAGGCCGGCATCACCTCGTTCATCTCCTGGTTCGACGACCCCTCGGCGACGCCGTGGATCGCCGCCGACGTGTTCGGAGCCGCTCCTCGCGAGCTGCTCCGCTCCGTCTCGCTCACCCAGACCCTCCAGCTGATCAAGGTCACCGTCGAGGTGGTGGAGGAGCGGATCGCGAACCGCGGCGAGGATCTGCGCGAGGCGATCCTGCTCTACTCGCGCGAGATCGCCTTCGCCGCTGCCGACGTCTACGCCCGGGCCGCCGAGGCCCGCGGACTGTGGGACGCACGGCTCGAGGCCCTCGTCGTCGACTCGATCCTCACCGGCGAGGCCGACGACGAGCTGCCGAGCCGCATCGCGGCTCTCGGCTGGCACGGGCACGGCGAGGTCGCGGTGCTCGTGGGCACCGCGCCGAAGATGCTCGACGTCGACCAGCTCCGCCGCACCGCCCGGCACATGAGCGCCGACGTGCTGATCGGCGTGCAGGGCAGCCGGCTCGTGCTGGTGATCGGCCGCGCAGAACCGAGCGAGAACGCGACGGAGGAGAGCGGACCGCCGGTCGCCTTCCTCGAGATCGCGAACGCGCTCGAGCCGGGCTTCGGCACCGGCCACCTGGTCCTCGGCCACGAGGTGCCGACGCTCGTCGAGGCCTCGCGCAGCGCCCGCGCCGCCCTGGCCGGCTTCGCGGTCGCCCGCTCCTGGCGCAACGCCCCGCGGCCGGTCAGCGCCGACGACCTGCTGCCCGAGCGCGCCCTCGCCGGCGACCCGCTCGCCCGGCAGAGCCTGATCACCCAGATCTACAAGCCGCTGCAGAAGCACTCGACCGAGCTGCTCACCACGCTGTGGGCCTACCTCGACAACGGCCGCTCGCTCGAGGCGACGGCCCGCGAGCTCTTCGTGCATCCCAACACCGTCCGCTACCGCCTGAAGCGGGTGGCGGAGGTGATCGGCTGGGACGCGACGGGTGCCCGCGAGGCGCTCATCCTCCAGTCGGCGCTCATCCTCGGCTCGATGAGCGACCCGGACGGGGCGGTCCGCCGCCGTCCGACCCGCAAGTGAGCCGTCGCCTCCTCGCACCCCGTTGTAGAACCGCCACAAGCTCCTTGTGGTTTGTCAGTACCTCAGAGCGCCGCACGAACCGGCGCGGATCGGAAGACTGAAAGCGTGATCGTCGTCGTCGCCCCGGGTCAGGGCTCCCAGACCCCCGGATTCCTCGAGCCCTGGCTCGCCGTCCCCTCGGTGGCCGAGCAGGTCGCCGCGCACTCGGAGGCGGTCGGCATCGACCTCGCCGCGCACGGCACCGTCTCGGACGCGGACACGATTCGCGACACCGCGGTCGCCCAGCCGCTGATCGTCTCCGCCGGACTCGTCAGCCTGGCCTCTCTGCTGGAGGGCGGCCGCCGCGAGCGCATCGCGGGCATCGCCGGCCACTCCGTCGGCGAGATCACGGCCGCGGCCGGCGCCGGAGTGCTCTCCGAGCCCGACGCCCTCGTCTTCGTCCGCGAGCGGGCCCGCGCGATGGCGGCCGCGGCCGCCGCGACGCCGACCGCGATGAGCGCCGTCCTCGGCGGCGACGAGGAGGCGCTGCTCGCCCGCCTCGACGAGCTCGGCCTCGAGCCGGCCAACTACAACGGCGGCGGCCAGATCGTCGTCGCCGGCGCCGTCGACGCCCTCCAGGCGCTGAAGGACGAGCCCGTCCGCGGCACCCGCGTCGTCCCGCTCCAGGTCGCCGGAGCGTTCCACACCCGCTACATGGCGCCGGCCCGCGACGCGCTCGCCGACGTGGCCGCCTCGATCACCCCGGCCGACCCGACGCTGCGCCTCTGGACGAACCGCGACGGCTCGGTCGTCGACTCCGGCGCCCGCTTCCTCGAGCTGCTCGTCGGCCAGGTCGCCTCCCCGGTCCGCTGGGACCTCTGCATGGCGGCCTTCGCCGAGGCGGGCGTCACCGGACTGATCGAGCTGGCCCCCGCGGGTGCCCTCGTCGGTCTCGCCAAGCGCGGCCTCAAGGGCCTGCCGACCCTCGCGATCAAGACCCCCGACGACCTCGACGCCGCCCGCGCCTTCATCGACGAGCACGCCGCCTAGCAGGAGAGACCCATGACGACCCCTTCCCTCACCCAGTCCAGCGGCAGCCAGTACACCCGCATCCTCGGCATCGGCGCGGCGCGCGGCGATCTCGTCGTGCCGAACGACGACCTCGTCGGCCCGATCAACTCCTCCGACGAGTGGATCCGCCAGCGCACCGGCATCATCGAGCGCCGCCGCGCGTCCGCCGACGTCCAGGCCGTCGACCTCGCCACCACCGCGGCACTCGAGGCGATCGAGAAGGCCGGCATCCGCGCCGACCAGATCGGCCTCGTGCTGGTGTCGACCATCAGCAACACGGTGCAGACCCCGTCACTCGCGGCGCTGCTCGCCGAGCGGATCGGCGCCAACCCCGCCCCCGCCTACGACATCTCCGCCGCGTGCGCCGGCTACACCTACGGCATCGCTCAGGCCGACTCGTTCGTCCGCTCCGGCCTCGCCGAGTACGTCCTCGTCGTGGGCGCCGAGAAGCTGTCCGACATCGTGAAGTCGACCGACCGCAGCATCTCCTTCCTCCTCGCCGACGGCGCGGGCGCGGCGATCGTCGGCCCGAGCGACACCGCCGGCATCTCGAAGACCGTCTGGGGCTCCGACGGCTCCAAGTGGGACACCGTCGGCATGGACAACCCGCTCGCCGCCTACCGCGACGGCGTCGCCGAGTGGCCGACCCTGCGCCAGGACGGCCCGTCCGTCTTCCGCTGGGCGGTCTGGGAGATGGCCAAGGTCGCCAAGCAGGCCCTCGCCGAGGCGGGCGTCCAGCCCGAGGACCTCGCCGCCTTCATCCCGCACCAGGCGAACATGCGCATCATCGACGAGCTCGCGAAGCAGCTCAAGCTGCCCGAGTCCGTCGCCATCGGCCGCGACATCGAGACGACCGGCAACACGTCGGCCGCCTCCATCCCGCTAGCGACCCACCGCCTGCTCGAGGAGCACCCCGAGCTCAGCGGCGGACTCGCCCTCCAGATCGGATTCGGCGCCGGACTCGTCTTCGGCGCGCAGGTCGTGGTGCTCCCGTAGGGGGCGCAGGGCCACCCCTAAACTGACCTACGGTCACACGACGAACACCTGATCTCGACCACCACCGATCTCGACGACACCCCGATCTCGAAGACTCGCTGATCGAACACCCCTCAAGGAGAGAACCATGGCACTGTCCAACGAAGAAGTCCTCGCCGGCCTGGCCGAGCTGGTCAACGACGAGACCGGCATCGCGACCGATTCCGTCGAGATGGACAAGTCGTTCACCGACGACCTCGACATCGACTCCATCTCGATGATGACGATCGTCGTCAACGCCGAGGAGAAGTTCGACGTGAAGATCCCGGACGACGAGGTCAAGAACCTCAAGACGGTCGGCGACGCGGTCACCTTCATCGTCAAGGCCTCCGAGTAGCCTCCCCCCGCACCCCGGCCTCGTGGCGCACCCCGGAACCGGCTGACCGCCCGGCCGGGGTGCGCCCGGCACCCACCCGTCACGGAACAGAGATCGTCGTCATGAGTCCCAAGAAAATCGTCGTCACCGGCATCGGAGCCAGCACGCCCCTGGGCGGCACCGCTCGCGACTCCTGGAACGCCCTTCTCGCGGGAGAGTCCGGCGTCAGCACCATCCAGGCCGACTGGGTGACCGAGCTCGAGCTCCCCGTCACCTTCGCCGCCCAGGCGAAGGTGCGCCCGGAGGAGGTCCTCCCCCGCCCCGAGGCCAAGCGCCTCGACCCCTCCAGCCAGTTCGCCCTCATCTCCGCCCGCGAGGCCTGGGCCGACTCGGGCATCACGGACGTCGACCCGCTGCGCGTCGGCGTCGACTACTCCACCGGCATCGGCGGGCTCTGGACCCTGATCGACGCCTGGGACACCCTCCGCGAGCGCGGCCCCCGCCGCGTTCTGCCGATGACCATCCCGATGCTCATGCCCAACGCCGCCGCGGCCGCGATCAGCATGGCCATCCCCTCCCGGGCCTACGCCCGCACCGACGTCTCGGCCTGCGCCTCCAGCACCGAGGCGATCGCGAACGCCTACGAGCACCTCCAGCGCGGCCTCGCCGACGTCGTCATCGCCGGTGGCACCGAATCGGTCGTCCACCCGCTCCCCCTCGCCGCCTTCGCCTCGATGCAGGCGCTCTCCCGCCGCAACGACGACCCGGCCACCGCGTCCCGCCCCTACGACGTCTCCCGCGACGGCTTCGTGCTCGGCGAAGGCGCCGCCACCCTCGTCCTCGAGACCGAGGAGCACGCCCTCGCCCGCGGCGCGCGCATCTACGCCGAGCTCGCCGGCGGCGCCGTCACGAGCGACTCGTACCACATCACCGCGCCCGACCCCGAGGGCTCCGCCGCCGCCCGCGCCATGATCGAGGCCCTCGAGCAGGCCGGCGCCGCCCGCACCGACGTCACCCACGTCAACGCGCACGCCACCAGCACCCCCGTCGGCGACATCGCGGAGTACCGCGCCCTCGCCCGCGTCTTCGGCGACCACCTCCCGAACATCGCCGTCTCCGCCACCAAGGCCGCCACCGGCCACCTCCTCGGCGGTACCGGCGCCCTCGAGGCGATCTTCACCGTCCTCGCCCTGCACGAGCGCACCGCCCCGCCGACCATCAACCTCACCGAGCAGGACCCGCAGATCGCCCTCGACGTCGTCACCACGCCGCGCGCTCTCGGCGCGGGGCCGCTCGTCGCCCTCTCCAACTCGTTCGGGTTCGGGGGGCACAATGCTGTTGCCGCGTTCCGGTCGGTGTAACGGGGCGTAGCCCCGTCACTCCGAGCGGAACGCGGGCTGCGCCGCGCATCGCGCGGCGCAGGCGCGTCCGCTCCCTACCGGGTTGCGGATCGCAGGGCCGGTGCGGTGCGGCGACGGCGATCCGCTGGAACGCGGATCGCCGGATACGCCTCGTGCCGCGAGGGTCCGTCGTAGGCTCCGCGCTCGCGGCCCGGCTTCGAGCGGGTGACGCGTCGCCTTCGGCTCGCTGAGTGAGGTGGGGGGCCACGGGGTTCGTGGCTCGTGCGCCGCCGGGGTACCTTTTGCTGGTCGAGTAGCCGCGGAGCGGCGTATCGAGACCCACGCTGCTGGACGCGGGGCGCCCCCATCCCCGCCCGGGCCCCCGAGGCGCGCCGCGCGGCTCGCGCGAGAAGGTACTGAGACGGCGTCGACCCGGCGCGTGGAAAGCCCGACGACCTTCGGCTCGCGATTCCACCTCGGGCTCGCCGAATCGCGCCGGTTCCGCGAGCCGAAGCTCACTTCGCGAGCCGAAGCAGTCGAGACGCACCTTCGGCTCGTGATTCGATCTCCGGCTCGCTAGATCGTGGACATCCGGCGAGCCGAAGCCGATTTCACGAGCCGAAGCGAATCGGACGTCTCGCCCGCTCGTCGTTCCGCGTCGGGCTCGCCCGATCACGGACGGTCGGCGAGTCCCCACGCGGCACGAGGCGCATCCGGCGATTCGCGTCCCAGCGAATCGCCGTCGCCGCACGCACCCCGCTCCACGAGACGCCCCCACCCCGAGAAGCCGACCGCGCTGCGCCGCGCAGGGAGCGGCGCAGCAGACGGTTCAGCCGACGCTGTGCATCCAGACGACCGGCGCGAAGTCGCTCGCCGCGCGGAAGGGCTCGAGCTCGTCGTCCCAGGCCTGGCCGAGGGCGAGGCGGAGTTCGCGGTGCAGCTCGATGGGATCGGCGCCGGCGGTCTCCATGGCGGCGCGGATGCGGTCCTCGGGGATGACGGTGCTGCCGGCGCTGTCGGTCTGGGCGTAGAAGATGCCGAGCTCGGGGGTGTGCATCCAGCGACCGCCGTCGACGCCGCGCGACGGGTCCTCGGTGACCTCGTAGCGGACGTCGGCCCAGCCGCGGAGCGCGGAGGCGATCTGCGCGCCCGTGCCGACCGGACCCTCCCAGGCGAACTCGGCGCGCTGGGCGCCGCGCTGCACGGGCTGCTCGATCCAGGTGAAGTTCACGGCACGGCCGAGAGCGCGTCCTGTCCCCCACTCGAGGTGAGGGCAGAGCGCGCGGGGGGCGGAGTGCACGAAAAGCACACCCCGGGTCTGTTGCGTCACCACGCTGTCCTCCGTCCGTCCTGGTGCGTCTTCCCCAACGACCTGGACCACGAAACGACGAGCAGTGCCTTGTTAGAACGGTGGACGAGCCACCGCTCCAGATTATGCAGGAGCGACCGCGCGCCGACAAGACGGCTCGCCGGGCCTGCCGCAGGGGTGTGCGGATCCCCTGCCTATACTCGGGATCGTCCGCCCGGGGCCGCGGCGCCGCACGGACCCGGCCCGCGATCCGCTCGAGAGGAGCCCCGTGTCGGTCCGCGACGGTCTGCTCGCTCTCCTCACCCTCGGTCCCGCGTACGGGCTCCAGCTGCACGCCGAGCTGCTCGACCGGGCGGCGCACCGCCGCCGGGTGAACGTGGGGCAGATCTACTCCACACTCGATCGGCTGCGCGAGCGCGGTCTCGTCTCCGGCGCCGGGGCGACGGAGGACGGGCTCCCCCTGCACGCACTCACCGACGAGGGCCGAGCCGAGGCGCTCGCCTGGCTGAGTGGGGACGGCGCCTCACCCGACGAGGACTGGGACGACGTCCTCGACCGCATCCTCCTCGCCTCGAGCCTCTCCGCCGCCGACCTCGACGCGGTGCTCGAGGCCTACGCGACGACCCTGCCCGGTGAGCAGGAGGTGCCGGGTGAGCAGGAAGTGGTCGACGAGCACCCGCAGCGCCGCCTCGCCGCGCGCGCGGTCCTCGTCCGCGACGACGCTCTGCGCCGGCTCCTCGACGCCGCGCGCGACGAGCTCTCGGGGGGTGACGACGGCACGACCGTGCGCGGCTTCGCGCTCGGGCGACCGCGCCGGGGCCGGCGGGCCGCGGCGAAGGACGATCCGTCGGCGGAGGAGCCGGTCGGCGCCAGGATCCACCGGGACGAGACAGGCGCGGGCGCCGTCGCCTAGGGTGGCCGTATGACCCGTTCGCCCCTCGGCCTCCGCGTGTCCAGCTCCGCGCGCCGACGCCTCGTCGCGGCGGGTGCGGGCACGGTCCTCGTCCTGTGCGCGGCCCTCGCCGCTCCGCTGTCCGCCTCCGCCTACGACCCCGCCGACTACCCGTCCTGGTCGGACGTCGAGGCTGCGAAGTCGAGCGAGAGCGCCACCTCCGCCGAGGTCGACCGGATCACCGCGATCCTCGCCGATCTGCGCGACCAGGCCGCCGCCCTCACCGACGCGGCCATCGCCCGCGCCTCCGAGGCGGACGCCGCTCAGAGCGCGCTCGACGAGGCGACGCAGCGCGTCACCGCCCTGGAGGAGCGTGCGGCCGCCGCCCGGGCCGACGCCGACGCCGCGAAGGAGCAGGCCGGCCGCCTCGCCGCCCAGCTCTACCGCAACGGCGGCACGGACGCGACGCTCAACCTCCTCGTCGGCGGCGAGCAGTCCGATCAGCTGCTCTACCGTCTCGGCACCATGAGTCAGCTGACGCTGCAGACCAGCCGCCTCCAGAGCGACGCCGAGACGACCGAGAACGCCGCGGCCGCCCTCGCCGGCCAGGCCGAGCAGGCGCGCACCGAGCGGCTCTCGCTCGTCAGCGCCGCGAAGGACGCGCTCGCGACCGCCCAGGCCGCGCAGTCCGAGGCCGACGCGAAGGTCGCCGACCAGGAGCAGTACAGCGCCCAGCTCTACGAGCAGCTCGCCTCGCTGAAGAACACCACGGCGGCGCTCGAGCAGGAGTTCGCCACCGGTCAGGAGGCGAAGGCCGCGTTCGAGGAGCAGGAGCGCCAGTCGCGCCTGGCCGCCGAGGCCGAGGCTCGTCGCCAGCAGGCGGCGAAGTCGCCCTCCGCACCCGCACCGGCTGCTCCCGTGAGCAGCGGCGGATCCGGTGGCAGCGGCCCGGTCGAGCTCGGTGACGACGACCAGTCCGGCAAGAACAGCACCGCGAAGACCATCGCCGCGCTCGGCACCTACGCCGGCCGCACCGACGGCATGTCGCCCGCGCAGGCGCAGAACTACGCCCGCTCGGTCGTCGGGAACTACGGCTGGGGCCAGGACCAGGTCGACAGCTGCCTCATCCCGCTGTGGAACGGCGAATCGGGCTGGCGCTGGAACGCGCTGAACCGCTCCTCCGGCGCCTACGGCATCCCGCAGGCCCTGCCCGCCAGCAAGATGGCGACCTCGGGCGCCGACTACCAGACCAATGCGGCGACGCAGGTCGACTGGGGGCTGTCTTACATCAAGAGCGTCTACGGCTCGCCCTGCACGGCCTGGTCGAAGTGGAACTCGCGCTCGCCGCACTGGTACTGAGTCCCGACCGCCGACCCGGATGAGCGCTCACTTCGCCTCGTCGTAGGCGTCGGCGATCGCGACGGTGACCGGGAAGTCGACGTCCTGATCGCCGAAGAGCGCCCGGCCGGCGCGGACGGCGGCCTCGCGGACGATCGCGGCGACCCGCTCGGCCTCCCCCGCGGGCGCGTGCACGATCACCTCGTCGTGCAGGAAGTAGACGAGGTGCGCGGTCCCGCTGCCCTCGGTGCGCAGCCGCGCGCGCAGCTCGCCCATCCAGCACAGCGCCCACTCCGCGGCCGTGCCCTGCACGACGAAGTTGCGGGTGAAGCGCCCCCAGTCGCGAGCGCGCTGGCCCGTCGCCTCCGCATCGCCGGGCGGTGAGCTGCGGCCGAGCCAGGTGGAGACCGGCTCGCCGCGCTCACCGGCGCGGGCCGCCGCCTCGACGTGCGCGACCGAGCGCGGGTAGGCGCGCGCGAGCCTCGGCATCAGGCGCCCCGCCTCGCCGCTGGTCGCCCCGTACATCGCGCCGAGCATCGCGACCTTCGCGCGCGGCCGGTCGGGCACGACGCCCGCATCGACGATGCCCTGGTAGAGGTCCTTGCCGCGACCGGCCGCGGCCATCACGGTGTCGCCCGCCAGCGCGGCGAGGATCCGCGGCTCCAGCTGAGCGGCGTCGGCGACCACGAGCTTCCAGCCGGCGTCGGCGGTGACCGCGGCGCGGATCTGCCGCGGCAGCTGCAGCGCACCGCCGCCCGACGTCGCCCAGCGGCCGGTGACGACCCCGCCGACGACGTACTCGGGGCGGAAGCGCCCCTCGTGCACCCAGGCGTCGAGCCAGGCCCAGCCGTTGGCGGTGAGCAGCCGCGAGAGCTTCTTGTACTCCAGCAGCGGCGCGATCACGGGGTGCTCGATCGACTGCAGCTCCCAGGAGCGCGTCGACTCCACGGCCAGCCCCGCGCGGCGGAGCGCGCGGACGAGATCAGCCGGCGAGTCGGGGTTCAGCTCGGGAGCGCCCAGCTCGCGGCGGACCGCCTCGGCCAGCGCCTCGAGCCGGGCGGGCCGACCGCCGAACTGCGGCCGCGGGCCGAGCAGCTCGGTGAGGACGCGGTCGTGCACGTCCGCCCGCCAGGGCAGCCCGGCCGCCGCGATCTCGCGCGCGATCAGCGCGCCGACGGACTCCGCCGCGAGCAGCAGCCGCAGGCGCCCACCCTCGGCGGCCGAGGCCTGCGCTTCCTCCTGCCGCGCCAGCTCGACCAGCGGGTCCAGCTCGTCCGTCTCGGCGGGCGCCTCCTCGAAGCCGAGGAGCGTGTCACCGGCGGCCGGTGCGGCCGCTCCGCCGTCCCAGGCGTCGGGAGCCGCCAGGGCGAGCGGCGAGCGCGCCGTCTGCTCCGAGCGCCGGAGGATCGCCCGGGCGAGGCGGAGATCGTGGCAACGCGCGACGTGCACGCCCTCGGCCAGGAGCACCGGGTACCAGCGGGCGGTGTCGTCCCAGACCCAGCGCGGCCGGGCCGCCTCGTGCTCGCGGACGAAGGCGGCCAGCTCGGCCGGACCGCGCCCGCCGCCGACCTGGGCGCTCGAGCCGTCCGCGGCGACGGCCCGCCATTCCCCCGTAGGGCCACCGGTGAGCGCGAAGAGCATCCGGCCATTCTCCTCCGCGGCGCCGCGAGCTCGGACGACGGGCTCAGCCGCCGGACTCACGGGGCGGACGTCGCGGCCGGCTTCGTCGCAGGATAGCCGGGGAACGGCTTCTCCTGCGCAGTCAGCGGCTGGTGCGCCCAGAGCGCCGCGGCGATCGTCTCCATCGACCGCGAGTAGCCCACCAGCGTCCGACGGCTCGGCTCCGCCGCCCACGTGACGGCCCGGTACCAGCTCTCGCGGTAGGGACCCATCTCGATCCGGCGGATCAGCCCGATCCGCCCCGTCCGCATCGCGTCCACCATCACCCACTCGTCGGGCCCGCTGCTGCGCAGCATCTGGAGGGGACTCCACTCGATCATCTCGCCTCCTGCCCGGTCGGTCCGCGGCCGTGGCGAGCACGGTCACCGCGGCGTACACTCGCAGACTATCGAACACATGTTCGAACGGCCAGTCGGCATCGGCGGGTCGAGCGGAGCAGGCGGGAGCACCCACGATGGCGGTGATCGACGAGACGGCGCTGGTCGCGACCGACGCGGACGGCGTGCCCGTCGCGCTCGAATGGCGGGGCGGCCGCTACCGCGTGAGCGACCGGCCGACGGTGTGGACGTGCACGAGCGAGTGGTGGGCGCCGCTCGCGGGCTTCCCGCCGACCTTCGGCGACGTGCCGGTCAGCATCGGCGGCTGGCGCTTCCAGGCGACGGATCTCGAGACGGGCGGAGCCTTCGTGCTCGACGTCGTCGCCTCGACCGATCCGTGCTGGAGCGTCGTGCGGTGCTACGAGTGAGGAGCGGCGCCGGCGGTCACTCGCCGACGGTCACTTGCCGTCGGACCAGGGCGCCTTCGTCATGGCGATCAGAGCGGCGGCTCCGGAGACGAGGCCGACACCGGCGATGGCGGCTACGACGAGCCAGAGCACGAGTTCCATAGGCCCAGTCTACCGAGCCCGTCCAGTCCCCGTTCCATCGCCCGGCTCTGCAATAGCGTGGTCCGAATGACCGACTCCCCCACGCGCGCGAGCGTCGGACTGCGCTCGGAGCGCGGCCCGATCCTCCTAGCGCTGATGATCTCGACCGCCCTGGTCGCCCTCGACGCGACGATCCTCTCGACAGCGGTGCCCTCGATCGTGGCGGACCTCGGCGGCTTCGAGCAGTTCCCGTGGCTGTTCTCGGTCTACCTGCTCGCACAGGCGGTCTCCGTCCCCCTCTACGGCAAGCTGTCCGACGTGGTCGGCCGCAAGCCCATCATGCTGATCGGGATCGGACTCTTCCTCCTCGGCTCGCTGCTCTGCGGCCTGGCCTGGAGCATGCCGGCGCTGATCGCCTTCCGCGCCCTCCAGGGCCTGGGCGCCGGAGCGATCCAGCCGATGGGCATCACCATCGCCGGCGACATCTACACGGTCGCCGAGCGCGCGAAGACGCAGGGCTACCTCGCGAGCGTCTGGGGCATCTCCTCGGTCGTCGGCCCCACCCTCGGCGGCGTCCTGTCCGACCTCGGTGCCTGGCGCTGGATCTTCCTGGTCAACATCCCGCTCTGCCTGCTCGCGGCGTTCCTCCTGGTCCGGAGCTTCCGCGAGACCACGCGCGGCGAGCGCACCCCGCTCGACCTCGCCGGCGCCTCGGTCCTCGCGGTCGGCACGGCGCTGCTCATCCTCGGCCTGCTCGAGGGCGGCAACGCCTGGCCGTGGCTGTCGCCGGCGGGAGTCGGCGTGTTCGTGGTCGCCGCGCTCGCCTTCGCCGGCTTCGTGGCCATCGAGCGTCGGGCGGTGGCGCCGGTGCTGCCGCTCTGGGTGCTCACCCGGCGGGTCCTGGTCTCGACCAGCCTCGTCTCGGTCACCGTCGGCGCGATCACGCTCGGCGTCACGTCCTACTTCCCGACCTTCGCGCAGGGCGTGCTCGGCAGCTCCGCGCTCGGAGCCGGCTTCGCGGTCGCCGCGATGACGCTCGGCTGGCCGGTCGCGGCGAGCCTCTCCGGGCGGCTGTACCTGCGGATCGGCTTCCGGCGCACCGCCTTCATCGGAGCCTCGCTGGTGACGGTCGGCACCGGGCTGACCATCCTCCTCGGCGCCTCGTCGAGCCTCTGGGAGATCGCGGGCTTCTGCGTGCTGATCGGCGCGGGGATGGGCCTGGTCGCGACGCCGACCCTCATCCGCGCGCAGGCGAGCGTGGAGTGGAACGAGCGCGGCGTGGTCTCGTCGACGAACTTCTTCGCCCGCAACATCGGCAGCGCCGTGGCGGTCGCGGTCTTCGGCGCGATCGTCAACGCGCAGGCGGGCGGCGGCGACCCCACGCCCGAGGGCCTCGCGGCCGGCACCCGCTTCGTCTGCATCGCGCTGACGGTGCTCGCGGTCGGGATGCTCTTCGCGGTCCGAGCGATGCCGAAGGACGCGCCGCGACCGGCCGACGCTCCCGCGACGTCCCCGGCGGAGTCCTAGCGCAGACCGCGGCGAGCGGCCGCGACGGTCCGCAGCCGCTCCAGGTGCCGGCGCCGGGTGCGGTGGATCCAGCGCTGCACGGGGTCGCCGAGTCCGGGGTGCCGCCGGAGAGTGTGCAGGGCCCGGTCGAGGCGCCGCACCATGTCGGCGGGGGCGCCGAACGGTCGCGCCGAGATGCCGACCTCGAGGTGGCGGTCGTAGACGATGCGGTGGCGCAGCCCCAGGTGCACGCTGATCTCGACGTCGTCGTGCACGTACGGGTCGTCGCGATGCATCTCCTCGGCGATCTCCGCCCACGCGGAGCGGCGGACGGCGCAGTTCGAGCCGAAGAGCGGCCAGTTCGCAAGGGCTGATCCCATCAGCACGAAGTACGCGTCCATATAGACGATCCGCGCGAGCACCTGCGCGACCGGCCCGAGCTCGACGAAGCGGCCGGGACCGGTGACGGCGCCCACCGCAGGGTCGGCGAAGTGCGCCGCGATCCGGGCGAGCCAGTGCCGGTCGGGCTGCGAGTCCGCGTCCAGGCGCGCGAGCACGTCGCCGTGCGCCTCGTCGAAGCCGTGGGCGGTGCTGGCGGGGATGCCGCTGCCGCCGTGCACGATCACCCTCGCCCCCGCCGCGCGGGCGATGTCCGCGCTGTCGTCGGTGCTGCCGTCGTCGACGACGACGATCTCGAAGGGGGTGAGGGTCTGCTCGGCGAGGAGGGCGAGCAGCCGCTCGAGATGCCGGGCGTCGTCCTTGACGGGGACGACGACCGAGAGGCGTCGGGAGTCCATCAGGACAGTCAACGCGATGCGGGCCCGCCCCCGCACGTCCGCCACGCCCGACGACAGGTCGATCGGCGTGTCGCCAGGGTCGGCGCCCGCCCGCGGAGGATCGTCCCGGGGAGTCCCGCGCGGCCGACAATCGCGCCCGCACGACCGGTATTCTCGAAGAGGCGTTCCGGCGGGCGGAGCGCTCTGGCCGAGGGTGCAGGTGGCGCGCGTGTGGTTCCGCCGTCGACCCAGGTTCAAGATGCAGCCGTACGACCCGGACGAGAACCCGTCGCGCGAGCCCGTGTCGGTCGAGGAGGCCACCGAGGAAGGTCTGCTGCTCGCGCAGTACGCGAGCCGCATGGCCGTGAAGAACCGCGTGCTGATGGACGGACTGGCCGAGGGCGTCCCCTTCGACGTGGGCCACTACTCCGTCATCGCCGCTGCGGAGCTGGAGAAGCTCGCCGGCGAGTCGGAGGCCGCCGCCGAGCGCCTGCGCGCCATCGCCGCGGACGCGACCCTGGTCGGCGGCCGCTCCGACCACGTGCACGACTACCGCTCCGCGGACATCGACAACCTCGACCACCGCGAGCGGCTCTCGCTCGCCGTGGCCGATTCGCTCCGCCACCGCGCGCGGGACGAGCAGTACCTCGCCGCGCTCGTCGACGATGCGCGGCAGGACGCGTGGCGCGAGCTCTCGCAGTCGATCGAGGAGACGCTCGACCGGGCGCCGCGGATCGACGCGGACGACGAGGAGTACCGCCGCGACCGCTCGGTGCGGATGGCGCTCGTCGTCGTCGACGACCTGGCGCAGCTCGCCGCGGAGCGCGGGGTCGTCCTCGAGGAGTGAGGACGGGGGCGTCCGGCCGGAAGGCCGTCCGCCCGGAGGGTCAGGCCCAGCCGGCCCGGAACGACTCGGTCGCCTCGGCCGAGCGCTCGCGCACGGCCTCGAGCAGCTCCGTCATCGACGAGCTGCGGAGGAACGCGAGCCGGTCGAGCTCCGTGACGGGCGCGACGCCGGCGAGCTGCCACGCGTGCGCCGTCGGATCCTCGGCCAGCTCCACGACCGCGCCGTAGCGCTGCTCGACGAACTCGCTCGCGACCGCCAGCGCCGTGCGGACGGCGGACTCGGCCGATCGCAGCAGCTCCTCGTGCTCCGGGGCCCATTCGAGCGGCGGCAGGGTGCGCACCTCAGCCTTCGGATACGGGTCGTCGTCGTACCAGCGGACGACCTCGAAGCGCTCCTCCCCCACCGAGTCGATGGTGACGAACGACTCCGCGCCGTCGATGTTGAGGATCTTCGCCACGGCACCGACCGGGAAGCGCTGATCGCCGCCGCCGACCTCCTGTCCGCGCTCGATCAGGACGACGCCGAAGGAGAGCGATTCGTCCTCGAGCACGTCGCCGAGCATCCGCAGATACCGCGGCTCGAACAGCCGGAGCGGGAGCGGCATGTGCGGCAGCAGCACGGAGCCGAGCGGAAACATCGGGAGGTCAGGCACGAGAACAGCGAACCACGTCGTGCGGAGAGCGGCCACTACGGGCTTCCGGACCGCGGACGTGCTAGCGCCCGACGGCGTCGATATCGGAGGAACACCGTCCGTTAACCAGAAGGGAGGAAGATCCGCCCGTGACCGCTGAAGTGAACCTCGACCAGATCGTCTCCGAAGTGTCCGCGCGCCTGCGCACCCGCTTCCCCGACCGCCCCGCCGACGAGGTGGAGGCGGCCGTCCAGAAGGAGCTCGACTCCCTCGCGGACCGCCCCGTCCAGGACTACCTCTCGGTCCTCACCGAGCGCGCCGCGAAGTCACGCCTGAAGAAGTCCCGCCCGGACGCCTGACGCGCCGCCACTCCTCCACTCCGCAGAAGTCGTCGTACTCGCCGCCCGAGTACGACGACTTCCGCGCACGCGCGGCGGGGTCCGACGGCGAGGTCGCGTCGAGCACGCAGGAGTTGTCGTACTCGGAGTGCGAGTACGACGACTTTCGCGGTCTCGAGGCACGGATCGGCGGCGCGACGAAGAGGGGACGGAAGTAGGGCGTACGGGACTTGAACCCGTGACCGACGGATTATGAGTCCGCTGCTCTGACCGGCTGAGCTAACGCCCCGCGGCGCCCGAGGGAGCGGGGCGGACCGTCAGGAGGCGGCTCGGCCTGCCGGAGCGGACGCTGCGTCGGCGGCCGGATCGGCCACCGGCTCCCCACGATACAGGCTCTCGAAAGTGCTGATCGTGCGGTTGATGTCGTGGGCGGCGACGATGCGGAGCGAGGCGCGCTTGAGCGACTCGAGGCGCTCCGGGTCGGCCGAGAGCACGTCGGTCAGGCGGTCGGCCAGGGCCTGGGCGTTGCCGGGCTCGAAGAGGTGGCCGTTCTCGCCGTCGTGGACGAGGTGCGGGAGCGCCATCGCGTCGGCGGCGACCACGGGGAGGGCCGACGCCATCGCCTCCATGGTCGCGATGCTCTGCAGCTCGGCGATGGAGGGCATCGCGAAGACGGTGGCGCGGGTGTACGCCTCCTTCAGCTCGGCGTCGGAGACGTAGCCGGTGAAGTGGACGCGGTCGGCGATGCCGAGGGTCGACGCGAGCTGCTGCAGGTTGCGCATCTGGTCGCCGCCGCCGACGATCTCGAGCTGCGCGTCGAGGGAGGCGTCGAGCAGCGAGACGGCGCGGAGCAGGACGTCGATGTGCTTCTCGCCGGTGACGCGACCCACGAAGAGGATGCGGTTGGCGGTGCGCGGCGTGAAGTCCGGCGTGTAGTTGTCGGCGTCGATGCCGCAGGAGATGGCGTGCACGCCCTGCAGGCCGGTGTACTTCTCGAGGAACTGGGCCGCCTTGCGGGTCGGCGTGGTGACCGCCTCGGCACGGCCGAAGGTGCGGCGGGCGGCCCGCCAGGCCATCGCCACGGCCTTCGCCTGGGCGGCCTTGGGCAGCAGCGTGAACTCGAGCATGTTCTCGGGCATGAAGTGGTTCGTGCCGATGATGCGGATGCCGCGCTTGGCCGCCTCCTGGCCGAGACCGCGGCCGACGATGACGTGGGACTGGAAGTGCACGACGTCGGGCTTCACCTCGTCGAGGATCCGCGCGCTGTTCTGCCGGATGCGGAACGGCAGCGCGAAGCGCAGCCAGTCGTGCGGGTACCAGCGGAGGCTGAAGAGGCGGTGGACGATGATCCGCTGGCCCTCGTGGCTCTCGACCCGGGTGCCGCTCCAGCCGTCGGCCGACGGGGCGACGACGTGGACCTCGTGGCCGCGCGCCTGCAGGCCGGCGGCGAGGCGCTCGGCGAACTTGGCGGCTCCGTTGACGTCGGGCGCGAAGGTGTCGCAGCCGATCACGACGGTCAGCGGGCGGCGGGCGGCGTCCGCCGGGGCGGACTCACCGGTCGACGACTCGGGTCGTGACGCGTCGCGGGGATCTGACACGGAGTGGGTCCTAACGGTGTCGTGTCGCTCGGAGGAGAGGAGCGATCGGCGTGGGTCGGGCGGGTGCGCGGCGTCTCGAAGCGGTCCCAGTGTAGGTGCGGGGGCCCGCGGATCCCGGGATTTCGCGCCCCGCGTCGGTCGCCTCAGCGGGCCTGCGGGTGGTGCTTCGCGAGGAGGAAGACGCCCCAGATGGCGACCACTCCCGCGGCGATGAAGAGCGGGATCGCCCAGGGCGCCGCGTACTGCGCCTCGCCCAGGACGATGATGCCGATCGCGACGGCGACGAGCGGATCGACGACGGTGAGGCCGGCGACGACGAGGTCCGGCGGTCCGGACGAGTAGGCGTTCTGCACGAAGTAGCCGCCGAGCGCGGTCGCGGCGAGCAGCGCCACGATGCAGACGACCGTCAGCGGGTCGAACTCGCCGTACTTGATCCGGTTGAGCACCACCTTCGCCAGGGTCGCGACGAAGCCGTAGACGACGCCCGCGCCGAGGATGTAGAAGATCGCCCGCGCCTTCTTGCGGAAGACCCGGAACGCGATCACGAAGACGGTGAGCACGACCGCGAGGATCACCAGGATCGTGATCAGCTGCGACGTCTGGATCGACTTGTCGACCGCGTTGAAGGCGGCGACGAGCACGAAGACGCCGACGCCGCCGACGCACAGCATGATCGCCCGGATGGAGGACGTGTTCAGTCGCACCTTGCTCACCCTGGCGTTGACGACCGCGGTGATGACGAGCGCGACGGCGCCGAGCGGCTGGACGACGATGAGCGGCGAGAAGCCGAGGCTGGTCAGCTGGAAGACGATCGCGAGCGCCAGCATCAGCGTGCCGATCACCCAGGACGGTCGCGAGAGCAGCGCGAACAGCTGCCCGCCGCTGAGCCCGCTCGACCCGGAGCGCTTGGAGAACCGCTCGACCTTGACGACCCCCCGGTGCTGGAACTGCGCGCCGAGCGAGAGGAAGACCGCGCCGATCAGCGCGAGCGGGATGCCGATGAACTGCGCGGGATCGAGGGTGAACTGATCCGCCAATTCAGTGAGATCAGTGGGCATGGGGTCGACCCTACCCAGATTCGATCCGCGCATCCTCCGACGCACGGGGGACCTGCGAAGACCAGCGGATGACGGACAGGACGGGCGGATCGGGCGCCCGCGATACCCTGGACGTCATGGCCGTCCTCCCCATCCGCATCGCCGGCGACCCCGTCCTGCACTCCCCCGCCGCCCCCGTCACCGAGTTCGACGACACCCTCCGCACGCTCGTCGCGGACATGTTCGAGACGATGGACACGGCGCCCGGCGTCGGCCTCGCCGGCCCGCAGGTCGGCGTGGCGCTGCGGCTCTTCGTCTACGACTACGAGGCCGACGACGGCACTCCCCGCCGCGGCGTCGCGATCAACCCCGAGCTGTTCGTCACGCCGACGCCGCTCGGCGAGGCGGACGAGGACACCGAGTCCGAGGGCTGCCTGTCCTTCCCCGGCGAGCGGTTCCCGCTGCGGCGCTCCGAGCGCGCGATCCTCCGGGCGGTGGACCTCGACGGCACGCCGTTCGAGATCGAGGCGGAGGGCTGGTTCGCCCGCGTCTTCCAGCACGAGTTCGACCACCTCGACGGCGTCCTCTACACGGACCGCCTCGAGCACGAGTACGCCAAGCCGGTCGCGAAGATCACCCGCAAGCGCGGCTGGGGCGTGCCCGGCGTCTCCTGGACGCCCGGCCTCGAGCACCTCGAGGACTGACCCGCCGACACCCGCTCAGGCCAGGTCGACCCCGTGGACGCCGTTGTGGTGGCGGACCGTGGGGAACGACGCGGTGACGCTGCGGCCGACGCCCGGGGTGCGCTTCTCGACGACGTCTCCGCCGAAGAGGGAGGCGCGCTCGCGCAGCTCGGCGAGGGCCGGGCTGTCGATCCGGTCGGTGAGCGCGTGCAGGTCGGCGTCGAGGGCGCTCGCGTCGGACTCGGCGGCGCCGTGCCGCTCGCGGTCGTCGTCGACCTCGACGCGCAGGCCCGTGGCGGTCCAGCGGGAGGTGATCCGCAGCTCGGTGCCGGTGCCGCCGGTTTCGAGGGCCTCGTCGAAGGCGTACTCGAGCACCCGCATCACGGCGACGTCCGCGCCGTCCTGCAGTGGGAACGGCTCGCCGAACGTCTCCTCCGCGACGACCAGCCCGCGCTCGCGAGCGCTCTTGACGAGGGCGGCGGCACCGCCGGCGGCGGGCAGCGCGCCGGGATCGACGGCGGCGACGGTCGCGATGCGGCGCAGCTGGGCGAGCGACGCCTCGGCGGCGCGCACGGCGCGGACGGCGGAGCGCGAGGCGGCGGCGGTATCGCGCTCGATGGTGACGCGGACGCTCTCGGCCTCCTCCACCACCTTCGCCGCGCTGCGGACGGCGAGCTGCTCCAGCTCGCCGACGATGCGCAGGCGCGCCTCGTGCTCGCGGACGGCCAGCTCGAGGGCGGCGGCGCGGGCGGACTCCTCGGCGCGGCCGTCGCGGGCGCGGCGCTCGGCGGCGGCGGACCGGCGCCAGAGCACGACCGCCGCCACCGCGGCGATCAGGGCGAGGACGAGGACGACTTCGAGCACGACGGCCTCCGGGGCTTCAGGGGAACGGCGCGGGGAGACGCCGGAGAGCGATGGTACCCGCGAGCGGGCCGCGGAGCCTCCAGGCGCGGCGGGGGCTTGCGGTCAGGCGTCGCGGCGGCTGCGCGCGACGGTGAACTTCGCGCTCCGCTCGATGATCTTGGTCGAGCCGACCGAGCGGCGCAGCTCGGCGGGGTGCGCGAGGTGCGAGTTGAAGACCGTCCACAGCTCGCCGCCGGGACGGAGGATGCGGCCGGCCGCCTGGATCATCCGGCGGGCGACCAGGTCGGTCACGGCGCCGTCGGAGTGGAAGGGCGGGTTGCAGAGCACGACGTCGACCGAGGCGTCCGTGAGCGTGGACGCGTTGTCGTCGCGGAGCAGCCGGATCCGGTCGCCGAGGCCGTTCGCCTCGGCCGTGAGTCCGGCCGAGTCGACGGCCGCACGGGAGCTGTCGGTCGCGAGCACGTCGAGGTCCGGCCGGGCGAGGGCGAGCGAGGCGGCGAGGACTCCGGAGCCGCAGCCGAGGTCGACCGCGACTCCCCCGGGCAGCGCCGAGGGGTCGAGTGCGGCGAGCAGGGCGCGCGTGCCGAGGTCGAGCTTCGCGCCGGCGAAGACGCCCGGCAGCGCGACCACCTCGAGCCCGATGTCGCCGAGGCGGCGGCGCTCGGCCCCCGGGGCCGCGGGCTGGTCGGCGAGCGCCTCGCTCGCCAGCAGGGCGCGCGACTTCTGCCGGGCGAGGCTGACGTCGATCCGCCCGTAGCGGCGCGCCAGCACGTCGTTCATGCCGAGCGACATGTGCTTGATCCGGCCGGCGGCGATGAGCTGCGCGGCCGGGTTCGCGAGCGCGACCTCGGCCGCGATCGCGGCGAGGGCGTCGAGGGAGCGCGGGAGGCGCAGCAGCACCAGCTCGGCGCCGTCGACGGCCTGCGCGATCGACTCGGCGACGATGAACGGGGCGAGCTCGATGCCGGCGGTGCGGACCGCCTCGGCGTTCGCGGCCAGGGCGTGCTCGGCGGTGATCGAGTCCTGCGCGGAGGAGACGGAGACGCCGTCCGCGGCGAGGGCCAGCGTGAGCGCGCCGTAGGCGTCGCCGACGACGGCGACGCGGGAGCGGCCGGCGGCGAGGTCGAGCAGGAGGCGGTCGCTCGCATCGACCGCGACGAGGGCGGGCGCCTCGACGTCGGGTCGGCGGCGGAGCAGGTCGAGGACGTCGTCGCGCATGGTGCCTCCGGTCGCAGGGCGCCGGCGGATGCGCCGGCCGGGACCCGGACGGGCCCCTCGCAGGCACGAAAAAAGGGCCTGAGAGTGGAGTCCCAGGCCCTTTCGCTCCCCGACTTGGACTCGAACCAAGAACCTACCGGTTAACAGCCGATTGCTCTGCCAATTGAGCTATCGAGGATCATCCGAACGCCCGGAGGCGAACAGCGCGTGACTACTTTAGCAAAGTCTGCGCGAACTCCAAATCCTGCGTCAGTAGCCCAGCGCCGGGTCGACGACGCCGAGGAGATCGCGGCCCTCGGCGAAGGCGGCGACGTTGGCGCGCACCCGCTCGGCGAGCAGCGGCGAGGTCATCTCCGGGGTGTCGGCGGAGTGCGGCGTGATCAGGCAGCGCGGCTCGCGCCAGAGCGGATGCCCGTCGGGCAGCGGCTCCGGGTCGGTGACGTCGAGGGCGGCGCCGGCGAGGCGGCCCTCCGCGAGCGCCGCGACGAGCGCATCGGTGTCGACGAGAGTCCCCCGCGCGACGTTGACCAGCACGGCGTCCGCGGGCAGCCGGCGGAGCAGAACGTCGTCGACCAGCCGGGCGGTCCCGTCGGTCGCGGCGGCCGCGAGCACGAGCACGTCGGCGTCGGCGACCGCGTCGCCCAGCTGCTCCGCGGTCACGGTGCGGTCGGCGCCGGGCAGCGGCACGGCGCTCCGGCGCACCACGGTCACGTGCGCGTCGAAGACGCTCAGCAGGCGGAGGAGCTCGACGGCGATGCCGCCCGCGCCGACGACGACGACCCGGGCGCGGTGCAGGGTCCTGGCGCGCTTCTCGCCCCAGGAGTCGGCGCGGGCCCGCTCGGGCAGTGAGCGCAGCAGCGCGAGGGTCAGCGCGAGCGCGTGCTCGGCGACCGGCTCGGCGTAGGCGCCCTTCGCGCTCGTCCAGCGCAGTCCCTCCCGACGCGTGCCGCGCAGTACCGGCGCGAAGACGTCGACGCCGGCCCAGGGCAGCTGCACCCAGCGCACGGCCGGGTGCTCGGCCAGGACCGCGGCGAGCTCGTCGGTGCGGCCGTAGGAGAGCCAGAGCAGCGCCTCCGCGTCCTCGACGCCGACGACGGTTCCGCCGCCGGCCTCGACGGCGTCGGTGAAGATCGGCTTCGGCCGCGGCAGGACGGCGACGCGCGGCCCCGTCATCCCGGCTCCCCCGCCGGGGCGATCCGCGCGGCCCGGCCGGCGTCGAAGCGCTCGTACTCGGCGAAGGCGGCGCCGAGCTCGCGGACGTAGGGGTGCCGCGACTCGGTCAGCACCTCGAGCAGCGGCCCGTAGGCGACCACCTCGCCCTCGACCAGCACCGCGATGCGGTCGGTCGCCCGGCTGAGCACGTCGATGTCGTGGCTCACGACGACCGCGGCGAAGCCCTCCCGCCGGCGCAGAGCGGTCAGCAGATCGACGATCGACTCGCGGACGGTCGCGTCGATGCCCGAGGTCGGCTCGTCGGCGATGAGCACCGTCGGGTCGAGCACGAGCGCGCGCGCGATCGCGACGCGCTGCCGCTGGCCGCTGGAGAGCTCGTAGGGGAAGCGGTCGAGCAGGAAGAGCGGCAGGTGCACAGAGTCGAGCAGCGTCGCGACCCGGACCGCCGCGCTCTTCGGGTCGTAGTGGCGGTCGCGGAGGAAGATCGGCTCGGCGATCAGCTCCGAGACGGTCAGCTCCGGCCGCAGCACGGCGCCGGCGTCCTGCGCCAGGTGCGCGACGTCGAAGGTGAAGCGCTTGACCTCGCGGGCCGGCATGCCGCGGAGGCGGTGGCCGGACACGGTCGCCTCGCCGCCGATGATCACCGGCCGCGTCCGCGCGCCGGCGCCCGCGGGACCGTCCAGGCCCTCGCCGCCGAGCACGCGGGCCAGCGTCGACTTGCCCGAGCCGCTGCCGCCGAGGATGCCGAGCACCTCGCCCGGCTCGACGCGGAGGCTGACCCCGCGCAGAGCGGTCCAGCGCCCGCTGATCCCGCGCTGCGGATACTCGACGCTGAGGTCGTCGACGACGATGGGCGCGGAGGCGGCGGGCCGGCTCACGCCTTCCGCTCCGCCTGCACGATGCTGCGGAGGAGCTCGCGGCGCTCGGCCTGCTCCCCCGGATCGGGCACGGGGAGCGAGGCGAGCAGCCGCTGGGTGTACGGGTGCTTCGGCGCGGAGAGCACCTCCTCGCCCGTCCCCTCCTCGACCAGCTCGCCGCGGTAGAGCACGGCGATCCGGTCGGCGAGGAGGTCGACCACGGCGAGGTCGTGGCTGATGAAGAGCGAGGCGAAGCCGAACTCGCGCTGCAGCTCGGCGAACAGCTCGAGCACCCGCGCCTGCACCGAGACGTCGAGCGCCGAGGTCGGCTCGTCGGCGATCAGCAGCTTCGGCTCGAGCGCGAGCGACCGGGCGAGGCTCGCGCGCTGGCGCTGGCCACCGGAGAGCTCGTGCGGGTAGCGGTCGCCGTAGGAGCGCGGCAGCTGCACCGCCTCCAGCAGCTCGTCGACCCGCTTCCGCGCGGCGCCGGCGTCGCGGGCGCGGCCGTGCACGATCAGCGGCTCGGCGACGCACTCGGCGATCGTGAGCAGCGGATTGAAGCTGGAGGCAGGGTCCTGGAAGACGAAGCCGATGTCGCCGCGGACGGGGCGGAAGGCGCGCTCGCGGATGCCGCGCATCTCCTTGCCCAGCACGCGCAGCGAGCCGCCGGTGACCGGGGTGAGCCCGGCGATCGCGCGGCCGATGGTCGTCTTGCCCGAGCCGCTCTCGCCGACGAGGCCGAGCACCTCCCCGGCACGGATGCGGAAGGAGACGCCGTCGACGGCCACGAAGCCGGGGCGGCCGAGCCGGCCGGGGTACTGGATCCGCAGGTCCTCGGCGAGGACGAGCGTCTCCGCCGCGGGGGCGCCGGCGCGCTCGATGGCGCGCTCCTTCGCCCGGGCGACGCCCTGGCCCACGTGCGGGACGGCGGCGAGCAGCGTCCGGGTGTACTCCGCCTTGGGCGACGCGAAGAGCTCGGCGACCGGCGCCTCCTCGACCAGCTCGCCCTGGTACATCACGGCGACGCGATCGGCCAGGTCGGCGACGACGCCCATGTTGTGGGTGATCAGGACGATCGACGTGCCGAAGTCGTCGCGGCAGCGGCGGAGCAGATCGAGGATCTCGGCCTGCACCGTCACGTCGAGGGCCGTGGTCGGCTCGTCGGCGACGATCAGTCCGGGGTCGAGGACGAGCGCCATCGCGATGACGACGCGCTGCTTCTGGCCGCCGGAGAACTGGTGCGGGTAGTAGTCCACCCGCTTCTCCGGCTCCGGGATGCCGACGGTGCGCAGCACGTCGATGGCGCGCTTCCGGGCGTCCTTGCGCGAGACGGAGCCGTGCGCGCGCAGCCCCTCCGCGATCTGCCAGCCGACGGTGAAGACCGGGTTCAGCGCGGTGCCGGGCTCCTGGAAGACCATCGCGACGTCGGTGCCGCGGAGCTCGCGAAGGCGCCCCTTCGGCACCGACACCACGTCGGTCGAGGAGGAGCCGTTCTTCTTCGACAGCAGGATGACGCCGGAGGCCGTCGCGGTCTCGGGCAGCAGCCCGAGGATCGACTTGGCGGTGACGGTCTTGCCGCTGCCGGACTCGCCGACGATGGCGAGCACCTCGCCGCGCTCGACGCGGAGGCTGACGCCGGCCACCGCGCGGACCGCGCCGCGATCGCTGGCGAAGGCGACCTCGAGGTCCTGGATGTCGACGATCGGGCGGGAGCCCGCATCGGCGGGCCGGCTGTCGCTGGGGCGCTGGACGCTCATCGGGTCTTCTCCACTCCGGCGACGGGATCGTGTCCCGGCGTCTCCAGGCCGTCGGCGGGCAGTGCGCCGCCCGGCACGACGGACGTCGCGGCGACATCGCCGGCACCGGCGGCCACCGCGCGCCGGCCGCGCAGGCGCGGGTCGGCGAGGTCGTTCAGGCTCTCGCCCACCAGCGTGATGCCTAGCACGACGAGGACGATCGCGAGACCCGGGAAGACCGAGGTCCACCAGATGCCGCTCGTCACGTCGGACAGCGCCTTGTTGAGGTCGTAGCCCCACTCGGCGGCCGAGGTCGGCTCGATGCCGAAGCCGAGGAAGCCCAGGCCCGCGAGGGTGAGGATCGCCTCGGACGAGTTGAGCGTGAAGATCAGCGGCAGGGTGCGGGTGGCGTTCCGCAGCACGTGCTTGAACATGATCCGCGGGGTCGAGGCGCCGATGACCTTCGCCGACTCGACGAAGGCGTCGCCCTTGATCCGCACCGTCTCGGCGCGGATCACCCGGAAGTACTGCGGGATGTAGACGACCGTGATCGAGACCGCGGCGGCGAAGATGCCCGACCAGAGGTTCGATTGCCCGCCGGAGATCACGATCGACATCACGATCGCGAGCAGCAGGGTCGGGAAGGCGTAGATCGCGTCGCAGATCACGACGAGCACGCGGTCGAGCCAGCCGCCGAGGTAGCCGGAGACGAGGCCGAGGAAGACGCCGAGGAAGATCGACAGGACGACGGCGACGACGATGACCAGGAACGCCGTCTGCGCACCCCAGAGCACGCGGGAGAGGACGTCGTACCCGCCGACGGTGGTGCCGAGCAGGTGCTCCGCGCTCGGCGGCTGCTGCGCGCCGAACGACTCGGTGCCGGTGCGCAGCTGCGAGTAGCCGTAGGGGGCGATCAGCGGGGCGAGGGCCGCGACGAGGAGGAACGCGCCGGTGATCACGAGACCGGTCACGAGCATCCCGCGCTGGAGGCCCACGCTCTGCCGGAGCTGGCGGACGACCGGCAGCCGGTCGGCGAGGCGGCGGCGCGGTCGCGCCGGAGTGGTGGTGCTCATGGGTCAGTACCTCACTCGCGGGTCGATGAGCGCCGCGATGACGTCGACGATGAAGTTGGTCAGCGCCACGATCACGGCCAGCAGGGCGACGATGCCCTGCACGGCGACGAAGTCGCGCGCCTGGAGGTACTCGGCCAGCTGGAAGCCGAGGCCCTTCCACTCGAAGGTCGTCTCGGTCAGCACCGCGCCGCCGAGCAGCAGGGCGATCTGCAGGCCGATGACGGTGATGATCGGGATGAGGGCGGGCCGGTAGGCGTGCGTGCGGACCAGGCGGAACTCGCTCACTCCGCGCGAGCGGGCGGCGTCGACGTAGTCGGTGCCGAGCGTGCCGATCACGTTGGTGCGCACGAGGCGGAGGAAGATGCCCGCGGTCAGCAGGCCGAGCGCGACCGCCGGCAGCACCGCGTGCGAGAGCACGTCGGCCACGGCGGCCGGGTCGCCGGTCTGGATCGCGTCGATCAGGTAGATGCCGGTCTTGTTCTCGAGGAACTGCAGCGAGAGCTCGGTGTTCGTCGTCGCGCGGCCGGCGACGGGGAACCACTTCAGCCAGACCGAGAAGACGAGCTTGAGCAGCAGGCCCGCGAAGAAGACGGGGGTGGCGTAGCAGAGGATCGCGAAGATGCGCAGGACCGCGTCGGGCGTGCGGTCGCGGTGGTAGGCGGCGAGCATCCCGAGCGGGATGCCGACCAGGAACGCCACGATCAGGGCGTAGAAGGCGAGCTCGACGGTCGCGGCGCCGTAGGTGACCAGCACCTCGGTGACCGGGCGGTTGTCGCTCAGGGTCGTGCCGAAGTCGCCGCGCAGCAGGTTGCCGAGGTACTCGAGGTACTGCACGATCAGCGGCCGGTCGTAGCCGGCGGCCGCGACGCGCTCGGCCAGCTGGTCGGCCGTGAGCCGACCGCCCAGGGCGGCGGTGATCGGGTCGCCCGTCGAGCGCATGAGCAGGAACACCATCGTCACGAGGATGAAGACGGTCGGGATGATGAGCAGGAAGCGGACGAGCAGGTAGCGCCCGAGTCCTCCTCCGGAGCCGCGCGGTCGCCGGGTGGGCGCCGTCGCCGCAGCCGTCGTGGCTGTCGTCACGTGATGCCTTTCGTGGAGAACGGCCGGCGCCTCCCGGGTGGGGAGGCGCCGGCCGGAGGGGTGGATCAGCCCTTGCTGAGCGCCGCGTAGCGGAACTTGAACGAGGCGTCGAGGGTGTCCTCGGCTCCGCTCACGGTGCTGCCGACGATCGCGACCTGCGAGCCCTGCAGGTAGGGCAGGGTCGACAGCTCCGCCGCGACCTGGTCCTGGATCTGCTCGATCAGTGCGGTGCGCTCGGCCGTGTCGGTCGTCGAGACCTGCTGAGCGATCAGGCTCTGCACGTCGGCGTCGTCGAAGTGGTTCGCGAGGAAGTTCTCCTTGATGAAGAACGGCGACAGGTAGTTGTCGGCGTCGGAGTAGTCCGGGAACCAGCCGAGCTGGTACGCCGGGTAGACGTCGCTCGAGCGGTCCTTCGAGTACTGCACCCACTCGGTGGTCTGCAGGTTCACGGTGAACAGGCCGGTCGACTCGAGCTGGTCCTTGATCAGCGCGTACTCGTCGCCCGAGGACGGACCGTAGTGGTCGTTCGAGTACTGCAGGTTGAGGGTGACCGGGGTGGTCACGCCCGCGGCCTGGAGCGTCGCCGCCGCCTTGTCCGCGTCGGCACCGCCCTGGCCGTCGCCGTAGAGGCCCTTGAGGGACTCGGTCGCGCCGGTCAGGCCCTGCGGGACGTAGGAGTACAGCGGGGTGTAGGTGCCCTTGTAGACCTGGTCGGCGATCTCGTCGCGGTCGATCAGGTCGGCCGCGGCCTGGCGGACGGCCAGCGCCTTGGCCGCGTCGGCCTCACCGGTGGTCGCGCCGAACGGCTGGGTGTCGAAGTTGAAGACGATGTAGCGGATCTCGCCGCCGGGACCGTCGACGACCTTGACGGCGTCGTTCCCGCGGAGGTCCTCGACGTCGGTCGCGGAGAGGCTCCGGTACGCGACGTCGATGTTGCCCTCCTGGATGTCCAGCTTCAGGTTCGAGCTGTCGGCGTAGTACTTGACGTTGACGGTGCCCGTCTTCGCCTCGCCGAGCACGCCCTGGTAGTCGGCATATGCCTTGTACTGGATGAGGTTGTTCACGTCGTAGTTGGCGATCGTGTACTGACCGGCGAAGGCATCCCCCGCGACGATGTCCTCGTCGGTGGTCAGCTCGTCGGCCGAGAAGACCTCCTCGTCCACGATCGGGCCCGCGGGGCTCGAGAGGATCTGCGGGAAGGTCTGGTCGTTCTCCGACTTCAGCGTGAAGACGACGGTGGTGTCATCGGGAGCCGCGACGCTGTCGAGGTTCGCGAGGAGCGATGAGGGGCCGTTCTCGGCCGCGATCGCGACCTGGCGGTCGAAGGAGAACTTGACGTCGGAGGAGGTCAGGTCGTGGCCGTTGGCCCACTTCAGTCCCTCCTTGAGCGTCACCGTGTACTCGGTCGGCGCGGTGAACTCGGCCGACTCGGCGATGTCGGGCTCGACGTCCGGGCTGCCGTAGGGGGTGTTCATCAGGAACGGGAACACCTGGTTCATCACGGCGAAGGAGCCGTTGTCGTACGAACCCGCGGGGTCGAGCGTGGTGATCTTGTCGGTGGTGCCGATGGTGAGCGTGCCGCCGGCGGCGCCGCCGGTCGAGTCCCCGCCGCCGGCGGAGCAGCCCGCCAGCACGAGCGCGACCGCGGCGAAGCCTGCTGCCGTGCCGAGTGCTCGCTTGCCGCGAGTGAATCCGGATGTCATCTCCGTCTGCCTCTTCCTGTCAGAAATCGGATGCCGGCGCGCGACGTGGTCCGCGGCGCAGTCCTTGCGGTACTGGGTGCTTGCGGTACCGGGTCCTTGCGGCGCAGCGCCGAGGGCGCTGACTTCCGGACACGGTGGGGCCACGACGCTGAGCGCCCGCATTGCTGTTCCTCAGTCGTAACACATGCGGGAGCGCTCTCCGAATTGGCGTGGGGCGCGGGCGGGTATCTTCACACGACCGCAACACACGTCGGGCAGCGGCCTCGGCCGGTCCCGCGCTGCGCTCACTCGGTGCGCAGAGCCCGCTTCTCGCGCTCCAGCTCGACCAGCCGGACCTGCACGGCCCGGGAGAGCACCGGGTCCGACGAGGCGCGCTGGAGCGCCCCGCGCAGCTCGGCGATCTCGCGGAGGAGGTCGCGCTCGATCAGCGAGATCGCGACGTCCTTGGAGTAGCGGGCGAGGCCGGCCTCGTCGGCGGCGGGGATCGGCGCGACCGCGAGCTGGCGGACGAGCGAGGCGAACGGCCCGGGCACGTCCGCGGCCACGTGCTCGACCCAGTCGCGGTCCTGCGCGCGCTCGAGGTTGGCGACGACGGCATCACGGACGACGCGGAGCGTCTCGTTGGTGACGGCGGCGTGCGCGGCGCGGGCGAGCAGCGGCTCCCCCATCGCCTGGGGCAGCTGCAGCATCGCCATCAGGGCCTCGCGCTCGATGCGGGTGACGACGTCGACGGGCAGGTCGGCGAGCCGGGCGCCGACGGGTGCCTCCTGGGCCTCCTCCTGCGGGCGCTCGTCCCGGCCACCCGGGGCGTTGCGCGCGCGGGAGCCCGCGGAGCGGACGGCCGAGTTGACCTCGGACATGTCCAGACCGAGCATCCGGGCGAGCTCGCGGGAGTAGCCGGGGCGGAGGGCGGGGTCGCGGATCTCGGCGACGACGGGGGCCGCGGCGCGCAGGGCGGCGATCCGGCCCTCGACCGTGTCGAGGTCGTAGCGGGCGAGCAGCTGGCGGATGACGAACTCGAACATCGGCTTCTTGTCGTCGATCAGCCGGCGGACGGCGTCGTCGCCGCGGTTGAGGCGCAGATCGCACGGGTCGAGACCCTCGGGCGCGACGGCGACGAAGGTCTGCGCGGCGAAGCGGTGCTCCTCCTGGAACGCGCGCATGGCGGCCTTCTGACCCGCCGCGTCGGGGTCGAAGGTGAAGACGACCTCGCCGACCCCGCTGTCGTCGCCGAGCACCCGGCGCAGGACCTTGATGTGGTCGACGCCGAAGGAGGTGCCGCAGGTGGCGACCGCCGTGGTGACGCCGGCGAGGTGGCAGGCCATGACGTCCGTGTAGCCCTCGACGACGACGACGCGGTGGCCGCGGGAGATGTCGCGCTTGGCCAGGTCGAGCCCGTAGAGCACCTGCGACTTGTGGTAGACGGGCGACTCGGGGGTGTTCAGGTACTTCGGGCCCTTGTCCTCCTCGAGGAGGCGGCGGGCGCCGAAGCCGACCGTCTGGCCGGTGACGTCGCGGATCGGCCAGACCAGGCGGCCGCGGAAGCGATCGTAGACGCCGCCGCGGTTGCTGCTGCTGACGAGGCCGGCGGTGGTGAGCTCCTCCTCGGAGAAGCCGCGGCGCTTGAGCGCGGTGGTCAGACCGTCCCAGCCGTCGGGGGCGAAGCCGACGCCGAAGCGATCGGCGGCGGCGCGGTCGAAGCCGCGCTCGCCGAGGAAGCGGCGCCCGACGTCGGCGCCGGGGGTCGCGAGCTGCTCGCGGAAGAACTCCTCCGCGGCGTTGTTGGCGGCGATGAGGCGGGCGCGACCGCCGGTCTCGGGGGCCTGGCCGCCGCCCTCCTCGTACTGGAGGGGGAAGCCGATGCGGCCGGCGAGGCGCTCGACGGTCTCGCTGAAGGAGGTGTGGTCCATCTTCATCACGAAGCTGTAGACGTCGCCCGATTCCTGGCAGCCGAAGCAGTGGTAGAAGCCCGCCTGGGGGCGCACGTGGAAGCTCGGGCTGCGCTCGTCGTGGAACGGGCAGAGCCCCTTCAGCGAGCCGACGCCGGCCGACTTGAGTGTCACGTACTCGCCGACGACGTCCGCGATGTTGACCCTGGCCTTGACCTCCTCGACATCCGTCTGTCGAATCCGAGGCATGGTCCCCATCGTATCCGCCGCCGCCCGCCCCCCGGCCGAGTGCGCCGTTTCCGCCTCGCGCCTGCCGGTCGAGCAGCCGCGGAACCAGCAAGAAGGAGCGCCGAACGGCGCACCCGCCTCCCGCGCACATGCTGGTCGAGTAGCCGCGGAACGCGGCGTACCGAGACCCACCCGCCCGAACATGCCGGTCTCGACACGGCCGCTGCGCGCCCTACTCGACCAGCAAGGCGGTCGCCGACCCGCGTACGCGCCCTGCGCTGCCCTGCTGGTCGAGTAGCCGCGGAACGCGGCGTATCGAGACCCAACCGCCCGAACACGTCGGCCTCGATACGGCCGCTGCGCGCCCTACTCGACCAGCATGGCGGTCGCCGACCGGCGCACGCGGCCCGCGGGGACCGGCCTCCCGGCGAGCACGGCGAAAGATGCAGCCGGAGGCGCGATCCGCGTGCCAGCGGATCGCGCTAGGCGTCCGCGACCCGCTCTGCGGAACTCACCACGTCGAGAAGCCGACCGCGCGGACGCCCGGCAGGGACGGGCGTCCGACGAGAAGCGGGGCTACGCCCCGCTTCGAGTCAGTGGCACAGCCGTTCGAACCAGCTCAGGGCGCTCTGGTCGGTGAGGTTGGCGACCTGGTCGACGACGACGCGGCGGCGGGCGTCGTCGGTGCCGGCGGCGTTCCAGTCCTCGGCGAAGCCGGCGTCGAGGGCGCCGGCACCGCGCTCGAGGAGGGTGTCGGCGAGGCGGGTGAGGACCTCGCGCTGCTGGGCGTAGATGGGCTGGCGGGTGTTGCGGGACATCACGAAGGTGGCGACGATGCCCTTGAGGACGGCGATCTCGGCCTGCTGCTCGCGGGGGACGACGACGTGGCCGCCGAAGCGGACGAGGTCGGGGTGCGAGTAGGCGTCGCGGGTGGCCTCGGTGGCGGAGGCGGCGAAGCGGCCGATGAGCTGGCTGGTGAGGTTCTTGAGGCGCGCCTGGTCGCGGCGGGAGCCGTCCCAGGAGTCGACCCAGACGTCGAGGGAGTCGAGCCGGTCGAAGGCGGCGACGAGCTCGTCGTGGCCGATCTCGCCGCCGACCCAGGAGTGCATCGACTCGACGAGGTCGTCGTGGTCGACGCGGGAGCCGAGCGCCTCGACGTCGATGTAGCCGGAGAAGACGGCGTCCTCGAAGTCGTGCACCGAGTAGGCGATGTCGTCGGAGAGGTCCATCACCTCGGCCTCGATGCAGCGGACGCCCTCGGGTGCGCCCTCGCGCATCCAGGTGAAGGCGGGTTCGTCGTCGGCGTAGAAGCCGTACTTGGCGCGGCCGGAGGGGTCGGCGACGGAGCGGGTGTCGGGCCACGGGTACTTGCAGCTCGCGTCGAGACTCGAGCGCGTGAGGTTCAGCCCGTAGGGGCGGTCGTCGTCGCCGAAGACCTTCGCCTCGAGGCGGGTGAGCAGCCGGAAGGTCTGCGCGTTGCCCTCGAAGCCGCCGATCGACTCGGCCCAGGTGTTGAGGGCGCGCTCGCCGTTGTGACCGAAGGGCGGGTGGCCGATGTCGTGCGCGAGGCACGCGGTGTCGACGACGTCGGGGTCGAGGTCGAGGCTGGTCGCGAGCTCGCGGCCGATCTGGGCGACCTCGAGCGAGTGGGTGAGCCGGTTGCGGGCGAAGTCGACTCCGGCGGTCGGGCTGAGCACCTGCGTCTTCGCGGCGAGTCTGCGCAGCGAGCTGGAGTGGAAGAGCCGGGCGCGGTCGCGGGCGAAATCGGAGCGGCGGGTGCTGTGGTCCTCCGGCAGGAACCGCTCGACGTCGACGAGCGAGTACCCCCAGAGCGCGCGATCATCCACCGCTGTGGTGGATCTCGGCGGCGGAGACGGCGTCGCGCTGGTCGGCGTTCAGCTCTCGGGACTCCAGCCAGCGGTCGGGCAGGGACGGGGTCTTCGGCGAGCCGGCGCGGCCGCGCTGGCCCTCGGCGGCCTCTCCCGGGTAGGGCACGTCGGGGTCGAGGGTGGCGAGCAGCTCGTCGAGCTCGGCGAGCGTGACGACGGAGGCCATCCGGGCGCGCAGGTCGCCGCCGACGGGGTAGCCCTTGAAGTACCAGGCGACGTGCTTGCGGATGTCGCGGCAGCCGCGCTCCTCGCTCTCGAAGAACTCGCAGATCAGCTGGGCGTGCCGGCGGAAGGCGGCGGCGACCTGACCGAGCGTCGGCGTGAACCGCTCGTCGGAGCCGGCGAAGGCGGCGGCGAGGTCGCCGAAGAGCCACGGGCGGCCGAGGCAGCCGCGACCGACGACGACGCCGTCGCAGCCGGTCTCGCTCATCATCCGCAGCGCGTCCTCGGCCGACCAGATGTCGCCGTTGCCGAGCACGGGGACGCTCGAGATCGCCTCCTTGAGGGTCGCGATCGCGGACCAGTCGGCCTGGCCGCTGTAGAACTCGGAGGCGGTGCGGGCGTGCAGCGCGATCGACGCGACTCCCGCGCCCTCCGCGGCCCGGCCCGCCTCGAGGTAGGTGAGGTGGTCGGCGTCGATGCCCTTGCGCATCTTGACGGTCAGCGGGACGTCGCCCGCCGCCTTCACCGCGCCCTCGACGATCTGCCGGAACAGCGGGAGCTTCCACGGCAGGGCCGCTCCCCCGCCCTTGCGGGTGACCTTGGCGACGGGGCAGCCGAAGTTGAGGTCGATGTGGTCGGCGCGGTCCTCGGCGACGAGCATCGTGACGGCCTCGGCGACCGTCTTCGGGTCGACCCCGTAGAGCTGGATCGAGCGGACCTTCTCGCTGGGGTGGTGGCGGATGAGGCGCATCGACTCCGGGGTGCGCTCGACGAGCGCGCGGGAGGTGATCATCTCGCTGACGAACAGAATTTGTCCGGCACCGGGGCCGTTGCCGAACTCGCGGCAGAGCCGGCGGAACGCGGTGTTGGTGATCCCGGCCATGGGCGCGAGGACGACGGGGGCGTCGAGTTCGAGGGGGCCGATCCGGAGCGCCGGCGCGGTGCGCGCGGGCGGTGCAGCCATGAGAGTGGAGGACATCGGTATCGATTCTCCCAGATCCTGTGTTGGGGAAGGCGAACGAGCGGAGAGGTGGGGACGGATGGGCGAGAACGACGCTGTGGAGGACGCACCGGTGGAGGACGCGACGGTGGAGGACGCAGCGGAGCGGGACGGACCGGCACGCTTCGAGGCCGACGCGCGAGCACGCGGACTGGAGGTCGAGGTCGTCGACCGCCCGGAGGCCGGGAGCCTGGCCGAGGCGGCCGAGCTGCTCGGCATCGACCCGGGCGGGATCGTGAAGTCGCTCGTGGTCAAGCGCCACGACGGCGGCTTCGTCTTCGCCCTGGTCCCCGGCGGGCGGCAGATCTCCTGGCCGCTGCTGCGCGCGGTGGTCGGCGTGAACAAGCTCCGCCTGCCGGACGAGTCGGTGGCGCTGGAGGCGACGGGCTACCGCCGCGGGACCATCACGCCGATCGGCTCCACCACCGCCTGGCCCGTCGTCGCGGACGAGCGGATCGTCGGCCGCCGGATCGCGCTGGGCGCCGGCACGAGCGGCCGGAGCGCCTTCGTCGAGGCGGACGCGCTGATCGCCGCCTACGGAGCGACGGTCGCCGACATCACGGTCGAGGAGCCTGCTCGCTGACAGCGGGAGGAGCCTGCTCGCTGACAGCGGGAGGAGCCGGGACCGCGCAGACCCCGTCCTCGCAGACCGGCACGTCCGCCGCGCCGAGCATCTCGAACGGCCCGATCGGCGCCCGCTCGCTCACGCGACGACCGCCCGCTGCGCCAGGACGTGCTCCAGCACCTCGGTGAACGCGGTCGGCTCCTGCGCACCGGACACCCCGAAGCGGCCGTCGAGCACGAAGAACGGCACACCGTTGATCCCGTACTCGCGGGCCTGGGCGATGTCGGACTGCACGTCGGCGAGGTGGCGCTGCTCGTCGAGCGCGCGCCGCACCTCGTCGGCGTCGAGCCCGACCTCGGCGGAGAGAGCGGCCAGGACGTCGGAGTCCGCGAGGTCGCGGCCCTCGACGAAGTAGGCCCGGAGCAGCCGCTCCTTCAGCTCGAGCTGCAGCCCGTTCGCCTTCGCGTGGTGCAGCGCCTGGTGCGCGCGGACGGTCTTGACGTGCACGACCGACTCGAAGTGGTAGTCGAGACCGACCTGCGCGGCGATCGCGGTGACGGAGTCGAGCATCTGCTGCGCCTGCTCCACCGGGACGCCCTTGTGCTGCGCGAGGAACTCGGCCGTGCCGCCGCGGTAGTCCTCCGGCGTCTCGGGCGAGAGCTCGAAGCTGCGGTACTCGACCGCGACCTCCGGCGCGTCGGGGTGGGCGGCGCGGAACGCCGCCAGTCCGCGCTCGAACTTCCGCTTGCCGATGTAGCACCAGGGGCACGCGATGTCGGACCAGATGTCGACGGTGATGGGGGTCTGCGCTTCGCTCACTCCGAGGACAACCGCTGCCACCGGGAGCTATTCCCGCAGCACCCGGACGAGCTCGTCGACGTCGGACTCGTCGTTCCAGAGGTGGAAGGCGACCCGCAGCCGCCCGCCGCGGCCGGAGACGCGCAGCCCGGCCGCCTGGAGGCGCGCGAGGTCCGCGCCGTCCTCGTCCGGCCAGGAGACGATCGCGCGGTGCTGCGGCGCGCGGTCGAGGCGCTCGCAGAGCTGGTCGCCCAGCCCGGAGGCGCGCTCCCAGACCTCGGCGAGGTCGAGCGAGCGGAACAGCTCGAGCGACGCCTCCGCCCCGACGAACGCCTGCCAGGCGGGCGAGACGTCGAAGCGGCGGGCGTTCTCGGCGAGGTGCATCGCCGGTCCGTAGCAGGAGGACCAGACGTCCTCCCCCGAGTACCAGCCGGCCTGCACCGGCAGCAGCTCGGCCGCGTACTCGGGCGAGACGGTGAGGAAGGCGACGCCGCGCGGCGAGCAGAGCCACTTGTAGGCGTGGGTGAGGGTCGCGTCGAAGCGGGAGGCGTCGACCGGGAGCACGCCGGCCGCCTGGGTCAGGTCGCAGGCGGTGCGCACGCCGTGCCGGGCGGCGGCCTCGACGACCGCGTCGAGATCGGCGACGGCGCCGCTGCTGGACTGGACGGCCGAGAAGACGACGAGGTCGTCCGCCTCCTCGACGGAGTCGGCGAGCGCCTCGAGCGGCACGGAGCGCACCGAGACGCCGCGGTAGGCCTGCGCGAGGAAGGGGAAGACGATCGAGGAGAAGTCGCCGTCGACGCAGAGCACGCGCGCACCGTCCGGGAGCGACGCGGCGAGCACGGCGGCCATCGCCGAGGTCTGCGAGCCGATCGCCACCTGTGCGACCGGCACGCCCGCGATGTCCGCGAACGCCGCTCGCGCCCGCTCGGCGACCGCGCCGTAGGCGGCGGCGGTGCTGCCACCGGCCGACCACTCGTCGAGGTCGGCGCGCAGGGCCGCCGCGGACTCGCGCGGCGGCAGGCCGAGCGTGCAGGCGTTGTGGTAGCCGCGGGCGCCGGGGAACCGCGCTCGGAGGTCGGCGGGGGCCGGGATCGCGGTGCTCACCCTCCGAGGATCCCCCTCGGCGCCCCGATCGCCAACACGGGTCCGGCTCCGGGCGCGTCGTGCGTCATCGAGCGGCGAGGGCGTGCGCCTGCTCGATCAGCGCGACGACGGCCCTGGCGTCCCGCACGTCGACCGGCGGCGCGGCGCCGTCGAGCAGAGTGGCGGCGACTCCGGCGAGGAACGCGGCGTAGTGCCCGCGCTCGCTGGGCACGACGGTGCCGCCGCGCTCGTCCGTGAGCACGCCGTCCGCCCCCGGACCGACGACACCGAAGCCGTCGTCGAGCGGGGTCGCACCACCGCGCAGCGCGGCCTCCTGCGGGTCGAGCCCGTCGACCGAGTAGGCGGCCCGGGTGCCGAGCACGCGGAAGCGCGGCGCCGAGGCGCGGGCGACCCGGCTCATCGCGAGGTGGGAGCGGACACCGCTCTCGTGCAGCAGGGAGACGAAGGCGTCGTCCTCGGCGGCGCTGCCCGCGTGCACCACTCGGGTCTCGGCCGCGGTGACCACGGCCGGTCCGAAGAGCAGGAGCGCCTGGTCGACGAGGTGGCTGCCGAGGTCGAAGAGGATGCCGCCGCCCTGCTCCGGGGCGATCTCGGCCTGCCAGCGGCCGGTCTTCGGCGCACTCCAGCGCTCGAAGGTCGACTCGAAGCGGATCACCTCGCCCAGCGCGCCCTCGCGCAGCAGGCGCCGCACGGTGAGGAGGTCGGCGTCCCAGCGGCGGTTCTGGAAGACGAAGACGGGCGCTCCGCCCGCCTCCGACGCCGCGAGGATCGCATCGACGTCGGCGGTGCTCGGCGCGAACGGCTTGTCGATCACGACCGCGACACCGGCGCTCAGCACCTGCTCGGCCTGCTCGCGGTGCACCGAGGGCGGCGTGGCCAGCACGACGAGGTCGGGCCGCTCGGCCAGCACCGCGTCGAGGCCGGCGACGATCCGGGCGCCCGAATGCGCGGCGGCAGCGGCGGCGGCGCGCTCGGGGTCCGAGGTGGCGACGGCGACGACCGTGAAGGACGGATCCGCGGCGAGGAACGGCGAGTGGAAGACCCGGCCGGCGAGTCCGAAGCCGACGAGCCCCACCCGGAGGATCCGTCCGGCGCTCACGCCGCCACCGCCCGCTGCCGGGACTCGCCGGAGCAGGAATTCGTCGTGGGGAGCAGGACCTCGAGGACAGCCGTCATGCCTCCATCCTGGCAGGGGCCGTCGGCGCGTCCGGAGGCCCGGCGAGGCGTTCCGCACGGAATCGGGCCGACAATTCTAGGCCCGCCGCAGCCCGACCAGCGCGGAACAGCGTCGACGACGCGACAGCCCCGCGCCCCCGGAATCCGCGTCGTTACGCTCGCCACTCGCGCGCCGCCGTGACGACCCGGTCGTGATGGCCCGTCCTGATGGCCCGTCCTGACGCCCGAGAGAGGAACCGCATGAAGAACCACCCGATGAACGCCCTGGGGTGCCTCGTGGCGATGACGCTGTCCGGCTGCACCGCGGGCGCACCCGCGACGGTCGACGATTCCACGGTCGGGCCCGGCGCGCAGGTGTCGTCCTGGCTCTCCCGGCACGCGGATCTGTCCTGGTCCGACTGCCCGACGGAGGCGATCCCCGATCTGGAGGGCGTGGGCGCGCAGTGCGGCACGCTCACGGCACCGATCGACTGGAGCCGGCCCGACACCTCGGACTCCTTCGTCCTCCGGTTCGTCAGAGCCTCGCGAGGGGGCGCCCACGACCAGGTCCTGATGGTGAACCCGGGAGGACCGGGCGGCTCGGCCGCGGGCATGGCTCTCAGCCTGGCCCTCACGCCGGCCGCCGCTCCCGTCTTCGAGACGTACGACGTGATCGGGATCGAGCCGCGGGGACTCACGGAGGAGACGGACCTCGCCTGCGACTCCGAGGCGATCGACGACGACAGCGAGGGAGCCGTGGAGGAGTGCTCGACGGCCAGCCCGTTCGCCACCCACGCCTCCACCACCGACCTGGTGATGGACCACGAACTGCTGCGGCAGGCACTGAAGCAGGACGAGTTCGACTTCTACGGCGTCTCCTACGGCACCTACGTCGGCAGCGTCTACGCGACGCTGTTCCCCGACAGGGTGGGCCGGATGATCCTGGACAGCGTCGCGGACACCGCGTCCATGATCCGGACGAGCGACATCGAGGGGTTCGAGGAGAGCGTCGGGAGGCTGCTCGAGGCCTGCACGTCCGGCGCCCTCGGAGCCTGCCCGTTCACCGGCGACCGGCCGGAGGCGACCGAGCAGCTGACGGCCCTCGTGCGGACGCTGGCGGACCGGCCCCGGCGGGCGACCGGCCCGGACGGCGAGGAGACCGAGGTCGGTGGCCGCGAACTCGCCTCGTACCTGCTGACGCAGGCGTACGGGCCCCGGTCCTCGTGGAGCGCGACCGTCGCCGTCCTCCGCGGAGTGACGGCCGGCGATGCGGACGCGCTCGCGACCGTCGCGAGCACCGACGACTCCGAGGTCGATCGGGCCCTCGACTACGCCGTCGTCTGCGCGATCCCGGGAGCGGACGACGCCGCCGGAGCGCAGAGCGAGCAGCAGGCGGGCACGGGGGTGCTCGGGATCCTCGAGGAGGAGGACGGCTCCCCGCGGGACTGCGATCGGTGGGGCGAGTACGAGCGACTGGACCCGGCGCTCTCCTCCACCGGCGGGAACAGGATCCTCATCGTCTCCACTCTGCACGACCCCGCCACGCCGCTCGCGGATGCGCGTCGCCTGCACGAGACCGAGCTGACGAACAGCACGCTCCTCGAGGTGGACGCGGACGGCCACGGCGCCCTGTACGCGGACTCCACGTGCGCGACGGATGTCGCGAACGCCTACCTGGCCTCCGGAGCGCTCCCCGCCGATCCGACCCGGTGCGAGACGGACCACTGACCAGTGGCCCGGCGAGCAGTGGCCCGGCGAGCGGCGGCCCGTCGAGCGGCCGCCCGGCTCAGGTCGCGGACCCCGGCACGTCGACGGCACCGCCGAAGCGGCGGGTGCGGCCCGCGTAGTGCTCGATCGCGCCCCAGAGGTCCTCGCGGGTGAAGTCGGGCCACAGCCGGTCGAGGAAGACCATCTCGGCGTAGGCGCTCTGCCAGAGCAGGAAGTTGCTGGTCCGCTGCTCGCCCGAGGAGCGCACGAAGAGGTCGACGTCCGGCATCTCGGGCTGGTAGAGCGCCTTGCCGATCGTCTTCTCGGTGATGCCGGACGGCTTCAGCCGGCCCGCCGCGACGTCGGCCGCGATCCGCTGCACAGCGTCCGCGATCTCGGTGCGGCCGCCGTAGTTGACGCACATGGTGAGGGTCAGGACGTCGTTGCCCGCGGTCAGCGTCTCGGCGTACTGCAGCTCGGTGATGACGGACGCCCACAGCTTCGGCTTCCGGCCGGCCCAGCGCACCCGCACGCCCCACTCGTTGAGTTGGTCGCGTCGGCGGTGCAGCACGTCGCGGTTGAAGCCCATCAGGAAGCGCACCTCGTCGGGCGAGCGCTTCCAGTTCTCGGTGGAGAAGGCGTAGACGCTGAGGTGCTTCACGCCGATCTGGATCGCCCCCGCGACCACGTCGAGCAGCGAGGCCTCGCCGCGCTTGTGCCCCTCCACCCGGGTCAGCCCGCGGGCGTTGGCCCAGCGGCCGTTCCCGTCCATCACGATCGCGACGTGCTCGGGGACCGCCTTCCGCGGCAGCTGCGGCGGGTGCACGCCCGTCCAGTCGAGGGGGCGGAACGGCTCGGCGTCCCGGTGGGTGAAGGGCTTCATCGGGTGACGTGCTCCAGAGATCTCAGTCCGCGTTCGAGGTGCCATTGGGTGTACGCGGCCACCACGCCGCTCGCCCGCGAGCGGATCGACGGCTCGGTGGACTCGGCGTGCCCCCAGTCTCCCGTGAGCAGGGCGCCGAGGAGGACGACCACCTCCGGGGCGACCCGCGGGGCGCCGGGCGGGGTGCAGTCCTCGCAGACGACGCCGCCGAGCTGCACGACGACGGCGCCGTGCGGGCCGGGCGCGCCGCAGCGGGCGCAGTCCTCGAAGCTCGGCGCCCAGCCGGCGATCGACAGCGCGCGCAGCAGGTAGGAGTCGAGGGTCAGCACCGGCTCGTGCTCGTGCTTGGAGAGCGAGCGCAGGGCGCCGACGAGCAGGAGGTACTGCTGCAGCGAGGCGTCGGCGTCGGTGAGGCGGTCGGCCGTCTCGACCATCGCGCTCGCGGCGGTGTAGCTGTCGTAGTCGGCGGCGATGATCGCTCCGTACGCACCGAGCGACTCGGCCTGGGTGACGATGTCGAGGCTCCGGCCCTCGTAGAGCTGCAGATCGGCGACCATGAACGGCTCGAGCCGCGAGCCGAACTTGGAGCCGGTCTTCCGCACGCCCTTCGCGACCGCGCGGATCTTGCCGTGGCTCCGCGAGAGCAGCGTCACGATGCGGTCGGCCTCGCCCAGCTTGTGGGTGCGCAGCACGACGGCCTCGTCACGATAGGTGGGCATGGGAGTGATTATCCTCCCCACCCCTGACACCGGGCGGTGCCGCCGCACTCCCCCTCCGCGCCGTGGAACGATGACTGCGTGGCAGCCTCCCTCTTCGAGATCCCCGCCTGGGCCGACCTCCTCGCCATCGCCATCGGCTGCCTGCAGGGCGCGATGTTCGCGGGCGAGTTCCGCGACCGGCGGATCGACCTGCTGGGCGTGACGATCATCGGCACCGCCACCGGCCTGGGCGGCGGCGTGCTGCGCGACCTGCTGCTGCAGACTCCGCTCGTCGCGCTGCACACCAACGCCTACCTGGTGGTCGCGGTGACGGCGTCGCTGTTCGGGATGCTGCTGCAGCACCTGCTGAACCGGGTCGACGGCACGATCACGGCGCTCGACGCGCTGACGATCGGCCTCTTCGGCGCGATCGGCACGACGAAGGCGCTCTCGCTCGGCGTGCCGGAGGTGCCCGCGGTCTTCGTCGGGACGGTCTCGGCGGTCGGCGGGTCGGTCATCCGCGACATCCTGCTCAACCGGCCGATCGCGCTGATGCACGTGGGCTCGCTCTACGCGATCGCGGCGACCGCGGGCACGGTGGTGCTCGTGGTGGCGCTGCGGTTCGGCATGGTGATCGACTACGCCGCACCGATCGCGGTCGCGGTGACCGCGGTGATCCGGCTGCTCGCGGTGCGCTACGGCTGGAGCCTGCCCGAGCAGCGCGCGCTGAGCCGGGTCCCGCGGCTCGGCTGGCGGAAGCGCGGCTGACGGCGGCGCGGCTGACGGCGGCGCGGCTGACGGCGGGGATGCACGTCGGGACGGCTCGCGGAAGCCCGCGCCCGTGTCGGAGGTCCGACCTAGGGTGGCGGCATGACCGCTGCGGGCACCACGACCGACCGACACGACGTGCTGATCATCGGCGGGGGGAACGCGGGGCTCTCGGTCGCCGGCCGACTGCGCCGCTACGGCGTGGACGACGTCGCGGTGATCGAGCCGCGCGAGACGCACCTGTATCAGCCGATGTTCTCCCACGTCGCGGGCGGCACCGCTCCTGCGTCGAAGGCGACCCGGCCGCAGGGCTCGGTGACGCCGAAGGGCGTGACCTGGATCCGGGACCGTGTCGAGGCGATCGATGCCGCCACGAAGTCGGTCACCCTCGCCTCCGGTCGGCGGGTCTCCTACGGCGACCTCGTCGTCTGCCCCGGCATCCAGAAGGACTGGGACGCGGTGCCCGGGCTGACGGAGGCGATGGCGTCGCCGGTCGGCGTCTCGAACTACGAGTTCGACTACGCGCGGAAGGCGTCGGCCGTGCTGCGCGACGTCCGCTCCGGCACGGTCGTGTTCACCCAGCCCAGCGGGCCCGCCACCTGCTCGGGTGCGGCGCAGAAGCCGATGTACCTGGCCTGCGACTACTGGCGCGAGATCGGCGTGCTCGCCGACATCCACGTCGTACTCGTCGTGCCGACGCCGACGATGTTCGGCATGCCGCTGATCGACGCGGAGCTCGAGCGCAAGGTGGCGGAGTACGGGATCGACGTGCACTACAGCCGCGAGCTGGTCGAGGTGGACGCCGAGAAGCGCACCGTCGTCATCGCCGGCGAGGACGGCCGGAACGCGCAGCTGGGTGTCGACCACGACGCCGGGCACGTCGGCACCGAGCAGCGGGAGTCGCTCTCCTACGACGTCCTGCACGCGGTCCCGCCGCAGTCCGCGCCGGACTGGCTCGCGGGCACCGGGCTCGTGGCGGAGGGGAGCACGGGCGGCTTCGTCGAGGTCGACCCGCTGACGCTGCGCCATCCCCGGCACCCCGAGGTCTGGGCGCTCGGCGACGCCGCCGCGACCACCAACTCGAAGTCCGGCGGAGCGCTGCGCCAGCAGACGAAGACCCTCGCGAAGAACCTGGTCGCGGCCCGCAAGGGGAAGCCGCTGCCGCAGGTCTACAACGGCTACTCGGTCTGCCCGTTCGTGGTCTCGCGCTCGACAGTCGTCTTCGCCGAGTTCGACGACCGCTACCGCCCGAAGCCCACCATCCCGTTCTGGAAGGGCCTCGCGAAGGAGCGACGGCTGACGTTCGTCGCCGACCGCTACCTGCTCCCGTGGGTGTACTGGAACCTCATCCTGCAGGGCCGCGCCTGACGGCACTGCGCCACGGCCCTACGAGCAGCCGTAGAACGCGGCGTTCTCCTGCTGGTCGAGCAGCCGCGGAACGCGGCGTCCTCCTGCTGGTCGAGCAGCCGCGGAACGCGGCGTCCTCCTGCTGGTCGAGTAGCCGCGGAACGCGGCGTATCGAGACCCACCGTCACATGAGCGTGGGTCTCGATACGCCCGCTGCGCGGGCTACTCGACCAACATGTACGGGTCAGGCCGAGGCCGTCGCCAGGACGCGGTCGGGCGCCTCCTCGCGGAGGGCGCGGTTGACGGCGGAGACGATCGCCTTGAGCGACGCGGTCGAGATGTCGGCGTCGACGCCCACGCCCCACAGGGTGCGGCCGTTCACCGAGCACTCGACGTAGGAGGCGGCCAGCGCGTCGCCACCGGCGCTGAGAGCGTGCTCGACGTAGTCGAAGACCCGGACCTCGACGCCGTGCTGCGCGAGCACGGCCTCGAAGGCGTTGATCGGGCCGTTGCCGGTCGCGCTGGCGGTGACCGTCTCGTCGCCGACGCGCAGCACGGCGTCGAGCGCGATCGAGCCGCCCAGATCGCTCGAGGTGCTCGTCCGGGCCAGCTCGAAGCGGCCCCACTTGTCCTCGGCGCGGTGCGCGGGCGCGGGCAGGTACTCGTCCTGGAAGATCGACCAGATCTGCTCGCTGGTGACCTCGCCGCCCTCGGCGTCGGTCTTCGCCTGCACGACCGCGGAGAACTCGATCTGCAGTCGACGCGGCAGGTCCAGGGCGTGGTCGGTCTTCAGCAGGTAGGCGACGCCGCCCTTGCCGGACTGCGAGTTGACGCGGATGACCGCCTCGTAGGAGCGGCCGAGGTCCTTCGGGTCCACCGGCAGGTACGGCACGGCCCAGGTCAGCTCGTCGCGGCTGACGCCGGTGCGCTCGGCCTCCGCCTCCATCGCCTCGAAGCCCTTCTTGATCGCGTCCTGGTGCGAGCCGCTGAACGCGGTGAAGACCAGGTCGCCCGCCCACGGGCTGCGCTCGGGCACGGCCAGCTGGTTGCAGTACTCCGCGGTGCGCTTGATGCCGTCCATGTCGCTGAAGTCGATCTGCGGGTCGATCCCCTGGGTGAACAGGTTCACGCCCAGCGCGACCAGGTCGACGTTGCCGGTGCGCTCGCCGTTGCCGAAGAGGCAGCCCTCGATGCGGTCCGCGCCGGCCAGGTAGCCCAGCTCGGCGGCCGCGACCGCGGTGCCGCGGTCGTTGTGCGGGTGCAGCGACACGATGATGTTCTCGCGCTGGGCGAGGTTGCGGCACATCCACTCGATCGAGTCGGCGTAGACGTTGGGCGTGGCCATCTCGACCGTGGCGGGCAGGTTGAGGATGACCTTGCGCTCCGGGGTCGGCTCGAAGACCTCGACGACGCGGTCGCAGATCTCGCGGGCGAAGTCGAGCTCGGTTCCGGTGTAGCTCTCGGGCGAGTACTCGTAGTAGACGACCGTGCCGGGCACGGACGCCTCCATCTCGCGGCACTTGCGGGCGCCGGCGAGGGCGATGTCGATGATCCCCTGGCGGTCCTTGCGGAAGACGACCTCGCGCTGCAGCACGCTCGTGGAGTTGTAGAGGTGCACGATCGCCTGGCGGGCGCCGCGGATCGACTCGTAGGTGCGCTCGATCAGGTGGTCGCGCGCCTGGGTCAGCACCTGGATGGTGACGTCCTCCGGGATCGCGTCCTCCTCGATGAGGCTGCGGACGAAGTCGAAGTCGGTCTGGCTCGCGCTCGGGAAGCCGACCTCGATCTCCTTGTAGCCCATCCGGACCAGGAGATCGAACATGATGCGCTTGCGCTCGGGGCTCATCGGGTCGATCAGCGCCTGGTTGCCGTCGCGCAGATCGACGGCGCACCAGCGCGGCGCCGTGGTGATGCGCTTGGCCGGCCAGGTGCGGTCGGGCAGCTCGACGACGATCTGCTCGTGGAACGGCTTGTACTTGCCGATCGGCAGCGACGACGGCTTCTGGGTGTTCTTCATGAGGATGCTCTCCTGGCGCGGGAACGCGCCTGTCTCTCGTCTCGCGGGGATCCGGATGCGGATCGAACCACGCGGGTGGTCTGTGGTGACGAAGGGTCTGGTTCAGCCGACGACGGACTCCGCGACGAGGAAGGCCTGAGGATCAGATCTCGTCGCGGCGGCTAAGAAGGAGCAGACCGATGCGCACGCGACCACGGTAGCACTGCCCCGGCCGCGCGGCATCCCCGGACGCACGAGGGTGCGGCTCAGGCGACGAGTCCGTTCTCGTAGGCGTAGACGACCAGCTGGACCCGGTCGCGGAGCCCGAGCTTGCCGAGGGTGCGGCTGATGTGCGTCTTCACGGTCGCCTCGCTGAGGAACTCCGCGCGCGCGATCTCGGTGTTGCTGAGGCCGCGCGCGGCGAGGTGGAAGATCTCGCGCTCGCGGTCGGTCAGCGTGCCGAACGCGGCCGGAGTCTCGCGGCCGCTCCCCGGTGCGCCGAAGTGCTCGAACAGCTCGCGGGTCGCCGAGGCGGCGACGACCGCGGTCCCGGCGTGCACGGTGCGCACCGAGGCGAGGAGGAAGCCCGGCTCGGTGTCCTTGAGCAGGAACCCGCTCGCCCCGGCGCGGATCGCGCGGGCGGCGGCCTCGTCCAGGTCGAAGGTGGTCAGCACCAGGATGCGCGGCGGCTCCACGCCCTTCTCCGCGGCATCGGCGAGGATGCGGCGCGTCGACTCGATCCCGTCGACGCCGGGCATCCGGATGTCCATCAGCACGACGTCGGGCGCCAGCTCGCCGACGAGGACGGCGCCCTCCGCGCCGTCGGACGCCTCGCCGACCACCTCGAGGTCCGGCTGGGAGCTCAGCAGCATGCGGATGCCGGCGCGGAACAGCGCCTGGTCGTCGACGAGGACGAGGCGGATGGTGTCGGTCATGCGGGGTGGCCTCCAGAGGCGACGGGCGGGGCGGGAGAGACGGAGGGGGCTGCGGCGGGCAGGCGCGCCTCGACCACGAAGTCGTCGCCCTCGGGGCCGGCGCGGAGCACCCCGCCGACGAGTGCGGCGCGCTCGCGCATGCCGACGAGGCCGTGGCCCTCCCCGGGCACGCGAGCGGCGGCCTCGGTGTCGGCGCAGCGCGCATTGCGGACGGTGAGGACGATCTCGCCGGACTCGCGGCGGAGCGCGACGTCGAGCGGCGAACCGGGCCGCCCGTGCCGGAGCGCGTTGGTCGTCGCCTCCTGGGCGATGCGGTAGAGGGCGAGGCCGATGCCGCGCGGCACGGTCTCGAGGTCGACCTCGAGCTCGGAGCGAAGCTGCGTCCCCGCTCCCGCGACGCTCTCGAGCAGCGCCGGCAGATCCCGCGCCTCGGGCTGCGGACCGTCGCTCTGGCTGTGCCGCAGCTGCGCGAGGAGGACGCGCACGTCGCCGAGTGCGTCGCGGGCGACGGAGGAGATGGTCAGCAGCGCGGCGTCGGTCTGCGCCGGGCTGGCCGCGCCGAGGTAGCGGGCGCCGTCCGCCTGCGCGATCACGACGGCGAGCGAGTGCGCGACGACGTCGTGCATGTCGCGGGCGATGCGGTTGCGCTCCTCGACGGTGTCCAGCTCGCGCTGCGCCGCCGCGCGCTCGCGCTCGGCCTCGGCACGCAGGGTCTGCCCCTCGCGCGCCCGCCGCACGGAGCGGGAGAGCAGGCCGACCGTCCAGGAGAGACCGAGCGTCGCGAGGATCCCGCCGAACACCGCTCCCCCGGTGAGGATCGGCGAGACGGTGTTGTCGATCAGGCCGAAGACCACGAGCAGGTAGGCGACGGCGACGACGGCGCCGAGCACCGCGGAGACCGCTCCCGCGGCACGCACCCGGCGCCGCTCGGACGCACCGGTGCCGAACAGCACCGCGAGGATCGCGAGGTCGGCCGGTCCCGGCGCCAGCTGCAGGCCCATCTGCAGGAGCGCACCACCCCAGGCGATCGCCAGGGAGAGCGCCGGCGCCCGGCGGTGCAGGACCAGCGCCACCGCCAGCACTCCGCCGACGACCGGCTGGAGCGAGCCGTCGGGGGCGGCGAACGGAACGGTGGAGATCAGCAGCAGCAGGAGCGCCTGCCAGCCGGCCGCGCCGACGGCGAAGCCGTCCTGAGGGCCGGCGACCCGCACCAGGAGCGCGTCGATCCTGTCGTCCGGTCCGACCGGCCGGCGCAGTCCGGCGCGCCAGGCGAGGACCATCACGCCGGCGAGGAGGGCGGCGACGATCAGCGCCGTGACGGCGCGGAAGAGCAGGACCGCGTCGGCGCTCGCTCCCTCGGGCAGCAGCTGCTCGGTCCCGGTCAGCGCGGCGACCAGTCCGGCCACGCCCGCGAGCAGGAGGGCGCCGACCAGGGTCAGCGTCCGCGTCCAGGGCCCGAGTCGGCGCGCCGTGGACCAGAGGACGACGAGACCCACCACGACACCGTCGACAGGCACTCCGAGCAGCGGGATCCCGCCGCCGGTGACGGCTCCGACGGCGACCAGCGACGGCGCGAGGGCCGGCAGGAACGCCGCGAGGGCCACGCCGAGCGCGAGGAGGAGGCCTCCGCTGAGGTGCTCCGGTGCGATCGGACCCGCGGCGCTCAGGCCGAGGTGGAGGACCGCGAGCAGCGCCCCCACGATCGGGAGCGTCGCCGGACGATCCAGGAGCGCACGCATGAGCCCCACGCTACGCGGGGACCGCGACGTCGGCGTCGTCCCGGAGGGTGACGCTGATCCTCCCCCGGGCTCGGCGCCCCTGATCACGGCAGGCTCAGAAGCCGAGGCGTCCCAGCAGCTTCGGGTCGCGCTGCCACTCCTTGGCGACCTTCACCCGGATGGAGAGGAAGACGCGACGGCCGAGCAGCCGCTCGATCTGCTCGCGGGAGACGGCGCCCACCTCGCGCAGGCGCTGGCCGCCCTTGCCGATGATGATGCCCTTCTGGCTGTCGCGCTCGACGAAGACGTTCGCGTAGATGTCGATGAAGGAGCCGTCCTCGCGCTCGACCATGTCGTCGAGGGTCACCGCGAGCGAGTGCGGGAGCTCGTCCGAGACGCCCTCGAGCGCGGCCTCGCGGATGAACTCGGCGATGCGCGAGCCCGTGTCCTCGTCGGTCACGGCCTCCTCCGGGTAGAGCGCGGGCGAGACGGGCATCAGGCGCAGCAGCTCGACGGCGAGCACGTCCAGCTGCTCCTCCGTGACCGCGGAGATCGGCACGATGGTGTCCCACTCGCGCAGCTCGGACACCGCGAGCAGCTGCTTCGCGACCGACTTCTTGGAGGACAGGTCGACCTTCGAGACGATCGCGACCTTGCGGGCCCGCGGGAACGCCTCCAGCTGCTCGTTGATGAAGCGGTCGCCGGGGCCGATCGGCTCGTCGGCCGGGAAGAGCATCCCGATCACGTCGACGTCGCCGAGGGTCGAGGTGACGAGGGAGTTCAGCCGCTCGCCCAGCAGCGTGCGCGGGCGGTGGATGCCCGGGGTGTCGACGACGATGAGCTGGCCGTCCGGCCGGTGCACGATGCCGCGGATGGCGCGGCGGGTGGTCTGCGGCTTCGAGCTGGTGATGGCGATCTTCTCGCCGACCAGCGCGTTGGTCAGGGTGGACTTGCCCACGTTGGGGCGGCCGACGAACGACACGAAGCCCGCCCGGTAGGGGATCGTGGGGGTGCTGGGGTCGGTCATCGTGCGTCCTCGTCCTGGTGGTCTGTCTCGGCGACGATCGCGACCGGTCCGGTGCCGGTCTCGCCTGAGGGATCGTAGTCGGGATCGCGCCGGACGATGACGGTCGAGATGGTGCCGCGGCGGGGATCCGCCTGCTCCGCCTCGAGGATCACGCCGTCGATCCGCGCGGTCGCGCCGCGCTCGGGCAGGCGGCCGTAGGCCTTGGTCAGCAGTCCGCCGACGGAGTCGACGTCGTCGTCCTCCAGGTCGAGCTCGAACAGCTCGCCCAGCTCGTCGACCGGCAGGCGGGCCGAGACGCGGTAGACGCCCGGCTCGGTCTCCTCGAACAGGTCGACCTCGCGGTCGTACTCGTCGGAGATGTCGCCGACGAGCTCCTCGATCAGGTCCTCGAGCGTGACCAGGCCGGCGATGCCGCCGTACTCGTCCACCACCATCGCGAGGTGGTTCGACTCCAGCTGCATCTGGCGCAGCAGCTCGTCCGCCTTCTTCGACTCCGGCACGAACAGCGCCGGGCGGGCGAGATCGGCCGCGGAGTCGGCGTCGTCCGGCCGCTCGTAGGTGTGCCGGGCGACGTCGCGGAGGTAGAGCACGCCGAGCACGTCGTCGACGCCCTCGCCGATCACGGGCAGTCGCGAGATGCCGCGGCTGAGCAGCAGTCCCATGCCGGCGCCGACCGACGCCGAGCCCTCGATCGTGACCATGTCGGTGCGCGGCACCATCACCTCGCGGACGAGGGTGTCGTTGAACGCGAAGATCGAGTGGATCAGCTCGCGGTCGTCCTGCTCGAGGACGGACTGCTCCGTCGCCTCGTCGACCATGCTGAGCAGCTGCTCCTCGGAGGAGAAGCCGGCCGAGCGACCGGTGCCCGGGGTGACCCGGTTGCCCAGCGCGACGAGACCGTGCGCGACGGGGCCGAGCCCGACCCGCAGCACGTGCACGAACGAGGCACTGGAGCCGAGCACGGCGCGCGCATGAGCGCGGCCGACGCTGCGCGGGCTGGAGCCGACCAGGACGAACGAGACGGCGGCCATGATCAGGATCGCCAGCAGGAGCGCCAGCCAGCGGGCGTCGACGACGACGATGAGCACGGTGGTGACGAAGACGGCGGCGGTGGTCTCCGCGGCGATCCGGGTGAAGTTGACGACGTTGACGTGCGCGCTCATGTCGCCGGCGATGGCCCGCAGGGCGCGCGAGCTGCGCGAGTGGTTGGCCATCTCGAGCAGGTCGCTGCGGGAGAGGACGCCGAGGGCGGCGTCGGTCGCGGCGAGCCAGCCGCCGACGGCGACGAGGGCGAGGGCCGCGATGAGGAGCTGGACGGTGAGCACGCCGGGCCTAGCGGCGTCGCTCGCTGATGTGGAACCCGACGAGGATGTCGCGCTGGATGCCGAACATCTCGCGCTCCTCCTCCGGCTCCGCGTGGTCGAAGCCGAGCAGGTGCAGCAGCCCGTGGGCCGTCAGCAGCAGGAGCTCGTCGAGCACGGAGTGGCCGGCGGCCTCGGCCTGGTTCTGCGCGACCTGCGGGCAGAGCACGATGTCGCCGAGCAGGCCGGCGGGGGTCGGCTCGTCCTCGGTGCCGGGCCGCAGCTCGTCCATCGGGAAGCTCAGCACGTCGGTGGGGCCCGGCTCGTCCATCCACTGCACGTGCAGCTGCTCCATCGCCCCCTCGTCGACCAGCACGATCGCGAGCTCGGCGTCGGGGTGCACGTGCAGCGAGTCGAGCGCGTAGCCCGCGAGGCGCAGCAGGGTCGCCTCGTCCACGGGGATGCTCGACTCGTTGTTGATCTCGATGCTCACGGGGTGCGGGGTTCCTTCGGTCGGGAGGGTCTCGGCGGGCGGGCAGGCACTCGGCGGGGCGGCGGCGGCGCGGCGGTCAGCCGCGCGGGCGCTTGGGCTGCGCGTCGCCGGTGGAGCGGGTGGCGGCGCGGCGCTCGGCGCGGGCCGCGAACTCGCGGGCCTGCTCGCGCTCGAAGCTCGCCGCCTGCTTCTGCTGGTCGTACTCGGTGTAGGCGTCGACGATCCGCCCGACGAGGCTGTGGCGGACCACGTCCTCGCTGGTCAGCCGCGAGAAGTGGATGTCGTCGATGTCCTCGAGCACCCGCGTGACGAGCCGGAGTCCGCTGGAGCCGGCCGGCAGGTCGACCTGGGTGATGTCGCCTGTGATCACCATCTTCGAGCCGAAGCCCAGGCGGGTCAGGAACATCTTCATCTGCTCCGGCGTCGTGTTCTGCGCCTCGTCCAGCACGACGAACGACGAGTTCAGCGTGCGACCGCGCATGTAGGCGAGCGGCGCGACCTCGATCGTGCCGGCCGCGAGCAGCTTCGGGACGATCTCGGGGTCCATCATCTCGTTCAGCGCGTCGTAGAGCGGGCGCAGATACGGGTCGATCTTGTCGGTGAGCGAGCCCGGCAGGTAGCCCAGCCGCTCCCCCGCCTCGACCGCGGGACGGGTGAGGATGATCCGCTCGACCTCCTTGCGCTGCAGGGCCTGCACCGCCTTCGCCATCGCGAGATAGGTCTTGCCGGTGCCGGCCGGGCCGATGCCGAAGACGATCGTGTTCTGATCGACCGCGTCGACGTACTCGCGCTGACCGAGCGTCTTGGGGCGGATGCTCTTCCCGCGCGCGGTCAGGATGGCCTGGCCGAAGGCGTCGGCGGGACGCACCGGCCCGCCGTTCTCGAGGATGCGCGCGGACTCGCGCACGCCCTCCGGGTCGAGGTCGTGGCCGCCTGCCGTCATGAGCACCAGTTCTTCCACCAGGCGCGCCGCGGCGGCGACGGGGGCACCCTCGCCGTCGAGGGTCACCTCGTTGCCGCGCACGTGCACCCGGACGTCGGGGAATCGCGATTCGACCGCACGGATGAGGCGGTCCTGGGGTCCGAGGAGGCGCACCATGGCGATTCCGTCGACGGCGACGACCCGGTGGGTCGCGCCGGTGGTCTGCGGTGCTTCGGGACTCGGCGCGCTCTGCGCGCTGTCGTCCGCGTGATCAACCGGTGGCAAGGGAGCCTTCCGTCAGGTGGCCGCCCAGGACGTGGGCGTGGACGTGGAACACGGTCTGACCGGCCTCTTCGCCGGAGTTGAAGACGAGCCGGAACTGGCCGTTGCTGTGGGCGTCGGCCAGGGTCTGCGCGACCCGGGCGATCTCGGCGAGCAGGGCGGGATCGCCCGCCGCGAGCTCGGCGACGCTGGCGTACTCCTGGGTCCGGGGGAAGACCAGCAGGTGCACGGGCGCCTTCGGCGCGATGTCACGGATCGCGAGGATCCGCTCGTTCTCGAACACCACGTCGGCGGGGATCTCGCCGCGGGCGATGCGCGTGAAGACAGTGGGCTCGGTCATGCACTCATCTTAAACGGGGCCGCCGCCCGGGCGGGGCGCCGTTCGCCCAGGGCACGCGGATCGACGGGGATCACCAGCGGCCGAGCCGGACTGAGAGGACGGCGATCGCGGCCGGGCCGGCGGTCGAGGTGCGCAACACGGAGTCGCCGAGCGCGACGGCCTCGGCACCCGCATCGGCGAGTGCGCGGAGCTCCTCCGGCGCGATCCCGCCCTCGGGGCCGACGACGAGCACGAGGTCGCGCCCGTCCGGCTCGATCGCGGTCAGGCGGGCATCGGCCGAGGGCTCGAGCACGAGCACGCGCGCCGTCGCCGCCCGCTCCACGAGCGCGCGGAGGCCGACGACACCCGACACCGCGGGCACGCGGGCGCGGAGGGACTGCTTGCTCGCCTCGCGGACGATGCTGCGCCAGCGCTCCCGGCCCTTCTCCTCCTTGGGACCCGACCAGCGCGAGACGGAGCGGGCGGCCTGCCACGGCACCACCTCGTCCACGCCGAGCTCGGTCGCGGCCTGGATCGCCAGCTCGTCGCGGTCGCCCTTCGCGAGCGCCTGCACCAGCACGAGGCGCGGCGACGGCGCGGGCACCTCCTCGACCGAGGCGACGGCGAGGACGACGCGCGCCGCCTCCGCGCTCTCGACGACGGCGACCGCCACCCGGCCGCGCCCGTCGCCGACACGCACGCTCTCGCCCGCGCGGATCCGGCTCACGGTCGCGAGGTGCCGGGCCTCGGCTCCGGAGAGCTCCAGCCGCCCGCCCGCGACGAAGTCGCCGGAGTCGAGCGACTCGTCGATGTAGTGGTGCGCCACGCCGGTCCCGGTCAGCCCAGGAAGCGGTCGCGGAGCTTGGAGAAGAGCCCCTGCTGGAAGTGCGTGAGAGCCGGCTTCTGCGGCTTGTAGTGCTTGGCGAACTCCTGGACCAGCTCGCGCTCGCGGTGCCCGAGCTTGGTCGGCGTGACGACCTGGATGCCCACGCGGAGATCGCCGCGGCCGTTGCCGCGCAGCTTCGTGACTCCACGGCCCTTGATCGTGACGATCTCGGTGCTCTGCGTGCCCGGCTTGACCTCGATCTCGATGTCGCCGTCGAGCGCCGCGAGGGTCGCCGTCGAGCCGAGGATCGCGTCCGTCATCTGCACCTCGAGGGTGCAGAGCAGGTCGTCGCCGTTGCGGCTGAAGATGTCGTGGTGCTTGACCTTGATCTCGAGGTAGAGGTCGCCACTGGGTCCGCCGGCCGGGCCGACCTCGCCGCTTCCGGGCATCTGCAGGCGCAGGCCCGTGTCGACACCCGCGGGGACGTCGACGGGGATCGTGCGGCGCGCGCGGACGCGGCCCTGACCCTGGCAGGTGGAGCACGGGGTCGCGATGACGGTGCCGTAGCCGCGGCAGGTGCCGCAGGGGCTCGCCGTCATCACGTTGCCGAGCAGCGAGCGGACGGTGCGCTGGATCTGGCCGGAGCCGTGGCAGATGTCGCAGGTGACGGGCGAGGTGCCCGGCTGGCAGCACGAGCCCTGGCAGGTCTCGCAGAGCACGGCGGTGTCGACCTCGAGGTCGCGGTGCGTGCCGAAGATGACCTCGTCGAGCGAGACCTCGACGCGCAGCAGCGCGTCCTGGCCGCGCTCCCGGCGCGAGCGCGGGCCGCGGGAGGAGCCCTGGGCCCCCTGGCCGAAGAACGTCTCGAAGATGTCGCCGAAGCCGCCGAAGCCCTGCCCGCCGCCGCCGGGGAAGCCGTCCTGCGGGCCGCGGTCGTACTGCTGGCGCTGCTGGGCGTCGCTCAGGACGTCGTAGGCGTGCGTGACGAGCTTGAAGCGCTCGGAGGCGTCGGCGCTCGGGTTGACGTCGGGGTGCAGCTCGCGCGCGAGCCGGCGGTACGCCTTCTTGATCTCGTCGGCGGAGGCGTCTCGGTCGACGCCGAGGACTTCGTAGTGATCGGCCACAGGGGGCTTCGTCCTTCGTTCGTGGGTGGGTGCGCCGGGCGCGGCGGACCTGTCGGGAGCCGGGGATCCGGCGAGGGTCTGGTGCGGGTCATTCCTCGCCGAGGAGGCGGGAGAGGTAGCGGGCGACGGCGCGGACCGCCGCGATGTTGCCGGAGTAGTCCATCCTGATCGGCCCGAGGACGCCCAGGCGCGAGACCTGGCCGCCGGCCGTGTTGTAGCCGCTGGTGAGCACAGAGGTCTCCTGCAGGCCGAACGGCGCGTTCTCGCGGCCGATGCGGACGGAGATGCCGCGCGGATCCGGCGTCATCTCGGCGAAGAGGCGCAGCAGCTCCACCTGCTCCTCGATCGCCTCGAGCACCGGGTAGATGCTGCCCGAGAAGTCCTCCTCGGTGCGCACCAGGTTCGCGGCGCCCGCCATCACGAGGCGGTCCTGCCGGTTCGCGCCGACCTGCTCGAGCAGGGTCTGCACGATCGGGTCGACCACGTCGCGGCGCTCGGGGCTGAACTGCTCCACCGCGCTCTGCAGCGTCTCGGCCGCGGCGGCGAGGCCCAGGCCGAGGACCGCGGTGTTGAGCTTCGCGCGGATCTCGCCGAGCAGCAGCTCGTCGACGTCCTCCGGGGTCTCGAGCACGCGCTGATCGACGCGGCCGGTGTCGGTGATCAGCACCGAGAGCAGGCGGCGCGGGGCGAGCGCGACCAGCTCGACGTGGCGGATGCGCGCGGCGCCGAAGGAGGGGTACTGCACGAGGGCGACGCTGTTGGTGAGCTGCGAGAGCAGCCGCACCGTGCGCACCAGCACCTCGTCGAGGTCCGGGCTCTGGCCGAGGAACGTCTCGATCGCCTGCCGCTGCGCCGCCGTCAGCGGGCGCAGATCGGTCAGCTGGTCGACGAAGAGGCGGTAGCCCTTGTCGGTGGGCACGCGGCCGGAGGAGGTGTGCGGGGCCGCGATCAGCTCCTCCTCCTCGAGCTGCGCCATCTCGTTGCGGATGGTCGCCGCGGAGACACCGAAGGCGTGCCGCTCGACGATCGACTTGGAGCCGACCGGCTCGCGGTTCGCGACGTAGTCCTGCACGATCACGCGCAGGACCTGGAGACCGCGCTCCGTCACCATACGACCGACCTCCCGCCGGACTCCGGGTGCCTCTCGGCACGACCCACCTCGGCGCCTGGACGCCGCGCGGAGCTTGGCACTCCGCGAGATTGAGTGCCAATCATAACCGCGCGCGCGGGAGGAGAGCGGGGCTTGCCCCGGATCGCCTCCCGGTGCGGCTGTCTCTCTGCCACGATGGACGCCGAGCGCCCGGGGTCGCCCGACGCGCCGATTCCTGAGACGGAGATCACCATGTCGGCCACCCCGCCCCCGCCGCCCGCCTACTCGACGCCCGCCCCGCCGCTGAACCCGGCGGACGAGAAGACCTGGGCGATCGTCACCCACATCACCGGGATCTTCTTCAGCTTCATCCCGTCGCTGATCGTCTACCTGGTCTTCAAGGGCCGCGGACCCTTCCTCGAGGCGCACGCGAAGACCGCGCTGAACTTCCACCTCACGACGCTGATCGCGTACGTGGCGGGCACGATTTTGAGCTTCGTGCTCGTCGGCTTCATCGTCTTCATCGTCGTGCCGATCCTCGTGATCGTCTTCGCGATCATCGCCTCGGTGCGCGCGAGCGCCGGCGAGTACTACACGTACCCGCTGAGCATCCCCTTCTTCAAGTAGGCACCGAGCGGGATCTCGACACGCCCGCTCCGCGCGCTACTCGATCAGCATGAGGAGCCCGCGATGCGGGCCGCTCGACCAGCACGACGCGCCTGCTCCGCCCCATGCTGGTCGAGTAGCCGCCGCAGGCGGCGTATCGAGACCCACCGCCCCGCTGGCGGCTCAGCCGTCCGTGAGTCGGCGGACGACCGCGTCGGCCAGCAGGCGCCCGCGCAGCGTCAGCACGAGGCGCCCGCCCAGGGCCGCGCGTCCGTCGACGAGTCCGTCGGCGATCAGCCCGGCGACCTCGCGGCGGCGCTCCGGGTCGATCGCGTCGATCGGCAGCCCGTCGGCCAGGCGGGAGCGCAGCAGCACGTCCTCCACGCGGCGCGTCGCGTCGTCGAGCGTCTCCCGCCCCGCCGCGGGCGAGGATCCGGAGTGCAGCCGCTCGGCGTAGGCCGCCGGATGCTTCACGTTCCACCAGCGCACCCCGCCGACGTGACTGTGCGCGCCGGGGCCCACGCCCCACCAGTCGTGCCCGAGCCAGTAGGACAGGTTGTGCCGCGACCGGTGCGCGTCGTCCCGCGCCCAGTTGCTGACCTCGTACCAGGAGTAGCCGGCCGCGGCGAGCCGCGCGTCCGCCAGCTCGTACATGTCCGCCGTGAGGTCGTCGTCCGGCGTGGCGACCTCGCCCCGGCGGATCTGCCGGGCCAGCTTGGTGCCGTCCTCGACGATCAGCGCGTACGCCGAGAGGTGGTCCGGCCGGTTGGCCAGCGCCGAGTCGAGCGAGCGCTCCCAGTCGGCCAGCGACTCCCCCGGCGTGCCGTAGATCAGGTCGAGGCTGACCTGCAGCCCCGCCTCGCGCGCCCACTCCACCACGAGCGGGACCCGCTCCGGATCGTGGGTGCGCTCGAGCGTCGCGAGCACGTGCGGCACGGCCGACTGCATCCCGAAGCTGACGCGGGTGAAGCCGGCGTCGGCCAGCTCGCGGAGGTAGGCGGCGTCGACCGAGTCGGGGTTCGCCTCCGTCGTGATCTCGGCGCCGTCGGCGACCCCGAAGTGACGCCGGAGCCCGTCGAGCATCCGCACCAGATCGCGGGCCGGCAGCAGCGTCGGAGTGCCGCCGCCGAAGAACACGGTCGCGGCGGGGCGGCGCGGCAGACCCGCGGCCGCGAGCACGCCCTCGCCGAGGGCCATCTCGACGATCGCCTCGTCCGCGTAGTCCTGCTGCTTCGCCCCGCGCAGCTCGGTGGCGGTGTAGGTGTTGAAGTCGCAGTAGCCGCAGCGCACCCGGCAGAACGGCACGTGCACGTAGAGCCCGAGGTCGCGGGCCTGCACGCCGTCGGCGACGGAGGCGGGCAGATGCCCGTCGAGCGGGGCCGGGTCGGCGAGCGGGAGGGCGCTGCCCACGTCAGCTGAGGCGCGCCGGCAGCAGCGCGCGGAGGTACTTCTTGACCTGCCGCTTCTGCACGACGCGCAGGACGGGGGTGCCGAGGCGGTAGAGCGCCGTGGAGGGGCGGGAGAAGACGCGGATCACGAGCCAGACCGAGTCGTCGGCGCGCTTCTCGACGACGAACGACTCCTCGCCGCTCTCCGGGTGGCCCTCGAGGGTGCCGTAGGCGAAGCCGACCTGATCGGGCTCGTCGACGACGTAGACGACGCGCACCGGGGCGTCGACCGTGCGGCCGAGCAGCGTGATCTTGAGCACCGCGGTGACGCCGGCGGTGATGTACGGCGTGCCGTCCGCCGAGAACTGCTCCTCGGTCGGCCGGCTGGCGAGGTCGATCGGCGTGCCCGCGGAGTCGAAGTTGACGCCCGTGTACTGCACACCGCTGCCGCTCGTGATGTCGGAGACGACGATCCCGCTGCCGCGCTGCACGCCCCAGGTCATCAGCGACGCGGTCGTGATCGCGAAGCGCTCGGCACCCGAGCCCAGGCGCGCCTCGAAGCGCTCGGCCGTGAAGCCGTCCGGCGGGTACTCGAGCAGGTCCGGCGCCAGCGTCCCGCCGACCGCCGCGTAGGTGACCTGCGGCTGCCCCTCGAAGCTCGAGCGTCGGATGCTCACGGCGTGCTCCACTTCTCGACTGCGGTGATCGGAGCCGCAGTGCTGCTCCCGGCGACGAGCCGTGACCGACCCGCGCGCAAGACTCCAGGCTATCCGATGCACCGTGACAGGAGCCGGACTCCTGAGCGGTCCTCCGTTAGGGTTCAGGAGGCTGCTCCCGCTCTCGCGGGAGGACCGCGGATCGTGGGGGTTCTGTGCGATGAGGGGTTCTGTGTCGATGCGGAGTTCTGCGCCGATGAGGAGTTCTGTGCCGAGGACATCGGGAGCGTTCCGGGCCGCTTCGGGCGGCCTCGTGCTCCTGATCCTCGGAGGTGCGCTCGCGGGCTGCCAGGGTCGGTCGGACGCAGGGCAGGCCGCCGCTCTCGCGCCACCGGCCGCGACCGCTCCTGCCGAGACCTCGGCAGAGCCGATCCTGGAGACGCCGGTCGCGGTGGAGCCCACCCTCGCCCCGGCCCCGACGCTGATCGAGACGCTGCCGCGCGAGGACGCCTCGGGACAGCCGATCTACGACCTCTCCTCCGACACCTCCGCCGTCGTCTACCCGGCCTCGTTCGACGAGAGCGAGCTCGCGAACGCGAGAGTCTGGGTCGAGCAGCAGCGGATCGTCGCGCAGTGCATGCTCGACAAGGGCCACGACTACACCTACACGCTCTGGTGGGAGCGTCCCAGCGTGCCGCGCCCGGCCGACGACCCGCTGTCCGCCTCGCTCTACCCCGCGGGGTCGGCGGGGTTCATCGCCCTGTACGGCGAGGAGACCGGGGCGCCCTACGACTGGACGACCGCGGGCTGCCACGGGTACGCGGTGCACGTCACCGGGCAGGACGACGCGAACTGACGCCCGACGACGAGGGCCGGAGCGACCGCTACTTCTTGTCCTTCGTCTCGACGTCGCCGCTCAGCGCGGCGATGAACGCTTCCTGGGGGACTTCGACGCGGCCGACCATCTTCATGCGCTTCTTGCCCTCCTTCTGCTTCTCGAGCAGCTTGCGCTTGCGGGTGATGTCACCGCCGTAGCACTTGGCGAGGACGTCCTTGCGCATGGCGCTGATCGACTCGCGCGCGATGATGCGCGCGCCGATCGCGGCCTGGATGGGCACTTCGAACTGCTGGCGCGGGATGAGCTTGCGCAGCCGCCCCGTCATCAGCACGCCGTAGGCGTAGGCCTTGTCGCGGTGCACGATCGCACTGAACGCGTCGACCTGCTCGCCCTGGAGCAGGATGTCGACCTTGACCAGGTCGGCCTCCTGGTCGCCGGCGGGCTCGTAGTCGAGCGAGGCGTAGCCGGCGGTCTTGGACTTGAGGTTGTCGAAGAAGTCGAAGACGATCTCGCCTAGGGGCATGTGGTAGCGGATCTCGACCCGGTCCTCACCGAGGTACTCCATGCCGATCAGCGTGCCGCGGCGGCTCTGGCAGAGCTCCATGATCGTGCCGACGTAGTCCTTCGGCGCGAGGATGGCGGCCCGGACGATCGGCTCGGTGACGCTGGCGATCTTGCCGACCGGGAACTCGCTCGGGTTGGTGACCGTGACGGTGCTCTTGTCGTCGGTGGTCACCTCGTAGATGACGGACGGCGCCGTGGTGATCAGGTCGAGGCCGAACTCGCGGTCGAGCCGCTCGGTGACGATCTCGAGGTGCAGGAGGCCCAGGAAGCCGCAGCGGAAGCCGAAGCCGAGGGCGACCGAGGTCTCGGGCTCGTAGACGAGCGCCGCGTCGGAGAGCTTGAGCTTGTCCAGCGCCTCGCGGAGGTCCGGGTAGTCGCTGCCGTCGATCGGGTACAGGCCCGAGAACACCATCGGCAGCGGCTCGGTGTAGCCGGGCAGCGCCTCGGTGGCGGGCTTGGAGGCGGTGGTGACGGTGTCGCCGACCTTCGACTGGCGGACGTCCTTCACGCCGGTGATCAGGTAGCCGACCTCGCCGACGCCGAGGCCCTTGGTCGAGACGGGCTCGGGGCTCGAGACGCCGATCTCGAGGATCTCGTGCGTGGCGCGCGTCGACATCATCTGGATCTTCTCGCGCGGCGAGAGCTGGCCGTCGATCATCCGGACGTAGGTGACGACGCCGCGGTAGGAGTCGTAGACCGAGTCGAAGATCATCGCGCGGGCCGGGGCGTTCTTGTCGCCGACGGGCGCGGGGACCAGCTCGGTGACGCGGTCGAGCAGCGCCTCGACGCCGACGCCGGTCTTGCCGGAGACGCGGAGGACGTCGGCCGGGTCGCCGCCGATGAGGCTCGCGAGCTCGGCCGCGTACTTCTCCGGGTCGGCCGCGGGCAGGTCGATCTTGTTGAGGACCGGGATGATCGCCAGGTCGTTCTCGAGCGCGAGGTAGAGGTTGGCGAGCGTCTGCGCCTCGATGCCCTGCGCGGCGTCGACCAGGAGGATCGCGCCCTCGCAGGCGGCGAGCGAGCGGCTGACCTCGTAGGAGAAGTCGACGTGCCCGGGGGTGTCGATCATGTTCAGCGCGAAGGTCTGCCCGTCGCGCTCCCACGGCATGCGGACGGCCTGCGACTTGATCGTGATGCCGCGCTCGCGCTCGATGTCCATCCGATCGAGGTACTGCGCGCGCATCGCGCGATCCTCGACCACGCCCGTGATGCCCAGCATGCGATCGGCGAGAGTGGATTTGCCGTGATCGATGTGGGCGATGATGCAGAAGTTGCGGATGGACGCCGGATCGGTCGCGGCGGGCTCGAGCCCGAGGTGTGCACGTGGAGACATCGTGCGTCCAGTCTCCCACGGCCGGGCTCCGGCGGCGGGCGAGGGGCCGGGACCGACCGGTCGCGGTGCAGAACCTCAGCTGTGCGCCGGTCTCTTCGCCGATGGCGGATGACGCGTCGTCTCGGCTGATGCTCTGCGGGCGGACCTCGCTACAGGTCGAGTCCGTAGGTGCGGGTGGGCTCGATGCCGGGCGGATTCTCGCGCTCGGGCAGCCGGACGAACCCCATGCTCTCGTAGAGGGCGTGCGCGGCGAGCATGTCGGTGCCGCTGTTCATCACGACGCGCCGGAGGCCGCGCTCGACGGCGAGCATCACGACGAACTCGGTCAGCAGGCGGCCGAGGCCCCGGCCGCGGGCCGTGGGGGCCACCGCGAGCAGCCGCCAGTCGAGCTCGCCGGGGCGGCCGAGGGAGTAGAGGGTGCGGCCGGGCGCGGCGGTCGTGACGGTCGCGAGGATCGCGCCGGCCTCCTCCGCCACCCAGACCTCGCCCTCGCGGTCGTGCCGGGCGACGTCCCCGACGTCCGCCGCGTACTCCTCCCCCAGCTCGTAGTCGTGCTCGTAGGCGGCGAGGCGCAGGCGCGAGACCTCGGCGTACTCGTCCGGGCGCACCCGCCGCACCAGGACCTCGTCGGCGCTCACGCGCTCACCGGGGCGGGCAGCGCGCGGAGGCCGTGCTCGAGGTCGACGGGATCGGCGGCGAGGCAGACCCGGATCCAGCCCTCGCCGGTGCGCCCGAAGGCGCTGCCCGGCGCGACGGCGACGAGGGACTCGAGCAGGAACGACTCGGCCCAGGACGCGACGTCGCCGTCGCTCGCGTGCGAGACGTCGATCCAGAGGTAGAAGGCGCCCTCCGGCTCGCGGAAGCGGATGCCGCGCTCGTCGAGGAGCGCGGTGGCGAGCCGCAGATTGGCGAGGTAGTGGGCCGAGGCCTCCGCCACCGCGTCCCGCGGGCCGGTCAGTGCCGCCAGGGCCGCGCGCTGGTCGGGAGTCGCGACGCAGCTGATCGTCGCCTCCTGAACGGTGACCATCGTCGAGGTCAGGCCGGGCGGGGTGACGAGGTAGCCGACGCGCACGCCGGTCATCGCGTAGGTCTTCGAGAGCGAGAAGACGCTGAAGACGCGGTCGTCGTCGTGACCGGCCTCCTGGGCGAGGGCGGCGAGGCTCACGTGCGGGCGGCCGTAGGTGAAGCACTCGTAGACCTCGTCGCTGATGATCCAGAGGTCGTGCCGGCGGGCGAACTCCAGCAGCCGCTCCAGCATCGGGCGCGGGAAGACGACGCCGAGCGGATTCGACGGGCTGTTCACGATGATCGCCCGGGTGCGGTCGGTGACGATCCGCTCGAGCTCGTCGAGGTCCGGGAAGAAGCCGTTCTCGGGGCGCAGCGTGTACGGCACCGGGACGGCGCCGATCATCCGCGCGTTCATGGTGAAGGTGGTGTAGCCGGGATCGGGGAGGAGCACCTCGTCGCCCGGGCCGAGCGTGAGCGTCATCGCCTGGTGCAGCGCCTGCGTCGCGCCGACCGTGACCCAGACCTGCTCCACCTCCGCTCGGAAGCCGTTGTCGCTCGCGAGCTTCGCGACGATCGCGCGCCGGAGCTCCATCAGGCCGCCGTTCGGGCCGTAGCCCGTGTCGTCCGCGGCCCAGGCGGCGCGCGCGGCTTCGATGATGTGAGGCGCGACGGGGACGTCCGGCTCGCCCACGGCGAGCAGCGTCACGCCCTCCAGCCGCAGGGCGATCTCGAACAGCCGGCGGATGCCCGAGGGCGGCACGGCGGGGATGTGATCGGCGAGTCGGGGCATCGCTGGTCAGGCTACTGGCGGGGCTCCCCCGCGAGATGCCACTTGCGCGCGCTCGACGCGGCGTGTCGCGCGCACAGGTGGCATCTCGCGAGGGAGCCGGCGCTCGGGCACCGCGCGGTTGAAGGGAGGCGGCGGGTGCGCTAAAGTTCCTTGTTGGCTTGCGCTCCACCATTGGCGTGTGTGGAGTGATTCAGAAGCCGGCGACCTCCAGTCGCACCGGGATGGCGTTTCCACGCCACCGGAAGGGGCACTCCGTCGAGTAGCCGGCTGCACACACATCCGAGAAGAAGGTAATAGACGTGGCAAACATCAAGTCGCAGATCAAGCGCAACCTCACCAACAAGAAGGCGAACGAGCGCAACAAGGCCGTCAAGAGCGAGCTGAAGACCGCCGTCCGCGCGGTGCACTCCGCCATCGCCGCCGGCGACACCGAGAAGGCCGCCACCGCGCTCGCCTTCGCCGCCAAGAAGCTCGACAAGGCCTCGAGCAAGGGCGTCATCCACAAGAACCAGGCCGCGAACCGCAAGTCCGCGATCGCCAAGCAGGTCGCCGCGCTGTAGGGCTGCGTCTCGCTGCAACGAGGAAGGGTCCGGCCGATGGCCGGGCCCTTCCTCGTTTCCGCTCGCCGTCGACGGACTCCTCGTTCCTCGTCGGCCGTCGCGCGGTCGGCTCATGCGGGTGGTCGCGGCGGGAGGAGCGTCCTGCGTTCCGGCTACGACGATCCGCTGGCACGCGGATCGCCGGTGAGCCTGCGAGGGCGGGGCCGGTCTGCCGACGGCCCGTCGCAGAGGGGATCGCGCCGGTCACTCGGGTTGTTCGGCCCCGCAGGGCGTCTCGACGTGCGTGCTGGTCGAGTCGCCGCGGCGCCGCTTGTCGGGGGGTCTTGCTGGTCGAGTAGCCGCGGAGCGGCGTATCGAGACCCACGTCGTTCAGGGTTCTCGAGGTCGGCCGCGAGCGCGTCTCGAGACCCTGGGCACCGGTCAGAGGCCGCGGGCCGAGATGACCGACACCATGCGCTCCAGCGCGAACACCGGGTCGCGGGTGGCGCCCTTCACGTTCGCGTCGGCCTCGGCGACCGTCAGGATCGCCGTGCCCAGTCCCTCGCCGGTCCAGCCCTGCAGGTCGCGGCGCGCGCGGTCCACCTGCCAGGGCGCGAGGCCGAGCCGCGAGGCGATCTGACCGGAGCCCTCACGGGAGCCCGCCACCTTCGCCATCGTCCGCAGCTTGCTCGCGAACGCCGCCACGATCGGCACCGGATCCGCGCCCGACGCGAGCGCGTGCCGGAGCCCCAGCAGCGCCTCCCCGTGCCGGCCGGCGATCGCCGAATCGGCGACCGTGAAGGCGGTCGTCTCCACCCGCCCGCCGTAGTACTTCGCGACCGTCGCCTCGGTGATGTCGCCGGTCACGTCCGAGACCAGCTGCTGGCAGGCCGACGCGAGCTCGTCCAGATCATCCGAGAACGCGGAGACCAGCGCCCGCACCGCACCGGTCGTCGCGGTGCGCCCGGCGGTCCGGAACTCCGCGATCGCGAAGTCGACCTTGTCGCTCTCCCGCTTGAGCTCGGCGCAGACGATCTCGATGCCGCCGCCGGTGCCCGCGCGGATCGCGTCGAGCAGCTTCTTGCCGCGGTTGCCACCGCCGTGCCGCAGCACGACCGTCGCCCCGTCGGCCGGCTGGGCGAGGTACTCGAGCATCTCGACGAGGAACGCGTCGGAGCACTTCTCCACGTTCGAGACGCGCAGCAGCCGCGGCTCGTCGAACAGCGACGGGCTCGCGAGCGTCAGCAGCTCCCCGGGCGCGTAGCCGCCTGCGTCGATGTCGTTGACCTCGAGGCTCGGGTCCTCGGCGCGCAGGAACTCGCGGAGGAACCGCAGGGCCCGATCGGCGAGGAACTGCTCCGGCCCCGTGATCAGGACGATCGGGGCGGGTCGCGTCTGGTTCCACGCGAGCTGCGGGATCGCCGCCTTCGAGGGGGCCGCCTTGCCGCGCGCCGGGGCTCTGCCTGCCATGCCGTCGTCCTTCCGTGACCCTCGATTCTACGAGTCCGGGGCCGGCCGCTGGAGGAGGGAGGAGAGGAGGTGCGATCAGGACGGGCCGCGCCGTCGCTGCCGCTCCAGGAACTCCCGTCGGTACCTGCGGGAATCGGAGAAGGCGCCGATCCCCGTTCCGATCAGGGCGACCGCGAAGAGGACGATCGACCACGGTGGCTGGTGCGGCGCCGCTGCCAGGAACAGCAGGACCGCCGTGTGGGCGAACATCACCAGGGAGATGGAGAGGCCCGGTCGGTCCTTCCGGAGGCCCGGTCGGTCGTTCCGAGTCACGCCGCTCCTCCCCCTCGTCACGCCACGTCGATTCCGCATCCAACCAGTCGTCGGTGTCGGCAGCCGACCCGCGGCGCCAGGATGTCGACTCCGTCGCGAGACACCCGCAGGTCGGGTGCTGATGCCGTCTTCCGCCCTTCCGAGGGGCGAGCCTCCGCTGAGCAGAGTCGGAACTCCGCGTCCGTGCTCGTCCAGAGCGGTCACCGGCGCCGCGGCCCCACTGGACCAGGCGACGACGCCCTCGGGGTGGACGGCGAGCAGCTCCGTGCCCTCGAGGTCGGTGCGCAGAGCGCGCGTGCCGCGATCGGCGAGAAGGGTGAGCAGCGAGGCGGTCGGGTGGCCGTAGGTGTTGTCGGCGCCGACCGAGACGAGGCCGATCCGTGCACCGAGCGCGTCGTAGAGAGCGGGCGCCTGGTCGGCCGAGCCGTGGTGCGCGACCTTCACGACGTCGACGCGACCGGGGTCGAGCCGGGCGATCCGGCCCTGCGCCTCCGCGCCGAGGTCGCCGAGCATCGCGAGCGACAGCGGACCGCCGCGCGCGTCGGCCGCGATGTCGACGCGGAGGGTCACGCTCGCCTCGTTCCCGCGGAGGGTGCTCCCCGGCTCCGGCCAGAGCACCCGCCAGTGCAGCGAGCCGAGCGAGCCGGAGTCGCCGCGCGCCGCCTCCCGCACGAGCGCGCCGCCGCCGTCCAGCGCCGCGCGGTCGCGCTCGTCGCCCTCGTCGGCCACCGGACCGACGAGGGCCTCGTCGACGCGCCCGACCACCGCTCCGACTCCCCCGACGTGGTCGAGGTCGTAGTGGGTGAGCACGAGGAGCTCGAGCCGGTCGAGACCGAGCAGCCGGAGGCAGGCGTCGAGGCGCTCGGGCAGCGGACCGGTGTCCACGAGGAGCACTCCCGCGTCACCGCGGACCAGCACCGCGTCGCCCTGGCCGATGTCGCACATGGCCACCCGCCAGTCCGAGGGGACGGCGGCGGAGCGCAGCAGCGGGGCCGCCACGCTCGACGCTCCCCCGACGACGAGCGCCCCGGCGAGAACCGTCGCGGCGACCCGCCGCGGCAGCACGAGGCGACGCGAGCGGGTGACCAGCAGCAGCGCCAGCGCGGTCAGGAGAGTGAGCGCCAGCAGCCCGACTCCTCCGGGCAGCCAGGCGATCCGCGGAGACGGCCAGGTCGCCACGGCGCGCGCGATCGAGGCGATCCACCAGGCCGGCACGGCCGCCAGGCGGATCGCGACGTCGGCGCCCGCCGGCCACCAGGGCGCCAGCAGGCAGCCGATCAGCCCGAGTCCCGTCGCGGCCGGGGCGGCGGGCTCGGCGAGCAGGTTCGCGAGCACCCCGTAGACCGGGATCGACGGATCGATCAGCAGGACGGCGGGCTGGCAGGCCAGCTGCGCGGCGAGCGGCACCGCGACCAGCAGAGCGAGCGGTCGCGGCAGCACGTCCTGCAGCCGACGCGCGATCGGCTCGGCCGCGAGGAGCAGGCCGCCCGTCGCCAGGACGGACAGCACGAAGCCGAGCCGGCTCGCGATCGCGGGATCGACGAGGACCAGCAGCAGGACACTCGCCAGGAGCGCCGGCACCGCCGCGCCCGAGCGCCGCCCCAGCCGCGCCAGCAGCACGACGGTCGCCATCGCCGCCGCCCGGACGACGCTCGGCTCCGGAGTGACCAGCACCACGAAGGCCAGGAGGACGACCAGGGCCGCGACCGTGCGCAGCCGCCGACCGGCCCCGAGCAGCGCCGCGACCAGCCAGCCCGCCGCGACGACCACCGCGCAGTTCGCTCCGGAGACCGCCGTGAGGTGCGTGAGCGAGGCGGTGCGCATGTCCTCCTCGAGATCGGCCGGCAGCGCGGTCGTGTCCCCGGTCGCGAGACCCGGCAGCAGGCCTGCCACGTCTCCCCCGAGCGCCGCTGTTCGTGCGAGGAAGCCCGAGCGCAGCAGCTCGGCGACCGCCGCGACACCCTCGGGCGGGCTCCGGTCGAGGACGGCCGTCGCGCTCAGCAGGGTGCTCTCCGACTCCGCGGCGGGCGCCTGGGCCCGGGCCTGGAGCAGCACCTCGGCGGCGACCGGCAGCCGCCCGCCGGGCTCGGCCAGGAAGACCCGCACGGGCGCCGAGAGCGGCCGGTCGTCGATCCGGAGGGCCGTGCCGTCGAACCAGACACCGCCGCTCGCGAGCGGTCGCGTGGAGGTGTCGACGCGCACGAGCACCGCCACGGACGCACGCGACTCGGCCGCCTCGCGCAGGGCGGGCGGATGCCGGGCCGGGGCAGCGGCGACCACGGACGTGACGGCCAGCGCGCCGCCGGCGAGGGCGACCGCGACCACCGCCAGAACGGCGGCGGCACGGTGCCGACGGAGCGCACCGAGCCCGACGACCACCGTCAGCACGACGCCCCAGGCCCCCGCGCAGAGGAGACCCCCGCTCTCGATCACGGTGACGACCGGCAGCGCCCCCGTCGCCGCTGCGGCCGCCCAGGCGGCGAGGCCGATCGGGAGCAGTCGCAGATCGTGCGCGCGGATCACGGCGACACCTGCTCGCGGAACGCCTCGAGGGTCTTCTCGCCGATGCCGGGGACCTCGAGCAGCTGGTCGACCGAGGTGAACGGCCCGTGCTCCTCCCGGTAGGCGACGATCTTCGCGGCGGTCGAGGGACCGATCCCGGTCAGCTCCTCGAGTTGCGCCGCCGTCGCCGTGCTGAGGCTGATGACGCCGCCCGCGGGGGCCGAGCCGGTGCTGCCCGCTCCGGCAGCACCGGGAGCACTCACCGCACCCTGCTCCGGGACGAGGATCTGCTCGCCGTCCACCACCCGCCGGGCGAGGTTGACCGCCGCCCGCTCGGCCGTCTCGGTGAAGCCACCCGCCGCCGCGAGCGCATCCGTCACGCGCGCACCCGGGTCGAGCAGGTACAGACCGGGGGTGACGACCGCTCCGGCCACGTGCACGTAGAGCGGCACGCCGGTCGAGGCACTCGGCGGCGGTGTGCCCGGCCCGCCACCGGCATCGGCCGCCCAGCTCGGCACCGCTGATCCCGAGGGTCCGCTCACCGGCGCGAGCACCTCCGTCCGCCCTCCCGCACGAGCACCCGCCAGCAGGACCGCCACGACCGCCGCAGCGATGACCAGCACGACCGCCGCGCCGACTCCGACGCGCCAGCGGACCCGGGACCGCCGCGGTCGGCGCAGGAGCCCCTCGGGGTCGTCGTCCTCCGTGATCTGCCGCATCCGAGGACGCTAGAGCGGCCGTCGATCGCACGGGCCCCTCCGCCGGCGTTCGGTGGAGAGACGCCCGCACCCCGCCCCTGGGGAGAGCACCCCGTCTAGAGCAGTCGCAGTCGACCGACGATCCTGTCGACCCGGTTCCGCGGCCCGATCAGGCCGACCGCCAGATACTCGATCGACTCGGGCGCGGTCGCGCCGAGCACCTCGCGGTACTCGTCGTAGACCCGGGTGTCCTGCGCGGCGGCCGGCATGTCGGCGACGAAGGTGCCCTCGTGCGCCTCCGCCTTCGCCCGGACGATCCGGAGCGTCGCCGCGTCCGCCGCGAGCACCGTGCAGCCCGCCCACGGCAGCCCCGGATGCCCCGAGCCCGACGCGTCCTGCGCGGCGGGACCGAGCAGTCCCGGCACCAGCGCTCCGGTCGCGGCGGCGACGCAGGCGGCGGCGTTGACGGCTCGGCCGATCGGGAGCGCCTCGTCGACCACCACCACCCACTTCAGCCGCGCCGCCCTCGTCGGTGCGGCGGTGTCGATCTCGTCCTCGGCGTAGCCGACGGGTGCGCTGCTCATGGTCGTCCCTCTCCGTGCGGTCGCTCGACCGACAGGCAGAACGATAGGCAGAGGCGCGACCGCCGTGCAGGATGTCCGTATGAACGACCAGCAGAACCGCGACCCGGTGGTCCTCGACGCGCTCGACATCGCGATCCTGCGGGTTCTGCAGTCGGATGCACGGACATCGAACCGCGACGTGGCCGCGGCGGTCGGGGTCTCCCCCACCACCTCCCTCGACCGGATGCGCCGCCTGCGCACCCGCGGCGTGATCACCGGCACGACCCTCGAGGTCGATCTCGCCGCGATCGGCCGAGGCGTCCAGGCGCTGATCGCCGTCCGGATCCGGCCGCCGTCGCGCGAGGTGATCGAGTCGTTCCGCGACTGGGTGAGCGGCCTCGAGCAGACCCTCGGCGTCTTCGTGACCGCGGGCAACGAGGACTTCATCATCCACGTCGCCGTCCGCGACAACGACGACCTCTACGCCTTCGTGATCGACCGCCTCACCCAGCGCCGCGAGGTCGCCGACGTCCGCACGTCCGTGGTCTACCAGCACCTCCGCAACGGCTCGGTACCGCCCGCCTGAGGCGGCGCGGGAACGCCGGAGGGGCCCCTCCCAGCGGGAAGGGCCCCTCACGGCAGCAGCCGACTACGCCGGCTTCGTCACCAGGTTCACCAGGCGCGGCGCCCGGACGACGGCCGTGACGACCTCGCGGCCCTGCAGCGCGCGGCCGACGCCCGCCGTGGCCCGCGCCTTCTGCTCGAGCTCGTCCGAGGAGATCTTCGGCGAGACCTCGATGCGGTCGCGGACCTTGCCGTCGACCTGGAGGATCGCGGTGACCTTCTCCTCGACCAGGAGCGTCGGGTCGGCCTTGCGCCACAGGGCGTGCGCGACCGAGCCCTCGTAGCCGAGACGGTTCCACATGTCCTCGGCCGTGTACGGCGCGAACAGGTTGAGTGCCATCGCGACGACCTCGGTCGCCTCGCGGACGGCGGGGTCGCCCGCGCCGGCGCCGGAGTCGATGACCTTGCGGGTCGCGTTGACCAGCTCCATCAGGCGCGCGACGACGACGTTGAACTTGAACGCCTCGATCAGCGAGGGCGACTCGGCGAGGAAGCGGTGCGTCTGCCGGCGCAGTGCCGCGTCGCCGTTCTTCCACTCCACGTCGGGCTTGGTCGTGACGTCCTTCGCCAGGCGCCAGGCGCGGGCGAGGAACTTCGCGCTGCCCGACGGCGAGACGTCGGCCCAGTCGATGTCGTCCTCCGGCGGGCCGGCGAACGCCATGGTCAGGCGCACGGCGTCGACGCCGAACTCGTCCAGCTGGTCGGACAGGCGGACGATGTTGCCCTTCGACTTGGACATCGCGGTGCCGTCCATCTGCACCATGCCCTGGTTGAGCAGGGCGGTGAACGGCTCGGTGAAGGAGACGTAGCCGAGGTCGAAGAGCACCTTGGTGATGAAGCGCGCGTAGAGCAGGTGCAGGATCGCGTGCGTGACGCCGCCGACGTACTGGTCGACGGGCGCCCACTTCTCGGCGAGCTTCGGGTCGAACGCCTGGGTGTCGTCCTTCGGCGAGAGGAAGCGGAGGAAGTACCACGAGGAGTCGACGAAGGTGTCCATCGTGTCCGGGTCGCGGCGCGCGGGGCTGCCGTCGTTCGGGTTCGCGACGTTGACCCAGTCCTCGGCGGCGCCGAGCGGCGACGAGCCCTTCGGCTGCAGGTCGAGGCCGTCGGTCGAGGGCAGGCGGACGGGCAGCTGGTCCTCGGGGACGGGGATCAGCTCGCCGTTCTCGCCGTGGATGATCGGGATCGGCGTGCCCCAGTAGCGCTGGCGCGAGATCAGCCAGTCGCGGAGGCGGTAGTTCTTCGCCGAGCGGCCGCGGCCGCGCTCCTCGAGCAGCTTGATCACGCGCTCGATCGCGGTGCGCTTGGACAGCCCGTCGAGCGGGCCGGAGTTGACCAGGCGGCCGTCGCCGGTCAGCGCCTCCCCGGTGACCGCGGGGTCGACCGCGTACTTCGCCTCGAGAGCGGCGAGCTCCTCCGGGTCCTCGGGGATGACCGGGATCGCCCCCGTGACGGGAGCCGAGGTGTCGACGACGACCCGCACGGGCAGGTCGAAGGCGCGCGCGAAGTCGAGGTCGCGCTGGTCGTGCGCGGGGACGGCCATGACGGCGCCGTGCCCGTAGTCGGACAGCACGTAGTCGGCCGACCAGATCGGCAGGCGCTCGCCGTTGACGGGGTTGATCGCGTAGCGGCCGAGGAAGACGCCGGTCTTCGGGCGGTCAACGGTGAGGCGCTCGATCTCGCTCGACTTCTGCACCTTCTCCAGGTAGCCGCGGAACGCGGTCTGCAGCTCCGGGTCGGCGCCCTCGACCAGCTCGGCGGCCAGATCGGAGTCGGGGGCGACGACCATGAAGGTCGCGCCGAAGAGGGTGTCGGGGCGCGTCGTGAAGACCGTGATCCGCTCCTCGCGGCCCTCGATCTCGAACTCGACATCGGCGCCGATCGAGCGGCCGATCCAGTTGCGCTGCATCGCGATGACCTTCGACGGCCAGGAGCCCTCGAGCTGGTTGAGGTCGTCGAGCAGGCGGTCGGCGTAGTCGGTGATCTTGAAGTACCACTGGGTGAGCTTCTTCTTCACCACGACGGCGCCCGAGCGCTCCGACGTGCCGTCCGCCAGGACCTGCTCGTTCGCGAGGACGGTCTGGTCCACCGGGTCCCAGTTGACCCAGCTGTCCTTGCGGTAGGCGAGCCCCTTCTCGTACATCTTGAGGAACAGCCACTGGTTCCACTTGTAGTACTCCGGGTCGGAGGTGTGCAGGACGCGGTCCCAGTCGAACGACGCGGCGTAGCGCTTCATCGAGCGCTTCTGCTGCTCGATGTTGTCGTAGGTCCAGGTGACCGGGTTCAGCCCGCGCTTGATCGCCGCGTTCTCGGCGGGGAGGCCGAAGCTGTCCCAGCCGATCGGGTGCAGCACGTTGAAGCCCTGCTGGCGCCAGTAGCGCGCGATGACGTCGCCGAGCGCGTACGCCTCCGCGTGGCCCATGTGCAGGTCGCCGGAGGGGTAGGGGAACATGTCGAGCACGTACTTGCGCGGGCGCTTGTCGGTGGAGTCGCCGGTCGCGAACGGCCGGGTCTCCTCCCAGATCGGGAGCCACTTCTCCTGGAGCGCGCGGAAGTCGTAGCGCTCCTCGTCGGTCGCGCCGGTCTGCTGGGAGGTCTCTTCTGCCACAGGTGTGTCCTACTTCTGTGAGGGTGGGGGTGGGCGCGCGCTCGGAGGGCGCCTGCGTCCGACGAACAACCCTACTGGCCTCTAGCGTCCGGGCGACGAATGCTCCGCCTCGTGCAGGTCGACGCCGAGCGCGGCGAGCAGCGCGCGGGCCTTCAGCCGGGTCTCCTCCACCTCCTCGTCCGCGATCGACAGGGCGGTGATGCCGCCGCCGGTGCCGATGCGGGCGACGGCGCGGTCGAGCACCAGCGTGCGGATGGTCATCGCGAGATCGAGCGAGCCGTCGCCGCCGAGACGGCCGAAGGCGCCGGCGTAGAGCCCGCGCGGTCCCGCCTCCCACTCGCGGAGGAGCTCGACCGCGCGGCGCTTCGGGGCGCCGGTCATCGAACCGGCGGGGAAGGTCGCCGCGATCAGCTCGGCCAGGCCTGCGCCGGGCGCGCGCTGCGCCGACACCTCGCTCACCAGCTGGTGCACGTGCGGGTAGGTCTCGACCTCGAGGAGGCGATCCACCCGCACCGAGGACGGCGCCGCGATCCGGGCGAGGTCGTTGCGCACCAGGTCGACGATCATCACGTTCTCGGCGCGCTCCTTCACGCTCGCGAGCAGGTCGGCCCGCAGCTGCGCGTCCGCCGCGGCGTCGGCCCCGCGCGGCCGGGTGCCCTTGATCGGATGCGTCGCCACCCGCCCCTCGGCGCCGGCGGTGAGGAAGCGCTCGGGCGAGGCGCTCACGAGCGCCCGGTCGCCGAGGCGGATCAGCCCGCCGTGATGGCTGGGGCTGGAGCGGCGGAGCCGTCGGTAGGCCTCGACCGGGTCGAAGGCACCCTCGACGACGACCTCGTTGGTGAGGCAGAGCTGGTAGGCGTCGCCCGCCCGGATGGCCGCCCCGCAGTGCGCGATGAGGGCGCGGTACTCGTCCGCGCTGTGCCGCCAGCGGGCAGGACCGGCCGGCTCGGGGTCGCGCGGCTCCGCCGGCTCCTCGTGGGACGCGGCGAGCGCCTCCAGCGCCCGCGCGAGCCGTTGCGCCTCCTCCCCCGCGGCACGGGAGGAGACGACCTGCACGCAACGGCGACGGTGATCGAACTCGAGCACCGGGTCGCCGCGCAGCAGCGCGAGCGCGGGCGGCGCGCCGGGCGCCGCCGGTGCCGCCGGCAGCGAGACGAAGGGCGCTCCTGCCTCGTAGGCGATCCAGCCGTACCGGCCGAGTGCCGGGTCGCCGGTCCGCTCCGCGTCGACCGCGGCGAGCGCCGGCGAGACGTCCGCGCCGGCGTCGACCGTCAGCACGTCGTCGGAGGTGCCGAGGAAGGAGAAGCCCTCGACGGCGTCGCGGCCGGAGTCGAGCCAGAAGGAGGCGTGCGCCCCGGCGAAGAGGGCGAGGTAGACGCGCTCCGGATCCACCCACGGGACCTCGGTGCGGACGGCGGCGCTGCGAACGACGGCACTGCGGGCGGCGGCACTGGAGACGGCGTCACCGCGGACAGCGTCACTGCGGACAGCGGAGTCCTCCGGCGGCACGACCACTGGGCTAGCCTAGGCGGTCGTGGACGGCGAGCGAGTGCGGCAGTGGGACGGGCACGAGCTCGGCCCCGCCCTCGACGCCCCGTCCGGCCCGCTCCTCGCGGCGGACTCCTGGCTGGTGTCGGAGGGTCGCGTGCGCGGGCTCGATCTGCATCGGGAGCGGTTCCTCACCGGCGTCGCTGCAGCCGGCGGCGCAGACGGGGCGGGCCCGTTCTTCGACGCCGCCGTCGCCGCGCTCCCCCGCAGCGGCGACTCCTTCCCCCGGGTCGAGCTGACCGCCGACGGCCTCCGCCTCCGGCTGCGTCCCGCCCCGCCACTGGGCCGCACCGTCGTCCTGTGGACGAGCCCCGTCGATCCTCGGCGGGTGCCCGAGCGCAAGGGGCCGGACATCGCCCGGCTCGCCCTGCTCCGCGCGCGGGCGGTCGCGGCCGGCGCGGACGAGGCGGTGCTGCTCGGCGCGGACGGCACGGTCGTCGACGGGGCCACGAGCGCCGTCCTCTGGTGGCTCGGCGACGCGCTGGTGGTCCCGCCCGCGAGCAGCCGACGCGTCCGGAGCGTGACGGCGCGCACCGTCTCGGTGCTCGCGGGCGCGCTCGGAGTCGACGTCATCGAGGCACCGGCCGAACCGGCGGACCTCGACGGGCGCGAGGTGTGGACGGCGAACGCCCTGCACGGACTGCGGCTCGCCACGACCTGGATCGACGGCCCGGCACTGGCGGCGGAACCCGGCCGTCTGGACGCCTGGCGCCGACGCCTCGACGCCCTCGCGCGCCCCCTGCCCTGAACGATCCCGGCTTGTCGTCGCCCGCGCGGAGTCCCCTCCGCGAGGAGCGGCGGCTCTCGAAGGACCGGACGGCGCGCCAGCGACGCCGCACCGGGCGCCGCACCGCGCTGATCACCGGGTGGAAGTGACACGATCTCAGCAGTTCATCGGGCATCGTCGCTGGCTCCGAGGCGGTGTCCCCCCTCTCGAGAAAGAACTGCGATGTCGCCTTCCCACCCCCCACGGTCACTCGCCTCCGTGCTCGTCGCGCTCGTCGCGGCGGGAGCCCTGCTCCTCACCGCGACGCCGGCGCTCGCGCAGGACGCCGCGCCGATCCCGGTTCCCACGAACAGTGCGACCGATTCGGCTCCGCCGCTGATCCCCGGCGCGCAGCCGGACGCGGCCGTCCCGTTCATCAACGGTCTCACCGGCGGCGAGAGTCTCGGGCCGAACGAGAGCCTGCGATCCGACCACACCGGTGCGGCCTACACCTTCGTCATGCAGACGGACGGCAACGCTGTCCTCTACGACCCGCAGAACCACGCCGTCTTCGCCACCGGCACCGAGGGGCGAGGCGACCACCTCGACATGCAGGAGGACGGCGACGTGGTGGTCTCCTCCGCCGACGGCACGCCGGTGTGGACCACCGGGACGGACGTCGAGGACGGCGCCCACCTGGTCCTCCAGCAGGACGGCAACCTCGTCCTCTACCGCGAGAACGGGACGCCCGCCTGGGCGAACAGTGTCGGCCACAGGATCGCCGAGCCTCCGTTCGACGTCCTCGCGACCGGCCAGGTCCTGCGCCGCGGACACCAGCTGACCTCCGAGGACGGCCGCTACCGCGCGGTACTGCAGCGCGACGGCGACTTCGTCGGCTACGGCCCCCAGGGAGTCCTCTGGCGCACCGGCACGAGCGGTGCCGACAACCGGCTCGTGATGCAGACCGACGGCAACGCCGTGATCTACGGGGCGGACGGCTCCGTGAAGTGGTCCACCGGCACCCACGGCGCCGATCTCCGGCTCGGGCTCAACTACGCCGGGTCCTTCGGAGTCTTCGACAGCAGCAGGAACGTCCTGTGGGACTGCAAGACGCACCTGGCGCAGTCGCCCACCGTGTACGCGGCCAACTACCTCCTCGTCGACGGCCCGCTCGTCTCGGCCGACGGGCGGTTCCGCGCCGTGCTGCAGAAGGACGGGAACTTCGTCGTCTACGGTCCATCGGGCGCGGTCTGGTCGACCTCGACGTCGGGGATCGTCGGCGACGTCACCCTCTACGGCGACGGCACCCTCGCGGTGAGGTCCTACACGGGTGCGAAGGTCTGGTCCGTCACTCCCCGTGCCGGCGCGGTGGGACCGTTCCGGCTCGTGCTGCAGGACGACGGCAACCTCGTCGAGTACGACGCCCACGACCAGGCGGTCTGGGCGAGCCGCTGAGCCCCGGGGGCCCGCCCACCCGGTGAACCCCGGCTCTCGAACGACCCGGCTCGTGCACTCCGCACGAACCGGGCCGTTCTCGCGCGCGGGACAGCGCGGGCGCGGCGCCACCCGTGTGAGGCCGGACGGGCGATTCGCCGTCGCTCCGATCGCGTCGCATGATGGAGCGGTGAGCGACGCCGGCGACTTCCTCCGCGCCGCGCTCGAGTACGAGGGCGACGTCTGGCGGGCGCAGGACGTGCGCGAGCGGCTCGGCGCGGGGCTCGACTCCACCGGCGCCTCGGTCGGCGCGGTGCGCGGGACGGTGCGCGACGCGCTGACGAAGTTCCGCGGGCTCGAGCACGACGACGTCACGGCGCTGTCCTCCGAGCTGTGGGCACCGGCGGTGTTCGAGCTGCGACTGGCCGCCGTGGTGCTGCTGCAATCAAGGGTCGGACTGCTGCGCGCGTCCGATCTCACGCGCCTCGAGGGCTTCGTCCGCGACTCCCGCGTCGACGAGCTGAGCGATCCGCTCGCCCTCGATGTGATCGCGCCCCTGCTCGCGGCGCTGGCCGGACAGGCCCGTACTCGGGCCGATGCTGTGCTCGACCGCTGGCGGCAGGAGGGCGGCCGGCTCGAGCGAGTGGCGGCGCTCGCCCGCGGACCGCGCTGACCGTCGTCGGAGGCGGCGCCTCAGACCGAGACGGCGGTGCCGTTCGCGACGGTGATCCGCCGGTCGAAGGCGAGCGCCGGATCGACGCGGTGGGCGATCAGCACCACTGTGCGGCCCGAGGCCGCCCGCAGCAGATCGGCCAGGAGCGCGTCGGCGACCGGCGCGTCGACCGACGCGGTCGGCTCGTCGAGCACGAGCACGTCGAAGTCAGCGAGCAGCGCCCGCGCGAGCGCCAGGCGCTGCGCCTGCCCGCCGGAGACGAGGGAGCCGCGCTCGCCGACCCGCGCGTCGAGGCCGCCGCGCGCGGTGGTCCAGGAGGCGAGCCCGACCCGGTCGAGGACGGCGAGGAGCTCCGCGTCGTCCGCCTCCGGCCGTGCGAAGAGCAGGTTCTGCCGGATCGTGTCGTCGAAGAGGTAGGGCTGCTGCTCGACCAGACCGACCAGACGGCGCAGCTCGTTCTGGGGCAGCGTGCGCGCCTCGACCCCGCCGATCCGGTACGAGCCGGAGTGGTCGAGGAAGCGGACCAGCGCGTGCGCGAGCGTCGTCTTGCCCGAGCCGCTGCCGCCGGTCACGAGCACGCGCTCGCCGGCGAGCAGCTCGAGCGACACCCCGGCCAGGGCCGGAGCGGGCGCCTCCGGCCAGCCGACGGAGAGATCGCGCAGGACGATGTCGCGGCCGGAGGGAGGCGTCGCCGCCGGATCGACGTCGGCGTCGGTCGCGAGCGCGGGCGAGGACGCCTGCGCATCGAGGTCCGCGAGCCGCTGGGCGCTGGAGAGCGCGGAGCGGGCGCTCTGCACGGCCAGCGGTGCCGCCGCCGCGACCTCGAAGACGGCGAGCGGCACCAGCGCGAGCACACCGAGCGCCGGGCCGCCGAGCTGCCCGATCGCGGGGATGCCGAGCGCGAGCCCCGCCCACGGCGCCGCCGGAGCAGAGCGCGAGGACGGCGGCGGCGAGACCGGCCGAGGCCGCGCGCCGCCAGGTCGCCCGGCCGAGCGCCGCCTCCGCCGCCGCGACCTCGGCGACCGCGCCCTCGACCGCGTCGTAGGCGATCAGCACGTCGAGCCGGGTCACGAGCAGGTGCAGGCGCTCGGCCAGCTCCCCGCGCAGCGGCGCGAGCGCGCGGTCGGCCCGCGCCGAGAGCAGGCCGGCGCCGAGCGCTCCCCCGGCGAAGGCGACGACGAGCAGCCCGAGCAGCACGGCGCCCATCGCGGGCAGCAGCAGCCACACTCCGACCACCGCGGCGGCCGCCACCACGGCCGAGACCAGCATCGGCTGCACGATCCGCAGCGGCACGTCCTGCTGCGCGTCGACGTCTGCGACCACACGGGAGACGAGATCACCGCGCCGGACCCGGCCGAGCCCGTCCGGCGCCACGGGCACGAGCCGCTCGTAGACGCCGGCGCGCAGCTCGGCCAGTGCGCGGAAGGCCGCGTCGTGCCCGGTGAGCCGCTCCAGGTAGCGGAAGAACGCCCGCGCCAGCGCGAACGCGCGCACGCCGACCACGGCCATCGAGAGGAAGAGGATCGGCGGCTGCTCCGCCGCGCGCACGATCAGCCAGGCCGAGCAGGCGAGCAGCGCCACGACCGAGGCCGAGGACAGCAGCCCGAAGGACAGCCCGGGGACGAAGCGCCGCGGTGACGGCAGGGCGGCCCGCAGCACGTCGGCGCGGTTCATCGGAGCACCGCCTCGACGGGAGTGAGCGCGAGCTCGGCGTCGGCGGCCGCGATGGTCGCCGGCCGGTGGGTGGCGACGAGCACGATCACGCCCTCGTCGGCGAGACCGCGCAGACCGGCGAGCAGCGCCCGCTCCGACTCCGCGTCGAGTGCCGCGGTCGGCTCGTCGAGTGCCAGCACCGCGCAGCCGCGCTCGAGCACGCGGTGCACGGCCCGCGCCACGGCCACCCGCGCCGCCTGCCCGCCCGAGAGACCGGTGCCGTCCGCGTCGATCCGGCGGCCGGGATCGAGCTCGCAGCCGGCGATGGCGAGCGCGCGCGCCACGCGCTCCGGCTCGGGCGAGCGCGAGCCGAGCGCGACGTTGGACCCGACGGTCCCCGGGAGCAGGTCGGGCCGCTGCCCCGACCAGGCGAGCCAGTCACGACGGGTCGACACGTCGACGGCCGCACCGCCGAGAGCGATCGAGCCGGTGACCGGCGCGAATCCGGCGAGGGCGGCCAGCAGGGTCGACTTGCCGGAGCCGCTGGGCCCGGTGAGCGCGGTGATCGTGCCGGCGCGCAGGGTGGCGTCGACGGGAGCGAGGACGCGTCCCGCTCCGTCGTCGACGGCGAGACCGCGCAGCTCGAGCGACCCCGGGCGCGCGATCGATGCCGTGCGGACCGGGACCGCCGCCGCGCGCTCGATGATCGCGAACACCTCGTCCGCCGCCTGCACCCCGTCCGCCGCCGCGTGGAACTCGGCGCCGACCTGCCGCACCGGCAGGAACACGTCCGGCGCGAGCACGAGCACGAACAGGCCGATCGCGAGACCCAGCGACCCGTCGACGAGTCGCAGCCCGATCGACACCGCGACGAGCGCGACCGACAGCGAGCCGGCCAGCTCCAGCACGAAGCTGCTGAGGAAGGTCACCCGCAGCACCTTCATCGTGTGCACCCGGTAGTCCTCGGTGAGCGCGCGGATCCGGGCGCCCTGCCGCTCCGCCCGCCCGAAGATCTTCAAGGTGGCCAGGCCGCCGACCGTGTCGACGAAGCCGGAGGCGAGCGCCTGCAGCCGGCGCCACTGCCGCTGCTGCACCGCCTGCGTCGCCCAGCCGATCAGCACCATGAACACCGGGATCAGCGGCAGCGTGACGACCAGGAAGAGCGCGCTGAGCGGATCGGCGAGGAAGACCACGAGGGTGAGGATCGGGGTCGCGATCGCCGTGGCGATCAGCTGCGGGAGGTAGCGCGTGAAGTAGCCGTCGAGCGCATCGAGCCCGCCGCCGAGCAGCGCGACCACTCCGCCGGAGCCGCCCGTGCGTCCCGCGGGCCCGAGCGCGACGAGCGCTCCGAGGGCCGCGGCTCGCAGCTCGCCCTTCGCTCCCGCTCCGCCGCGGGCCGCGTTGACCTCGATCGCCCAGGCCAGCACCGCGCGCGCCGCGACGACACCGGCCAGCGCGGCGAGCGACGGCGTCAGCTCGGCGGCCGACCGCCCGTCCACCGCACCCGCGACCAGCTGCGCGATCAGCCAGGCGAACGCGATCGTCGCGGCGGTCCGGGCGAGCGCGAGCGCTCCGCCGAGCGCGAGGAAGCGGCGCGCGGCGCGGGCGTGGCGGAGCAATCGGGGATCGAGGGGCTTCACGGCGATCGGCCGATCAGTGCGCGTCGACCGGGATGTGCGTCCGGGTGATGCGCTTGCGGAAGATCCAGTAGGTCCAGGCCTGGTAGCCGACGATCAGGGGCACGAAGACCAGTGCCGTCCAGCTCATCACGGTCAGCGTGTAGGGCGTGCTCGAGGCGTTCTCGATGGTCAGGCTGTTCGCGACGTCGTTCGACGCGGGCATCACCGCCGGGAAGAGCGTGGTGAACAGCGCGAGCACCGCGAGGGCGATCGTGCCGGCGAGCAGGGCGAAGGCGCGCCCCTCCCGTCCGCGCAGATTCGCCAGCCACGCCAGCACCAGCGCCGTCGCCGCAGCGATCGAGAGCAGCCAGGAGGGGCCGCTGCCCTGCGCGAGGTTGGTCCAGCCGAGGAAGACGGCCGCGACCGCGATGGTCACCAGGCCCGCCCGCGTCGCCAGCCGGCGCGCCCGCTCGCGGATCTCACCGTCGGTCTTGAGCGAGACGAAGACGACGCCGTGGGTGAAGAAGAGCAGCAGGGTGGTCGCGCCACCCAGCAGCGCGTACGGGTTCAGCAGGTCGAAGACCGTGCCGATGTAGTTGTGGTCGACGTCCAGCGGCACGCCCTGCACGATGTTCGCGAAGGCGACGCCCCAGAGGAACGCCGGCACCGCCGAGCCGACCACGATCATCGAGTCGAACCGCTTCTTCCAGGCCGCCTCGGGGCGCTGGTGCCGGTACTCGAACGAGACACCGCGAGCGATCAGCGCGAGCAGGATCAGCAGCAGCGGCAGGTAGAAGCCGCTGAAGAGCGTCGCGTACCACTCCGGGAACGCGGCGAACATCGCGGCTCCCGCGACGATCACCCAGGTCTCGTTGAGGTCCCAGACCGGTCCGATGGTGTTGATCAGGACGCGGCGATCGGTGTCGTCGCGGCCGAGGAACGGCAGCGACATCCCGACGCCGAAGTCGAAGCCGTCGAGCACGAAGTAGCCGATGAAGAAGGCGGCGACGATCCAGAACCAGAGCGTGGCCAGATCGAGTGATCCGAGATCCATGTGCGGGTGTGCCCTTCTCAGTGAACGGTGCTCAGTAGACGGTGCCGACGAGCTGCGGGCGACCGCTCTCCTCGTCGATCTCGGGGGCGTCGTCGGGGCCGGCCTGCGCGGCCTTCTTGATCAGGCGGAACTCGACGACCGCGAGCGTGCCGTAGATCGCGGTGAAGGCGATCAGCGAGATCAGCACCTCGATCCCGCTGACCCCGGGCGAGACGCCGTCCGCGGTCTTCAGCAGGCCGAAGACCAGCCAGGGCTGGCGGCCCATCTCGGTGAAGACCCAGCCGACGATCATCGCCAGCAGCGGCAGCGGGGCCGCCCAGATCGCGATCTTCCACATCCACTGCTTCGGCTGCCGGCCCTTGCGGGTGAACCAGAGGCCGGCGGCGGCGACGCCGATAGCGAGGACGCCGAGCGCCATCATCCAGCGGAACGACCAGTAGGTGACCCAGATGATCGGCGTGTAGTCGCCGGGACCGTAGACCGCGCTGTACTGCGCCTGCAGGTCGTTGATGCCCTCCACGGTGCCGGTGAAGGTGTGGGTGGAGAGGAAGGAGAGCAGGTAGGGGATGCGGATCGAGAACAGCTCGCTCGAGCCGTCCGGCGTGCCCCAGGTGAAGACCGAGAAGGAGGCGTCGGCGCCGGTCGAGGTCTTGTAGAGCGCCTCCGCGGCCGCCATCTTCATCGGCTGCGTGTCGACCATCGCGAGGCCGAGCGAGTCGCCGGTGAAGAGGGTGAGGCCGCCGCTGACGAGCATCATCCAGGCACCGAACTTCAGCGCGGGGCGCATCGTCTCGAGGTGCTGGTTGCGCGAGAGGTGGTACGCGGCGACGCTGACGATCACGGCGGCAGAGACCATGAAGCAGGCGAAGATCGTGTGCGGGAACGCGGCGAGCGCGACCTTGTTGGTCAGCAGCGCCCAGATGTCGGTGAGCTCGGCGCGGCCCTTGGCCTCGTTGATCCGGAAGCCGACCGGGTTCTGCATGAAGGCGTTCGCGGCGATGATGAAGTAGGCCGAGAGCGTCGTGCCGAGCGTGGTCAGCCAGATCGTGGCGAGGTGCAGCTTCTCGGGCAGCTTGTCCCAGCCGAAGATCCACAGGCCGATGAACGTGGCCTCGAGGAAGAACGCGAGCAGCCCCTCGAAGGCGAGCGGTGCGCCGAAGACGTCGCCGACGAAGCGGGAGTAGTCGCTCCAGTTCATCCCGAACTGGAACTCCTGGACGATGCCGGTCACGACGCCCATCGCGAAGTTGATCAGGAAGATCTTCCCGAAGAACTTCGTCAGCTGGAGGTAGTGCACGCGGCCGGTGCGCACCCAGCAGGTCTGGAAGATCGCCACCGTCAGCGCCATGCCGATGGTGAGCGGCACGAAGAGGAAGTGGTAGATCGTCGTCAGACCGAACTGCCAGCGCGACAGCAGAAGCGGATCCAGGAGTTCGTTCACGCCCCCGAGCCTAGGTCGAGGGCGGGGCGCCGAGGCCCCCCGATCCCAGTACTGGAGCGGATGTGCGGGTCTCAGCGCCCGTCGGACGGCCCCCTTCCCGGGGTGATCCGCGAGCCTCCCCTCGGGCCCTCTCGCCGGCGCTCTCTCGACGTCGAGACAGAGCGTCTCGACGTCGAGCGATCCCTCCGCCGAGGACCTCGGGAGCAGGGCCCTCCCCCGTCGGGACCCCGGCGGCGGACCTCTCGACGGCGAGCGAACGGCGACGCTCCCGCCGACGGCCGATCCCGGCGCAGGATTACCAGCACTTTCTCAGGCTCTCGGACGCGCCGGTCCTGGGTGGGAATGCGTGCGGCGACGCATCCCGTCGTTCGCGGCTCCCGCCCGGCCGCGCCCCCTACGATCGAGGGATGCCGAGCAAGGGGAGCTACGCCAAGGGTGTCGCCAAGCGCGAGGAGATCCTGCAGACCGCCCTCGAGGTGTTCTCGCGCCAGGGGTACCGCAAGGCCTCGCTGCGCGAGATCTCGGAGGAGGTCGGCCTCACGCAGGCCGGACTGCTGCACTACTTCGACTCGAAGGAGGAGCTCTTCGCCGAGGTCCTCCGCAAGCGCGACGACACCGACCGCGCCGTCTACGACCTGGAGAAGAAGGGCGACGACGCGATCGAGGAGGTCGTCCGCCTCATCCGCCACAACAGCGAGGTGCCCGGGCTCGTCCACCTCTACGCGACGCTCTCCGCCGACGCGACCGACGAGTCGCACCCCGCGCACCCGTTCTTCGTCGAGCGCTACCAGACCGTCAACGAGGTCTTCGCCGCCCGCGTCCGCGACGACCAGAGCGAGGGTCTCATCGCCGCCGACATCGATCCGGACATCGCGGCGAAGATGATCACGGCCCTGTCCGACGGCCTCCAGGTGCAGTGGCTGCTCGACGACTCGGTGGACATGGGCTCGATCGTCGAGACGTTCTGGTCGCTGCTCAAGCGGGTCCGCTGAGCCGTGAGCGACAGCGACGGCCCGCGCCCGTGAACGACGCCCTGACCGGCATCCTCGCCTTCGTGGTGAGCGTGCCGCCGCTCTGGCGGACGCTGCTGGCCGGTGTCGCCGTGTTCTTCGAGACGACGATCCTCGCCGGGCTGATCGTGCCCGGCGACACGATCGTGATCGTCAGTGCGACCGGGGTCACCTCCCCCCTGCAGTTCGTCGCCCTCGCGCTCACCGTCATCGTCGGCGCGCTCTGCGGCGAGTCGGTCGGCTTCCTCCTCGGCCGGTGGTTCGGCCCGCGGATCCGCGGCTCGCGCCTCGGCCGCCGGCTCGGCGAGAAGAACTGGCTGCGGGCCGAGCGCTACCTCGCCCGCCGCGGCGGCATCGCCGTGTTCCTCTCCCGCTTCCTGCCGGTGCTGCACTCGCTCATCCCCCTCACGGTCGGGATGAGCGCGATGAGCTACCGCACCTTCATGGCGTGGACGACTCCGGCGTGCATCGTCTGGTCGTTCGCCTACGTCGGCGTCGGCGCGGCTGCCGCGGGCGGCTACCGCGAGCTGTCCGACCAGCTGCACTACGCCGGCTATCTCTTCGTCGGCGCGATCGTCGTCTTCGTGCTGGTCGTCCTCGGCGTGAAGAAGCTCCTCTCACGCGCAGAGGCGCGTCACCTCGATGAGTGACGCGCCTCCGGGCGTGGGCGGTTCGGTCAGCTGAGGAGGCCGGCCGAGGTGAGCCACTCGGTCGCGATGGCCGCGGCCGACTTCTGCTCGTTGACGCTCTCGGAGTTGAGCGCGACGAGGTCGTCGGCGGTCAGCTTCGCGCTGACCTCGTTCAGCACCTCGGCGGCGTCGTCGGAGACCTTCTCGGAGACGATCGGCACCACGTTGTCCGCGACGAACAGGCCGTCCGGGTCCGCGAGGGGGAGCAGGTCGTTCGACTCGATGTTCGGGTCGGCGGTGTAGATGTTGGCCAGCTGGATCTGGTTGCTGGCCAGCGCGTTGACCGTCGTGGATCCGCCGCTGTCCTCGATCGCCTGGAATGTGGTGGCGACGCCGTACTTCGACTGGAGCGCGTCGGGCCCGTAGGGGCGGGTCTGCAGCTCGGAGTTGCCGCCGAGCACGATCGTGTCGGTGACGTTCTTCAGCGACGCGATGTCGGTCAGGTTCCACTGGTCGGCGAAGGCCTGGGTGACCGTGTAGGAGTTCTGGTCGCTCGCGTCCGCGGCGTCGAGCGCGCGCAGACCGTCGGGCAGGGCGTCGGTGAGCGCCGAGTAGACGTCGTCCGCCGTCGTCGCGGTGGTGTCCGGCTCGAGCGCCTGGAGCAGGCTGCCGCCGTACTCGGGGAAGACGTCGATCGAGCCGCTCTCGATCTCGGGCAGGTAGATCTCGCGCTGGCCGATGCGGAAGTCGCGCTCCACGGTCAGGCCGTCGTTCTCGAGGGCCTGCGCGTAGATCTCCGCGATGATCTCGTTCGAGTAGTAGTCCTGCGAGCCGACGACGATGGTGTCGCCTCCGGCCGTCGCTCCCGATCCCTCGTCGAGCGGATCGCTGGAGGAGCACCCTGCCAGTGCCACGACGGCACCGACCGCGAGTGCGCTGAGCGCGACACGGCCCTTCTTGGTTGCTGTGAACATGCTATTTCCCTTCGTCGATGGGGATTCCCACCACCGCACGGCGTCGGAGCGACGACGCGCGGAAACCTGTGCTGCCGGTCGAGGCGCGGCTGAGACCGAGCACGACGCCGCGGGGCACCGCGACGCGCTGCAGGATCGCGAACAGCACCTCGCTGAGCAGCGTCAGCACGATCACGATGATCGAGCCGGCGAGCATCTGCGGGTAGTCGCCCGCCTTGACGCCCTGGAAGATGTAGTGGCCGAGGCCGCCCGAGCCGATGTAGTCCGCCAGCGTCGCCGTCGCGATGATCTGCAGGGCCGCGACGCGCAGTCCGCCGATCAGCAGCGGCAGGCCGAGCGGGATCTCCACCTTGGTCAGGATCTGCCACTCGGTCATCCCGACGGAGCGCGCGGCGTCGACCGTGCGCCGGTCGACCGCCTCGAGGCCGGAGTACGCGCCGGCCAGGATCGAGGGGATCGCGAGGATCACCAGCGCGATCAGCGGGGCGCCGAGGCCGAGGCCCAGGCTCATCGCCGCGAGGACGAGCACACCGAGCGTGGGCAGAGCGCGCAGCCCGCCGGCGACGGGCACGGTGATGCCCTTGCCCTTGCCGGTGTGCCCGATCAGGTAGCCGAGCGGGATGGCGATCACCGCGGCGATCACGAGGACGAGGAGGCTGATGCCGAGGTGCTGCGAGACGCGGGTGGGGATGCCGTAGATCCCGGTCCAGTGCGACGGGTCGCCGATCCAGGCGAAGGCCTGCGCGATGAGGTTCATGCGGTCACCGCCTTCGCCGAGCGCCGGGCTCTCCGGCGGCTGCTCGCCCGGTCGACGGCCGTCCACGGCATCAGCAGGCGGCCGAGCAGCACGAGCAGCCCGTCGAGCACGAGGGCCAGGGCGATCGTGAGCACGATGCCGGTGATGATCTCACCGGTGATGCCGCGCTGGAAGCCGTCGGTGAAGAGCAGTCCGAGACTCTGGATGCCGAGCACCGCGCCGACCGTGACGAGGCTGACGGTGCTCACGGCGACCACGCGGAGCCCCGAGAGCAGCACCGGGCCGGCCAGCGGGAACTCGACCCGCCAGAACCGCGCCCAGGCGGAGTAGCCCATCGCCGTCGCCGACTGCGTGACGTCCTCCGACACCGCGGAGAGCGCGTCCGAGGTCGTGCGCACCATCAGTGCGATGCCGTAGAGCGTGAGGCCGATGATGACGTTCGCGGTGGAGCGCAGCGGGATGCCGAGCACCGCCGGCAGCAGGATGAACATCGCCAGCGACGGGATCGCGTAGAGCACGCCGAGCCCGGTGAGCAGGGTGCCGCGGCTCCAGCGGTAGCGGTTGGCGATCCAGCCGAAGGGCAGCGAGATGACGAAGCTGAGCAGGATCGGCGGCACCGAGAGCGCGAGGTGCGCCAGCAGGTTCGCCAGGATCTGATCGGTGTTGTTGACGACCCAGTTCACGCGCCGACGCCGTCCTGCTCGCGCAGGACGCCGGTGGGCCGCCCGTCGCCGTCGACGACGATCCGGGCGCCGTCGCGCTCCTCGATCGAGAGCGAGCGCTTGCCGCGGTCGGCGCCGACGAAGCCGGCGACGAACTCGCTCGCCGGGTTCGCCAGGATCTCGGCGGGCGAGCCCTTCTGCGCGATCCGGCCGCCCTTCTCCAGGATGACGACCTGGTCGCCGAGCAGGAACGCCTCGTCGATGTCGTGGGTGACGAAGACGACGGTCTTGTCGAGTTCGCGCTGCAGCCGCAGCGTCTCGCGCTGGAGATCGGCGCGCACGAGCGGGTCGACGGCGCCGAACGGCTCGTCCATCAGCAGGATGTTCGGGTCGACGGCGAGGCCGCGGGCGACGCCGACGCGCTGCTGCTGGCCACCGGAGAGCTGGCTCGGGTAGCGGGCGGCGAGCGAGCGGTCGAGGCCGACGGTGTCCATCAGCTCGAGGGCGCGGTCGTGCGCCGGCTTCTTCGCCACGCCGTTCAGGCGCGGGACCGTCGCGATGTTGTCGATGACCCGGCGGTGCGGCAGCAGGCCGGAGTTCTGCATCACGTAGCCGATGCGGCGACGCAGCGAGACCGCGGGGAGCGTGGAGATGTCCTCGCCGTCGATCTCGATCGTGCCGCCGGTCGGCTCGATCATGCGGTTGATCATCCGCAGGATCGTGGTCTTGCCGCAGCCGGACGAGCCGACGAAGACGGTGGTCTGCCGAGACGGCAGCACCAGCGAGAAGTCGTCCACCGCCCGCGTGCCGTCCGGGTACTGCTTGCTCACTCCGCGGAATTCGATCACGGTCCTGCTCTTCCCTGTCCCGTGGTCCCGGTCAGAACCTGGCGTTCAGCAAAACATCATTCGGCGGCGGCTGCCAACCCGGATGGCGCAGTGTTGCGATGGAGCGTGGAAAGAGCTAGGCCGCAAGCGGTGGGCGGCGGGCCCGGGCGACGGGCGGGCCCGGCGGTGATCGGGTCTCGGGCAGACCCGGTTTCGGGCAGACCCGGTCTCAGGGAGGGTGATCAGCCCTCGACGGGCCCGTAGTGCATCGAGAGGTAGTTGCGCAGCAGTGCGCGGGCCTCGTCGATGAAGCGCTGGTCGCCGTTGGGGTCGATCAGGAAGGCTCGGGTGAGCATCGCGTCGGCGACCTCGACCGTGACCTCGAGGCGGAACGACAGCTGCGCGCCGCCGGGCAGGCCGTACTCGGAGGCGAGGATCTCGGCGAACCGGCGGGCGAAGAAGCCCGCCTCGAACGCCTCCCCCGCGACCTCGGGCGCGTGGATGGTGTCGACGAAGCGGATCGACCGGAAGCCCGCCTCGGTGCGGTGCATGTCGCAGAACGCGTCGACCGCGCAGTCGACGGCGCCCCACCAGTTCGCGGGATGCGTGTCGCGGATCTCCGTGATGACCTTCTTGCGGAAGCGCTCGAGCGCGCGCTCGCGGAGGGCCTGCAGGACCGCGATGCGGTCGGGGAAGTAGCGGTAGACCGTGCCGATCGCCGCACCGGCGCGCTCGGCGACCATCGCGGTGGTCAGCCGGTCGAAGCCGACCTCGTCGACCACGGCCGCGGCCGCGTCGAGGAGGGAGGCGAGGCGGGCCGCACTGCGGACCTGGACGGGCTCGTTGCGCACCTGAGGCGACTCTCCGAAGGGCCTGTCGACGAGATTTCCTAGTGGCACGGCGGAACTCCTTCGGGGTCGGTTTCTACAATCGTACGCACGCGGACGCGCCGTTCGCGTCGATTCACCGAATGTCTCTCGCTTTCTGCGCCCCACGTCGGGTGGGCGCGGGGGCCACCCCAGGAGGACCCATGTGCGGACGCTTCGTCCTCTCGCAGACCAGCGCCGATCTCGTCGCGCTCTTCGACATCGACGAGCCGGGGCCCGACCTCCCCGCTCCGTCCTGGAACATCGCGCCCACGCAGCGGATCGCCGTCGTCGCGGAGTCGATGAAGGGCGTCGCGGAGGGCGAGCCGCCGCGTCGCCGCCTCGCCGGTGCCCGCTGGGGCCTGGTGCCGCGCAGCGCCGCCGACCCGTCCGCGGGTCCGCCGCTCTTCAACGCCCGCGTCGAGTCGGTCGCCGAGAAGCCGTCGTTCCGCGAGTCGTTCGCCGCGCGACGCGCCATCGTCCCCGCCTCGGGCTGGTACGAGTGGCGCGTCGGCGCCGACGGGGTGAAGGCTCCGGTCTTCGTCTCGCCGGGCGGCGGGGCGCTCGTGCTCTTCGCCGGCCTCTACGAGTGGTGGCGCTCGAGCGCGCCCGGCTCGCCGTGGCTGCTGTCGGCGACCGTGCTGACCCGCCCCTCCGCCGGCGCCGTGGCCGACGTGCACGAGCGGATGCCGGTGCTGCTGCAGCCCGAGCTGATCGAGGACTGGCTGGACCCGAGCGCCGAGGGCGACGGCGGTCTGCTCCGCGCGGCGGCCGACGGCGCGGCCGAGCTCGCCGAGGAGCTCGAGGTGCACCGGGTGGGTGCCGCGGTGGGCACCGTGGGGACCGACGGCCCGGAGCTGATCGAGCCCGTCGACGGCTGATCGGCGGCGGCTCCCCGCGCCGTCGCGGAGGTGTCTGCCACACTGGGCGGATGCCGCTGACGCCTGAGAGTAAACCGATGAGCGCCGGGGCGGCCGAGGTCCTGCACCGAGCCGCGCGCATCGAGGACCGCATCCACTCGCTGCGGATGCGCCGGGTGATGCGCAAGGGCTACGTGCCGCGCGTCATCCCCTACACCGGCTACGGCACCACCGAGCAGCTGCGGGTGCTGGCCCGCGTGCTCTACACCCGGCCGACCCCGCCCGGGGCGCCGGAGGTCCAGCCGGTGGAGAGCGTGCGCGGCTGGCGGAGCTTCACCAGCCTCTACATCAGCGGCGCCGTCGTGTCGGTCGCCGTCGACGGGCAGAGCCACCGCATGGTCGCCGATCGCGGTGGCGTGATCGATGCGGACATCCCGATCACGCTCGAGCCCGGCTGGCACGTGATCACCCTCAGCGTCGAGGGCGGCGCGCCGGTCGAGGCCCCCGTCTTCATCGTCCGGCCCGAGGCGCGGATCGGCGTCGTCTCCGACGTCGACGACACGGTGATGGTCACCGCACTCCCCCGGCCCTTCGTCGCCGCCTGGAACACCTTCGTGCTCGACGAGCACGCACGGATGCCCACGCCCGGGATGGCCGTCTTCCTCGACCGCTTCTCCCGGCAGAACCCGGGCTCGCCCGTCATCTACCTCTCGACCGGGGCCTGGAACGTGGCGCCGGCCCTGACGCGCTTCCTCTCGCGGCACCTCTACCCCGCCGGCGCGCTGCTCCTCACCGACTGGGGGCCCACGCACGACCGCTGGTTCCGCAGCGGCAAGCAGCACAAGGAGGAGAACCTGCGCCGCCTCGCGGTCGAGTTCCCCGACGTGCGCTGGCTGCTGGTCGGCGACGACGGGCAGCACGACGAGGAGATCTACTCCGACTTCGCGCACGAGCACCCGGAGAAGGTCGCGGCGATCGCGATCCGCCAGCTCTCCAACGGCGAGGCGGTGCTCGCGGGCGGCCGCTCGAAGGCGGCCGACCTTTCCGAGACGAGCGGCACGCCCTGGGTCTACGCGCCCGACGGCGCCGGGATCTCCGAGCAGCTGACCGAGCTCGGCATCCTCTAGACCGCTGAGGGGCGGCGCTGCGCTGTCGCGCGACGTTCGGCACGCACAACCGCCCTCGGCTCGCTCGATCGGCGCGATGTCACGAGCCGGAGGCGACTCCACGAGCCGAGCGCACCGAGGGTCGACCGCCGGCTCGCGGAACCGGCCTCGGCTCTCGGAATCCCCACGAGACGACGAGCCCGACGCGGATCCGCGTGCCGAAGACGCGGCGGACGGCCCTCCGGCACGCGGGAGCACCCTCGGCTCGCGGAGACCCAGCGGAACGACGAGCCGGACCCGGATCCGCGTGCCGAAGGTGCGGCGGCGATCCTCCGGCTCGCAGAATCGGCCTCGGCTCGCGAGATCCCCGCGAAACGACGAGCCGGAGTCGAATTCACGTGCCGGAGATGCGGCGGGCGGTCCTCCGGCTCGCAGAACCGCCCTCGGCTCGCGAGATCCGGGCGGAACGACGAGCCGGACTTCACTTCACGTGCCGAAGACGCGGCGGGCGGTCCTCCGGCTCGCAGAAACGTCCTCGGCTCGCGAGATCCCCGCAAAACGACGAGCCGGAGTCGAATTCACGTGCCGGAGATGCGGCGGGCGGTCCTCGGGCTCGCAGAATCAGCCTCGGCTCGCGAGATCCCGGCGAAACGACGAGCCGGAGTGGAATTCACGCTGAAGACGCGACGCGCGGTCCTCCGGCTCGCAGAACCGCCCTCGGCTCGCGAGATCCGGGCGGAACGACGAGCCGGACTTCAGTCCACGTGCTGAAAACTCGGCGCGCGGTCCTCCGGCTCGCAGAAACGTCCTCGGCTCGCGGAATCCCGGCGAAACGACGAGCCGGAGTCGAATTCACGTGCCGAAGACGCGGCGCACGGTCCTCCGGCTCACGGAAGCGTCCTCGGCTCGCGGGATCACGGCGGAACGACGAGCCGGAGTTCAGTCCACGTGCCGGAGACGCGGCGAGCGGTCCTCCGGCTCGCAGAAACGTCCTCGGCTCGCGAGATCCCCGCGAAACGACGAGCCGGAGTTGGATTCATGTGCCGAAGATGCGGCGCACGGTTCTCCGGCTCACGGAAGCGTCCTCGGCTCGCGGGATCACGGCGGAACGACGAGCCGGAGTTCAGTCCACGTGCCGGAGACGCGGCGCGCGGTCCTCCGGCTCGCAGAAGCGGCCTCGGTTCGCGAGATCCCCGCGAAACGACGAGCCGGAGTTCAGTCCACGTGCCGGAGACGCGGCGAGCGGTCCTCCGGCTCGTAGAAACGTCCTCGGCTCGCGAGATCCCCGCGAAACGACGAGCCGGAGTCGAATCCACGTGCCGGAGACGCGGCGAGCGGTCCTCCGGCTCGCAGAATCGCCCTCGGCTCGCGGAATTCCCGCGAAACGACGAGCCGGAGTTCAGTCCACGTGCCGAAGGTGCGGCGGGCGGTCCTCCGGCTCGCAGAAGCGGCCTCGGCTCGCGAGATCACGACGGAACGACGAGCCGGAGTTCAGTTCACGTGCCGAAGGTGCGGCGGGCGATCCTTCGGCTCGCAGAATCGCCCTCGGCTCGCGAGATCACGGCGGAACGACGAGCCGGAGTCGGATTCACGTGCCGGAGATGCGGCGGGCTGTCCTCCGGCTCGCGGAAACGGCCTCGACTCGCTGGATCGCGGCGGCACGACGAGCCGGACGCCGATCCGCGTGCCGGAGGCGAGGCGAGTGGCCGCCGGGCTCCCGGACGCGCGGGACGGTGGAACGACCGAGGCCGCCCGCTCCCCGGGTGGGGAGGGGCGGCCTCGGTCGTGGCGGGACGGACTACGCCTGGTGCGCGGCCTGGAGGTCGAGCGTGATGGTGACCTTCTCGCCGATGAGCACGCCACCGGTCTCGAGGGCGGCGTTGTAGGTGAGACCGAAGTCGGTGCGGTCGATCGTCGCCTTGGCGGTCAGACCGGCCTTGTAGTTGCCGTAGGGGTCGGAGCCGAAGCCGCCGAACTCGACCTCGAAGGTCACGGGCTTGGTGACGTCCTTGATGGTGAGCTCGCCGTCGACGAGGAAGTCGTCGCCGTTCGCGCGGACCGCGGTCGAGACGAAGTGGATCGAGGGGTACTGCTCGGCCTCGAAGAAGTCGCCGGTGCGGAGGTGGCCGTCGCGGTTGGGCTCGTTGGTGTTGATGGAGGCGACCTCGGCGGTGGCCTCGACCTTGGAGTCCAGCGGGTTCTCGCCGGTGGTGAAGGTGGCGGTGAAGCGCTCGAACTTGCCCTTGACCTTGCTGATCATCAGGTGGCGGACGCTGAAGCCGACCTCGCTGTGCGTGGGGTCGATGACCCAGGTGCCGGCGCGGTATCCGGGGATGGTGGTGGTGTCGCTCATGGTTTCTCCTCGAGAGTGTGAATCTTCGCGGGAAGCTCGTCCCCGTCCGATGTATGCAATCGCATCGACGGATCGAGTATTCCATGTAGCGACAACCTTTTTTCACCGCGCTCACCGGACCGACGGGAGATGGTCGACTCGGCGTCACCCGCGCCCCGCGAACGGGGGCGGTGCCCGGTCCGGTCAGCCGGCCTGCGCGGGCTCGGCGTCGCGGGCCGGGTTGCGAATGCCGAGCAGCGAGACCAGGCCGCCGGCGAAGAGGAGCACGGCGGTCGCGATCGCCGCGCGCGTGAAGCCCTCGGCGTCGAGGCTGTCGCCGACGATGAGCGACGTGGCGGCGATGGCGATCAGGCCCGCGATCCGCGACACCGCGTTGTTGACCGCGGAGCCGACTCCGCTGTGCCGGCTGTCGACCGCGCCGAGGATCGTCGAGGTCAGCGGGGCGACGGTGATCGCGAGGCCGAGGCCGAAGAGCAGGATGCCGGGCAGCAGCTGCGTGGCGTAGTCGGCCGGCGGGCGCACCCCGGCCAGCAGGAGGAATCCGACGCCGGCGACCAGCGGCCCGACGCCCATGAACAACCGCGGACCGAACCGCGCCGACAGCGATCCCGCCACCTGCGAGAGCAGCAGCAGCAGGATCGTCGGCGGCAGCGTCGCGAGGCCGGCGAGCGTCGCGGAGAAGCCGAGGCCCTGCTGGAGGTAGAGACCGAGGCCGAAGAAGCCGAAGGAGAGCGCTCCGTAGACGAACGCGGTCGAGACGTTGCCGACGGTGAAGTTGCGCGCGGCGAAGAGCGAGAGCGGCAGCATCGGGTCCGGCGTCCGCCGCTCCCAGAGCACGAAGCCGACGAGGGCGGCGAGACCGCCGATCAGGGCGACCAGCACGAGCGGGTTCGTGAAGCCGAGCCGCTCCTGCTCGATCAGCGCGAAGACCGGTCCGCCGAGTCCGATCACGCCGAGCACCGCGCCGACGCCGTCGATCGGCACCCGCGTGCCGGAGTCGACGTGGCCGAGCCGGCGCAGCAGCAGCAGTGTCAGCGCGATCGGCAGCAGGTTGAGCGCGAAGACGTAGCGCCACGATCCCGCGTCCACGAGCAGTCCGCCGATCACCGGGCCCGCGATGGTGGCCGTGCCCGTCCAGGCGGTCCAGGCGCCGATGGTCTTCGCCTGCGCCGGGCCGCGCACGGTGGCGATGATGAGGGCGAGCGAGCTGGGCACGAGGATCGCTCCGGCCGCGCCCTGCAGCATCCGCGCCACGATCAGCACCTCGGCCGTCGGCGCGAGCGCGCAGAGCAGGGAGGTGACGCCGAAGCCGATCAGGCCGATCGTCATGCTCCGGGCTCGGCCGATCCGGTCGGCGAGCGAGCCGGCGACGAGGATCAGGGCGCCGAGGGTGATCAGATAGCCGTCGACCACCCACTGCTGCACGGCGAGGCCGCCGCCGAGCTCGCGGGTGATCGCGGGGAGGGCGACGTTGACGACGGTGCCGTCGAGGAACGCCACGAAGGAGGCGAGGACCGCCACGACCAGCACACCGCGGGGGCGGGTGGTGGCGGGGTCCGCAGGGGTGCTCATCGCTGGTGCCGGCTCATCCGCTCACCGTACTCCGAGCCGACGCGGCGGAGCGCGGCACCCCCGATCCAGACTCGTCGCCTACTCTCGTAGCCATGTCTGCGCAAGGAACCGTCCGCACCGGCGTGCTCGCCCGCGTCCTCGGGGTCGTCGGGGCGAGCCTGGCCGGGGGGCTGCTGATCACCGTCGGCGTCACCCCCGCCCTCGCCGTCACCGGCCTCGCCGCCAACAACCCGATCGGCCTCTTCGAGACCGTGCCCGAGTACCTCGAGCTGGGCCAGCTGGCGCAGAAGACCGAGATCTACGCGAAGAACGCCGACGGGAGCGACGGACTGCTCGCCTCCTTCTACGCGCAGAACCGCGAGGAGGTGACCTTCGACCAGGTCAGCCAGTTCGTGAAGGACGCGGCCGTCTCGACCGAGGACCCGCGCTTCTACGAGCACGGCGGCGTGGATCTGCAGGGCACGATCCGCGCGGTCCTCAGCAACGTGGTCGGCGGCGACCTGCAGGGCGGGTCCTCCATCACGCAGCAGTACGTGAAGAACGTCCTCGTGCAGAAGGCGGAGTCGCTGAGCGACACCGACCCCGCCGCCTCCCAGGCGGCGTACGACGAGGCGACGGCCACCACTCCGGCCCGCAAGCTCAAGGAGATGAAGCTCGCCGTCGACCTCGAGAAGAAGTACAGCAAGGACGACATCCTGCTGGGCTACCTCAATATCGCCGGCTTCGGCGGGCAGGTGTACGGCATCCAGGCCGCGGCCGAGTACTACTTCTCGACGACTGCCGCGAACCTCTCGCTCGCCCAGGCGGCCAGCCTGATCGCGACGGTGAACAACCCCAACGGACTGCGGATCGACCAGCCGGAGAACATCCCCGAGAACAAGGTCCGGCGCGACTACGTGCTCGATCAGATGCTGCAGGAGGGGAAGATCTCGCAGGCCGACCACGACGCGGCGGCCGCCGAGGAGGTCGTCCCCGCGATCACCCAGACGCCCACCGGCTGCCAGCAGGCCGGCAACGCGGCCTTCTTCTGCGACTACGTGACCCGGGTCATCCAGAACGACCCCGCGTTCGGCGACGACGAGAACACCCGGTTCGCCAACTTCCAGCGCGGCGGCTACAAGATCTACACCTCGCTCGACCGCGACCTGCAGGACGTCGCCACGGCGACGACGAACGAGTGGGTGCCCAAGACGCCCGTCGACGACGTGAACATCGGCAGCGCCACCCTCTCGATGGAGGTCGGCACCGGCCGCGTCCTCGCGATGGTGCAGAACAAGGACTACGACGCGGCGGGCTCGGTCAACGGCGAGAACTATTCCGCGATCAACTTCAACACCGACACGGCGTACGGCGGCTCCGCGGGCTTCCAGGTCGGCTCGACCTACAAGGTGTTCACGCTCGCGCAGTGGATCGCCAACGGCCACACCATCTACGAGACGGTGAACGGCCGCGAGCGGACCTTCAGCGAGTTCCCCGCGTCCTGCGAGCCGAGTGGCGAGTGGACGGGATCGTTCCCCGTCGGCAACGACGAGGACGAGAACGGCACCTACAGCGTGCTCCAGGGCACGATGCGCTCGATCAACACGGTCTTCGTCGCGATGGCGCAGCAGCTCGACCTCTGCGCGATCCGCGACCAGGCCGCCGCGTTCGGAGTGCGGACCGCCTCCGGTGCCGCGCTGCAGCCGATCCCCTCCGCGATCCTCGGCTCGGCCGACCAGATCGCGCCGATCTCGATGGCGACGGCGTTCGCCGGCTTCGCCAACAACGGCACCGCCTGCACCGCCATCGCGATCGACTCCATCACGGATTCGACGGGGGCCGCCGTGCAGGCGCCCGTCTCCAGCTGCACCCAGGCGCTCTCGCCCGAGCTCACAGCCGTGGCGAACGACGCCCTGCAGGACGTCGTCACGAGCGGCACCGCCGCCGCCTCCGACCCCGACGACGGGATCGAGCACATCGGCAAGACCGGCACGACCGACGACGCGGTGCACACCTGGATGGACGGGGCCTCCAGCCGCGTCGCGACCGTGGTCTGGGTCGGCAACATCACCGGCGACGCCTCGATGCGCCGGGTGGCGGTCCGCAGCACCGACACGAACGCCCGCGCCTACGCCTCCAACCTCCGCCACTACATCTGGAACGCGGTGATGACCCGCGCCGACGAGAAGTACGGCGGGGACGACTTCGCCGACCCGAGCAGCGCGCTGCTGAACGGCCGTCAGATCGCCGTGCCGAACGTCGCCGGCCAGTCGGTCGGCAACGCCACCGATGCGCTCGAGGACCTCGGCTTCGACGTCGAGGAGGGCGCGACCGTCGACTCCGCGCAGCCCGCCGGGACCGTCGCCGGGACCGACCCGGGAGCCGGCACGACGATCGCCCGCTACTCGAGCATCACGCTGCTCGTGAGCAACGGCGCTCTGGTGCCCGCCCCAGAGACGCAGGCGCCCGCTCCGACCGAGACCGCGCCGGCGACCCCGACGGCGACCCCCGCGCCGACGGCGGTGCCGACCGCGACCGAGACGCCCGCACCGCTCTCGACCCCCACCGCGACGCCGACCGGGGAGGTCGACCAGTGAGCGGCTTCGACCCCGGCTTCCTCGGCGTCCCGCTCGCGGCGCCGCGACCCTCGACCGCGCGGGTGCTGCGCGAGCTGCCGTACACGCACTTCGAGGTGCTGCTCGACCCGGTGCGCCGCCTCGCGCTCTCGACCGCGGTGAACATCGACGGCGCCCGGCTGCTCGACCTCGGACGCGGCGACGACTGGCACCTCGACGAGCGGATCCCCGAGTCCGAGCAGACCGGCCCCGAGGTGTACGCGCGGAACGATCTCGACCGCGGCCATCTCGTCCGCCGGCGCGACCCCGTCTGGGGCGAGCCGGCCGAGGCCAGGGCCGGCAACGTCGACAGCTTCTGCTACACGAACGCGGCGCCGCAGGCCAGCGGCTTCAACCAGTCGAAGGAGCTCTGGCTCGGCCTCGAGGACCTCGTGCTCGAGTACGCGCAGGCGAACCGCAGCCGCCTCGACGTCTTCACCGGGCCGGTGCTCGCCGACGACGACCCGGTCTATCGCGGTGTCGGCATCCCGCTGCGGTTCTGGAAGATCGCGGCGTGGAGCCCCGCCGACGGCGCTCTCGCCGCGAGCGCCTACCTGCTCGACCAGACCGAGCTCGTCGAGCGCTTCCTCGACGGCGGCGGCCGGGAGGGCGTCGCTCCGCTCGGCGCCTACCGGACCTACCAGGTCGCCGTGACCTCGCTCGCCGAGCCGACCGGTCTCGACCTCGACGCCCTCGCCGCGGTCGACGTCCTCGCGGCCGCCGGCGCGCGCGCCGAGTCGCCGCGCGAGCTGCTCACGGCGGAGGACGTCGCGCGGGGTCTCGGCGCTCGCTGAGGCGTCCGGCGGTCCAGGATGGGGGCATGACCTCCCCCGTCCTCGTCGAGATCGACGACTCCGGCACACCCCGCCTCCGCGATCCGGAGTCCGGCCTCGTCCGGGTCGACGAGCCCGGCTACCTGCGCGGTGACGGCGTCTTCGAGACGCTGGCCGTGCTGCACGGCAGGGTGCGCGGGGAGGAGGAGCACCTCGCGCGGCTCGCCGCCTCGGCCGCCGCGATCGGGCTCCGCATCCCGGACGCCGCGGCGTGGTCGGCGGCGATCGCGCTCGCGGTCGCCGAGCACGACGCCGTGGACGACCTCAGCATCAGGATGGTCGCCGGCTTCCGCGACTCGACGCGGGCCAGGGCGAGCGTCCGGGCGGAGCCGACGGCCGACTCCTCGGAGCTGCGCGCCCGCGGCGTCGCCGTCGCCGTGCTCGACCGCGGCTACGCGCTCGGTGCGCTGGAGCGGGCGCCGTGGCTGCTCGGCGGGGTGAAGACGACCTCGGGTGCCGTGACCCGGGCGGCGCTGCGCGAGGCGAGGAGCCGCGGCGCCGACGACGTGGTCTGGCGCACGAGCGACGGGCTGCTGCTCGAGGGCGCCACCTCCAGCCTCGTGCTGCTCGCCGACGGGGTGCTCGTCACGCCCGCCGCGGGAGCCGGGATCCTCGACGGCACGACGGTGGCGCGGATCCTGACGCTCGGCGAGGAGCGCGGGCTCGCCTCCGCACGCCGCGATCTGCCGGTCGCGGCCCTGACGGGCGCGGAGGCCGCGTGGCTGGTGTCGAGCACGCGCCGGGCGGTGCCGATCCGCTCGGTCGACAGCGCACCGCTCGCCGTGGACCGGGGGCTCACCGCGGCCTTCGAGCGGGAGCTGCTCGCCGACTGAGGCGGGGTGCGGCTCAGGCCGCGCCCGGCAGCTCGCGGGTGGTCCAGGCGCCGACACCGACCGCCTGGGCGTCGCGCAGGTCGTCGACGGTGTCGACGTCCAGGCGCAGCGTCGAGGTCTCGGGCAGCTCGAGCACCCGGTAGCCGGCGCTGCGGTGCCGCGCGCGGGAGTCAGGGCCGAAGGCGGGCTCGGGGCCGGTGCCGCCCGGCAGGAGCAGCGCGGTGGTGCCGCTGCCCGCGCGGTCGCCGACCATCGCCGGCGACCCGCCGGCCGCCGCGAGCGCAGCGTCCAGATCGGCGGCCGTCAGCGCCGGCAGGTCCGCGGTGAGGGCGATCACGGGCGAGCCGGGGCGGAAGTCCTGCGCCCCCGCGATGCCGGCCGCGACGGCGGGGTTCAGCTCTCCCGGGTCGGCGATGACAGCGAGACCTGGGTGCTCGCGCGCGGCGCGCTCGGCCGCGGTCATGTCCGAGGTGACGAGGACGACGGCGCCGACCGCCTCCGCCTCGGCGACCGCCGCGAGGGTGTCCAGGAGGAAGGCCTCGGCGAGGGCCGAGCGGGCGACCAGCTCGAGCCGCGTCTTCGACGTGCCGCGCCCGCGGTAGACGACGACGGCGGTCCAGGCGCCGCTCACGGGGCGGCTCACGAGGCGGCCCGCTCGGCCGCGGCGAGGCCCGCGGCGTAGCCCGCGCGGTAGCCCTCGGCGTGCGCCTCGTCGGCGCCCAGGCGGAACATGTCGTCCGGGCCCGTGCGGGTCAGCGTGCGCGCGCCGGGGGCGTCGAGCTCGGCGACGAGCCGGCCGAGACCGCGGACGACGGCGACGGGGTGCCCGGTCGCCTTCCCCTTGACGAGGTCGCCGAGCGCGGCGATCTCGTCGGCCACCGCGGGGATCGTGACGGCGAGGGTGCGCCCGAGCGCGTCGACGGCGCCGCGCAGATCGTCGACCACGAGCAGTCCGGCCGCTCCGATGGCGGCGTCGGTCTGGCCCACCCGCCAGGCGCGCCCGAGGGTGTCGCTGACGACCACGCCGACGCGGGCGCCGAGGCGGTCGCGCAGTCCCGCGCAGAGCGCGCGAGCGGACGCGTCGGGGTCGACCGGCAGCAGCAGCACGGTGCCCTCCGGCACGTTGCTCGAGTCGACCCCGGCGGCGGCCTGGACGATGCCCAGGCGGTTCTCCACGATCCGGGTGACCCCGTGCGCGTGCGCCCGGGTGGCGACGACGCGCACCGTCTCGGCGGTGATCGCGTCCTCGCGGTCGGCGGCGGCGACCACGCGGCCCTCGGCCTTGGAGACGACCTTGCTGGTCACCACGAGGACGTCGCCGTCGACGGGGCGGTCCGCCGCCGGGGCCGCCTCGATCGCGGCGAGGATCAGCCCGAGCAGGTCGTCGCCCGGCACCACCTCCGGGATCCCCTCGAGGCCCCAGGCCGCCACGCGCATCGCACTCATCCCGCCATTCTCCCAGGCGCCGGGCTCAGCGGGTGCACGCGGCCGGGCCCTTGCGAGCCGGGGCGACCTCGTGCGAACGGCGGCGCTCAGGAGGCGAGGTAGGCGGCGACGGCCGGCGGCACGTAGGGCGACACGTCGCCGCCGAGCGCCGAGACCTGCCGCACCAGCGAGGAGGAGACGTGCGCGTGCGCGGGGTCCGGCAGCAGGAAGACGGTCTCGACGTGCGCGAGGTTGCGGTTGACGATCGCCATCGGCGTCTCGTAGGCCACGTCGACCTGCGAGCGGATGCCCTTCACCAGGATGCTCGCGCCGACGTCGGTGCAGTAGTCGACGAGCAGGCCCATGCTCCAGGACGCGACGACGATCCTGCCCTCGATCCCGGCCTCGGCGATCGACTGCTCGATCAGCGCGACCCGCTGCGCGATCGGCAGCAGCGCCGTCTTGGCCGGGTTGTGCACGACGACCACGTGCAGCTCGTCGACGAGACGCGCGGCGCGCTCGATGACGTCGAGATGCCCGAGCGTGACGGGGTCGAACGAGCCGGGGACGACGGCGATGCGGGCCATGCGCCCAGCGTATCGGGCCACTCGCGCGCGGAGCCGGTCAGCTCTTGCCGAGGAACTCGCGGTCGCGCTCCTGCACCCGTCGCTCGAGGGCGGCGCGGAGGCGGTCGTGCAGCGCGAGCACCGGGTCGGTCTCGAGCAGCCGCTCGGCCAGCACCCGGGCCTCGACGATGAGCCAGGAGTCCTGCACGACGCGCAGCAGCCGCAGGGAGGAGCGCCCGCCGGACTGCGAATCGCCGAGCACGTCGCCCTCGCGGCGCAGCTCGAGGTCGGCCTCGGCGAGATCGAAGCCGTCGAGGGTCGCCGCGACGGTCTCGACCCGCTCGCGCGGCGTCGTGCCGGCCTCGGCAGCGGTGACGAAGAGGCAGACGCCGGGCACGCCGCCGCGACCGATCCGCCCGCGCAGCTGGTGCAGCTGCGAGACGCCGAAGCGCTCGGCGTCGAGGACGATCATCATCGACGCGTTCGGCACGTCGACGCCTACCTCGATGACCGTGGTCGAGACGAGGACGTCGATCTCGCCGGCCGCGAAGGCCTGCATCACGGCGTCCTTCTCCTCCGCCGTCATCCGCCCGTGCAGGGCGGCCGAGCGCCGCTTCCCCAGCAGGGGGTGCCGGCGGACCCCCTCGATCGTCTCCGACACCGTCGACAGCGGAGTGGCCGCGGGCTCGTCCTCCGCGGCGAGCGGGCCCTCGGCCGCCTCCCCCGGCTCGATCGCCGGGCAGACGAGGTAGACCTGGTGGCCCTTGCGGATCTCCTCGTCGGCCCGCTCCCAAGCGCGAGCGATCAGGGCGGGTCGGTCGGCCAGCGACACGACGTGGCTGCTGATGCCGGGGCGGCCGGCCGGCAGCTCGCGGATGGTCGAGACGTCGAGGTCGCCGAAGACCGTCATCGCGACGGTGCGCGGGATGGGCGTCGCGGTGAGCACCAGCACGTGCGGCGGCTGGGCGCCCTTCCGCCGCAGGGCGTCGCGCTGGTCGACGCCGAAGCGGTGCTGCTCGTCGATCACGACGAGGCCGAGGTCGTAGAACGACACCTTGTCGCCGAGCAGGGCGTGCGTGCCGACCACGATCTTCGCGGTGCCCGAGACGATCCGCAGCAGCGCCGCGCGCCGGGCCGCCGCGCCGAGACCGCCGGTGAGGAGGGTCGGCACGAGCTCGGCCGACAGCTCGGGCCCGAGGGTGCGGACGATCGAGCGGAGGTGCTGGCCGGCGAGCACCTCGGTCGGCGCGAGCAGGGCCGCCTGCCCGCCGCTCTCGGCCGTCGCGAGCATGGCGCGGAGCGCGACCAGGGTCTTGCCCGAGCCCACCTCGCCCTGCACCAGCCGCGACATCGGCGACTCGTCCGCGAGGTCGGCGGTGATCTCGCGGCCGACCGTCTTCTGATCCTCGGTCAGGGTGAACGGCAGCGCGGCGTCGAAGCGCTCGAGCAGCCCGCCGGCCGCCGCGACCCGCGCGGTCCCCGGGGTCGAGCGGGCGGCCGCCCGCCGCTCGAGCAGCGCCAGCTGCAGCAGGAACGCCTCGTGGAAGCGCAGGGTGTCGCGCGCCTTCGCCTCCTCGCCCTCGCGCGGCGGCCGGTGGATCAGCTCCAGCGCGGCACCGAGGTCGAGCAGCGAGCGGCTCGCGCGCACCTCCGGCGGGATCGGGTCCTGCACGTACTTCAGGTTGTCGAGCACCACGCCGATCGCCGCCTGCAGCTGCCAGCTCGCGATCGTGCTGGTCGCGGGGTAGATCGGGATCGGCCGCTCGGTCCAGTCCTTCGCGAGCACCGACTTCCCGATCGGGCCGTGCGCCGTGACCTCCTCGTCGTCGAAGAGCCGGTAGTCGGGGTGGGTGAGCTGCTTCGTGTCGCGGAACATCGACACGGTCCCGGCGAAGATGCCGCGCGCCCCGCGGTGCAGCTGCGCGGCGCGCCAGGGCTGACCGAAGAACGTCAGCGAGAGGGTGCCCGTGCCGTCCGAGATGATCACCTCGAGCAGTCCCCCGCGGCGGTTCTTCATCTCGCGCGAGCGCACCTCGCGGACCTCGGCGACGATCGTCACGTTCTCGCCCACCGGCAGGCGCGAGAGCTCGGTCAGCTCGCCGCGCTTGGCGTAGCGGCGCGGGTAGTGGCCGAGCAGCTCGCCGACCGTGCGGTAGCCGAACGCCTTCTCGATCGGCTTCGCGGTCCGCGGGCCGATCAGCGGTGCGAGCTGGTCGTCGAGGGGGTCCGGGATCACCCGACGATCATAGGTCGGACCTCGGACGCCGGACCCGCGTGAGAGCGCCGAGCACGGAGCGGGGCGCGATCGCCGCGGTCAGCCGCCTGCCGGTCCCGGCCGCGGCACGCAGTCCCGCGACGACGGTCGCCGCCGCGCGCCAGCCCGCCGCGTCCTCTGCCGGCACCGGGGCGTAGCGCACGCGCTCGACGCCCTCCCGCAGGGTGCGCAGCGCCGAGCGGGCCTCCTCGTCCTCGAGGGCGTCGCGGATCAGCGCCTCCTGCGCCCGCGGCGACTCCGCCTCGTCGACGGGCACGCCGAGATCGCGGGCGCTGGCCAGCAGCTCCGCCCAGGCGGGCTCGAGCGCGCCGTCGGCCGCACGGCGCCGCCGCAGGGCTCGCTGCACGACCCGGGCCAGCCACGGCACGAGGAGCAGCAGGAGCAGCAGGGTCCAGAGCGTCACGACGGGCGCGCTCGTCGCCGCCGTGCCGCCGAGCGCGCCCGGTGCGGTCGTCGCGGTCGTCGCCGTGGCCGTCGGCGTCGCGGTCTGCTCGGCCGCCGCTCCGGGGGCCGAGCTCGGCGCGGAGCCCGGGGTCGTCGACGGCGCGGACGTCGTCGCGCTCGGCAGCGTGTAGGAGGCGGGGGCGCCTCGGCTCGGCGTCGGCTCGAACGGCAGCCAGCCGACGCCCTCGAAGTAGAGCTCGGGCCAGGCGTGCAGGTCCGAGGACTGCACCCGGTAGCTCGTCAGCTCGGTGCCCGGCGACGGGACGACCGAGCCCGGCTGGTAGCCGATGGCGAGCCGCGAGGGGATGCCCAGCTCGCGGGCCATCACGGCCATCGCCGAGGCGAAGTGCACGCAGTAGCCCTCGCGCACCTCCAGGAAGGACGCGAGCACGCCGACGCCGTCGCCGTCGTAGCCCTCCTCCGCCGGGGTGTCCTCCGAGTAGCGGAACTGCGAGGAGCGGAAGAAGGTCTGCAGCGCGCGGGCCCGGTCGTAGGCGGTCACCGCGTCCGCCGTGACCTCGGCCGCCGTCGTGCGCACGATCTCGGGCACGTCGTCCGGGAGCGAGAGGTAGCGCTCGAAGCCGGTGGGCACCGGCGCGTCGAGGAGTTGCTGCGGGTCGGGCTCGAGGCGCAGCGCCTCCACCTGGTACTCGTCGCCGGCGCGGGTGGTGGCGTCGCCGCGGATCGAGCCGTCCTGCACGTCCTGCAGCCAGCCGTCGCCGACGCCGCTCAGCTCGGCGACCGGGTACGGCACGGGCAGCCAGCGACTGCGGAGGGTCTCGACCGAGACGTCGACCTGCTCCGTCTCGCGTGGCACGCCCTCGCCGAGCCCGGCGGGGGCGATGGGAGCCGCGATGTCCGCCGTCTCCTCGGTGTCGCTCGGCGCCCAGTCCTCGCCCTCGAAGTCGGAGACGGTGAGCACGCGGAGGTAGACGGGCAGATCGGAGTCGGTCGAGTAGCGCAGCACCGTGACCGGATTCGGCCGGCGCAGATCGGCGCCGAGCGCGACGACCGGGTCGATCGAGCCGTTGAAGAGCGTGCCCGACACGCCGGACGGCGTGGAGACGCGGGTGAAGCCGCCCGCGGATCCGGAGAGCAGCCCGGCGGCCAGGACGACGACCGCCGCGGCCGCGAGCGCCGGCAGCGCCGCCGCGGGCGACACCGGGCTCGGGTCGCGGCGCTGCGGCCGGGCGCTGACCGCGAGGATCGCGATGTAGGCCAGCGCCGTCAGCAGCAGGCTGGTCCAGGAGACCGAGCTCGGGTCGATGACGGCCGGCACCGCGAGCAGGGTCGCGGGGAAGAGCCCGGCGAGCGCGGGCAGCCGCACGGAGAAGGCGAAGAGATCGGTCGCCCAGGCCAGCACGACGACGCCGCCGATGAGCAGGAAGGCGATGCCCTCGTCGGCGACCGCGGGCAGGCCCTGCTCGGCGATCGAGGTGAAGCCCGCCTGCGCGAGCGCCTGCGCGTCGGCGATCGCCGCGGGCGTCGGGATGATCAGCAGAAGGGACCGGGCCGGCACGAACATGGCAACGAGCACGCCGACGGCCGTCAGCGTGGCGAGGATCGGCGGCACGACCGGGTGCGCGCGCAGCGCCCGCGCCGCCGCGGGGACGGCGAGCACGAACGCGACCGCCACGCCCAGCTGGACCAGCCAGCCGACGCCCTCGAGCAGCCGGCCGAGCCCGGAGGAGGCGGTGACGAGGGCGAGCCAGAGCAGCCCCGTGAGCAGGATCGAGCCCGAGCGGGCGTCACCACCGCGGCGGGTCACGCGACCATCCGCAGGGCGAGGGCCTGCGCCCACGCCTCCTCGACGGCCGTCCGCGGCGAGACCGGCACGGGGTACCAGCCGAGCGCGATCAGCGCCGACTCCTCCTCGGGAGTGCCGCCGACCAGGAAGGCGACCGCCGGGCGCGCGTGCGCCGCAAGCGACGCCAGGGCGGCGAGGTCCTCCTCGTGCAGCCGCGAGAGCACGGCGAAGACCGGGCGGCTGCCGCCCGCGTCGCGCATCTCGCTCGCGATCCGGCCGACCGCCTCGACGGAGTCGTCGGCGGGGGCGAGCTCGGCCAGTCGCAGCAGCACGTCGTGCGCGACCTCGCGCTCGTCCTCGGAGCGGCCGAGCTGATCGGTCGCGCCGGTCTCGACCAGGTGCGTCTCGAAGCCGCGCTCGAGCAGGTGCACGGCGAGCGAGGCGGTCATCGAGACCGCCCACTCCAGCCGGTCGTCGCCGCCGCGCTCGTCGAGGATCCTCGCGGCGCGCGTCTCGAGCAGGATCCAGGCGTGCGGGTCCGTGTTCTGCTCGTCCTGGCGCACCTTCAGCTCACCGGAGCGGGCGCTCGCCCGCCAGTGCACGCGGCGCATGGCGTCGCCGGGGCGGTAGTCGCGCGGGATCACGTCGTCGGTCCCCGCTCCCGCCGTCGCGTGCGCGACCGGGCTGGAGCCGCCGGCGCCGTAGGCGTCGAGCACGTCGCTCTGCAGCGGAACGGCCCGCGGAGTCACCACGAAGGGCTGGGCCGCGCCGACGACCGTCTCGCGCACGGCGAGCCCGAAGGCGTCGCGCCGGGTGAGGCGGAGCGGGCCGATGCGGTGGATGCCGCGCCGGCCGGCCGGAAGGCGGTAGCGGGCGCGCACCCGGCTCGAGCCGCTCCCCCGCAGCGCGATCGCGGGCAGGGTGAAGGCGCCGCGCGCCACGGTCCGCCCGGTGACGAGACCGCGCTCGACCCGGTCGAGCCGGTCCTCCGCGCGGGCACCGGCAGGAACGGCCGCACCGCGGTTGTCGAGGACGACGTCGACGTCGACCACGTCGCCCACCGCCACCACCTGCGGTGCGAACCGGCGCTGCACCTGCAGCACCGGCGTCACCGCGATCAGCGTCACGATCGCCGCGATCGGCAGCCCGAGCAGCACGATCGCCACGAAGAGCAGCTCGCGGAACTCGATGATCGGCGCGACGGCGATCCCGAGCACGCCGAGGACGACGAGGGCCCAGCCGCGCAGCGTCAGAGCGATGCCGGCGACGGCCGGGAGCGCCCCGATGCGCCGGGGCGGCCGCTCCGGGCCGCGGGGCTCAGTCGGCACGATTGCCGAACGGGACGGGAGTGGCCGCGACGATGCGCTGGACGATCTCGGAGACGGAGTGCGAGGCGCTCGTGCCCGAGCGGCCGGGGAGCCGGGTGGCCGGCAGCAGCCGGTGGCACAGCACCGGCACCGCGAGCACGTCGATGTCGTCCGGCACGACGAAGTCGCGGTCGTTGATCGCGGCGAGCGCCTTCGCCGCGGCGATCAGCTGCAGGGTCGCCCGCGGGCTCCCGCCGAGCCGCAGCTCCGGATCGATGCGCGTGGCCTGCATGATCGCGACGACGTACTCCTGCACCGGCGGCGCGACGTAGATCGACTGGACGTAGTCCATCATCCGCTCGAGCTCGTCCCGGCCGACGACCTGCCGCAGCTCCTCCAGCGGGCTCGCCGCGTCGCGGGTGCGGATCATCTCGAGCTCGGCCCGCTCGTCCGGGTAGCCGAGCGACAGGCGTGCCATGAACCGGTCGCGCTGCGCCTCGGGGAGGCTGTAGGTGCCCTCCATCTCGACAGGGTTCTGCGTCGCGACGACGGCGAACGGCCGCGGGAGGACGTGGGTGACCCCGTCGACCGAGACCTGCCGCTCCTCCATGCACTCGAGCAGCGCGGACTGGGTCTTGGGCGAGGCGCGGTTGATCTCGTCGCCGATCACCACGTTCGCGAACACCGGGCCCGGCTTGAACTCGAAGTCGCGGGTCGCCTGATTGAAGATCGAGACGCCGGTGACGTCGGAGGGCAGCAGATCGGGGGTGAACTGGATCCGCGAGACCGTGCCGCCGACGGAGGCGGCCAGCGACTTCGCGAGCACCGTCTTGCCGGTGCCCGGCACGTCCTCCATCAGCAGGTGCCCGCCCGCCAGGAACACGGTGAGCGCCATCGAGACCTCGGCGTCCTTGCCGTCGATCACGCTCGTCAGATTGGCCAGGACGGCGGCGCAGTGGGCGCTGAACTCCTCGCGGGTCATCGACGATCCGGGAGCCGCACCGCGCCCCGAGTCCGTGCCGACTGCGGAGAGGGTGTCATCGAGGGACGTCATAGCTGGTGATTCTCGCAGTGCAAGCCGGAAAACGGCTCAGGGTTCGCAGGGGTCTCGCGGATCGACCGGTCGTCCTATGCTCGGAACGGTGACCAGGATCATCGCCGGCTTCGCCGGATCGCTCACTCTGCGGGTCCCCCGCGCCGGCACCCGGCCCACGAGCGACCGGGTCCGCGAGGCGATCTTCTCGGCTTTGGAGGCGCGTGACGCGCTCGACGGCGCCACCGTGATCGACCTCTACGCCGGCTCCGGCGCCCTCGGGCTCGAGGCGGCCAGCCGCGGGGCCGCCGCCGTGCTGCTCGTCGAGCGCGATCCGAAGGCGGCGAGGACGGCGGGCGAGAACGTGCGCGCGATCACGGCGTCCGCCGCCTCGAACAAGCGCCCCAAGCCGCGGATCGAGGTCGTGATCGCCTCGGTGCGCTCGTTCCTCGACGGCTCGCCCGCCGTCAACGCCGACACCGTCTTCCTCGACCCGCCCTACGATCTCGCCGAGGACGAGCTGGCCGCCGATCTCGCCGGGGTCGCGCCGCTGCTCGGCGAGCACTCCGTCGTCGTCGTCGAGCGCAGCTCGCGCAGCCCGGAGCCGCAGTGGCCGGCCGGACTCGAGCGCGACCGGCGGAAGGACTACGGCGAGACGACGATCTGGTGGGCTTCGCCTGCCTCGCCCGCGGCACTCGAGTAGCCGAGCCGTCGGCCGCCGCGGATCACCCCGCCGCGCCGTCCCAGCCCAGGTAGGGGTCCCAGCCGCCGCGCTCGTCCAGCGCGACTCCGCCGAGCCGCACCTCCGGTGCGCCCTCGCGCACCGTGCCCAGGGCGGTGAACCCCTGCGGCAGCGCCGCGCCGGGCGGGAAGCAGGCGAGCATCGCGTGGTCCTCGCCGCCGCCGAGCACGAGCGCGCGGGCGAGCGGCGCGTCGATCCCGTCGACCGCTGTGAGCGGCCGCGCGTGCGCGTCGACGGCGTCCGGATCGAGATCGAGCAGGACGCCGCTCGCGCGGGCCAGCCGGCGCGCGTCGAGGACGACGCCGTCCGAGACGTCCATCATCGCCGTGGCGACCCCGCCCGCCGCGACGCCGGCCGCGATCGGCGGTGTCGGCCGCAGCTGCGCGTCGAGCACCTCCGGATGCGCCTCCCGCAGCGCCCGCGCGAGTGCGGCGTCGGGCTCCCCCGCCGCCGTCGCCCGCTCGAAGAGCAGCCGCAGTCCCAGCCCGGCGACACCGAGCGGCCCGGCCGTCGCGATCAGGTCGCCCGGCCGCGCCCCGCCGCGCAGCACGGGCGCCCGGCCGTCGAGCGAGCCGAAGGCCGTGATCGCCAGGGTCAGCGTCCCCGAGGCGGACAGGTCGCCGCCGACGACCGCGCAGCCCGGCGCCATCGCCGCGCAGCCGGCGGCGAGCCCGTCGGCGATCCCCTCCAGCACGTCCACCCCGAGGTGCCGCGGAGCCGCGATCGCGACCACCAGCCCGGTCGGCCGCGCGCCCATCGCGGCGACGTCGGAGAGGTTGGACGCGGCCGCCTTCCACCCCAGGTCGAAGGAGGTGGACCAGGCGAGGCGGAAGTCCGGGCCGTGCACCATCATGTCGGTCGTCACGACGAAGCGGCCGTCCGGCGCCCGCAGCACCGCGCAGTCGTCGCCCGGCCCGACCAGCGTGTCCGCACCGCCGCCGAACCGCGGCAGGAGCCGGGCGAGCACCTCGCCCTCGCTGAGCTCGGCCAGGGTGGGGCTCGGATCGGGTGCCATGGTTCACACGCTAGCGTTGCCGGTGATGTCCCCCCGTCTCCACCGCCTGCCCCTGGTCGCCGCCTCTGCGGCCCTGCTGCTGACCGGCTGCTCGGCCGCCGTCGCGCTGCAGCCGGCCGCCGACGCCACCAGCACCGGCTGCGCCGAGGTCTCCGCGCGCCTGCCCGACGTGGTCGCCGAGCTGCCCGAGCGCGAGACGAACGCGCAGGGCACGGCCGCCTGGGGCACCCCGGCCGCGGTCATCCTGCACTGCGGAGTCACCCCGCCCGGCCCGACGACCGATCTCTGCGTCTCGGTCAGCGGCGTCGACTGGATCATCGACGAGACGCAGGCGGCCGAGGACGTCTACACGCTGACCACCTACGGCCGCGACCCCGCCGTCGAGATCACCGTCGACCAGAGCCGCGCCTCCGGCACCTCGGCCGTCGTCGACCTGGCGAACGCCGTCTCCTACCTGCCGCAGGAGCGCGCCTGCACGAACGTGTCGGACACCGACACCCTCGACCCCTCTGGCACGCCGACCGGCTGACGCCTCGGCCGGTGGGGCGTCAGGCGGGTCGTCAGGCGGTGGTGCCGAGCGCGGCGGCCGCGACCTCGAGCGCACGCTGCGACGTCGCTCCGAGCGCCCGTGCCCGCGCCGCGTACGCTCCGGCCGCGAGCTGCAGCTCGTGCTCGACCGCGTCGACGCCGCCGGACACGACGGTCCCCGCCCGGCCCCGCGTCTCGACGATCCCCGCGGCCTCGAGCTCCTTGTAGGCGCGCGCGACGGTCCCCGGAGCGACGCCGAGCTCCTCGGCGAGCGCCCGCACCGCGGGCAGCCTCGTCCCCACCAGGAGCGACCCCGCGGCGACCTGCGCGGTGATCCCCTCGCGGATCTGCTCGAACGGCGCCCGCGGGCCCGGTTCGAGCCGGAGCCCGAGGCCCGCGGTCATCGGACCGCGGCCGGCACGCGCTCGAGCGCCAGGTCGAGCAGCTCGCTGATCAGGTCGGGGTAGTCGACGCCGCTCGCGCCCCACATCCGCGGGAACATCGAGATCGGCGTGAAGCCCGGCATGGTGTTGATCTCGTTGATGACGAAGCCGTCGGCCGTCAGGAAGAAGTCGACCCGGGCGAGACCCTCGGCGCCGATCGCGGTGAAAGCGCTGACGGCGAGCCTGCGCATCTCGGCGAGCTCGGCGTCGGTGAGCTCGGCCGGGCAGACCAGCTCGACGCCCTTCATCCCGAGGTACTTGGCCTCGAAGTCGTAGAAGCCGCCGCCGCTGACGACGACCTCGCCGGCGACGGAGGCGCGCGCCGGCGCCCCGCGGCGCCCGCCGAGCACGCCGATCTCGACCTCGCGGCCGACGATCGCGGACTCGATCAGCACGCGGGAGTCGTGCGAGAAGGCCTCCTCCAGCGCCGCGTCCAGCTGCGAGCGCTCGTCGACCCGGCTCACGCCGACGCTCGACCCGGCGCGGGCCGGCTTGACGAACGCCGGCAGCCCGAGCTCGTCGAGGGCCGCGGCGGCGTCGCTCGGGTCCTCGCGCCACTCGGCCTCGGTCACCGTGTACCAGGGGGCGACGGCGATGCCGGCGGCGCGGAAGACGGTCTTGGTGAAGTGCTTGTCCATTCCGAGCGCCGAGGCGAGCACGCCGGAGCCGACGTAGGGCAGGGCGATCAGCTCGAGCATCCCCTGCACCGTGCCGTCCTCGCCCCACGGACCGTGCAGGATCGGCAGCACCACGTCGAGATCGCCCAGCGAGCGGACGGAGCCGTCGGCCGCGGTGACGGTCAGCTCGCGCGAGAGCGCCGACTCCGGCCAGTGCACGCGCGTGCCGTTGTCCTCGACCCGCGGCAGGGCGCTCGCGTCGAGTGCGAACTTCTCCGGGCGGTCCTCCTCGAGCACGAACGCGCCGTCGGCGGTGATCCCCACCGGGATCACGTCGAAGCGATCACGATCGATCGCCCGCAGCACCCCTGCCGCCGTTGCGCAGCTGATCGAGTGCTCGCTGGAACGCCCCCCGAACAGAACGGCCACTGCGAGCTTGCTGGTCATCGAGGTTCCTCTCACCCTGGGGCTCGTCCGAATCCGTGGTCAGGTGCGGCGCGATGTCCTTCGGATCGAGCGTACCGGCGAGCACCTGCGCCACCTGCTCGACGATGGGCATGTCGACCCCGCGGGCCCGGGCGAGCTCGAGGATCGGCGCGACGGACGAGAGCCCCTCCGCCGTCTGCTGCATCGACTTCACGACGTCGCCGAAGCTGTAGCCCTGCCCGAGCAGGCGCCCCGCGGTGTTGTTGCGCGAGAGCGACGAGCTCGAGGTCGCGATCAGATCGCCGAGGCCGGCCAGCCCGGACATGGTCTCGGGCCGGCCGCCGTACGCGACGGCGAAGTCGGTCATCTCGGCGAGACCGCGGGTGATGATCGACGCCTTGGTGTTCTCGCCGTAGCCGACGCCGTCGACGATGCCGATCGCGACCGCGATCAGGTTCTTCAGCACGCCGCCGAACTCGGTGCCGATCACGTCGGTGTTGACGTAGGAGCGGAAGTAGCGGTTGGTCGCGGCCAGCGCGACCTCCTGCGCGGTGACGAGGCTCTCCGAGGCGATGACCGCCGCGGTCGGCTGCTCCTTCGCGATCTCGAGCGCGAGGTTCGGCCCCGAGGCGACCGCGATGCGGCTCGGATCGATCGGCAGCACCTGCGAGATGACCTCGCTCATCCGGGCGCCGGTGCCCTTCTCGACGCCCTTCATCAGCGACACGAGCACCGTGCGCTCGGTGAGGAACGGGGTGATCGCCTCGAGGTTCCCGCGCAGCGTCTGCGAGGGGATGGAGAGGTAGACGTGGTCGGCGCCCTCGAGCGCCTCCTCGATCCGCGGCGTGGCCCGGATGTTGCGCGGCAGGTTGATGCCGGGCAGGTAGTCGCTGTTGCGCTTGGCCTCGGTGATCTCGCGGGCCAGCTCGGCGCGGCGCGCCCACATCACGACGTCGGAGCCGCCGTCGGCGAGGATCTTCGCGAAGGTGGTCCCCCAGCTGCCGGCGCCGAGGACGGCGACCCGCCGCGGAACGGGGATCGGCGTCTTCTCGGTCCTACTGCTCCGGCTCAAAGCGTCCCGTGCCCTTCTGGTTGTGCTCCGCCGGATTCCAGCGCTTCTCGGGCGCGGTCTCGCCGCGGAGCTCCTCGAGCAGTCGGGTGATCGCGGCCATCACGACGGCCGAGGCCTCGTTGAGCGTCGCGGAGTCGAGGCTGCGCCCGCGGAACGCGGACAGGTCGACGGGGTCGCCGACCAGGACGTCGACGCGCTTGCGGCGGAAGAGGGTGATCTTCCTGGAGTAGCGGCCCATCAGCTGCTGCGTGCCCCAGTGCGCGACCGGCACGACGGGCAGGCCGTACTGCAGCGCCATCCGCACCGCGCCGGTCTTGCCGCGCATCGGCCAGAGCTCGGGATCGCGGGTGAGCGTGCCCTCGGGGTAGATCAGGACGGAGCCGCCCTGATCGACCAGCTCCTTCGCCGCCTTGAGCGGCTCGCTGCCGCGCACGGAGCCCGCCCGCTCGACCGGGATCTGCCCCGAGGCGCGGAGGATCGCGCCGGCGACCGGGATCTTGAACAGCGACGCCTTCGCCAGGAAGCGCGGCGCACGACCGGCCCGCCAGAGCGTCCAGCCGGTGATGAACGGGTCGATCTCGCTGTAGTGGTTCGGCGCGAACACGAACGCGCCCCTGCTCGGGATCTTGTCGATGTCGCGGACCCGGAGGTCCACGGAGGCGGTGAGCGTCGGGATCACCAACGCCGCGAGGAGCCAGAAGATGGACGGACGGCTTCGTTCAGACACCCGCCCATCCTCGCATCCCGCGCCGCTCCCGCCCGCGAGGCGTCGCGGTGCGGCCGACGCTCCGGGTGCGGCGAGACGCGCCGTCGACACGGGGACCTCCGGGCGGGCACCGGAGCGGACGTCGTGACGTCCGGCGTGCGCTCCCCGGCCCGCAGAACCGGCCCCGGCACGCGGAATCCGACCGATTCGACGAGCCGGACGCGGTTCCACGAGCCGGAGGTCGAGCCGGCGGACTCCGGGCACAGCTCCGGCACGCACAAACACCTCCGGCTCGCAGAAACCAGCCGAATCGACGAGCCCGACGCGATTCCACGAGCCGGAGCGCGAGCCCGCGGACTCCGCGGACAGCTCCGGCACGCAGAAACACCTCCGGCACGCAGGAACCAGCCGAATCGACAAGCCCGACGCGATTCCACGAGCCGAAGCTCGAGCCCACGGACTCCGGGCACAGCTCCGGCACGCAGAAAGAACTCCGGCACGCAGGAATCAGCCGATCCGACGAGCCGGACGCGGTTCCACGAGCCGAAGGTCGAGCCCGCGGCCCCGAGGACGGCTCCGGCACTCAGAAACGACTCCGGCTCGTAGCAACCAGGCAATCCGACGCCCGACGCGATTCCACGAGCCGAAGCTCGAGCCCACGGTCTCTGCGCGCAGCTCGGGCACGCAGAAACACCTCCGGCTCGCAGAAACCAGCCGAATCGACGAGCCCAACGCGGTTCCACGAGCCGAAGGTCGAGCCCGCGGACTCCGGGCACAGCTCCGGCACGCAGAAAGGACTCCGGCTCGCGAGATTCGGCCGAATCGACGAGCCGGAGCACGTTTCACGAGCCGGAGATCGCGGCCGGCGCAGCTCGGCACGCGGAGACGGCTCCGGCTCGCAGGATCGGGGGGATTCTGCGAGCCGGAGCCGGTTTCACGTGCCGGAGGTGGTCCGGAACTCCCGCGCGGCGGACTAGTCGTCGAGCGAGAAGTCGGCGCCGAGGAGCTCGAGCTTGGTGAGGAAGTTCTCGTAGCCGCGGCTGATGATGCCCATGTTCGAGACGTGGGAGGTGCCCTCGGCCGAGAGCGCGGCGATCAGGTGCGAGAAGCCTCCGCGCAGATCCGGCACGACGATGTCGGCGCCGTGCAGCTTCGACGGCCCGGAGATGACCGCCGAGTGCATGAAGTTGCGCTGACCGAAGCGGCAGGCCTGGCCGCCGAGGCACTCGCGGTGGATCTGGATGGTCGCGCCCATCTCGACCAGCGCGTCGACGAAGCCGAAGCGCTGCTCGTAGACGGTCTCGTGCACGATCGAGACGCCCTTGGCCTTGGTCAGCGCCACGACGAGCGGCTGCTGCCAGTCGGTCATGAAGCCGGGGTGCACGTCGGTCTCGATGATGACCGGCTTCAGCTCGCCACCGGGGTGGTAGAAGCGGATGCCGTCCTCGGCGATCTCGAACGCGCCGCCGACCTTGCGGAAGACGTTGAGGAAGGTCGTCATCTCCTGCTGGCGAGCGCCGCCGACGAAGATGTCGCCGTCGGTCGCGAGCGCCGCGGCGGCCCAGGAGGCGGCCTCGTTGCGGTCGAAGAGCGCACGGTGGGTGTAGCCCTCGAGGCGGTCGACGCCCTCGATGCGGATCACGCGGTCGGTGTCGACCGAGATGATGGCGCCCATCTTCTGCAGGATGTTGATGAGATCCATGATCTCCGGCTCGATCGCCGCACCCGACAGCTCGGTGATGCCCGAGGCGCGGACCGCGGTGAGGAGCACCTGCTCGGTCGCGCCGACGCTCGGGTAGGGCAGCGACACCTTGGCGCCGTGCAGCCCCTCGGGCGCCGACATCCGGATGCCGGAGGGCAGCTTCTCGACGATGGCGCCGAAGTTGCGGAGCACCTCGAGGTGGTAGTCGATCGGGCGGTCGCCGATGCGGCAGCCGCCGAGGTCGGGGATGAACGCCTCGCCGAGGCGGTGCAGCAGCGGTCCGCAGAAGAGGATCGGGATGCGGCTCGAGCCGGCGTGCGCGTCGATGTCGGCGAAGTGCGCCGACTCGACGGCGGACGGGTCGAGGATCAGCTCGCCCACCTCCGGGCCCTGCTGCACCTTCACGCCGTGCACCTCGAGGAGGCCCTTCACGACGCGGACGTCGCTGATGTCCGGCACGTCGCGCAGCGTCGACGCGGTCTCGCCGAGGAGCGCCGCGACCATCGCCTTCGTGACGAGGTTCTTCGCGCCCTTGAGCTCGATCCGGCCCTTCAGCGGACGACCGCCGTGGATGGTGAGCCGCTCGGTCGTCATTCCCACTCGGGCTCCCGCCGCCTTGGCATCCTGAAGAAGTGTGTTCACGCTATTTCACCGGCAATGTCTTGGGCCGCCAGCTCGCGCGACGGGTCTCGAATTCGGAGATGAGCGCTTCGTCGCGCAGGGTCAGGCCGATGTCGTCCAGCCCTTCGATCAGGCGCCAACGAGTGTAGTCGTCGACCTCGAAGGGGAAGGTCTCGCCACCGGCGGTGACCGTACGACCAACCAGATCGACGGTCGCTTCTATTCCCGGCGTCCCGTCGATGAGCTCCCAGAGCCGCTTGATGTCGGCCTCGGCGAGGGCCGCGGCGAGCAGCCCCTGCTTGCCGGAGTTGCCCCGGAAGATGTCGCCGAAGCGCGAGGAGAGCACGACCCGGAAGCCGAAGTCGCGCAGCGCCCAGACGGCGTGCTCGCGGCTGGAGCCGGTGCCGAAGTCCGGCCCGGCGACGAGGATCTGCGCGCCCTGGAAGACCGGCTGGTTGAGCACGAACTCCGGGTCCTGGCGCCAGCCGTGGAAGAGCGCGTCCTCGAAGCCGGTCTTGGTGACCCGCTTGAGGAACACCGCCGGGATGATCTGGTCGGTGTCGACGTTGCTGCGCTTCAGCGGCGCGGCGATGCCGGTGACGGTCTCGAACTTCTCCATGATCAGGCCTCCACCAGCTCGCGGACGGGCTCCAGGTCGGACGGACTGGAGAGGGTGCCGCGCACGGCGGTCGCGGCGGCGACGAGCGGCGAGACCAGGTGGGTGCGCCCGCCCTTGCCCTGCCGGCCCTCGAAGTTGCGGTTCGAGGTGGAGGCGCAGCGCTCGCCCGGCGCGAGCTGGTCGGGGTTCATCCCGAGGCACATGGAGCAGCCGGCGAAGCGCCACTCGGCGCCGAACGCGGTGATCACCTTGTCCAGGCCCTCGGCCTCGGCCTCGATGCGCACGCGGGCGGAGCCGGGGACGACCATCACCCGGACGCCGGGCGCCTTGGTCCGGCCGGCGATGATCGACGCGAAGGCGCGGAGGTCCTCGATGCGCGAGTTGGTGCAGGAGCCCATGAAGACCGCGTCGACCGGGATCTCCTTCATCGGGGTGCCGGCCTCGAGGTCCATGTACTCCAGGGCGCGGCGGGCGTTCGAGCGCTCGTCCGGGTCCGCGATCGCGTCGGGGTCGGGCACGGCCTGCGAGAGCGAGACGCCCTGGCCGGGGTTGGTGCCCCAGGTGACGAACGGCTCCAGCGCGTCGGCGTCGAGCACGACCTCGGCGTCGAAGACGGCGCCCTCGTCGCTCGGCAGCGTCCGCCAGTAGGCGACAGCGTCGTCCCAGTCCTGACCCTCGGGGGCGTGCGGGCGGCCCTTGAGATAGGCGAAGGTCGTCTCGTCCGGCGCGACCATGCCGGCGCGGGCCCCGGCCTCGATCGACATGTTGCAGATCGTCATCCGGCCCTCCATCGAGAGCGCGCGGATCGCCGAGCCGCGGTACTCGAGCACGTAGCCCTGACCGCCGCCGGTGCCGATCTTCGCGATGACGGCGAGGATGATGTCCTTCGCCGTGACGCCCTCGCGCAGCTCGCCCTCGACGGTGATCGCCATCGTCTTGAACGGCTTGAGCGGCAGCGTCTGCGTCGCCATCACGTGCTCGACCTCGCTGGTGCCGATGCCGAAGGCCATCGCGCCGAAAGCACCGTGGGTCGACGTGTGCGAGTCGCCGCAGACCACGGTGATGCCGGGCATGGTCAGGCCGAGCTGCGGGCCGACGACGTGCACGATGCCCTGCTCGATGTCGCCGAGCGAGTGCAGGCGGACACCGAACTCGGCGGCGTTGCGGCGCAGGGTCTCGATCTGGGTGCGGCTGGTGAGGTCGGCGATCGGCTTGTCGATGCCCACCGTCGGCGTGTTGTGGTCCTCGGTCGCGATCGTGAGATCGGGGCGGCGGACGGGGCGGCCGGCCTGGCGCAGGCCGTCGAACGCCTGCGGGCTGGTCACCTCGTGCACGAGGTGCAGGTCGATGTAGAGCAGGTCGGGGGTGCCGTCCTCGCCCTTGGCGACGAGGTGGTCGTCCCAGACCTTCTCGGCCAGGGTTCTCGGGCGCTCGGTGCTCGGGCGCTCGATGCCCGGGCGCGCGGTCGTGTCGGGGGAACTGTCGTGCATGGCGGGATTCTCTTCCTCAGGAACGGTGGTCAGCCCACGAGAGACACCGCGACGAGAGAGGCCTGTCAGATCGAGGTCTCGTCGCGGCGGAGAAGGAGGAGCCGGCCGAACAGCATTGACCGAGGATAGCACCGCGCCGACCCGCGGACGGGGAGGCCGCTCCGCGCCGACCAGCCGCCGGAACGGGACGCTGTCAGGGTGCGACGAGCATCGCGAGGAGCACCGCGGGGACCACCAGCAGCGCCGCCGCGCCGACGACCACGCCGCCGACCACGAAGACGGCGGCGGCCGCGGCACCGACCATGCCGACGAAGCCGGAGCGCCGCTTCACCGGCAGCGCCTCGTGCTCGAACCACTCGCCGTCCAGCGGATCGGGCGACTCCCGCTCGAAGCGCTCGGCCTCGTCGATCCGGTCGGGCAGCGCGGCCAGCATCATCGCGGCGTGCGAGGACTCGGCCGCGAGCTCGAGCGGGCGGACCAGCGCGCGCTCGGCGAACTCGAACGGGTCCTCGTCGGTGCGCACCAGCGCGCGCTCGAAGGCACGGCGCTCCTCGGGGGCGGCGCAGTTCTCGATCAGGTAGCCCCAGCGGCCCGCCTCGATCAGATCGCCGGAGCGGCGGTAGAGCTCGGAGAGCAGCACCCGGGGATCGAGCCAGGTGGGGTCGGCTTCGACGCAGCGCTCGAGGAGCGACACAGCGCCTCGGACGTCCCCCTCTGCGAAGCGCGTCTTCGCGCGATCGAGAGCCTCGACGGTGTCCATCCGACCAGTATGCCAATCGACAGCCCGGCTCTGCAGTCAGGGGGCGGGGATCGCGCGACCTGTTGGAGGGGCACTCTCCGTGAGAATCAGGCCCGGGGCGTCAGCACGGCGTCGACGACGACGACCGTCACGTTGTCCCGCCCGCCCGCCTCGATCGCCTCGCGCACGAGCGCTTCGGCGAGATCCGCGCCCTCGAGGGCACCGGCGTCGCGCCGGGCGAACAGGGCGGCGATCCGCCGGTCGGGCAGCTCCTTGGTCAGCCCGTCCGAGCAGAGCAGATAGCTCGCGCGGGGCACGATCGGCAGCGTCCAGACATCGGTCTCGACCTCGTCGTCGGCACCGAGCGCCCGCGTCACGATGTTGCGGTCGGGGTGCGACTCCGCGGCCTCGCGGGTCAGCAGCCCGGCCGAGACCAGCTCCTGCACGGCGGAGTGGTCGACGGTGACCTGCTGGATCCCGGCCCCGTCCCAGCGGTAGACGCGCGAGTCGCCGACGTTGAACAGCGCCCAGGAGGCGTGGCCGCCGTCCGCCGGCCGGACGAGCGTGAGCCCCGTCAGCGTCGTGCCGCAGAGGGCGCCGCCGACATCGAGGTCGCGGACGGCGGTGTTCGCGGCCTCGACCAGCGCGAAGACGTCCGCCGCCGGGCCGAGTCCGGCGGGGGCGTTCGCGCGCAGGCTGTCCACCGCGGTCGAACTGGCCAGATCGCCGCGGGCGTGCCCGCCCATGCCGTCGGCGACGGCCAGCAGCGGCGGATCGACGAGGAGCGAGTCCTCGTTCACCTTGCGGACCGCGCCGACGTCGGTGCAGCTGGACACCGTCAGCCCGAGGGTCCCCTGCGGCAGGTCGACGGTCGTCGTGGTCGTCGTCGGGCTCACGTGGTCGGCCTCACTTCACTGCTGCTCTTCCCGTGCGCTCACTTCTCGGGCGCACGGTCCTGGCCGTCGGCGTCGGCGACGACCTCCGGGTGACCGTCGTGCATCTCGATGTGGGAGTGCTCGCGGCGCATCTTGACGAGGCTCGCGACGGTGGCGACGGTCATGCTGACCACGATCACGGCCAGCGAGGTGATCGTATCGATGTCCCAGACCGGCAGCGGCTCGCCGCCGTTGAGGAACGGCAGGTCGTTCTCGTGCAGGGCGTGCAGCACGAGCTTCACGCCGATGAAGGCGAGGATGAAGGCGATGCCGTACTTGAGGTACTCGAGCTTGTCGATCAGACCGCCGAGCAGGAAGTAGAGCTGGCGCAGACCCATCAGGGCGAAGATGTTCGCGGTGAAGACGATGAACGGGCTCTCGGTGATGCCGAAGATCGCCGGGATCGAGTCGAGCGCGAACAGCAGATCGGTCGAGCCGATCGCCAGGAACACGATCAGCATCGGCGTGAAGTACTTCTTGCCGTCCTTTACCGTGCGGATCTTCGAGCCGTCGAACTCGTCCGAGATCTTCACGCGCTTGCGCAGCAGGCGGATGAGGAGGTTGTCGGTGCCCTCGTTCTCGTCCTCCTTGCCGAACGCCTGATTCCAGGCGGTGTAGACGAGGAAGGCGCCGAAGAGGTAGAAGATCCAGCTGAAGCTCTCGATCAGCTGCGCGCCCAGCAGGATGAACACCCCGCGGAAGATCAGCGCGATGATGATGCCCACCATCAGCACTTCCTGCTGGTACTTCGGCGGCACCGCGAAGCGGCCCATGATGATCACGAAGACGAACAGGTTGTCGATCGAGAGGCTGTACTCCGTCAGCCAGCCCGCGACGAACTGGCCGGCGACCTCTCCCCCGCCCAGCAGCAGCATCACCAGCGCGAAGACCAGCGCGAGCGCGACGTAGAAGCCGACCCAGAGGCCGGACTCCTTCAGGCTCGGGACGTGCGGGCGCTTGTAGACCAGCAGCAGGTCGGCCGCGAGGATCAGGCTCAGGACGATGAACGAGCCGGTCACGAACCAGACGGGCAGCTCTTGCATGGGACGACCTTCCGGGCGGTGCGGATTCCGATGGCCGCTCCCCGGGAGAGACCGTTAAACGAGAAGAACCCCCGGCCGTGACCGGGGGTTCTTCTCGTGTTGCCGTGGTGACCCCAGCGGGATTTGAACCCGCGTTACCGCCGTGAGAGGGCGACGTCCTAGGCCGCTAAACGATGGGGCCGCGTTTTTGCAACTCGAAGAGTGTTGCACACGGATCCGCGTCGGTGCAAATCGAGCGGGCCGCGGCCGGTCCCGCCCTCTCTCCCTTGCGAGCCGAGGGGCAGCACGCGAGGCTCGGAGCATGCGACTGACCAAGCTCGAGCACGCCACCGTCCTCGTCGAGGAGGCGGGCTCGCGGCTCGTCATCGACCCCGGCTCCTTCACCCGCCCCGTGGAGGGGACGGCCGAGACGGTCGCGGTCGTGATCACCCACGAGCACGCCGACCACTGGACGCCGGAGCAGCTGGAGCGGCTCCGCGCGGCGAACCCGGCCCTGCGCGTGCTCGGGCCGGCCGGAGTCGCCGCAGCGGCCGAGGGCTTCGACGTCGAGACGGTCGCCGAGGGCGACGTCGTCGAGGTCGGACCGTTCCGCCTGCGCTTCTTCGGCTCGCGGCACGCCGTGATCCACTCCTCCATCCCGGTGATCGACAACGTCGGCGTCCTGGTGAACGACCGGCTCTACTACGCCGGCGACTCGTTCACCGTGCCGACCGGCGTCGACGTCGAGGTGCTGGCCGCGCCCTCCGGTGCCCCGTGGATGAAGATCGCCGAATCGATCGACTACGTCCTCGCGCTCGCCCCGCGGCACGCCTTCGCGACGCACGAGCGGGTGCTCTCCGAGGCCGGGCAGAAGCTCGGCCACGACCGCCTGGGCTGGGCGACCCGCGAGGGCGGCGGCGAGTACCACGCGCTCGAGCCCGGCGACGTGCTCGAGGTCTAGCCGCCGCGCCTCGACCACCGCGGCCGGCGCCGGCCTCAGAGGACGCGGGCGTCGAGGATCTCGGCCTGATCGACGTCGGTGCCGTCGGGGACCACTCCGATCCGGACCAGGTCGCCGTCCTTCACGGTGCCGTCGGGAGTCACGATCGAGGCACCGTCGATGGTGGTCTTGGACGCGTAGTGCGAGACGTCGTTCTGCACATCGGCGTAGTACGCCCCGTTCACCCAGACGAGGACCCGCTCGCCGGAGTGCACCAGGGCACGACTCATCGTCACCGCGACCCGGTCGCCGGTCCGCTGGACACCGTTCACCCCGTTCAGTGTCTTCCGGAACAGCGGATCGGCTTCGACGAGGTCGGTACCCGACGCGAGTGCACCGACCTGGACGACGTCCCCGTCCTCGACCGGCGTGGTGGGGACGATCTTCGTGCCGCCCGGGACGCTGTACCGCCACACGGACCACCCTCTGTCGTCGTTCAGATCACCCGCGTAGCGGCCGTCGATCCAGACCACGACGCGCTTCCCGGAGTACACCGCCTCGCTCATCGTCACCTCCGCGAACCCGCGAACGACCGAGACGTCCGTGATGTCCGCAGTCGTCGTCGACTCCGCCCCCCGAGGGAACCGACCGTGCACCTCCAGCTCCCACAACTTCTCCACCACGGGCCGCACGTCGGCGTACGTCACACTCTGCTCGGATTCGTGCGCGGAGGTCCTGCCGGTGGTCACGCCCACGAGATTCCCGGCGACGATGAGAGCTCCGCCCGAGTCGCCCGGTTGCACGATCTGCTCGACGGCGCCCGTGGTCGCGGTGGTGACGATCGTGAAGACGCCCTCCTTCGACCGCCGGAACCCGGTGACCCAGACCTTCTCCGTCCGCTGCAGCGCGAGGAGGCCGTCCGCCATCCCGTACACGGCGCCGGCCGAACCGACGTGGTACCCGTGCGGATCCAGGGTGGGGTAGCGCGGCAGCTCGTGCGGTCGGGAGAGGCGGAGGAGCTTCAGGTCTGCGGGAGCGAGGGAGATCTCCTCCGCCACCGCGACCTCCTCCCTCACCTCGTCCGCCCCCGGAGTCGGGGTGTAGCGGTAGAACACCTGGTGCGAACTGCAGTGTCCCGCCGTGACCACCCAGTCCGCGGCGATCGCCGTCCCGGTGCAACTGCTGTTCTGCGAGCCGAACCATGTGCCGTACACCTCGACCACCCAGGGCTCGTTCGACCTCGTCCCCGACGTCAGTGCTGCCGCGGGCGCCGTCGTGAGCGCACCGATGCCCAGCACGGTCGCCAGAACGGCCAGCGCCGCCGCAGTCCTCCGCAGGAAGCGAATCCTCATCGCCGTCACCTCTTCTCCAGCGCGGGGGTCGCCCGGGGCCGGGATCCCTCTTCCGCTCGAGAACGATCGACGAAGCACCGAGGAGGCGTCGAAGATCTGGCGGCAACGCGTCTGGACGGCGGAATCAGGGCCGGTCGACGACGTGCTCGAGGTCGGCGCCGAACTCGAAGGTGCGGTCGACGACAGCGCCGGAGCGCAGGACAGCCGGCAGCCAGAAGCGCGCGTCGTCCCACATCCGCTCGAACGGCACCGCGTCGAGCGGGACGATGGCGGCGTCGAGCTCGCCGGACGCGACGACGTCGCCGGCCCAGCGGCGGCAGAGGAAGACGTGCGAGCGCTGGCTCCAGGCGGGGCGGTGCGGGAAGAGGTAGTCGAGCGAGCCGCGCGGCTCGAGGTCGCCGGGGTCCGCGCGCAGGCCGACCTCCTCCGCCAGCTCGCGGACGGCCGCCTCGGCAGGCGACTCCCCCGGCTCGAGCTTGCCGCCGGGCGCGACGACCCGGCCTTCGCCGAGACCGCGGAGCTTCCGCCCGAGCAGCACCTCGGTGCCGCCGGGCGACTCGCGCAGGACGTAGACGACGCAGACCTCGGGCAGAGCGGACTGCCGCGGCGCATCGCCCACTCCGCACCTCCGCTCCCCGGGTCCGAGGGGTCGGGACCGCCGTCGTAGGCTAGCCCGGTGACGACGACCGCGCTCGAGCGCTTCCAGGCCCTGCTGCGGGTCGACACGGTGTCGCACTCCGACGAGTCCGAGAACGACTGGAGCCGCTTCCGCGTGTTCCAGGAGCTGCTCGAGCAGTTCTACCCCGCGCTGCACGGCGCCCTCGAGCGCGAGACGGTGGCCGGCCACTCGCTCGTCTGGCGCTGGCGCGGCACGGAGGACGGCGATCCGTCGGTGCTGATGGCCCACTACGACGTGGTCAGCGTCACCCCCGACGACTGGTCGATCGCCCCCTTCTCCGCCGATACCGTCCTCCGGCCGGACGGCCGGACCGCGGTCGTGGGGCGCGGCGCGCTCGACGACAAGGGATCCCTGGTCGCGCTGCTCGAGGCCGTCGAGGCCGCCGTGCTGCGCGGCGAGCGCCCCCGCCGCGACGTCTACCTCGTCTCGACCCACAACGAGGAGACGGCCGGCGACGGCGCCCCCTCGATCGTCGCCCTGCTCGGCGCGCGCGGCGTCCGCCCCCGCTTCGTGCTGGACGAGGGCGGCAACGTCCGCCGCGGCATCGTGCCCGGAGTGACCACGCCGATCGCCGTGATCGGCGTCACCGAGCGCGGCATCATGAACCTCGAGCTGACCTGCCGCGACGCCGGCGGCCACGCCTCCGCTCCCCCGCCCCTGCCCGGCATGCTCGCGACGCAGCGCCTCGCCCGGGCCATCCACCGGCTCACCGAGAACCCGTTCCCCTCGACGCTCCCGGAGCCGATCGCCGAGCTGGTCCGCGCCGCCGCGCCGCACGCCGACGCCGCGCACGCCGTCTGGTACGCGAGACCGCACGAGCACCCCGACGCCGTGATCGGCGCCCTGGCCGCGCACTCCAACCGCTCGGCCGCCATGCTGCGGACCACCGTCGCGATCACGCAGCTGCGCGGCAGCACCGGGGCGAACGTGCTCGCCTCGACCGCGAGCGCCGTCGCGAACGTGCGGATCAACCCGGGCGGCACCGTCGCGGGCGTGGTCGAGCGCATCCGCGCCGTCATCGACGACCCCGAGGTCGAGATCGAGGTGCGGGTCGCCCACGAGCCCTCGCCCGTCTCCCCCACCGGCGAGCCCGGCGACGGCGAAGCGTACGACGTGCTCCGCGCCGTGGTGCAGGAGGTCTTCCCGGAGGCGATCGTCGCCCCCTACGTGCAGACCGGCGGCAGCGACGCCCGGCACTTCCACGCGATCAGCGACGGCGTGTACCGCTTCATCCCGTTCGAGATCAGCCCGCAGCAGCAGCTCGGCATCCACGGCGCCGACGAGTCGGTCGAGGTCGACCAGTTCGAGCGGGCGATCGCCTTCTACGCCCGGCTCCTGCACGAGCTCTGAGCGCTTCCCTCGCGGGGTCGATGAGTGCGGTGGACGCCGGGTGAGCGCGACCTGAGTGCGGCTGGTTCGTTCCGCGCCGAATCTGGGAAAACCGTTCGATGACGCGCCGGGCCTCGTTGGCCGTCCGTTCACCCCGCGATGATGGACTGAGCGTCGTGGGAGCAGTTCCTGGCCCGCGGATCAGCAGTACAGCACCAAGCGACATCCCGTGCCGATGCCGGCCCGTTCGAGCCGGCACCACCGATCGTGGAACCCGAGGATCATGACTGTCCGCCAGGCCGAGTACCCCCGGCCGAACCACTTCATCCTGCACCTCAGCGACACCCACTTCATCGCCGGAGACGGCGGGCTGTACGGCTCCGACGTCGACAGCGAGGCGCAGCTGCGCCGGCTGTTCGACGAGCTCGAGGCCTCGGGCGGGCGCCCGGAGGCGGTCGTCATCACCGGCGACCTGGCCGACAAGGGCGAGCCGGAGGCGTACGCGAAGCTGCGCGCCGTCGTCGAGCCCGCCGCCGCCCGCCTCGGTGCCGAGGTGATCTGGGTGATGGGCAACCACGACGACCGCGGGGCGTTCCGCTCCGGGCTGCTCGACCAGCTCCCGACGACGCAGCCCATCGACCGCGTGCACGACGTGAACGGGCTGCGGATCATCGCGCTCGACTCGACCGTCCCCGGCGCCCACTACGGCGAGATCTCGGACGCGCAGCTCGACTGGCTCGCGGAGGAGCTCTCCAGCCCCGCGCCGCACGGCACGATCCTGGCGCTGCACCACCCGCCGGTGCCGAGTGTGCTCGACCTCTCGGTGCTCGTGGAGCTGCGCGACCAGCCGGCCCTCGCCGAGGTGCTCGAGGGCTCCGACGTCCGCAGCATCATCGCTGGGCACCTGCACTACTCCTCGACAGCGACGTTCGCCGGCATCCCCGTCTCGGTCGCGTCGGCCACCTGCTACACCCAGGACCTCAACGTGCCCGTCGGCGGCACCCGCGCCCGCAACTCCGCGCAGGCGTTCAATCTCATCCACGTCTACGACGGCACCGTGCTGCACTCGGTGGTGCCGATCGGCGCCTCGACCGAGGTGTCCTACGTCTCGGCGAACGAGACCGAGCGGATCCTCGCCTCGCACGGCGTGGAGATCGCGCCGGCGACGGCCGCCCCGCTCGAGCAGGTGGAGAAGCTGTACCCGCCGGTCGCCGAGCCGGTGAGCGTCAGCGCTTAGCCGGCACCGCCTCCGGGGCCCGCCGGCGCTCCCTCCGGGGTCAGCGCTTCGAGCGGCCCCGGGCGCGGTCGAGCGCGAAGAGCCGGCCCGCGAAGGCGAGGGCCGCGCCGAGCGCGATCCCGACGCCGATGCCCGCGCCGATCCCGATGCCCGGGAAGACGAGCGAGCTGCCGATGCCGAGGAGGATGCCGAGGACGGCCCCGCCGAGCGTCCAGGCGGTGATCACTCGACCGTCTCCCACGGGGCGGGGATCGGGTAGTACTCCTCGAGGAAGTCGATCACGGCCCGGGTCCGCACCTCCGCCGAGATCTCGGGGAAGCTGCCGTCGTTGAGGCAGAAGAAGTCGACGCCGCGGTTCTTCAGCAGCTTCTTCATGTCCTTCAGGCCCTGGTGCATCGTCGTGTCGACGTACTTCACCGAGGCGTTCTCCTGCACGACCGCGCGCCCGGTCATCAGCGCGTAGTAGTGGTAGAGCGAGTTGGTGACGGAGACGTCGCTCGCCGAGCGGAAGCGGCTCGCGGCCGTCGCGGTGAACTCCGGCTCGAACTCGGCCTCGAGCTCGGCCATCACGGTCTTGCGCAGCGGCGTGGCGGCGTGCTCGAGGTGGCGGGTCGTCATCGCGCCGAAGCGCTCGCGGAGCAGCCGGCGGTTGACCCGGGCGGCGTTCTCGAAGCCGCTGCGGCTCGCGTTGGAGTCGCCCATGCCGATCCGGGTGGTCGCCTCGATGAACTTGGTGATCCCGCCGGGCGAGAAGAAGATCGACGGGTCGACGGGGCGGCCGAAGAACATGTCGTCGTTCGAGTAGAGGAAGTGCTCGGCCAGGCCCGGGATGCGGTGCAGCTGGCTCTCGACCGCGTGCGAGTTGTGCGTGGGCAGCACCGAGAGGTCGCGGAAGTGGTCCTCGCTGCGGACCAGCGTGACGTCGGGGTGCTCGTCGAGCCAGCGCGGGCGAGGCGAGTCGGTGACGATGTAGATGTGCCGGACCCACGGCGCGTACATGTAGACGCTGCGCAGGGCGTACTTGAGCTCGTCGATCTGACGGAAGCGCGCCGGGGCGTCGTCGCCCTCGCCCACGACGTAGCTCGCCATCCGGGCGGCGCGGGCGCGCTGGAACTCGAGATCGGTGCCGTCGACCCAGGAGAAGACGATGTCGACGTCGAAGCGGATGTCGCTGACGAGCGGCTCGAACATGCCCTCGAAGGTCGGCCAGGTGCGGCCGTAGGCCTCGACGTGCGCGTCGATCGCCTCGGCGACGGGGAGGCTGCTGCGCATCAGCGCGTTCTCGGCGGGAGTGGTGATCTCCTCCTCGCCCACCTTCCAGAACTCGAGGCGGACGCCGCTGCGGGCGCCGTAGCGGAGCGAGCCGCTCGAGGAGACGCGGGGGCGGAAGAGCGAGAAGACCGCGGCGCGCGGGTACGGGGCGATGGCCCCCTCCGCCAGGAGCAGCGGCGGGGTGCCGCGCTTGTCGAGGGTCTTCACGTAGAAGGGCTCGGTCGCGAAGGCGCGCGCGAGCAGGGTGGCGAGCTCTGCGCCGAGCGAGCGGTCGATCGCGAGGAACGGCGCGCCCTTGGTCCCGCGGATGAGGCGGTAGGGGAACTCGGCCTCGTCGAGCACCTCGCCGAGCGCGATCAGGTCCTCGGTCCAGGCCGCCTGCGGGGTCGTACTCGAGTTCACCAGCGAGAACAGACCGGCATGGACGACGACGTCGTCGCGGTCGAAATGGCGCGGGCGCAGGAGGGCAGACGGCAGAGGACGGACGGAAGGCATGATTCACATTATCCGCCGCCCGTTTCGTGCAGATGACCGAGCCGTTCACCTTGACAGGGAGTGCAGCCTCTCCAGTGCCGCGTCCCCGGCCGCCGCGGCCTCCTCCGCGCGTCGTTCCTCGTGCGCCGAGGCGGCACCGAGGGCGAACGCCGGCTCGTCCCGGCGGGCCGCCACGAGCGCGTGCGCGCGCAGCGCCTCGCGGGCGGCGAGGGCGTCGCGCTCCTCGCCGAGCGCCTCGGCGACCGCCTTCGCGGCCTTCGCGAGCGAGTGCTGCCTCGAGCCGACCGCCTCCGGGACGACGGCGCTCCAGGCGTCGACGACGTAGCGCAGGCGCTTCGCGGCCTTGCGCAGCTCGTGCCGGGCCTCGAGGTCGTCCTCGCCCGTCCGGGCGGCGTCGAGCCGGGCGACCTCCTTCGCGAGGGAGCGGCGGACGAGCTTCTTCGCGCTCGAGCCCGCCTTCGCGGTCCGCGGCGGGTCGTCCAGCAGAGCGTCCAGGGCGTCGAGGAGGGCGAGGTAGCGGGCGCCGCGCAGGGCCTTGGCGACCCGCTGCAGGGCGATCGCGTGCCGGCGCTCGATCGCCTCGAAGAGGGAGGTGCCGCCGACGGCCTTCGCGTGCAGGCCCTCGCCCGCCTTCTCGATCGCGGTGCGGAGGCGCTCGGCCAGGACCTCCTCGTCGCGGGCGGCGCCGAGGACGCCGGCCAGCCAGCGCAGCTCCTCGCGGAGCGGATCGAGGGCCGTGCGGTCGAGCACCGAGCGCGAGGCGGCGAGCACGCTGCGCAGGCGCCGGGTGTGCACGCGCATCCGGTGCAGGGCGTCGTCGGCCTCGAGGCGGACGCGCGGATCGACGGCGCGCAGGCCCGTGAGGAGCTCGCCGATCGCGGCGAGCGCCGCCTCCCCGCCGTCGGCCGGGGCCGAGTGCTCGTCCTCGATCGGCCCCCCGGTGGCCCGGGCCAGCTTCGAGGCGCTCTGGGCGGGGCGGGCGCCGGCCACGAGCAACCGCTCCTCGATCGCGTCGAGGACGGCCTCGCCCTCGGCGCCGTGGACGTCGAGGAGCTCGACCTCCCACTCCCGCCAGCGGCGCTCGACGCCCGAGCGCAGGTCGTTCGCGATGACGAGGTCGTCGGCGATCTCGGCGAGGCGGCGGCCGGCGGAGTCGGCGACACGGGTGATCGCGCGGACGGTCTCGAGGGTGGCGAGCGGCTCGAGCCGTGCGCGGCCGACGTGGCCGAGCACCGGCTCGCGGACGCCGGGCGGGACGGTGCGGGTCGCGGTCAGCGGGGCGTGGATCTCGGTCCGACCGGCGGAGCCCGGCAGCTTCACGTGCCAGCCCTCGTCGCCGCCGCCCTCGCGGCGCCGGAGCGTGATCCGGGCCCGGGAGAGCGCGCGGCCCGCGGTGTCGAAGTACTCGGCCGAGAGGCGGACGGGCTCCTCGACGACGGCCGTCGCGACGGTCCCGGCGCCGAGGAGCCCGGGGAGGGCGGTGTCGGCCTCGACGTCGTACTTGCGCTCCACCTCGGTCTGCACGCGCCGCTGCGCGCCCGCCGGCGTCCGGTCCGCCGTCGTCCTGTCCGCACTGTCAGCCATGGTCCATTGTGCGCACGCGCGAGGCTCCCGCGGCGGCAGCCGGGCGGCGGGGCGCGCTGGATCTAGGCTGGAGCGATGACCGCGCCCGTCCCTCCCGTCGCCCGCCGTGTCCCGCTCGAACGCCGTCACCACGGCGATCTGGTGGTCGATCAGTACGAGTGGCTGCGGCAGAAGGAGGACCCCGAGGTCCTCGCGCACCTCGAGGCCGAGAACGCCTACACCGACGCCCTGCTCGCCCCGCTCGCTCCGCTGCGCGAGCGCCTCTTCGACGAGATCCGCTCGCGGACCAAGGAGACCGACCTCTCGGTGCCGGTCCGGGAGGGCGGCTGGTGGTACTTCTCCCGCTCCTACGAGGGCCGCCAGTACGGCGTGCACTGCCGCGCCCCGATCGCCGGCCCGGACGACTGGACGCCGCCGTCGATCGCCGAGGGCGGACCGCTCGAGGGCGAGCAGGTCGTCCTCGACGGCAACATCGAGGCCGAGGGCCACGACTTCTTCTCGCTCGGCAGCTTCGACGTGTCCAGCGACGGCCGCTACCTGCTCTTCGGCACCGACGTCGAGGGCGACGAGCGCTACACGCTCCGCATCCGCGACCTCGGCACCGGCGAGGACCTCCCCGACGTGATCGAGGGCACCGGCGGCGGTGCGACCTTCGGCGCCGACGCCCGCTTCGTCTTCTATCCGACCGTCGACGAGTCCTGGCGGCCCGACACGATCTGGCGGCACGCCGTCGGCACCGCGGCCACCAGCGACGAGGTCGTCTTCTCCGAGCCGGACGAGCGCTACTGGATCGGCGTCGGCCTCACCCGCAGCCGCCGGTTCCTCGTGATCGAGATCGGCAGCAAGATCACCAGCGAGTGCCTGCTGCTCGACGCCGCCGATCCGACCGGGGAGTTCCGCTCGGTCTGGCCGCGCCGCGAGGGCGTGGAGTACGAGGTCGACCACGCGGTGCTCGACGGGCGCGACCGCCTCCTGATCGTGCACAACGACGGCGCGCTCGACTTCGAGATCGTCGAGGAGCCGGCCGATCTCTCCCGCGGCGCCGAGGAGCGCGCGGCCGAGCGCCGCGTCCTCGTCGCGCACTCTCCCGGCCGGCGGATCGAGGGCGTCGACGCCTTCGCGCGCCACGTCGTCGTCTCCTACCGCGAGGCGGGGGCGACCCGGCTCGGTCTGCTCGTCGAGGCCGACGGCGCCGCCCGGCTGGAGGAGATCGCCTTCGACGAGCCGCTCTACGACGCCGGGCTGGCCGGCAACCCGGAGTGGCAGCAGCCCGCGCTGCGCCTCGCCTACACCTCGTTCGTGACCCCGTCCACGGTGCTCACCCTCGACGTCGCGACCGGCGAGCGGACCGTGCTCAAGCAGCAGCCGGTCCTCGGCGACTACGACCCCGAGCGCTACGTGCAGCGCCGCGAGTGGGCGACGGCCGCGGACGGCACGCGCATTCCGCTCTCGCTGGTCTGGCGGCGCGACGCGGCGGCACCCGACGAGGCGCCGGCGCCGCTCCTGCTCTACGGCTACGGCTCCTACGAGGCGAGCATCGACCCGGGCTTCTCGATCGCACGCCTCTCGCTGCTGGATCGCGGCGTGGTCTTCGCCATCGCGCACGTCCGCGGCGGCGGGGAGATGGGCCGCTCCTGGTACGAGGAAGGGAAGACCCTCGCCAAGCGCACCACCTTCACCGACTTCGTCGACGCCGCGCGGCACCTCGTCGCGGCGGGCTTCACCACTCCGGAGCGGCTGGTCGCCCAGGGCGGCTCGGCCGGCGGACTGCTGATGGGCGCGGTGGCGAACCTCGCCCCCGAGGCCTTCGCGGGGATCCTGGCGCAGGTGCCGTTCGTGGACGCGCTGACCTCCATCCTCGACCCGTCGCTGCCGCTGACGGTGATCGAGTGGGACGAGTGGGGCGACCCGCTGCACGATCCCGACGTCTACGCCTACATGAAGACCTACTCGCCCTACGAGAACGTGCGCGAGGGTGTCGCCTACCCGCGGATCCTCGCGACGACGAGTCTCAACGACACCCGGGTGCTCTACGTGGAGCCGGCGAAGTGGGTGGCGCGGCTGCGCGAGGTCGGGGCTCCGGCGCTGCTGAAGATCGAGATGACGGCCGGGCACGGCGGGGTCAGCGGGCGCTACGAGCGCTGGCGCGAGGTCGCGTTCGAGTACGCCTGGATCCTCGACGTGCTCGGGCTCGCGGAGGAGAGCGCGCAGGCGTGAGCCGCCGTCTCCGGATCGGGTGGACGCGCCGCAAGCCCCACCGGCGCGTCGATCGCGCCGCGTAAGGTTCGGGGTGCCGAGCGAGGGGAAGTGCAGGACATGAGCGCAGGACTGTCGATCGACCGGGCCGCGGCCTGGGTCGCGGATCAGCGGTGGTACGCGAGCAAGGGGCGGCGCCCCGAGCTGGAGATCCGCGGCGAGTGGCGGCTGGCGGGCGCCGACGGCGACGTCGTCGTGCACCTCGTCATCGACCGAGCGGGCTCGAGCCCGGTGCTCTACCAGGTGCCGGTGACGGTGCGCTCGGCGCCCGTCGCGGGCCTCGAGGACGCGCTGATCGAGAGCGACGGCGAGCGCTTCGTCTACGACGGACCGCGCGACCCGCTGTTCGCGCGGGCGCTCTTCGAGCTGATCGCCGACGGCGGCTCCTCCGACGCGGAGGGCGCCCTGGGCGGCGCCCGCGCCGAGGGCCACCGCCAGCCCGGCGCCGAGATCGGCGCGTTCGCGTCGTCGCGGATCCTCAGCGGCGAGCAGTCGAACACCTCGATCATCGTGCAGACGACCGCGGCGGACGGCTCGGCCGGGACCCCGGTGATCGTCAAGGTCTTCCGCGCGCTGCACCACGGCGAGAACCCGGACGTGACGGTGCAGTCGGCGCTGAACGCCGCGGGCAGCCTGCTGGTCCCGCCCGTGATCGGCAACGTCACCGGGGAGTGGGACGACCGCGGCGAGCCCTCGGGCCGCGCCTTCGGGCACCTCGCCTTCGCGCAGGAGTTCCTCCCCGGCGTCGAGGACGCCTGGCGCGTCGCGCTCGAGGCCGTCGCCGGCGACAGCGACTTCACCGGGCCGGCCCGCGCGCTGGGTCTCGCGACCGCGCAGGTGCACGCCACCCTCGCGCAGGTGATGCCGACCGAGGACGCGACCCCGGAGGTCGTGCAGCGGATGGTCGCGACGATGCGCCGGCGGCTGCGGATCGCCTCCTCCGAGGTGCCGGTCGTCGCCGAGGGCGCCGAGGCGATCGACGCGGTGTTCCAGGCGGCCGAGCAGGCTCCGTGGCCGCGGCTGCAGCGGATCCACGGCGACTACCACCTCGGTCAGGTGCTGGCCGTGCCCGACCGCGGCTGGGTGCTCCTCGACTTCGAGGGCGAGCCGCTGCGCCCGATGCACGAGCGGCTGCTGCCGGACATCGCGCTGCGCGACGTGGCCGGGATGCTCCGCTCCTTCGACTACGCCGCCGGCGCGCACGAGCAGGCCTTCCCGGGCAGCTCCCGCGCCGCGTGGGCGCTGGCGAGCCGCGCCGCGTTCCTCGAGGGCTACTCCGAGGAGGCGGGCGACGCGGTCACTGCGCACCGCGCCGTGCTCGACGCCTTCGAGCTCGACAAGGCGATCTACGAGGCCATCTACGAGGCGCGCAACCGCCCGGAGTGGCTGTCGATCCCGGTGACCGCCGTGCAGCGGCTCGTCGGACGCTCGTAGGGTGCAGGTATGACCGGACACGACGAGACGACCGACGCCCCCGACTCCGATGCGCGCGACGACGCACCGCTCGACCCGCTGAGCGAATTCAGCATCCCCGGCGACACCGACCTGCACGTGGACGGCGACGCCTCGGGCGCCGACGGCCGGAAGGTCGCGGAGCCGTCCGAAGACGACTGAGCGGCCGCCTCTCCCTGCTGGTCGAGTAGCCCCGTAGGGCCGTGCTCAGCGCAGCGGGGCGAGCGGGGTGACCGCCGGCCCCTCGAGCACCGAGCCGTCGGCCGCGAAGCGGGAGCCGTGCAGCGGGCAGTCCCAGCTGCGCTCCGCTCCGTTCCAGGTGACGACGCCGCCGAGGTGCGGGCAGACGGCCGAGACGGCGCAGCGGCGGCCGTCGACGGTCGAGACCGCGACCGGCTGGAGGCCGTCGCGGGCGAGCGAGCCCTGGCCCTCCTCCGGCACCACGTTCTCCGACCGCGGTGCGCGCAGCACCGAGCCGTAGCCGCGGGCGTACCAGGCGCCGACCGCGGCGAGCGCACCGGCGCCCTCCGCCATCACCCGGGGCAGGGTGGGCCGCCGGTGCAGGACCTTCGCCCACGGCGGGGTCTCGCCCCGGGAGTCGCCGACGAGCGTGAGCGCCGCCTGCACCGCGTTGGTCATCCCCCACTTGTCGTAGCCGGAGGCGAAGAAGATCCGCCCGCGGCCGCGCGGCAGCCAGCCGACGAAGGGGACGCGGTGGAACGCCTCGTAGTCCTGGGCGCTCCACTGCGCGACCGGCTCGGCAGCGGGGAAGGAGCGGCGGGTCCACGCGACGAGGTCGTCGAGGCTCTCCTGCGTGCGCGGGCGTCGGCCGACCGGGTGACCGTTCCCGCCGACCAGGAGCAGCCGCTCGCCGTCGCGCTCCACGTCGCGGATCGAGCGCGAGGGCTCGTCGACCGAGAGGAACATGCCCTCCGGCACCGCGTCGACGCCGCGGAAGGCGACGGTGTAGGAGCGGAGCGCGACCTGCTTCGCGAAGTACAGACCGCGGTCCAGGATCGGCGTCCCGGTGAGCAGGTAGGCCCGCTCGCCGGTCACCTCGCCGGCGCTGGTGCGGACGCGCACCGGGGCGCTCGCGCGCATCCCGAGCGCCCGCACGCCCTGCACGAGCACGCCGCCCGCCGCGCGGAAGTCGGCGGCGAGCGCCGCCAGCACCGCCATCGGATCGAACTCGGCCTGGTCGTCGAGCGCGACGGCGGCGGTGCTCGGGAACGGGACGTCGAGCTCGCCGACGAGGCGGGTCCCGAGGCCGAAGCGGCGGGCGGTCTCGTGCTCCCGCAGCACCGCGGGGACGCCGTCGGGGGTCTGCGCGTAGCTGTAGGCGGTCCGGCGCTGCACCGGCACCCCGGCCTCGCGCAGGTAGTCGACGAGCCAGCCGAACCCGGCGAGGTTCGCGGCGACGTAGGCCCGGGTGACGGCCGGGGTGTTGCGGGCGGCGATCCTCGACAGGTGCGCGCCCTGGAGCAGGCTCAGCTTGGCGGTGCTGGCACCGGTGGTCACCGCGCCGACCGTGCGCGCCTCGAGGACGAGCACGCGGCGGCCGCTGCGCTGGAGCAGGAGCGCCGTGACGAGGCCGGAGAGGCCGGCGCCGACGACAACGTCGTCGTAGTGCGCTCCGGGGACGAAGGAGTCGCCCGGGATCGGCGCGGCACCGGCCCGCCAGAGCGATTCGCGCGAGTGCGCGTCGGTTCGGATCATCGGGGCCTCCTGCAGATCGGCCGCGACCGCGGCTCGACCCCGACGCTACGCGCGGCGGCGGCGGCCGTCAGCCCGTTGACAGCCCGGCGCCCTCGGGCGAGGGCTCAGAGCCAGCCCCAGCGCTTGAACAGCCGGTGCAGGACGACGCTGGAGGCGACCATCAGCCCGAGCGCCGCCGGGTAGCCCCAGGCCAGGTGCAGCTCGGGCATCGCGTCGAAGTTCATGCCGTAGACGCTGGAGATCATGGTCGGTGCGAAGAAGATGGCGGCCCAGGCGGAGATCCGCTTGACCTCGTCGTTCTGCTGGTTGCCCGCCTCCGCGAGCTTCTTCATGTCCTCGTTCTGGCGCTGGGCGACGAGCGTCGCGTTCACCGCGAGGATCTCGCGCAGCGTGGTGCGGAAGCCCTCGATCCGCTCGTCGACGACGGCGACGTGGTCGGCGACGTCGCGGAGGTAGCGCCGCAGCTCGACGTCCTCGCGGAAGACCTCGAAGTCGGTCACCAGGCGGCCGAGCATGCCGGTCAGCGGGCGGGTCGCGCGCTGGAAGTCGAGCACCTCCTGGGACAGCTCGTAGATGCGCCGCGACACGGCCGGGTCGCCCTCGAAGACCTGGGCCTCGATCTCGTCGATGTCGTTCTCGAGACCCGCGACCACCGGCGAGTACTGGTCGACGACCGCGTCCAGGATCGCGTAGAGCACGGCGACCGGGCCCTTGCGCAGCAGCTCGGGGTCGGCCTCCATCCGGCGCCGGACCAGGGAGAGGTCGGGCTTCTCGGAGTGGCGCACGGTGACGACGAAGTTCGGGCCGACGAAGAGGTGCAGCTCGCCGAAGTCGACCTCCTCGCGCTGGTCCGCGTAGCTCGCGGCGCGCAGCACCACGAACATGTCGGAGCCGTAGCGCTCGAGCTTGGGGCGCTGATGCGCGCTGATCGCGTCCTCGATCGCGAGGGGGTGCATCGAGAACTCGTCCTCGAGGGCGGCGAGCTCGGCCTCGGTGGGGCGGTAGAGGCCGATCCAGGCCATCGCGTCGGGCAGCTTCTGCAGCGCGGCGAGCGCCTCCGGGATGCTGTGCGGCGAGACGATCCGCCGCCCGTCCTGGTAGATCGCGTTGTCGACGGTGCTCCGGCGGGCGGGCTCCTCCTCGCGGCGGATCCGCTCGATCGGACCGGTGTCCTCGGCGGCCGCGCGGGTGCGCGAGCCGAGGCCGAGGAGGGTCGAGGGCACTCGGGGCAGCTTCATGCAACGCCTCCTCAGATCGGCCGACGACCCATTCTGCACCCGCGGGTGAACGGGAGGTGTCCGCCGGTGGCGGCGGCGCGGGCGTCCGGTGTCGGAGCCGCTCAGTAGCCTGGAGGGGCACGACAGGGAGCGATCCGACCGCCCCGCCCAGCCCCTCGCGAAAGGACGGTCGTGAAGCTCCTGCACACCTCCGACTGGCACATCGGCCGCACCTTCCACGGCCACTCGAGCGTCGCGGCGCTCGGCCTCGTGCTCGAGGCGCTGGTCGAGACGGTGCGCGCCGAGGGGGTCGACGTCGTGCTCGTCGCGGGCGACGTCTTCGACTCCGCGGTGCCGGCGGCCGAGCACTACACGCTGCTCACGCGGACGCTCGAGGCGATCCGCGCGGCCGGCGCCGAGGTCGTGCTGACCAGCGGCAACCACGACTCCCCCGCCCGGCTGGGCTTCCAGGCCGGGCTGCTGCGCGGATCCGGCGTGCACGTGCTGACCGATCCGGAGCGCTGCACCGAGCCGGTCGTGCTGCGCGACGAGCACGGGGAGGTCGGCGTCTACGGGATCCCGTTCCTCGAGCCGGCCCTCTACCGGCACCGGCACCCGGAGGAGTCGCTGCGCCGCCACGAGGACGTGCTCGCCTTCGCGATGCACCGCATCCGCGCCGACGCCGAGGCGGCCGGGCGGCGCTGGGTCGTGCTCGCGCACTGCTTCGCCGTCGGCGCCCCGGCCGCCACCGTCGAGCGCGACATCACCGCGGGCGGGCTCGACTACGTCTCGGTCGACCACTTCGCGGCGGCCGACTACGCCGCGCTCGGGCACATCCACGGGCGGGCGGAGCTGCTGCCGAGCGTCCGCTACTCCGGCGCTCCCCTGCACTACTCCTTCGGCGAGGCGGCCAAGCCGCGCGGCGGCTGGCTGGTCGAGCTCGGCGCCGACGGACTCGGCGAGGTGCGCTGGTCCGCGCTGCCCGTGCCGCGGCGGCTCAGCGTGATCGAGGGGACGCTGGCCGAGCTGCTGAGCGACCCGTCGCTCGCGGAGTACGAGCCGGACTGGGTCTCGGCGGTGCTCACCGACGAGGTGCGCCCGCTCGACGCGATGGCGCGGCTGCAGTCCCGCTTCCCCGGCTGCGCGACGCTCGAGCACCGGCCGCCGCACGCCGCGGTCGACGAGCGGCGCTACGCCGAGCGGATCCGCGGGCGCAGCGACGTCGAGGTGATCGACGACTTCCTCGCGCACGTCCGCGGTGGGCACGGCGCGAGCGAGACCGAGCGCGCGCTCGCACTGGACGCCCTCGCGGCCGTCGACGCCGAGGCGCTGCGGTGAGGATCCGCCGCCTCTCCTTCGCCGGCCTCGGTCCCTTCCGCGCCGAGCAGGAGATCGACTTCGACCGCCTGGAGGACGTGGGGATCTACCTCATCGCCGGGCGCACCGGCGCGGGCAAGTCGACGATCCTCGACGCGATCAGCTTCGCCCTCTACGGCTCGGTGCCGCGCTTCGACGGCACGGCCACGCGGCTCCGGAGCGACCACAGCGCGCCCGAGGACGAGACGTTCGCCGAGCTCGACTTCGAGGCGGCGGGGCGGCTCTACCGGGTCCGCCGCTCGCCGGAGTACGAGCGGCCGGCCAAGCGCGGCGGCGGCACCACGCGCCAGTCCGCGAAGGTCGCGCTGCTCGAACGGGTCGACGGCGAGTGGCGGGGGCTCTCCTCCAGTGCACGCGAGACGGGGACCGACATCGGCCGGATCGTCGGGCTGACCAAGGACCAGTTCCTGCAGGTGATCCTGCTGGCGCAGAACCGCTTCCACGAGTTCCTGCTGGCGAAGAACGACGACCGGCAGCGCCTGCTCCGCACGCTCTTCGCGACCGAGCGCTACGACCTGCTGCGCCGGCGCCTCGTCGAGCAACGCCACGAGAGCGGAGCCGCGCTCGAGGAGGAGCGCGCGGCCGTCACGGCGCTGGCCGACGAGGCCGTGCGCCTCGCGGGCGACGAGGAGCCCGCACCGGCGGTGCTCGACACGGACTGGTTCCGCTCCCTGGTGACCCGGCTCGACCCTCACCTCGCTCTCGCTCGGGACGAGGTGGCGGCGGCCGACGCCGCGAGCCGCGCGGCCGAGACCGCCCGGGACGAGGCGCGGCTGGTGAAGCGGGCGCAGGACCGCCGCCGGAGCGCACTGATCGAGGCCGAGGAGCTGGCGGTCGCCGAGTCGCTCGTCGTCCGGGAGCGCGAGCGGATCGAGCGGGCCCGGCGGGCCGAGGGCGTGCTGCCGCTGCTCAAGGGCGCGCGCTCGGCGGCCGAGAGGTCGGCCGCCGCCGACCGGAGCCGCGACAGCGCAGCCGAGGCCTTCACGGCCGCCCTCGACGAGCCCGCGGATCGGGCCGCCGCCGCCCAGGCCGCCGAGCGCCTCGCCGCGACGCTCGGCGCGCTGACCGAGGCCCTCGCCGACGAGCGCACGCTGCCGGAGGCGGTCCGCCTCGCCGAGCGGACCGTGACGGCGCGGGAGCGGTCCGCCGCCGCGCTGGCGGTCCTCGATCGCGAGCTCCGGGCGCTGCCCGCCCTGCTCGACGCTCTCTCCGCGGAGGAGGACGCCCTCGCTCCGGACGCGTCGGCGCTGCCGGCCCGCTCCGAGGAGCTGGCCTCGCTCGAGCGCCGGATCCGAGCCGCCGCCGAGCGCGCGAGTGCCGCGACCGCGCTCGATCGCCTCCGCACCGCCCACGCCGAGACGGCCCGGGCGCACGGCGTCCGCGCCGCCGAGCACGCCGAGCTGGTCGCCCGCCGCTTCGCGGGCTTCGCCGGCGAGCTGGCCGGAGCGCTCGTTCCCGGCGACCCCTGCCCCGTCTGCGGCTCCTGCGAGCACCCGCGCCCCGCCGAGCACGGCGAGCTTCCGCCCGTCGGCACCGCTGAGATCGAGAAGGCGCGCACCGCCGTCGATCGCGCCGCCGCCGCGATGGACGCCGCCCGCGCGGCCGAGAGCGCAGGAGCGCTCGCCCTGGCCGCCCTGGAGGAGCGGGCCGGCAGCACGAGCGCCGAGGAGCTCCGGGCCGCCCGCGTCGAGGCCGAGCACCGCCTCGCCGGTTCCCGGAGCGCCGCGACCCGGCTCGAGAAGCTGCGGCGCGAGCGGTCCACCCTCCGCGTCCGGAGCGAGGAGCTGGCGTCCGCCCTCGAGACCGCCCGCGTCGGGCACCAGCGCCTCAGCTCCGACGAGGCCCTCGCCGCCGAGGCGCTGCGCCTCCTGCGCGAGCGGATCGACGCCCACCGCGACGGCGCCGCGAGCATCGCCGAGCGCGTGGCCGCGATCACCGAGCGGCGCCGCCTGGCCGAGGCGCTCGTCGAGTCCGAGGACGCGGCGACCGCCCGCCGCGAGGCCGCCGAGGCCGCCGGGATCCAGCTCGCCGAGGTGGTCGGCGACCGCGGCTTCGCGAGCGCGGAGGACGCCGAGTCCGCCGCTCTGACCTCGGGCGAGCGCGCCCGCGCCGAGGCCGTGGTCGCCGAGCACGAGCGCCGCCGCAGCGCCGTCGAGTCGGTGCTGGCCGACCCCGAGCTGGCGGGACTGCCGACCGCACCCGTCGACCTGGCCGCGGCGGAGGAGGAGGTGCGCGCCGCCTCCGCCCGCCGCGACGACGCCCGGTCGCGGCACTCCGTGCTCGAGCACCGGTCCGCGCGGCTGGGCGAGCTGGCCGGCCGGGCCGAGGAGCGCCTGCGCACCCTCGACGAGCGCCTGCGCCGGCACGAGGAGCTGCGCGCCCTCGCGGAGACGATCGACGGCCGCGGGCAGAACACCCGCCGGATGGACCTCGAGGCGTTCGCCCTCGCCGGCCGGCTCGAGGAGATCGTCGCCGCCGCGAACCTCCGCCTGGGCGCGATGACGAGCGGCCGCTACGCCCTCGTGCACGACGACTCGCTCGCCTACCGCGGCGCCGCCTCCGGCCTCGGGATCGACGTGCTCGACGCGTTCACCGGCGCCCGCCGCCAGCCCGCGTCGCTCTCCGGCGGCGAGACGTTCCTCGCCTCGCTCGCCCTCGCCCTCGGCCTGGCCGATGTGGTGACGATGCAGTCCGGCGGCGTCTCGCTCGAGACGATGTTCATCGACGAGGGCTTCGGCTCGCTCGACGCCGAGACGCTCGAGACGGCGCTCGGCACCCTCGACGCGCTGCGCTCCGGGGGCCGCACCATCGGCCTGATCAGCCACGTCGACGCGATGCGCGAGCGACTGCCGACCGGCCTGCGGGTCGTCGTCAGCGACCGCGGCGACAGCACGATCGCGACGACCTGAGGCCGACGACCCGCTAGGGTCGTGCGCAGTGACACGGGGTGCCCGCCAGGGCTGAGATGAGACCCGTCGAACCTGATCTAGTTCGTACTAGCGAAGGGATGTCGCGAATGAGCATTCGCACGCCTGCCCACCCGACCCTCCCCGACGGTGCGGCCGTCGCCCGAGACCTGGCACGGCTGCGCTCCGCAGCGCCGCTCGTGCAGTGCATCACCAACGCGGTGGTGACCGGCTTCACCGCGAACAGCCTGCTCGCGCTCGGCGCCAGCCCCGCGATGTGCGACCTGCCCGGCGAGGCCGGCGTCTTCGCCCGGATCGCCTCCGCGACGCTGGTGAACCTCGGCACCCCGGGCGCCGAGCAGCGCGACGGCGCGCTGGAGGCGGTCGCCGCGGCGAACGACGCCGGGACCCCCTGGGTGCTCGACCCCGTCGCCGTCGGCCCGCTCCCCGTCCGCACCGCCCTGGCCGCGGAGCTGCTGGAGGCGCGGCCGGCGATCATCCGCGGCAACGCCTCCGAGATCCTCGCCCTCGCGGGTCTCGGCGCGGGCGGTCGCGGCGTCGACGCGGTCGACGGCCCGGAGGACGCGCTCGACGCGGCGCACTCGCTCGCCCGGCGCTCGGGCGCCGCGGTCGCCGTCTCGGGTGCCGTCGACGTGATCACCGACGGCGAGCGCGTCGTCCGCGTCACCGGCGGGCACCCGCTGCTCACCCGCGTCACCGGCGGCGGCTGCGCCCTCGGCGCGGTGATGGCCGCGTTCCTCGGCGCACAGGACTCCGACGCGCTCGGGGCAGCGGTCGCCGCCTCCGTGGTCTGGGGCCTCGCCGCCGAGAGCGCGGCCGCCGGCGCGAGCGGTCCCGGCTCCTTCGCGGTCGGGCTGCTCGACGCCCTCGCCGCGCTCACCGCCGACGAGGTCGAGAGCGGAGCGCGGATCGCATGATCGACCTCTCGCTCCACCTCGTCACCGACACCCGCCTCTGCGGACCGCGGGGAGTCGCGGCCGTGGTCGCTGCCGCCGTCGCGGGCGGCGTCCGCGTCGTCCAGGTCCGCGACCACGAGGCGGCCGCTGCCGAGCTCGTCGCCCTCACCTGCGCCGTCGCCGCCGTGCTCGACGAGCGCACCACGCTCCTGGTCGACGACCGCGTCGACGTCGTCCTCGCCGCCCGCCTGGCCGGCGCCCGGGTCGACGGCGTGCATGTCGGGCAATCGGACCTGCCGGTCCTCGCCGCACGCAGCATCCTCGGCCCGGGCGCCGTGGTCGGTCTCACGGCGAACACCCCGGCGCACCTCGCCGCGGCGCACGCCCTGCCCGCCGGCACCGTGGACTACCTCGGCGTCGGCGTGATCCGGGCCACGGCGACCAAGCCCGACCACCCCGTCCCGCTCGGGATCGACGGCTTCGCCGCCCTCGCCGCCGCGACTCCGCTCCCCTGCGTGGCCATCGGCGGCGTCACCGCCGACGACGCCGCGGCCCTGCGCCGGGCCGGCGCGGCCGGTCTCGCGATCGTCTCGGCGATCTGCGCCGCTGACGACCCGGGGGCCGCCGCACGCCGCTTCCGGGCGGAGTGGGACCGATGAGCGCCGCGCTCCCCGCTCCCGCCGCGATCCCCCGCGTCCTCAGCATCGCCGGCACCGACCCGACCGGCGGCGCCGGCATCCAGGCCGACCTGAAGTCGATCGGCGCGCTCGGTGGCTACGGGATGGCCGTGGTCACCGCGCTCGTCGCGCAGAACACCCGGGGGGTGCGATCCGTGCACCTGCCGCCGGCCGCGTTCCTCCGCGAGCAGCTCGACGCGGTGAGCGACGACGTCGAGATCGACGCGGTGAAGATCGGCATGATCGCGAACGCGGAGCTCGGCGCCGTGATCGCCGGCTGGCTCGACGACGTGCGCCCACCGCTCGTCGTCGTCGACCCGGTGATGATCGCGACCAGCGGGCACCGCCTGCTCGACGCGGAGGCGGAGGACGCGGTCCGCGCCCTGGTCCGCCGTGCCCACCTGGTCACCCCGAACCTCCCCGAGCTGGCCGTGCTCGCCGGCGCCGAGCCCGCCAGCGACTGGCCCGCCGCGCTCGAGCAGGCCGCCTCGATCGCCCGTACCCTCGGCACGGCCGTCCTGGTCAAGGGCGGGCACCTCGACGGCCCGGCGACTCCGGACGCGATCGTCACCCCTGACGGCGGCGCCCGCGAGGTGCCGGGACGGCGCGTCACCACCCGGAACACGCACGGCACCGGCTGCTCGCTCTCCTCCGCGATGGCGACGCTCCTGGCGGGCGGCGAGGCGACTCCGGACGCGCTGGTCCTCGCGCTGACGACGGCGAAGGACTGGCTGACCGGCGCCCTCCGCGGCGCCGACGCGCTCCGGGTCGGCAGCGGCAACGGCCCCATCGACCACTTCCACCGGCTGCGCGTCCCCGCCTTCTGCGAGCGGATGTGGGCCGGGACGGAGGCCCTCCGCGCCGAGATCGACGCGCTCCCCTTCGTCTCGGCCCTCGGCGACGGCTCCCTCGCCCGCGACGACTTCGAGTGGTACCTGGAGCAGGACGCGCTCTACCTCACCGAGTACGCCCGGGTCCTCGCCGTCGCCGCCCAGCGCGCGCCGAGCACCGCCGAGCAGGTCTTCTGGGCGGAGTCGTCCGCCTCGGCCCTCGCGGCGGAGGCGCAGCTGCACCGCGACCGCCTCGGCGAGCGCACGACGACCGCCTCGGCCACCACCCGCGGCTACGTCGACCACCTGCTCGCGGCCGGCGCCCGCGGCGGCTACGGCGAGATCGTCGCCGCCCTGCTGCCGTGCTTCTGGCTCTACGCCGACCTCGGCGAGCGCCTCGCCGCGGCGAACCGGCCGGGCCACCCCTACGCGGACTGGCTGGTGACCTACGCCGATCCCGCGTTCGCCGTCGCGACCGAGCGCGCGATCGCGATCACCGAGGCGGCCGCCGCCCGCGCCACGGACGCGGAACGCGCCGCCATGGGCGACGCGTTCCTGCGCTCGAGCGTCTTCGAGCGCGACTTCTTCGCGGCTCCGCTCAGCCGATCGCCTGGCGGAGGACGTGCATGAGCGCGTCCAGCTGAACCGTGTCGGCCGAGGCGACCTCGGCGTCCGCCCCGTCGAGCGCGCGGGCGGCGAGGCCGGCCTTCGCGTCGATCAGCTCGGCGATCTTGGCGTCGATCGTGTGCGCGGCGATGATGCGCCAGGCCGTGACCGGCTCCTCCTGGCCGATGCGGTGCACGCGGTCGATCGCCTGCGTCTGCTCGGCCGAGGTCCAGGACAGCTCGGCCAGGACGACGTTCGACGAGGCCTGCAGGTTGACGCCGACCCCCGCCGCGGTCAGCGAGCAGACCGCGACCGAGACGTCCGGGTCCTCGTTGAACGCGTCGATCTGCGACTGGCGGAACGTCGCCGACTGGTCGCCGCGGATCGAGACGGAGGTGAGCTCGCGCTTCTCGAAGGTCTCCTCCGCCTGGTCCATCACGTCGATGTGCTTGGCGAAGAAGACCACCTTGCCGACCGAGCGGGCCAGCTGCGAGGCGTAGTCGGCGGCGAGCGCCGCCTTGGCCTGGCCGATCCGGCGCACCATCGTGAAGACGTTCTCGCCGGTCTTGGCCGACTTCGACTCCTCGAGCTCGCTCTGCGCGACGATGCGGACGAAGCGCTCGCGCTCGTCGTCGTCGAGCTCGTGGGTGATCGACGCGGTGACGGCCTTGTAGCGCTGCAGCATCCGTGCGCCGAGCTCGCGCTCCGCCTTCTGGATCGAGCGGCCGAGGTCGTCGTCCAGCTCGACCGGGAGGTCGACGATCCGCTTCGAGGGCAGGTCGGCGGCGACGTCGATCTTCTTGCGGCGGACGATGCCGAGGTCGATGACCGCCTCGCGCGCCTCCGGGTAGAACCCGGTGTCGGCGGGGGTGAGCCCGGTGTCCTCGAGCAGGCCCATCAGCTCGGGCCCGGGCTTGGTCTCGTCGATCCAGCCGAGGAAGCGCCAGATGGCACGGAAGTCGTCCACGTCGTTGATGAGCGGTGTACCCGTGAGGGCGATCATCAGCGGATCGTGGCCGGGAGTCGTCTCGCGGATCTTCGCGGCCAGCGCCAGCACGCTCTGCGAGCGCTGCGAGCGGAGGTTCTTGATGAAGTGCGCCTCGTCGACGACCATCCCGCGGAAGCCGAGGCTGCCGAGCCAGCCGATGTGGCGGTCGAGGATGTCGTAGTTGACGATCACGACGTCGGCGAACGCGTCGAGCGTCCCGCCGTCGCCGTGGATGACGGTCGCGCGGCGCTGCGGCGTCCACCGCTCCACCTCGCGCGCCCAGTTCATCTTCACGACGTTGGGCACGACGGCGAGCAGCGGGTACGAGCCGGTGACGGAGGCGGCCAGCAGGCTCTGCGCCGTCTTGCCGAGTCCCGGCTCGTCGGCGAGCAGGAAGCTGCGGTGCCCCTCGCGGGCGCCCTCGATGAAGCGCGCCTGGTGCGGCATCAGGTCGCGGCCGCGCGGGGTGACCCGGTCGATCTTCGGCGGCTCGGGCAGCTCCATGCTGGCGGCGCGGCCACCGGCTCCGTACTCGAACGCCTTGAACAGCGGACCGAGCAGCTCCCAGTCGTCGAGGCGGCGACGGGCGGGCGTGGGTGCGCTCGCGATCGAGAAGTCCGGCGGGAGGAACGGGTTGGCGAGCTGGCGCGCGCGCACCGACGGCGGCACGACCTGGTTGACCGCCACCTCCGGCTTGGGCTCCGGCTCGGTCACGATCAGCAGCTCGTCCGGGCTCAGCTCGGCGCCGGCCTCGAGCAGCCAGTCGCGCCGCAGCTTCTGCGCGGCGGCGGTGATGCCGGCCTCGGACTCGAGCAGGGCGATCAGGCTGGTGTCGCGGGCGGCGGTCTTCGCGAGGATGGTCGCGATGCCGTCGAGGCGCTTCATCTCCTCCGCACGCTGCGAGTCGCTCAGCTCGGTGTCGATCTTCACCCGCTTGCGCTCCTCGCGCATCAGCAGGGCGATCACCAGGAACTTGGTCCGATTGGTCGGACCGACCTTGCCGGTCTGTGCCTTGGCCTCGACCTCGCGCACCCGGCGGGCGAGGATCGGGATGATCCCGGAGTTGTCGACCCCGCGCGAGCGCGAACGGGGCCGGGTGCCCGGGCTCGCGCTGGTCGGACGACGCGACTGACCGGACTGACGCTGGCCGCTGCGAGCCATGCTCCTCCTCGACGTGGACGGGGGCGGAGGAGGGATTCCCGCGCTCCACCGTCGCATTGCACTGTGCGTGCCTTGTGTGCTGCGTGTCTTGCGTGCAGTGCGGGTCTTGCCTGCACTGCGTGTGTTGCACTGGCCGCGTCGAGTCTGGGACGAGACGGGCACCGGTGCGCCCGGTGGCCGTCGGGAGCTCCGAGCAACGGGTCTGAGACCCGGTCGCAGCATCCCCGGCGTGCGGGCGCGCGTCGAGTCTACTCCCCCGTCACCGTCGAGGTCACTCGGTGACGCGCACGCGGATGACGAGGCCCGCCGCGACCACGACGCCGACCGCGGCGAGGTGCAGCGACGACCAGACCGCGTCCGGGAACGAGAACGGCAGCACCGGGTTCCAGAGCACCACGATCGGCACGAGCCCGATCAGCCAGTACCAGGCCTTCGCCTGGATCGCGAACCAGCCGATCACCGCCGCGAGGATCGCGACCGGGTACCGCACGAAGTCGTAGGCGTCTCCGCCGACCAGCGCGAGACCCGCCAGCAGGATGATCGCGGCGAGGACGCCCGGGGCCAGCGCCATCCTCGCGTTCGACCGGTTCGGGTAGCGGTCGCTGGTGCCGCCACGGGGCGGGCCGGACTTCTGCGCATTCACCCGTCGATCGTACGGGGCGATACCCCGCCCGGGTATCCGCTCCCGGCGTAGGCTGGCCGGGTGATCGAGGATCTGAAGAAGCGCTCCCTGCACCGCGCCCGCATCCTGGCGGGCCAGATGCGCGGCCTCGAGAAGGCCATCGAGAACGAGGACTACTGCGTCGACATCGTCACGCAGTCGCTCGCCATCCAGAAGTCGCTCGGCTCGCTGAACAAGCTGATCGTCGAGAACCACCTCCGCACCCACGTCACCGCGATGTTCGACGAGGGCGGCGACGCGCGCGAGGCCGCCATCGCCGAGCTCGTGAAGATCTTCGAGCTGTCGAACAACCGCTCGTGACCGCGCTCACCGCCGTCCGCGGCGACATCACCCGCGAGCAGGTCGACGTCATCGTCAACGCCGCCAACTCGTCCCTGCTCGGCGGCGGCGGCGTCGACGGCGCGATCCACCGCGCCGGCGGTCCCGAGATCCTCGAGGAGTGCCGCCGCCTCCGCGCCGGCGAGCTGCGCGAGGGACTCCCCGCCGGCTCCGCGGTCGCGACCACGGCCGGCCGCCTGCCCGCGCGCTGGGTCGTGCACACCGTCGGCCCCGTGTACTCGCGCAGCGACGACCGCTCGGCCGTTCTCGCCTCCGCGTACACCGAGTCGATCCGCGTCACCCGCTCCCTCGGCGCCCGGACCGTCGCCTTCCCGGCCGTCTCGGCCGGCGTCTACGGCTGGCCGATGGCGAGCGCGGCCCGCGTCGCCGTCGACTCCGTCCGCGCGGCCGCCGCCGAGGACGGCCCGGGCGCCCTCGACGAGGTCCGCTTCGTCCTCTTCTCGGACGACGCCCTCGCCGCCTTCCGCAAGGCGCTCGGCTAGCTCGCCGTCCTGGTCGCGGTGCCGGTGCCCGCGTCCGCTCCGGTACCGGATTCCGACCCCGAGTCCGTCCCTGTCCCGCTCCCCTGGCCGCCGAACGACCCGGGCCCGCCATCGCCGGGGAAACCGCCGTCCGGCATCCCGCCCCGCTGCGACGGGTCGAACCCGCCGACGGCGGTGGACCCGACCGCGTTGCCGACGGCGTAGCCGATCCCGAACCCTCCGCCCAGCAGCAACAGCCCGGCGAGGACGGCGAGCGCGATCCACCGGACGCGGCGCCGTCGCCAGAGCGGCTGACGCGCCTGCACCGGCTCCGCCGCGCTCGGCGCCACGGTTCCCGCCGCGGGCGGCGGCCACTCCGCCGTCCCCGGTCCCTGGTTCTCGATCGTGCTGCTCATCCTGCGCCTCCGGCTCTCGTCGCACCCGGCCGGGTGCAGATCCGAGAGTGCCGTCGCCGCCTATGCCCGCGGCAAGAACCGCTGATCGATCCCCGAAGAGCAGTGCACTCCCGCGCGGCCCACTCCTACGAGGACCTGGGAACGACGAAGGGAGCCGGACCTCTCGGTCACGACTCCCCTCGGATGCGCATCGCTGGGCCGAGGCGCCTACGCCGTCTTCGGCCGCGCGAACTCGTCGTACGGCAGCGTGATCGGCCGGGTCCGCGGCGGCATCCGCAGCACGGAGTCCAGGGCGGGGCCGAGGGCCTCGCGCCACGCGGAGTAGCCGGCCTCGTTGAGGTGCAGGCCGTCGGGCGAGTACTGCTCGAGCAGGGCGCCGTCCTCGCCGGCGAGCACCGGCCAGAGGTCGAGGTAGCCCGCGTGCGCCGTCGGGGCGAACTGCCAGAGGTGACGGTTCACCTCGCGGATCTGCGCGCCGAACTCGCGCGCCCGCGGCAGCAGCGAGACGACGAGGATGCGCACGTCCGGCAGATCGCGGCGGAACGTCGCGACGATCGTCTCGATGTTGCGCACGATGTGCTCGGTGGTGCGGTGGTAGGCGAGATCGTTGGTGCCGACGAGCAGCACGACCGTGTCCGGCGCCGACTCGACGAGCTCCGGGAGCCGCTCCACGACGTCGGCGCTGGTCGCCCCGCCGACGCCCTCGTCGACGACGGTCGACGCCGTCAACCACTCGTCCCAGGACCCGCCCTGGATGATGCTGTCGCCGATGAAGGCGACCTTCCCCAACTGGAGTTCGCGCCCCGCGTCCGTGTCCGACCGTTCGCTCATCGTGCTCCTCTCGTTCGTGTCCGGGGCGGCGTCGCCGCCCGCGGACCCCTCCATTGTCACCGCTGCGCCCCGCGCCCACCAGTGGAGCGCTCCGCGCCGGCGTCGGCCAGGTCGGTCGCGGTGGCCGTGATGCGGTTGGCCATCCCGTTGAAGATCACGCCGTGGAAGGGCAGGACGGCGAACCAGTAGAGCCGCCCGCCGAGTCCCTGCGGGAAGAAGACGGCGCGCTGGGTGTAGACGGATCCGCCGTCCTCTCCGGGCTCCGCGCGCATCTCGAGCCAGGCGCCGCCGGGCACCTTCATCTCCGCACGCAGGCGCAGCAGCGTCGGCCGCTCGATCGCCTCGACGCGCCAGAAGTCGAGCGCGTCGCCCGCGTGCAGCCGCTCGGAGTCGCGGCGCCCGCGCTGCAGGCCCACTCCCCCGACGAGCTTGTCCATCCAGCCGCGGATCGCCCAGGCCAGCGGGAACGAGTACCAGCCGTTCGTGCCGCCGATGCCCTCGATGACTCGCCAGAGCTTGGCCGGATCGGCGTCGGTCCGGCGCACCTTGAGGTCGACGTAGACCGTGTGGCCGGCCCACTCCGGGTCGCTCGGGAGCGGGTCGCTCGGGGCGCCGACGACCTCGGCGTTCTGCCAGCTGGTCTCGATCTCGCCGGCCTGCATCTTGCCCAGCGCGAGGCGGACCGAGCGGCGGTACGGCGTGAGGCCGCCCTCCGGGTCCGGGATCAGCTCGCGGATGTCCTGCTCGCGCACCACGCAGTCGTACTGCAGCGACGCGATGATCGGCACCGCGAGCGAGCGCGGGATCGGCGTCACCAGGTTCACCCACTGCGAGGCCAGCCACGGCGTGAAGACGGGCAGAGAGGCGATCGGACGCTGCGCGAGCCCCGCCTCGACCGCGTAGCCGTTCATCATCTGGCCGTAGCGGAGCACGTCCGGCCCGCCGATGTCGAAGGTGCGGTTGAGCGTCGCGTCCTCGAGCGCGGCGGAGCCGAGCAGGTAGTGCATCACGTCGCGGACGGCGATCGGCTGGATGAAGTTGCGCACCCACTGCGGCGCGGGCATGTACGGCAGCACGTCGGTGAGGTGCCGCACCATCTCGAATGAGGTGGATCCGGAGCCGATGATGACACCGGCCTGCAGCGCGATCGTCGGCACACCGGAGGCCATCAGGATGCGGCCCACCTCGGCCCGCGAGCGCAGGTGCGGCGACAGCTTCTCGACGTCCGGGTGCAGACCGCCGAGGTAGACGATGCGATCGACGCCGGCCGCGAGGGCCGCCTCGGCGACGTTGGTCGCGGCGCGGCTCTCCACCTCCTCGAAGCGCGCGTGGTCGGCGCCCGAGCCCATCGAGTGCACGAGGTAGTAGAGGACGCCGACGCCCTCGAACGCGGCGGCCAGCGACTCCGGGTCGCTGAGGTCGCCCTGGGCGACCTCGACGTCGTCGGCCCACGGGACCTCCGCGAGCTTGCGCGGATCGCGGACGAGCACGCGGACGCGGTAGCCGGCCTCGAGCAGGCGCGGGGTGAGGCGGCCGCCGATGTAGCCGGTCGCTCCGGTGACGAGCGCCAGCGGGCGCGTCGCGGCGGGTGAGGATTCGCTCATGCGGCCACGCTACGCCGACGGCCCTGGGCGCTCCCCTCCTGGTGCCCGAGCGCGGCCGCTGCTAGGGCCGCCTGCGCCGCCCGTCGCCGCGCGGCCCGCCAGGGGTCCGGCGATCAGCCCGCCGGTCGCTCCGCGCCGAGGATCCCGCGGACCTTCTCGACGTCGTCGTTCATCTGCCGGATCAGCGGCTCGACGCCCTCGTAGGCCACCTGGCCGCGGATGCGCGAGACGAAGGCGACGTCGACGACGCGGTCGTAGAGGTCGATCGTCTCGTCCAGCAGATAGGCCTCGACCTGCTTGGGCGGCACTCCGACGAAGGTCGGGTTGCTCCCCACCGAGATCGCCGCCGGGTAGGTGCGGCCCTCGGTGACGAAGCGGCCGGCGTAGACGCCGTCGGCCGGGATGAGCCCCTGCGACTCCGGCGAGAGGTTCGCGGTGGGGAAGCCGAGCTCGCGGCCGCGCTTGGCGCCGTGCACGACGACACCGCGCACCACCGGTTCGTGGCCGAGCAGCCAGGTCGCGTGCTCCACGTCGCCCTCGGCCAGCAGCTCGCGGATCCAGGTGGAGGAGACGCGGCGCCCGTGCTCGGGCCGGACGTCGTCGATCAGCTCGACCTCGAAGCCGTGCCTCGCGCCGAGCTCCCGGAGCCTGGCCACGTCCCCCGCGCCGTGCGCGCCGAAGCGGAAGTCGGAGCCGACGAGCACCACGCGCGCCGCCAGGGCGTCCACGAGCACCTGACGGACGAACTCCTCCGCGGTGAGCGAGCGGAACTGCTCGTCGAACGCCAGGAGCAGGGTCGCGTCGACGCCGGTCTCGGCCAGCAGCTCGAGCTTCTGCTCGTTGCCGACGAGAGCCGGGGGGCACTTCTCCGGAGCGATGACGCTGAGCGGGTTGCGGTCGAACGTGACGACGACCGCGGCGAGCCCGCGCTCGCGCGCCCGGGTGTGCAGCGTGTCGATCACGGCGCGGTGACCGGTGTGCACGCCGTCGAACTTGCCGATGGTCACCGCCGACGGGCCGATGCCGGTGAGGTCGGCCGGGCGCTGCTCGACCCGCATCAGGCCGCCGTCCCCGCCGCCGGCCGGCGCCCCTGCACACGCAGCCACCAGAGCCCGAGCACCGGCAGCACCAGCGGGATGAGCAGGTAGCCGGCGCCGAAGGCCGCCCAGACGGTCGACTGCCGGCCGAACGGGTCGGCGCTGGACAGGCCGAGCAGCTGCGGGGCGAGCACGCTGATCGCGCCGACGACGAGCACGCCGACCAGCTCGAAGGTGATGGTCACGAAGGCGATGCGCTGCCACACCCGGCCCGGAGCGACGAGCGCGACGGTCGCGACGATGTAGACGACCGCGGAGAGCGCCGAGAGCGAGAAGGCGAGCGGCGCCTCGTCGAAGCGGTCGATGATCTGGAAGACCGAGCGGCCGGTCGCGGCGAGCGCGAGGATGCCGTAGACGACCACGAGCAGGCTGCCGATCCCCCGCGATCGCGCGGAGCGGGCGGGTCGCTGCTCCGGGTTCGGCACGGCCGGCTGGTGGGCGGCCCGTCCGGGCGCATCGCTGGGTTGGTTCGACATCGCAGGGTCAATGCTAGGCGCTCGCCGCTCCTCCCGGCCGCGACCGGGGATCGCGGGGGTCAGACGACCTGCACGTACCAGATCTGGTGCATCCGGTAGACCATCACCGCGATGGCGAGGCAGACGACGCCGAGGACGACCGTGCTCCAGCGGCTGCGCTCGATCAGCGCCCAGAAGCCCGCCGCGAGCGGCAGGATCAGCGCCGAGACGAGGTAGATGTAGAACTCGGGCAGGCTGCCCGTCGGCCGGTTGCCCACCAGCGGCGAGACGATCGCGACGGCGAGCTGCACGATCAGCAGCAGCTCGACGATGGCGGTCGCGCCGACCGAGACGTCGGAGGGGCGCCGGCCGAGGAGGCCGAGCACCAGGCAGAGCAGTCCGGCGGCGACCGCGATGCCGACCTGGAGGGTGGTGAACCAGTCGATCACGGCGCGGCCACCCGGAGCTCCTCGGTCGGGAAGTTCACCACGCTCTTCAGCGCCGCGCCCCGGCGCTCGGCGAGGCCGACCAGCCGCTCGCCCGGGCCGACCGCGGCGAGCAGGCCCTTCGCGCCCGCGAACGCCTCGGGGACGGGGATCCGCTTGCCGTTCGCGAGGTCGACCGCCTCGCGCGCATCGAGGTGCAGCAGCGGGAACAGCTCGCCCGCGACCGCGGTCGGCGCCAGCAGGGCCGCCGGGACGTCGAGCTCGTCGATGTCGCCGGCCGCGGCGACGCGGAACGGGCCGACGGCCGTGCGCCGGAGCACCGTCAGGTGGCCGCCGACGCCGAGCGCCGCCCCCAGGTCGCGGGCGAGAGCGCGGATGTAGGTGCCGGAGGAGCAGGCGACGCGGACGTCGAGATCGAGGAAGCCGTCGACCTCGTGGCGCTCGAGCACCTCGAACCCGCTCACCACGACCGGCCGGGCCGGCAGCACGACCTCCTCGCCGTCGCGGACGCGGGCGTAGGCGCGACGGCCGTCCACCTTGATCGCGCTCACGGCGCTCGGGACCTGCTCGATCGCTCCGGTGAGGGTCGCCACGACGGCGTCGATCGCGTCGGCGGTGAGAGCGGCGACGGCACCGGGCTCCGCGGTCGAGAGCGTCTCGCCCTCGCGGTCGTCGGTGCCGGTCGCGGCGCCGAGGCGGATCGTCGCCTCGTACTCCTTGTCCAGTCCGACCAGGTAGGTGAGGAGCCGGGTCGAGGGGCCGAGGCCCAGGATCATCAGCCCGGTCGCCATCGGATCGAGCGTCCCGGCGTGGCCGACCTTGCGCGTCCCGGCGCGGCGACGGGTCCGCGAGACCAGGTCGTGGCTGGTGATGCCGCCCGGCTTGTCCAGCAGGAGGATCCCGTTCGGAGCCGCCGCAGAAGGGCTGGGAGTCTCGAGCACGGGTGCGAGGATACACGCGCAGTTCGGGAGCGGGCCCCGTGCGGTCCGCCCCGGCACTGCCCGGGCTCGCCGCCGTTCTAGGCTGTCCGGATGAGGATCGCCGTACTCGGAGCGGGCGCCGTCGGCGGCACCGTCGCCGCCCTGCTCGACCGCGCGGGGCACGACGTCGAGGTGACCGCCCGCGGCGACAACCTCACCGCGATCCGGCGGCAGGGCCTCCGTCTCGACGGCGCCTGGGGCGAGCACACCGCCTGGGTCCGCTGCGGCGAGACGCTCGACCTCGTGCCCGACCTCGCCGTGCTCTGCACGAAGGCGCAGGACGCGGAGGACGCGCTCCGCGCGAACCGCCGGACCGTCGACGGCACACTCCTCGTCGTCGTGCAGAACGGACTCGACGGGCTGCAGGCGGCCGCCCGGCAGGTCCGCGACGCCCGCCTCGTCGGCGCACTCGCCCTCTTCGCCGCCAGTCACCTCGAGCCCGGCCGCGTCACCGTGACCGCGCCGGCGACCACGACGCTCGGCGTGCCCGGCCGCCCGGCCGACGACGACGTCCGCCGCGCCGCCGCGATCCTCGGCGAGGCCGTCCCCACCGCGACCACCGACGACTTCCTCGGCGCGCAGTGGACGAAGCTGCTGATCAACGAGGTCAACGCGCTGCCCGCGATCACCGGGCTCTCGGTGCAGGAGACGATCGCGCACCCGGGCCTGCGCCGGCTGCTCGCGCGGGCGATGCGCGAGGCGGCGCGGATCGGCATCGCCTCGGGCGTCCGCTTCGGCGCGCTGCAGGGCCTGTCCGACGCGCGGATCCGCACGCTCGCCGCCGCCCCGCTGCCGGTGCTCGAGCTGCTGCCGCGACGGATGGCGGGGCGGATGGGCGACGTCCCGAACCCCGGATCGACGCTGCAGAGCGTGAAGCGCGGAGTGCCGAGCGAGATCGATCACCTCGCCGGCGCCGTGGTCCGCACCGCGCACCGGCTGGGGCGCGACGCCCCGGTCAATCAGCTGCTCGTCGAGCTCGTGCACGAGGTCGAGCGCGCCGGCGCCTTCCTGCCCCCCGACGAGGTCGTCCGGCGCGCGTCCTCGATCTAGCCGCGGCCGGCGCTCAGCAGAGTCGGCTCAGCACTAGTCGGCGCCCAGAGGGAACGGGTTCTCAGCAGGAATCGGCGAACAGCCGGCGCGGGTACTCCGGGTCGCGGATGTCGACGAGGATCCCCGCGAGCCGCCGCGGATCGGTGCTCGCCCGGTAGAGCTCGTCGACCGGCGGCTCCTGGGTGTCGAGCCGGATCGAGGTGCTCCAGGCGCCGCGCAGCTCCGGTCGCAGGGCGAACGGCCCGTCCACGAGCAGCAGGGCGTCGCGCCCCGCGGTGCGCCAGCGCGCCTGCCGTGCCTCGTCGCGCACGCCGTCGTAGCCGGCGAGCACGAAGCCGGTGCTGCCGCCGAGCTTGAACGGGTCGAGCAGCACGCGCCGCAGCAGCTCGTAGTCGTAGCCCGCGAGGTAGGCGCGCTGCGCCTCCGGGATCGACGGATCCTCCCGCTCGGCGCGCGGCCGGCGGAAGTCGGCGAGGTGCGCGACCACCGCGTCGCGGCCGGTGCGGCGCACCGCCTCGGCCAGCTCCAGGGCGAACGGACCGGACACGTCAGGGTCGTCGCCGTCGATCCCGACCGCGACGCGGCCGTGGCCGTAGTTGTGCAGCACCTCCGCCGCGAGCGCGTCGAGCACATCGGCCTTCTGCGGAGCCCACTTGGTCATTCGTCCACGATACGCGGCAGCGCCTAGGGTGACCTGATGGCCACTGCACCGATGCGCACCGCGGTGGCCGCCGCGATCGTCGACTGGTACCGCGGCAACGCGCGCGACCTGCCCTGGCGCCGCGAGGGCTTCCCCGCCTGGGGCACCCTCGTCAGCGAGTTCATGCTCCAGCAGACACCGGTGGTCCGCGTGATCCCCCGGCTCGCGGAGTGGCTCGAGCGCTGGCCGACGCCCGCCGCCCTCGCCGCCGTGCCCCCCGGTGAGGCCGTGCGCGCCTGGCAGTCGCTCGGCTACCCCCGCCGCGCGCTGCGCCTGCACGCCTGCGCCGTCGCGATCACCGAGCAGCACGGCGGGGTCGTGCCGCACGACGTGGAGACGCTCCTGGCTCTGCCCGGCATCGGCGACTACACCGCGCGCGCGATCGCCGTCTTCTCCTTCGGCCACCGCCACCCCGTCGTCGACACCAACGTCCGGCGCGTGATCGCCCGGGCCATCGACGGCGCGGCCGAGCCCGGTCCGCCGCGCGCGAAGACGGATCTCGCCGCGATGGACGCGCTCCTCCCCGACGATCTCGCCGACGCCGCCGCCTTCAACGCCGGCGCGATGGAGCTCGGCGCGATCGTCTGCACCGCGCGCGCACCCCGCTGCGACGCCTGCCCGATCCGCGAAGCCTGCGCCTGGCGCGCCGCCGGCTACCCGGCCTATGACGGCCCGGTGAAGGCGCGCCAGAAGAAGTACGAGGGCTCCGACCGCCAGGTGCGCGGCCTCGTCCTGGCCGAGCTGCGCGCCGCGCACGGACCGGTGACCGCCGCCGAGATCGCTTCGCTCTGGCCCGACGCGGAGCAGCGCGACCGCGCCCTCGCCGGCCTCCTCGCCGACGGCCTCGCCACGGGCACCGCGGATGACGGCTACCTGCTGCCCGCGTCCTGACGCCACTGGCGCACTCCCCGGGCGGCGGAGTGGGTAGCGTGTCGCCGTGACCAGCCGACGCCTCCGCTCCTCCCTCCCCGACGCCGAGCTAGCCGCCGCGCTGGCCGCGGTGCGCACCGCGAACGACCTGCCGGGGCCGTTCCCGCCCGCCGTGCTCGCGGAGGCGGAGTCCGCGGGCGAGCACGCGGACGACACCGGCCGCGCCGACCTGACCGAGGTCCCGTTCGTCACGATCGACCCGCCCGGCTCTCTCGACCTCGACCAGGCCCTGCAGCTCGAGCGGACCCCCTCGGGCGTCGTGCTCCGCTACGCCATCGCCGACGTGCCGGCCGTCGTCCGCCCCGGCGGCGCCCTCGACGCCGAGACCCGCCGCCGCGGCCAGACCTACTACCTGCCCGACGGCCGCATCCCGCTGCACCCGCCGGTCCTCTCCGAGGACACCGCCTCGCTGCTCCCCGGGCAGACCCGCCGCGCCCTCGTCTGGACGCTCGAGCTCGACGACGCCGCCGAGCCGCGCGCGGTCCGCCTCGAGCGCGCCCTGGTGCGCAGCACCGCGCGACTCGACTACGAGGGCGTCCAGCGCGCGGCGGAGCGCGGAGACCCGCACCCGTCGATCGCGCTGCTGCCCTGGTTCGGCGCCGAACGCCTCGCACGGGAGTCCGAGCGCGGCGGCGCCAGCCTCTCGCTGCCGGACGAGGAGATCGTCGCCGTCGACGGCGGCTACCGCATCGACCGCCGCGCGCCGCTGCCCGCCGAGGGCTGGAACGCGCAGGTCTCGCTCCTCACCGGCATGGCCGCCGCGACGATGATGCTCGACGCCCGCGTCGGCGTCCTGCGCACCCTGCCCGCCGCGGACGCGGCGACGACGGCCGCCTTCCGCGCGCGCACCGAGGCGCTGGGCGTCCCGTGGGGCCCGGACGAGCGCTACGGCGACTACCTCCGCCGCCTCGACACGGCGGACCCCGCGCAGCTCGCGATCATGTCGGCCGCGGCGACGCTCTTCCGCGGCGCCGGCTACACCGCCTTCGACGGCGCCGTCCCCGAGCAGCCGGAGCAGGCCGCCCTCGCCGCGCCCTACGCGCACGTCACCGCACCGCTGCGCCGCCTGGTCGACCGCTTCGGCCTCGCCGTCTGCCTCGCCGTCTCCTCCGGCCGCGAGATCGACCCCCGGCTCCGCGCCGCCCTGCCCGAGGTGCCGCCGCTGATGACCGCCAACGACCGCCGCGACGGCGCCGCCTCCCGAGCGGCCACCGACATCGTCGAGGCGGCGATCCTGCGCGGACGGGAGGGCGCCTCGTTCGAGGGCGTCGTCCTCACCTCGAGCCGGACCCGCTCGCAGGTGCAGCTGCTCGAGCCGACGATCACCGTCGGCGTGCCGGGCCCGCTGACGCCGGGAGCCCGTGTCGTCGTCGTCCTGGAATCGGTCGACGTCGCCACGGGCTCCGCGGTGTTCAGGCCTGCCGGCTAGGCGCGGTCGTCCGCCTCGTCGTCGTCCTCGTCCTCGCGCGGCTTGACGTACGGGTCGGCGTCGCCGGCGTACTCCGCCTTCGCGGCGAGCGACTGCACCTGCGTGTCCTGATTGCGCGCCGTCGCGAGGAGGTCCTCGATGTGCTTCGCGTTCTCGGGGATCGCGTCGAGGATGAACTCGAGCGACGGCGTCAGGCGCGCCGTGATGTTCTTGCCGACCTCGGTGCGCAGCAGGCCGGTGGCGGCCTTGAGGGCGAGCGCCGAGTCGGCGCGCTCCTCGTCGGTGCCGTAGACCGTGTAGAACACGGAGGCGTGCTGCAGGTCACCGGTCACCTGCACATCGGTGATGGTGACGAAGCCGAGTCGGGGGTCGCGGAGTCCGCGCTCGAGCCGCTTGGCGACGATCACCTGAATCCGCTCGGCGAGCTTCCTCGCCCGTGCCGGATCTGCCATGGCTGGTCCTCATCTCTCTCGACGAACCGTTCAGCTCGCCATCTAATCACTCCCCGGCAGTCCTGCCGGTCGTCTTGCTGGGGGCTTGCTCTCGCGAGCGACCCCCGGTGCTCGTACTCGGCGCGGCGCGGCGTTGCCGGCGCGGGCGGGGTGCCTCATCACGGCTCCTTCCCGCGCGGCTGCGCCGCGCCCGCCAGACCCGAGCCAGGAGCCGCGACGAGGCACCCCGCCCGCGCCTCCCGTCGGTTCACGCGGCAGTCCGTACTCCCGGTCCTCCTCACGCGCAGGCGACCCTCCCGCCCGTCAGACGAAGGTGCCCGACGCACCGAGCCTTGGAGAGCCCGCCGTCTCGGACCGGCCTGGCGGACCGGTCCTCCCGAAGGGAGGGAGCTCACTCCCGTCCTCGCGCGACCGGCTCGGGTCTGGCGGGCGGGCCGCAGGCCCGCGGGAAGTCGCGCGAGGGCGGGAGTGAGCTCCCGATCCCCCGTCGGAACTCGAGGCCGAAAGGCCGGAAGCCGCCCGGAACGCCGGAAGGCCCGGGCGGACCCGGGCCTTCCAGTCGAGCAGGGTCAGCCTCGCGGCTTCTCCTTCATCTCGATCGTCTCGATCTCGTCGCCGATCTGGATGTCGTTGTACTTGCCGAGACCGATACCGGCCTCGTAGTCCGTACGGACCTCCGTGACGTCGTCCTTGAAGCGACGCAGCGACTCGATGGCGAGGTTGTCGCCGACGACGACGCCATCGCGGATGACGCGCGCCTTCGAGTTGCGGGTGATCGTGCCGGAGCGGACGATGACACCCGCGATGTTGCCGACCTTCGAGGAGCGGAACACCTCGCGGATCTCGGCGATACCGGACTGGACCTCCTCGTACTCGGGCTTGAGCATGCCCGTGAGCGAGTTCTCGACCTCTTCGATCGCGTTGTAGATGACCGAGTAGAAGCGGATGTCCACTCCCTCTCGAGCAGCGCGCTCGCGAGCCTTCGGGTCGGGGCGGACGTTGAAGCCCACGATGATCGCGTTGTCGATCGTCGCGAGGTTGACGTCCGACTCCGTGATCGCACCGACACCGCGGTGGATGATGCGCAGCTGCACCGAGTCGTCGACCTCGATCTTGACGAGCGACTCCTCCAGCGCCTCGACGGCACCGGACACGTCGCCCTTGATGATGAGGTTAAGCGACTCGACCTTGCCCTCTTCGAGAGCACGGGTGAAGTCCTCGAGCGAGATGCGCTTGCGGGCCTTGGCCAGCAGGGCGTTGCGCTGAGCGGCCTCGCGCTTCTCGGCGATCTGGCGGGCGGTGCGGTCCTCCTCGGTGACGAGGAAGGTGTCGCCGGCGCGGGGCACGGACGAGAGTCCCTGCACCTGCACCGGTCGCGACGGCACGGCCTCGAGCACGGCGACGCCGTTCTCGTCGGCCATCGCGCGGACGCGGCCGTAGGCCGTTCCCGCGACGATCGCGTCGCCGACGCGCAGCGTTCCCGACTGGATGAGGACCGTCGCGACGGCACCGCGTCCCTTGTCGAGCTTCGCCTCGATCGCGACTCCGCGGGCCTCCTTGTCGGGGTTGGCGCGCAGGTCGAGACCGGCGTCCGCGGTGAGCAGCACGGCGTCCAGGAGGTCCTGGATGCCGGTGTTGGCGCGGGCCGACACGTCGACGAACATGACGTCTCCGCCGTACTCCTCGGCGACCAGACCGAACTCGGTGAGCTGCTGGCGCACCTTGGCCGGGTTGGCGTCGGGCTTGTCCACCTTGTTGACCGCGACCACGATCGGCACGTTGGCCGCCTGGGCGTGGTTCAGCGCCTCGATGGTCTGCGGCATGATGCCGTCGTCCGCCGCGACCACGAGGATCGCGATGTCCGTGACCTGGGCACCGCGGGCTCGCATGGCGGTGAACGCCTCGTGACCCGGGGTGTCGATGAAGGTGATCGGGCGCTCGATGCCCTCGTGCTCCGCGACGACCTGGTACGCACCGATGTGCTGCGTGATGCCGCCCGCCTCGCCGGCGACGACGTTGGCGTTGCGGATCGCGTCGAGCAGGCGCGTCTTTCCGTGGTCGACGTGACCCATGACGGTGACGACGGGGGGACGGATCTGGAGGTCCTCGTCCGTCTCGTCCTCGAGCTCCTGCTCGAGGTCGAGGCCGAAGCCCTCGAGGAGCTCCTTGTCCTCGTCCTCGGGCGAGACGACCTGGATCTTGAAGCCGAGCTCACCGCCGAGCACCTCGAAGGTGGCCTCGTCGAGCGACTCGGTCGCCGTCGCCATCTCGCCGAGGGCGAAGAGGACGGTGACCAGGTTGCCGGGGGGCACCGGCACGCCGGTCATGGCCTCGATCTTGTCGGCGAAGTCCGAGATCGACGCGCCGCGGCGCAGACGGATGACCGTCTTGCCGTCGCCGCGGGGGACGCTGACGCCGCCGAGCGACGGGGCCTCCCTGAGCTCGAACTCCTGACGCTTCGTGCGCTTCGACTTGCGGGCCTTGCTCTTGCCGCCACCGCGACCGAAGGCACCAGCGGTGCCGCCGCCGGGGCCGCGACCGCGACCGCCGCCGCCACCGGGACGAGGGGCGAAGCCGCCACCCGCTCCAGGGGCGCCGCCGGGACGCTGGAAGCCGCCGCCGGCCGGACGGCCAGGGCCGCCGGGACGACCGGCTCCGCCACCGGGACCGCCGGGACGCTGGCCGAAGCCGGCGGGGCGCTGGCCCATGCCGGGTCCACCGGGTCGGGGCGCGCCGGGGCGAGGAGCCGCGGGACGGGGGATGTTGCTGGGCGTCGGGCGCGAGCCCATGCCCTGCGAGCTGGCGAACGGGTTGTTGCCCGGGCGCGGGGGCGTCGCGGGACGCTGGCCCATGCCCTGGTTGCTCGCGAACGGGTTGTTGCCCGGTCGCGGTGCGCCACCGGGACGGCTGGAGCCGCCGGGGGCGGGCTTCCGCCGGACTTCGGCGGCGCTGCCGCCGGAGCGGGACGCGGGGTCGCCGGCTTCGGTCCGCCGGGGAGTGGCGGGCGAGGCGGCGGGCGTCGCAGCGGCGGGCTTCTCGGCCGCGGGCGCCGGAGCGGCGGCCTCGGTCGGAGCCGGAGCGGCGGGGCGTTCGCAGCGGCCTGGGCGCGAGCCGCGGCCGCGGCCTCCTGGGCGGCCTGAGCGGCGGCCTGACGCTCGGCGACCGACATCGGCGGAGCCGGCGCCGGAGCAGGCGGCTTGGCCGGGCCGGGCATCGGCGCGGAGGGGCGGGCGCCCGAGGGGCGCGGGGCCCCGGGACGGGCGGTGGTGGTCGTGGGCGCCGACGGGATCGACGCTCCGCCCGTGCTCGCGCTGCCCTGGAGGGCCTGGCGGAGCTTGCGGGCGACGGGGGGTTCGATGCTGGACGACGGTCCCTTGACGAACTCGCCCAGTTCTTTCAACTTCGCAAGTGCGACCTTGCTGTCGACGCCGAGTTCGGCGGCGATCTCGTGCACGCGTGGTTTAGCCACTTCTCTCCTGTCTCGGACCTGCGCCCAAGACGGGGCAGGCCATCACAAACGGACGGATCTCATTTCGAGCCGCTCATCAGTCGTTGCTCATGATCAGTTCACGGGCCGTTCTGCCTGTTCTCTCTGCGGTGTGATCGTTCGCCTGGCGGGTTCCTCCGGGTGAGGAGCCGCACCGGTCAGGTCACGGGTGACGTACTGCCGCACGGCGCTCGCGTCCACGCTCTCGCGCGTCCGGAACGCCCTGCTGAACGCGCGGCGCTTCTCAGCGAGCGCGTAGCAGTCGTACGCGTCGTGCAGCCACGCTCCCCGCCCAGCACGGACGCCTCGCGGATCGACCACGAGGGAGTTCGAGGGGAGGACGAGCCTCAGAAGTGAGGCCCTTGGGGCGCGCAGACGGCAGCCGACGCACGTTCTGACGGGTTCCACTGTACTCCCTCGTTCCCGGGAGCGCCTCCCCGCACCGCCGACAGCGGGGATCACTCCCCGTCCATCACCGAATCGGGCTGGATGTCGATCTTGGCGCCGGTGAGCTTGGCGGCGAGTCGGGCGTTCTGGCCCTCCTTGCCGATCGCGAGCGAGAGCTGGTAGTCCGGCACGAGTGCGCGGACGGCCTTGAGGCTCTGGTCGATCACGAAGGCGCTGGTCACCTTGGCGGGCGAGAGCGCGCTCGCGACGAAGGTGGGCAGGTCGGAGGAGTAGTCGACGATGTCGATCTTCTCGTTGTTGAGCTCCGCGGTCACCGCGCGCACGCGCTGGCCGAGCTCGCCGATGCAGGCGCCCTTGGCGTTGACGCCCGGCTCGGTCGCCCGCACGGCGATCTTGGTGCGGTGGCCGGCCTCGCGGGCGAGCGAGACGATCTCGACGACGCCGGAGGCGATCTCCGGGACCTCGAGGGCGAACAGCTTGCGGACGAGCGACGGGTGCGTCCGCGAGACCTGGACCGAGGGGCCCTTCGTGCCGCGGCTGACGCTCGTGACGTAGACGCGGATGCGGCGGCCGTGGCTGTAGTCCTCGCCGGGCACCTGCTCCTCGGGCGAGAGGATCGCCTCGATCGAGCCGAGGTCGACGTGGATCATCTTCGGGTTGGGGCCCTGCTGGATGACGCCGGCGACGATGTCGCCCTCGCGGCCCTTGAACTCGCCGAGGATCTTCTCGTCGCCGATGTCGCGCAGCCGCTGGTTGATGACCTGCTTGGCGGCGAAGGCCGCGATGCGGCCGAAGTCGCGCGGGGAGTCCTCGGATTCGCCGACGACGGCGCCCTCGTCGTCGATCTCGGGCACGAAGACGGACACGTGGCCGGTCTTGCGGTCGAGGTGCACGCGGGCGTCCACGGCGGTGGCCTTGTCGGCGTCGTCCGCCTGGCCGATGTGCTTGAGATAGGCGGTGAGGATCGCCTGCTCGATGATCTGCACGAGTTCCTCGAAGGGGATCTCGCGCTCGCGCTCCAGCAGGCGCAGAACGCTCAGGTCGATGTCCACGGGCGGGCCTTTCTCTCTATTCACTTGGGTGGCGTGGCGGCGCAGCGCGACCACGTCGAAGTCCGGCCCGACGCCGGAGGCGCCTCGGCCGGAGCCGGGCCCGCGCGTCGGGACCATTGAGCATAACCGACCGCGCTGGGGGCGGACCGGCGGCGGCGCTCAGGCGAGCCGGGCGAGCGCCTCCGCGGCGGGCAGCTGCTCGCGCTCACCGGTCCGGCGGTCCCACAGCTCGACGATGCCCTCGGCGGCGCTGCGGCCGGCGATCACGATGAGCGGCACGCCCATCAGCTCGGCATCGCCGAACTTCACGCCCGGCGAGACCTTGGGCCGGTCGTCGATCAGCACGTCGCGGCCCGCGGCCTCGAGCGAGGCGCCCACGGACTCCGCGAGCGCGAGGGCCGCCGGGTCCTTGCCGGTCGCGATCAGGTGGACGTCGAACGGCGCGACGTTCTCGGGCCAGATCAGCCCGCGGTCGTCGTGGTTGCTCTCGGCGATGATCGCGAGGATCCGGGTGACGCCGATGCCGTAGGAGCCCATGGTGACGGTGACGAGCTTGCCGTTCTCGTCGAGCACCTTGAGGCCGAGCACGTCCGCGTACTTGCGGCCCAGCTGGAAGACGTGGCCGATCTCCATGCCGCGAGCGGTCTCGATCGGGCCGGAGCCGTCGGGCGCGGGGTCGCCGGTGCGGACGTCCGCCACCTCGACGACGCCGTCGCCGGCGAAGTCGCGGCCGGCGACGAGGTCGAGCACGTGCTTCCCGGCGATGTTGGCGCCGGTGATCCACGCGGTGCCCTCGACGACGCGGGGGTCGAGCAGGAAGCGGATGCCACTCGCCGACTCCTCCCCCAGGACGGCGCCCTCGGCCGACCACGGGCCGATGTAGCCCTTGACCAGCGCCGGGTGCTTCGCGAAGTCCTCTTCCGTCGCCGCCTCGACCTCGGCGGGTGCGAAGGCGACCTCGGCGCGCTTGAGGTCGACGTCGCGGTCGCCGGGCAGGCCGACGACGACGAGCTCGCGGGTGCCGTCGAGCGCGGTGAGCGCGAGGACGACGTTCTTCAGCGTGTCGCCGGCGGTCCAGGCGCGGCCGTCGGCGCGCGGCTCCTGGGCGTTGGCGAGGTCGACGAGGGTCTGGATGGTCGGGGTGCCGGGCGAGTCGAAGACCCGCGCCTCGGCGAGCCCCTCGAGGGGCAGAGCGTCCGGGACGGGCGTGCGGTACGCCTCGACGTTGGCCGCGTAGCCGCCGGCCGAGCGCACGAAGGTGTCCTCGCCGACCGGGGTCGGGTGCAGGAACTCCTCGCTGCGCGAGCCGCCCATCGCGCCGGCGTCGGCCTGCACGATGACGTACTCGAGGCCGAAGCGCCGGAAGATCCGCTCGTAGGCGTCCCGCTGCAGCTGGTAGCTCGCGTCGAGACCCGCGTCGGTGTAGTCGAAGGAGTAGGCGTCCTTCATCGTGAACTCGCGGCCGCGCAGGAGTCCGGCGCGGGGGCGCGCCTCGTCGCGGTACTTGTCCTGGATCTGGTAGATCGACAGGGGCAGGTCCTTGTAGGAGGAGTAGAGGTCCTTGACGAGGAGGGTGAAGAACTCCTCGTGCGTCGGCGCCAGCATGTAGTCCGCGTCCTTGCGGTCCTTGAGGCGGAAGACGCCGTCGCCGTACTCGGTCCAGCGGCCGGAGAGCTCGTAGGGCTCGCGGGGCAGCAGCGCGGGGAAGTGGACCTCCTGCGCGCCGGCGGCCTCCATCTCGGCGTGGATGATCGCCTCGATGCGGCGCTTCACCCGAAGTCCCAGCGGCAGCCAGGCGAAGACGCCGGGTGCCTGGCGCCGGATGTAGCCGGCGCGGACGAGGAGGCGGTGGCTCGCGACCTCGGCGTCGGCCGGATCCTCTCGGAGGGTGCGGACGAACAGATGCGAGAGACGGGTGACCACGAGGGACGATCCTATCCGGAGTCCGCAGCGGGGTGTCCCGCGCCGGACGGGGTGGCGGCGGACCGGTCGTGTGCCGGTCCGCCGCCCGCCGTCACTTCGAGACGACGACCACCGGGGAGCCGGTCGAGGTGTCGTCGGCGGGCATCTCGGCGGCCAGGCGGTTGGCCTCCTCGATCAGCGTCTTGACGATCTCGGACTCGGGGACGGTCTTGATGACCTCGCCCTTGACGAAGATCTGGCCCTTGCCGTTGCCGGAGGCGACGCCGAGGTCGGCCTCGCGGGCCTCGCCCGGTCCGTTGACGACGCAGCCCATCACGGCGACGCGCAGCGGGACGCTCATGCCCTCGAGGCCGGCGGTGACGTCGTTGGCGAGCGTGTAGACGTCGACCTGCGCGCGACCGCAGCTCGGGCAGGAGACGATCTCGAGCTTGCGCTCGCGGAGGTTGAGCGACTGCAGGATCTGCAGGCCGACCTTGACCTCCTGCGCGGGCGGAGCGGAGAGCGAGACGCGGATGGTGTCGCCGATGCCCTCGCCGAGCAGGATGCCGAACGCCGTCGCCGACTTGATGGTGCCCTGGAACTCCGGCCCCGCCTCGGTGACGCCGAGGTGCAGCGGCCAGTCGCCGCGCTCGGCCAGCAGCCGGTAGGCCTGGACCATGATCACCGGGTCGTTGTGCTTGACCGAGATCTTGAAGTCGTGGAAGTCGTGCTCCTCGAAGAGGCTCGCCTCCCAGACGGCGCTCTCGACGAGCGCCTCGGGGGTGGCCTTGCCGTACTTCTGCAGCAGGGTCGGCTCGAGCGAGCCGGCGTTGACGCCGATGCGGATCGAGACGCCGGCGGCCTTCGCGGCGGCGGCGATCTTGCCGACCTGATCGTCGAACTTGCGGATGTTGCCCGGGTTCACCCGGACGGCCGCGCAGCCCGCGTCGATCGCCGCGTAGACGTAGTTCGGCTGGAAGTGGATGTCCGCGATGACCGGGATCTGGCTCTTCTTCGCGATGATCGGCAGCGCCTCCGCGTCGTCGCGGCTCGGCACGGCGACGCGCACGATGTCGCAGCCGGAGGCGGTCAGCTCGGCGATCTGCTGGAGCGTCGCGTTGATGTTGGTGGTCGGCGTGGTGCACATGGACTGCACGCTCACCGGGGCGTCACCGCCGACGAGCACCTTCCCGACCTTGATCTGTCGGGTCTTCCGGCGGGGGGCGAGGGTCACGGGGACCTTGGGCAAACCCAGATTCACAGCAGGCACGAGCCCCATGGTACGCGCGCCGCACGGCCGGACGCCGCCGCTCCCCCGGTTCCCAGGTCCCGCCGATCTGCGCCGCCCGTGCCGCTCGCCCCGCGGCACCGACACTGCGCCACCGTCCGATCCGCCGGCGATCCCGCGCGGATCACGCTCCCCCGGGCGAGAACAGCCGCCACCGCCCCGCCATCTCCTGCACATGGCACCCCGAACCCGAACAGGCGCCCCAACCCCGAACGCGGACCTCTGTTTCGCGTCAGCCGACCGCGACGCGCTCCCCCCACACCCGCTGCAAAGCCGACCGCCCGGCGCCGAGCAGCGGCCGGCACCGCCTGGAAGGCGAACGCGCGAATCGCGTGCCAGCGATTCGCGCCAGCCGAACGCAACACGCTCCTCCCAGCGCCACCCGTCGAGAAGCCGACCGCGGCACGCCGGGCAGGGACCGGCGCTCCCTCGAAGGCGAACGCGCGAATCGCGTGCCAGCGATTCGCGCCAGCCGAACGCAACACGCTCCTCCCCACGCCACCCGTCGAGAAGCCGACCGCGGCACGCCGGGCAGGGACCGGCGCTCCCTCGAAGGCGAACGCGCGAATCGCGTGCCAGCGATTCGCGCCAGCCGACCGCAACACGCTCCTCCCCACGCCACCCGTCGCGAAGCCGACCGCGGCACGCCGGGCAGGGACCGGCGTGCAAGACAACTCAGAACAGCTGGATCGGCTTCACGATGTCGGCGTAGATCAGCAGCGCACTCATTCCGCCGAGGAGCAGCACGACCGCGTAGGTGAGCGGCAGGAGCTTGGCGATGTCGACGGGGCCGGGGTCGCGGCGGCCGAAGAGCTTGGCGATGCGGCGGCGCAGGCCCTCCCAGAGGGCGCCGGCGATGTGGCCGCCGTCCATGGGGAGGAGGGGGACGAGGTTGAAGACGAAGAGGGCGACGTTGAGGGAGGCGAGGACGCCGACCATCGTCTGCACCTTCGAGACGATGGGCAGCTGGTCGGAGGCGGCGATCTCGCCGGCGATGCGGCCGACGCCGACGACGCTGATCGGGCCGTTGGCGTCTCGCGCCTCGGTGCCGAATGCCGCCTGCGCGACGTCGATCAGACGCTGCGGCAGATTGAGGATCACGTGGGCGACGCTCGCGACGTTCTGTCCGACGGTCTCGGGGACGGCGGTGATCGGCTGCTGCACGAGCGCCTGGGTGGGCGAGATGCCGATGAAGCCGACGGTCTGCGTCTCCACGGCGCCGGAGGAGTCGAGGACCGCGTTGCCGGCCGCGTCCGTCACGGCCACCTCGTTCTCGGCGGGGGTGATCGTCAGCGTGAGCGGCTGGCCGTCGCGGTCGACGGCGACGCTGAGCGGCACGCCCGCGGAGGCGCGGATGATCGGGGTGAGGTCGTTCCAGGAGGAGACGGGCGTGCCGTCGATCGCGGTGATCGTGTCGCCGGGCAGGATGCCGGCCGCGGCGCCGGGCGCGAGCGGGTCGTCGGCGGAGCAGCTCTCGGTGGTCGTGTCGCTCGCGGGGACGACGCACTGCGAGACGGTCGAGATGGTGGAGGTGTTCTGCGCGACGCCGATGCCGCAGAGCAGCACCGCGAAGAGGACGGTGGCGATGACGAGGTTCATGAACGGGCCGCCGAACATCACGATGACGCGCTTCCAGACCGCGAGCCGGTAGAAGGCGCGGTGGTCCTCGCCGGCGCCGATCGTCTCGGCGCTGGCGGCGCGGGCCTCGTCGATCATGGTCGCGTAGCCGCCCCGGCGCGGCTCCGGCTCCGGCGTCGACTCGTTGCCGTTCAGCCCGTTGAAGAAGCCCGTGCTCGACTCGCCGACGCGGTCGCCCGGGTGCTTGGGCGGGTACATCCCGATCATCGCGATGTAGCCGCCGAGGGGCAGCGCCTTGACGCCGTACTCCGTCTCGCCGCGGCGGACGGAGAAGATCGTGCGGCCGAAGCCGATCATGTACTGCGTGACCTTGACGCCGAAGAGCTTCGCCGGAACGAGGTGGCCCACCTCGTGCAGCGCGATCGACAGGGCGACGCCCACGGCGATGATGACGACGCCGAGGACGAAGAGCAGCACGGATTCCACTCGGTCACTGTAGGCGCGACCCGGTGTCCACGGCTGTGGGGGCGCTGGAGGATCGCGAAGAAGCGCCGATCAGCCCGCGCGGCTCAGGCGGAGGCGATCCGCGCGTCCGCCGTGCGGCGCGCCCAGGACTCCGCCTCGGCCAGCGAGTCGCGGGTCAGCGCGCCCTCGACGGTGTGCGCGTCGACGACCGCCTCGACAGTCGCGAGGATGTCGAGGTAGCCGATCCGCCCGGCGTGGAACGCCTGCACGGCCTGCTCGTTCGCAGCGTTGAAGACCGCGGGGTACGACGCCCCCGCGACTCCGACCTTCTTCGCGAGGCGGACGGACGGGAACGCCTCCTCGTCGAGCGGCTCGAACGTCCAGGACTGCGCGCGAGTCCAGTCCAGCGGCACGCCGACGCCGGCGACGCGGTGCGGCCAGTCGAGACCGAGCGAGATCGGCAGCCGCATGTCGGGCGGCGACGCCTGGGCGATCGTGGAGCCGTCGACGAACTCGACCATCGAGTGGACGATCGACTGCGGGTGCACGGTCACGTCGATCCGGTCGTAGGGCACGTCGAAGAGCAGGTGCGCCTCGATCACCTCGAGGCCCTTGTTCACCAGCGTGGAGGAGTTCGTGGTGACGACGAGACCCATGTCCCAGGTGGGGTGCGCGAGCGCCTCGGCAGGGGTGACGTCGCGGAGGGAGTCGCGACCGCGGCCGCGGAACGGACCGCCCGAGGCGGTCAGCACCAGCCGGCGCACCTCGCGGTGCTCCCCTGCCAGCAGCGCCTGCGCGAGGGCGGAGTGCTCGGAGTCGACGGGCACGATCTGCCCGGGAGCGGCCACCGAGGTGACCAGCTCGCCGCCGACGATCAGCGACTCCTTGTTGGCGAGGGCGAGCGTGCGCCCTTCCTCGAGCGCCGCGAGCGTCGGGCCGAGACCGACGGAGCCGGTGATGCCGTTGAGCACCACGTCGGCGTCGACCGAGCGGATCAGCTGCTCGGCCTCCGCGGCGCCGAAGGCGGTGTGCTCGACGCCGAAGTCGCGCGCCTGCCGGGCGACGACCTCGCGGTTGGAGCCGGCCCCCAGGCCGACGACCTCGAAGCGGTCGCGGTTCGCGCCGATGACGTCGAGGGCCTGCGTGCCGATGGACCCGGTCGAGCCGAGGATGATGACCCTGCGCATCCGCCCATCCTGGCACGGCGGCCACGGCGGCTCCCGGTCCGGGCGGCGCCGGGTCAGCTCACCGCGAGGATGTCGACCACGAAGACCAGCGTGTCGGTGCCGCTGATGCCCGCGTTCGTGTTGCCGGCCTCGCCGTAGCCCTTGTCCGGCGGGATGACCACGAGCACCTGCGAGCCGACGGTCTGGCCGACCACCGCCTCCTTGAAGCCCTCGATCACGTCGCCCGTGCCGAAGGACGCGGGCGTGCCCTTGCCCCAGCTCTGGTCGAAGACCTCGCCCGTCCCCCAGACCACGCCCTGGTACTGGACGATCAGCGAGTCGCCGTCGGCCACGGTCTGCCCGTCGCCCTTCTTGAGCACCTCCAGCTGCAGCTCGGCCGGCGGGTCGGTCGCGGGGATCGTCACCGTCGGGGCGCCGTCCTCGGCGAGCGCCACTGTCGGCAGCCCGTCGACCGGGGCCTGCGGCTCGCCGGTCGCGGCCGAGGGGACGATGCCCTCGACGTCGATGACCATCACGATGGAGTCGTCCGCGGCGATCCCGAGGTCGGTGCTGCCGGCGTCGCCGAACGCGTCGGACGGCGGGACGACCGCGATCACGCGGGAGCCCACGGTCGCGCAGTTGACCGCCTTCACCAGGCCGGCCAGGTACTGCTCGGTATCGACCTCGAAGGCCGCGCGGCCCCCGGAGGCGTAGCTGCTCGCCGAGAACTCGGCGCCGCTCGTGCCGTTGTAGAGGGTGTAGTCGACGAGCACGGTGTCGCCCTCGGCGACCGTGTCGCCGGTGCCCTCGATGACGGTGGTGCCCTCGGTCGCGTCGACGCTGATCGGGGTGGGGAAGACGGTGACCGGCTTCGTCCCGAAGTCGCCCGCCGCGTCGACCGCGTCGGACGCGTCCCCGGAGGAGATGCAGGAGAGCGGAGTCGGGGTCGCACTCGGCGTCGCCTCGGGGGTGCCGGGCGTGCAGGCCGCGAGGCCGAGGGAGGCGCCGAGGACGGCGAGGATCGCGAGGGTTCTGCGCACGGGTGCACCTTTCCTGCCCGGCAGGGAGCGGGACGACGTCGGGGGGATCGCTCCATCCTGCGGGCTGCGCCTCTGCCCCGGCTGAACGGTCCCTCCACGGCGCCCACCCGGTCGCGCCGCCCCGGAGCGTCCCCGGCCCCCTCCCCGGACGCCCCGCCTACCATGGAGGAATGCGTGAATTCTCGGTCCCCCAGTCCCGCGCGCTCGTCACCGAGCTCCCCGGCCCCCGCTCGATCGCGCTGCAGGAGCGCCGCGTCGCCAGCGTCTCCCGCGGCGCCGGAACGCTCGCGAACATCTACATGGACCACGCCTCGGGCGCCGTCCTGGTCGACGTCGACGGCAACCGCCTGATCGACCTCGGCTGCGGCATCGGCGTCACCACGATCGGCCACGCGCACCCCGCGGTCGCGGCCGCGGCCGCCGCGCAGGCGGAGAAGCTGACCCACACCCTCTTCACCGTCACGCCCTACGAGAACTACGTGCGTGTCGCGGAGAAGCTCGCCGAGATCACCCCCGGCGACTTCGAGAAGCACTCGATCCTCGTGAACTCCGGCGCCGAGGCGGTCGAGAACGCGGTCAAGATCGCGCGCAAGCACACCGGCCGCCGCGCGATCGCCTCGCTCGACCACGCCTTCCACGGCCGCACCAACCTGACCATGGCGATGACCTACCGCCCCTGGCCGGAGCGCGCCGGCATGGGCCCGTTCCCCGGCGAGATCTACAGCCTCCCGATGAGCTACCCGTTCCGCGACCCCGAGGGGATGACGGGCGAGGAGGCGGCCGAGCGCTCGATCGACTACATCCGCACCCACATCGGCGCCGAGGAGCTGGCAGCGCTGTTCGTCGAGCCGATCCAGGGCGACGGCGGCATCATCATCCCCGCGGCCGGCTACTTCGAGCGCCTCTCCGAGTTCTGCACCGAGAACGGCATCGTCTTCGTCGCGGACGAGATCCAGGCCGGCATCGCCCGGACCGGCGCGTGGTACTCGATCGAGCACTTCGGCGTCGTGCCGGACCTGATCACCTCCGCCAAGGGCATCGCCGGCGGCTTCCCGCTCGCCGCGGTCACCGGCCGCGCGGAGATCATGGACGCCGTGCAGCCCGGCGGCATCGGCGGCACCTTCGGCGGCAACCCCGTCTCCACCGCGGCGGCGCTCGCCACGTTCGAGGCCATCGAGTCCGAGGGGCTGATCGCCGAGGCGCAGCGCGTCGAGCGCGCCCTGTGGAGCCGGATCGGCGACTGGGCCGAGCGCTTCCCGGTGGTCGGCGAGGTCCGCGGCAAGGGTGCCATGTTCGGCGTCGAGCTGGTCCACCCCGGTACGAAGAAGCAGAACCCGGAGGCGCTCTCCGCCGTCCTGAAGCACGTCACGACGAACGGCGTCATCGCCCTCGACGCCGGCAGCTGGGACAGCGTCCTGCGCATCATGCCCAGCGTGGTCATCAGCGAGGAGCTGATCGACGACGCCGCGGGTGTCATCGAGGAGGCGCTCGCCACCTTCGGCTGAGCGGCCGCCGACGGCGCCGTCCTGCGGGCCGCTCCTCGTGACGAGGGGCGGCCCGCAGTCCTTCGCCGCGGCACCGGGCGGGGCGGTCGGCGGGGCATGACCCGAGCGGCATGCACCCGCCGGTAGCGTCGGGCGAATGCCGACCGACGACGCTCCCGCACCGCCGACGCCGCCGGGGATCGGCGCCTCCGCCCGCGTGGCCCGCTTCACGATGAGCCGCCTCGGCCGGATGATCTACCGGCCGATCGTCGAGGGCCGCGACAACGTGCCGAGGACCGGCCGCGTCATCCTCGCGAGCAACCACCTGTCCTTCATCGACTCCCCCGTCCTGACACTGCTGGCGCCCCGGCCGGTGCAGTTCCTCGCGAAGGCCGACTACTTCACCGGCACCGGCGCGCGCGGCGCCGCGTCGCGCTCGTTCTTCACCGCGGTGGGCGCGGTGCCCGTCGAGCGCGGAGCCGGCCAGGCCGCCCAGGAGGCGCTCGACCTCGGGCGCGCGATCCTCGAGCGCGACGAGGCGTTCGCCGTCTACCCCGAGGGCACCCGCTCGCGCGACGGCCGCCTCTACCGGGGCCGAACCGGTGTGGCGTGGCTCGCCCTCACCACCGGAGCGCCGGTCGTCCCGGTCGGGCTCGTCGGCACGCAGGAGCTGCAGCCCGTCGGCTCGAAGATCCCCCGCCTGCACCGGATCACCGTGCGCTTCGGCGATCCACTCGATCTCTCCCGGCACGGCTCGGCCGACTCGGGCCGTGCACGCCGGCACGCGACCGACGAGGTGATGGCCGCGATCCACGGGCTGTCCGGGCAGGAGGCGGCGGGCGTCTACAACGAGTCGCCGGCGGTCACGACGGTCGAGAGGATCAAGCGGGCCCTGCCGCACGAGCGGCGCTGACGAGGCCCGCCCCCGTCAGCGGACGTCCGCGGCCGAGGTCTGCGGCTCGTGGCCGACCGGGAAGCTCACCGAGTTCGCGATGAAGCAGAGCCGCGAGGCCTCGCCGTGCAGCGACTGCGCCGGCTCGACCATCGACTCGTGCGCGACCCGCACCCGCGGCCGGAGGGTCACCGAGACGAAGCGCCCGCCCTCACCCTCGTGCACCATCCGCCCGACGGCGTCGTCGACGTACTCGGTCACGACGATCCCGTTCTTCACGGCGACGTGCAGGAACGAGAGCAGGTGGCACTGCGCGAGCGAGGCGAGCAGGAGCTGCTCCGGGTTCCAGCGGTCGGGATCTCCGCGGAACGGCCTGTCGGCCGAGCCGAGGATCGGCGGCACCCCCTCGGCGACCACGACGTTCTGCCGCCCGTACTCGCGGTAGCCGCTCGTCCCGCTTCCGCGGTTGCCCTCCCAGACGACGGAAAGCGCGTAATCGTGCTCGGCTTTCATCGGATCCCTCCTTCTCGGCCCTGGTTCAGGCCGGTATCGACACTCTGGACCCCTGCCCGCCGGAGGCCCGCGGGTAGACTCGGGGGACCATGACAGACACGCTCGCCCCCCAGGTTCCCACGTCGGCCGTCCCCCAGGAGCGTCGCGTCGCGACCGAGATCCCGGGGCCGCGATCCAGGGCCCTGCACGAGCGCCGGCTGGCCGTCGTCCCCACCGGAGTCGGCACCGCGCTGCCCGTCTACATCGACCGCGCGCACGGTGCGATCCTGGTCGACGTCGACGGCAACCAGTTCATCGACCTCGGCGCCGGCATCGGCGTGACGACCATCGGTCACACGGACGACGCCGTCGTCGCAGCCGCCACCGCGCAGCTCGGGAAGCTCACCCACACCCTCTTCACCGTCACGCCGTACGAGCCGTACATCCGTGTGGCGGAACTGCTCGCCGAGCACACCCCCGGCGACTTCGCCAAGAAGACGGTGCTGGTCAACTCCGGCGCCGAGGCCGTCGAGAACGCGGTCAAGATCGCCCGCAAGCACACCGGTCGCCCCGGAGTCGCGGTGCTCGACCACGCGTACCACGGCCGCACCAACCTCACCATGGCGATGAACTTCAAGGCGCTCCCCTACGGTCTCGGCTTCGGCCCGTTCGCGAGCGACGTGCACCGCGCCCCGAGCTCGTACCCGTACCACGACGGCCTCTCCGGCGCCGAGGCGGCCGAGCGCACGATCGCCTACCTCGAGAAGACGGTCGGCGCCTCGGCGCTCGCCTGCCTCGTCGTCGAGCCCGTGCAGGGCGAGGGCGGCTTCATGGTGCCGGCGCAGGGCTTCCTGCCCGCGCTGCAGGAGTGGTGCACGGCGAACGGCATCGTCTTCGTCGCGGACGAGATCCAGTCGGGCATGGCCCGCACCGGTGCCTGGTTCGCCAGCGAGCACTTCGGGCTCGTCCCCGACATGGTGCTCTCGGCCAAGGGCATCGCCGGCGGTCTGCCGCTCGCGGGCGTCACCGGCCGCGCCGAGATCATGGACTCCGCGCAGGCCGGCGGTCTCGGCGGCACCTTCGGCGGCAACCCGGTCGCGGCGGCCGCAGCGGTCGCCGTCTTCGAGCGGATCGAGCAGGACGGCCTCCTCGCCGAGGCCGACCGGATCGGCGCGCGCCTCGGCGCCGCGCTCCGCTCGCTGCAGGAGCGCTACGAGATCATCGGCGACGTCCGGGGCATCGGCGCGATGATGGCGATCGAGCTGGTCGAGCCCGGCACCGCGCAGTCGACCAAGCAGCCCAACACGGCCGCGGTCGGCGCGATCATCGACTACGCGGCGAAGCACGGCGTGCTGGTCCTGAGTGCCGGCACCTACGGCAACGTGGTGCGCTTCCTGCCGAGCCTCGCCCTCACGGACGAGCTGCTCGACGAGGCCGTCGCCGTCCTCCAGGAGGCGTTCGCGAGCCTCTGAGCCCCGCTCCCCCCGTCGACGGCCCGGCCCCTCCGCTCAGGAGGCGCCGGGCCGTCGGGCAAGATGGGGGGATGTCCGCAGGTACCTTCACCCTCGCCGAGTCCGTCGAACTGGCGGTGGTCGAGCGCTCCGGCTTCGTCGAGTCGCGCCACGCCGGTTCGGCCGTGCTCCTCGACTCCGACGGCCGCGTCGCCCGCACCCTGGGCACTCCGACCGCGCCGGTCTTCCCGCGCTCCTGCCTCAAGCCGTTCCAGGCCCTGGCCGTGATGACGGCGGGCGTCGAGCTGAGCGGGGCGGAGGCGGTCATCGCCACCGCGAGCCACGCGGGGATCCCGCAGCACGTCGCCCTGGTGCAGAACCTGCTGTTCCGCGCGGGTCTGGATCACACGGCGCTGCAGTGCCCGGCCGACTGGCCGACCGACTCCGCCTCGCGCACCAAGCTGCTGCGGGCAGGCGCGAGCGCCGATCCGCTCTACATGAACTGCTCGGGCAAGCACGCGGCGATGCTGCTGGCCTGCGTGCAGAACGGCTGGAGCACCGACGACTACCTCGAGCGCTCGCATCCGCTGCAGCAGCACATCGTCGACACGATCGAGCGGCTGACCGGCGAGCGCATCTTCGCCTCGGGCGTCGACGGCTGCGGCGCTCCCGTGCACGCCCTGCCGCTGACGGCGCTGGCGAAGGGGATCTCGCGGATCGTCTCCTCCTCCCCCGCGTCCCCGTTCGGGCTCTACCGCCAGGCCGGCGTGCTCACCGAGGCGATCCTCGAGAACGCGTGGGCGCTGGACGGGCCGGGTCGCGACAACACCGTCGTGATCGAGCGGCTCGGCCTGGTGGCGAAGCTCGGCGCGGAGGGCGTGCTGGTGATGGCGTCGCCGGACGGCACGACGGTCGCGCTGAAGATCCTCGACGGCAGCCTGCGGGCGGCGACGGTCGTCGCGCTGAAGCTGCTGGTCGAGGCGGGGACCGTCGACCGGGCCGCGGCGAACGAGGTGCTCGTGCGGCTCAACCCGGTGGTGACCGGCGGCGGGCAGCCCGTCGGCGCGATCCGCGCGTCCTACGTCTGACCGCTCGCCGCGGAGCCCGGTCGGCTACTGCGCCCGGGCCAGGCGCTTCGCCCGCGCCGCCGAGGCCACCTGCGTCACGACGACGATCACGATCGCCAGGAGGAACACCGCCGAGGCGATGACGTTCGCCTCCGCCGGGATGCCGCGCGCCGCCGCGATGTAGATGTACTTCGGGAACGTCGTCACCGAGCCGGAGTTGAAGTTCGTGATGATGAAGTCGTCGAAGCTCAGCGCGAACGAGAGCAGCGCCGCGGCGAGGATGCCGGGCAGCAGCAGCGGGAAGGTGATCCGCCAGAAGACCTGGGCGGGTGAGGCGTAGAGATCGCGCCCCGCCTCCTCGAGCCGCGGGTCGAGGCTCGCGACCCGCGCCTTGACCGTCACGACGACGAAGCTGATGCAGAACATCGTGTGCGCGAGGATGATCGTGACCAGGCCCTTCTCGGTGCCGACCGCGAGGAACTGGGCGGCGAGGCCCGCGCCGAGCACCACCTCGGGGGTCGCCATCGGCAGGAACAGCAGCAGGCTGATCGCGGAGCGGAAGCGGAAGCGGAACCGCACGAGCGCGATGGCGATCATGGTGCCGAGCGCCGTCGCCAGCACGGTCGCGACGGCGCCGACCAGCAGGCTGTTGCCGAACGCCGTCATCACCTCCTCGCTCGTCCAGGCCGCGATCCACTTGTCGAAGGTGAAGCCGCGCCAGGCGAGATTGCTCTTGCCCGAGTCGTTGAAGGAGTAGACGAAGGTGTAGCCGATCGGGATCAGCAGGAAGAGCAGCGCGAGGGCCGTGTAGACGCCGAGGCCGAGCCCCTTGAAGCGGCGAGGACCCCGCACGGGCGCGGGCGGCGGAGCGCCGAGCGCCTCCTGGGCGCTCGCGACGGGACGGTCGGCGGTGGCGGTCACAGGAGGTCCTCCGTTCCACTGCGCTTCACGTAGAAGCCGACGATGACCAGGATCACGGCCATCAGCACGATCGACAGCGCGGCCGCCGCCGGATAGTTCTCGAGGGTGAGGAAGTTCGCCTCGATCGCGTTGCCGACCATCGAGGTCTGCGAGGAGCCGAGGAAGTCGCGGCTCGCATTGATGTAGTCGCCCGCGGCCGGGATGAAGGTGAGCAGCGTGCCCGAGACGATGCCCGGCATCGAGAGCGGGACGGTGACCTTCCAGAACACGGCCGCCGGGTGCGCGTAGAGGTCGGAGCCCGCCTCGAGCAGGCGCGTGTCCAGCCGCTCGAGCGTCGTGTAGAGCGGCAGTGTCATGAACGGGATGAAGTTGTACGTGATGCCGAAGACGACGGCGATCGGCGTGCCGGTGAGGTGCCCGTCCGCCGGCAGGATCGCCACGGTCTTCAGCGCCTGCACCAGCGGGCTCTCGTCGGCGAGGATCTGCTTCCACGCCAGGGTGCGCAGCAGGAAGCTGATGAAGAACGGCGCGATCACCAGCGTCAGCAGCAGGTTCTGCAGCAGCGGCCACGGCCGCGCCTTCACCCCGATGAAGTAGGCGATCGGATAGCTGACGGCCAGGGCGAGCACCGTGGCGATCAGGGCGTAGCCGAAGGAGCGGACAGCGTGCGGCCAGTAGTCCGCCATCACCACGAGGTAGTTCTGCCAGACGAAGCCGGGCATGTACTCGCCGATGTCGCCGTCCGGCACCTCGGCCTGGAAGGAGGTCAGGACGAGCGAGATCAGCGGCGTCAGGAAGAACAGCAGCATGTAGACGATGCCCGGCAGCAGGAGCACCAGGGCGATCGTCGAGCGCCGGCGGACCGGCGGATCGAGAGTGTCGGTCGAGCCCGAGGCGAAGGCGGCGAAGGCCATGCCTACGACCCTCCGGCCCGGCCGGCAAGGATCCCGCGCTTCTGCAGCGCGATCGAGCGCGTGGAGTCGTCGGCGGCGAAGCGCGGGACGGTCCCGGGCTCGTCGGCGAGACCGAAGCCGTTCTCGATGCTCCAGCTGACCCAGACCTGCGCGCCCTCGCCCACGACCGGACCGGAGACCATGTTCTGCGCGAAGACGACGATCGGGCCGAGCGCGGGGATCTCGATCGTGTACTGCGTGCTGACCCCGCTGAACGAGACGTCGACGACGCGGCCCGGGCCGAGCACGTTGCGGTCCGGGTTCTCCGCCGGGGCGTCCGTCAGCAGGAGGAGCTTCTCCGGGCGGACGCCGATCGTCACCTCGCCGGAGTGGCGGACCGAGCGCGCGGTCGGCACGACGATCCGGTGCTCGCCGACCTCGACCGTCAGGGCGGTGCTGCTCGAGCCGACGACATCGCCGGTGAAGAGGTTCGACTGACCGAGGAAGTTGGCGACGAAGACCGTCCGCGGCAGCTCGTAGAGGGCCTCGGGGGCACCCATCTGCTCGATCCGGCCCTTGTTCATCACGGCCACCGTGTCGGCCATGGTCATGGCCTCCTCCTGGTCGTGGGTGACGTGCAGGAAGGTGAGCCCGACCTCCTCCTGGATCGACTTCAGCTCGAGCTGCATCTGCCGGCGGAGCTTAAGGTCGAGTGCGCCGAGGGGCTCGTCGAGCAGGAGCAGGGCCGGCCGGTTCACGAGGGCCCGCGCCAGCGCGACGCGCTGCTGCTGACCGCCGGAGAGCTGAGCCGGTCGGCGCTGGGCGAGATGGTCGAGCTCGACCAGCCGGAGCGCCTCGTGCGCCTTGCCGACCGGGTCGTCGATCCGGCGGCGCTTGAGGCCGAAAGCGACGTTCTCGAGGATCGACATGTGCGGGAAGAGCGCATACGACTGGAAGACGGTGTTGACCGGACGCTGGAACGTCTTGGTGGCCGTCACATCCGCACCGCCGATCAGGATCCGGCCGGCGCTGGGCTCCTCGAGGCCCGCGACGAGGCGCAGGGTGGTCGTCTTCCCGCAGCCGGAGGGGCCGAGGAGGGCGAAGAACGAACCGGCGGGGATCGTCAGATCGAGCGAGTCGATGGCGGTGAAGCCCGGGTACTGCTTGCTGATCCCGACCAGCTCGAGGTCGGCGCCGCGCTCGGCAAAGGTTCCCATCGCCATCAGATGCCCAGCAGCACTTTCTGGAACTCGGCCTGGTAGTCCTTCTCCTCGTCCGCGGTGAGCGTCCGGAAGATGTGCGACTGCGCGAGCGTGTCCTCGTCGGGGAAGATCAGCTGGTTCTCCGCCAGCTCCGGGTCGATGCTCTCCATGGCGTCCTTCGCTCCGTCGACGGGGGTGATGTAGTTGACCCAGGCGGCCACCTCGGCGGCGACCTCCGGCTCGTAGTAGTAGTTCATCAGCGCTTCGGCGTTGGCCTTCCGCTGCGAGCCCATCGGCACGACGAAGGTGTCGTTCCAGAGGGTGCCGCCCGAGTCGGGCAGGGCGAACTCCCACTTGTCGCCCGCCTCGGTGTTGATCAGCGTGATGTCACCCGACCAGCAGATCGCCGCGAGGGTGTCCTCGTTCTGCAGGTCGTTGAGATAGGCGTTGCCCTTGATGTTGCGGATCTGGCCCTCGTCGACCTGCTTGCGGAAGACGTCGATCGCGTTCATGAACTGATCGTCGGCCCAGGCCCCGGCGATGTCGGTGCCCTGGGCGAGCATGATCAGCCCGATCGTGTCGCGCATCTCGCTGAGCACGCCGACCCGGCCGCGCAGCGCCGGATCCCAGAGGTCGTCCACGCTGGCGAGTCCGTTCGGCAGCTTCTCCTTGTTCCAGCAGATCCCGGCGAAGCCGGCCTGGAACGGGAGCGAGCGGTGTCGTCCCGGGTCGAAGTCCGGATTCGCGAGCGAGGGGGTGAGGTTCGCGATGTTCGGGATGTTGGCGTGGTCGAGCTCCTGGATGTAGCCGCGGCGCGCGAGCCGCGAGACCATCCACTCGGTGAGGCAGACGGTGTCGGCCCCGATGTACTGGCCGAGGGCGAGCTGGTCCTTCACCTTGCCGTAGTAGGAGTTGTTGTCGTCGACCGCCACGTTGTAGGTGACGGAGATGCCGGTCTGCTCCTCGAACGCCATCAGCGTCGGGTAGTCGCCGGCGTCGTCCTCGTCGAGGTAGGCGGGCCAGTTGTCCCAGACCAGCCGGGGGTCGGCCGCGGACTCGTCGACGGCGGCGGTCGGGGCGGCGCGCGACACCGGCGCGCAGGCGGCGAGCGCCAGCGCTCCGGCACCGAGTCCGAGCCCGCCGAGCACGGCTCGCCGGGAGAGCATCGCGCGACGCTCGCGCTCGCGGGAGCGGGCGACGGCGACCGCCTCGCGGAGAAGCGGGTCCCTCGGGAGAGGACGGGTCATGGCTGCGGCTCCTGACTGCGTCGGTGCTCGGGCCCACCGGCGTGAACGTGGGGAAATACTGGCACAGGGCTCCGACGTCTGTCGACGCGGAACCGACGAGATCGCTCATCTGGAAACATGATCGTCACGAAATCCGCGCTCGAGGCCGGTTCAGACCACGGATTCCTGCCGTCGAGTCGCGTGCGCCGTCGGCCAGCGCGCGCGGCGGAGACGACCGTCCCCGGCCACGAGGACCCGATCCCCCGAGCAGCGCGGCGCCGGCGGCAGGGGGCCCAGGACGAGCCGCGCCTCGGCGACCGGCACGTCGATCACGACGGGAGCGGTCGTCCGCATCCGAGCGAGGAGCGCTCTGGCCGCCGACCACTCGCCGACCGAGCCGAGGACCGCGGCCCCCGGGGGCAGGGATCCACCGGACGCGTCCGCGACGGAGCGCACCGGGACGCCGGCGGCCTCGAGCGACGGGCGCAGGTTCGCAGCGCGCTCCGTGAGGACGACGAACGGCTCCCGGCCCATCGGGACCACCGGCACCGCGATGCGCGGCCGCTCCGGAGGGGACGGCGGCGCCGCGAAGACCTGCATCCGCTCGCCGCGCCACCAGCCTCCGCCCGGGGGCAAGTCGGCGTGGAACGGCTCACCGTGCAGGGCGAGCAGCTGATGCTCCTGCCGATGGGCGGCGCGCAGGAGCAGGACGTCGTCGAAGGAGTCGCGGAGCGCGGCCAGGCCGTCGGTCACACGCCTCGCGGTGACGACGAGCGGCGCCGCGCCGGAGCGGAGCGCGGTCTGCAGGGCGTCGAGCAGCCGTCGGCGCTCGTCGTCGGTGCACCGCCGCAGCAGCAGGTCCGCGTCGTCGAGCAGGAGCGGCTCCGCAACCGCGTCCTCGCCGAGCACCACGTCCCACGCGCCCTCCGGGTCGAGCGGCCCGAGGATCCGGGGACGGCCGCACTGCGCCGCGACCGTGCGCAGCACCTCGGTGCGCCCGCAGCCCGCCGCACCGAGGACCAGGAGGGAGCGGCGTTCGAGACGGACGACGTCCTGCCGCTGCACCCCCGGCCGGTCGACCAGCCCGAGCGCGATCCCCTCCGCCGGTCCGCGCTCCGGCAGGGGGATGCGGGCGGGGAGCGGGTCGAGCCAGGGCCGGTGCGCCGGGGCGATCGAGTGCCGCGGGACAACGGCCGCCACGCCGTCCGCCAGGCCGCCGCCCGCCGCCGGGTCCGCATTCTCCCCCGCGGCGACGGCGGCCGCGATGTCCGCCGCACCGGCGAGGGCCGCCTGCACCAGACGCCCGCGCCCGCCGATCGAGACGACGCATCGCCCGGCGGCGCCGTGCGGGATGCGGGAGGCGGCGTCCGAACCGATCAGCGCGCGCGAGTCGGCCGCATCGTGCACGCGGAGGGCGATCCGGAGGCCGCAGTTCGCGGCGACCGCGTCGCGGACGACGCCGACCGGGCGCTGGGTGCAGAGGACCAGGTGAAGGCCGAGCGAGCGACCGCGCGCGGCGATGTCGGCGAAGGTGCGGTGCAGCTCGGGCGCACGCTCGAGCACGACCGCGCACTCGTCGACGACGACGACCAGCCGCGACAGGACACCCGGGCGCAGCCGAGCGACGTCCGGCACGCCGTGCTCCGCGAGGACGACCTCGCGGCGGCGCAGCTCGGCCGCGATGCTGGCGAAGGCCCGGAGCGCCCCCTCGGGGTCGAGATCGGTGATCACCCCGACCACGTGCGGCAGGCGTCGCAGCGCATCGAAGCCCGCGCCGCCCTTGAAGTCCGCGAGCAGGAACGTCACCGCGGACGGAGCGTGCCGGGCCGCCAGCGCCACCACCCAGGCGATGAGGAGTTCGCTCTTCCCGCTCCCGGTGGTGCCGCCGACGATGGCGTGCGGACCGTCACGGACGAGATCGATCTCGAGGGGACCGTCCGCCGTCGCCCCGAGCAGCACCGCCAGCCCGCGATCGGTCGCACCGCGCACGAGCCCGCCGAGCTCGGAGAGGCGGACGGTCGCCGGCAGCTCGCCGGGGCCGGAGCCCGCCGTCGCCGCGAGCGACTCCGCGTAGCCCCGGGCCTGCTCCGCCGAGACGGGATCGATGACGAGCCGCTCCGTCACCCCCGGTCCGGCTCGCCCGACCACGCTCGCGGCACTCGCACCGCCGGTCTGCACGATGCAGCGGCAGCGCTGCGGCAGCTCTGCGGCGGTGCCGGCCACGGCGACGACGGCGTCGGCGTCGCTCGGCCCGCCCGCCTCGAGCACGGCGAGCCGCGGCAACGCGCCGACCGCACGTGCGTGCGGCAGAGCGCTGAGGCACCGCCACGCGGCCGTGTCGGGCAGCTCGATCCGGAGCTGGTCGGGCGGGACGAGCTCGGCGACCTGGATAACCAGCCCCCGCGCGACCGCTCGGGAGAGGACCGGAGGCCCGACGACGCCGATCCCCGCGGCGAGCGCGACCGGCAGCGGCGCACGGTCGGCGGCGGGAGCGCCGTCCGCGCGGTCCGGCTCCTCCGCGAGCCCGAGCACGATCTCGAGCCCGGCCACCGCCCGGCGCCAGCGCGTGTCGACCGGTACCTCGTGCTCGAGGACGTCCAGCGCCGTCGGCGCCGCGCGCCGAAGCGCCGCGAGCTCCCCCACCCGTGCGCGCGCCGTCGCCGCGCCGTGATCGCTCAGCTCTCGCCGGTACCGCTCGGTCTCGCGGCGGGCCGTGCGCCGGCGGATCCGCGCGCCGTCGAGGAACGACGCCACCGCGACCACCGGTCCGAGTGCCGCGAGCGCGAGCGTGTACGGCGACGACGTCAGCGCGAAGAGGACGAGCGAGGACAGCACCGGGGCGAGCGCTGCGATCCACGGGAAGCCGGGCCGCGGCGGCTCGGCCGGCGGGAGCGGTGGCCGGAGCGTCGGCCGCGGGTGCTGGTTCGTCATGACTCCAGCGAAGCCGATGCCGGGTGCGCGCGGCGTGTCAGCGCGTGATCGGTGGACGACCGGAGGCTGTGGAGGAGCCGTCGACCCGCTCGACAGCCATCTCGACCGACGAGAGCAGCAGGCGACTGCCGATCTTCGCCCGGTAGCGCCGCCCCGCTTCGAGCGGGAGCGGAGCCTGCGTCGGAGCGATCAGCACCGAGCCGTTCGCCGACCAGCGGTCGCGAACCCACAGCCCGCCCTCGTCGAAGCCGAACTCGAGGTGCGTCTTCGAGAGCGAGCGAGTCGGGTCGGGGACGGCGAGGATGTGCCGGAAGGTCTCCCCCGCGTCCGGCAGCGGCTGCCGCCCGATGAGCCCGTTGCCCGTGACGATCGCGTGCTGCCCCGAGGCGAAGATCAGCCGGACGAGTCCCTGACTCGGCGGCGCCATCGGCGCACCGGGGGCGGGACGCCGATGCCGGCCGGGCGCGAGGCCGGGCAGCCAGGCGCGCCGAGAGGGATCGAGGACCGTCGTGTCGCCGGAGGACGCGGGACGGGAGGCGCCGGGAGCCGCGTGCGTGGCGACCGAGGTGCCGCACTCCCCGCAGAGGATCGCCCCGGGGGCGAGAGTGGAGCCACACGCGCTGCAGATCACCGAGTCCACCTTCCTCCGCTCATGGTACCCGGGGCGTCGCCGCGCCTCCTGGGTCGTCGATCAGTCGGTGTCCCCGGTCACAGCGAGCACGTCGACGACGATGACCGTCACGTTGTCGCGGCCCCCGTTGCCGAGGGCCGCCTCCACCAGGGCGTCCGCGGCCTCCTGGGCCGTCTCGGCGGTCGAGAGCACGTGCTCGAGTCCCGCATCCGTCAGCTCCTTGGTCAGCCCGTCCGAGCAGATCAGCAGCCGGGAGGGGGCGATGACGGGGACGAGGCGGTAGTCGGGGATCGGCGGCTCGTGGAAGCCGACCGCGCGGGTGATCACATTGCTGTGCGGGTGCACGTCCGCCTCGTCGCGGGTGATCAGTCCCGCGTCGACGAGCTCCTGCACGATCGAGTGGTCGACGGTCAGCTGGACCAGGGAGCCCTGCACGCACAGGTAGACCCGGGAGTCGCCGATGTTGAAGACGGACCAGTAGGGCTCTCCGCCGACGACCGTCAGCGCGGCGCCGGTGACGGTGGTGCCGGTGCCGCCGTCGGCGGTGCGCGACTGCCGGGCGATGTCGTCCACGGCGTCCCGGAGGGCGCGGTCGATCTCCTCCGCCCCGATGGTCGCGCCGGTCGCGGCGACCGAGAGCCGGGAGACGACGGCGTCGCTCGCGACCTCTCCGGCCGCGTGTCCGCCCATTCCGTCGGCGACGGCGAAGAGCGGCGTCTTGGCGAGGTAGCTGTCCTCGTTCGCGCTCCGGACCAGCCCGACCTCGGTGCGTGCGGCCCAGCCGAGCGTCACCTCGGCGGAGGGCGCATCCGACGACCAGGCCGAGACGGGGACGGTCACCGACGCCCGGCTGCGGCCGATCTGCGTCATCGCGTCTCCTCGCGTCCGCCGGCGCCGCGCACGCGGGCCGATCCCTCCGATGCTATCGGCTGGGCGGGTACCGCCGTCCCGGTGCCCGGACCCCCGGCGACCACGCGCAGGATCGCCGCCGATCCGCCGCCCGCCCGGCTGAGAGCGCTCACGTGACAGCCGATTCCGACACCGAGGGAGCCTCCGGTCTGCGGATTCACTTGCCGGGCCCCGCGGTGGCTGCCAGGATCATCGCATGAGCCCCTCCCGACCTCCCTCCTCGCGACCGCTCCAGCTCGACGAGGTGTCGAAGGCGATCATCGAGCAGCTGCAGGCCGACGGCCGGCGCTCCTACGCCGAGATCGGCAAGGCGGTCGGTCTGAGCGAGGCGGCCGTCCGCCAGCGGGTGCAGAAGCTGACCGAGTCGGGTGTGATGCAGATCGTCGCGGTGACGGACCCGATGCAGCTCGGCTTCTACCGCCAGGCGATGATCGGCGTCCGAGTGACCGGTGACACGCGAGTCGTGGCGGACAGCCTCGCAGCGATACCCGCCGTCGACTACGTCGTGCTCACGGCCGGCACCTTCGACATCCTCGCCGAGGTGGTCTGCGAGAACGACGACGACCTGATCGCCCTGCTCAACCAGGAGATCCGCTCGCTCCCGGGCGTCCTCTCCACCGAGACCTTCGTCTATCTGAAACTCCACAAGCAGTTCTACAACTGGGGAACGCGGTAACCGATGACCACAGAGACAGCCTTCTCGACCCAGGGCCTCGCGTCCGGCGATCCGGTGAAGGGCGAGGACGCCCCGGCCGGATTCGACGACGCGGCGCTGCAGAAGAAGGCCAAGGACCACCTCTGGATGCACTTCACCCGCCAGTCGGTGATGGACTCCGGCGCCGGCGTGCCGATCATCACGCGCGGCGAGGGACACCACATCTGGGACAGCACGGGCCGGAAGTACTTCGACGGGCTCTCCGGGCTCTTCGTCGTCAACGCCGGCCACGGCCGGCGGCGGCTCGCGGAGGCGGCGGCGAAGCAGGCGGCCGAGCTCTCGTTCTTCCCGCTGTGGTCCTACGCCACACCCTCCGCGATCGAGCTCGCGGACCGCCTCGCCGACCACGCGCCCGGCGACCTGAACCGCGTGTTCTTCTCCACCGGCGGCGGCGAGGCCGTCGAGACCGCCTTCAAACTCGCCAAGCACTTCTGGAAGCTGCAGGGCAAGCCGGGCAAGCATAAGGTGATCTCGCGCTCGGTCGCGTACCACGGCACTCCCCAGGGCGCCCTCGCGATCACCGGCATCCCGGCGATGAAGGCGATGTTCGAGCCGATCGTGCCGGGTGGCTTCCGCGTTCCCAACACCAACTTCTACCGCGCTCCCCAGCACGGCGACGACCTGGAGGCCTTCGGCGTCTGGGCGGCCGACCGGATCGAGGAGATGATCGAGTTCGAGGGCCCCGACACGGTCGCCGCGGTGTTCCTCGAGCCGGTGCAGAACTCCGGCGGCTGCTTCCCGCCGCCGCCCGGCTACTTCCAGCGGGTGCGCGAGATCTGCGACCGGCACGACGTGCTGCTCGTCTCGGACGAGGTGATCTGCGCCTTCGGCCGGATCGGGCACATGTTCGCCTGCGACGAGTACGGCTACGTGCCCGACATGATCACCTGCGCCAAGGGCATGACCAGCGGCTACTCGCCGATCGGCGCGACCATCGTCAGCGACCGCATCTACGAGCCCTTCCGGCACGGCGAGGTCTCCTTCCCGCACGGCTACACCTTCGGCGGCCACCCCGTCTCGGCCGCGGTCGCGCTCGAGAACCTCGACATCTTCGAGGAGGAGCGGCTGAACGAGAACGTGCGCGAGAACTCCCCGCTCTTCCGCTCCACCCTCGAGAAGCTGCTCGATCTGCCGATCGTCGGCGACGTCCGCGGCGCGGGCTACTTCTTCGGAATCGAGCTGGTCAAGGACAAGACGACCAAGGAGACCTTCGACGCGGAGGAGTCGGAGCGGCTGCTCCGCGGCTTCCTGTCGAAGGCGCTGTTCGACGCCGGGCTGTACTGCCGCGCCGACGACCGCGGCGACCCGGTCGTCCAGCTCGCACCGCCCCTGACGATCGGGCCGAAGGAGTTCGACGAGATCGAGCAGATCCTCCGCTCCGTGCTGACGGAGGCCTGGGCCCGCCTCTGAGCATCGCGCGCGCCACCCGCTCGAGCGACGCGCGCGGGCTCCCTCTCACGCGGCGCGACGCCCCTCGGCAGCCCACGGGCACTGCTCGCCCCGGCCGAGGGCCGCGACGAGCAGCCGCGACCCCGGATCGTGCGGGTCGAGGCGGAGCGCCTCCCCCGCGAAGACCGCTGCCGACGGGTCTGGTCCCGACGACCAGTGCAGCATCGCGAGCAGGACCAGGAGCGGAGCCCGCTCCGTCGCAGGTGCTGCGGCCGCCGCGTGGGCGACGAGCTCGAGGACGGACCCCGCGACGTCGCGGTCGGCGGACGCGACGATGCTCATCACCCGCTCCCGCCCCTGCTGCCGCTGCGCGCAGACGATCAGCACGGCGAGAGCGCGGGTCCGCTGCCGCCACGGCCGACCCGATGCCGCGCAGAGCAGGAGCGAGTCGGCGTCGGCCGCCAGCGCCTCGGGGAGTCGCGCGCGCGGGTGCCGGTCGAGGAGCGCGTCGACCTGAGCGGCGACCGCCAGCGCCTCCGCGCGATCGACGACGGGCAGGAGCCCGCTGCCGTGGTGAGCCGGCCGCGCGGCGGGCGGGCCGGTGGCGACCAGCACGTCGACGGCGACTCCGAGGCGCTCCGCTCGCGTGCTGAGGGCGCTGACGAGCGCGCTCGCCGAGGGCGTGCGACCCCGGGAGGAGAAGAGCACGATCACGAGGTGCTCGACGCGGCCGAAGCGTCCGAGCGCCCCGATCCACGCGTGAGCGGCCCGGGCGGGATCGCCGGCGGCGAGGTCGAAGCGGAGCGCTCCCGTCGGCGTCCCGTCCCGCAGCGGGACGAGCACGACGCTCTCCTGCGGCGAGTGGCCGACGAGGCGTGGGATCGCCGCGAGCACGGCGCTGGTATCGAGGGGGCGGGTCGGGAGCGATGCAGTGGGTGTCATGCGGCAACGGTGACGGCTCGAGCGGCGCTCCGGACCGGCGGCGGGCGCCGCCGGAAGACAGATCGTCGGAACAGCACCTGTGGAGGACGCCGCTCCACCACACCCCTCCCACCTCGAGCGACGGCGGATCGAGCAGCAGGCGATCGGGGCGGGCCCTCCACAGCCCGCGACCCCCTGCGGCCGTCCACCGATGTCCGATTTCCGCCGGTCCGACGCCTCGGCCGCGGATACTCTCGTGGCATGAGAACGACTCCCCTCCACGTGCGCCGCACCGTCAGTCCCCTCGGCCGGATCGAGGTCGGCAGTGACGGCGAGGCGATCGTGTCCCTCGCGATCGAGCACGGCGGAGCGCTGCCGCACGATCACCTGCCCGACAGCAGCCTGCCCGTCCTCTGCTCCGCGGTGGACCAGCTCGACGCGTACTTCGCCGGCGAGCGTCGGACGTTCGATCTCCCGCTCCTGCTGCGCGGCACGCCGTTCCAGCTCGAGATCTGGGGTGCGCTGCAGAGCATCGGCTTCGGCGAGATCACCTCCTACGGCGCGCTCGGCCAGGCGACGGGCCGGCTCCGCTCCGGGCGGCCCATCGGCGGCGCGGTCGGAGCGAACCCGATCCCGATCCTCGTCGGCTGCCACCGCGTGCTGGCCGGCGACGGCCGGATCACCGGCTTCAGCGCCGGCGAGGGCATCGCCACGAAGGCCTGGCTGCTCGATCACGAGGGCATCGCGCACCGATGACCGAGCACGACGGCCTGAGCACCGACGCCGACGGAACGGTCCGCTGCGCCTGGGGCGCCGAGGACGACGAGTACCGCCGCTACCACGACGAGGAGTGGGGCGTCCCGCTGCACGGCGACCGCCCACTGCTCGAGAAGATCTGCCTCGAGGGCTTCCAGTCCGGCCTGTCCTGGATCACCATCCTGCGCAAGCGCCCGCGCTTCCGCGAGGTGTTCCACGGCTTCGACCCCGACGCGGTCGCCGCGATGGACGACGCCGACGTCGACCGCCTGATGGACGACACCGGCATCATCCGTCACCGCGGGAAGATCCTCGCGACGATCGGCAACGCCAGGGCCGCGGTCGCGCTGCGCGAGCGCGACGGCGAGGGCGCCGTGGACCGTCTCGTCTGGTCCTTCGCCGAGGATCCGCCGCCCGGCCGCATCGTCCGCCTCGCGGACGTGCCTGCCGCGACACCCGCCTCGGTCGCCCTGGCCAAGGCGCTGCGCTCCGCGGGGTTCCGCTTCGTCGGCCCGACGACCATGTATGCACTGCTGCAGTCCGCCGGCGTGGTCGACGACCACCTCACGGGCTGCTTCCGCGCCCGCTCCTGACCCTCAGGCCGCCGACGGCACCACCAGGTCGAGCTCGCCGCTGCCGGAGTTCGGCTCGAGCTCGAAGCCGCGGCCTGCGGCCCATGCGGCGAGCTCCTTGAGCGACGACGTCTCGACCCCGTCCTCCGCGAGCGCGCGGACGAACAGCCCCTTGCCCTGCTTGTTGAAGTGGTTGAGGTTTCGCAGCTGCCCCGCCGCATCCCGTGAGCGGACGCGGACGAAGAAGCGCCCCTCCCCCGCGGCCAGCGGCCCGAGCGCCGCGTACGACTCGCTGCGCAGATCGAGCACGAGGCCCTCCAGCGCGGAGAGCTCGCGACCGGCCTCGGCCGCCCACCAGCGCTTCAGCGGCATCCCCGGCACCCGCGAGTCGTGCGACAGCCGGTAGGCGGGGATGCCGTCCAGCCCGCGGACGGGCCCCCACAGCGCCGACTGCACCACGACGATCCGTCCGAGGACTGCCCGCGGTCCGGCCGACAGCGACGCGGCGTCGAGCGCATCGAAGAGCACCCCGTCGAAGCGGTCGACCGCCGGCATCGCGGGCGCGGTCGGCAGAGCCGCGTTCCGCTCGATCTCACCGAGCTGCCGAGGCCCGAGCTTCAGTGCCCGAGCGGCGGCATCCCGATCACCGGCGAGCGCGACCAGCGCGTCCCGCAGGACGAGCCGGCGCTCGAGCAGCGCCGGGAACGCGAGCTCCTCGACCCGGAACTCGGCCGAGCCGCCGTCGCGCTTCGTCTCGGACGGGGGCAGCAGGACGTGCACGGGGTTCCTTCGGAGGTCCAGGCGCCGAAGCGCGATGAACGCGGTGCGAGTGCACCGCGAACGACGGAGGGGCCGGGCGATCGCGATGATCACCCGGCCCCTCCGGTCGCCGCTCGAGGCGGCGGGTCGTCAGACCAGCGCGGCCTCGCGGGCCACGACGGTGACGACGTCGTTCTCGACGGACAGGAAGCCGTCGTCCGCCTGAGCGGTGATCCGGGTGCCGTCCGCAGCCGTCACGCGCACCTCGCCCGAGGCGAGGATCGCGAGCATCGGCTCGTGACCGACCAGGATGCCGATCTCGCCCTCGACGGTGCGAGCGGAGATCTGCTTCGCCTCGCCCGACCAGACCTCCGCGTTCGCGGAGACGACGCTGACCTTCAGGGTCCCGGCCATGATCAGCCGTTCTCCTTCTGGATCTGGGCCCACTTCTCCTCGACGTCCGTGATCGGGCCGACGTTGAAGAACGCCTGCTCGGCCACGTGGTCGAACTCGCCGCGGGAGATCGCGTCGAACGACTCGATGGTGTCCTTCAGCGGGACGGTCGAGCCCTCGACGCCGGTGAACTTCTTCGCCATGTAGGTGTTCTGCGAGAGGAACTGCTGGATCCGGCGCGCACGCGACACCGTGATCTTGTCCTCCTCGGAGAGCTCGTCGACACCGAGGATCGCGATGATCTCCTGCAGCTCCTTGTTCTTCTGCAGGATCTGCTTGACGTTCGTCGCCACGCGGTAGTGGTCGGCACCCAGGTAGCGGGGGTCGAGGATGCGCGAGGTCGAGGTCAGCGGGTCGACGGCCGGGTAGAGGCCCTTCGACGCGATCTCACGGGAGAGCTCGGTCGTCGCGTCGAGGTGCGCGAACGTGGTGGCCGGCGCCGGGTCGGTGTAGTCGTCCGCGGGGACGTAGATCGCCTGCAGCGAGGTGATCGAGTGTCCACGGGTCGAGGTGATGCGCTCCTGGAGCACACCCATCTCGTCGGCGAGGTTCGGCTGGTAGCCCACCGCGGAGGGCATGCGGCCCAGAAGGGTCGACACCTCCGAGCCGGCCTGGGTGAAGCGGAAGATGTTGTCGATGAAGAGCAGCACGTCCTGCTTCTGCACGTCGCGGAAGTACTCCGCCATCGTCAGCGCGGAGAGCGCCACGCGGAGGCGGGTTCCCGGCGGCTCGTCCATCTGGCCGAAGACGAGGGCGGTCTTGTCGAAGACGCCCGCCTCCTCCATCTCGGCGATGAGGTCGTTGCCCTCGCGGGTGCGCTCGCCGACACCGGCGAACACGGACACTCCGCCGTGGTCCTGCGCGACGCGCTGGATCATCTCCTGGATGAGGACGGTCTTGCCGACGCCCGCTCCGCCGAACAGGCCGATCTTGCCGCCCTGCACGTACGGGGTGAGGAGGTCGATGACCTTGATGCCGGTCTCGAAGAGCTCGGTCTTCGACTCGAGCTGGTCGAACGCCGGCGGCTTGCGGTGGATCGGCCAGCGCTCGGTGATCTCGAACGCCTGGCCGTTGATCGTGCCGTCGGCGTCCGCGTTGAGCACCTCGCCGATCACGTTGAAGACCTTGCCCTTGGTCACGTCGCCGACCGGGACCGAGATCGGCAGGCCGGTGTCGTGGACCTCCTGGCCGCGGACGAGTCCGTCGGTCGGGTTGAGCGAGATGGCGCGGACGAGGTCGTCGCCCAGGTGCTGCGCGACCTCGAAGGTCAGCTTGGACGAGACGCCCTCGACCTCGACGTGCGTGTAGAGCGCGTTGTAGACCTCGGGGATCGCGTCGTGGGGGAACTCGATGTCAACGACGGGGCCGGTGACGCGGGCGATACGGCCGACGGCCCCGCCCGGAGTCCCGGTCGCCGCCTCAGGTGCGGTCAGTGTCATTGCTTCTTCCTTCTGTGGTCTCACCGCACCCGGAGGGCGGAGGCTTCGTGTCGGGGAGGTGCGCCGTCTACTTCGAGGACGACAGGGCGTCGGCGCCGCCGACGATCTCGGCGATCTGCTGCGTGATCTCGGTCTGGCGCGCGTTGTTGGCGAGCCGGGTGTACGTCTTGATGAGCGTGTCGGCGTTGTCGCTGGCCGACTTCATCGCCTTCTGGCGCGCCGCGTGCTCGGAGGCCGCCGACTGCAGCATCGCGTTGAAGATGCGGCTCTCGACGTAGACCGGCAGGAGGCGGTCGAGGACCGTCTCGGCGTCGGGCTCGAACTCGTAGAGCGGGTACAGATCGGTGTTCTGATCCTCGGCGCCCTCGACGACCTCGAGCGGCAGGAGACGGACCACCGTCGGCTGCTGCGTGACCATGCTGACGAAGCGGTTGTAGACGAGGTGGATCTCGTCCACTCCGCCCTCTTCGTCATCGAGGTTGTACGAGTCGACGACCGCGTCCGCGATCTCCTTCGCGGTCTCGAACACCGGCTGGTCGGTGCCGCCCGTCCAGATGCGGACGCTCGGGCGCCGGCGGAACGAGAAGTACGCGTTCGCCTTGCGGCCGACCAGGTAGAAGACGACCTCCTTGCCCTCGCTGCGCAGCAGCGAGGCCAGCTCCTCCGCCTCCTTGAGCACGCTCGAGGAGAACGCGCCGGCCAGGCCGCGGTCGGAGGTGAAGATCACGATCGCGGCCGTGTCGAGCTTCTCGCGCTCGGTCGTGAGCGGGTGCTCGACGTTCGAGTAGGTCGCGACGGCCGACACGGCGCGCGTGATGGCGTTCGAGTACGGAGCCGCGGCGGCGACGCGGTTCTGCGCCTTCTGGATGCGCGAGGCCGAGATCAGCTCCATGGCGCGGGTGATCTTCTTGGTCGTCTGGGCCGAGCGGATCTTCGACCGGTAGACCCGGAGTTGCGCTCCCATGTGTCTCCTGTAGTCCTTGTCTGAATCGTCGAGGGGTCGCTGTTAGCGACGGCCCTTGACGATCTTCTCCTGGCCGACCTCGTCGGCCGAGATCGCCTTGTGCTCCTCGCGCCCGACCGAGGCGAGCGGCTTGCCCTCACCGGTCTGGAACTCGAGCTTGAAGCCGTCGACGGCACGGTGGAGCTCGGCGACGGTGTCGTCGGAGAGCACGTTCGTGTCGCGCAGCGTGGAGAGGACCTGCGTGTTGCGGCCCAGGTAGTCGAGCAGCTCGCGCTCGAAGCGCAGAACGTCGGGGACGGGCACCTCGTCGAGCTTGCCGTTCGTTCCGGCCCAGATCGAGACGACCTGCTCCTCGACGGGGTACGGCGAGTACTGCGGCTGCTTGAGCAGCTCGGTGAGGCGAGCGCCGCGGGCGAGCTGGCGACGCGAGGCGGCGTCCAGGTCGGACGCGAACATCGCGAAGGCCTCGAGCGAGCGGTACTGCGCCAGCTCGAGCTTCAGCGTTCCGGAGACCTTCTTGATCGACTTGACCTGGGCGTCACCGCCGACGCGCGAGACCGAGATGCCCACGTCGACCGCCGGACGCTGGTTGGCGTTGAAGAGGTCGGACTGGAGGAAGATCTGGCCGTCGGTGATCGAGATCACGTTGGTCGGGATGTACGCCGAGACGTCGTTCGCCTTGGTCTCGATGATCGGGAGACCGGTCATCGAGCCGGCGCCGAGCTCGTCGGACAGCTTCGCGCAGCGCTCCAGCAGGCGGGAGTGCAGGTAGAAGACGTCGCCGGGGTACGCCTCGCGTCCCGGCGGGCGGCGCAGGAGGAGCGAAACGGCGCGGTAGGCCTCGGCCTGCTTCGACAGGTCGTCGAAGATGATCAGGACGTGCTTGCCGCCGTACATCCAGTGCTGGCCGATGGCCGAGCCGGTGTAGGGGGCGAGGTACTTGAAGCCCGCGGGGTCCGAGGCGGGGGACGCGACGATCGTCGTGTACTCCATCGCTCCGGCGTCCTCGAGCGCGCCCTTCACCGAGGCGATGGTCGAGCCCTTCTGGCCGATGGCGACGTAGATGCAGCGGACCTGCTTGTTGGTGTCGCCGGACTCCCAGTTGGCCTTCTGGTTGATGATCGTGTCGATCGCGATCGCGGTCTTGCCGGTCTGGCGGTCGCCGATGATCAGCTGGCGCTGGCCGCGGCCGACCGGGATCATCGCGTCGATGGCCTTGATGCCGGTCTGCAGCGGCTCGTGGACCGACTTGCGCGACATGACGCCGGGGGCCTGGAGCTCGAGGGCGCGGCGGCCCTCGGAGGCGATGTCGCCGAGTCCGTCGATCGGGTTGCCGAGCGGGTCGACGACGCGGCCGAGGTAGCCGTCGCCGACGGGGACGGAGAGGACCTCGCCCGTGCGGGTGACCTCCATGCCCTCCTCGATGCCGGAGAACTCGCCAAGGACGACGACGCCGATCTCGTTCTCGTCGAGGTTCTGGGCGAGGCCCAGGACGCCGTTGGAGAAGCGGATCAGCTCGTTCGCCATGACGCCGGGGAGACCCTCGACGTGGGCGATGCCGTCGGCGGCGTCGATGACGTAGCCGACCTCGGTGGTGGACGCCTTGCCCGGCTCGTACGACGAGACGAAGTCCTTCAGCGCGTCGCGGATCTCATCCGGGCTGATGGTGATATCTGCCATGGGAATTCCTATTCGTTGGGTCCGTGCGAGCCGAAGCGGTCGTCGGGGCCTGACCTGGGTGGTGCGGAGGTCGGAGGCGGCGCGAGCCGCTCCCTGAGGATACGTGCGTCCGTCAGGACGCGAGCTGGAGCTTCAGGTCGGACAGCCGCGCCGAGACGGTTCCGTCGATGACCTCGTCGCCGACGTGCAGTCGCATGCCGCCCAGGAGGGAGGGGTCGACCAGGACGTTGACGGAGACCGGGCGGCCGTACTGGCGCGTGAGCGCCGAGCGGAGCCGGTCGAGCTGCTCGGGGTGCAGCGGAGCCGCGACCGAGACCGTGGCGATGGTGAAACCGCCCTGATCGGCGACGACGCCCGCGGCGAAGCGGACGAGCTCGGGGATGCGGCGACCGCGCGGGTGCGCGATCAACTGGCGGAGGATCGCGAGCGTCTCCGCGGCGGCCTTGCCCTCGAGGAGGCGCTGCACGAGCGCGACCTTCGAGTCCGCGGCGGCGAGCTTGCTGCCGAGCGCGAGCTCGAGCTGCGCGTCCGACGCCACGACGGCGCCGAAGGTCTGCAGCTCGGTCTCGAGCGAGACTCCCTCCGGAGTGGCGGAGGCGATCGCGCGGACCCCGACCTCCTCGATCCCGGCGATCAGATCGCTCGGGCTCGACCAGCGGTGTCCGACGACGACGGTGAGCAGGCGCTTGGCCGGCTCGCCGAAGGGCGCGAACACCCGGGCGACGAGAGCCTGGCGGCTGCCCGCGTCGGTGCTCGGGTCGGAGAGGACCGTGCGCAGCTGCGCCTGCCCGTCGATGACCCGGGCCGCCTCGAAGAGCTGCTGGGCCGTGTCGAGGGACGCCTGGCCGCCGAGGGCGGAGAGCTCCGCCTTCGCCGACGCGAGTGCCTGCCTTGACGCGCTGCCCATCAGCTGTTCGCCTTCTCCGAGGCCTCGAGGTCGGCGAGGAAGCGGTCCACGATCGCGGACGCCTTCGCGTCGTCGTTGAGGCTCTCGCCGATCACGCCGGAGGCGAGATCGATGGCGAGGGTTCCGACTTCGGAGCGCAGAGCGACGACGGCCGACTGGCGGTCCGCCTCGATCTGGGCGTGCGCGTTCTGGAGGATGCGCTCGGCCTCGGCCTGCGCCTGCTCCTTCTTCGCCGCCACGATCGCATTGCCGTCGGCGTTCGCCTTCTCGCGGATCACTCCGGCCTCGGCGCGAGCCTCGGCCAGCTGAGCGGTGTACTTCTCGAGCGCGATCTCAGCCTGTCGCTGGGCCTCGTCGGCCTTCGCGATGTTCCCCTCGATCGCGGCGGAGCGCGCGTCGAGCATCGTCTGGATGCGCGGCAGGACCAGCCTCCAGAAGAAGAACAGCAGGATGAGGAAGATCACCCCCGACCAGAAGAAGTCGTAGAACTCCGGGATCAGAATGACCGCGGGGACGTCACCTTCTTCCGCAGCGATGTTCACAGCGGTGCTGAACACGACTACGCCGCGAAGATGAAGTAGGTGGCGAGACCGATGAGCGCGAGCACCTCGGTGAACGCGATGCCGAGGAACATCGTGGTCTGGAGGCGGCCGGCCATCTCGGGCTGGCGCGCCATGGCCTCGACGGTCTTGCCCGCGACGATGCCGACACCGATGCCGGGGCCGATCGCTGCGAGGCCGTAACCGACCGTCGCGATGTTGCCGGTGAGTTCGGCGAGAACGGTGACTGAGTCCACGAGTGGGTCCTTTCAGTGGGGTGATCGTGTGAACGGGCGGGAGCCCGTGAGTAGTGGGGTCAGTGCTCCTCGGCGACGGCCAACTGGATGTAGACCGCAGCGAGGAGGGTGAAGATGTAGGCCTGCAGCACGGCGACCAGGAGCTCGAAGAGCGTGAAGGCGCCGCCGAAGGCGAAGGTCACGACCCCGAAGAGCTTGAAGCCCGGGTCGATCTGCGAGCTGAAGAGGAAGAACTGCGTGGCCGAGAAGCACAGCACCAGGAGCAGGTGCCCGACGATCATGTTCATCACGAGCCGCAGCGCGAGCGAGAGCGGACGGATGATGAACGTCTGCAGCAGCTCGATCGGCGTGAGGATGAAGTAGATCAGGAACGGGGCCCCGGGCGGGAACAGGGCGTTCTTGAAGAAGCCCATCCCCCGGTCCTTGATGCCGGCGTAGATGAAGGTGACGTACGCCACCAGGCCGAGGAAGAGCGGCATGCCGACGACCGAGGTTCCCGCGATGTTCAGGAACGGCACGATGCCGGTGAGGTTCATCGCGATGATCGCGAAGAAGATCGTCACCAGGATCGGCAGGAAGCGGCGCGCGTCCTTCTCGCCGAGGATGTCCTTCGCGATCGTCACGCGGACGAAGTCGAAGGCCATCTCCACGACGCTCTGGAAGCGGCCGGGGACGATACGCATCTTGCGCGTCCCCAGGTAGAAGAACAGCATCAGTGCGATGACCGCGATGAAGCGGACCAGCATGACGCGGTTGATCTCGAAAGGGGTTCCCTCGAAGAGGAAACCGGGCGGGAAGAACTCGGAGATCGACGGGGTGTGGAAGTCACTCTCACCGGTCGAGGACGAGACCAACAGGGTCACAGCGTTAGCAAACAGCGCTAGCTCCTGGAATTCGGGGCGTGGCACGTGGCAGACGAACGACGTGAATCGTTCGGACGCAACGCTCTCGCGACGACGAAAGGTGGGGTATTCCGCTCGGACGGCGTTCGCACTCGGCGGTCGACATCAACGATGAGACGACCTGAGGACGGGCACACGTCGCCTGCGGGGATTGGACCCTACTGTAGCAACAGAACGGCCTGAGAGCCGAATCGTGATCCTCTCAGACGGCACTCGGGCGGCGCTCATCGGGCGATGTCGCTGACGTTCGCCATCCGCGAGCGCGAGACGACGAGCACGTCGATCACGAGCGAGCCGAGGACCGCGGCGATGATCGTGACGAACATCGCGGTGCTGTTCAGCCAGGGCTGGTCGCGGAGGACGAGGGCCGCGATCACGAAGAGGACGAACTTGGCCAGCCAGGTGCCGAGCACCACGGCGAAGAAGCCGCCGATGTCCAGGCGGTTGGCGACCAGGATGCTCGCCGCCGTGAGCGCCACCATCACACCGCCGACGATCGCGCCGAGCAGGGCGCCCACGGCCCCCTCCCCGCCCGCGGCGAGGAAGCCGACGATCGTGCCGACGACCGCCAGGGCGAGCACGAAGACTCCGCCGACGGCGAGCGTGCGCCGCAGGACGGGGACCGAGGCGGGCTGGGGACGGGGGGTGGCCGGGGAGTCTCCGGTCATCATGCTTCTTTCTGCGCCGGACGCGGCGCTGTCGTGTTCTGTCCGAGCGGGACCTCGGCCGCGGTGCGGCCCGGCTCCGCCGAGGAGGCGCGGTCGAGGGGGTCGAGGACCGGGGACGCCTCCGCCGACTGCGCGGCCGCCTCGAGCCGCTTGCGGCGGCTGAGCGGCAGGAGCGTGACGACGGTGCAGACGACGAGGCCGACGGCGAGGAAGCCGAGCGGCACCCAGAGCACGTCGACGACGAACATCAGCAGGCAGCTGAAGGCGACGACGGCCGTCCAGGCGTAGAAGATGAGCACGGCGTGCAGGTGCGAGTGGCCCATGTCGAGCAGGCGGTGGTGCAGGTGCTTCCGGTCGGCGCTGAACGGCGACTTGCCCGCGCGCAGCCGGCGGAAGACGGCGAGACCGAAGTCCATCAGCGGCACGACGAGGATCGCGAACGGCAGGATGATCGGGATGAACGCCGGCAGCAGCTCCTTCGCCGCGAGCTGCGAGGGGTCGATCTGCCCGGTGACCGCGATCGCCGAGGTCGCCATCAGCATGCCGACGAGCAGCGCTCCGCCGTCGCCCATGAACATCTTCGCGGGCCGCCAGTTGATCGGCAGGAAGCCGGCGCACGCGCCGACGAGCACGACCGCGATGAGCGAGGCGAGGTTGAAGTAGTCGGTCGGCGACGTCTGCTGCACCAGCAGGTAGCTGTAGAGGAAGAAGACGCCGTTCGCGATCAGGGCGACGCCGGCGACGAGGCCGTCGAGGCCGTCGATGAAGTTGAGCGCGTTGGTGACCAGCACGATCGCGAGCACGGTGATGATCAGCGACATCCAGGGCGAGCCGACCGTGAGACCGCCGATCGGCAGCGAGACGATCTGGACGCCCTTCCAGGCGATCAGCCCGGCGGCGATCATCTGCCCGGCGAGCTTCGTCGTCCAGTCCAGGTCCCAGATGTCGTCCGCCACGCCGATCAGGACGATCAGCAGGCTCGCCCCGAGGATCGCGAGGATCGGCTCGGGATTCGCGAAGACCAGCCGGAAGTAGGGCAGCTGCGAGGCGATGCCGAAGCCGACGAGGATCCCGAGGAACATTGCGATGCCGCCGAGGCGCGGGGTCGGCCGGGTGTGCATGTCGCGCACCCGGATCGCCGGGTAGAGCCGGTACTTCAGGCTCAGCTTCCAGATGACCCAGGAGAGCCCGCAGGTCACGACCGCCACGGCGATCGAGACCAGGACGAAGGTGATCATCGGCTACTCACCCGGGGCGGGATCGGGGCGCGCGCTGCCGCTCGCCGCCGCCTCGTCCTGCAGGCGGGCGCGGGACGCCCAGTCCGGCCGCGCCGTGGGAGCGGGCTGCTCCTCGGCGACGGCGGGCTCGTCGTCCTCGATCGAGGGATCGCTGAGCTCGGTCGAGGCGTCGTAGGACGGGCTCGTCGCGGGGACCTCGGGCTCCTCGGCCGTGGCGACGCCGTCGAGGAGCAGGCCGCCCACGACCTCGCGGATGCTCTCGGCGGAGACGACGCCCTGGCGGAGGATCCGCAGGGTGCCGCCCTCGAAGCTGAGTGCCGTCGCGTCGACGATGGTGGAGGACTCGCTCGCGCCGGCGGGACGGTCGCTGTAGCGGCGGCCGGCGGCACCCGCGTCGAGGTAGACGTCGACGGAGTCGCCGAGCTGCTCGAACGCCTCCTGCGCCGTGGTCGCGGAGGGCTTGCCGGTGCGGTTCGCGGAGGAGACCGCGAGTGGCCCCGTCTCGGCCAGCAGCTCGAGGGTCACGGGATTGTCGGGCATGCGCAGGGCGACGGTGCCGCGGGTCTCCCCCAGGTCCCAGACGAGGGACGGCTGGGCGTGCAGCACGATCGTCAGCCCGCCGGGCCAGAAGGCCTTCGCGAGCTCGCGGACGGCCTCCGGGACGTTCTCCGCGAGGGCGTCGAGAGCGGCGACGTCGCCGATCAGCACGGGCGGCGGGGACTGCCGGGTGCGCCCCTTGGCGTCGAGCAGGCGCTGCACCGCGGCGGCGTCGAAGGCGTTCGCCGCGACCCCGTACACCGTGTCGGTCGGCAGGACGACGAGCTCGCCGCGGCCGATCGCCGTTCGCGCGAGCCGGGTGCCGGTCAGGAGGTCCGTGTCGACGGAGCAGTCGTAGATGCGAGACATAACGCGACAACGATACCGGGCAGCACCCTGACCGAGGCGATCCCGGGACTAACGTCGCCCCGCGCCGGACCCGATCGCGGGGACGGTCCGGTCGATCGCACGATGGACCGAGCTCGTGCGAGTGGAGTGGTGAGATCGGTGAGAGTGCTCTTCGACGCGTTCTGGTGGGTCAGCGGGCCGACGGCGAACCGGACGGTCCTGCGCGAGCTCGTGCTCCGCTGGCGGCGGGACCACCCGGGCGACGAGCTGATCATCGCGGTGCCCCGGCGCGAGGCGGCGGCGGCGCGGGCGGAGCCGGCGGCCTCCGGGCTCCGCGTGGTGGGCTCACGACTGCGCCCGCACGCCCTCAGCAACGCACTGGAGCTGCCGCGGCTGGCCCGCGCCGTCGCCGCCGATGTCGTCGTCGTGCACAACTACACGCCTGCCACCGGGTCCTGCCCGTCCGTCGTCTTCATCCACGACCTGGTGTTCGAGGACGAGCCCTCCTGGTTCAGCCGCGTCGAGCGGCTCTACTTCCGGCCGATGGCGCTGCTGGCGAGGCGGGCCACCGCGGTCGCGACATCGACCTCGACCGAGGCGGCGCGGATGGAGCGCCTGCATCCCGAGCTGGCCCCCGTGCACGCGATCGGGCTCGCGGTCGCCACGGAGCTGCTCGCCGCGACGCCCGTGCGACCGCCCTGCGTCGAGGAGTCGCTTCCGTTCGCGCTGAGCGTGGGCCGACTGAACGCGCGGAAGAACCTCGTCGCCGCCGTTCGGGGTGCGAGGGCGTCGGGCCGCATCCGCCCTTCCACGCCGCTGCTGGTGGTCGGCAGCGCTGAGCACTCCGGGGCCGGCACCGGGGTGCCGCCGTCGATCCGAGCGCTGGTGCTCGAGGGGTCGGTGGTCTTCGCGGGCCGGGTCTCGGACGGCGAGCTGCGCTGGCTGTACGAGCACGCCGCCGTCACGATCTACTGCTCGCTCGACGAGGGCTTCGGGCTCCCGCCGATCGAGGCGATCGCCTTCGGCTCGTCCCTCGTCGTGAGCGACCGGCCGGTCTTCCACGAGACCGTGCCGGGCGTGGCCGAGTTCGCCGATCCGCTCGATCCCTCCGCCATCGCCGCGGCGGTGGACCGCGCCTGGCACTCGCGGCGGAGTGGGGACGCCGACCGCGGGGCCGGAGCGCTCGACGGCGGACACTGCTGGAGCGCGACCGTCGGTCGCCTGCGCGGTCTCTGCGAGGACGCCGCGAAGCGCTGAGGGCACGCGAGCGCGCGATCCGCGCCGCCGGACGCGCCAGACGGATCGCCGCGGAACCGGCGCCCTACCGTGTTCCGGCGGCTCGCCTGCCGTCGTGATCCCGATCGGGAGGCCCCTTCCATGATCCGCCGCGTCGCTGCCCTGGTCGGGTCTCCGACGGCGCGCAGCTCCTCGAACGCCGCTCTCGAGCGCCTCGTCTCGCGCGGCGCGAGCGCGGTGGTCGGCCTCGTCGTCGCCGTCGCCGTCTCCCCCGCGGAGGCCGGCGTCTACGCAATGGCCTCCCTCGCGCTCACCCTCCTCCAGGAGGTCGGGGAGAACACCATGCGCCAGCTCGGTGTCGCGATGTGGCGGAGGGACGGCGGCGCGGAGCTCGTCCGGCGCTCGGCCGTGCTGATCTCCTGCGGCGGAGCAGCGGTCATGGCGGCGGTCGTCGGCACCCTGCTCGCGACGTCCGCCGCATCACCCGCCCAGACCCTGGCCCTCCTGCCGTTCGTCGCCGTCGCGGCGCTCCAGGGCGCGAGCATCCCGGCGCTGACCCGCGCCCAGTACGACGGGCGCTGGGCCTCGATCTCGCGCAGCCAGGCCGTCGGCAGCGTCGTCTCGGTCGTCGTGTGCGTCCCGCTCGCCCCCGTCGTCGGCATCGCGGCCGGCTCGCTGCAGACCTGCATCACCGAGGGGATCCTCCTCCTGCTGCTGAGGAGGACCGGGACGACGCCCGTCCCGGATCTGCCTCGGCGGCCGGTCCTCCGCGACCTCGTGCTGCCGTCTGTGCAGAGCAACTTCTTCGGCTGGCTGCAGGGCCAGACCGAGCGGATCCTGGTCACGGTCCTCGCCGGCGCCACGACGCTCGGCCTCTACTCGATCGCGAGTCAGGTCGCCCGCGCTGTCACGGACGCCGTCGTCCTCGGGCTCACCAACGTGCTCCGGTCGCGGCTGGCGACGGCGGGCACCGAGGCGGAGCGCTGTGCGGTCCTGCGCTCGATCCTGTCGCAGGCGATCGGCGCCGCTCTGACCGTCGAGACGACCATGGTCGCGATCGATCTCCTCGTGCTCGGTCGGATCCTCGAGCCGTCCTGGCATCCGGCGCTGCTGATCGTGCCGGTCCTCGCGATCTCGTCCGTCCCGCTGGCCTGCACCTGGTGCGTGTCCTCCTTCCTGATCGTCCAGGGGCGGGCGGGCGTCCTCCTGCCCTGGCACTGGGTCGGAGTCGGACTGGGGATCGGCGTCGGAGTCACCCTCGCCCAGGACCTGCTCCTCGGCGCCTCCTCGGCCGTCGCGCGGGACGCCGTCGCCCTCGCAGGCCGACTCCCCTTCGTCGCGCGGGACGTCGGCCGTCCTTTCCTCCTCGGCATCGCGATCTGCAGCGCGATCGGCGCCGCCATCGGAGCGGTCGGCTTCGGCGTCGCGCTCCTGCAGTACCGGTGAGCGACGGATGCCCAGTCCGCGGACCCCTCGACCCTGAACCCCGAAGGAAGCCCCATGGCCGCACCCCCGGCTCCTCCCGTCCCCCGGTCGGTCCCGCGACGATCGACCACGGGCTGGTACCTCGCCCTGCTCGTCCTGCTCCTCGGCGGAGCGGTCTTCTGGATCGTGACCGGCGACGTCCGGGTCCCGCTGCTCGCGGCCGGCGCCGCGATCGTGCTGGTCGTCGCTCGGATCCTGTCTCCGGCCGCCGCGGCGATCCTCCTGGTCGTCCTCTACGCGGCGGTCCCCTTCGACTACCTCCCGGCACCGCTGCCCCTCCCGGTGCTCAGTCCCCTCATCCTGCTCGCGGCGCTCCTCGCCGTCGCGACCGGAGCACCCCCGCCCCCGTGGCTCCGTGGGATCGCGCTGCTGCCGGCGTTCACCTTCGCGCTGTACGCCCTGCTGATCCCGATCCTGCGGCCGCACGGGCAGCTGGCGACCGTTCTCGCCACGACCGCCGTGCTGATCCTCGCTCTGATCGCGATACCGCTCCGCATGAGCGACCCCTCCGTCTTCGGACCGCTGACAGCCGCGCTCCTCCTGGTCGCCACCGTCCTGGCCCTGCTCGGGATGGTGGAGTCCGCGACGCAGTCGAACGCCTACGCCGAGATCTACGCCTCGTCCCCCTACCCGCTGACGCAGGAGTGGAGCGTCTACCGCATCCTGACGACGCTGGGTCACCCGCTCGTCAACAGCACGTTCTTCGCGTCGGTCGGCTCGCTCGCCTTCGGCCTCTTCCTCCGGGGGCGCCGCCCGGGCGCTCTCCTCGCCTTCGCGGCCTGCTGCACCGCCGTGCTGCTCACCGGCTCCCGCAGCGGAGTGGCGGCGATCGGCACCGGAATGGCGATCGCCGGTGGCCTCACCGTCCTCCGGCTGACGGGGAGCCGCTTCGTCCGGCTCGCTCTCGTCGTCGTGCCGTTCGCCGTGATCGTGGCGATCGTCGGGCCGGAGGCACTCGACGCGCGGTCCTCCAGCGAGGAGGGAAGAGTCTCCGCCGAGGTCCGCGACCTCGTCCTGCGGATCGCACTGAGACTGCTGCCCACGGAATCGGGGATCTTCGGGTCGGGGGGCGGCCTCTCGAGCACCGTCTTCGAGGAGAACGGCGGACGGCACTACGCGCTCGAGAGCAGTCTCTGGCAGCTGGTCCTCAGCTACGGCCTCATCGGTGCGGTCCTGCTGCTCGGCCATCTGCTGATCGTGCTCCTGCGCTCGATCGCCCGTGGCGCGATCGCCGGTCCCGCAATGCTGGTCGCCTGGGTGGTCTCCGCCTCCGCCTTCAACCTCCTCGAGTCCGTACCGGCCGCACTGATCGTCCCGGCCACCGCGATCCTGCTCACCCTCTCCGAGGCGCGATGGGGGACGGAGGGCCTCGGAGCGGTCGAGGCGACCCGGGGCGGAGAGCCCGCCGCCACGCATGCCGCGCCAGCCGCAGAGGAGAGAGCGCCGCGCGACGCCGACCGCCGAGCGGTCTTGCTAGCGTCCTGCGCGCTGCGGGACACCGAGTCCTCGGCCGCCCCGAGGAGTGCATCATGGAATCGACACGTCGCTGGCTGGTCGCCACGACCGAGTACGCAGGGCTCACGCCCTACACCGGAGGGATCGGCCGCGGCTTCGCCTCGCTGCTGCCGGCGCTCGTGCGAGCGGGGGCGCAGGTCGATCTCGTCGTCTTCCACTGCGACCCCCCTCTCGTGGACTTCGACCCTGAGGGCGTCCGGGTCCTCGAGTACGTCCGCCTGCGGCGCCGGCCGGCCGTCGGGCAGCTCCTCCGCAGGGCACTCCACCTGCGGGCCCTCGTGCTCCGCTCCCGCTACGACGTGGTCTTCCTCGCCGAGTGGGAGGGGATCGGGGCGCTGCTCCCCCGGCGAGCACCGCTCGTGACCAACCTCGCGACCGGATTCCGCATCGCGGACTGGATCGCCGGCCCGGCGACGCGAGGGCGCACGCTGCGCACGCGACTCGTCATCGGCCTGCAGAAGCGCTTCGAGACGCGCCAGATGACGCGGTCGAGGGGGCTCGTGCCGATCTCGCGTGCGGTCCGGGACTGGTATGCGGCCCGAATCCCGGCGCTCCCGCCCTCGGTCGTGGTGCGCAACTGCATCGACGTGCCTTCCGTGCGAACGAGCGCGCGGACCAGCGACCTCCCGGACGGCTGGCCGACGGGATCCGGCCCCGTGGTCCTCTTCCTCAGCCGCATCGAGCGGCGGAAGGGCGTCCTGACCGCGATGCAGGCCTTCGACGACCTGGCGCGAGCCCGTCCGGACGTCTCCTTCGTCTTCGCGGGGTCGTTCTGCTTCCTCGAGCCGACCAGAGAGGAGCTGCTCGCCCTGGTCGCCGACGAGCACCACGACCGCTTCACCTTCCTCGGCCACGTCGGCGGCGGGGAGGTCTACGCCGCGATCCGGGCCGCCACCGTCGTGACCTGCCCGTCGCGCTGGGAGGGCTTCGGCAACGCCGCGCTCGAGGTCAAGGCCGTCGGCACGCCGCTCGTCGTGACCACCGGGAGCGGCTTCGACGACTTCTGCGAGGACGAACTGGATGCGCTGATGGTGCCGCGCGACGACCGCGTCGCCCTGGCCGCTGCGATCGCGCGCCTGCTCGACGAGCCCGAGCTGCGGGAGCGGCTGACCGAGCACGCGTCGAGCGGGATCGACGCGTTCACCGCGGACGCGGTGGCACCCGACCTCCTCGCGGCCGCGGAGCGGCTGCTCGGGCGGGACCACCGGCCCGCCGCCGAACCCCGCGTGGCGGACGAGCGTCGATGATCCGCGACCGCGCACCGCGCTCGATCACGATCGGCGTCCCGGTCTACGACGTCTCCGCCTACGTCGAGCGCTGCCTCTCCTCCCTCTGGGCGCTCACCGTCCCCTCCGTCTGCTCGGTGCAGGTGATCGTGGTCGACGACGGGAGCCCTGACGACTCGATGGCGAAGGTGTCGGCCGCGATCGCGCACGCACCGCCGGCGTTCTCGATCGAGATCGTCAGACACGAGAGCAACCGCGGGCTGGCCGAGGCGCGGAACACGATCCTGGAGCACGCCACCGGAGAGGCGCTCTGGTTCGTCGACTCGGACGACCACGTCCATCCGGACATGCTCGCCGCGATGGTCGCCTCGATGTCGGCCGAGGTGGACGTCGTCGTCACCGGCCTGCGCGCGATCGGGGAGTCGGGCGAGCGGCTCGACGCCGCTCCGATGCCCTATACCGGGCCCCAGCTCTGGACGGGCGGCGACGCCGCGGTCGAGCTCTTCGAGTTCCGCCTGTGGGCCTCGCTCTGGAACAAGCTCGTCCGGCGGGAGCTCTACGACGGCCTCCGCTTCCCCGGCTCCCGCTGCTACGAGGACACCGCGCTGATGGCCGTCCTGCTCGCCCGGGCGCGGTTGGTCGCGTTCCTCGATCGCGAGCTCTACGTCTACTCCGTCCGGCCGGGGGCGATCACGGACGGCCTGAGCGTCGACCTCCTCGATCTGTCGAGGAACGTCCGTCACGTCGTCGGACTGCTCGAGAGCGAGTTCCCGCTCCTCGCCGCGCTCCCCTCCGTCGCCGCCTACACGGCGCGGGCCGCGCATCTGGCCCCGCTGCGTCTCGTGGCGCTGCACCCCGCGGCGGTCGACGTCGGACGGACGATCGAGCGCGAGGTCTCCGCCGACATCCGCCCGGCCGACGTCCTCCGCGTGGCCCGCGGCGGGCACCCCGCGGTCGCCGTCGCCCTCGCGGTCATCAGGGTGTCGCCGTCCGCCTACGTGGCGCTGCTCCGCCTCGCCACGACGACGCGCGTCCTGCGCCGATTCCGGCGCGTCTGAAGCGGCCGAGGCGGCACTGCGCGCCACTCGGCCGACGTCGAGGGCCCCGCCCGCAGGAGCCCGCCGGCGCGCGGATAGGGTCCCCGCCATGCCTAGATCCCTCGCCGTCCTCGGCACGCGCGGCTATCCCAGCTACTACGGCGGCTTCGAGACCGCCGTCCGCCGGCTCGCCCCCCACCTCGTCGACGCGGGCTGGGACGTCACCGTCTACGGGCGCCCCGGAGCGACCGTCGACGACGCGCCCGACCGGGACCACCGCGTCCGCACCGTCGTCACCTCGGGCCGGGACACGCGCTCCCTGAGCACGCTGAGCCACGGGCTGAGCGCGACCAGGGACGCGGTGCGGCGTGCGCCCGATGTGGCGCTGGTGATGAACGCGGCGAACGGGCTCTTCCTGCCGCTGCTGGAGTTCGCCGGCATTCCGACCCTCGTCAACGTCGACGGCATGGAGTGGGAGCGGGAGAAGTGGGGACCGCTGGCCCGGTCCGTCTTCCGTGCCGGTGCGCGGATGACCGCGAGGCACGCCACCGAGCTGGCCTTCGACGCCCGCGAGATCGCCCGCCGATGGGGCTTCGACTTCCAGCGGGACGGCGTCCTCCTCCCCTACGGCGGCGACGTCCCGCCCGCCCTGCCCGTGGAGCCCGGACTGCAGCACCGGTCGTACGCCCTGATGGTGGCCCGACTCGTTCCGGAGAACACCGTTCAGGAGTTCTTCGCCGCCGCTCCCGAGATCGCCCGGACGCACGACGTGGTCATCGTCGGATCCTCCGGCTACGGGGGCGCGCTCGACCACCAGGCGGCCCACCTCGCGGCGTCGCACGAGCGCATCCACCACCTCGGCCACCTCAGCGACGACGCCCGGCTCTTCGCCCTCTGGCAGCATGCGGGCGCCTGCTTCCACGGTCACAGCGTCGGCGGCACCAATCCGGCGCTGGTTCAGGCGATGGCCTGCGGCGCCCCGATCGTCGCCCGGGACACCGTCTACAACCGCGAGGTCCTCGGCGAGCGCGGCGTGTTCGTCGAGCCGGACGCCGCGTCGATCGCCGCCGCGGTCCGCCGGATGCTCCACTCTCCCGACCAGCAGAACGCGACCGGCGCGGACGCCCTGGAGCGCGCCCGAGAGCACTACTCCTGGGAGGCCGTGTGCTCCGGCTACGAGCGGACCCTCGCCGCGCTCGCCGACGGCGCCCGGAGACCGTCCTCCCGACCGCTGCAGGCGCAGCGGTGAGGCCGTCCGTCCGCAACGTCGTCGAGGAACGCCGACCTGCGGTGCCGGCGCCGCGCCGCGCGCTCGTCGTCGCGAGTCCGTACCCCGAGGGGGCGGCGAGAGCGCTGATCGCCGGTGCTGCGGCTCGAGGCGTCCTGGCCGGGGAGATCGTGCCCCGGACGGGACTGGTCGCTCGCGCCGCCTCGATCCCCCTCCCCTCCGCGGCAGCCCGCACGCCGTTCGCGAGGCGGATGCGCGAGCTCCGGGACCGGTACGCGTCGTGCCCCGCGCACCGGGTCGAGCGGGTGTCGCACCTGGCGGAGCTCGTGCTCCGAGCGGGGCGCCGGCTGCCCTCGCCCGGCCTCGTGCTGAGGTCGTCCTACCTGTCCAAGATCTTCTTCGATCGGGCGGCGGCGTCCGTCGACCTCGCCGACGACCGGGTCGTGCTCGGCTTCCCGGGCGCCTGCCTCGCGCTCTTCCGCGCCCATCCCGACGCCCGGCGGGTCTTCCACGCCGTCGACGCGCACCCGCGCGCGCACAATCGCGAGCTCCTCCGGCACTTCTCCCGCCGCCGGAGCCGGGCCGAGCGCTACCCCGCGCGCCTGGTCCGGCGGATCGAGAAGGAGCTACGGCTGGCAGACGTCGTCCTCACCCCGTCGACGATCGTCTCGGAGCAGATGGCCCGGTACGGCGTCGACCGCTCGAAGATCGTCGAGATCCCCTACGGCGTGAGCCTGGCGGGATTCACGCCCGAGGGGCCGACCGTCGAGAGAGACCCGGAGCGGCCGCGGCTCGTCTGCGCGGCGCACGTCTCCTGCCGGAAGGGCATCCCCCAGCTCCTCGACGCCGTCCGAGGACTGCCGGTGGACCTCGTCCTGGTCGGTGGGGTCTTCGATCGGCGGATCCTCCACGGCGTTCCGTCGAACGTGATCGTCACCGGGCCGCTGTCCGCGGACGAGCTCGCGCGTGAGTTCCGGACGGCTGACGCGTTCATCCTCCCGACCCTGGAGGACGCCTGCTCGCTGGTCGTCGCCGAGGCGGCGGCCTCCGGGCTCCCGGTGATCACGACCGCCGCCAACGGCGCCGCCGCCCTCCTCGATCCGGTGCACGGCACGGTCCTGCCCTCCGGAGACGTCGACGCGCTCAGGAAGGTGCTCGGTCGAGTGCAGCTGCTCGAGCGTGCGACACGGATGGCGATCTCCGATCGGGTGCGCTCCTCAGCGACGGCGATCACGGACTGGAGCACCTATGCGGAGCGGGTGCTCGACGTCGTCCTCGCCGAGGAGCGCGCCCTCGGTGTTCAGAATCCAGGCGGCGCGACGTCGCGAAAGGCGCGAAACTGACAGACTCTCGTCCATACACGAGACATGCTCGTTTTCTCGTATACGATGTCGTTCCTGTCCTCCTGCGCGAGAAGACCCTGCCGAGATCGGCGGTCCGCCCCGCGCTCCCGCCCTGACCGAAGAAGAGACCACCGCCATGCTCCGACGCCTCGACGGCACCGCACCCAGAGTCATCGCCGTGACCGTGACCTCAGGGAAGCGCAGCGTGATGCTCGCCCGCGTCGTCGAGGCGGCGCTGCAGGCAGGCGCCGAATCGGTGCACGTCGTCTTCAACGGGAACGGCGGGCAGGAGCGCGTGATGCGCGGACTCCTTCCGGCGGATCTCGACGCGCGGGTGAGCGCCACTACCCTGCCCAACGACCTCGGCACCGCCGGCGGCTTCCGCACGGCGATCGAGCACTGCCGCACGCAGGAGCCGGACTACGCCTGGCTCCTCGAGGACGACACCGTCCCGCGGCCGGACGCGCTCGCCGTGCTGCTGGCCTCGCCGCAGGCCCTCGACCCGACGGCCTGCCATGCGAGCCTGCGCGAGACGGACTTCTACCAGTCCCAGCTCGTCACCGGCCGGCCCGCTGCCGAGGTGTTCCCGAGCCCCGGCCGCTTCCTCGACAACGACGTCCGCCGGCTGCTCGACCGCCGCGCCGGCGGCCGCTGCGGCAGCCGCCCGCAGGAGCCGATCGCGGTACCGGTCGCTCCCTACGGTGGCCTGCTGGTCTCGCGGACCGCGCTCACGGCGATCGAGCCGCCGCGCCAGGAGTTCGTCCTCCGGGGCGACGACCGGGAGTGGACGCAGCGGATCACGCGGGGCGGCTTCCCGATCCACCTGCACCCTATGAGCCGGATCGACGAACTCGACGCCTGCCGGGACGCGGCCGACCGCGCGTCCGCGACCGACGTGCTCCTGCACGCCTCGAACACGCACGAGCTCTACCTCGCCGTCCGCAACCGGACCGCTCTGGATCTCGAGGCGGCCCGAGCAGACGGACGGCGAGCCGAGCGCGTGTTCGCCCTCAACCGCGGTCTCTACTGCGCCGCGCTGGCGGCGCGCGGTCTGCGGTGGGGTCGGGTCGCGACGACCCGCACGATCCTCCGCGGCGTCGTCGCGGGCAGCCGGGGGCGCTTCCTCTCCGCGCGCTGAGGTGAGCGGCGGCGCGCCGGGCGAGCCCCGGGGTCAGGTCGTCAGGAGTCCGAGCTCGACGAGGTCGTCGAGCAGCCGGTCGATCTCCACCTGAGCGCAGCCGCCCCCTGCTCCGTCCAGGTCGTCCGCCGCTCGGACCACCGCGGCGGCCTCGGCCCTCGACCGGCATCCGCCCTCGGCGAACCGCTCCCAGAGCAGCCGGGCCGACGCCTGCAGCACGACCGGCTGCGCCCCGGCGGGAGCACCGAGGGGCAGGAGGTAGAGCCCCTGCGGGGTCGCCACCGTCGCGACTGCGGGTCGCGTCGACGGGCGCCGGGAGGAGGTCGGACGCTCCCCCGCCCCGGGATCCGCCGCCGGCGCCGACCGAGGCGCGCTCGTCGCGGCGAGCGCGGCATCCGAGGGACGCGGTTCGGCGTCTGCCGTGACGGACGCCGGGGCGGCGGCGCCCGCGGTGGCCCGCGCAGCGCGGCGCACCGCAGTGAGGTCTCGGACAGCGGGCGGCAGGGCGGCGACCGCTGCCGCGAACCGCCTTCCCCGGAGCCGCAGCCGGGCGGAGGCCGTCCGCGGCGCCAGCGGGTGATCGATGGCGAGGTCCCGACCGGCGGGGAGCAGCGCGCGTCGGAGCAGGCGGAGCCGCGTCGCGAGTGTGGGCGCCTCGGCGAGCGCCAGCAGCCAGTCCCCCGTCCGGCTCAAACCCCGCGTGCGCAGCCGCCAGAGCGCGTACTCGCGACTCGGGCGGACGGGCAGCGCGACGTCTGCTCCGATCCGGGCGAGGAACGGCGCGATCGGCTCGAGGCAGCCCAGTTCCCCCGCGAGAGCGGCCACCGCCTCCTCCCGGCCGCGCGCCGCCACTGCGGCGACGAGCTCGTCCAGCTCCGCCGCGCTGCGCTGCTGGTAGAGGGCGCGCAGGCTGTGCAGGGCGGAGACGAGGACCGCCGCCTCGACGCCGCTCGCCCGGACCGGCACTCCGGCGACCTCGATCTCGCAGCGGGTGCGCCAGAGCACCTCGAAGGCGCGCTGCGGATCGACGAAGAAGCCGGGCCAGCTGGTGTGCACGTCGATGTCGCACGGCCAGGAGGGGTGCAGGAGGGTCACCGAGTGGGTGACGAGCGCGCGGTGCGCGGCGGACCCCGGCCGGACCGACCAGCCGCGCTCGGCGAGCAGCGCGAGGAGCCGGCCTGCGTCGGACGGGTCGACCAGCACGTCCGCATCGCTGGAGGGATGGGGACGGCGGATCCGGTGCGCGTCGGCGATCGGACCTTTGATGAACAGAGCGCGGATCCCCGTGCTCCGGGAGAGCTCGTCCACCAGCGCGTGGACCAGACCGACGGCGGCGTCCAACGGGAGGTCGGCAACGGGTCGCACGGTGGCTGCTGCCCCTCTCCGTCGGCGGCGCGGATCCGCACCGCCGAACACCGTAGGAGCTTCCGCCGGAAGGAGGATGCCCGGGCGCGGCATCGACGTCCGCCTGCGCGGGACGTCGCCCGCGCCGGGTGGGCCGCTCCCGGTGAGCGGGCGCCGCGGCGACGTCCGGACACCCGCTCGACGTGCGGTAACGTCCCAGCTGGAAGCCCCTGTCCCCCTCCCTCCCACTCACAGCAGGAGCACTCGTGCGAATCCTCGTCACCGGCGGAGCCGGCTTCATCGGCAGCAACTTCGTCCACCTCACCCTCCGCGAGCGGCCGGACGCGCGGATCACCGTGCTCGACAAGCTGACCTACGCGGGCAACCGCGACTCCCTGGCCCCGGTCGCCGACCGCGTCACCCTGGTCGAGGGCGACATCGCCGACGCCGAGCTGGTCGACCGCCTGGTCGCCGACGCCGACCTCGTCGTGCACTTCGCCGCGGAGTCGCACAACGACAACTCGCTGAACGACCCGACGCCGTTCCTCGAGACGAACATCATCGGCACGTTCACGCTGCTGCAGGCGGTGCGCGCGCACGACGTCCGCTACCACCACATCTCGACGGACGAGGTCTACGGCGACCTCGAGCTCGACGACCCGGCTAAGTTCACCGAGCAGACGCCGTACAACCCCTCGAGCCCCTACTCCTCGACCAAGGCCGGCAGCGATCTCCTGGTGCGGGCCTGGGTGCGCTCCTTCGGCGTGAAGGCGACGATCTCGAACTGCTCGAACAACTACGGGCCCTACCAGCACGTCGAGAAGTTCATCCCGCGGCAGATCACGAACGTCATCGACGGCGTCCGCCCGAAGCTCTACGGCGCGGGTGAGAACGTGCGCGACTGGATCCACGTGGACGACCACAACAGCGGTGTCTGGGCGATCATCGATCGCGGCCGGATCGGCGAGACCTACCTGATCGGCGCGGACGGGGAGAAGAACAACCTCGAGGTCGTGACGCGGATCCTCGACGCGTTCGGCCTGCCGGAGACCGCGTTCGACCACGTGACCGACCGCCCCGGCCACGACCTCCGCTACGCGATCGACTCGACCCGCCTGCGCACCGAGCTCGGCTGGGAGCCGCGTTACACCGACTTCGAGTCGGGCCTCGCGGCGACCGTGCAGTGGTACCGGGAGAACGAGGCGTGGTGGCGCCCGCAGAAGGCGGCGACCGAGGCGAAGTACTCGGTGCAGACCAGCACCACTCCGTAGCGGCCGGCGCTGCACGGGCCTGCGGCCGTCGTCTCCGGACGGCGGCCGCTTCCGCGTGCCCGGACGCGACGCGGTGTCGCTCCGAGCCCGGCGGGCGTCGCGTCCGCACGGACGCGGGACCGCGTTCGGGGGGCCCGCGGGCGGGGCATTCTTCACTTCGGCAGGGGCGACGGGTCCGCTCCCTACGGTGGGCGCATCCCATCCCCCCGGGTGGCCGCCCTCCCGATCCTCCGCCCCGCACTGCGGAGGAGCCGCGGCTCCGCCCCTCGCGAAGGCAGACGCCCATGCTCCGACGCGCCCGACGACGCGCACCGCTCGCCCTCGTCCTCGCGGCGGCGCTCGCGGCCGGCCTGGTGCCGCTCGGCGCCGCTCCCGCCACGGCGGCCGGCTCCGCCACGGCCCCGGGGACCTACGAGAACGACTCCCCCGCGCTGACGCTGACGGGCACCTGGAACCCGGTCGCCTCGTCGATGGACAGCGGCGGGAGCTACGCGCAGCTCACCACCACGGGAGCGGCGGAGATCACCTTCGCGGCGACCGGGGTCGCCTGGACGGCGCGGAAGAACCAGTCCTCCGGGATCGCCGACGTGTACCTCGACGGCGCCAGGGTCAGCACCGTCGACCTCTACTCGGCGGCCACGCAGTACCGGCAGACGGTCTACAGCGTCGACGGTCTCGCGGACGGCGAGCACACCCTCCGCATCGTGCGCACCGGCACCAAGAACGACAGTGCGATCGGCCGGAACCTCACGCTCGACTCCGTGGTCGTCTCGGACATCACTCCCCCGTCCGCGCCGACGGGCGTGACCGCGGTGCCGGAGGGGACCGGCGCACGGGTGCGCTGGACGGCCGCGCCCGAGAGCGACGTCACCGGCTACCAGGTCTTCCGCGCGGCGAGCGGCAGCACCGACTGGACGAGGCTGACCGACGACCGCGGGGTGGGCGGCACCGACCTGCTCGACGAGGGCCTGGCACCGGGCGGCGGCTACTCCTACCGGGTGGCGGCGGTCGACGCCGCGGGGAACGTCTCGCCGCGGAGCGCGACCGCCTCCGTCGCGCTGCCGCAGAACGCCGTCGCACCGGGGACCTACGAGAACGACTCCCCCGCCGTCACCCTCTCCGGCAGCTGGAGCGCCGTCGCGTCGTCGATGGACAGCGGCGGCTCGTACGCGCAGCTCGGCACCGCCGGCTACGCCGAGATCTCCTTCACGGGCTCCGGCGTCGCCTGGATCGCCCGGAAGAACCAGTCCTCCGGCACCGCGGACGTGCTGCTCGACGGGGCGACGGTCGCGACGATCGACCTCTACGCGGCGACGACGGCGTACCAGCAGGCGGTCTACCGGGTCGACGGCCTGGCCGACGGCGTGCACACCCTGCGGGTCGTCCGCACGGGCGCGAAGAACGACAGCGCGATCGGCCGGAACGTCACTCTCGACTCCTTCGTGATCCCCGACGTCACCGCGCCCGCGACGCCCGCCGACGTCTCCGCCGTGCCGGAGTCGACCGGAGCGCGCGTCTCCTGGTCGGCGAGCGCCGACGCGGACACGACCGGCTACCGCGTCGAGCGCGCGGCCGGCACGGACGACACCTGGACCGAGATCACGCCCGCCGCCGGCACGACGGCCCTCACCCTCCTCGACGAGGCACTGCAGCCGGGCGCCGCCTACCGCTACCGGGTCGCCGCGTTCGACGGCTCGGGCAACACCTCGCCGCGCAGCGCTCCCGCCGCGGTGACGACCGCGATCACCGCCGTCCTCCCCGGCACCTGGGAGAACGACTCCGCCGCCGTCACCCTCTCCGGACCCTGGACCACGGTCTCGTCGTCGATGGACAGCGGCGGCGGCTACGCGCAGCTCGGCGCCGCCGGCTACGCCGAGCTCTCCTTCACCGGCACGGGCGTCTCGTGGCTCGCCCGGAAGAACGCGTCGTCCGGCATCGCCGAGGTGCTGCTCGACGGCGTCTCGGTGGAAACGGTCGACCTCTACTCGGCCTCGACCCAGTACCGGCAGACCGCGTACCGGGTGGACGGGCTGACCGACACGACGCACACCCTCCGCGTCGTGCGCACGGGGACGAAGAGCGACGCGGCGAGCGGGCGCAACATCACCCTCGACGCGTTCGTGGTGCCGGACGTCACCGCGCCGTCCCCACCGACCGAGGTCACCGCCGTGCAGGAGGGCACCGGCGCCCGGGTCAGCTGGACCGCGAGCCCGGAGCCGGACGTCGCGGGCTACGAGGTGTACCGCGCCACCGACTCGGCCTTCACCCGGATCGGCCCGGCCGAGGGCGTGACCGGGACCAGCCACCTCGACAGCGATCTGCAGCCGGGAGTGACCTACTCGTACCAGCTGGCCGCCTTCGACGCCTCCGGCAACACCTCCGCGCGCACCGCCGCCGCGAGCACCACGATGGCGCTGCGCGCCGTGCCGCCCGGCAACTACGAGAACGGCTCCTCCGCGATCACCACCACCGGCACCTGGACCACCGTGTCCTCCACGATGGACAGCGGCGGCAGCTACGCCCAGCTGACCACCGCCGGCTACGCCGAGCTGTCCTTCGAGGGCACCGGCATCAGCTGGACGGCGCGGCGGAACCCGTCGTCCGGCATCGCCGAGGTGCTCCTCGACGGCCGCTCCGTCGCCTCCGTCGACCTCTACTCCGCCTCGACGCAGTACCGGCAGACCGTCTACCGGATCGACGGCCTCGCCGACGCGGCGCACACGCTGCGGATCGTCCGCACCGGCACCAAGAACGCGAGCGCGATCGGCCGCAATCTGACCCTCGACTCCCTCGTCGTCGCCGACGTCACCGCGCCGTCCGCGCCCACGCGCGTCACCGCGGCCGTGGAGGGGACCGGCGCCCGGGTCGGCTGGACCGCGAGCCCCGAGAAGGACGTCACCGGCTACCGGGTCTACCGCGCCGCCGCCGGATCGTCAAGCTGGACCCTGCTCACCCCGGCCACAGGCGTCGCCGGGACGGACCACCTGGACGACGGCCTGCAGCCCGGCGCCGGCTACTCGTACCAGGTCGTCGCCGTCGACTGGGCGGGCAACACCTCGCCGCGCAGCACGAGCGCGTCGGTGACAATGCCGCAGAACGCCGTGCCGCCCGGCACCTACGAGAACGACTCCCCCGCCGTGACGCTCTCCGGCACCTGGGGCGTCGCCACCTCGCCCGTGGACAGTGCGGGCAGCTACTCGCAGCTGACCACCGCGGGCTACGCCGAGCTCTCCTTCCGCGGCACCGGCGTCTCCTGGATCGCACGGAAGAACTCGTCCTCGGGGATCGCCGAGGTGCTCCTCGACGGGAGGAAGGTCGCCTCGGTCGACCTCTACTCCTCGACCACGCTCTACCAGCAGACCGTGTACCGGGTGGCGGGGCTGACGGACGCCGTGCACACGATCCGGGTGGTGCGCACGGGGACGAAGAGCGACGCGGCGATCGGCCGCAACATCACGCTCGACTCCTTCGTCGTGCCGGACGTGACCGCGCCGGCCGCCGCCACCGGCCTCGTCGTCGGGCCCGAGGGCACCGGTGCGCGGATCAGCTGGACCGCGAGCCGCGATTCCGACGTGGCCGGCTACCGCCTGCTGCGCACTCCGACGACGAGCACGACCTGGCTGCAGGTGCAGAGCGCCCTGGTGACGGAGACGAGCTACTACGACGCGGGACTCACCCCGAGCGGGCGGTTCAAGTACAAGGTGATCGCCGTGGACGACAGCGGCAACGAGTCGCCCGGGACGCCGACCGCGTCGCTGACGGCGCCCGCGCGGCCCGCGATCGAGAGCCCGGCGCTCGCCGACTGCCCGGCGGCGACGGTGACGGTCTCGACCACCGCGCAGCTCAAGACGGCGCTGAGCGCGGCGAAGCCCGGCACCGTGATCCGGCTGGCGGCGGGCGTCTACACCGACTCCTTCATCGTCTCGAAGTCGGGCACGGCGGCGGCGCCGATCTGGATCTGCGGCGGCCGCGACGCGGTGCTCGACGCGGGCTCGACCTCGGAGGCGCGGGCGCTGCTCCTCTCCTCGGTCAGCCACGTCAAGCTGGTCGGCTTCACCGTCCGCAACTCGACGAAGGGCGTGATGGTGGTCGGCAGCGACCACGTCGTCGTGTCGCAGCTGAAGATCCAGAACATCGGCGACGAGGGCATCCACCTCCGCTCGACGACGACCGACAGCGTCGTCTCCGGGAACGTCATCGACCGGACCGGGCGGGAGCGCCCGCTCTACGGCGAGGGGATCTACATCGGCACGGCCGAGGAGAACCGCTGCACCTACAGCGGCTGCCTCCCCGACCCGTCCGACCGCAACATCATCGCCGGCAACACGATCACGAACACGACCTCGGAGGCGATCGAGGCCAAGGCCGGCTCGAAGGACGGCTGGATCGTGGACAACTCCGTCGACAGCGCGGGGATGGGCACCGACCACCAGTCGCCGCTCGTGATCCTCGGCAACTCCTGGGTCGTCACGGGCAACACCGTGGTCAGCGCGCACCGCGACGGCATCCAGGTCTACGCGTCCGAGGACGCCTTCGGCTGGGACAACGAGGTGTTCGGCAACAGCTTCGGCACCGCGCCGAGCGGCTACTTCGCCCGGATGACGGTCGACGTGCACGGCAACATCGTCGGCTGCGACAACGATCCGGGGGCGGCGGGGGTCTCGAACCTGAGCTGCCAGAACTGACGGCGGCCCGGCGCGGGGCGCTCAGCGGGAGGGGTGCGCCTCGATCACCGAGGCCTGCGGACGCCGGACCGAGAGCGTCGAGCTGCCGGGCTCGGCGGAGTAGGCGATCAGCCCCTTCGGGTCGCCGGCGCTGGTCGCGGCGAAGTAGGTGACGTCGAGGTCGTACGTGTCCGCGATGCGGTAGGCGAGCTCGAAGCTCTTCCGGTCCTCGTCGCTGGAGCCGGACTCCCAGCCCAGCTCGCCCATCGTGCAGTGCACGCCGTGCCCGGAGCACCACTTCGCGAACGTCGTGATCCGGCCGAGGAGGTCGGCGCGCGTCCCCCCGTGCAGGTAGAAGTGCTGGGAGTAGACGATCGCGTTCTGCGGGTCGTCGATCGGCGCGCCGACGGGAGCGTCGTGCGCGAAGCTCGACAGCAGGATGGAGTCGATCCAGACCGCGTGCGCGTCACCACGCTGCCGGAGCTCGTCGACGATCGCCTGGGTGTACTGGAAGTAGGCGGTCGCCCCGGTCAGGCTGCCGCGGGGCTCGTTGAAGAGGTTGTAGGCGGCGACGCGGTCGTCGTCCTCGAAGCGATCCGAGAGCGCGCGCCACACCTTCAGCACGTCGTCGACCGTCAGATCGCCGCCGCAGTAGATCGTGCCGGCCGGCGCGACGCCGGTGCCCCAGGGGAAGGCGCAGCTGTTGTGCAGATCGAGCACCACGCGGATCCCGGCGTTCCCGGCGCGCTCGACCTGCTCCTCGAGCAGATCGAGATAGGCGGGGTCGACCGGCGCGTCCAGCGCCGCGCGGACGTCCTCGCCCGGCTGCCACGGCTGCAGTCGCTGCCACGGGACGGCGAGGCGGACGATCGAGACGCCGTCCTGCGCGAGGAAGTCGTAGCTGCCCTGGCTGTCGGGCGTCACCTGATCGGTCGGGAGCATCCGCTGCTGCTGGAGCGTGTAGAGGTTGACGCCGCGCAGATACGACTCGCCGTCGAGGTAGGTCGAGAGTCCGGACTCCGCCGTGCTGTACCCGGCCAGGTCGATCGTGGACGCCGCGCTGCTCGAGCGGGCCGAGCCGGCAGCGGGCGACGCGTCGGCCCTCGGAGCGCAGCCGGCGACCAGGGTCAGCGCCGATCCGAGGGCGACGAGCGTCAGCAGGCGCCGCCCGCGGCTCATCCAGGTCTTACCGGACACGTGCCGTTCCTTTCTCGAGGTGATCCGCGACCGGCCCCGCGGCCGCTGCCGGACGAGAGGAGTGCGCTCCGCACCGGAGGTGCCGGCGGAGGTTGGTCACCCTAGCACGAACATGAGGACTGCTCGGTTTTTGGAGCGGAGATCGACCCGGAGCGCGCGAGGGCGCACGCCGCACGGGAGCGGCGTGCACGGAAGGGCGGCGCGAGCGGCCGGGAGCTACCGGCTCGGGTGCGCCTCGATCACCGACGCCTGCGAGTGCCGGACCGAGATCGTCGAGCTGCCCGGCTTGGCGGAGTAGGCGATGAGCCCCTTCGGATCCTCCACGCTGGTCGCGGAGAAGTAGGTGACGTCGAGCCGGTAGCGGTCGGCGATGCGGTAGGCGAGCTCGAAGCTCTCCCGGTCGTCGGCGCCGGAGTCGGACTGCCAGCCGAGCTCGCCGATCGCGCAGTGCACGCCCTGATCGGAGCACCACTTCGCGAACGCGGTGATCCGCTCGAGCAGGCTCTTTCGCGTGCCGCCGTGCAGATAGAAGTGCTGGGAGTAGACGATCGCGTTCTGCGGATCGCTGATCGGCGGGCCGTCGGGCGCGTCCTCGGCGAAGCTCGACAGCAGGATGGAGTCGATCCAGATCGCGTGCTCGTCGCCCCGCTGCCGCAGATCGTCGACGACCGCCTGCACGTAGCGGAAGTAGGCCGTCGCTCCGGTCAAGCTGCCGCGCGGCTCGTTGAAGAGGTTGTAGGCGGCGACGCGGTCATCGCCCGCGAAGCGACTCGAGAGCGCCCGCCAGACCTTGAGCACGTCGTCGACCGTCAGGTCGCTGCCGCAGTAGATCGTGCCCTTCGGCACCGGCCCGGTGCCCCAGGGGAAGGCGCAGCTGTTGTGCAGGTCGAGGACGAGGCGGATCCCCGCCTTCCCCGCCCGCTCGACCTGCTCCTCGAGCAGATCCAGGTAGGCGGAGTCGACCGGGGCGTCCAGCGCCGCGCGGACGTCGTCGCCCGGCTTCCAGGGCTGCAGGCGCTGCCACGGGACGGCGAGGCGGACGATCGAGACACCGCGGCTCGCGAGGAAGTCGTAGGTCGCCTGATTGTCGGGCTTCACCTTCGAGGTCGGGAGCGAGCGCTGCTGCTGCAGCGTGTAGAGGTTGACGCCGCGCAGGTAGGAGTTCCCGTCGAGGTAGGTCGCGAGGCCGGACTCCGCCGTCGGCAGCGGAGTGGGGCTCGCGGTGGGCGTCGAGCTGCCGGTGGGGGTCGGCTCCGGGCGCGGGGTGCAGGCGGCGAGGACCACCAGCACGGTGCCGAGAGCGAGGACCGTCAGCAGGCGCCGGACCCGGCTCGTCCGTCTCGTACCGGGCATGCGCCCTCCCCTCTCGATGCGCTGCGCGCTCGACACCGGACCGCCGTCGACCCGGGTGATCGCACTCCACCCGGGAGGGCGGCGACCGGGCTCCACGCTACCGGGGGAAAGCCGGGGAAAGGTGAATCGTCCGACGCGGGAATGCTGGCGAATCACCGCAGGAATGCCGGGAGAGCGCTCGAGAGAGACGATTCGATAACGCCGTGAAAGCTCATCGGAGATCGCCGAAGAAGCCGATCCGGCTCTTCTCCCGAACCGGAGTCGACTTCTCCCGGAAGCCCCTATCCACTAGAATTCAGCTACTTCTCCCGACCAAGAAGGACTCTCCTATGCCTCTTCTCACCAGCCTCACGAAGCGCCTTCCTCCGCAGTGGCGGTGGCGGATCCTCTCGCGCGCCCTGGGCCGCTCGGCGGCCGCCCGCGCGCTCGGCGTCACGGTCGGCGAGGGCTGCCGGATCATCTCCTGCCAGGTGCGCTCGGAGTACGACCTGCTCAGCATCGGCGACCGCGTGACGGTGAGCAGCGAGGTGCTCTTCATCACCCACGACGGCGCCGGCTGGCTCGCCAACGACGAGCGGGGGCGGCGGTACCGGGTCTCCCCGATCACCATCGGCGACGACTCCTTCATCGGCGCCCGCTCGATCGTCATGCCGGGCGTGGCCATCGGCTCCGGCTGCATCGTCGCCGCCGGCGCCGTGGTCACGAAGTCGGTGCCCGACGGCGCGATCGTCGGCGGCAATCCCGCGAGGATCATCGGTGAGACAGCCGCGTTCCGCGAGAAGGCGCTGCGGGAGTGGCCGACGACTCGGCAGGTGTCTCGGGAGCCGCGTCCGGCCCTCGACCGCCGATGATCTGACCGGCACGGAACATCAGCGGCGCGAGGAACGCGAGCAGCGCCGGATTGACGTCGATCGCGCTGAAGCCCGAGAGGCTGACCGCGAACGCGACGATCGCCGCCGCGACCCCGGCGTCGCCGCGCTTCGAGACGCGGAGCACGATGACGACGATCGCCCCGAGCGCGAGGATCGCGAGCGGGATGCCGAGCGAGAGCAGCAGCTGGAAGACGGAGTTCTCGAGCGGTCCGTCGAAGACGGAGGAGAACTCCGCCGCGGAATTGCTCGGCCCGAGACCGATCAGCCAGTTGTCCTCGATCATTCCGAGAGCCACATCCGTGGACTGCTCCCGGTAATCCGACGACTTCACTCCGCCGGAGGATTCGTTGCGCTGATCGAGCAGCGGGGAATTGGTGATCACCCCGAGGAATCCGAGTGCCGAGATCATCAGGAAGAACGCGGTGATCCGCCGAGTCCGCTTCGAGGGCGAGGCGCCGAAGAGCAGCACGAGGCAGCCGAGCGCGAGGCCGATGGCGATCGCCAGGACGCCGGTGCGGGAGACGGCCAGGATGACCGCGGCCCCCGATCCGGCGAGCGCCGCGATGCGGAGCCAGCGCCGCTTGTCGGAGCCGAAGAGGGCGATCATCGCGCAGACCGTCGCGACGGTGGAGGTGACCAGCGGGTGGCCGAGGCTGGTCCGGCTGCGGAACACCGACCAGACCTTCTCGGTGACGTCGTAGGAGAAGAGCGAGGACCACGGATTGAAGCCGGCCACGAAGTCGAGGACGGCGAGCGCCCCGATGAACACGCCGACCCAGAGGTAGGCGTTCTGCGCGGACGACCAGACGTCGTCGCTCCGCGTCCGCCCGTAGAGGTAGGGCAGCACCGTGCAGACCAGCGCCACGACCACCCACGCCACCGACAGCCCGGGCTCGAGGCCGAGGGCCACCGAGACGGCGAGCGCGCCGAGCACCGGGATCCACAGCATCGTCCCGGCACGCGCCGGCTCGGCGGCCGCGTCGCGCTTGCTCAGCACCAGCCGCACCATCCAGACCAGCAGGATGATCACCGCCGGCGAGAAGTAGCGCCCGATCAGCCGCGGAACGTCCATGTAGCCGACCGGCAGGACCACCAGCACGGCGAGCGCGAGGGCCGGCATCAGCCGGCGCGGCATGAAGAACAGGACGATCGCGCCGATGACGGCGACGAAGCCGAGGGCCACGAGGGTCATACGCGCACGTCGTCCGACTCGACTCCGAGGCCGCTGTTCAGCGGGCGCACCCGGCGGGTGCTGGCCAGCGCCAGGTCGTCCGGAGTGACCTCGTCCGCCTCCCGCACCAGCGCGAGATCGCGCTCGGCCAGCAGGCGGGCGATCTGCGCCTGGTGGTCGTCGATGTGCTCGCCGTTCTTCGAGCGCCGGATCACGAGCACCGGGTAGATGCCGAGCTCGAGCAGGCGCAGCACACTGCCGACGCCGGCGTGGCTGATCACCACGTCCGCGTCCTTCGCCGACTGGTCGAAGCGGGAGCTGGAGAAGAAGTCGCACACCTCCCCGCGCATCCCCGGGACCGGCGGCGTGACGCCGAGCTGCCAGATCGAGCGGTCGCAGACCAGCGGCGACAGGGCCTCGACCGGCCGCGGGAACGGGTACTTCTTGATCGTGCCGAGGGTGACGAAGACGCACGGCTCGGCGACGCTCTCGCGCGCCGTGTACGACTCGAAGGAGTCGAGGACCGAGCCGCGGTACGCCCAGCGCTTGTCGGACCAGTGCCGGTGCTGCGTCCAGACGGAGCGCGCGAGCCGGGTCCGGTCGACCAGGCGACCGGTCATCGAGGGGCCGTCGACGCGCGAGACGCTCTCGATGTAGTGGGTCGGCAGGCCCAGCGACCGGGCGGCGAGGAACGCCGGGGCCGCGATGGCCGCTCCCGTGCTCACCACGCCGTCGAAGCCGCCGCCGGCGAGGAGACGGCGGAAGCGCGGCACGGCGCGCAGCGCCCCCCGCAGGTCGCGCTGCAGGATCTCGGGGATGTAGTGGTGCGGCTGGTCCGAGAGCAGACCGGTGGCCTGCGGGGACTCGAACGTCACCCACTCCGAGGTGCGGTCGATCGTGGAGCCCTGGGAGAGGCGCCAGAGCTGCTCGAGGTGGCCGCCGTTCGAGGCGGCCAGGAGCAGGCGCGGCGGGCGGGCGGTGCTGAATGCTTCGGCGAGATCGATCATGCTCGTGCCTCCAGGAGAGTGCGGACTGCGGTTCGGACGACGGCGAGCTGCTCGACGGCGCCCTGCAGGGCGCTCTGCTGCGAGGTGTCGGCGGGGACGCTGCGGAGGGCGTCCGCGATCTCGTCGGCCGAGCGGTGCTTCGCGTCGAAGACGACGATGGGGATGCCGGCGGCGGCGAAGTGCCGCTCGATCTTGTCGGTCGGCGAGTCGGCGACCGAGGCGACGTCGGCCCCCTCGGCGACGGCGACGATCAGCGCGTGCAGGCGGTCGCTGACGACGAGCGCCGACTCCGCGAAGGCGCGGCGCACCTCCTCCTCCTGCACCTTGTGCGAGCGGGAGCCCCAGGCGACGTAGTCGGCGCCCCACTCGCGGGCGAGCTCGGCCATCAGCGGCTCGTCGCGCTCCACCTGGGTGACGACGGTGAGGCGGAGACCGCGCTCCTCGGCGACGCGGGCGATCGCCTGCCGCCACTGCCGCGACGGCGGCACGCGGTCGCCGCGCATGGTGACGGTGAGGCGGGTGCGCTCGATCGGGTCCGCGTGCTCGGTGCCGGTCTGGCCGAAGCCGAGATCCGGCATCACTCCCCCGTGCCCGAGGCGGTCGGCGGTGCGGACGTCGCGCCACATCGTGTAGTGGCTCAGCCCGAGGGTCGAGCGGAAGACGGCGGTGGGCCAGCGGTCGAAGTTGCGCGACCCCGCGCCGACCCGGATGACGAGCCCGCCGCGCAGCCGCGTGGCGACGACCAGCGGGAGCAGGCCGATGTGCTCCTTGAGCCCGCGCCAGGTCAGCTGGATCTCGCCGGGCTTGTAGATGTAGGCGACGCACTCGCCGCGGCGCAGGCTCGTGACGAGCTCGCGCGCCCAGCCGCCGACGCTGCGGTAGGTGACCACGTCGGCGGGGAGGTCGAGCGCCTCGTCGTAGGAGGCGGGCGACGCGCCGACGTAGGCGTGCATCTCGCCCATGCCGCTCAGCCACTCCACGAGCTCGCGGCGGAGCACGATGTCGCCGATGTTCTCGTACTGCCCGATGACGGGCACGAAGATCTTCATGCTCACCTCTCCTACTTGCTCAGGATCGTGTCGACGATGAGGGGGGCGTTGAGCTCCTCGACGGAGGCTCGGGCGACGCTCGCGGACGCCGCACTGGCGCGCTCGACGGCCGCGGCCAGCTCGGCCGGGTCGTCGCGGGAGGCGCGGGCGCCGTTGACGCCCTCGACGATCAGCGCGTTCGGGTCGCCGCCGGGTGTGGTGGCGACCGGGAGCCCGGTGGCGAGCGCCTCGACGATCGAGCGCGAGAAGCCCTCGAAGCGGGAGCTCATCAGCAGCAGGTCGTGCTCGCGCATCAGCGCACCGACCTCGCCCTTGGGCACGGCGCCGCGGAAGTCGACGCGGTGCGCGATCCCGGCGGCCGCCGCGGCCTCGCGCATCCGGCCCTCGAGCGTGCCGCTGCCGGCCACGGTGAGGCGGTAGCGCTCGGGGAGCAGCGCGAACGCGGCGATCGCGAGCTCGGGGTTCTTGGCCGGCTCGATCCGGCAGGCCCAGAGCACGTTCACCTTCTCGCTGCTCTCGCTCGCGCTCGGGTAGAACTCCGTCGGGTCGAACCAGGTCGGCGAGAAGTGCACCGACGAGGACTGCCGGCGCAGCCGCTCCGCACCGCCGCTGCTGAAGATGACGACGGCGCGGGACTGGCGCACGACCCGCCGCTCGAGGAAGCGGTAGAGCCCGCGGGCCCGGCGGAAGAAGGAGACGCTGCCCTGCTTGAGGTTCGCGTCGCCGCTGCTGTGCATGAACTGCACGTGCGGGGTGCCGCGGAAGTGCCGGAGCGCGACGGCGCCGACGTTGACGCGGTGGGTCTGCACGGTGTCGAAGTCGGCGACCGGCAGGAACTTCTTCAGCCCGCGCGCCAGGCGCACCGAGTGCGGGATCCGCCGGGTGAGGTCCGCGTGGTCGAGGCGGACCACCGGCATGAACGCGAAGCGGCGGCCGCCGATCTCGTACTCCTGCCACTCGCCGAGCACCTTGTCGCCGATCGCGTCGACGCCCGCGATGCGGATGACCTCGGTCTCGGGAGCGAACTTGACGAGACCGCGGATGCAGGTGTCGATGCCACCCGGCTTGGGGCGCACGGGGTCGAACTGCTCGACGATCAGGCGAGTGCTCATCTGGGGATTCCTTCTCTGGGGTGTCATTTCTTCAACCAGCGCACGAGGTCGACGGGGGAGATCGACGAGCGACGGGTCGCGAGCGCGTACGCCGCGACGAAGACGAGGGTCTGGACGGCGACGATGCCGAGGACGGCGAGGGTCGGCGGGTCGAGCAGGAACAGCAGCAGCCAGCCGGGAGTCCCGATCACGATCGAGAGCACCGCCGTGGTGATCGCCCCGCGGACGACGCCGCGGCGGACCTGCGACTCGATCCGGAAGCCGATCCGCCGGTGCAGCCAGCGGAGCTTGATCGGCAGGTCGATCCAGTACGAGAGCGCGAAGCCGGTGGCGAGACCGAGGATCACACCCTGCGGCGGCAGCACCAGCAGCCCGACGAGCCCGGTCCCCGCCCAGATCGTGTTGATCACGAACGCGCTGTAGAGCGGGCGGATGCCGTCGTGCTTCGCGTAGAACGGCCGGATCAGCAGTACGTGCCAGGCGAACGGCAGCAGGCTCGAGGCGAAGACCGCGAGGACGAGGCCGATGATCCGCGCGGAGTCGGTCGACGTCTCCCCGCGGGCGAACATCAGCTCGCTGAGCCCGGGACCGAGGGCGACCAGCAGACCGGCGACCGGCAGGATGAACGAGGCCAGCCGCAGCAGCGCCTCGCTCAGCTCGCGGAACGCCTCCTCGTCGTTCGACGCCGCGAAGTGCCGGGACAGCCGCTGGAGCAGCACCGAGGCGAGGCTCGACACCGCGACGCCCTGCACGACCGAGACGATCGCCTGCGCGTAGAACAGCGCCGAGTAGCCGAAGCCGACCACCCCGGCGTCCGCCGCCGTCGCACCGGCCTGCGAGGCCCAGGCGGCGGTGAGCAGATTGGAGATCTGGTAGCAGACCGCCGAGGCGACGGCGAGCAGTCCGGTCCGTGCGGCCAGCCGCAGGCCGAGCCCGCGCAGTCCGCCGCTCCAGCGCGGCCGGAAGCCGGCCCGGATGAGCAGAGCGCAGAGCACGACCGTCTGCAGCACCGTGCCGCCGAGGGTCGCGGCGCCGAGCACCGTGATCGCGACCAGCGAGACCGAGCCGGGCGCATCGGCCTGCACGTCGCCGGCGCTCAGCACCACGACGGCGCCCGCGATCACGCCGACGCTCGAGACGGCCGGCAGCCAGCTGACCGAGGTGAACCGGCCGCGCGCGTTCATCAGCTGCGACGCGACGGTGAAGACCGACGCGGCCGCCACCTGCGGCGTGCACCAGAGGAAGAAGGCGAGGGTCAGCTCGCGCTGCGAGAAGCCCCAGCTGCCGCCGCCGAGCACGGCGATCAGCGGTCCGGAGAACGCGAGCAGCAGCCCGGTGACGACGAGGCCGAACGCCGCGGAGCAGAGCAGCAGGATCGTCCCGTAGCGGTCGGCGTCGCGCTCGGAGCGCAGGTGCAGCTTCGCGAGCTGCGGCAGGAACACCGCGGCGATCACTCCCCCGCCCAGCAGCAGGAAGATCTGGTTCGGCACCTGGTTGGCCAGGTTGTACGAGTCCGAGACCAGCCCCGTGCCGAGCGCGGCGGCCAGAGCGATGTTGCGGAGGAAGCCGAGCACACGAGCGACGAGCGTGCCGGTCGACGCGCTCAGGACGGTGCGTCCGGCACCCCGCTCGCTCACTTCTGCATCACCACGGCCTCCAGGCGGCTGCGGAGGGCCGCCCCGCTCGCCGCGCGGGTGAAGGAGCCGAGCCACGCGTCGTGGCCGGCGACGGTCATGCCGGCGGCCTCGACCACGCCGGCGGCGAAGTCGGCGGCCGACTCGCCCGCGACGAGGACACCGGTCAGCCGCGGGACGATGGCGTCGGCCACCCCGAGCGCCTGCGAGGAGGCGACGCTCGGCACGCCGACCCGGGCCGCCTCGACGAGGACGTTGCCGAAGCCCTCGGACAGCGACGGGAGCAGCACGACGGCGTTCGCGGGCAGGTCGGAGGACCAGGAGGAGACCCAGCCGTGGAAGACGGCGGGGACCCCGCGCTGCGCAGCGAGCGCGCGGACCTGCTCCGTCAGCGGCCCGACGCCGTAGAAGTGCGCGACCACCTCGCGGCCGTGCAGCTCGCGGCAGGCCACCGCGGTCTCGACGACCAGCTGCGGGCGCTTCTGCGCGACCAGCCGTGCCGGCGCGACCAGCGCGAGAGGACCGTCGTCGTGCCGGGGCAGGGCGGCGGCGGCCGACTCGGTCTTGAGCGACGGGTTCAGCACGACGGAGACCCGGGCGGGCGGCAGGCCGTAGAGCGCGATCGCCTCGGCGGCGACCGGGTGCGAGATCGCGACGAACTCGTCGGCCCAGCGGTAGGCGACGCGGGCCAGCAGCTGCTTCGCCGCGTAGGCGAGGCCGAAGGTGCGGCGGAGGTGGACGGCCATGTTGCGGCCGCTGATCAGCACGCGCGGACGGCCGGGCAGCAGCCGGGTCGCGAAGAGCGCGAGGAGGTTCCAGTACGGCATCAGCGCGAGCACCGCGTCCGGCTTCTCGGCACGCAGGAGGCGCCGCAGCTGCAGCAGCTTGCGCACGGTCCCGCGGCCGTCGAGATCGGCGAGTCGCAGCTCCGCGGGGATCTCGTCGTCGCCGGTGAGCTTCGTCGCGGCGACCACGACGGTGTCGCCGCTCGCGGCGAGGTGCAGAGCCCACTGCCGGGCCACGAACTCGGCCCCGCCGCCGGAGAACCGGGGGACGAGGAGGACGACCTTCATCTCTTCGCGCTCTCGACGCGGGCGAACGCCGCCGGCATCATCGACGCGGAGTCGCGGCTCGCGACGACCCGCGCGGGGGCGCCGGCGACCGTGACTCCGGCCGCGACGTCGCGGTTGACCACGGCGTTCGCGCCGATCACCGCGCCGTCGCCGATCGTGACGGCGCCGTAGATCACCGCGCCCGGGCCGATGTAGACGAAGTCGCCGATCGTCGGCACGCCGCCCTGGGCGATGCCGATCGTGACGGTCGGGTGGATGCGGCAGAACGCGCCCACCCGTGCCCGCGCGTTGACGACGAGGGTGCCGTAGTGCGCGATCGAGAGTCCGGGGCCGAAGACGCCGGGACCGATCGAGATGCCGGTGCGCAGCCCGGCGCGCTGGAGGCGGAAGCGCGCGACGAAGCGGGCGGCACGGGCGGCGGCGCCCTTCTGCGCGCGGAGGAACTCCACCCGGCGCAGCAGCCGCTGGTAGTGCACGACGGGGTGGCGCCAGCGCGAGTCGAACCGCCAGGCGGACACTCCGTGCGCCATCTGGTCGGCCAGCACGAACGCCCGGAGATCCTCGCGGGTGCGGATCGTCCTGGGCAGGCTGCGCAGCTCCTCGTCGGTGAGCGTCACGCGCGCCCTCCGAAGGTCTCGCACGCCCAGTCGAGGTGGCGCGCGAGTCCGTCCTCGAGCTGGACCTTCGGGGCCCAGCCGAGCTCGGCCGCGATGCGGTCGGTGCCGCCGCCCGTGCGGACGACGTCGCCGAGCGCCTTGTCGGTGTACGAGACGTTCAGCGGCGAGCCGTGCAGCCGGCCGAGGAAGTGCAGCACCTCGTTCACCGAGGCGCTCGTCCCTCCGGCAACGTTGTAGACCGAGCCGGGAGCCGTCGCGGTCGTCGCCGCGAGGACGTTCGCCTCGACGATGTCGTCGACGAAGGTGAAGTCGCGGACCTGCTCCCCCGTGCCGTAGATCTCGATCGGATCGCCGAGGACGGCCGAGCGGACGAAGCGGGTGAAGGCCATGTCCGGGCGCTGGCGCGGGCCGTAGACGGTGAAGTAGCGCAGCGACGTGGTCGGCAGGCCGAAGTTGGTGCCGTAGAGGCTGGTGAGGTGCTCGGCCGCGAGCTTGGTCACGCCGTAGGGGCTGACCGGCGAGGGCGGCGTCGCCTCCGAGGTGGGGAAGGACTCCGCGTCGCCGTAGATCGACGAGGAGGAGGCGTAGACGAAGCGCTGCAGGCGGTCGTGGTCGCGGAGCGCCTCGAGCAGTCGCTGCGTCGCGCCGATGTTCCGGGAGAGGTAGGGGGCGAAGCCCTCCTTCCACGAGCCGCGCACGCCCGGCTGGCCGGCCTGGTGGAAAACGACGTCGACACCGTCGAGCAGCGGAGCGAGCTCGACCGTGGTCAGATCCGCCTCGACGAGCTCGAGTCCGGCGGCGATGTTCTTCGCGGCATTGGCGCGCTTGAGCGAGACGTCGTAATAGTCGGTGAAGGCGTCGATGCCGACGACATCCCAGCCGTCAGCGAGGAGTCGGCGACTGATCGTCGAGCCGATGAAGCCGGCTGCGCCGGTGACGAGCGCTTTCATGGATCCCTTCGCGACTAAGCCAGGAAAAGGCCCGGTCGATACTCGGATAAGTGAATGAGAAGCGGTCGGCATTGCCCGCGGAGTTTCGAACTCTACCGGCCGGAGAAGTCGCTCACGGCGCTCGGAAGCGACTTTCGCTCAGTTCGTGTCCCCCGTTCGGAGGCTCTGGAATGGAGGGATCGTCGCCCTTCCCCGGGGAGCCCCGAGCGGCCCTCCCGTGCCCCCCAAGAGGTGGGCGAGGCCCGGAATCCTGCTAAGTTCGGGGTCGAGCGCCGCCGCCGCTCTCTCCGCCGCCCCATCGTGGCCGGCTCAGGAGCTCCGCCGGCCGATGGCCGCTCTCGTCCGGATCGGCTCCTCCGAGGGGTGAAGGGAGGACTGCATTGTCCGGGAATCGCAGATGGCTGGCGAGAGCCGCAGTATGCGTCGAGAAAGCCGATAAGGCCTTCCTCGTGCCGCTGCGCGAGCCGCTGGTGGAGGCCGTGGAGATCTCCGGATCGGGAGTGGACATCTGGGACTCGATCTGTGCGTCCTCTCATGGAATCACACTTCCGGCGCTTATCGAGAAGATTGCCGCACTTTATTCGACAGATGTCTCCGAGATAGCCGGACCGGTCGAGGAATTCGTTCTCCTCCTGCGCGATCGCGGTCTCGTCCTCGCCGCGGATCAGAGTCCGGGCGGCGCAGGATGACGGGCGCCGCGGGTCTCGACCTGCGCACCGCGGTGCTTCTCCTGCACGGCTGGCTCTCCTGGTTCGCGGAGCAGCACGCGCACCGCGCGCTCTTCCTCAAGGGGCCGGGGCTGCGGTTCCACGGCCTGCGCGGCGAGCACGTCTCCGCCGACGTCGACGTCCTCGTCGACCCCGCGGACTTCGAGTCGTTCTGCGCCCTGCTCGAGGCCGGCGGCTGGAGTCAGCGCCGCAGCACCTTCGCCGGCACGCGCTACACCGAGCACTCGCGCACCCTCATCCACCCCAGCTGGCCCTGCGACATCGACGTGCACCGCTTCTTCCCCGGGTTCCTCGCGCCCGGCGAGGTGGTCTTCGACGAGCTGTGGCGGCGGCGAGTGCCGATGCCGGCCGCCGGGCGCGACTGCAGCATCCCTGACCGGGCCGGCAGCCTGCTCGTCCTGGCCCTGCACGCGCTCCGGAGCCGCTCGGACAACGCCCGGCACGCGCGCGAGCTCGCCCACCTGATCGAGCACGCCGCGCTCGACGCCGAGCAGCGCGCCGATCTGGTCGCGCTCGCCCGCCGCACGGGCGCCGAGCACACGCTCGCCGAGGTGCTCCGCGCGCTCGACGCGGTCCCCGCGACTCCGGCGCCGCCGGTCGAGGATCCGGCGGAGGCCGCCGCGCTGGCGGAGTGGACCCGTCGCGTGAGCGCCGGCGCGAGCACGGGCTACATGTGGACCAGCATCATCCGGCGGCAGCGCGGCTGGCGTCGGCTGCTGACGATCCGCCACGCACTCTGGCCGCGGCGCGCGGATCTGCTGCGGATGCGGCCCGCGACGACGGACACGGCCGCGGGTCGCACACGGGCTCGGCTCCAGCGCCTGGTGCGGGGTGCGCCAGCGGCGTCGCGGGCCGTCGCGCAGCTGATCACCGACCGCCGCCGCTCCCGCCGCTGATGGCGGCCGCGGTCAGCGCACCGCCACCGTCGAGCGGTCGCGACCGGTGAGGTCGCGCTGCGTCGTCGCCCCGCGCCAGCCGTCCGCCGTGAGCAGCGCGCGGATCTCCGCGCCCTGCAGCTCGCCGTGCTCGATCACGAGCACTCCCCCGGGCCGGAGCAGCCGCAGCGCGGTCCGCGAGAGCGCCCGCACGACGTCGAGTCCGTCCTCGCCGCCGTAGAGCGCGGCGGGCGGGTCGTAGCGCTGGACCTCGATGTCGCGCGGGATCGCCGCCGACGGGATGTACGGCGGGTTGGACACGACGACCGAGACGGTGCCGTCGAGGTCGGGCAGCGCGTCCGCGAGGTCGGCGAAGACGATCCGGGCGTTCTCGAGGCCCAGCCGGTCGCGGTTCCCGCGCGCCCAGAGGAACGCGTCGACCGAGTTCTCGACGCCGATCACGCGGGCGTGCGGCACCTCGTGCGCCAGCGCGAGCGCGAGGGCACCGCTGCCGGTGCCGAGATCGACGGCGAGCGGCGACTCGTCCGCCACGGCGCGCAGGGCGTCGATCGCGAGCTGGGCGACCCCCTCCGTCTCCGGGCGCGGCACGAAGACGCCGGGGCCGACGGCGAGCTCCAGCGAGCGGAACGGCGCGACCCCGGTGATGTGCTGGAGCGGCTCGCGCGAGGCCCGGCGCTCGATCGCGTGGTCGAAGGCGTCACGGGTCGCCCCGTCGAGCGTGAGACCCGTGATGAGCCGCGCCTGCAGCGACCCGCGGCCGAGGCCCAGCAGGTGGCCGAGCAGCAGCTCCGCGTCCACGTCCGGCGTCGGCACGCGCGCGGCACTCAGCCGCGCGACGGCGTCCGCGAGCAGCGCCCGGGCGTCGAGCTCGATCGTCACGGTGCTCACGACTCGTCGGAGCCGATGTCGGCCAGGCGGGCCTCCTCGTCGAACTGGATCGCGCTCTCGACCACGGGGTCGAGCGCGCCGTTCATCACGCCGTCGAGGTTGTACGCCTTGTATCCGGTGCGGTGGTCCGCGATCCGGTTCTCCGGGAAGTTGTAGGTGCGGATCCGCTCGGAGCGGTCCATCGTGCGGATCTGCGTCTTCCGCGCGTCCGAGGCGGCGGCCGCGATCTCCTCCTGCTGGCGCGCGAGGATGCGGGCGCGCAGCACGCGCATGCCGGCCTCGCGGTTCTGCAGCTGGCTCTTCTCGTTCTGCATCGACACGACGATGCCGGTCGGCAGGTGGGTGATGCGCACCGCGGAGTCGGTCGTGTTGACCGACTGGCCGCCCGGGCCGGAGGAGCGGTAGACATCGATCTTCAGGTCGTTCTGGTTGATCGCGACCTCCTCCGGCGCGTCCACCTCGGGGAAGACCAGCACGCCGGTCGTCGAGGTGTGGATGCGACCCTGCGACTCGGTCACGGGGACGCGCTGCACCCGGTGCACGCCGCCCTCGTACTTCAGGTGCGCCCAGACGCCCTGCGACGGGTCGGTCGCGTTGCTCTTGATCGCGACCTGGACGTTCTTGTAGCCGCCGAGGTCGGACTCGTCGCGGTCGAGGATCTCGGTCTTCCAGCCCTTCGCCTCGGCGTAGTGCAGGTACATCCGGAGCAGGTCGGCCGCGAACAGCGCGCTCTCGGCGCCGCCCTCGCCGCCCTTGATCTCCATGATCACGTCGCGGCCGTCATCGGGATCGCGCGGGATGAGCAGGCGGCGCAGCTTCTCCTGGGCGACCCGCAGGCCCTCCTCCAGCTCCGGCACCTCCTCGGCGAAGGCGTCGTCCTCGCGGGCCAGCTCGCGGGCGGCCTCGAGGTCCTCGCCGGCCTGGATCCACGCGGAGTGCGCGGCCTTGATCTGGCTCAGCTCGGCGTAGCGGCGGTTGACCTTCTTCGCGCGCGCGGCGTCCGCGTGCAGCGCGGGGTCGGACAGCTGCGTCTGGAGGTCCTCGTGCTCGGCGAAGAGGACGCTGACGGATTCGAACATGCGGTGATCCTGGTTTCCGGGTGTCGTGTGGTGGTGGGCGGCCCGTGCTGGTCGAGGAGGCGCCGTGTCGAGACCGACGTGCTCAACGGAGCGGGTCTCGATGCCTTGCTGGTCGAGGAGGCGCCGCAGGCGCCGTATCGAGACCCGGGACGCGAAAACGTCCGCGACCGCCCCCGGGAGGAGGGCGGTCGCGGACGTCGGGGCAGCTAGTGGTGGCCGTTGCCGTGGTTCGCGGTGGTCGGGCCGACGGCGGACTTCGAGACCTGCATGAGGAACTCGACGTTCGACGACGTCTCCTTGAGGCGCGACAGGATGATCTCGAGCGCCTGCTGCTGGTCGAGCCCGGCGAGGGCGCGGCGCAGCTTCCAGGTGATCTTGACCTCGTCCGCGCTGAGCAGCATCTCCTCGCGGCGGGTGCCCGACGCGTTCACGTCGACCGCCGGGAAGATCCGCTTGTCGGCGAGGTGGCGGGAGAGGCGGAGCTCCATGTTGCCGGTGCCCTTGAACTCCTCGAAGATCACCTCGTCCATCTTCGAGCCGGTCTCGATGAGCGCCGTCGCGAGGATGGTGAGCGAGCCGCCGTTCTCGATGTTGCGCGCCGCGCCGAAGAACTTCTTCGGCGGGTAGAGCGCCGAGGCGTCCACGCCGCCCGAGAGCACGCGACCCGAGGGCGGCGCGGTCACGTTGTAGGCGCGGCCGAGGCGGGTGATCGAGTCGAGCAGCACGACGACGTCGTGGCCCAGCTCGACGAGGCGCTTGGCGCGCTCGATGGCGAGCTCGGCGACCGTGGTGTGGTCCTCCGCCGGGCGGTCGAACGTGGAGGCGACGACCTCGCCGCGCACGGTGCGCTGCATGTCGGTGACCTCCTCGGGACGCTCGTCCACGAGGACGACCATGAGGTGGACCTCGGGGTTGTTCTGCACGATCGCGTTGGCGATCTGCTGCAGGACGATCGTCTTGCCGGCCTTGGGCGGCGCGACGATGAGACCGCGCTGGCCCTTGCCGATCGGGGCGACCAGGTCGATGATCCGCTGGGTCAGCTTGCCCGGCTCCGTCTCGAGGCGCAGGCGCTCGGTCGGGTACAGCGGGGTGAGCTTCTGGAACTCGACGCGCGCGGCGGCCTCCTCGACGGTCTGGCCGTTGATCGAGTCGACGCGGACGATGGCGTTGTACTTCTGGCGGCCGCTGCCCTCGCCCTCGCGGGGCTGGCGGATGGCGCCGACGACCGCGTCGCCCTTGCGCAGGTTGTACTTCTTGACCTGGCCGAGGGAGACGTAGACGTCGCTGACGCCGGGCAGGTAGCCCGTGGTGCGCACGAAGGCGTAGTTGTCGAGCACGTCGAGGATGCCGGCGACCGGGATGAGGACGTCGTCCTCGCTGATCTCGGGCTCGAAGTCGTCGCCGACCGCTCCCCCGCGGCGCTTGCGGTCGCGGTAGCGGCTGCGGCGGCCGTCCTCGTCCGCCTGCTGGCCGTTCTGCGCGGAGCCCTGGGCACCCTGGCCGCCGGCGTTGCCGCCCTGGCCCTGGTTGCCGCCCTGGCTCGGCGCGGACTGGCCGTTGCCGTTCTGCGCGGCGCCGTTCTGGCCACCGTTGCCCTGGCCGCCGTTGTTCTGGCCGCCGTTCTGCTGACCGTTCTGCTGGCCGCCGTTGCCGTTCTGGCCGCCACCGTTCTGGCCGCCGTTCTGCTGGCCGCCGTCGTTCTGCTGGCGGTCCTCGCCGCGGCGGTTGCGGTTCCGGCGGTTGCGGCCGCGGCCGGTGCCCTGCTGGTCACCCGAGTTCTGCTGCTCGTCGGAGCCCTGCTGGTCGGAGCCCTGCTGAGCGTCGCGGCGGTCGCCGCCGTCCTGCTCGTCACCGGAGTCGTCGGAGACGGTCTCGGCGGCGTCGGCCGACTCGGGCTGCTCGCTCTGCTCGGCGCTGCCGCCGCGGCTGCGACGGCGGCCACGGCGCTCGCGCTGCCCGCCCTCGCGGGACGAGTCGTCGGACTCGGGGCCGTTGGGCAGCTCGATCTCGATGACCGGGCGGGGAGCCTGCTCGGCCTCGGGCGCCTGCTCGAGGATCGGGGGGAGCTCGGGGATGAGCGACTCGACGCCGCTGCCGGCCGGCACGTTCACGTGCTCGCCGGCGGCGACGGTGCCGCTGGAGGCGCGGCGCGAGCCGCGCCGGCGGGGCGTGCGCTCGGCGGGCTCGGCGACCGGCTCGGCGGCCACGGGCAGGTCGAGCTCGACCGGGGCCGCGTCGGCGACGACGGGAGCCGGCTCCTCGGTGGTCGCGGCGGCCTGCTCGAGGACGTCGGCGGTGTCCGCCTCCGTGCTCTCGGCCGCGGCGGGGGTCTCGGCGGGCGCCTCGAGCACCGGAGCGCTCTGCTCGGCCACGTCGGCGGGCTCGGCCTCGACGCTCGTGCCGTCGACGACGGCCTCGGGCTGCTCGGCGAAGGCCTGCTCGGCGACGACGGGCTCGGCCGCGGCCGGCTCCTCGGCGGCGGCGGGCTCCTCGGCGACGAGGGCCTCGGGCGCCTCCGCGGGCTCGGCCGGCTCGGCCGCCGCGCCGGCGCGGAGGTCGGTGATGGCCTGCACGAGCTCGCCCTTGCGGAGCTTGGACGCTCCGCCGAGGCCGAGGCTCGTCGCGAGCGCCTGCAGCTCCGCTACGCGGAGAGCCGAGAGATCGGCGTTGGTGTCCGCAGCGGGGCTGTGGGTGTTGACATCTGTCACTGGAGAGGGGTTCCTTCCCCCCGGGAACGATCGCTCACCGGGAGAGCACATCGACCGTGCGGGTCCATCGCGAGTTCTGATCCACGCGATGCTCTCGGTCGCCGGCTCGACCTGCCTCGGAAAGCGCAGAGAGGGCACGAGCGACCAGGCGCTGGTCTGCAAGAGAAGCAGGGGCGCCCTTCACACGATGTGATGGCCGTGATTATCGGGACGATCCGTCGGACAGATTCCGCTCGTTACGCGGCTCCTCGGGATGCGATCCCCACTGTAGCACCCTTGAAGTCGACGGCCAGCATGTGCGCGCGCCACGGCGTGCGCGCCTCGCGGGCCACCAGATCCGCGGCGGCGAGGCGCTGCGCCGGGTCGCTGCAGAGCACGAGGACGCTCGGTCCGGCACCCGAGACGACGGCGGCGTAGCCGTGCGAGCGCAGCAGGGCGATCAGCTCGGAGGTCTCGGGCATCGCGGCCGCCCGGTAGTTCTGGTGCAGCTTGTCCTCGGTCGCCGCGAAGAGCAGCTCGGGGCTCTGGATCAGCGCCGCGATCAGCAGAGAGGAGCGCGAGACGTTGAAGACCGCGTCCTCGTGCGGCACGCTGATCGGCTGCAGCGAGCGCGCCAGCCGCGTCGACATGGTGTGCGCGGGGACGAAGACCACGGGCGAGACGCCGCGGTGCACCATCAGCTTCTTCGAGCGCGGCCGGAGCGGCGCCTCGGCCCCGCCCTCGGCGCCGGGCTCGACCCAGGCGATGGTGAGTCCGCCGAAGAGCGCGGGCGCCACGTTGTCCGGGTGCCCCTCCATCTCGGTCGCGATCCGGAGCAGGTCGTCGGAGTCGAGCTCGACGATCCCGTCGAGCAGCCCCTTCGCCGCCATGATGCCGGAGACGATCGCGGCGCCGGAGGAGCCCATGCCACGGCCGTGCGGGATGATGTTGCGCGCGATCACGTCGATCCCGGGCATCTCCTGCCGCTGGTCGGCGAAGGTGTAGGCGATCGCCTGCACGACGAGGTTCGTCTCGTCGGTCGGCACCTCGCCCTCGCCCACTCCGTGCACGGTCACCCGGGCGCCCGTCGCCGCGACGGCCGTGACGTCGAGCTCGTCGTAGGACGAGAGCGCGAGGCCGAGCGTGTCGAAGCCGGGACCGAGGTTCGCCGAGGTGGCGGGGACCTTCACGTGCACGGTGCGGCCGACGGGAACCGCCGAGGTCATGCGCCGGCCAGGCCCAGCACGTCGGCGATCGCCGCGGTGTCCACGGGCACGACGGTCGGCGTGATGTCGTCGCCGTCCGCGGTGCGCAGGGCCCACTGCGGGTCCTTCAGGCCGTGGCCCGTGACGGTCAGCACGACGGTCGAGTCCTTCGGGATCTCGCCCGCCTCGGCCCGCTCGAGCAGGCCCGCGACGCTGATCGCGGAGGCGGGCTCGACGAAGACGCCGACCTCGCCCGCGAGGATGCGGTACGCCTCGAGGATCTTCTCGTCGGTGATCGCGCCGAAGTAGCCGTCGCTGACGCTGCGCGCGTTGAGCGCGAGCTCCCACGAGGCGGGGTTGCCGATCCGGATCGCGCTGGCGATGGTCTCGGGGTGGCGGACGGGCGCGCCGTGCACGATCGGCGCCGAGCCCGCGGCCTGGAAGCCGAACATCCGCGGCAGCTTCGTCGTCGCACCGCGCTCCAGCTCCTCGGAGTAGCCGCGGAAGTAGGCGGTGTAGTTGCCGGCGTTGCCGACCGGCACGATGTGCAGGTCCGGCGCGTCGCCGAGGACCTCGACGACCTCGAAGGCGGCGGTCTTCTGACCGGCGATGCGGTCGGGGTTCACCGAGTTGACCAGGTGCACCGGGTAGTTCTTCGCGAGGTCGCGGGCGATGTCGAGGCAGTCGTCGAAGTTGCCCTGGACCTGCAGCAGCTGCGCGTTGTGCGCGATCGCCTGGCTCAGCTTGCCGAGCGCGATCTTGCCCTCGGGGACGAGCACCGCGGCGGTGATGCCGGCGTGCGTCGCGTAGGCCGCGGCGGAGGCGGAGGTGTTGCCGGTGGAGGCGCAGATGACGGCCTTGGCGCCGTGCTCGACGGCCTTCGAGATCGCCATCGTCATGCCGCGGTCCTTGAAGGAGCCGGTCGGGTTCATGCCCTCGTACTTGACCCAGACCTTCGCGCCCGTGCGGGCCGAGAGTGCCGCCGCCGGGATGAGCGGGGTGCCGCCCTCGCCGAGCGTGATGACGGGGGTCGCCTCGGTGACATCGAGGCGGTCCGCGTACTCGTGCAGGACTCCGCGCCACTGCTTGGCCATCTCAGGCTCCTTCAACTCGTAGAACGGACGTCACGGCGCCGACGAACCCGTGGGATTGGAGAGCGGTGACGGTGGCCGCCAGATCGGACTCTGCCGCGGCGTGCGTGCCGATGACCAGGGTAGCGGTCGGCTCGCGCCGCTCCGCACCGGCCTCGACCAGCGGGTCGAGCACCGGCGGGGTCTGCACGAGCGTCTCGACCGAGACGCCGTGCTCGGCGAAGACGCCGGCGATCTGGGCGAGCACGCCCGGACGGTCGAGCACGTCGAGCGTCACCTGGTAGCGGGTGGTGACGTGCCCGATCGGCAGCACCGGGAGGCCGGAGCTGGCACTGGTGACCAGGCCCGGGCCGCCGACGACGTGGCGGCGCGCGGCCGAGACGACGTCGCCCAGCACGGCCGACGCGGTCTCGACGCCGCCGGCGCCCGCGCCGTAGAACATCAGGCTGCCGGCGGCCTCCGCCTCGACGAAGACGGCGTTGTTCGCGCCGTGCACGGCGGCGAGCGGGTGCGAGCGGTGCACGAGCGCCGGGTAGACCCGGGCGGACACGCCCTCCTCCCCCGTCTTCGCGTCGACGAGCCGCTCGCAGATCGCGAGCAGCTTGATCACGAAGCCGCCGGCGCGCGCCTGCTCGACCTGCTGCTGGGTGACCCCGGTGATGCCCTCGCGATGCACGAGCGAGACCGGGACGTCGGTGTGGAAGGCGAGCCGGGCGAGGATCGCCGCCTTCTGCGCCGCGTCGTAGCCCTCGATGTCGGCGGTGGGGTCGGCCTCGGCGTAGCCCAGGTCGGTGGCCAGCGCGAGCGCCTCCTCCAACGTGGAGTGCTCGGTGTCCATCCGGTCGAGGATGAAGTTGGTGGTGCCGTTGACGATGCCGAGGATCCGGTGCACCCGGTCGCCGGCGAGGCTGTCGCGCAGCGGCCGGATGATCGGGATCGCCCCGGCCACCGCCGCCTCGTAGTTGAGCTGGGCGCCGACCTGGTCGGCCGCCTCGAAGAGCTCGTTGCCGTGCGCGGCGAGCAGCGCCTTGTTGGCCGTGATCACGTCGGCGCCCGAGGAGATCGCCTTGAGGATGTACGAGCGCGCCGGCTCGAGCCCGCCGATCAGCTCGACCACGATGTCGGCGCCGAGGATCAGCGCCTCGGCGTCGGTGGTGAGGTACTCCCGCGGGATGTCCGTGGTGCGCGGTGCGTCGAGGTCCCTGACCGCCACACCGGCGAGCTCCAGCGGCGCCCCCACGCGCTGGGCGAGCTCGTCGCCGTGGTCGAGCAGGAGGCGCGCGACCTGGGCACCGACGGACCCGGCGCCCAGCAGGGCGACGCGGAGGCTGCGGTACTCGATCATCGGAGGATGGCCTTTCGTTCGATGCCGGCATCGCGGCGGAGGAGGTCGTCCTCGGTCTCGCCGCGCACGATGACGCGCGCGAGTCCGTCGCGCACGGCGACGACGGTGGGACGGCCGAGGTAGTTGTAGTTGCTCGAGAGCGACCAGCAGTAGGCGCCGGTCGCCGCGACGGCGAGCAGGTCGCCCGGCTGCACGTCGGACGGCAGGAAGTCGTCGTGCACGACGATGTCGCCCGACTCGCAGTGCTTGCCGGCCACGCGGACGAGCGCCGGCTCGGCGGCGGAGGTGCGGTTCGCGATCCGCGCGGTGTAGTCGGCGCCGTAGAGCGCGGGCCGGGCGTTGTCGCTCATCCCGCCGTCGACGCTGACGTAGCGGCGGACCCCGTCCGCGCCGACGGCCACGTCCTTGATCGTGCCGACCTCGTACAGGGTCAGGCCGGCCGGGCCGATCAGCGAGCGGCCGGGCTCGATCGCGATGTGCGGCACGGGGATGCCGTGCTGCGCGCACTGCTCGCCGACGATCCGGGCGATGGCGGCCGCGATCTCCTCGATCGGCGTCGGGTCGTCGACGCTCGTGTACGCGATGCCGAAGCCGCCGCCGAGGTTCAGCTGCGGCACCGGCCCGTCCGCGAGGAGTCCGGCGTGCACCGCGAGCAGCCGCGAGGCGGACTCCGCGAAGCCGGCCGAGCCGAAGATCTGCGAGCCGATGTGGCAGTGCAGGCCGAGGAAGTCCAGACTCGCGTGCGAGCGGATCCGCGCGACCGCGGCCGGGCAGTCCTCCAGCGTGATGCCGAACTTCTGGTCCTCGTGCGCGGTGGCGAGGAAGCTGTGGGTGTGCGCGTGCACACCGCTGTTCACCCGGAGCCGCACCGGCTGGACGCGGCCGTGGCGCTCGGCCGCGGCGGCGACGCGCTCGATCTCGAGCACGCTGTCCAGGACGATCGCGCCGACGCCGGCCTCGACCGCCCGGTCGATCTCGGCGAGCGACTTGTTGTTGCCGTGCAGGCCCAGGTGGCCCGGCTCGACGCCGGCCGCGAGCGCGACCGCGAGCTCTCCCCCGCTGCAGACGTCGATGTTCAGCCCCTCGGCCCGCATCCAGCGCGCGACCTCGGTGGAGAGGAACGCCTTGCCCGCGTAGTAGACGGTGACGCCCGTGCCGATGGCCCCGAGCTCGCGCTCGAAGGCCCGCAGCGTCGCGGCGGCCCGGCCGCGCGCGTCGTCCTCGTCGACGACGTAGAGCGGAGTGCCGAAGCGGGCGGCGAGCTCGGTCGCCGCGACTCCGGCGACCTCGAGCACGCCCTCGGCCGAGCGCGCCGCGCCGGACGACCAGACGCCGGACGCCAGCGCGTTCGCGTCGTCGGGACACTGGAGCCACTCGGGAGCGAGGGGATGACGGGGGGCGCCGACGGATGCGTCGTCGTGTTCCACGGGTGAGACCTCACAGGAGAGAGTGGGAGCGTCACTGCGTGGCGAGCGAGTCCGGATTGACCCCTGAAGCCAGCAAGATCCTTGAGAGTGCTGTCAGTGTCCGACCGTCGAGAGTGTCGGCACAGGGCTCCGATCCTACCGGTCGGGCGCGCCGCGTCCGTCGCCGATCGGCCGCACGCGGTCCCGGGTCAGGCGCAGACGCCGGTCTCCTGCTGCGCCGGGTCGCTGAGGAACGTCGGAGAAAGGTCGAAGGAGGCGTCCAGCGAGTCGGCGGTCACCTCGACGTCGGTGAGCGAGAGCCCCTGCGGCACCGCGTCGGCGATGCAGACGGACCGCGCCGCGAGCAGCCCCTCGGCGACCGCTCCGAAGCGGTCCTCGACATCGGCGGCGCTGATCGTGGTGCCGCCCGCCGTCACCTCGGACGGCGTCAGCTCGATCGCGCCGTCGGCCGCGCCGAGCTCGATGCCGACGCCCGCGGCGAGCGTGAGCCCGAGCACCTCGACCGAGGTGTTCAGCCGGACGAGCGGCGGGTCGAGGGTCACGCCGTCGATCGGCAGCTCGCTGCGCGCGGCGACGAGGGTGCTCACCGAGGCGGGATCGAGCGCGACGGTCGCGCGGCCCGAGCCGATCGCTCCGCTGCCGCTCGCCGGCACGCCCTCGAGGGTCGCGTCGACGTCGCCGTTCAGGTCGCCGAACGCGACGTCCTCACTGCGGATGTCGAGGCGGTCGAGAGTGCCGCCGATCAGCTGCGGCAGCACGGCCCAGCCCGCCACCTCGACGTCGACCGGATGATCGGCCGGCAGCGAGAGCGCCTCGCGGATGCTCGACGCCGCGGTGTCGGCGACGGCGCGCCGGGCGAGCACGTCGCCGACGACGGCGGCCGCGGCCAGCAGCACGACGAGGACCACGACGACGATCGCGATCCGGCGGCCCCGGTGGCGGCGCGGCGCCTCGGCGGCGGTCACATCCGGTCCGGGGCGGTCACGCCGAGCATCGAGAGCCCGTTGCGGAGCACCTGCGCGGTCGCCTCGTTGAGGCGCAGCCGCGTGGAGTGCACGGCCTCGATCGGGTCCTCGCCCTGCGGGACCACGCGGCAGTTGTCGTACCAGCGGTGGTAGAGCCCGGCGATCTCCTCGAGGTAGCGCGCCACCCGGTGCGGCTCGCGCAGCTCCGCGGCGAGCGCCACCATCCGCGGGAACTCCTGCAGCCCGCCGAGCAGCGCCGACTCGGTCGGGTGCACGAGCGTCTCGGGGGCGAACGGCTCGCGCCCCACGCCGGACGCCTCGGCCTTCGCCGCCACCTGGCGGGTGCGGGCGTGCGCGTACTGCACGTAGTAGACGGGGTTGTCGTTGCTGCGCTTGGTCAGCAGATCGAGGTCGATGTCGAGGGTCGAGTCGGCGGAGGAGCGCACCAGCGAGTAGCGGGCGGCGTCGACGCCGACGGCCTCGACCAGGTCCTCCATCGACACGACGGTGCCGGCTCGCTTGGACATCCGCACGGCCTGGCCGTCGCGGATCAGGTTGACCAGCTGGCCGATCAGGATCTCGAGGTTGACGCCCGGGGTGTCGCCGAAGGCCGCGCACATCGCCATCATCCGGCCGATGTAGCCGTGGTGGTCGGCGCCGAGCATGATGATCGCGCGGTCGAAGCCGCGCTCGCGCTTGTCGAGGTAGTAGGCGAGGTCGCCCGCGATGTAGGCCGCCTCGCCGTCGCTCTTGACGATGACGCGGTCGCGGTCGTCGCCGAAGTCCGTGGTGCGCAGCCACGTCGCTCCGTCCGCCTCGTAGATGTGGCCGAGGTCGCGCAGGCGCTCGATCGCCCGCTCGACGGCGTGCGACTCGTGCAGCGAGTTCTCGTGGAAGTAGACGTCGAAGTCGACGCCGAACTCGTGCAGGCTCTGCTTGATCTCGCCGAACATCAGGTCGATGCCGATCGAGCGGAAGGTCTCGGCCAGCTCGGCCTCGGGAAGGACCGAGAGGTCGCCCGGGTAGGCCGCGACCACGCGGTCGGCGATGTCGGCGATGTAGTCGCCACCGTAGCCGTCCTCCGGCGTCGGCTCGCCCCGGTAGGCGGCGAGGACGCTGCGGGTGAAGCGGTCGATCTGCGCGCCGTGGTCGTTGAAGTAGTACTCGCGGGTCACCTCGGCGCCCTGCGCGATCAGCACGCGGGCCAGGCTGTCGCCGACGGCCGCCCAGCGGACCCCGCCGATGTGGATGGGGCCGGTAGGGTTCGCGGAGACGAACTCGAGGTTCATCCGCACGCCGGAGTAGAGGGAGCCGGTGCCGTAGGCCTCGCCCGCGTCGACGATCACTCCGGCGAGCGCCCCCGCGGCCGCGGCCTCGAGACGCACGTTGAGGAAGCCGGGGCCGGCGACCTCGACCGAGGCGACGCCGTCGACCGCGCCGAGCCCCTCGGCGAGCTCGGTCGCGAGCTCGCGCGGGTTCGCGCCGACCTTCTTGGCGAGCTTCATCGCGATGTTCGAGGCCCAGTCGCCGTGGTCGCGGTTCTTCGGCCGCTCGAGCACGACGTCGCCGAGCGCGACCTCGGCCGCGCTCCCGCGTCGCTGCACGGCGTCGAGGACGAGGGCGTGCAGGGAGGCGGCGAGCTGTTCGGGAGTCACGGGGCCCGATTCTACCGAACGGTGCCCGCGGTCCCCCGCCCCCGCATTGCTAGGGTGCAGCGCATGCGCCGTCCCGCCGCCCTCGCCCTCCTCGTCGCCGCGTCCGCCCTCACCGGCTGCGCGCAGGCGGCGGAGCCGGCGCCGAGCGCGAGCGACGCGATCACGGGGACCCCGGTGCCCGTCGGCTGCGAGGAGCTCGTCCCCTCCTCCGCCCTGACCGGCCTCTGGGCGGGCTTCGCCCCGAGCGACGCGGTCGAGCCGACCGCCGTCTCCGCCGAGATCGCCGGCTACGACGGCCTGGTGTGCGGCTGGAGCGGTGCCGAGGGCGCCGACTTCCAGGTCGCGGTCGCGCAGCTCGATCCCGCGATCATCGAGGCGCTCAAGAACGAGTACTTCACGACGAGCGAGGCCGTCCCCACCTACGGCCGGCCGCCGGAGATCGAGGGCTACTACGAGGTGGCCGACGGCCGAGGTGTCGCGGACGCCTTCGTCGGCGACTACTGGCTCGAGGCGTCGAGCGCCTCGTTCGTCGAGCCGGGCGACCCGGAGCCGCTCGTCCGCGCCGCCCTCGCCGCCCTCGCCGGCTGAGCGGTCCCGCGCAGTCCGCTGCGCCGGCTCAGCCCGGGCGCACCTCAGCCCAGGCGCACCGGAGACACGTGGTCGTCCTCGACGACCACGTCGCTGCTCGCCTCGACGCTCATCGTCTCGAGCCGCAGGTCGGTCAGGTAGCTGCTGAGGAACGCCGTGTCGGCGGTGTCCCGCCCCGACGAGATCCGCAGCATCGACGGCCGAGGAGCGAGCCGCGTCGCGTCGACCACGTGCCACGCTCCGTCCACCCACGCCTCGGACACCGCGTGGAAGTCGCGCGGCTCGAGGCCGGGCGCGTAGACCGCCGTGACCCGCGCCGGGATGTCGAGTGCACGCAGCAGCGCCGCGACGGTGTGCGCGAAGTCGCGGCACACCCCCTGGCCGCTCTGGATCACCTGCGCCGCGCCGCCGGTGCCGACGGTGGAGCCGTAGACGTAGGAGAGGTGACCGTGCACCCACTCCTCCACCGCGGTGAGCGCCTCGAGGCCCTTCGCCCGCCCGAACTCGCGCCGGGCGATGCCGCCGAGCGCGTCCGCCTCGGCGTAGCGGCTCGGCCGCAGGTACTCGACGAGCTCCAGCTCGCTCGGCTCGTCCGGCGCCCCTCGACCCTCGACCCGGCCGCGGTACTCCACCTGCAGCGCACCGGCGGTCGCCGCCACCCGGTGCACCCGGGCGCCGTGCCGCGCGGGGAACTCGCGCACCGGCACCGGCTCGCCGTCGAGCACGGCCGTGAAGGAGTCCTCGAACCCGTCCCCCGTGCGCGTCGCCGCGACCAGGAAGATGAGGTCGGTCGGCCCGTTCAGTCGCAGACCCAGCGAGGCGGACACGGTGCGCAGCATGCCTCCATCGTGGCACGACCGCACGCCCCGCCACCGCGTCCGACGGCGCCCACCCCGGGTGCTAATGTTGTCAGGCACTCCTGGCCCCCATAGCTCAGGGGATAGAGCACTGCCCTCCGGAGGCAGGGGCGTAGGTTCGAATCCTACTGGGGGCACACTTCTCTGTCGCGGCGCTGTTGATCTGCCGCGGCGCTGTCTCCGGCCGCGGCGATGTCTCGTGCCGCTGCGCTCTCCTCCTGCTGGTGGACTCTGTGGCGCGGGCTCCTCGCCCCCGCGGACTGCCGCGTGGGCGGGCGCCGAGGGCCGCCGCGGCGTCGGCAGCGGCCGGGCCGGCGCTGAAGAGCCGGGCCGGGACGAAGGAGCGAGACTCAGTCGTCGTCGTTCGCGCAGTCCCGAGAGCAGTACGGGTCGGCCATCCGCGAGGGGCGGCGGCGGCACGCGGCGCAGCGGCGGGCGCGCAGAAGGGTACGGAGCAGGGTAGTCATGGTGGGCCTTCGGGAGTACGACACCGCGACCGCCGTGAGGCTGCGGGATTCGGGTTCCACAGGTCGCTCGGGAGGTGTCCTGCGCGGAGCCTATGCGCCACCGCCGACTCGATCAACAGGACGGGCGGGGTTCCCAGCCGCTCCGCACCGGCCCGCGGCGGCCGGAGGGCCGCCTCAGCGCGGGACGACGATCGCGGTCAGGTCGGTCGCCAGCTCCTGCGCCATGTGGTCGTAGCCGGCCGTGTTCGGGTGGCCGACGTCGATGTTCACCCACTCGTCCTGCGACTCGGTCGGGAACCAGCGCTCGAAGAGCGGGCTGATGAACTGAATGCTGTTCTCCCGCGCGTACTCCTGCAGGACCGCGTTGACGTAGCGCTTGTTCGCGTTCGAGTTCGTCGACACCGAGACCGGACCGAGCATCACCAGCTGCGCCGAGGGGAAGCGGCTCCGCAGCGCGGTCACCGTCGCGTCGACCGCCTCGGCGAGGCCCGCGTTCTCCACGTTCTGGTCGTTCGAGCCGCCCTGCAGGACGACGAGCTGGAACTCGTCGCCGTAGCTCAGCCGCTCGATGCGCTGCAGGAAGGTGCCCTGCCCGTCGTTGCCCGCCTTGAGGTAGCCGGTCGAGCCGACCCCCTCGACCGCCAGGTCCCAGCCCGGCAGGTAGCGGGGCAGCACGCGTGCGAAGCCGTCCGTCTCCGGGTCGGTGGCGCCGAAGCCCGCGGTGTAGGAGTCGCCGAAGACGAGCACGCGGGGCTGGGCGGGCAGCGCGATCGGGTCCGGCGGCGCGGCCGCCGGTGGTGGCGTGGTCGGCGAGAAGGTGGCGTCGGCGGGGATCTCCACCGCGCTCCGCTCGTCGGGCAGGAGGACGACGACCGCGGTCGCGGCGACGGCGAGCGCCACGACGACGGCCGCGATCCGCACCGCCTTGCTCCCCCAGTAGTGCGACAGCGCTCGGAACCGGCCCACGGTGACCCCCCTCGATCCAGTGAGCCCAGACGCTAGTGGAGGAGCGCGCCGGCCAGGCCTCCGGCCCACCCTCGGCGCCACCCCCGTGAGGGTCGGCACCGCAGCCGGGGCCCGGGCGACCACAGGGCGCGACGCTGCGGACCGGTGGCGGGGATCCTCCGGACGCGGTCGCGGATGCGCGGACGCACTCCGTGCGCGACCGGTTCACTGCGTAGGGTCGGGCGCCGGCCGGCGTCAGTCGTCGTCGTGCGCGCAGCGCGCGGAGCAGTATGGATCGAGCAGACGCCGTGGCGCGAGACCGCACGCCGCGCAGAGTCGACGTCTCCGCAGGCCCGGGATCAGCGCGTGCAGGCGCGCGGACAGTGTCTTCGGGGTCACGAGTACCACCCTCATCGGTGACGTCGCGAACTGCCGAGTGGGGCTCGGCCCGCGCTTCGGGTGCGCGGACGCTCGCCGGGAAGACGTCGTGCGCTATTCGTACTCCCGCGGCGGCCGGATTGGTACAGGTCGGGGCCGAATCCCGCCCGATCGGCGAGCGGAGGGACATCGCGTCCCATTCCGGGGGCCACGACCCCCGTATCGACGACTCCGGCGGCCTCCGGCGGCGGGCACTCGTCCCGAAACGCTTCCGTGAAATCCGCTGTTCCTGAGAACCGCAAGTAGGGTGATCGCGTGAAGATCCTTGTCGTCGAAGACGATCCAGCCATGGGCGAAGCGCTCGTGGGCGGCCTTGAAGACGCCGGCTACGACGCCGTGCTCACGACGAACGGCATCGATGCGCTCGTCGCGTTCAGCAACGCCGAGTTCTCGGCGGCGATCGTCGACGTGATGCTCCCGGCGATGTCGGGCTTCGAGATCTGCCGGCGCATCCGCGAGCTCGGCCGGTCCACGCCGATCCTGCTGCTCACCGCGCGCGACTCGGTCGAGGACCGCGTCTTCGGGCTCGACGCCGGCGCCGACGACTACCTCACCAAGCCGTTCGCCTTCACCGAGCTCAACGCCCGGCTGCGCGCGCTGCTGCGCCGCAGCCCGTCGCTGATGTCGACGTCCATCGAGGTCGGCCGCATCACGGTCGACGGCTCGAGCATCCGGCGGACCGCCGACAACACGCGCATCCACGTCAGCCCGAAGGAGCTGGAGCTGCTGAAGCTGCTGATCTCGCCGGTCGGCTCGGTGGTCACCCGCCAGCGCATCCTCTCCGAGATCTGGGGCGGCGGCGAGATCGTCGACAACAACATCGTCGACCAGTACGTCAGCTACCTCCGCAAGAAGCTGCCCACCGACGACACCGGCGTCAGCATCGTGACCGTGCGCGGCAAGGGCTACTTCCTCCGCCCGGTCGAGTAGGCCGATGGCTGCCCCCGGCCCGGTCGCCGCCGCGAGAGCCGCCACCCGGCGCTCCGGTGCGCTGTCGATCCGTGCCCGGATCACGATCGGCTCCGTCGCCGTCGCGACCGTGCTGTTCGCCCTCGCGGCGATGCTCTTCTACCAGGTCGTCACCGGCATCGTGGAGCGCAGCGAGCGGACGATCCTCGTCTCGATCGAGGACGAGATCCGCCGCGACATCGCCGCCGGCGACGTGCCGCGGGTGCAGGATTCGTCGACGGGGCAGCTCTACCTCGCGCTCACCCCGGACGGGACCGTCGACGCGACCACGATGCCGACCGACGTCACCCGCGCCGTGCGGGCGGAGCTGCGCGAGAGCGCCGCCGACGCCGTGCCGCGCTACACCGAGGTCGAGACCGCGACCACGCGCTACCTGGTGCGCATCATCGCCGTCGAGAGCGACGACGGCACCTGGAGCGTCGCCACCGCGCGCGACCAGGCCGCCTCGCAGCTGGTGCTCGACGACTTCGCCCACGTGCTCGTCTACGCCGCGATCTTCCTCGTCGTCACCTTCGGGCTCGCCTCCTGGATCCTCACCGGGGCGGCGCTCGCGCCGGTGCGGCGGATGCGCGCCCGCGCGGACCAGATCGCCGCCGACCCGGGAGCGGGCGATCAGCTGCCGGTCGTCGGCACCCGCGACGAGATCGACGAGCTCGCGCAGACGCTCAACGCCTTCCTGACGAAGCAGTCGGCCTCCCTCGCCCGCGAGAAGCAGATGGTGTCGGATGCGAGCCACGAGCTGCGCACGCCGCTCGCCGCGCTCTCGGCGCAGCTCGAGATCGCCCATCACCGCGTCGAGGATCCGGTGGCCGTCGACCGGGTCATCGTCGACGCGCAGAAGAGCGTCGACCGCCTGGTCCGCCTCGCCTCCGCGCTGCTCGACATCTCGAGGATCGAGAGCCGCTCGGCGCGGCCGACGTCTCCCTTCGCCGAGCTCGTCGACGAGCTGGTCGGCGCGGTCGACCGCACCCGGCTGCTCGCGGCCGAGTCGGGTGTCGAGATCGACTACGAGATCGACGAGCGCGAGCCGGCGCGGCTCTACGCCGTCGCCGCTCAGGACTTCGGCCGCGTGATCGACAACCTCGTCCGCAACGCGATCCAGGCGATCGGGCGGGGCGGCGAGATCGTCGCGTCGCTCGCGCAGAAGGACGGCCGGCTGCTGCTCACCGTCTCGGACGACGGACCGGGCATGCCCGCCGACTTCATCCCCGTGGCCTTCGACCGGTTCTCGCGCCCCGACGACTCGCGCACGGTCGCGTCCGGCGGCAGCGGCCTCGGGCTCGCCCTCGTGCACACCACCGTGCTCTCGGGCGGCGGCACCGTCGCGCTCTCGAACCGCGATCCGCGCGGGCTCGCGGTCGACATCGTCCTGCCCCCGGTCGGCTCCGCCCCGCGCTGACCGGACGACGCGCCACGACGCGGGCCGGACGACGCCGACCGGACGACGAAGGCCCCCGGCGCGAACCGGGGGCCTTCGGGAGGATCAGCGCCGCTCGTCCTCGGGACGGATCGGCACGGGATCGCCGGTCGCAGGCGGCGGCGCCCAGACCGCCTGCGGCGCCTCCGACTCCGCCGGGGTGCCGTCGAGCAGGTTGCGGGCCCGGTTCACCACCTCCGGGTCGACCAGGACGGAGTAGCTCGTCGCGATGACCTGCATCGTCGAGGTGAAGTCGCGGCGGCGGCGGTTGACCGCGTAGGAGGCGAGGCCGAAGAGCATGCCGAAGCCGGCACCGAGCAGGACGGCCGCGATGAGGAAGGAGAACTCGGTCGTCGGCGAGAAGATGATCAGCAGCAGGCCGAGGAAGACACCGAGCCAGGCTCCGGAGGCCGCACCCGCCAGAGCGACGCGGCCCCAGGTCAGCTTGCCGGTGACGCGCTCGACGCTCTTGAGCTCGTTGCCGATGATCGCCAGCTGACGGACGGGGAAGTCGGCCCGGGCCAGAACGTCGACGGCCTTCTGCGCCTTCTCGTAGGTGTCGAAGGTGGCGAGGATCTCGCCGCGCGGGATCGTCGGGGAGACGGCGCCCCGGCGGTTGTTCATGGGCATCTGCTGAGTCACCCGCTCAGAGTGTCACAGCCGTCTTGGAGCATTCTGGGCGCGGATCGAGAGCCTCCCGAACGCCCGCCGAGTACGTCGAGGGCCCGGGCTCGGGTTCCGCGAGGGTGGCCGGGTCTAGGTTGGTAGCCGTGAGTTCCGCCAGAGTCTTCGTAGCGCGCTTGGCCGGTTGCAGCGTCTTCGACCCGGCGGGCGATCGCGTCGGCAAGGTCCGCGACGTCCTGCTCGTCTCCCGTCAGAACGACGCGCCCCGCGTGGTCGGCCTGGTCGTCGAGATCCCCGGCCGACGGCGGGTGTTCGTCTCGATCGGCCGCGTGACCAGCATCGGCAGCGGCCAGATCATCACCACCGGTCTGATCAACGTGCGCCGCTTCGAGCAGCGCGGCGGCGAGGTCCGCGTCATCGCCGAGCTCCTCGGCCGGCGGATGACCTTCGTCGACGGCTCCGGCGACGCGATCGTCGAGGACGTCGCGATCGAGGAGGTCGGCCCCGGCGAGTGGGAGCTCGCGCAGCTCTTCGTCCGCCGCCCCAAGACCAGTCCCTCCCCCTTCGCCAAGGGCGCGACCACGTTCGCCGGCTGGCGCGAGGTGCGCGAGAGCGTCTCCACCGAGGCGCAGTCCGCCCAGCAGTACGTGGCGAGCCTCTCCGAGCTCAAGCCCGCCGACCTCGCCAGCACGCTCCTCGACCTGCCGCAGCAGCGGATGCTCGAGGTCGCCGGCGAGCTCTCGGACGACCGGCTCGCGGACGTGCTCGAGGAGATGCCCGAGAGCGAGCAGGTCGAGATCCTCGGCCGGCTCGACGACGACCGGGCCGCGGACGTCCTCGACCAGATGCAGCCCGACGACGCGGCCGACCTGATCGCCCAGCTGTCCGACGAGCGCGGCGAGACCCTCCTCGAGCTGATGGAGCCGGAGGAGGCGGACGACGTCCGCATGCTGCTCTCCTACGCCCCGGAGTCGGCCGGCGGCCTGATGACGACGGAGCCGATCATCGTCTCCTCCGAGGCGACCGTGGCCGAGGGGCTCGCGATGATCCGCCGGCACGAGCTCGCCCCCGCGCTCGGCGCCGCCGTCTGCGTCACGCTGCCGCCCTACGAGCCGCCGACCGGCCGCTTCCTCGGCATGGTGCACTTCCAGCGAATGCTCCGCTACCCGCCGCACGAGCGCCTCGGCACCCTGCTCGACCAGAGCCTGGACCCGATCACGCCGGACACCTCGGCCGCCGAGGTCGCCCGCATCCTCGCGAGCTACAACCTCGTCTCCGTGCCCGTCGTCGACGAGTCGCACCGGCTGGTCGGAGTGGTGACGATCGACGACGTGCTCGACTACCTGCTCCCCGACGACTGGCGCAGCCACGACGGCGACGACGAACCGCGCGTGCCGGTGAGCACGACGACCCAGGGCATACCGATCGCACCGGCCGCCGCGTCGGCGCGCAGGTTCGGAGCAGGACGACGAGGACGGAGGGGTGCACGTGGCTAGGGACACCAAGCAGGATCGGCGGCTCGACGCCCCGAAGGGACTGCGCACGCGCGTGCTCCCCCGACGCAACCGGCAGAGCAGCGACCGCTTCGGCCGCCTGACCGAGTCGTTCGCCCGCGGCATGGGCACGCCGTGGTTCCTCGTCGGCATGACGATCTTCTGCGTGTTCTGGCTGCTCTTCAACACCTACGGCCCGGAGGACGCGCGGTTCGACTCGCAGGCCCTCGGCTTCACGGTGCTCACGCTGATCCTCTCGCTCCAGGCCTCGTACGCCGCTCCCCTGCTGCTGCTCGCGCAGAACCGCCAGGACGACCGCGACCGCGTGCAGATCGAGCAGGACCGCCAGCGCGCCGAGCGCAACCTCGCCGACACGGAGTACCTGGCCCGCGAGGTCGTCGCCCTCCGCCTGGCGATCCGCGACATGGCCAGCAAGGACTTCATCCGCTCCGAGCTGCGCAGCCTCGTCGAGGAGCTCGAGAAGGACCGGACGGAGCCGGCTCTCCCCGAGCGGCGCGATGCCTGACGCCGCCGTGCCCGACGCCGCGATGCCTGACGCCGCCGCCCTCGAGAGCGCCGTGCTCGCGGCGCTGTCCCGGGTCATCGATCCGGAGATCCGCAAGCCGATCACCGAGCTCGACATGGTGGAGTCGGTGACGGCCGGCGCGGACGGCGCGGTCACCGTCGCCATCCGTCTCACGATCGTCGGCTGCCCGGCCGCCTCCGCGATCGAGCGCGACGTGCGCCTGGCCGCCGAGTCCGCGGCAGGGGCCGGCGCGGTGCGGGTCGAGGTCGGCGTGATGACGCCGGCGCAGCGGACGGCGCTCACCGAGCGCCTGCGCGGCGGCCGGCGCGAGATGCCCTTCGGCCCCGACTCGCTCACCCGCGTCTACGCGGTCACGAGCGGCAAGGGCGGGGTCGGCAAGTCGACCGTCACCGCGAACCTCGCCGTCGCCCTCGCCCAGCAGGGCCTCGCGGTCGGCCTCGTCGACGCCGACGTGCACGGCTTCTCGATCCCCGGGCTGCTCGGGCTGATGCACGACGGGCTGGTCGCCGGGCCGACCAGGGTCGGCGAGCTGATGCTGCCGCCGGTCGCGCACGGCGTGAAGGTGATCTCGATCGGGATGTTCCTCGAGGGCGACACCCGCGGCGCGGCGGTCTCCTGGCGGGGGCCGATGCTGCACCGGACCATCTCGCAGTTCCTCACCGACGTCTTCTTCGGCGACCTCGACGTGCTGCTGCTGGATCTGCCGCCCGGCACCGGCGACGTCGCGATCTCGATCGGCCAGCTGCTGCCGCACGCGGAGGTGCTGATCGTCACCACTCCGCAGCCGGCGGCCGCCGACGTCGCCGAGCGCAGCGGAGCGCTCGCCCGGCAGTCCGGTCAGCGGATCGTCGGGGTCATCGAGAACATGTCCGGGCTGCCCCAGCCGGACGGGACGATCCTCGATCTCTTCGGCAGCGGCGGCGGCGCCGAGGTGGCCCGCCGGCTCAGCGCGAGCGGCGAGGACGTGCCGCTGCTGGCGTCCCTGCCGATCAGCGTGCCGCTGCGGGCGGGCGGCGACGCCGGGATGCCGGTCGTCCTCGGCGATCCGGAGGACCCGGCGGCCGTCGCGATCACGGCGCTGGCGCGCATGCTCGCCTCGCGTCCCCGCGGCCTCCCCGGCCGCCGCCTGCCGATGTCGGTCGGCTGAGGCCGCACGCTCGGCGGCGCGCGGGTCTCGATACGCCCGCTGCGCGGGCTACTCGACCAGCAAGTGACCCCTTGCTGGTCGAGTAGCCCCGCAGGGGCGTATCGAGACCCGCCGGCGCCGACACCGGCGCCGTGCACCGCAGGACTCGGAGCAGTGGGTCTCGATACGCCCGCTGCGCGGGCTACTCGACCAGCAAGCCCGGCAGGTTCGGCGCGGCTCAGGTGGCTTCGAGGTCGATGGGCGGCGGCGCCACCGTCGACAGCTCGCCGGCACCGGCCGAGCGCTTCATCGTCGTGTAGTAGCTGTCCGCGGTCGAGGCGCCACCGCCCGTGGTGACGGGCGCGGAGACCGCCGACGGGGGCTTCACCGTCGGCGCGGGCTCGTCCTCGAGCAGGGCGTCGCGGATGATCCGGCGCGGGTCGTACTGCCGCGGATCGAGCTTGCGCCAGTCGACCTCGTCGAACTCGTCGCCCATCTCGTCCTTCACGCGCTCGCGCGCCTGAGTGGCGAAGCCGCGGACCTTCCGCACCAGCGCAGCGAGCTGCGAGGCGTAGTAGGGCAGGCGGTCAGGACCCAGCACGAAGACGGCGATGACTCCGATGATGAGGAGCTTGTCGAACGTCAAACCGAACACGGGACAACACTAACCCGCCGCGCCTTCCGCGACGACCGCGCGCGCGCCCGTACCCTGACGATGCGCAGGTGCGATCCGCCCGCCGAGACCCCCCCCAGCAGAGGAGCCCACCCGTGTCCGACAAGGATGCCAACTGGAAGTACGCCGAGGACGCCGTCGTCGAGCCCGAGGCGATCGCCTCCGCCCGCCGGCTCTCGGTGGAGGTGGGCATCGACGCCATCGCTCCCTCGATCGGCGCGCAGTCCGCGCTCGTGGCGGCCGCCGCCCGGGCGACGTCGATCATCGAGATCGGCACCGGCACCGGCGTGAGCGGGCTCTGGCTCCTCGACGGCGCCCCCGAGGCCATGCTCACCTCGATCGACTCGGAGGCGGTGCACCAGCAGCACGCGCGCGTCCAGTTCCACGAGGCGGGCATCTCGCCCAACCGCCTGCGCCTCATCCCGGGCCGTGCCCTCGAGGTGCTCCCCCGGATGAACGAGAACTCCTACGACATCGTCTTCGTCGACGGTGATCCGCTGCAGGTCATCGAGAACGTCGAGCACGCGCTGCGGCTGGTCCGGCCCGGCGGCACCGTGCTCGTGCCGCACGCCCTGTGGCGTGGCCGGGTCTCCAACCCCGCGCAGCGCGACGAGATCGCCTCGGCCTTCCGCACCCTGGTCGCCGAGGTCTGCGGGTCGCCGGCCGTGGTCAGCGTGCTCTCGCCGATCGGCGACGGCCTGCTGCAGGCGAACAAGCGCCGCGCGTAGGAGCGCCTCCCCGCGCTCTCGCCGGAGCACGACCCGGGAACGAGGGAACGCCCGTCGCATCGGATGCGACGGGCGTTCTCGACGGTGCTGGTGGGTCAGGCTGGAGTGACCACGGACGCGAGAGCGTCGTGGAGTTCCTTCGCCTCTGCATCGTTGACCGAGACGACGAGACGTCCGCCGCCTTCGAGCGGAACGCGCACGACGATGAGTCGACCCTCCTTAACAGCCTCCATCGGTCCGTCTCCGGTCCTCGGCTTCATGGCCGCCATAGAGTTCCCCTTTCGTGACGTATCCGTCTATTATCGTGCATCCGCGGCTGGGACGAAATCGGCCGCCTTCCGCGGACACACGCGCGGGATCACGGCGGAGTCCAGTCGCCGGGCGTGAACACCCAGCACAGGATCAGCCAGACGACCTGGCCGACGATCGACAGCGCGATCACGAAGATCCGGAACAGGGCGGATCGCGGGACCGCCAGCGCCCCGACGAGCGGGAACATCGGCAGAAGCAGCCGGAACGTGCTCGACTGCGGGTAGAAGAACGCGAAGAGATAGACGGCGTAGCCGCCCACCCACATCCGGCTGAAGACGTCCAGCTTCCGCGTCCAGCGCGAGAACAGGATGTTGAGGAAGAGCAGCACCAGGACGACGACGATGCCCATGCCCACCAGCGGCGAGTCGAACCAGAGCCGGCCCCACCACTCGCCGCCCGCGAACCAGGAGGTGAACGGGACGAGCTCGCTGTCGCCGATGAACACGGCGCGCCAGGCGAGCTCGGTGTCGGTGTACGCCGTGAAGGAGCCGGTCACGGCCCAGGCGATCAGCAGCCAGGCGAAGCCCACCACCAGGCCCCAGATCGTCAGCGCGACGGTGGGGATCCACTCGGAGCGCGGGAACGACTCGGTGCCGCGCGCGTGGCGCCAGACCCGGTAGAGGAAGTAGAGCCCCATCATCGCGGCGAAGGCGAGCCCGCTCGGGCGCAGGAGCCCGAGCACCAGCACCAGCGGGAACACCCAGATCCACTTGCGCTTGATCAGCAGCAGCAGCATGGTCGCCGTGAGAAGGACCGCGGCCGATTCCGCGTAGCCGATCTGCAGCATCGGCGACGTCGGAGCGACGCAGAAGAAGACGATGCCCATCAGAGCCTGTCCCTCGCTGAGCGAGACGCGCAGCAGACGGTAGAGCACCAGGCAGGCACCGGCTCCGCAGAGCACGGCGACCGTGACGGCGGCGGTCGACCAGTCCAGGCCGGTGATCGCCATCAGGCCGCGGACGGTGAAGGGGAAGACGGGCATGAACGCCCAGGTGTTCTGCTCGACGTCGCCGGACGGCGACAGCGGCAGCACGGACGGGTAGCCGGCCATCCCGATCTTCTCGTACCAGCCGCCGTCCCACATCGTCGCGAAGCGGACGTAGGTGTCCCGCAGGCCGGTCCACGGGACGTCGCCCTGGCTGAGCGCGAGGCGCAGCATGATCGCCGTCGTCAGGACCCGCGTCACCGCGAAGACGAGCAGGACCTGGAGCCACCACGGGAGGAAGGCGAGCCGGCGGCGCTCGACCTGCGCGGGCGCAGCGACCGGAGGCAGAGCCGTGGCCGTCATGTCACCGCCCCGGTCCGGGCCCGGTGCAGGGCGGTCGCCGCGGGAGCGGACAGGAAGAAGCGGGCGGCGGAGGCGGTCGCGCGGAACGCGGTCGGAACCGGAGTCCGCGCGGGGCGCGGCAGCCGAGGTCGCGACTCACCAGTGGGAGTGAGGGGAGACATTCCGGCCAGCATAGCGACGCGTCGCACCCGGAGTCGGCGCGCCACACGTGCCGATGCGCGACCGATCGGGCACGTCCCCGCGGTCACCGCTGCGCCGTCGCCCGGTCAGCGGACCCCGCCGCAGTCGGCTGACGGGCCCCGATCACGGCGGAGTCCAGTCGTAGCCGTCCACGGCCCAGCCGATCGTGAGCCAGCCGATTTGCCCGGCGATCGAGACGAGGACGAGGGCGATCCGGAACAGCGGTGAGCGCGGCACAGCGAGGGCGCCGACCAGCGGGAACATCGGGCCGAGGAGCCGGAAAGTGCTCGACTGCGGGAAGAAGAAGGCGAAGAGGTAGACGCCGTAGCCCGCGATCCACGCGCGGCTGAAGAGGTCGAGCCGACGCACCCACGGTGAGGCCAGCACGCCGAGGAAGAGCACGACCAGCACGACCACGAGCGCGATGCCGAGCATCGGCGCGCCGAACCACCAGCCGCCCCACCACGCGCCGCCCTGGAACCAGGCGGTGAAGGGGAAGAGCTCCTGGTAGCCGATGTAGGAGGCGCGCCAGGCCAGCTCGGTGTCGGTGTAGGCCGTGATCGAGCCGGTCACGGCCCAGGCGACGGCGGGCCAGAGGAAGCCGACGACGAGCCCCCAGACCGTGAGCGCGACAGCGGGGACGGCGTCGGCCCGAGGGAACGGCTCCTTCCCGCGCCGGACGAAGCGGTAGACGACGTAGAGGCCCATCGCCGCGGCGAAGGCGAGCCCGCTCGGGCGGGTGAGCCCGAGCACGAGCACGACCGGGAAGACCCAGGCGAACCGGCGCCGGACGAGCAGGAGCAGCACGATCGCGGTGAGCATCATCGCCATCGACTCCGCGTAGGCGATCTGCAGCATCGGCGAGGTCGGCGCGACGCAGAAGAAGAGCACGGCGACGAGCGCCTGCGACTCGCTCAGCGAGTGCCGCATCAGCCGGTAGAGGACGAGGCAGGCGACCGCGGCGCAGATCACCGAGACGGCGACTCCCGCGGTGGCCCAGCCGAGGCCGGTGAGCAGCATCACCAGTCGGACGACGCCGGGGTAGAGCGGCATGAAGGCCCAGGCGTTCTCGCCGATCTCGCCCGCGTCGGTCACGGGCAGCACCGACGGGTAGCCGGAGGTCGCGATGATCTCGTACCAGCGGCCGTCCCACATCGTCGCGAAGTCGACGTAGGCGGGCGAGGGGCCGGTCCAGGCGTTCGCCTGCTGGTTCGCGGCGAACTGCAGCATGATCACGGTCGTGACGACGCGGGTCAGGACGAAGACCGCGAGCACGCGGGCCCACCACGGGACCAGCCGCAGCTGCGCGCGGCGGCGGACGGGGATCCGCTCCAGCAGCGCGGTCACGCGGGTGCGCTCAGCCAGCGGCGGAGGCCCTCGGCGCAGGCCGTGATCTCGTGCACGGCGACGCGCTCGTCGTCGGCGTGCGCCGTGAGCGGATCGCCGGGGCCGTAGTTGACGGCGGGGATGCCCATCGCGGAGAAGCGCGCGACGTCGGTCCAGCCGTACTTCGGCTTCGCCTCGGCGTCGACCGCGGCGAGGAACGCCTGCGCGAGCGGCGCGTCGAGCCCGGGGCGCGCACCCTCGGCGAGATCGGCGACCTCGACCTCGAAGCCCTCGAACAGCTCGCGGAGATGCTCGACGGCTTCCTCGCCGGTGCGGCTCGGAGCGAAGCGGTAGTTGACGTGCACGGTGCAGAGGTCGGGGATGACGTTGCCCGCCACTCCCCCGCTGATGCGGACCGCGTTCACGCCCTCGCGGTAGACCAGGCCCTCGACCTCGACCTCGCGGGGCTCGTAGGCCGCCAGCCGGTCGAGGATCGGGGCGGCGGCGTGGATCGCGTTCTCGCCGACCCAGCTGCGGGCGGAGTGCGCGCGGACACCGCGGGTGGTCACGTCCACGCGGAGCGTGCCGTTGCAGCCGCCCTCCACCTCGGCCCGCGTCGGCTCGCCGAGGATCGCGAAGTCGGCGGCGAAGACGTCCGGCCGGTGGCGCGAGAGACGACCGAGGCCGTTCAGATCCGAGGCCACCTCCTCGTTGTCGTACCAGATCCAGGTGATGTCGACGACCGGATCGACGAGCTCGGCGGCGAGGACGAGCTGCACCGCGACGCCGGCCTTCATGTCGGTCGTGCCGCGGCCGACGAGGTGCTCGACGCCGTCGATCGTCTCGTCGCGCACCGGGAGGTTGTCGTTGATCGGCACCGTGTCGAGGTGACCGGCGATGACCACGCGCTGCTCGCGGCCGAGATTCGTCCGCGCGACGACGGTGTGCCCGTCGCGGATCGTCTCGAGGTGCGGGTACTGCTCGAGGGCCAGCTCGACCGCGTCGGCGATCGCCAGCTCGTCGCCGGAGACGGAGGGGATGTCGCAGAGCACCCGGGTCAGCGCGACCGGATCGGAGTGGAGATCCAGGGGCGCGACGGGCGCCGGGGCGGAGGTCGGAACGGCCATGCGCCCAGGGTACCGGCCGGATCGTGCGCGCTACCCTGGGCGACATGAGCCCCGAGAACACCGCAGACTCCTCCGCGCCCGCCTCCGCCGCTCCCGCTCCCGCCTCGGCCTGGGGCTACGGACTGGCCACGATCGCCTCCGACGGGACGGTGCTCGACACCTGGTTCCCGGAGCCGCGGCTGGGGACGATCCCGGCCGGTCGCGACCCGTGGATCGTGCCGGCGGAGTTCGAGTCCCTCGCGGGCGAGGACGCGCGCCGCGAGGTGCGGATCGACGTCGTGACGCTGCAGATCGACCTGCACGCGGCTCCCGCGTCGACCTCGGACGCGTATCTGCGGCTCCACCTGCTCTCGCACCTGCTCGTGGCGCCGAACACGGTGAACCTCGACGGGATCTTCGCGCACCTGCCGAACGTGGTCTGGACCAACGCCGGTCCCGTCGCTCCCGAGTCGTTCACGCGCCTGCGGCCCTCGCTGCGGCGCCACGGGATCCAGGCGGCAGGCATCGACAAGTTCCCGCGGCTGACCGACTACGTCACCCCGCCGAAGGTGCGGATCGCCGACACCTCGCGCGTGCGGCTCGGGGCGCACCTCGCGCCGGGCACGACGGTGATGCACGAGGGCTTCGTGAACTTCAACGCCGGGACGCTCGGCAGCTCGATGGTCGAGGGACGCATCTCGCAGGGCGTCGTCGTCGGCGACGGCTCGGACATCGGTGGCGGCGCCTCGATCATGGGGACGCTCTCCGGCGGAGGCGTGCAGCGGGTGTCGATCGGCGCGCGGGCGCTGCTCGGCGCGAACTCGGGCGTCGGCATCTCGATCGGCGACGACTCCGTCGTCGAGGCCGGGCTCTACGTCACGGCGGGGACGAAGGTCGTCGTGGTCGGCGGGGCGCCGCGCGCTGACGGGCGACCGCAGACGGTGAAGGCCGTCGAGCTGTCGGGCGTGCCGAACCTGCTGTTCCGCCGGAACTCGCTCACCGGGGCGGTCGAGGTGCTCGCGCGGACGGGCGCCGGCATCGAGCTGAACACGGCGCTGCACGCCTGATCACTGTGTGACGCGCCTGCTCGTCGGGTGCGCGGGCATCGGGGCCCGACGACCGGCGGGGCGGGGTCCCGATACGCCCGCTCCGCGGGCTGCTCGACCAGCGAAGACGCCCGCTGGTCGAGTAGGCGCGGAACGCGGCGTATCGAGACCCGCCGGGTCAGCGGCCGGTCGGCCAGTGGCGCTCGGGGGCGCCCATGTAGAGCTGCTGGGGGCGGCCGATCTTGGTCTGCTTGTCGGTGTTCATCTCGCGCCAGTGCGCGATCCAGCCGGGGAGGCGGCCGATCGCGAACAGCACGGTGAACATCCGGGTGGGGAAGCCCATCGCCTTGTAGATGACGCCGGTGTAGAAGTCGACGTTCGGGTAGAGGCGGCGCTCCTTGAAGTAGTCGTCCTCGAGCGCCAGCGCCTCGAGCTCCATCGCGATGTCGAGCAGCGGGTCCTTGACGCCGAGCGCCTGCAGCACCTCGGAGGCGCTCTCCTTGACCAGCTTCGCGCGCGGGTCGTAGTTCTTGTACACCCGGTGGCCGAAGCCCATCAGGCGCACGCCCTCCTCCTTGTTCTTCACCCGCTCGACGAAGGTCTGCACGCTCTCGCCGGACTCGCGGATGCGGCCGAGCATCGTGAGCACGGCCTCGTTCGCTCCGCCGTGCAGCGGGCCGAAGAGCGCGTTGATGCCGGCGGAGACCGAGGCGTAGAGGTTCGCCTCGGTCGAGCCGACCAGGCGGACCGTGGAGGTCGACGCGTTCTGCTCGTGGTCCTCGTGCAGGATCAGCAGGCGGTCGAGCGCCTTCGAGAGCACCGGGTCCACCTCGAACGGCTCGGCCATGGTGCCGAAGTTCAGGCGGAGGAAGTTGTCGACGAAGCTCAGCGAGTTGTCCGGGTAGAGGAACGCCTGGCCGATCGCCTTCTTGTGCGCGTAGGCCGCCATCACCGGGAGCTTCGCGAGCAGGCGGATGGTGGTCAGCTCGACCGCCTCCGGGTCCTTCGGGTTCGAGCTGTCCTCGTAGTAGGTCGACAGCGCCGAGACGCCGGCGGCGAGCACCGACATCGGGTGCGCGCTGTGCGGCAGCGCGTCGAAGAAGCGCTTGAGGTCCTCGTGCAGCAGGGTGTGCCGGCGGATCCGCTCGTCGAAGCCCGCGAGCTCGTCGGCGGTCGGCAGCTCGCCGTAGATGAGCAGCCAGGCGACCTCGAGGTACGTCGCGTTCGTCGCGACCTCCTCGATGGGGTAGCCGCGGTAGCGCAGGATGCCCTGGTCGCCGTCGATGTAGGTGATCTGCGACTTGGTCGCGGCGGTGTTGACGAAGCCGTAGTCGAGCGACATCAGCCCGGTCTGCTTCGAGAGGGTGGAGAAGTCGATGCTCGAGGAGCCGTCGACGCTGCGCAGCACCGGGAACTCGGCGGTGCGATCACCGAAGGTGAGGGTGACCTTCTCGGGCAGGACCTCGGCCGCGGCCGGCGCACTCTCCGTGGCGGGCTCGGGTGTCTCCACCGTCGCGGTTCCGTCGCTCTGCGTGCCGGATTCGGTCACAACGCCTCCCAGGTCATACGGTCGCACCCGGGAGCGCTCGCGCGGAGCGGGCGGCGCCGGGGGCTGGAACTGGCCGGATGCAGGGCCGTTTGTGGCGACGCTGACCGAACCGCATACAGCCTATGGGCAAAGCGGGGGCACTGTGACACCGCCCAGTGCTCGCGCCCGACCCTTGTGGACATCCTTCAGGAACGGGACCCCGGGAGGGTCAGAGACCGCTCGCGAGCCGCTCGGCGGCCGCCGCGATGCGCTCGTCCGTCGCCGTGAGCGAGAGGCGCACGTGCTCGGTGAAGTGGTCGCCGTAGAAGACGCCGGGGCCCGCGAGGACACCCAGGCGGGCGAGCCGGTCGATCGACTCCCAGGCCGGCCGGCCCTCCGTCGCCCAGAGGTAGAGGCCCGCCTCGCTGCGGTCGACGCGGAACCCGGCGGCCTCGAGCGCCGGGCGCAGCCGGTCGCGGCGGGCCCGGTAGCGCTCCTTCTGCTCGGCCACGTGCTCGTCGTCGCCGAGGGCGACCACCATCGCCTCCTGCAGGGGGCCCGGGACGATCATGCCGGCGTGCTTGCGGACGGTGACGAGCCGCGCGATCAGGTCGCGGTCGCCCGCGACGAAGGCCGCGCGGTAGCCGGCCAGGTTGGACTGCTTGCTGAGCGAGTAGACGCCGAGCACGCCGCGGCGGTCCTCCCCCGAGACCCGCGGGTCGAGGACGCTCGGGATCGGCTCGTCGGCCCAGCGGCCGTCCCAGCCGAGCTCGGCGTAGCACTCGTCGCCCGCGACCACCGCGCCGAGCTCGCGCGCCCGGTCGACCGCGCGCCGCAGCGCCTCGACGTCGAGGACGGCTCCGTCCGGGTTGCCGGGCGAGTTGAGCCAGACGAGCCGGGTCGAGGCCGGCCACTCGTCCGGATCGTCGGAGGCCAGCACCGAGGCGACGGCGATCGCGGCGCCCATCGCGTAGGTGGGGTAGGCCGCCCGGGGGTGGACGACCGTGTCGCCCTCGCCGAGGCCGAGCAGGAACGGCAGCCAGGCGACGAGCTCCTTGGAGCCGATCGTGGGCAGCACCTCGTCGAGGCCGAGACCGGGGACGCCGCGCCGGCGGGCGTACCAGGCGGCGATCGCCTCCCGGAGGGCCGGTGTGCCGACCGTGGTCGGGTACGCGTGCGCGTCCGTCGCGCGGGCGAGGGCCTCGCGGATCGGCGCGGGGGTCGGGTCCACGGGCGAGCCGATGGAGAGGTCGACGATCCCGTCCGGGTGCGCCGACGCGACACGGGTCGCGGGACCCATCAGGTCCCAGGGGTAGTCCGGCAGCGGTCCGAGTGCCACGGACGCCCGCTCAGTGGCTCTGCGGCGGGAGGACGGCGATGACCGGGTGGTCCTTCGCGATCACTCCGACCTTCGCGGCGCCGCCCGGGGAGCCGATCTCGTCGAAGAACTCGACGTTGGCCTTGTAGTAGTCGGACCACTCCTCGGGGAGGTCGTCCTCGTAGTAGATGGCCTCGACGGGGCACACCGGCTCGCAGGCACCGCAGTCGACGCACTCGTCGGGGTGGATGTAGAGCGAGCGCTCGCCTTCGTAGATGCAGTCGACCGGGCATTCGTCGATGCAGGCGCGGTCTTTGACATCGACGCACGGAAGTGCGATCACGTAGGTCACGGTCGTGGACGTCCCTTCGAACAGTGGTCTCTATCGTACGGGGAGCGGCGGGGCGGTGCTGTCGGCCGCCGGCTCCGACGGCGCCGGGCTCGGCGGCGGGCGCAGCCGCGGCCAGGCGATCACCACGAGGGCGATCAGCGCGGGTGCGAAGGTCCAGACGACGCCGAGTCCGTTCGCCGGGACGAGGACCGAGCCGCCGGTGCTGCGCAGCGCCAGGAGCCCGATCGCGCCGAGCAGGCCCATCGCGGTGCAGAAGGCGACGAAGCGGTCGATCATCACGAGGCGGAGCCCGAGCAGCAGCAGCAGCACGGCGGCGAGCGAGACGGTCAGGCCGACCGGGAGGACGGCGTCGCCGACGGTGACGGTGCTCTGGTGCGCGACCGTGGTGATCGCTCCGACGACCGCGCCGGTGACGACCGAGAGCACGCCCGAGACGATGCGGGTGCCGAGATCCGGCCGCTCCTCGGCGACGGGCTCGGGCGGTGCCGGTGCTCCCTCCGGTCGGAACCGCTCGAGGCGGCCGATCGGGAACGCCGGGCCGCTGGAGAGCCGCGCCTCGTCGCCGTCGACGACGAGCTGGGTGCGATGGGCCTCGAGCGCCGCGCGCTTGCGGGCGTAGTCGGCCTCGTCGAGCTCGATCGCGACGTCGCCGGGCTGCTCGGGGACGGCCTCGGGCAGCACGGCGAGGTAGCGCAGTCCGAGCCGCTCCGCGGCCGTCGAGGCGATCAGGGCGGCGCGGATGTGATCGGGGTGGCCGTAGCCGCCGCCGACGTCGTAGGAGAGCACGAGGGTCGCGCCGGTCTGCACGAGGACGGCGACGAGGTCGGCGATCGCCTCCTCCTCCGGCGCGGAGGTGAAGGAGCGCGCATCGGCGGGCTCGAGCGGGACGGGCACGCGGCCGGAGCCCCACTGCATGCCGGAGTCCCGGTAGACCCGCGGGGCGAGGCCGGCGGCGCGGGCGGCCGGATCGCCGAGGAAGCGGTGATCGGCCACGCCGAGGGCGGTCAGGGCGACGACCAGCTCGGTGGTGCGGTGCGCGGCGAGCTCGACCGAGCCCTCGAGGTGCGCGAGATCGGTGGGAATGACCTCGCCGCACTCGCCACGGGTGGCGGTGACGACGGTGACCGCGGCGCCGTGCGCGACGAGTCTCGCGAGGGTTCCGCCCATCGTGATCGTCTCGTCGTCGGGATGGGCGTGCACCGCCACGACCCGCTCGCCTGCGCCGTCTCGACTCGCGTCCACTCTCCGCCTCCCGTCTCTCGCGTGCTCCGGTCCTGCCGCGGTCGCCCGTGCGGGGCGCCTCGGATCGACCGCTCGGCGCCCGCACCTCGCGCACCGCGCGCCACGTCTGGACAGGCGGGCGGACGGCCACTACAGTCGTCCACGGGTTAGGCAAGGCTTACCTGTGGACGCGGACCGGGGGCGGGATCCGCCCCGTCCTCCCGCGCTAGAGACCAGAGAACACGCGTGCTCGCAAACTACCTCATCGGCCTCCGCGAAGGCCTCGAAGCCGGACTCGTCGTCGGCATCCTCGTCGCGTACCTGACGAAGCTGCGGCGGCGCGACGTCCTCCCCCGGCTCTGGACGGGGATCGCGGCCGCGGTCGTCCTCTCCCTCGGCATCGGCGCGATCCTCACCTGGGGCCCCTACGGACTCAGCTTCACCGCGCAGGAGCTGCTCGGCGGCGGTCTCTCGCTGCTGGCCGTCGGCCTCGTCACCTGGATGATCTTCTGGATGGGCGCGAACGCCCGCAGTCTCAAGGGCGAGCTCGAGTCGAAGCTCGACGCCGCCGTCAGCGGCTCCGCGCTCGGGATCGTCGTCCTCGGCTTCGTCAGCGTCGGCCGCGAGGGGATCGAGACCGCCCTGTTCGTCTGGGCGAGCGTGTCCTCGAGCAGCGCCGCCTCCGGATCGGAGGCGTGGGTCGGCACGATCGGTGCGTTCCTCGGCATCCTCAGCGCCGTCGTCGCCTCCTACCTGATCTTCCGCGGCTTCGTCCGGATCGATCTCGGCCGCTTCTTCACCTGGACGGGCGGCTTCCTCATCGTCGTCGCGGCTGGCGTGCTGCTCTACGGCGTCGGCGACCTGCAGGAGGCGGCGCTGCTGCCCGGCGGGGGCACCCCGCTGTTCGACCTGGGTCCGATCCTGCCCGCCCCGGTCGCCGCCGTGCTCGGTGGGCTCTTCAACTACACGCCCGAGCCCACGGCACTGCAGTTCACCGCCTGGCTGGCCTACCTCGTCGTCGTCGGCTCCCTGTTCATCCACCAGGTCCGCTCCCGCGGGCCGCGTCGGGGCAGTGCGGCCCCGGTCGCCTCGCCCGTCGCCACCTCCGTCTGAACCCGCTCCGGCGCTGCCGGAACGACCTCCCACCACCAGGAGAACCATGCCCCCGCGCACTCGACCCCGCCGTCTCCCCCGCGTCGCCACCGGCCTCGCCGGGGCGGGCGCTCTCGCCCTGCTCCTCACCGGCTGCGTGCCGAACACCCCGGCCGCCTCCTCCGCCGCGGCCCTCGACGTCGCGATCGACGACGGCGCCTGCGCGGTGTCGGCCGCGACGGCCGAGGCGGGCGCGGTCACCTTCGCCCTCGAGAACACCGGGTCGGACGTCAACGAGTTCGAGATCCTCGCCGAGGACAAGCTGCGCATCGTGGGCGAGAAGGAGAACGTGACCCCCGGTCAGAGCGTCTCCTACGTGGCCCAGCTGGAGCCCGGCACCTACTACACCGCCTGCAAGTTCCAGCAGGTCGGCGCCCCGGTCGGGCTGGCCGAGTTCACCGTGACCGGCGAGGCGACCGAGCAGTCGGCGGACGAGCAGGCCGCGACCGAGGCCGCCGTCACCAACTACGTCGCCTACGTGAAGTCGCAGTCGGGCGAGCTGCTGCCCGCCGTGACGGCCTTCGCCGACGCGTACGCGGCCGGCGACGACGAGAAGGCCCGCAGCCTCTTCGCTGCGACCCGCGTCTTCTACGAGCGCATCGAGCCGACCGCCGAGGCGTTCGGCGACCTCGACCCGAAGATCGACTACCGCGAGGTGGACGCCGTCGCCGAGGGCCTGGACTGGACCGGCTTCCACCGCATCGAGAAGGACCTCTGGGTCCCCGCCGCCGACGCGCTGAACTCCGACGGCACGAGCGCCTGGCTCGACTGGGCGCCGTCGACTCCCGAGCAGCGGACCGCGTTCGCCGACGGCCTCGTCTCCGACGTGCAGGACCTCTACGACCTCGTCGCCGCACCCGACTTCACCGTCTCGGTCGGCGACATCTCCAACGGCGCGATCGGCCTGCTCGACGAGGTCGCCGCCGGCAAGATCACCGGCGAGGAGGACTGGTGGTCGGGCACCGACCTGACCGACTTCGCCGCGAACGTGCAGGGCGCGGAGGTGGCCTTCGGCAACGTCGAGCCGATCGCGACCGCCACCGGTGACGACGGCGCCGCGCTCACCACAGAGATCGGCCGGCGCTTCGCCGAGCTCGACACGATGCTCGCGCAGTACGGCTCGATCGACTCCGGCTTCGTCGCCTACTCGAGCGTGACCGACGAGCAGAAGAAGGAGCTGTCGGACCAGGTCAACGCCCTGTCCGAGCCGCTCTCGCAGCTGACCCACACGGTGCTCGGCGTCGAGGAGCCCGCGGAGTAGTGGAGCCCGACCAGAACGCGACCGGGCCGGACGCCGCCCCGGACCGGCCGATCGGCGCCGACGAGCCCGCCGAGCAGCCCCGCCGCCTCTCGCGGCGCGGGCTGCTCGGCCTCGTCTCGGCGGGCACCGCGGGCCTCGCCGCGGGGATCGGCGGGACGGTCGCCGTCACCTCCGCGACCAGCGCGAACGCCTCCTCCGCCGCCACCCGGGTGGTGCCCTTCTTCGGCGCCAACCAGGCGGGCATCACGACGGCCGCGCAGGACCGGCTGCACTTCGCGGCGTTCGACCTCGCCTCCAGCGCCACCCGCGACGACCTGATCGAGCTGCTGCAGGACTGGACCGTCGCGGCATCGCGGCTGACCCAGGGCCTCGACGTGAGCGAGGAGGGCGCCGTCGGCGGGCCCGACACCGCTCCGCCGGACGACACCGGCGAGGCGCTCGGCCTCGACGCCTCCTCGCTCACGATCACCTTCGGCTTCGGGCCCTCGCTCTTCGCCGACGAGTCGGGTACCGACCGGTTCGGCCTCGCCGACCGCCGGCCGGCCGCGCTCGAGACCCTCCCCCGCTTCCGCGGCGACGCGCTGATCCCGGCGGCCGGCGGCGGCGACCTCTGCATCCAGGCCTGCGCGGACGACCCGCAGGTCGCCGTGCACGCGATCCGCAATCTCAGCCGGATCGCCTTCGGCCGCGCCTCGCTGCGCTGGTCGCAGCTCGGCTTCGGGCGCACCTCCTCCACCTCGACGGCGCAGGCGACTCCGCGGAACCTCTTCGGCTTCAAGGACGGCACCGCGAACATCAAGTCCGAGGAGCCGGACGCGGTGCAGGAGCACGTCTGGGTGCAGGACGCGGACGGGCCGGCCTGGCTCGCGGGCGGCAGCTATCTCGTGGCCCGCAAGATCCGGATGATCATCGAGACCTGGGACCGCAGCCAGCTCGGCGAGCAGGAGCGGGTGATCGGCCGCAGCAAGGGCTCCGGCGCTCCGCTCTCGGGCGGCGGGGAGTTCACCGAGCCGGACTTCGAGGCGGCCGGCGCGACCGGCGCTCCCCTGGTCGACCGGGAGTCGCACGTGCGGCTCGCGCACCCGACGGTCAACAACGGGGCTCGGCTGCTGCGCCGCGGCTACAACTTCGTCGACGGCAACGACGAGCTGGGGCGGCTGAACGCGGGGCTGTTCTTCCTGTCGTTCCAGCGATCGCCGGAGCAGTTCATCGCGGTGCAGCGGAACCTCGCGACGGACGCGCTCAACGAGTACATCAAGCACGTCGGCTCCGCGGTCTTCGCGGTGCCGCCCGGCGTGCGGGGCGAGGGCGACTTCGTGGGCTCGGGGCTGTTCGCCTGATCCCTCCGCGTTCCTGAGGGAATCTCCCTGCCGGCACAGGTCGTCGGCGGCTGCCTCTCCGAGTGCGGCAAGGTCGGCTCCCTAGCGTCGACGGCGATGTCCGGGAACAGTGCGAAGAACCAGCCGACCAAGCGCGAGCGGCAGGAGCTCGCCCGCATCGAGGCGCGGGAGCGGCGCGAGCAGGAGCGGCGCCGGAAGCGGCGGAACCGCGTCCTGGGCCAGAGCGGCGCCGCCGTCGGGGTGCTCGCCGTCGTCGCCCTCGTCGCGTGGAACGTCTGGTCGCAGCAGGAGATCGCGAGCACCGGTCCGGCGAACATGCTGAGCGACGGCATCGTGCTGACCGGGGCGGACTCGGCGGTGACCGCCGAGACGACGCCGCCGATCGAGGCGGGCGAGGAGCCCGTGCCGACCGACGAGGCGGCCACGCGGGCGGGCGGCGTCGTGACCGTCGATCTCTACGTCGACTACCTCTGCCCGTACTGCGGGCAGTTCGAGACGGCGAACGCGGCGAATCTGCGGTCGTGGCTGACGCAGGGGGCGATCTCGCTCGAGATCCATCCGGTCGCGATCCTCGACTCCTCCTCCGCCGGGTCGGAGTACTCGAGCCGGGCGGCGAACGCGGCGGCCTGCGTGGCCGACGAGGATCCGGACCGGTTCCTCGCGGTGCACGAGGCGCTGTTCGCGAAGCAGCCGGCCGAGGGGACGACGGGGCTGAGCGACGACGAGCTCCGCGCGCTCGTGACGGAGGCGGGCGTGAGTGACGACGACGTGCTCGCGTGCATCACCAGCGGCGAGTTCCGGCCGTGGGTGGCGGCCGCGACGGAGCGGGCGACCTCGGGGACGCTCGCGAACTCCTCCGTCGCGAAGCTGTCGTCGACGCCGACGGTGCTCGTGAACGGCGAGCAGTACACCGGCGAGCCGGACGATGCGGACGCGTTCGTGGCGTTCATCACCTCGACGCTCGAGGCGGAGGGCGCGATGCCGGCGCCGACGCCGGCGGGCTGACGGCGGGGTCTCGATACGCCGCTGCGCGGCTACTCGACCAGCAAAGGGGGCCGCCGTGCGGCTGCTCGACCAGCAGGAAGGGCTGCAACGACGAACGACCGGCGGAGCGGGCTCCGGCCGGTCGTTCGTCGTGCAGGGCGCCTCGCGGGCGCCCCCGGGTCAGTTCTGCTTCTTCAGGCGGCTCGTCGCGCGGGCGCGGGCGTTCGCGTCGAGCTCGACCTTGCGGATGCGCACGATCTCGGGGGTGACCTCGACGCACTCGTCCTCGCGGGCGAACTCGAGGCACTCCTCGAGCGTCAGCTGGCGCGAGGGCGTCATCGACTCGAAGGTGTCGGAGGTGGACTGACGCATGTTGGTCAGCTTCTTCTCCTTGGTGATGTTGACGTCCATGTCGTCGTTGCGCGAGTTCTCGCCGATGACCATGCCCTCGTAGACCTCCTCGGTGGGGTTCACGAAGAAGGTCATCCGCTCCTGGAGCGCGATGATCGCGAACGGCGTCACGACGCCGGTCCGGTCGGCGACGATCGAGCCGTTGTTGCGGGTGACGATGGCGCCGGCCCACGGCTCGTAGCCGTGCAGGATCGCGTTCGCGATGCCGGTGCCGCGGGTGGTGGTGAGGAACTCGGTGCGGAAGCCGATCAGGCCGCGCGAGGGGACGATGAACTCCATGCGGACCCAGCCGGTGCCGTGGTTCGCCATGTTCTCCATGCGGCCCTTGCGGGCGGCGAGGAGCTGCGTGATCGCGCCGAGGTACTCCTCCGGAGCGTCGATGGTGAGGTGCTCGAAGGGCTCGTGCACCTTGCCGTCGACCTGGCGGGTGACCACCTGGGGCTTGCCGACGGTGAGCTCGAAGCCCTCGCGGCGCATCTGCTCGACGAGGATGGCCAGCGCGAGCTCGCCGCGGCCCTGGACCTCCCACGAGTCGGGGCGGCCGATGTCGAGGACCTTGAGCGACACGTTTCCGATCAGCTCGCGGTCGAGCCGGTCCTTGACCATGCGCGCGGTGAGCTTGTGACCCTTGACCTTGCCGACCAGCGGCGAGGTGTTGGTGCCGATGGTCATCGAGATCGCGGGGTCGTCGACCGTGATCGCGGGCAGCGGGCGGATGTCCTCCGGGTCGGCGATGGTCTCGCCGATGGTGATCTCGGGGAAGCCCGCGATCGCGACGATGTCGCCGGGGCCGGCGGACTCGGCCGGGTAGCGGTCGAGCGCCTTGGTGATCAGCAGCTCGGTGATGCGGGCGTTGGTGTGCGAGCCGTCGTGGTGCACCCAGGCGACGGTCTGGCCCTTCTTGATCGTGCCGTTGAAGACGCGGAGGAGGGCGAGGCGGCCGAGGAACGGCGAGGCGTCGAGGTTGGTGACGTGGGCCTGGAGCGGCGCGTCGTCCTCGTAGGTCGGCGCGGGGATGTGCTTGAGGATCGCCTCGAACAGCGGCTCGAGGTCCTCCGCGTCGGGCAGCGTGCCGTTCTCGGGCTTGGTGGCGGAGGCGCGGCCGGCCTTGCCGGAGGCGTAGACGACCGGGACGTCGAGGATCGCGTCGAGGTCGAGGTCGGGGACGTCGTCCGCCATGTCGGAGGCGAGGCCGAGGAGCAGGTCCTGGCTCTCGGCGACGACCTCGTCGATGCGCGCATCGGGACGGTCGGTCTTGTTGACCAGCAGGATGACGGGGAGCTTGGCCTCGAGCGCCTTGCGGAGCACGAAGCGGGTCTGCGGGAGGGGGCCCTCCGACGCGTCGACGAGGAGGCAGACGCCGTCGACCATCGACAGGCCGCGCTCGACCTCGCCGCCGAAGTCGGCGTGGCCCGGGGTGTCGATCACGTTGATCGTGATGGGGCCCTCGGTCGCGTGCTTGCCGCTGTAGGAGACAGCGGTGTTCTTCGCGAGGATCGTGATGCCCTTCTCGCGCTCGAGCTCGTTCGAGTCCATCGCGCGCTCGTCCACGTGGGCGTGCGCGTCGAAGGAGTTCGTCTGCTTGAGCATGGCGTCCACGAGGGTGGTCTTGCCATGGTCGACGTGGGCGACGATCGCGACGTTGCGCAGGTCGGAGCGGGTGGCACTTGCCATGTGAACGGACTCGTCTCGTGTTCTCGTGCAAAAAGGGGGACCATCCATCGTACCCCAGGCTCGCGGCGGCACGACGGAGGGCCCCGTTCCCGCCCGGCGGCCCGATGAACATCGGGTGACGCCGGGCCGGCACGGGGCCCTCTGCGATGGGTGGCCGGACCCTCAGCGGGTCGGACCGTCAGCGGCGGATCAGACCGCGAACTCGATCCCGGCGCCCGGGATGGCGGCGAGCAGCTCGCGGGTGTACTCCTGCTGCGGCGACTCGAACACGGTGTCGGTCGAGGCGTGCTCGACGATCCGGCCCTTCTGCATCACGCAGACGTCGTCGGCGATCACGCGGACCACCGCCAGGTCGTGCGTGATGAAGAGGTACGTCAGGCCCAGCTCGGCCTGCAGATCGGCCAGCAGGCGGAGGATCTGCGCCTGGACGAGCACGTCCAGGGCCGAGACCGCCTCGTCGAGCACCACGATCTCGGGCTTGAGCGCGAGCGCGCGGGCGATCGCCACGCGCTGGCGCTGACCGCCGGAGAGCTCGTTCGGGTAGCGGCCCGCGATCACCCGCGGCAGCGACACCTGGTCGAGCAGCTCGAACACCCGCTCGCGCTGCGAGGTCCGGTCGCCGACCTTGTGCACCCGCAGCGGCTCCGAGATGGTGTTGCCGATGTTGTGCAGCGGGTCGAGCGAGCCGTACGGGTCCTGGAACACCGGCTGCATCGAGCGGCGCAGCGCAAGCATCTCCTTGCCCTTGAGCTTCTCGGTGCGGCGGCCGTCGATCGAGATCGCGCCGGAGGTCGCCGTCTCGAGGCCGAGCACCAGGCGGGCGATCGTCGACTTGCCCGAGCCCGACTCCCCTACGAGTGCCGTGGTGGTGCCCTTGGGGATCGAGAACGAGACGTCGTCGACGGCCGTGAAGTCCTCGGCCTTCAGCCCGCCGCGGCGGATCTTGAAGACCTTGGTGAGGCCGTCGAGCTCGATCATCGGCCGCGCGGTGGTGGTCGCGCCGCCGTGGTGGGCGCCGGCCGCGCCGACCAGGTCGACCTCGCGGACGGCCGCGGACTCGCCGGGCACCGACTCCGTCGCCGCGCCGGCCGTGGACTGGATGCGGCGCGAGGCGAGGCTCGGCGCCGCCGCGATCAGGCGCTGCGTGTAGGGGTGCTGCGGGTTCTGCAGCACCTCCACGGAGGCACCCGACTCGACGATGCGGCCCTTGTACATCACGATGAGCTTCTCGGCGCGCTCGGCGGCGAGGCCCAGGTCGTGCGTGATGAAGAGCAGCGCGGTGCCGTCGGTCTTCGTCAGCGTCTCGAGGTGATCGAGGATGCGCCGCTGCACGGTCACGTCGAGCGCCGAGGTGGGCTCGTCCGCGATCAGCAGCTGCGGCGACGCCGCCAGGCCGATGCCGATCAGCACGCGCTGGCGCATGCCGCCGGAGAACTGGTGCGGGAACTGCTTGAGCCGCTTCTCCGCGTCGGCGAGACCGGCGTTCTGCAGCACCTCGATCGCCTTGGCGCGCACCTCCTTGCGGCCGGAGGCGAGGCCGTTGGCCTTGATCGTCTCCTCGACCTGGAAGCCGATCGACCAGACCGGGTTGAGGTTCGACATCGGGTCCTGGGGCACGTAGCCGATCCGGCGGCCGCGGATGTCCTCGAGCTCGGTCCGGGTCGCCTTCGCCAGGTCCTTGCCGTCGAACAGCACGGAGCCGGCGGTGACCTTGCCGCTGCCGGGGAGCAGGCCGATGATCGCCGCGGCGGTCGTCGACTTGCCGGAGCCGGACTCGCCGACGATCGCGACGGTCTGGCCGTGCTCGATCGTCAGGCTGACGCCGCGGAGGGCCTTGACCAGTCCGCTGCCGGTCTGGAAGCCGACCTCGAGGTCGGTGACCTCGAGCAGCGGGCCCTTCGGCGTGGTGGGTGTCGTGTTCGTCATCGGAGGGCCCTCGCCTTCGGGTCGAGCGCGTCGCGCAGGGCCTCACCCATCAGGATGAAGCTCAGCACGGTGATGGTCAGCGCGGCGGACGGGTAGATCAGCGTCTGCGGATTGGTCCGCAGGTCGCGCTGCGCCTGGCTGATGTCGTTGCCCCACGACATCACCGAGCCCGGCAGACCGACACCGAGGAACGACAGCGTCGCCTCCGCGGTGATGGCCGCGCCGAGCGAGATCGTCGTGACGACGATCACGGGGGCGATGGAGTTGGGCAGCACGTGGCGGAACAGGATCGCCATCCTCGACAGGCCGGTGGCCGTCGCGGCGCCGACGAAGTCGGACTGCTTCACCCGGAGGACCTCCGACCGCAGGACGCGGGCGGTGGTGGGCCACGCGAACGCGCCGATCGCCAGGGCGATGACGAACACGTTCCGGTGGGCCGAGAAGACGGACATGATGACGACAGCGGCGAGGATGTAGGGGATCGAGAAGAAGATGTCGCCCGCGCGCATGATCACGGTGTCGACCCAGCCGCCGAAGAAGCCGGCGAGCGCGCCGCCGACGACGCCGGTGAGCGTCGTGATCAGGATCACGATGAGGCCGACCGAGAGCGACGTAGACGTGCCGTGGATGATCCGGGCGTAGACGTCGCAGCCCTGCTTCGTGTAGCCCAGGACGCTGCCGTCGCCGGGACCCTGGTTGCTGAGACCGAGGTCGCAGGCGCGGGGGTCGACGGACGTGAACAGCGACGGGATCAGCGCGACCGCGAGGATCAGCAGGATCAGCGCACCCGAGATCCAGAACATCGGGCGCTTGCGCAGGTCCTGCCAGGCGTCGGTCCAGAGATTGCTGGGCTTGTCGTCGAGCGAGACGGCGTCGATCGTGGCGATCGGCGTCTCCTCGAGCGGGGCGACGAAGTGGTCGATGCGGCGGGCCTTCTGCGCGCCGCCGGAGAACTCATTTGGCATAGCGGATCCTCGGGTCGAGTACGGCGTAGAGCAGGTCGACGAGGATGTTCACCACGAGGTAGAACAGCACCATGACCGTGACGAAGGAGACGACGGTCGGTCGCTCCCCTCGGATGATCGCCTGGTAGAGCGTGTTCCCGACGCCGGGAACGTTGAAGATGCCCTCGGTCACCGTCGCGCCGACGATCAGCAGGCCGAAGTCGGCGCCGAACTGGGTCGTGACGGGGATCAGCGAGTTGCGCAGGATGTGCACGGGGATGACGCGTCGTCGCGAGAGCCCCTTGCCGTAGGCGGTGCGCACGAAGTCGGAGCCGGCGGTCTCGATGACCGAGCCGCGGGTGAGGCGGATCGCCGAGGCGACCACGAACAGCGCGAGCACGATGGCCGGCAGCAGCAACCGCTCGAACGTCGCCTGGCCGCCGACCGTGGGCGGGAACCAGCCGAGCTGGACGGCGAAGAACGTCTGCGCGATGAAGCAGAGCACGAAGATCGGCACCGAGACGAGCAGCAGGCTGACGACCAGCGCGCTGGCGTCGAAGAACGAGCCCTTGCGCAGGCCGCTGATGAGGCCGATGGTCAGCGCGAGCACGATCTCGATGATGATCGCCATCATCGCGAGGGTCAGCGTGACCGGGAAGGTGCGGGCGAGGATGTCGTTGACCGACTGGCCCGAGAACGAGATCCCGAAGTCGCCGCGGACGACGCCGCCCAGGTAGTACAGGTACTGGACGAAGAACGGGTCGTTCAGGTGGTACTGCTCCTCGAGGCGGGCCAGGAGCGCCGGGTTCGGCGTCTTGTCGCCGAAGAGCGAGAGGAGCGGGTTCCCCGGCATGGCGAAGACCATGAAGTAGATGAGGAACGTCGTGCCGATGAGCACGGGGACGGCTTGGAGAATGCGTCGGACGATGTAGGCGAGCATCTCAGCCCTGCCGATTCCGGTGTCGCATGGTGGGGGACCTCATTCGATTCGGACCGAAACAGGGCGCTTCGCCCGTACCGAAGACCGAAGTCGACCGCACGGGCGAAGCGCCCCGGTTTCTAGCAGCTTAGTTCTTGGTGATCTCGTAGTAGAGCGGCACCGAGTTCCAGCCGAACTGGACGTTCGACACGTTCTCGCCGTAGCCGCCGGTCACGTTGGAGTACCACAGCGGGATCGCGGGCAGGTCCTTCAGGAGGACCTCCTGCGCCTGCTGGAACTTCTCGTTGGCCGAGTCGAGGTCGGTGTCGACAGCGCCCTCCGCGAGGAGCTGGTCGAACTCGGCGCTGGAGTAGTCGCCGTCGTTCGAGGACGCGTTGGTCGCGTACAGCGGGCCCAGGAAGTTGTACAGACCCGGGTAGTCGGCCTGCCATCCGGTGCGGAACGCGGTCTCGATGGTGCGGTCCGTGATCTTGGTGCGCGCCTCGGCGAAGGTCGGGTACGCCTCGCCCTCGGCGTCGATCCCGAGCGTGTTCTTGATCGAGTTCGACACGGCGTCGACCCAGCCCTGGTGGCCGCCGTCGGCGTTGTAGGCGATCTTGAAGGTTCCGTCCCAGGGGCTGATCGCGTCGGCCTGAGCCCACAGCGCCTTCGCCTCGTCGGCGTTGAACTCGAGGACGTCGGCGCCCTCGAGCGAGTCGCTCCAGCCGTCGATCACCGGGGAGGTGAAGTCGGAGGCGGGGGTGCGGGTGCCCTCGAAGATCACGTCGGTGATCTGCGCGCGGTCGATCGACATCGAGATGGCCTGGCGTCGCAGCTGGCCCTCCTCACCGCCGAAGTGCGCGAGGCGGTCCGGGATGGTGAAGGACTGGAAGACGGCGGCGGGCTGGTTGACCGCACGGTCGCCCAGGTCGCTCTCGTAGGTGCCGTAGGCCGAGTCCGGGATGGCGTCGAGGACGTCGAGGTTGCCGCCCTGGAGGTCGGAGTACGCCGCGTCCTGCGTGGCGTAGAAGGTGACCGTGAGGCCGCCGTTGACCGGGGTGCGACCGCCGGTGTAGTCGGGGTTCACGACGAGGTCGATCTGCACGTTGTGCTGCCACGCGTCGTCGCCGGCGAGCATGTACGGGCCGTTGCCGATCGGGTTCTGGCCGAAGGCGTCCATGTCCTCGAACGCGGCGGCGGGCAGCGGGTAGTACGCCGAGTAGCCCAGACGCAGCGGGAAGTCCGACTTGGGCTCGGTGAGCGCGACGGTGAACGTCGTGTCGTCGACGACCGCGAGGCCGGTGAGCTCGGAGTCCTCGTCGTAGCTGAAGCCCTGGATGTCCTCGAAGAAGTAGCTGTTCAGCTGGTTGTTCGAGAGCTTCGCGCCGTAGTTCCACGCGTCGACGAACGAGTTCGCCGTGACCGGGTCGCCGTTCGTGAAGGTGAGGTCGGGCTTGATCGTGATGGTGTAGTTCTGCGCGTCGGTCGACTCGATCGACTCGGCGACGTCGTTCTGCGGCGCACCCTCGGCGTCGTAGTAGACGAGACCGGCGAAGATCTCATCGAGGATCTTGCCGCCGCCCACCTCGTTGGTGTTGGTCGGGATCAGCGGGTTCTGCGGCTCGGACCCGTTGGTGGTGATGATCGCGCCGGAGTCGCCTC